>NZ_JBNAGE010000002.1:601754-1069672 GCF_049801035.1 Psychromarinibacter sp. S121
GGACCTGAAGGTCGCCACGGCCTATGTCATGCCGCTGGGCGGCGGCAACCGGGACGAGGCGCTGGCGGCGCTGCGGCGGAACCGGCACGAGCTGCGCCGCGCGGTGAACAAGGGTCTGACCCTGAAGTATTCCCCCGAGCTGCGTTTCGTGATCGACGAAAGCTTCGACCGGATGGACGAGACGCGGCAGCTGCTGAACCGCGACGACGTGCGCCGCGATCTCGACGAGGACTGAGCCGATGCGCCTGCTGGCGTTTCTTCTCGGGCTGGCCGCGGCACCGGCCGCCGTCCACGCGGGCGCCTGCCACAGCGACAGTTTCGACGGCGCGCGCTTTACATGGTGCACCGTGGACCTTGCCGCCGAAGAGATGCGGCTGTGGCTGAACGATGCCGAGGCCGCGCCTTATGGCACCTTCGCCCGGATCGACGAGTCGCTGGCGCCGAAGGGCGAGCGGCTGGGCGTCGCGATGAACGCGGGCATGTACCATCAGGACCGCGCGCCGGTGGGCCTGTATGTCGAGGACGGGGTGGAACTGTCGCCGATCGTCACCTCGAAGGGACCCGGCAACTTCGGCATGCTGCCCAACGGGGTGTTCTGCCTTCAGGACGACGGGGCGCTGGTCGTCGAAAGCCGCGCTTTCGCCGCCAACCCGCCCGCCTGCCGCTTCGCCACCCAGTCGGGGCCGATGCTGGTGATCGACGGCAAACTGCACCCGCGGTTCTTCGCGTCCAGCAACAGCACCTATGTCCGCAACGGCGTGGGCGTTCGGCCCGGCGGCCGCGAACTGGTGCTGGCGATCTCTGACGAGCCGGTGAACTTTCACCTGTTCGCGCGGTTTTTCCGCGACATGGCCGGAACGCCGAACGCCCTGTATCTCGACGGCAATGTCTCGCGCCTGTACGCGCCGCAGTTGGACCGGATCGACGGCGGGCGGCCGATGGGGCCGGTGCTGGGCACGGTGGTGCCGGCAGGTTGACTTGACGCCCGCGCCGGGCTAGCCCGCGCGTTCGGTTTTCAACGGAGACGGTGATGGGACGCAGACGCAAGGGCCGCGACATTTCCGGGTGGCTGGTGGTGGACAAGCCCGCCGGCATCACCTCGACCTCGGTGGTCAACAAGGTGCGCTGGGCGTTCGACGCGAAGAAGGCGGGACACGCCGGGACGCTGGACCCCGAGGCGACCGGCGTGCTGGCGGTGGCTTTGGGCGAGGCGACGAAGACCGTGCCCTACATCACCGATGCGATGAAGGCCTACAGCTTCGTTGTCCGGCTCGGGCAGGCGACCAACACCGACGATGCCGAGGGCGAGGTGATCGCCGAAAGCGACGCGCGCCCCTCGGACGACGAGATCCGCGCCGCGCTGGGGCAGTTCACCGGCGACATCATGCAGGTCCCGCCACAATTCTCGGCGGTGAAGATCGACGGCGAGCGCGCCTACAAGCGGGCCCGCGACGGCGAAGAGATGGAACTGGCCGCGCGGCCGCTGTTTGTCGAGGAACTGAACCTTGTCGCGCGCCCCGATGCCGACCACGTCGAGCTGGAGATGGTCTGCGGCAAGGGCGGCTATGTCCGGTCCATCGCGCGCGATCTGGGTGCGGCGCTGGGCTGTAACGGGCACGTCGTGTCGTTGCGCCGCGTCTGGTCCGGTCCGTTCGAGGCCGAAGACGGCGTGTCGCTGGCGCTGCTGGACGAACTGGCGAAATCCGAGGAGCTTGATCAGTATCTGCGGCCGCTGGAGGAAGGTCTGGCCGACCTGCCGGAACTGCGGGCGACGGCCGAGGGCGCGGCGAAGCTGAAGAACGGCAACCCGGGCATGGTGCTGACGTCCGACGCGGAATACGGCGACGAAGCCTGGGCGTCCTATGACGGGCGCGCGGTGGCCGTAGGCACCTACCGCGCGGGCGAGTTGCACCCGAGCCGGGTGTTCAACCAGTGATCAGCCGAGATTTCCAGAAGGGCGACGCGCAGTCCACCGCCGTCTATTCCGACTGCGAGCAGTATCGCTATCTTCTGACCCGCACGTGGGAGCCGGCAGGCCGCAAGGCGCTGTTCGTGATGCTGAACCCGTCCACCGCGACCGAGGTGCAGAACGATCCGACCGTCGAGCGCTGCGAGCGCCGGGCGCGGGCGCTGGGGTTCGGAGCGTTCAGGGTCACAAATATCTTCGCGTATCGCGCCACCGATCCGAAGGTGATGCGCGCGGCTGTCGATCCGGTCGGGCCGGAGAACGACGCGGCCATCGCCGACAGCGCGCCCTGGGCCGACCAGATCGTCTGTGCGTGGGGAACGCATGGCGCGCATCTGGATCGCGGGCCGCAGGTGGAACGCCTGCTGCGGGAAACGGGGCTGCCGCTGTTCCATCTGGGGCTCTCGAAGCATGGGCATCCGAAGCACCCGCTGTACATCGGCTATGCGGTGCAGCCGGAGGCGTGGAGCCTTTAGGCCGCGGGCGAGATTTCCCCGACCGCCAGCACTTCGCCTGTGGGCGCGCCGGTCGGCGAGCCGCCTTCGGGTTCGTCGGACACCGCCAGTACCGCGCCCTGAAGCGCGGCGCGCTGTTCGGGGGCCAGCGTCAGCACGGTGACCTCGTCATCGCCCAGAAGGCCAAGCGAGATCGGGCCGTCGGCGCCTTCCGGGATCAGCCAGAGTTCCAGCGACCGGCCCGCGCGGGCGGCACCTTCGGTGCGGTGCAGGCGGATCTCGCCGGTGTCGTCGTCAAGCGTCGCCGCGATCAGCAGCGACCGGTCCTCGGCGGCGATCTGCGCCGTGTGGGTGGCGAGGGCGTCCGGCTGGTCGGGCGGGGTCAGGAACATCAGCCCGACGATCAGCGCCGCCGCAATGATCCCACCGGCCAGAGTGCCCTGCCACGGCAGCGGCCAGCGGCGGCGCGGCGCGCCGAACAGGCGGCGTTCCACCCGCGCCTGAATGGCGGGGGGCGGCGCGACCTCGGGGATTTCCGCCGCCAGCGGGATGAAATACTCGTCCCACTCGACGACAAGCCGGCGCATGTCAGAGGAATCCCGCAGGCGAAGTTCGAACCCGCGCAGGTCATCGGCGGGCAGCAGACCAAGGACGTATTCGCCGGCAAGGGCGACATCGTCGTCGTTATGGTCCGTCGCAGCGGTCATCGCGTCAGGCAATCCCTTAGGCTCAGCAGGCTGCGACGCAGCCATGTGCGCATCGTGTTCAGCGGGACGCCGTAGCGTTCCGCCAGATCCTTGTAGCTGTCCCCGTCAAGGTAGGCGCCGCGTACGGCGCCTGCCCGGTCCGCTTCCAGTTCCTCGAGGCAGTCCATGATTCGCTGCCGTTCGGATGCGGCGATCACTTCCCCCTCGGGCGTCAGCCCCGGCGAGGCGAGGTCCGCGGCTTCCTCGATGCCCGAAGACGGCGCCTTGCGCGCCCGCAGCTTGTCGATGGCGATATTGCGCGCCATCGTGATCAGCCACGTCATCGGGGAATAGCCGTTGGCGGAATACGCATCCGCCTTTTTCCAGATCCGCACGTAAACGTCTTGCAACGCCTCGTCGGCTTCCGCCCTGTTCTTCAAGACACGAAGGCAGACACCGTAGAGTTTCGCCGAAGTCTCGGCATACAGCGTCGAGAACGCCTGCCGATCCCGCAGTTTGACCCGCGCGATCAGTTCCTCGATTTCGTCCCGTGTCGCCATCGGCGTCCGATTTCCTCCCGGCAGGAAGGCCGCCGCCGCAGGCTGCGGCGCGGGCCCTCTGCTGGCCCAAGCCTAGCGTACCCGTTCAATCGGGCAAGACCTTGCCGGGGTTCAGCAGGTTCTGAGGGTCAAGCGCGGTTTTGATGGTACGCATCACGTCGATCGCCACGGGGTTCTTCCGCCGCGCCATCGAGGGCTTCTTGTACTGCCCGATCCCGTGTTCCGCCGAGAACGAGCCGCCAAGCGACAGCACCACGTCCTCGACCCGTTCGACCAGCGCGTCTTGCAGCGCCGGGTCCTTGCTGGAGGGGTAGGCGGTGTAGTGAACGTTGCCATCGCCAAGATGCGAGACGCAGATCCATTCGGCATCGGCGTCCAGTTCGGCCAGCACCTGTTCCATCCGGTCAAGGAACACGTGCACCTTGTCCAACGGCAGCGCGACGTCGCAGTTCACCAGCGGCAGGCGGCCCGTGGTGACCTGCGCGGCTTCCTCCCGGCGCTGCCACATCTCGCGGCGCTGCGCTTCGTTGCGGGCAACGACCGCGTCCAGCACGGCGCCCTCTTCCATCAGTTCCGCCAAAACCTCTTCGAGGTAGTCGACGATCGGGACCGAACCGACGTCGCCCGGGGTCGCATCGCGCGGCGCAAGCGCGCCGACCTCGACCATCACGTTGATGTCATGCGGGGCATCGAAGGGTTCGCGCTGGTCCGGGAAGCAGGCGAGGTGCCCCTCGATATAGCTGCGCGGCATGTATTCGAACGCCTCGACCGCGCCGCCGGTGGCGATCTGCAGGCGGTTCAGCAGCTTCAGCGCGTCCGGCAGCGAAGGCGTCGCGACCATGGCGGTCGCATAGGCGGCGGGCTTGGGAGACAGCTTCATCACGGCGGCGGTGATGATTCCCAGCGTGCCCTCGGCCCCGATGAACAGGTCCTTCAGGTCGTAGCCAGAGTTGTCCTTGTGCAGCTCGCTCATCAGGTCCATCACGCGGCCGTCCGCCAACACGACTTCCAGCCCAAGGCACAGCCCGCGCGTCGAGCCATAGCGCACCACGTTCGACCCGCCCGCGTTCGTCGACAGCACGCCGCCGATCATCGCCGAGCCTTTCGCGCCGAACGTCAGCGGGAACACAAGGTTCTTTTCTTCGCAGGCGTCGTGCAACTGGCTCAGGATCACGCCCGCCTCGACGATGGCGGTGCGCGCTTCGGGCCGGATTTCGCGGATCTTGTTCATCCGCTCGACCGACAGCAGGATCTGCCCGTTCGCCTGTGCGCCGCCGGTCAGGCCGGTGCGGCCGCTGGCGGGGACCACGGGCGTGCCCGCTTCGCCTGCCAGCTTCACGATGGCCGAGACTTCGGCGGTGTTGGCGGGGCGCACCACGGCCAGCGGGTCGGACGGGAACTTCTTGGTCCAGTCGTCGCGATACGGGGCGGTTTCCGCGCCGGTCAGCACCTGCGTGTCGCCCACGATGTCCTTGAGCCGTGCGATAAGATCCATGCGTCCCTCCCATGATGCGCGGATGAACCTTCACATGACGTTTTTCGCCCTGACCGGCAAGGGCTTGGCCGCTAGGGTCGCGCCCGGAGGTACTGCCATGTCCAACGATCCGTTGCTTCAGCCCTACCGCCTGAAGCACCTCACGCTTAAGAACCGCATCATGTCGACAGCGCACGAGCCGGCCTATTCCGAGAACGGGATGCCGACCGAGCGTTATCGCCTTTACCATCAGGAAAAGGCCAAGGGCGGCTGTGCGCTGACGATGACGGCGGGCTCCGCCGTGGTGTCGCGCGACAGCCCCGAGGCGTTCGGCAACCTGCTGGCGTGGAAGGACGAGATCGTTCCGTGGCTGTCCGAGCTGACGGACGCCTGCCACGAGGAAGGCTGCGCGGTGATGATCCAGCTGACCCACCTTGGCTGGCGGACCGGCTGGAACAAGGGCGACTGGCTGCCGGTCGTTGCGCCGTCGGCGCTGCGCGAACCGGCGCACCGGGCCTTTCCGAAGGCGATGGAGGACTGGGACATCGAGCGGATCGTGGCAGACTATGCCACCGCCGCCCAGCGGATGCAGGCGGCGGGCCTCGACGGGATCGAGTTCGAAAGCTACGGCCACCTGATCGACGCCTTCTGGTCGCCGTATCAGAACCGGCGCGACGACGACTATGGCGGGTCGCTGGACAACCGGCTGCGGTTCATGTGGCAGGTCATCGACGGCGTGCGAGATGCGGTGGGGCCGGATTTCATCGTCGGCTTGCGGATGGTCGCCGACGAACAGTTCGACAAGGGCGTCACGCGCGAGGAAGGTGCCGAAATCGCGCGTCGTGTCGCCGACAGCGGCAAGTTCGACTTCATCAACCTGATCCGTGGCCGCATCGCCACCGACGCCGAACTGACGAACGTGATCCCGGTACAGGGCATGGCCAGCGCGCCGCACCTTGATTTCGCGGGTGAGGTGCGCGCTGCTACGGATTTCCCGATGTTCCACGCCTCGAAGATCTCGGACGTGGCGACGGCGCGGCACGCGGTGGCATCGGGCAAGCTGGACATGGTGGGCATGACCCGCGCCCACATCGCCGACCCGCACATCGCGCGGAAGGTGGCGGCGGGGCACGAGGATCGCATCCGGCCCTGTGTCGGCGCGACCTATTGCCTTGACCGGATCTACGAAGGCGGCGGCGCGCTGTGCATCCACAACGCCGCAACCGGGCGCGAGGCCGACCTGCCGCATGACATCCCGAAGGCGGAAACGCCGAAGCGCGTGGTCGTCGTGGGTGCCGGGCCAACGGGGCTCGAGGCCGCGCGGGTGGCCGCCGAGCGGGGGCACGAAGTCGTCGTGTTCGAAGCCTCTGACCGCGCGGGCGGGCAGGTGAACCTGCTGGCCGCCAATCCGCGCCGCCGCGAGATGATCGGGATCGTCGACTGGCGGCTCGAGGAACTCGACCGACTGGGTGTCGAGATCCGCTATAACCTGTACGCCGAGGCCGAGGATGTGCTGGGCCAGCGGCCCGACGTGGTGATCGTCGCCACCGGCGGGTTGCCGCAGCCGCCCGAGATGCAGGGCGACGCGCTGACCGTCTCAAGCTGGGACGTTCTGTCAGGCGAAGCCAAGCCGGCGGGCCGCGTTCTGGTCTACGACGACAACGGCGGCCATCCCGGCATGAGCGCGGCCGAGATCATTGCCGCCACCGGCGCCACGGTCGAGATCGTCAGCCCCGAGCGCCAGTTCGCCCCCGAGATCGGCGGCATGAACCACGCGCCATACATGGCGGCGTTTCAGAAGACCGGCGTGCGGGTCACGATCAACACCCGCGTCATGGCGCTTCGGCGCGAGGGCAACGAGCTGGTGGCGGTTCTGGGGTCGGACTACGCGCCCGGCTACACAGAGGAGAGGCGCGTCGATCAGGTGGTGGTCGAGCACGGCACCGAGGCGCTGGACGAGTTGTATTTCGCGCTGAAGCCGATGTCGCGGAACCTTGGCGCGGTGGACTACGATGCGCTTGCGACCGGCAAGGGAGAGCTTCTGCCCGAGCGGAATGCGGACGGAGCGTTCCTGCTGTACCGCATCGGCGACGCGGTGGCCTCGCGCAACATCCACGCCGGGATCTACGATGCCGTGCGCTACGGGATCAGGTGGTAGGCGAAAAGGCGTCGCCTGCACACGGGCGGTCAGAACAAAAGAGAAAGCCGCGCGTATTCCGACGCACGGCTTTCTCTATTCAGGCATCGGCCGCCGTCAAACCGCGTGGCTGTGACCCGAAGCCGGGGCCGCGTAGGCGTCGAAGTGCCGTGCGATCATCCGCGCCAGCGGGCGGCCCTGTGGCAGGATCTCGACCAGACCGTCCTCGACCGTCAGCATGTCGGGGAACGCCTCGGCCAGTCCGTCGGTCAGCTTCCGCGCTTTCGCCGCATCCACGCCGGTTTCGTCCGCCGCCTGATCCACGTCGGCGCGGAAGTCGCACAGCAGCATCTCAATGATCCGGCCCCGCAGAAGGTCTTCGCTTGTGAAGGCGTGTCCGCGCGTGGTCGCCAGCACGCCGTCGCGCACGCGGCGCTGATAGCCCGAGGTCGACGGGTCGTTCTGCGCATAGCCCTGCGGGTAGCGTGAAATGGACGAGGCGCCGACCCCGATCAGCGTGGTCGAGCTGTCTTCGGTGTACCCTTGGAAATTGCGCCGCATCGAGCCCTCGCGCCACGCGACCTCCAGCCCGTCGCCAGGGCGGGCGAAGTGGTCGATGCCGATTTCCTCGAACCCGTCCCACAGGAACAGCCGCCGGGCGGTGTTGAACAGGGCAAGACGCTCTTCCGGTGCGGGCAGCGCGTCGGTTGGGATCAGGCCCTGCCGCTTCGCCATCCACGGCACATGGGCGTAGCCGAACAGCGCTACGCGGTCGGGGTTCAGCGACAGCAGTTTCTGCACCGAATCCGCGATCTTCGCCTCGGTCTGATAGGGTAGACCGTAAAGAATGTCGGCGTTCAGACTGTTGATGCCGCGCGCCCGCAGGCCGTCGACCGCATCGCGCGTGACGTCATAGCTTTGCGGACGTCCGATCGTTTCCTGGATCTGTGCGTCGAAGTCCTGAATGCCCAGCGAGGCGCGGTTCATCCCGGCCTCGGCCAGTGCGTCAAGGCGGGCTTCGTCGATCTCGTTCGGGTCGATCTCGACCGAGAACTGCGCCCCTTCCGCAAGCGGCGTGACGTCGAAGATCGCACGGGCGAGATCAAGGATCATGTCCCCCGACAGCAAGGTCGGCGTTCCGCCGCCCCAGTGCAGGTGTTCCAGCGTCACGCCCTCGGGCAAGGCGCGCCCGATGGTCGCAAGCTCGGTCTTCAGTGTCTCGATGTAGGCCGCGACCGGCGACAGCGTCGAAGTGCCCTGTGTTCGGCAAGCGCAGAACCAGCACAGGCGACGGCAAAACGGCACGTGAACGTACAAGGACACGCGACCGCCTGCAGGAACCGCCCGCAGCCACGACTGGGTTTCGTCGGCTCCGACAGCGTCGGAGAACTGCGGGGCGGTGGGGTAGCTTGTGTAGCGCGGAACGCGCGCGTCAAAGAGACCCAACCGCTTGAGTTGCGTTAACTGTTCCATGAGCGTAGCATTTCACGGCGCGATGGGGGCCACTTTGATCCGGATCAAGTGGCGGAAGAAAGACAGTCATGACCGAGTTGTTCCTGGAAGAACGGAATTGCGATACCTGCCCGATCCGACATCGGGCGGTGTGTTCCAAGTGCGAGGCGGACGAACTCGAACTTCTGGACAGTATCAAATACTACAGAACCTATGATGCCGGTCAGCCGGTGGTCTGGGCGGGCGACGAGATGGACTTCGTTGCTTCGGTCGTCAGCGGGATCGCGACCCTTAGCCAGACGATGGAAGACGGGCGCACGCAGATGGTCGGCTTGTTGTTGCCGTCCGATTTCCTCGGACGACCGGGCCGCGCCATCGCACCCTATGACGTGACCTCGAACAGCGACCTCACGCTGTGCTGCTTCCGCCGGAAACCGTTCGAGAAACTTCTGCACGACACGCCGTCCATCGCCCAGCGCCTGCTAGAGATGACGCTGGACGAACTGGACGCCGCGCGCCAATGGATGCTGATCCTTGGCCGCAAGACCGCGCGCGAGAAGATTGCGAGCCTGCTGATCATCATCGCCCAGCGCGAGGCGTCACTGCGCAAGCGTCGCCCGACCGACGGTTCCAGCTTTGAACTGCCGCTGACCCGCGAGGCGATGGCCGACTACCTTGGCCTGACGCTTGAAACCGTCAGCCGGCAGGTCTCGGCGCTGAAACGGGACGGGATCATCGAGCTGGAAGGAAAGCGCCTCGTAACCGTTCCCGATTTCGAGGCGCTTATGGCCGAGACCGGCGATGACTCGGATGGTGGCTTGCCGGTCTAGGCCGTTCGATGGCGCACTGTGTCAGTGCGCCATAAGAACCGGAATATCAGCGTTTTCCAGCATGTTGCGCGTCGCGCCGCCAAGAATCGCCTCGCGGAAGCGAGAGTGTCCGTAGGCGCCCATCACCACAAGGTTGGCGCCGCGGTCATCGCAGAGCCGCAGGATGATGTCCGAGATCTTCGGCATGGATTTCGCCAGCACGCTGATCTCGGTCCGGACGCCGTGGCGCACCAGAACCTGCGACAGTTCTCCGCCCGGGTCGGACCGGTCGGGCCCGTGCGCCGGCGGTTCGACGATGGCGATGCAGGTGTCGTCGGCCTGCTTCAGGAACGGCAGCGCACAGCGCACCGCCCGCAGCGATTCCGAACTTTCATTCCAGCCGATCACCACGTTCGAGAAGCTGGCGGGCAATTCGGTTCCATCGGGAATCACCAGCACCGGAACCGAGCCGTTGAACAGCGCGGCCTCTAGCACCGCTTCGGTTTCGACGTTCTTGCCCTCGCCATAGGGCTTGGGCAGCACGACGATGTCGGCCAGACGGGTGCGGTAGGCGACCAGCGGCGACATCGCGGCGATCTGAGTCGTGGACGCGCGGATTGCGAAGGGCAGACCCACCATCGCCAGCTTGGCCTCTACGGCCTTCTCCAGCGTCGCGACCTCGGCCTGCGCCTGAGCAAGGTTGTCCTGAAGCACGACGGCGCTGGCGCCGGAATAGTAGAAGCCCGGCTGCGTACGGTCGACGCCAAGGCAAAGCACATCAAGATGGGCCTCTTCGCGAGTCGCGAGCGCAATCGCCGCCTCCAGAGCCCAGCGGTCCTTTTCCAGATCGGTAACGATTGTGGCTATTGTTTTGTAGGACATGCTCCATTCCTCCGGAGATTGTTTTTTGGCTTTGCAGTCACGCAAAGCCCGATCCGTGCGGACAAATCCATATTGGCAAATTGGCCTGCCGGAGCCTTGACATGGATCAAGGAATTCCCGGCGGCGTGCGTGCAAATGCAGGATGTCGGAAAGGGACCGGCACACGGAAGATCCATGTGCCGGGATAAGGACAAAAGGGACGATTCCATGTGGAACACAGTGAAGCTGGTGGTGCTTGGACTCGTGGCGCTGTTCGCCGCGATCGCCGCCAACTACGGCCGTGACCTGTCATATCAGGTACACGCCGTGATCATCATGTTCGTCGCCGCCGGGCTGTTCATCTGGACACTGCGGCGCTTCGACGAACCGGTGGCGGTAGCCAATCCGAACGAATATCTGGACGGCCCGATCCGGGCCGGCGCAATCGCGACCGCTTTCTGGGGCGCGGTCGGCTTTCTGGCGGGCGTATTCATCGCCGCCCAGCTGGCCTTCCCGGTGCTCAACTTCGAGTGGGCGCAGGGTTATGCGAACTTCGGACGGCTGCGGCCGCTGCACACCTCGGCGGTGATTTTCGCCTTCGGGGGCAACGCGCTGCTTTGCACCTCGTTCTACGTGGTTCAGCGAACCTCGGCGGCGCGCCTGTTTGGCGGCAACCTCGCCTGGTTCGTGTTCTGGGGCTACAACCTGTTCATCGTACTTGCGGCCACCGGCTATCTGCTGGGCGGCACGCAGTCGAAGGAATACGCCGAGCCCGAGTGGTACATCGACCTGTGGCTGACGATCGTCTGGGTCGCCTATCTGGTCGTCTTCCTCGGCACGATCATGAAGCGCAAGGAACCCCACATCTACGTGGCGAACTGGTTCTACCTGTCCTTCATCGTCACCATCGCGATGCTGCACATCGTCAACAACCTGTCGATCCCGGTGTCGATCTTCGGCTCTAAGTCGGTGCAGGTGTTCGCCGGGGTGCAGGACGCGATGACCCAGTGGTGGTACGGCCACAACGCCGTGGGCTTCTTCCTGACCGCCGGCTTCCTTGGCATGATGTATTACTTCGTGCCGAAGCAGGCCGAGCGTCCGGTCTTCAGCTACAAGCTGTCGATCATCCACTTCTGGGCGCTGATCTTCCTGTACATCTGGGCCGGTCCGCACCACCTGCACTATACCGCGCTGCCCGACTGGGCCTCGACGCTGGGCATGGTGTTCTCGGTGATCCTGTGGATGCCGTCCTGGGGTGGCATGATCAACGGCCTAATGACCCTGTCGGGGGCATGGGACAAGCTGCGCACCGACCCGATCATCCGCATGATGGTCATCTCGATCGGCTTTTACGGCATGTCGACCTTCGAAGGCCCGATGATGTCGATCCGCGCGGTCAACTCGCTGTCGCACTACACCGACTGGACCATCGGTCACGTCCACTCTGGTGCGCTTGGCTGGAACGGCATGATCACCTTCGGCGCCCTGTACTTCCTGGTTCCGCGCCTGTGGAACCGCGAGAAGCTGTACAGCCTGTCGATGGTCAACTGGCACTTCTGGCTCGCGACGATCGGCATCGTTCTCTACGCCGCGTCGATGTGGGTCACCGGCATCATGGAAGGCCTGATGTGGCGTGAAGTCGATGCGCAGGGCTTCCTCGTGAACTCCTTCGCCGACACCGTGGCCGCGAAGTTCCCGATGTATGTCGTCCGTGCCCTCGGCGGGGTCATGTACCTCACCGGCGCGCTGATCATGTGCTACAACCTCTGGATGACCGTGCGGGCCCAGCCGAAAGTTTCGGATGAACCCGCCATGGTCCCGGCCGAGTAAGGAGTGCCGGAGATGGCTGATACCCAAGTCAACACGCCCGAAGCGCCGAAGCCGCGCAAGCAGGGCATCCTCGATCGCCACAAGATCCTCGAGAAGAACGCCACGCTTCTGCTGGTCTTCTCGTTCCTCGTGGTGACCATCGGCGGCATCGTCGAGATCGCACCGCTGTTCTACCTCGAGAACACCATCGAAGAGGTGGAAGGCGTGCGGCCCTACTCTCCGCTCGAACTGGAGGGGCGGAACGTCTACATCCGCGAGGGCTGCTATGTCTGCCACAGCCAGATGATCCGCCCGATGCGGGACGAGGTCGAACGGTACGGGCACTATTCGCTGGCGGCCGAGTCGATGTACGACCACCCGTTCCAGTGGGGCTCCAAGCGGACGGGGCCCGACCTTGCCCGCGTGGGTGGCCGGTACTCGGACGCGTGGCACGTCGCGCACCTTGTCGACCCGCAGTCGGTCGTGCCGGAATCGGTGATGCCAAAATACGGGTTCCTCAAGAACACCCTGATCGACGGCCGGTACATCGAGGACGTGATGGCCACCAACGCCTTCGTCGGCGTCCCGTACTCCGACGAGATGCTGGAAAACGGCCTTGCCGACTTCCGGGCGCAGGCGGATCCCGACAGCGACTATGACGACATGCTGGAACGCTATCCGGGCGCGCAAGTGCGCAACTTCGACGGCGAGCCGGGCATCTCGGAAATGGATGCGCTGATCGCCTATCTCCAGGTTCTGGGGACGATGGTCGACTTCTCGACCTTCAACCCGGACGAAAGCCGCTAGGGGGACACGATGGACTATCACATCCTTCGCGAAATCGCGGACAGCTGGGTTCTTCTGATCCTGTTCGCGTTCTTCGTCGGCGCCGTGCTGTGGGCGTTCCGCCCCGGCAGCCGCCAGGCACATCAGGACAGCGCGAACATCCCGTTCCGCCATGAAGACAGACCGATTGCGTCCAAGGAGAACCGGCCATGAGCAAGAAACCGGCCGATCAACCGACCAAGGTCGATACCACCGGCCATTCCTGGGACGGTATCGAAGAGTACAACAACCCCTTGCCGCGCTGGTGGCTGTGGACCTTCTACGCCACCATCGTCTGGGGTGTGATCTACACGCTGCTGTATCCGGCGTGGCCGCTGGTCGAGCGCGCGACGGGGGGCATCCTTGGCTTCTCGACCCGCGGTCAGGTGGAAGAGCAGATCGCCACCTTCGAGGCGCAGAACTCTGGCCTCGAAACCGAGCTTGCGAGCGTCGATCTGACGACGCTTGCGGACAACGGCGACCTGCACAACTTCGCCATCAACAAGGGCGCGGCTGTCTTCCGCAACAACTGTTCTCAGTGTCACGGCTCGGGTGCGCAGGGGGCGGAAGGCTTCCCGAACCTGCTGGACGACGACTGGCTGTGGGGCGGTGCGATCGACGAGATCGCCTATACGGTCACCAACGGCATCCGGAACGAGGACAGCTTTGACGCGCATTGGTCCGAGATGCCCGCCTTCGGTCGGGACGAGATCCTGACGGACGCACAGATTGCCGAAGTGGTGCAATACGTGCGCCAGATCTCTGGTCAGGACCACGACTCGGGCCTTGCGGCAAGCGGCGAGGAAGTGTTCCTCGAACAGTGCGCCGCCTGTCACATGGATGACGGCACCGGCGATGTCGGGCTGGGCGCGCCCAACCTGACCGATGCGATCTGGCTGTATGGCGGAGACGTCGCGACGCTTACCGAGACCATCACCAATTCGCGTTTCGGCGTGATGCCCGCGTGGTCGCAGGACTACCGCAGCGCCTTCGGCCTGTCGGAATCCGAGATCAATGCGGTCGCGGCCTACGTCCACCAGCTGGGCGGCGGTCAGTAAAAGAATTCTCCGCGGCTTCGGCTGCGGAGGAGGCGTCGGTTCCGGGATCCTGTTCGCGCGTTTCTTTCCGGACCCGACGCCGCAAATCAAAACCGGCCGTCCTTCTGGGCGGCCGGTTTCATTTTGTCTCGGTCGTGGGTCGCGGTGTCAAAGGCCGCGCAGTCCCGCCTCGGGGCGGCGGCCGAACAGACGGATGCCGGTCAGGCGCGGCAGACGGAACAGCGGGCGCCGGGTCTTGGGGGCGATGCCGGGCGCTTTTGCCGGGGTGCGGTTCACCTTCGGCGCGGCCAGCAGGCGCGGACGCAGTTCGCGGTCGCGGACATTGGCGAAGTGTTCGTTTTCCCAATAGGCGGAATGCCGGGTGCGGGTGGCGATCATGAAACTATCTGCAAGCGGGTTGATCATCGGTCTGGCTCCTGAATGCGCTGCGGTATGCTTGGAATATTGCGTTTTGGCGCTGTGAATGCGAATCAGAAAAAATTCGGATATGTAAGCTTGGGTTTCAGATCATGTTTCGAGAGCTTCCGCCCCTGTCCCAGTTGCGCGCCTTTGCGGCGCTTGCCGAAGCCGGGGGCATGTCGGCGGCGGGTGCGCTTCTGAATGTCAGCCATGCTGCCATCGGCCAGCAGGTCCGCGCGCTGGAAGAACGGCTTGGCGTCCAGTTGTTCGTGCGGGAGGGGCGCGGCATCGCGCTGACCGCCGAGGGCCAGCGGCTTGGCGGCGTCTTGCGGGATGCCTTCGGCACCATCGCGCGCGAGATCGACGATTTGACCGGATCGGACGCGGACCGCCCCTTGCAGATTACCACGACCCCCAGCTTCGCGGCCCGTTGGCTGATGCCCCGGCTTGGCAGCTTCCGCGCGCAACATCCCGAGATCGACCTGATGCTGAACCCGTCGGCGGACGTCATCGAACTGACGCCGGGCGGCGTGGAACTGGCCGTGCGGTTCGGCAAGGGCGACTGGAAGGGGCTGGAAAGCCAGATGTTCCTGCGCACGCCCTTCGTGATCACCGCCGCCCGCAGCCTGATCGGCGACCGCACCATCGACAGCCCCGCCGAGCTTCTGGATTTCCCTTGGCTGCAGGAGATCGGCACCGACGAGGCGAAGGAGTGGCTGACCGGGCAGGGCGTGACCGAGGGCCGCGTGCGCAACATGACCAGCCTGCCGGGAAACCTGTTGCAGGACGCGCTTCGCTCGGGCGAGGGCGTTGCGGCCACCGCTTTGGCCTTCGTCGAGCGCGAGGTCGAGAACGGCGATATCGTCGTTCTGTTTCAGGATGACGGCCGTGGACCCGGCTATTTCCTTGTCACCCGCCCCGGTGTGCAGCGCCCGGCTTTGCGCGCATTCATGCGCTGGCTGATGAAGGAAGCGCAGGCTGGGGCCTGACATATTCGCAGCCTTGCATGCGGCGTTCTGTCCTAGAGCCCTGAAAAGGTGACTTAAAGACACTTGATTCAGGTCAAGGACCGGTCCCTCGCCGCCTGCGAGAAGCGGGGACAGCCAGAATGCACCGAACGGAATCCGTTTCATGAGCAGCACAGAGCCACAAAGCCTTTACGCCGCGCGCGAGCCTGTCTTCCCGCGCCGGGTCAAGGGAAACTTCCGCCGCTTCAAATGGGTGATCATGGCGATCACGCTGGGCATCTATTATCTGACCCCGTGGATCCGCTGGGACCGTGGCCCGGAACTGCCGGACCAGGCGATTCTCGTCGACCTCGCCAACCGCCGGTTCTTCTTCTTCTGGATCGAGATCTGGCCGCACGAATTCTACTTTATCGCGGGCCTGCTGATCATGGCGGGGCTGGGGCTGTTCCTGTTCACCTCGGCGCTGGGCCGGGTGTGGTGCGGCTATACCTGTCCGCAAACCGTGTGGACCGACCTGTTCATCCTGACCGAGCGCTGGCTTGAAGGCGACCGCAACGCGCGGGTGCGCCTGTGGAAGGCGCCTTGGGATGCCCGCAAATGGCGGCTGCGGATCACAAAATGGGTGATCTGGGCCTTCATCGGTCTCGCCACCGGCGGGGCGTGGGTGTTCTATTTCACCGACGCGCCGACGCTTCTGGTCGACCTTGTGACGTTGAACGCGCATCCGGTCGCCTATACGACGATGGCGATCCTGACCTTTACCACGGTCCTGTTCGGCGGCTTCGCACGCGAGCAGGTGTGCATCTACATGTGTCCCTGGCCCCGCATTCAGGCCGCGATGATGGACGAGGACACGCTGACCATCGCCTACCGCGAGTGGCGTGGCGAGCCGCGCGGCAAGGGCAAGCGCCGGCGCGAGATCGCCGAGCAGGCCGAAGCCGTGACCTATGCCGCGGGCGACAAGCACGGGGGCACCTCGCCCAAGGTGCCGATGCCGGGCCTGCCGTCCGGTGTGGGCGGGCCGATCCCGACCAAGGATGGCTATGGCGATTGCATCGACTGCAACGCCTGCGTGAACGTCTGCCCCACCGGCATCGACATTCGCGACGGGCAGCAGATGGCCTGCATCACCTGCGGCCTGTGCATCGACGCCTGTAACGAGGTGATGGACAAGATCGGCAAGCCGCGCGGTCTGATCGACTATATGGCGCTGACCGACGAAACGCGCGAACGCGCGGGTCAGCCTCCGAAGCCGGTCATCAAGCACATCCTGCGCCCGCGCACGGTTCTTTACACGACGCTGTGGACGCTGGTGGGTGTCGGCCTGCTGGTGGCGCTGTTCATCCGCAGCGACATCGATGTAACCGTCGCCCCGGTGCGCAACCCGCTGTTTGTCACCCTGTCCGACGGGTCGATCCGAAACGCCTATGACGTGCGGCTGTTGAACAAGCACGGCGAGGACCGGCCGTTCCGGATCTCGATCACCGGCGACCCCGCGCTGCGCGTGTCTCTGGAAGGCACCCCGTACGAGACCGTCACGGTTCCGGCGGACGAAACCATGCTGCAGCGTGTATATGTCGTGGCGGCCCCCGACTCGGAAGCCGCAGACGGCGGACGCACGGACATCCGGATCTGGGTCGAAGACCTCGCGAACGGCGAACGAGCCTACAAGGACAGCACATTCCACGGGAGCGGCGAATGAGCGCGAAACCAATCACGGGCCGCAAGGTCTTTTTCATCACGGCCTCGGCCTTCGCGGTGATCATCGCGGTGAACGTGACGATGGCGGTCAAGGCGGTCGGGACATTCCCGGGGCTGGAAACCAAGAACTCGTACGTCGCCAGCCAACAGTTCGACGCCGCCCGCGCGGCGCAGGAAGCGCTGGGCTGGGACGTCGCCGCGACGGCGGACGGTGGGCAGGTCCGCATCTCGATCACCGGCCCCGACGGTGAACCCATCGAGCCGCCGGAAATCTCGGCGATGGTCGGCCGGACGACCGTCCGCGACCATGATGTGACGCCGGACCTGACCTTCGACGGCACCGCCCACATCGCAGATCTGGCGCTTGAGCCCGGCAAATGGGAACTGCGCGTCGCCGCCACCGCCGAGGACGGCACCGCTTTCCGTCAGCGGATCATCCTGAACGTCGAGGGCTGAATTGAGCGCGACCGTCCAGACCTCTGCCTGCCCGGCCTGCGCCGCGGCCCCCCTCGCGCAAGAGGTGGCGGGCCGCGCGCCTTCGGGTGGCGACGAGGTCATGCTGTCTCTTCCCGCGATCCACTGTGCCGCCTGCATCTCTGGCGTCGAGCGTAGCCTGTCCGCCATGCCGGGCGTTCGCCGCGCGCGGGTGAACCTGACGCTGAAGCGGGCGATGATCGACGTCGATCCCGGCACCGAACCCGCCACGCTGGCGCAGGCGCTGACGTCCGAGGGGTGGGAGGCGCACGAACTCGACGCCGCCACGCTGGCCGGCACGCAGGTCGACCGCACCGGGCGCGACCTGCTGATGCGGCTGGGCGTCGCGGGCTTCGCGATGATGAATGTCATGCTGTTGTCAGTCGCGGTCTGGTCCGGGGCCGAAGCGGCAACGCGCGACCTGTTCCACTGGATCAGCGCCACCATCGCGATCCCGACCATCGCCTTCTCGGCGCAACCCTTTTTCCGCAACGCGTGGACCGCCCTGCGCGCTGCGCGTCTGAACATGGACGTCCCGATCTCGCTGGCGATTCTGCTGGCGGCGGGGATGTCCGTCTACGAAACCGCGCAATCCGGCGAGCACGCCTATTTCGACGCGGCGCTGTCGCTGACGTTCTTCCTGCTGGCGGGACGATACCTTGACTACCGCACGCGATCCGTTGCGCGCTCTGCCGCGCAGGAACTCGCCGCGCTGGAAGTGCCGCGCGCGCTGCGAGTGGCCGCGGATGGCGAGGCGATGGTGCCGGTATCCGAACTGGCGGTGGGCGACATGGTGCGCGTTCTGCCCGGCGCGCGGGTGCCGGTGGACGGCATCGTGACCTCGGGCGCAAGCGAGATCGACCGCTCGCTGCTGACGGGCGAGAGCCTGCCGGTGGCGACCGGGGAAGGCGCAGAGGTGAACGCGGGCGAGGTCAACCTGACCGGCGCGCTGACGGTGCGCGTGACGGCCGCGGGCGAAGACAGCACGCTGCATCGCCTTGCCGACCTTGTCGCCGTGGCTGAAACCACGCGCAACCGCTATACCTCGCTCGCCGACCGCGCCGCGCGGATCTATGCGCCGGCGGTACACCTGCTGGCCTTCGCGGCCTTCGTCGGCTGGCTGTGGATCTCGGGCGGCGACGTTCGGCTTTCGCTGAACATCGCGGTCGCGGTGCTGATCATCACCTGTCCCTGCGCGCTGGGCCTCGCGGTGCCCGCCGTGACCACCGCCGCCAGCGGCCGCCTGTTCAAGCGCGGGCTGCTGATCAAAAGCGCCACCGCGCTGGAACGTCTGGCCGAGGTCGACACGGTCGTCTTCGACAAGACCGGCACACTGACCACCGGCGCGCCCGTGGCCGAGAACCTTGGCGACCACGCGCGCCGCGATCTGGAACTTGCGCTGGCGCTGGCCGAGGGGTCCGCGCACCCTCTGGCGCAATCGCTGGCACAGGCTGCCCGTACCGCCGGGGTCCGGCCCGCCAATGTGACCGACCTGCGCGAAGTGCCGGGCCACGGCGTCGAGGCGGTGTGGCAAGGCCAGCGCGTCAGGCTTGGCCGCGCCGACTGGACCGGTGCCGACGCCGCCGCGCAGACCGCGACCTATCTTCAGGTTGGTGGCCGGGTCCTGACTTTCCGCTTTGCCGACCGTCTGCGCGACGGCGCGGAACAAGCGGTCGCCGCGCTTCAGGCGCAGGGGATGCGCGTGCTGCTGCTGTCCGGCGACAACGCGACGGCGGTGGCAGAGCTGGCCGGACGCGTGGGCATCGACACCTTCGAGGCCGGTGTGCTGCCGCAGGACAAGGCCGCGCGGGTCGAGGCGCTGATGGCCGATGGCCGCCGTGTCCTGATGGTCGGTGATGGGCTGAACGACACCGCGGCACTGGCCGCCGCACATGCGTCCATCTCGCCCGCCTCGGCGCTCGAGGCGACGCGGGTCGTGTCGGATATCGTGCTGCTGGGCGGTTCGCTTGCGCCTTTGGGCGACACCCTGGCCACCGCCCGTTCGGCGACGCGCCGCATCCGCGAGAATTTCGGTATCGCCGCGATCTACAACATGATCGCGATCCCGATAGCCCTGACGGGCTTCGCCACCCCGCTTGCGGCGGCGCTGGCGATGTCCGGTTCGTCGATATGCGTGTCCCTGAACGCGCTGAGGCTGCGCTGAGATGGAAGTGCTCGTCTACCTCATCCCGATCTCGCTGATCCTTGGCGGGCTGGGCTTGGGTGCTTTCGTCTGGACGCTGAAATCGCGGCAATACGACGATCCCGACGGCGACAGCCAGCGTATCCTGTCCGATCAGTACGACGACAAGCCGAAGCAAGATTGACCCGACGCGACCTGCCGGTGTTACCATGGCCGGTATGAGGAGCTTTGCCGAGATCTACGAGATTGCCGCCGACCGAAAAGGTGGCGAAGACGTGCTGGAGTCGCTGCTGGACCGGCCGAAGTCGCCCGACGAACTGGCGGCGATCCCCGATGACCGGTGGCTTGCGAAGTTCACGCAGATGATCTTCAACTCCGGCTTCAACTGGAAAGTGGTCGAGGCGAAGTGGCCCGGTTTCGAAGAGGCCTTCGCCGGGTTCGACGTGGGCCGCTGTTCGATGATGGACGACGACTGGTTCGACGCGCTGCTGAAGGACACCGGGATCGTGCGGCACGGCGCAAAGATCCGGTCGGTGCGCGACAACGCGGTGATGCTGCGCGACCTTGCGGACCACCACGGCAGCGCGGGCCGGTGCTTTGCCGAATGGCCGCGCGAGAATTATGCAGGGCTTCTGGAACTGCTGAAGAAGCGGGGCAACCGGCTGGGCGGCAATACGGGGGCCTATGCGCTGCGGTTCATGGGCGTCGACAGCTTCATCCCCTCGCAAGACGTCGTCGCCCGGCTGGTGGCCGAGGGAGTCATCGACAAGCCGCCGACGTCGAAGACCGCGATGGCGCGGGTTCAGAGCGCGTTCAACGAATGGGCCGCCGAGTCCGGCCGCAGCTTTACCGAGATCAGCCGCGTTCTGGCGATGAGCGTCTAGGCGGCGCTGGCGCTGTAGGGCGCGGCGGCGGCGATCCACCAATCCGGGTGCAGGTCGGCAAGGACCGACGCGGCGGCTTCTGCCTCTGTCAGTGTTTCGTACAACGCGAAACAGGTCGCTCCGGATCCCGACATGCGCGCCAGCAGGCACCCGTCCGTCGCGCCCAGGCGGGACAGCGTGACGCCGATGGCGGGCGCGATGCCGCGCGCCGGGCCTTCCATGTCGTTGCGTTGCTCACCCAGCCAGCGCGCGAAGGCACGGGCGTCAGGCCAGTTCGGCAAGTCTGCGGGCATCGGGGCATTGTCGCGGCTGGACAGCGCGGCGAATACCGCTCCGGTCGGGACCGAAACGCCGGGGTTCGCCAGTACCATTCCAAAAGGCGGCAGCGGCGGCAGCGGGTCGACACGCTCGCCGATTCCGGACATGCGCGCCGGCTCGGCGGCCAGACAGACCGGCACGTCCGCGCCCAGCGACAGGCCCCGGTCGGCGGGAAGAGGGGCGCCGCTGACCTCTGCCAGCAGACGCAGCGCCGCCGCCGCGTCGGACGAGCCGCCCCCGATCCCCGCTGCGGCGGGAAGATGCTTTTGCAGGTGAAAGCCGATATCGCTGAGCCCCATCGCCTGCGCGGCGCGCAAAACGAGGTTGCTGTCGTCAACCGGGACGCCCTTGGCCATCGGTCCGGACACGCGCAGCGACGGTCGGTCTGACGGAAACACTTCCAGAAGGTCGCCGATGTCCGCGAAGACGACCAGCGAGTCGAGCAGGTGATACCCGTCGTCCCGCCGGCCTGTGACGTGAAGTGTCAGGTTGACCTTTGCCGGGGCAAACCCCGCGTCAGCCATCCGATTGTGTCATGCGGATCGGCTCTTCGCCTTCTTCCGTCAGGACCGCGTCCAGCCCGACCTCCAGCTTGCGCCGGATACGCTCGGCTTCTTCCTCTTCGGGGTCGAAGGACAGCGCGCGTTTCCACTGGAACTCGGCTTCCGTGACGCGACCCACAGCCCAGTAGGCATCGCCGAGGTGGTCGTTGATCACCGGATCCACCGCCATCAGTTCCGCCGCGCGTTCAAGGTTCACGACGGCCTCGTCATAGCGGCCCAGCTGGAACTGCACCCAGCCCAGCGAGTCGATGATGTAGCCCGAGTTCGGAGCGGCGGCGACGGCCTCTTCGATCATCTTCAGCGCTTCGTCGTAGTTCCGGCCCATCTCGACGAAGGAATAGCCGAGATAGTTCAGCACCTGCGGCTGGCCGGGGTTCAGTTCCAGCGCCTTGCGGAAATCGGCCTCTGCCGCTTCCCACCGCTTTTCACGTTCATGCGTGATCCCGCGGGCGAAATACAGGATCCACTGACCGATCTGCGGCTCGTCGAACAGTTCGAGGGCGGCATCATAGGCCTTGGTGGCCTCGTCATAGCGTTCCAGCCCGCGCAGCGTATCGCCAAGGGTGACGAAGACTGCCGGATTGTCGGGCTCGGACCGGGTCAGTTGCTCCATAACCTCGACCGCGGCCTCGGTCTTGCCGGACTTGCGCAGCGCTTCGGCGCGGCCAAGTTCCGCGGCGGCGAATGCCGGATGGTTGCGCGGGATGCTGTTGTAGGCTTCTGTCGCCAGTTCATAACGCTCGAGGCTTTCCAGCAGACCGGCCGACAGCAGGATCGCGTCGACATGGCCGGGACGCAGGTATTCCGCGATGCGGCTGTAAAGCAGGGTGTAGCTGTCCGCGGTCTCGCCCGACAGCGCGCCGGCGACGACAAGGAACACCTCTGCGGCGCCGTCCTTGGCGTTGCGGACGGAATCGAACGGCAGCACTTCGCCGTCCTCGAGGTCAGCCAGAATGCCTTCCAGCTCGGCGTCGAGGCTTTCGCCGAATGCCTGTTGCAGCAGTTCGATGGCGTCCGCGTTGCGTTCCAGCTGGCTCAGTACCTCGGCGTAGGCGATGATGCCGCGGCGCGTCAGGTTCAGCGGGCCCGCGGTCTCTCCCGACAGGATTTCCTCGGCACCCTCGAAGTCGCCCACCGTCGCAAGCGCCATGGCCTTGTGGTACAGGCCAAACAGTTCCATCCCGTCGTTCTGCGCGAGTTCGTCGAAGGTCGCGATGGCTTCGGACATGCGGCCGGCGCCGATCTGGGACCAAGCGCGGATCAGCGGATCCATCGCCTCGCCAATCGACAGGCCGCCTTCCATGTCATCGATGACGGTGTCGAAGCTTTCGGATTTCAGTTCCTCGGCCAGCAGCGCCATGTTGGCGATCTGGCTGCTGACGCCCAGCGAGCTTAGCCGGCGGGCCACGGCGGCCGCCTTGTCGACGTCACCCAGCGCGATGTAGGACATCGCGGCGCTTTCCAGCAGCGCGGGGTTCGACGGGTCTTTCATGATCGCCTGCCCGTAGTAGTCGGCGGCGGCACGGAAATCGCTGAAGATCGACGCGTGGCGGGCGGCCAGATAGGGCCCGGCCACGCCCTGCGCGGCGGCCGGCGCCGGTGCGCTCAGCCCAAGGCCGGCAAGGGCGAAGGCGATCACTTTCACGGAAAAACGGTCGGACACGGTCAAGCCTCTTTCTACCAGTCGGCGAAGACTAGACCCGGAGGGGTTACGACGCAATGAGCGGCGCCGCGACGGCAGGCCGCCACACGGGAGTGTTACCCTGCGGAACCAGCATTTGAAGGGAAATGCGCAGGTTTCCGCCCGGAAATGCCCGGAAACGCGGCGAACGGCCCGCGAAACAGCCCGAGAAACGGTTCTTCGCCGCGCCGGTCATCCGGTCACATGTTGGGATAGTTCGGCCCGTCCCCGCCCTGCGGCGTGGTCCAGTTGATGTTCTGGCTGGGATCCTTGATGTCGCAGGTCTTGCAGTGGACGCAGTTCTGGAAGTTGATCACGAACTCGGGCTTGCCGTCCTTCTCGACCACCTCGTAGACGCCTGCGGGGCAATAGCGCTGCGCCGGCTCGTCGAACTCGGGCAGGTTGACCTTGATCGGCACCTCCGGGTCTTTGAGCCGCAGGTGGCAGGGCTGGCTTTCCTCGTGGTTGGTCATCGAGAAGCTGACCGAGGTCAGGCGGTCGAAGCTGATGGTTCCATCCGGCTTGGGATAGTCGATCGGCTTGAAGCTCGACGCTTTGCCGGTCGCGGCGGCGTCGGTCTTGCCGTGCTTCAGCGTGCCGAACAGGGATAGGCCGAACAGGTTGTTCGTCCACATGTCGAACCCGCCCAGCGCCAGCGAGGCGGCCAGACCGAACTTCGACCACATCGGTTTCACGTTGCGGACCCGCTTCAGGTCCTTGCCGACCGGGCCTTCCTTCAGCTCGGTGGCGTAGCTGTCCAGCACGTCCCCCTCGCGGCCAGCCTTCAGCGCCTCATAGGCGGCTTCGGCGGCGGCCTTGCCCGACAGCATCGCGTTGTGATTGCCCTTGATGCGCGGCACGTTCACCAGCCCGACCGAGCAGCCCAGCAGCGCGCCGCCGGGGAACACCGGATGGGGCATCGCCTGATAGCCGCCCTCGGTGATGGCGCGGGCGCCATAGGCGACGCGCTTGCCGCCTTCCAGCAGGTCCGCGATCACCGGATGGTGCTTCATCCGCTGGAATTCCTGATAGGGGCGCAGGTACGGGTTCTTGTAGTTCAGGTGAACCACGAACCCGAGGAACAGCTGGTTGTTCTCGGCGTGATAGGCGAAGGACCCGCCGCCCGCGTTCGACCCAAGCGGCCAGCCCATCGTATGGGTGACCGTGCCCTCGCGGTGCTTCTCGGGGTCGATGTCCCAGATTTCCTTGATACCGATGCCGTATTTCTGGGGGCCGCTTTCCTTGGACAGGTCGTACTTGGCGATCAGCTCTTTCGCGAGCGATCCGCGCACGCCCTCGGCGATGAACACGTACTTGCCGTGCAGTTCCATCCCCGGCTCTGTGTTCGGGCCATAGCTGCCATCGGGCTCCAGCCCGAAGACGCCGGCCACGACACCCTTCACGCGGTCGCCGTCATAGACCAGTTCCGAGCACGCCATGCCCGGGAAGATCTCGACGCCCAGTTCCTCGGCCTGTTCGGCCATCCAGCGGCAGACGTTGCCCATCGAGACGATGTAGTTGCCGTGGTTGTTCATCAGCGGCGGCATCGGCCAGTTCGGCACCCGCATGTGACCGCCTTCGCCCAGAAGGTAGAAGTTGTCCTTCGTCACCTTCGTCTTGATGGGTGCGCCCTTTTCCTTCCAGTCCGGGATCAGCGCGTCGATGCCCGACGGGTCCAGAACGGCGCCGGACAGGATGTGGGCGCCGACTTCGGACCCTTTCTCTAGGACAACGACGCTCAGGTCGGAATCGAGCTGTTTCAGGCGGATGGCGGCGGACAGGCCGGCGGGGCCTGCGCCCACGATGACCACGTCATATTCCATCGACTCGCGTTCGATCTCCGCCATGCCTTGCGTCTCCCTGTCCTGCTGTCCGCGTGGTGCGCTGAGTTGGAACACAGGTAAAGTCAGGCGCGGCGGGGGTCAATCGGGACACGGCGTAGCAGGGCGCTTGACCTCAAGCGGACTTGAGGAACTACAACTCGATTCGGACCCGAAAAGCAGAGAGGAGATTTTCGTGACCCGTTCCGTACTCGAGCACACCAATTTCACCGTCGCCGATCCCGATGCCACCGCCGCCTGGCTGTGCGATGTGTTCGGCTGGAAGATCCGCTGGCAGGGCGACGCGATCCATGGCGGCCGGTCGATCCACGTGGGCACCGACGACAGCTATCTGGCGATCTACAATCCCGGCGGCGCGCGTCCCGCGACCGACGACAACTATCACACCATCGGCGGCCTGAACCATGTGGGCATCGTGGTCGACGACCTCGACAAGACCGAGGCCAGGGTCAAGGCGCAGGGGTTCGAAACCCACAGCCATGCCGACTATGAGCCCGGACGCCGCTTCTATTTCCACGACGGCGACGGCATCGAGTTCGAGGTCGTCAGCTACGCATGACACCTGCCGGCGGTCTGTTGCGTCCGCCCGGCGGCGCCGCGCCTGTCCGGGTGCGGCGCTTGACTTTCGCGGCCCATGCTATGAGGTAGTGCGCCAAGGCAAATCCAATCCCCAATCTAAATCTGGCCGCCGGACGCATGGAAAAGATACCGCTGACCCGCGCGGGTTACACCGCGCTGAACGACGAACTGAAGACGCTGAAGTCGATCGAACGGCCCGCCGTGATCCGGGCGATTGCCGAGGCGCGCGAGCATGGCGATCTGTCGGAGAACGCCGAGTATCACGCTGCCCGCGAAAAGCAGGGCTTCATCGAGACGCGGATCAAGGAACTCGAAGCGATCATCGGCCGCGCCGACGTGTTCGACCCGGAAAAGCTGTCGGGCACCATCAAGTTCGGTGCGACGATCAAGCTGGTCGACGAGGACACCGACGAAGAGAAGGTGTATCAGATCGTCGGCGAGCCCGAGGCGGACATCGCCGCCGGCAAGCTGAACATCGCCTCGCCGCTGGCGCGCGCGCTGATCGGCAAGGACGAAGGCGACAGCGTCGAGGTTCGCACCCCCGGCGGCGAGAAGAGCTACGAGGTTCTCTCGATCGAGTACAAGTAGGCTGCGGCCTCTTCTGGAAGCGTTGACACCGGCATGGCCGATACCGACACGAAGACCAGGCGACCGGCGGTGCCGCGGCAAGACACGCCTTACCGGATAACGGCGGCCGAGATCATCGCCATCGTCCTGTCGGTCATGTGGATCGCCAGCGTCGGCCTGTTCTTCCTGTTCACCAGCGGCGACCGTCCGTCCGTCGACTCCGGCAACTTCGTGATGACGCTGATTGCGATCTTCATGCCGGTCGCGGTGATCTGGGTCGCCGCTGCGACCGCCCGCGCCAGCCGCGTCATGCGCGAGGAGAGCGCGCGGCTTAACGCCACCATCGACGCCATGCGCAACACTTACATGCAGCAGCAGTACCCCGGCGGGCTTCCGCGCCCGACGGTCGAGGACAAGCTGGACGAGATCGCCCGCGCCGCCCGCAAGACGGAAACCGCGCTGGCAACCTTCACCTCGATCCGCGAGCCGGTCGAGATCCATACCCGCCACCTGCCGCCACCCGCATCGGCTTCCGCCGCCGCGACGGACGACCAGCCGGCGCTTGCGCTGGGGACTTCGGCGGAAGATATCGCCGAGCCGGTCTCTACCCCCGATTTCCTGCGGGCGCTCAACTTCCCGGAAAACGGCGAGGACAAGGAAGGCTTCCGCGCGCTGCGCCGTGCGCTGCACGACCGGCAGATCGCGCAGCTGATCACGTCGGCGCAGGATGTGCTGACGCTGCTTGCCGAGGAAGGCATCTATATGGACGATCTGGTGCCGGACCGGGCGCGCCCCGAGATCTGGCGCCGCTTCGCCCAGGGCGAGCGGGGCAGGGCGGTGGCCGGGCTTGGTGGCGTGCGTGACCGGTCCTCGCTGGCGCTGACGGCGGGGCGGATGCGGCAGGACCCCACATTCCGCAGCGCCGCGCACCAGTTCCTTCGTCGCTTCGACAAGATGCTTGCCGATTTCGAACCCCGCGCCAACGATAGCGAGATTGCCCAGTTGTCGAACACGCGCACCGCGCGCGCGTTCATGCTGCTTGGCCGTGTAACCGGCGTCTTCGCGTGACATCGCAGGTCCGGTCCGCCTATTGGCGCGGGTTCCGCGCTGGCGTGCCCTTCCTTGTGGTGCTGATCCCATTCGCGATGGTTTTCGGCGTCGTCGCGACCGAAGCGGGCCTGTCTGTGGCCGAGGTGCTGGGATTCTCGGCGCTAGTCATCGCGGGGGCGGCGCAGATCACCGCTTTGCAGCTGATGCAGGACAACGCGCCCGTGCTGATGGTGCTGGCCGCCGCGCTGGCGGTGAACCTGCGGATGGCGATGTATTCCGCCGCGCTGGTGCCGCACCTTGGCGCCGCGCCCCTGTGGCAGCGCGCGGTCATCGCCTATTTCAACGTCGACCAGACCTTCGCGCTGGCGCAGGCCGAGTACGAAAAGCGGCCCGCGATGACGGTGCCGGAACGCGTGGCGTTCTTCCTTGGCGTCGCGACGCCCGTCTGTCCGCCGTGGTATCTGTTCACGTGGATCGGCGCGGTTGTCGGCGCGCGTATCCCGCCCGAGTTGGCGCTGGATTTCGCTGTTCCGATCACCTTCCTCGCGATCATCGCGCCGGCGCTGCGCACGCTGGCTCATGTGGCGGCGGCGCTGACCTCGATCGTCATGGCTTTGTTGCTGGTCTGGATGCCGTCCGGCGTGGGCGTGCTTCTGGCGGCACTGGCGGCGATGGTCGTCGGCGCAAGGGTCGAACTTTGGCTGGAGGCGCGCAAGGCATGACCTACTCGTCCGCCGCGATCTGGGCGATTATCGTTCTTCTGGGCATCGGAACCTTCCTGATCCGCTTCTCGTTCCTTGGGCTGATCGGGGACCGCAAGCTTCCGGCTTGGGTGCTGCGCCACCTGCGCTATACGCCGGTCGCCGTTCTGCCGGGCCTGTGCGCCCCACTGGTGATCTGGCCAGAGGCGACCGGCGGCCAGCCCGACGCCGCCCGCATGACGGCGGCTGCGGCGACGTTGCTGGCGGGCTATTTCACCAAGAACTTCATGGCCGCCGCCGGATCGGGGGCGGTGGTTCTGGTCGTGATGCTGTACTTCTTCGGCTGAGAAAAAGCCGCGGCGCTTACAGCACCGCGGGAGCCTTGATGAAATCGTTGTTCGCGGGCGAGTCGTCGCGGAACACCGATTTTTTCACGCCAGGGATATTGTCGAAGGCGTTCATCACGGCAATCGGGCTGAAGGTCTGCGGCACATGCTGGAAGCCGGGCAGGTCGTTCAGGATGGACGAGGTTGCCTGCGCGCACATCGCCTTGGGCACCGCGCCGTAGGACTGGATCCGCTGAAGCGCGGCCTCTGCCACCTCGGGAGACACCACGACATCCTGCCGCACCACGTGCCACGTCACCCGAGCGTGGTAGTCGTTGTAGAACTGCACCGCCTTGTCGCTCATGCCGAACACGACATCGTTGCGTTCTGGAAGGGCGGGGTGCTGGAAGGTCCCGGCGGGGTCGAAGATGGCGCGGTGCGACCCGTTGACCATGATCGCGGAATGCCCGCCGGATCCGTTCTGGTTGGAAATGACGGTGAACAGCGTGATGGTCGGTGGCCCGTCGTGCCGATACAGCGAACGCTGCACCGCGTCGTCGGGCGCCCAGGTCGGTTCTGCGCCACAGGCGGCCAGAAACAGCGGCATCAGCAAAACAAGGGCTATCCGCCGCATCGCGCGTCTCCCGTCAGGTTCGGACTTAGCCGTTAATCATCGCAAGAAGCACAAGGAAGACCAGGATGCAGACAGCACCCCAACCCACGGCCTTGATGAACCCGTGGAAGGTCTTTTCCTGCTCGGTGATGTCCATTTCGCCCGGCTTGTAGTCGCCCATATCGCAAGTTCCCGATCGAGTTGTGTCTTTGTCGAACCGGGGTTTAGACGATTCCGCCCCCCCTGTCACGTGGCGCTGCGCCGCAGATCAGACCTGATCCGGCGTGGCCTCGTCGGCAGCGGACGCGTCTTCTTCGAGATCGGCGGCAAGCCGGAACCCGATACGCCTTGGCGCGTCCTCGGCAGTGCGTTTCGGCACCGCGCGCAGCAGCACGTTCAACTGGCTGACGTGTTGGATCAGCTGGTTCCGCCCACCGGCCGGGTCGGTGCCGTAAAAGGTAACGATATCGGGGTCGTAGTACCCGATTCCCTCGATCCGGATCACCCCGGCTTCGGCCCCGGTGAAGCCCATCGCGACCTCGTGCTGGTTGTCGAGCTGTTTCTCGAAATTGCGGATGTAGAGGATAAGCCGCTCATAGGCCCAACGGGCCGGGCTTTTCGCCGAAAGTGGCCTTTCCGCCACGACCTCGGGGATCTCAAGCGCGCAGTTCCGTGCCTCTTCCTCGGGGTCGGCATGCACGGAATGCGCGCGCGGAATGGCGTCGTCCTCGTGCGCTTCGGCGGTGGTCCTGATCTCGTCAGTGGTCCGTTCGTTGGTCATGGCCGGACCCTATCCGCTGCCACAGCCATGCACCATCCCCGCGCCGCTGACGCGAGACCTTGCCAAGGAACAGCAGGTGGTTCAGGTGCGCCACCGCCTCGACAAGGGCAAGGCCATAGTTCCCCTCGTTGATGGTCGAGCGGAACAGAACCGAGAAGCAATCCGCAGCGGTCTTCGGCGTATCCAGAGAATCCAGCAGCCGGGCCAGCGCCTCGTGATGGTTGTCCAGCAGTTGCACCATGCGGGTCGGCAAGCCGGTGTAGGGCAGCTTGTGCCCCGGCAGCACAAGCTGTTCGTCCACAGCAAAGGGCGCAAGGCGCAGGCAGCTGTCCAGCCATTCGCCCACGGGGTCAGCGTTCGGTTCGGTCGCATAGACGCCGAGGTTGGGCGAGATCGACGCCAGCAACTGATCGCCGCCAAGGACAAGCTCGCCATCCCGGCTCCAGAGCGTTGCATGCTCGGGCGCGTGCCCGTCACCCATCCGCACGTCCCAGTCGCGCCCGGCCAGATGCAGCACGTCGCCCTCGCGCAGGCGTGTGAAGCCCAGTGGCAGCGGCTCGACCACGTCGGCAAAGTTGAACGGGCGTTCGTCCTTCGCCTTCTCCAGCAGCTCCGCAGCCATGCCGGCAGCGCGCCAGAACTCTAGCTGCTCGGTCGCGGGCCGGTGCTGTTCGTCAAGAACCAGCATCCGCGCAAGAAGCCATGCGGTGCGGGGGATGATCAGCTCGGCCCCGAGTTCCGACTGGAACCAGCCGGCAAGCCCCACGTGGTCGGGGTGGTGATGCGTCACCAGAAGCCGCTTGACCGGTCGCGCCGACAGCGGCCCTTCAAGGGCCTCGCGCCAGTACCGCTTGGTCCGGTCGTCGGACACGCCGGTGTCCACGATGGTCCAGCCATCGTCATCCGCCAATGCGTAGCAATTCACATGGTCCAGCTTCATCGGCAGCGGCATGCGCAGCCACAGCACCCCCTTGGCCATCTCGACGGCCTCGCCGGGTTCCGGCGCCGTCTCGTGCGGGAAGCGAAGGGGGGCGGAGCCGTCCATCAGACTGCCAGCGCCTCGGTCGTCACGTCGTACAGCCCGGTCGAGCCCTGCCGGACATGGGCGCACAGCCCTTTGTGTTCAGGCAGCAGCCGCCGGATGTGGAAAGCGGCCAGCGGGCTGTGATCGCCCGCGCCGTCCTCGGCGAACGCCGCGCGCAGCAGGTAATGCGCGCCTAGCACCCGTGCCCACGCCTTCAGGAAGGGCACCGCGACGGCGAAGCGCTCGGACATCTCTTGCCCGGCCAGCCACTCGGTCGTTTCGCGAAGGTTCTCGGCGGCGTCCCAGACCTCTTGCGCAAGGTCGGCCATCACGCCGCGGGATTCCTCGGCGCAGGACTGGATTTCGTCCAGCAGGCGGTAGGCGCACTCGCCGCCGTCCATCATCTTGCGGCCGACAAGGTCCATCGCCTGAATGCCGTTGGTGCCCTCGTAGATCGCGGTGACGCGGACGTCGCGATAGTACTGTGCCGCGCCGGTCTCTTCGATATAGCCCATGCCGCCGTGAACCTGCACGCCAAGTTCGGCGACGGTAACGCCGGTGTCGGTGCCATAGGCCTTGGTGATCGGGGTCAGGAAAGCGGCGCGGGTCTTCCAATCCGCCTCGCCGGTGGCGTTTGCCATGTCGATGGCGATGGCGTTCGACAGGGCGATGGCGCGGGCGGCGAAGGTCTCGGCCTTCATCGTCGCCAGCATTCGCCGCACATCGGCATGATCGGCGATGGTGCCGGTGCCGTTCTGGATCGGGCTGCGGCCCTGCGTGCGCTCCAGCGCGTATTCCAGCGCCTTCTGCGTCGCCGCCTCGGCCACGGACAGACCCTGCACGCCCACGCCAAGCCGGGCGTTGTTCATCATCGTGAACATCGCGGCCATGCCGCCATGCTCGGGGCCGACCAGCCAGCCGGTCGCGCCGCTGTATTCCATTACGCAGGTGGGCGAGCCGTGCAGGCCCATCTTGTGTTCAAGGCTGACGACACGCAGGTCGTTCGCCTTGCCGGGATTGCCTTCGGCGTCCGGGATGTACTTGGGTACAAGGAACAGGCTGATGCCCTTCGTTCCCGGCACGCCATCGGGCAACCGCGCCAGCACGAGATGGCAGACGTTGCCTGTAAAATCGTTGTCACCCCAAGAAATATAGATCTTCTGGCCGCTGATCGCATAGGTGCCGTCGCCGTTCGGCTCGGCCTTGCTGCGCAGTGCGCCCACGTCCGATCCGGCCTGCGGCTCTGTCAGGTTCATCGTGCCGCACCATTCGCCAGAGATCAGCTTGGGCAGGTACAGGGCCTTGAGCTCGTCGCTGGCATGCGCCTCCAAAGCTTCGATCTGGCCCTGACTCATCAAGGGGTTCAGTTGCAGCGCGAGACAGGCAGAGCCCATCATCTCGTTGACCGCCGTCGTAAGGGTCAGGGGCAGGCCCATGCCGCCGTACTCGACGGGCGCGCTGGTCGAGATCCACCCGCCCTCGGCAATCGCGGCGTAGCCATCGGCGAAACCGGGCGAGGTGCGGACCACGCCGTTCTCAAGCCGGGCCGGGTTCAGATCGCCGGGCCGCTGCAGGGGCGCGAGCTTGTCCTCGCACATGCGGCCGGCCTCGGTCAGGATGGCGTCGACGACATCGGTCGTGGCGTCGGCGAAGGTTTCGGTCTCGGCCAGCTGTGCGAACCCCACCACGTGGTCGAACAGGAACCGGAACTCGGCGACAGGGGCGCGATACGGCATCCCAGGCCCTCCTCTCTTGCGCAGCGGGGACCCATCCCGCTACATCCCACGGAACCTAACATGCGGTTTCGCACCGCCGCAGCAAGGACGCAGCGTCATAACCGAATACCGGACCGAACACCTGCAACCCGATACCAAGGGGCTGGCCCGCGCCGCTGAATTGCTGCGCTCTGGCGCGCTGGTCGCGTTGCCGACAGAGACGGTCTATGGCCTTGGCGGAGACGCCACCGACGACACCGCCGTCGCGCGGATATTCGAGGCAAAGGGCCGTCCCAGTTTCAACCCGCTGATCATCCACCTCTCCGACGCCGCCAAGGCCGAGCGTTATGTCGAGATGGACGAAGACGCGCGGCGGCTGGCGGATGCGTTCTGGCCCGGCGCGCTGACGCTGGTATTGCCACTGAAACCGGACGCGGGCATCGCGCCGCTGGTGACTGCGGGCCTGCCCACGGTGGCGGTCCGCGTGCCCGAGCATCCGCTGGCGCGCGACCTGCTGCGTCTGACCGGACGGCCTGTGGCGGCACCCTCGGCCAACCCTTCAGGGCGGATCAGCCCGACCACGGCGCAGCATGTGCTGGACGGTCTGGATGGCCGTATCGCCGCCGTGCTGGATGGCGGGCCTTGCCCGGTGGGTGTGGAATCGACCATCGTCACGACCCAGCCGGAACCGACGCTGTTGCGTCCGGGCGGTCTGCCGGTCGAAGCAATCGAAGCCTGCCTTGGGGCGCCGCTGGCCGCCCACGGCGGCGGGATCAACGCACCGGGGCAGATGACGTCGCACTATGCGCCCGAGGCGGCGATCCGGCTGGAGGCCGACTCGGCGCGTCCGGGGGAAAGCCTGCTGGGTTTCGGACACATGGACTGCGACCTGAACCTGTCGCCTGCCGGCGACCTTGTCGAAGCGGCGGCGAACCTGTTCTCGGCAATGCGAAAGCTGGACGAGATCGGCAAACCCATCGCGGTGGCGCCGATCCCGGACCATGGGCTTGGCCGCGCGATCAACGACCGCCTGCGCCGGGCCGCCGCACCCAAAGACTGACGTAAAACGATCATCCGAAAGATCGCGCTTAGCCGATTATCCCGGAATGGTCCGAGGCGTCAGGCGTGACCGGCTTCCGCCGAGAGCGACAGCGGGTCGATGCCCAGCGAGGCCAGCGCCGCCGACCATTTGCCGCCGTTGTCCGCCGCGAACACGATCTCGGGCGTCGCGTCACAGGTCAGCCAGCCGTTCTGCTGGATCTCGTCCTCAAGCTGCCCCGGGCCCCAGCCGGAGTAGCCCAGCGCAAGAATGCGCTTCTCGGGACCGCCGCCGCTGGCCATGTCCTGCAGGATATCCAGCGTCGCGGTCATGCCGAACCGGTCGTCGACCTGAAGCGTCGAGGACTGCGTCGCGTAGTCGCCGCTGTGCAGGACGAAGCCGCGCCCGTGCTCGACCGGGCCGCCGAAGTGGACACCCACGCCTTCGCTTGCCGCGCCGCGCGGAATGTCGAGCTGTTCCAGAAGATCGTCCATCGCCACGCCGGGGGCGGGCTTGTTGACGATCAGCCCCATCGAGCCGTCGTCGGAATGGGCGCACATGAAGACGACGCTTTTCTCGAATCGCGGATCGCCCATTCCGGGCATCGCGATCAGAAGTTTGCCGCTCAGATCGTTGAAATGGCTGTCGGGGACCATGGTGCCATTCTCCGCAGATTCCGGTCCGTGCCGCAAGTGGGTGATTTAACACACCCACGATGGCATCGCCCGAATGTGATTTCCGGTTTCGCCGGTGATGCATAAGTTGGCGGCGATGATTAAGAAGCTGTGCGCATACGCCCTTTTGTCAATGGCGGCCGTCGGGTCGGGCAATGTTCTGCCCGCTCCCGCAGCCGCGCAGGCCGTCCTGCCCGAGCAGGCCGCGCAGGTGACGGTGCTGCCCGGATGGCGCACGCCTTCGGGCACGCGGATGACCGCGCTGCGCATTCAGTTGTCGCCGGGGTGGAAGACCTATTGGCGTGCGCCCGGCGATGCGGGCATCCCGCCGCGCTTCGACTGGCACGGCAGCAGCAACCTGCGGACGGTGGCGTTTCACTGGCCCGTGCCGTCCGTGTTCGACGTCAACGGCATGCGAACCATCGGCTACAAGCACGAGTTGATCCTGCCCATCGAACTGACCCCGGAACGCCCGGATCAACCCATCGTCCTGAATGCGGCGGTCCAGCTTGGCGTCTGCCACGACGTCTGCCTGCCGCTGAACGTGACGGTCTCCGCCGACCTGTCCGAGCCGGGGCAGGCCGATCCCCGCATCCGCGCTGCGCTGGCGGCGCAGCCGTTTTCCGAAACCGAAGCCAGCGTCGCCTCGGCCCGCTGTTCGGTCGAACCGATCAAGGATGGTCTGCGCATCACCGCGACCCTGTCGATGCCCAGCCTCGGGCCCGGAGAAGTCGCCGTGTTCGAGCATCCGGATCAGACGATCTGGGTCGCCGAAGCCGAAGCCCATCGTGACGGTGGCGCCCTGACCGCGGTAACAGAGATGGTGCCGCCCAACGCCAAGCCGTTCTCGCTGGATCGCTCGAAGCTTCGGATCACGGTTCTGGGCAATGGCCGCGCGGTCGACATTTGGGGCTGCACGGGCTGAACCGCCCGCGCCCCTGATCACTCTGCCGGTGTCGCCCCGCCGCGCCGGGCCGTGACCAGCGCCAGCACCACCGACACCAGCCACACCGCCAGCACCCAGATGGCCGTTCCCGCAAGGAACAGCACCAGCGCGACGGTCATGCCTTCTGCGCCCTCGGGCAACAGACCACTCAGCGGCTGCGGCAGCCCGCCAGTCGCGATCGTCCACCCAAGCGTTCCGACCAGCAGTGCGACGACCCCCAGCCCCGCGACCACCGCCGCTGCCGACACCGCGCGGCCCTGCGACGGCATCCGCAGCGCGCGGCGCAGCGCGCCCGTCTGCCGGGCAACGTCCTGCTGCATCGCCATCAGCGCCGGCACCACCATCAGCACCAGCACCATGCCGAAGCCAAGCCCGTAGACCAGCGTGACGACGGTGGGTTTCAGAAACTGCGCATCCTGCGAGCTTTCGTACAGCAGCGGCGCAAGGCCAAGTACGGTGGTGAGCGTGGTCAGCATCACCGCCCGCAGACGGTCGCAGGCGCCGTCCACGATGGCCGGGAAAAGCCCACGCTCGGCGGCGTACTCGTCGACCGTGGTCACCAGAACGATCGAGTCGTTGATGATGATCCCCGTCATGCCGATCAGGCCCACGACCGAGAACATCGACAGCGGCACCTCCCACAGGATGTGGCCGTAGAACGCCCCGATCAGGCCGAAGGGGATGATCGACATCACCACGACCGGACGCGTCCAGCTGCCGAAGATCCATGCAAGCACAAGGTAGATGCCCAGCAGGCACAGAAGGAACCCGGTGCGGGCGTCGTTCAGGAACTCGTTCTCCTGCTCCGACAGCCCGGCCAGTTGCGAGGACACGCCGAAGCGTTCTTCCAGCGCGGGCAGGATCACGTTTTCCAGTTCGGTCATCACCAGCGCGGCGCGGGCCGGATCGTCTTCGGACAGGTCGCCGTTGACCGAGATCAGCTGCAACCCGTTCTCGCGTCGAACGGTCGAGAAACCGGCCTCGCGCTGCACCGTCACGATATCCGCCAGCGCCACGTAGTCCCCGGCGGCCGACCGCATGCGGGTGCGTTCAAGGAAATCGGCGGTCAGTTCGCCGGGCGGCAGTTCGACCATGATCGACGCGGTGCGCGGACCGTCGGGATAGGTCGCGGCCTCGATCCCGTTCAGACGGTTGCGCAGAACGCTGCCAAGCTCGCCGATGGTGAAGCCAAGCGCCTGCCCCTGCGGCGTCAGTTGCAGGATCATTTCTTCCTTGTCGTAGGACAGCGAGTCCTCCAGCGCAGAGACCTCGGGATACTGCGCCAGCGACTGCTTCAGGCTTTCGGCGGCCTCTTTCAGGACATCCGCCGATGCGCCGTACAGTTGCACGTCGATGGCATCGCCGCCGGGCCCGGACCGCCAGCCGCGGAAGCTGACCGTCTCGGCCATCGGGTGCTGGCGTACCTCTTCCTGCAGCATCGCGACGAACTCGAAGCTGGAATAGGGCCGCAGGTCGGCCCCGATCAGCTCTATCGCGATGGACCCAAGCTGGTAGTCCTCCTTGTTCTCGGTCCCGGCCAGCCCGCGCCCGGTGTTGCCGCCGATCTCGGCGATCACATAATCCAGCGGGTTGGCGCCGTGCTCTTCCGCCAGACGTTCGGCGACGGCATCGGTGGCGCGCTGCATCTCGCGCATCATCGCCATCGTGTCCTCGCGCGTGGCGCCGGGCGCCATGGCAAAGTTGCCGGACACCGACCCCTGCTCGGGCGAGTTGAAGAACCGCCACTGAAGATCGCCTCGAATAAACGCCGCCGCCTGCAGCGCCAGCAGGACCACCGCCAGCGCCACCACCGGATACCGCGCCCAGACGACAAAGCACATGAACGGGCGGAACAGCGTCTCGCGGAACCAGCGGAAGCCCTTGTTCACCGTGCGGCTGGGCCAGTCGTACCAGTGCTCCTTGCCGGAATGGGCGATGGAGTGCGCCATGTGGTTCGGCAGGATCAGGAAGCACTCGATCAGCGAGGCCAGCAGGACCACGATGACCGTGAATGGAATATCCGCGATCATCTCTCCAAACCGCCCGCCGATGGCGACGAGGCCGAAGAAGGCGATAACGGTGGTGATGGTGGACGAGAACACCGGCGGGAACATCTTGCGCGCCGCGTTCTCGGCGGCCTCGACCGGGGATTCCGGCAGCCTGCGGGCGCGGTGATCGGCGTGTTCTGCAACGACGATGGCGTCGTCCACCACGATGCCCAGCGTGATGATCAGCGCGAACAAAGAGATCATGTTGATGGTCAGCCCGAAGGCATACATCATCGCGATGGCGCTGGTCATCGCCACCGGGATGCCGGCCGCCACCCAGAATGCGCTGCGGGCGTTCAGGAACAGGAACAGCAGAAGCAAAACCAGCCCCAGCCCCATCAGCCCGTTGTCGGTCAGGATGTTCAGGCGGTTGGTGATCGCCTCGGCCCGGGTGCGGATCAGGTCTATGGACACGCCGGCGGGCAGGGTGGTCTCCATCTCGGCGGCGACCTCTTCGACCTGCTGCTGAATGCCGATGGCGTCGCCCTGATCCGACCGGTCCACCCGGACCGAGATCGCGGGGTTCGGACCCACGAAATAGGCCCGCTCGCGGTCCACCCTGCCGACCGTCACCGTCGCCACATCCCCGATGGTCAGCTTCGAGCGGTCTTCGTTGGTGCGCAGCACGATGCCCGCGATCTCGTCGGCGCGCGTCTTGGCCACGCCGGTGCGCACCCGCGCATTCGCGCCGTCCACGTCGCCAGAGGGGTTCGCCTCTGCCTCGGCGGCGATGGCGTCGGCGATCTCCTGCATGGAGATGTCATGCTCGATCAGCGCGATGGTTGGCACCTCGACCACTGTCTCGGGCGCTGCAACACCGCGGATCGTGGTGCGTGTCACGCCCTCGGCGAACAGCCGCGTCACGAACTCGTCGGCAAAGCGGCCCAGCTGGTCCACGCCCACCGGCCCTGTGATCACCACGTCGGTCACGCGGTCGCGCCAGCCGCCCCGCGACACGCGCGGGTCGTCCGCGTCCTCCGGCAGGTTGCTGACGCTGTCCACTGCCGTCTCGACATCGTCCAGCGCGCGCGCCATGTCCCATCCGGGCTCGAACTCAAGGTCGATCCGCGCGCTGCCTTCCGACGACCGCGCTTCGGTCGACGCGACGCCTTCGACCGCCATCAGCACCGGCTCCATCAACTGAACGATGGCGCGGTCCACGTCCTCGGCCCCGGCACCGTCCCAGCTGACCGAAACCTCGATCTCGTCGACGATCACGTCCGGAAAGAACTGCGCCCGCATCCGGGGGAAGGCCAGAACGCCGGCGGCGATCAGCAGCACCAGCAGCAGGTTCGCCGCGGTGGCATGGCGGGTGAAGTAGGACAGGATGCCGCCGACCTGTCGGAAACGTTCAGCCATTCTCGCCTCTCATTCGGGCGCGCCTCCCTTGGGAGGTCAGCCGCCCATGCGGGATTCGATCCGTTCCACCGTGGCGACAGGCACCATCGGCTGCGCCAGCTGCGCCAGCACGCGGTCCTTCGCGGCCTGCGGCATGAACTGGTTCGCCTCGACCAGCGCCACCAGTTCCGCGCGCCGCTCGTCGCTTAGCTCGACCATCGCCGGCGCTTCGGCCTCGGCACTTTCAAGCTCGGGCGACACCGGCCGCACCTTGATGCCGGCTCCCAGCAGGGGCGACCGCTCGGCGACCACCAGTCGTCCGTCCAGCCCCGCGCCGCGCACGATCACGTCGTCGCCCTGTCTCCGCAGCAGGTCCACCTGCGCGACTTCCAGCCGGTCATCGTCACCGACGACAAGCACCGTGTTCGCCGCGTCCAGCGCGGTCGACGGCAGCACGGCCACGTTGTCCAGTTCCGGCTCGTTCACGTGAACGCTGACGAAATCGCCGGGCCGGAAGCCGCGCGGCGCATCGATCCGCGCGAAGATCAGCCGCCCGGTCGTGCCGGTCCCGACAGAAGCGCTTTCGCGGGTGATCACACCTTCGGTCACAAGGTTGCCGCCCAGCACGTCCAGCGAGATCCGAACCGGCGACCGCATCAGGTCGCCCGAGGCATCGAGGATCCGGGCGTATTCGGTGTTGGAGATCCGGAACGAGACTTCCAGACGATCCGGATCGACAAGGTTCGCCACCTGCTCGTTGTTCTGCACCAGCCGTCCCTCGACCACCGCCACGTCGGATAGAGTACCCGCGAACTCGGCATGAAGCTCGGTATCGGCCAGCGCCCGTTCGGCGTCGGACAGCGCGATCTCGGCGCGCGCCAGCGCGTTCTGGGCGCTGTCCACCCGCGCCTCTGCATCCGCCAGCGCCTGCCGGCGCGACAGGATCGCCTGCTTGGCAGAAGCTTCGGCCAGCGCGGCGTCGTCCACCGCAGCCTCGGTCCCGATGCCGCTGGACGCCATGTTGCGCGCCCGCGCCAGCGCCTGCGTCCTCAGCGCCGCCTGTTCCTCTGCCGAGGTCACATCGTCCCGCGCCAGCACCAGCGCGCGGCGCGCATCGCGCAACTCGGCCTCGGCCTCTGCAAGGTCGGTCTTCGCCACTTCCAGCGCGGCCTCCGCCGTGCGCGGGTCGACCCGCAGCAGCAACTCGCCCTGGCTGACCGAGCCGCCATCCTCGAAATCCTCCGCCAGTTCGACGACGGTGCCGGACGCGGTCGCCCGCACCTCCAGCGTGCGCCGGCTGCGGACCTCGCCAAAACTGGTCAGAACCGGGGTTACGGACACGGGTTCGTAGGCCCGCACGTTCACCGCGAAGACACGCTCGTTCGCCGGGCGCACGCGTTCCTCGCGGTTCCACACGGTTTCCAGCGCGCCATAGACGGCATAGCCGGCATAGGTCAGCAGCCCGACGGTCACCGCCATCAGGAAAAGGCCCACGAGGGATCGGCGCAGAAATCGCATTGGGGGGAGCAACCCTTGTTCTTGCTGTCTCAAACTACCCACAGCCCGGCTTAACGCCAAGCCACAACGGTGTTACGGCCCGCGCCGCGGATTCCGTCGCGGAAATTTCCCGCGCGGTGTGATAATCGCGATGCGACATTCCAAGTAAAGGAGCATCGCAGGTGCGCATGCGCGACAAGATCGCCCGTCTCGACCCGGCCACCGACGCGCGCGAGATCGTGTTCCTGCTGGGCGCGTGGGAGTTCCCGTGGGACATCGAAAAGGCGCTGGAATTCGCGCTGTTCCGCACCTACGCGGTCCCGTCGATCTCGGGCCTGCTCGCCCGCACCGGCGAATTCGAGCATCGCCCGGCGAAGCGTTACGACGACACCGCCCTGATCCTCGCCGAGATCCTCGAACATGGCGCCGACAGCGACCGTGGCGCGGCGGCGCTGGCGCGGATGAACGCGATGCACGGGCGATTCCGGATCGCGAACGAGGATATGCTCTACGTCCTGTCGACCTTCGTGATCGAGCCGATCCGATGGATCGCGCGCTTCGGCTGGCGCGACCTGACACCGGCCGAAACGCAGGCAATCTTCACCTTCTATCGCGACATGGGCGTCCGGATGGGCATCACGGACATCCCGGCGGACATCACCGCCTACGAGAGGTTCAACCGCGACTACGAGGCGCGTAACTTCCGGCGCGCCGACAGCAATGCGCTGGTCGGCAGCCGCACCCGCGACTTGCTGCTCGGCTTCTACCTCCCCAAACGCCTGATCCCCATGGGCCGCCCCGTGGTCCACGCCATGATGGACGACCCGCTGCGCAAGGCGATGGGGTTCCCGCCTGCGCCCCGCTGGCTGCGCGCCGCCGTCCCCGCCGGTCTCCGCCTTCGTGCCCGCGTGCTGCGCCTGCTGCCGCCCCGCCGCAAACCCTACCTTCAGACCGGGAAACGCCGCGCCACCTATCCCGACGGCTACGAGATCGACCGCCTCGGGACCTTCCCCCGCTAGGTTTCTTCTCTTTTGAAATACCTCGGGGAGTCGCGCAGCGACGGGGGCAGCGCCCCCACGGACGCGGCCGGTAAAGGGCGTTACTTCCGCCGCAGATGCTCGTCCAGACGCGGCATGATCTCGACGAAATTGCAGGGCCGGTGCCGGTAATCCAGCTGTCTCTCAAGGATCTCGTCCCACGCATCCTTGCAGGCCCCGGGCGAGCCCGGCAACGCGAACAGGTAGGTCCCGTTCGCCACCCCGCCGGTCGCGCGGCTTTGCACCGCCGAGGTGCCGATCTTCTGCATCGACACGATGGTGAACACCGTCCCGAAGGCGTCGATCTCTTTCTCGTAGACGTCGCGATGGGCCTCGACGGTCACGTCCCGCCCGGTCAGCCCGGTGCCGCCGGTCGAGATCACCACGTCCACCCCCGGATCGGCGCACCACTCTCTCAGCTTGGCCGCGATTTCTCCGCGCTCATCCCGCAGGATCTCCCGCGCGACGACTTCGTGGCCCGCTTTCTCGATCCGCTCCACCAGCACTCCGCCCGAGCGGTCCTCGTCCAGCGCGCGCGTATCCGACACCGTCAGCACGGCGATCCGCACCGGCACGAAATCCTTGGTCTCGTCGATCCGGCTCATGCCTTCTCCATCACAGCAAGCCGCAGCGCCAGCGCCGCGAACACCCCGGCGCTGACCCATCCCAGCGTCCTTGAAAACCGTTCCGACCGTGCCACCGTTCGGCCGATTCCGCCCGCGAACACGCCGACTGCGCCGTTCACGAAGAAGCCGCCCACCGACAGCACGCCCGCGAAGATCAGGAACTGCGGCAGCACCGCGCGGGACGGATCGACGAACTGCGGCACGAAGGCCAGCATGAACAGCACGATCTTCGGGTTGGTCAGGTTCACCACGAAGGCCTCGCGGAACGCATGGTGCGACCCGCCCGGTACATCGCGCACCGGCCCGCTGCGCAAAGCCTGCACCGCCAGCCACAGCAAATAGCCGACACCGACCCATCGGATCACGTCGAACAGCCACGGCAGCCCGGCCACCAGCGCGCCCAGCCCCAGCCCGGCCACCAGCCCGTGCGCCAGTCCGCCCATCGAGATCCCGGCGCTGGCGGCCACCGCCGCGCGCGGCCCATGGCGCAAGCCCTGCCCAAGACAGAACATCATGTCCGCCCCCGGCGTCAGGTTCAGCGCCAGAGAGGCCGGGACGAACGCCAGCAGCAGCAGCGGTTCGATCATGGCGCCACCTCGAACCGGTTCGGAACCGGGCCAAGGTTCACCACCCGCGTCCCGCCGATCATCCCCTCGGCGCCCCAGCTGTCGTGAATATGTCCACAGACCGCCAGCTTGGGCGCGATCCGCGCGATGGCGTCCCGGATCGCCACCGAGCCCACCGACTGCCCGCCCGAGGTCACGTCGGCCACACCCTTCGGCGGTGAATGCGTCACCAGCACGTCCGCCGCGTCGCACCCCGCCAGCTTCGCGACGGCCTCTTTCTCCGACAGGTCGCAGGACCACGCGCCGAACGGCGTCACCGGCACGCCATAGCCCAGCCCGAACAGGCGCAGCCCGCCGATCTCTGTGCCCTCGCCATGCAGCACGGTCACGCCGCCGGGCGCGGCGGCGCGCAGCTCGTCCGCGCTTTCGGCATTGCCCGGCACCACGACGAAGGGCGCCGCGATATCGGACAGCAAGGCCATCGCCTCGGGCAGACCCTTGCGCATGTTGCAGAAGTCCCCGGCGCCGATCACAAGGTCGGCCTCCGCCGCGGCGTCGACCAGCAACGCGGCGCGCGGCGCCGACAGGTGCAGGTCGGAGAACGCCATGATCTTCATTCGCCGCCCCTCAGCCGGTGCTGCAGCATCAGCAGATCGTGCCACGCGTCGCGCTTTGCGTGGGAATTCCGCAGCAGATAGGCCGGGTGGAACATCGGCAGCGCCGGCTTCCCCAGCGCCTCGGTCCAGGTGCCCCGCAGCCGCGTGATCCCCTTCCGCCCCAGCAAGGCGAGGCACGAGATATTGCCCATCAGCACCAGCACATCCGGGTCCGCCAATTGCACATGTCGCGCCACGAAGGGCAGCATCATGCCGATCTCTTCCGGCGTCGGGTCGCGGTTCTGCGGCGGGCGCCACGGCAGGATGTTGGTGATGTAGACCGACTGCAGCGCATCCGGATGGGCGCGCCCCATGCCGATGGCGTCCAGCATCCGGTCCAGCAACTGCCCGGCCCGGCCCACGAAGGGCTTGCCCTGCATGTCCTCGTCGCGCCCCGGCGCTTCGCCCACGATCATCACCCGCGCGGCGGGATTGCCGTCCGAGAACACCGTGTTCCGCGCCCCGCGCTTCAGGTCGCAGTGGTCGAAGGCGGCAATCGCCTCGGCCAGCGCCTCCAGCGAGCCCGCCTTGGCCGCATCGGCGCGGGCGATCCCGGAAGCATCGACCTTCTGCACCGGGACCGGCCCGGTCGCTTCGCCCTTCGCCGCCGCCTCGGCGGCGGGTTTCGGCGGTTTGTCCGGGATCTCATAGCGGTTGATGGGCGCTTCGCAGATGGCCTCGGTCGCGCCAAGCTCGACCTGCCATTCCAGAAGCGCCCTCAGCGCATAGTGATCCATCGATTCCACCTGCATGCCGCCATGCTAGGCCGCGCGGCGGGAAAGTTGAATGGCCCGCGACGCGCCTGCCGTCACGCCAGCCGCTTCCTCAGCCGCAGGGGGTCATGCGGCAGCGGCTCGTAGCCACAGGCAACGTAGGCCCCGCGCGCCGCCGCGTTCTCCGCCTGCGTGCCGATGGTAACGAAACTGCCGCCCAGCCGCCGCGCCGAGGCTTCGACCGCCGACAGCATCCGCCGCCCCACGCCGAAGCCGCGCCGGTCCGCGTCGACGTACAGGTGCTCGACCTCGATCCCGCGCAATCCATCGGCCAGCTTCGCGCGGCGCCCCATCGCGGCATAGCCGACACAGGTGCTGTCATCCTCGGCCACCAGCAGGGTCAGCCACGGCGTCGGCCCGAACAGGTCCCGCCGCAAATCGGCAACCGTGACCCCGGCCCCCTCACCATGGTGCGCGGCAAGCGCCATGATCATGTCGCGCACCTTTGGCAGGTCGCGCTGCTCTACCTGTCTGATCCTGATGTGTTCCATGTTCTTTTCCTTCTCCAGGCCGGAGGCGGAAAAGAAAAATGGCCGCCTTCCGGCGGCCATAAACTCACGTCACGACACCGCCCCGCTATTGCAGGACGAAATAAAAGCGCGTGTTGTGAAGACGTGTATCCATAACTGTCTTTTCCAGCGCGCCCGGCATTCTGTCAAGCACAAGTACACCTTCTTTTTTTTCCAAGTACCTCGGGGGAGTCGCAAAGCGACGGGGGCAGAGCCCCCACTCCGCCCTGTCGGCCCGAAATCCCGCTTGCGACCGGCCGCGGCTTCTTGCCCGCGCCGTCCGGGATTTCTATAAACGGGCAAGGCACCGCCGGGGGGCACATGAATTTCCGCCAGAAACACCTTCTTGGGATCGAAGAGCTTCACCCGCTCGAGATCACCGAGATTCTCGACCTTGCCGACACCTACGTCGACCTGAACCGGTCCGAGACAAAGCATGGCGACGTGCTGAAGGGTCTTACCCAGATCAACATGTTCTTCGAGAACTCGACGCGTACACAGGCGAGTTTCGAGATCGCCGGCAAGCGGCTGGGCGCGGACGTGATGAATATGGCGATGCAGGCCAGCTCGATCAAAAAGGGCGAGACCCTGATCGACACCGCGCTGACCCTGAACGCGATGCACCCCGACCTGCTGGTGGTGCGGCACCCGCATTCCGGCGCGGTGAACCTGCTGGCCGAGAAGGTGAATTGTTCCGTCCTGAATGCAGGAGACGGGCGCCACGAGCATCCGACGCAGGCGCTGCTGGACGCACTGACGATCCGCCGCGCAAAGGGGCGGCTGCACCGGTTGAACATCGCGATCTGCGGCGACATCGCCCATTCGCGCGTGGCGCGGTCGAACCTGCTGCTGCTGGGCAAGATGGAGAACCGCGTGCGCCTGATCGGGCCGCCGACCCTGATGCCCTCGCAGATCGGCGAGTTCGGGGTCGAAGTCTATCAGGACATGGAACAGGGGCTGAAGGATGTCGACGTCGTGATGATGCTGCGCCTTCAAAGGGAACGCATGGACGGCGGCTTTATTCCGTCCGAGCGCGAATATTATCACCGCTTCGGCCTTGATGCCGAGAAACTGGCATTCGCCAAGCCCGACGCCATCGTGATGCACCCGGGCCCGATGAACCGCGGGGTCGAGATCGACGGCACCATCGCCGACGACATCAACCGCTCGGTCATTCAGGATCAGGTCGAGATGGGCGTCGCGGTGCGGATGGCGGCGATGGACCTGCTGGCCCGCAACCTGCGGGCCGCCCGTGCCGGAGCGCTTGCCCATGCCTGACGGCGGGAACCGCACCCCCTCTGTCCCGCTGCGGGACGACGAGGAGATCGTGCACTCGTTCCGCCCGTCGCGGTCGGCATACATCCGCGACAACGCATGGATGGCGGCCATCGCCATGGCGGGCGGCATGCTGGTGCTGTGGATCGCGGGCAATCCGCATGTCTGGACCGGGGCGATCGGCGGGCTTGCCGCGATCGGCCTGCGCGGCTGGTATCTGGCGTCCGAGGAGCTTGCCGTGCGCTGGGATCTGACCCACCGCCGCCTGCTGGGTCCGGGCGGGCGCGAGATGCGGCTGGCCGAGATCACCAAGCTGCGGACCTTCGCAAGCACGGTGCAGGTCGTCACCGCCGGCGGCGACAAGCACCTGATGAAATACCAGCCCGACGTCACCGACACGCTTACCCGCCTGCGCGAAGCGGTGGAACGCGCCGGGGGGAACGCGGCATGACGGGCGATCCGCTTCACGTCCCGGCTGGCGAGGCCGAGGTGGTGCGGGTCTTCGCGCTGGACCTTCCCGAGGATCAGGCCGAACGGCTTGCGGATCAGCCCGCGTCGAACGGACGACCCTCTCCACTGGCCGAGCTTGCCGGGGTGCCGTTTCTTGACCGCGCCCATGTCGAGGTTTTCCCGGTCTCGGACCTGCGCGGGGTCGGTCTGGCGGGCTATCTTGTCGACGGCCTTGGCATCGACGACGCCGAGGTCGAACCGGCCCGCATCGGGCTGGAAGCCGAGACCGGGTATATCGTGATCCTGCATTCGCGGGCTTTCGGCGGCGGGGACGTGACCCTTGCGCCGAAGATGGGGCTTCGGTGGCTTGGCACGTACCACATGGCGCAGGCCGATCCGGCGGGACAGATGCCGCGCGTCGCCTCTGCCGAACGGCCCGAACCGACCGAACCGGAGCAGGAAACCACGCCGCCCGTCGGTCGTCTGCCGCGCGTTGCGATGTTGCTGATCCTGCTGGCCGCAGGGGTGCTGGTCTTGCTGCTGGCGTTCCTGTTCGGGAGCAGCCGCGGATGAGCACGGTGCCTGCGGGCTGGGAAGGCATTCTCGAAGAAGGCGAAACGATCCTGTGGCAGGGGCGGCCCGGTCAGCGGGTGGTGTTCGGCGTGGCCCAGATCGGCGCGATGATCTTCGGTCTGTTCTTCTCGGGTATCGCGCTGTTCTGGATGATCCTGGCGGCGCAGGCGGGCGGCTTCTTCTGGATGTTCGGCCTGATCCACTTTTCTGTCGGCCTGTCCATCGGCGTCCTGCCCCCGTTCTGGAGCGCATGGAGCCGTCGCCACACGTGGTACACGCTGACCAGCCGCCGGGCTTTCATCGCCACCGACATTCCGCTGATGGGGCGCAAGCTGAAGGACTATCCGATCGAGTCGCAGACCGCTTTGACGTGGGACGACGGCGAACCTGGCAACGTCTGGTTCGCCAGCGAATACCGCAAGACCAAGAAAGGCTCGCGCAAGATCCCCATCGGGTTCGAGCGGATCGTCGGCGCGCGCGAGGTCTACGATCTGTGCCGCAAGGTGCAGACCGGAACCGGATGACGACCGCACCATGAAGACTGTGGTCTTCCGGCGGGAATTGCGGCAGGACACGCCTGCCTACCCCGACCGCCAAGAAGGGAAACGCCCATGACCGGCACGCTTTTCACCAACGCCCGCCTGATCGACCCCGAGGCCGGGACGGACACGATCGGCGCTCTGCGTGTCACCGGCGGACGGATCGCCGAGATCCTGGCGGGCCCCGCCGACGCCACCGGAGACATGGTGATCGACTGCGGCGGCAAATGCCTTGCGCCGGGCATTGTCGATCTGGGCGTGAAGATCTGCGAACCGGGCGAGCGCCACAAGGAAAGCTTCCGGTCCGCCGGACGCGCCGCCGCGGCGGGGGGCGTCACGACGATGATCACCCGGCCCGACACGCTGCCGACGATCGACAGTCCCGAGCAACTGGAATTCGTCTCGCGCCGCGCCTCCGAGGCCGCGCCCGTCCGCATCCATCCGATGGCCGCGCTGACCAAGGGCCGCGAGGGCCGCGAGATGGTCGAGATCGGCTTTCTGCTGGATGCGGGCGCCATCGCTTTTACCGATGCCGACAGCGTCGTGGCCGACACGAAGGTCTTCACCCGCTGCCTGACCTACGCCCGGTCTCTTGGCGCGCTGGTCATCGCCCACCCGCAGGAGCCGATCCTGTCGAAAGGCACGGCGGCGACCTCGGGCAAGTTCGCCTCGCTCAAGGGCATCCCGGCGGTGTCGCCGATGGCCGAGCGGCTGGGGCTGGAACGCGACATGGCGCTGGTCGAGATGACAGGCGCGCGCTACCACGCCGACGCCTTGTCCACCGCCGCCGCGCTGCCCGCGTTGGAACGCGCGAAAGCCGCAGGGCTGGACGTGACCGCCGGTGTCGACATCCACCACCTGACGCTGAACGTGCTGGACATCGGCGACTACCGCACCTTCTTCAAGATCAAGCCCCCGCTGCGGGACGAAGACGACCGGCTGGCGATGGTCGAGGCCGTCGCTTCCGGCCTGATCGACATCATCAGTTCGATGCACACGCCGCAGGACGAGGAATCGAAACGCCTGCCGTTCGAAGAGGCGGCCTCGGGCGCTGTCGGGCTGGAGACGCTGCTGCCAGCGGCGCTGCGGCTGTACCATGCGGGCGCGCTGACGCTGCCGCAATTGTTCCGCGCGATGGCGCTGAACCCGGCGAAGCGGCTGGGCCTGCCGACCGGGCGGCTTGCGGCGGGCGCTCCGGCCGACCTTGTGCTGTTCGATCCGGACGCGCCCGTTGTTCTGGACCGCTGGACGCTGAACTCGAAGTCGAAAAACACGCCGTTCGACGGCGCGCGGCTTCAGGGCAAGGTGCTGAAAACCTACGTTGGCGGGTCCGAGGTCTATGCGGCTTAGCTGATCCGCGCGACCACGTAGTCGGCAAGGCCGTGCAGCATATCGCGAAGGTCGCTGGCGGGCAGGGTGCCGATGGCGGTCTTCGCCTTTTCGGACCATGCCAGCGCATCGGCGCGGGTCGCTTCCATCGCCCCGTGTTTGGCCAGCAGATCCAACGCGTGGTCAAGGTCGCCTTCACGCTGGTCGCCCTTTTCGATGACCCGCTTCCAGAACGCCCGTTCTTCCTCGTCCGCCGCGGCGACCGCCTTGATCACCGGCAACGTCAGTTTGCGCTCGCGAAAATCGTCGCCCACGTTCTTGCCGGTCGCGGCAGTGTCGCCGCCGTAATCCAGCAGGTCGTCGACGATCTGGAACGCGATCCCAAGCGCATCGCCGTAGTCGTACAGCGCCTGCACCTGTTCTTCGGGCGCGGCGGCGATCACGCCGCCCACCTGCGTTGCGGCCGAGAACAGCGCAGCCGTCTTGCCGCGCACCACCTGCAGATAGATCGCCTCGTCTGTCTTCAGGTCTTGCGCCGCGGTCATCTGCAGCACCTCGCCCTCGGCGATCACGGCGGCGGCGTTGGACAGGATATCCAGCACCCGCAGGTTGCCCGGCTCGACCATCAGCTGGAACGACCGGGCGAACAGGTAGTCGCCGACCAGCACGCTGGACTTGTTGTCCCACAGAAGGTTCGCCGTCGGACGCCCGCGCCGCTGGCGGCTTTCGTCGACGACGTCGTCATGCAGCAGCGTCGCGGTGTGAATGAACTCGACCGTTGCGGCAAGGTGCACGTGGTAGGGGCCGTCGTAGCCACACAAACGCGCCGCCGCGAGGGTCAGCATCGGGCGCAGTCGCTTTCCGCCGGCCTCGACAAGGTGCGCCGTTACTTCGGGAATACGCGGCGCATGCTCGGACGCCATCCGGGTCCGGATCAGGGCGTTCACCGCATCCATGTCACCGGCCAGCGTCTCGGCCAGTTGCTCGTGCGGTTTCAGCGGTGCGTCACGCATCGGTCTCACCATTCCGTCAGCCTACTCGACATCGGCCCCTTCTTATCCCTTAATCCACAGGATGAAAGAGCTTTTGCGCACCAATGATCCCACAGTCATCGCTTACGCTTCGGCACTTCTGGATGGCGAAGAGATCGACAGCTTCCAGATGGACGTGCACATGAGCGTGCTCGAGGGGTCCATCGGCATCCTGCCCCGCCGCCTGATGGTGCGCGACGAGGATCTGGACCGCGCCCGTATCGTCTTGCGCGACAACGACATTGCCGTGGATGACTGACGCGGAACTGACCCGCGACGGATTCCTTGGCGGACGGCTTCACGTATATCAGCCCGCGAAAGGCTACCGGGCCGGAGTCGACCCGGTGCTGCTTGCCGCGGCAGTCACGGCGCGGCCCGGTGACGCAGTTCTGGAACTCGGCTGCGGCGCCGGCGTCGCAAGCCTGTGCCTGCAATCACGGGTAGGCGGTCTGGATCTGGCGGGGCTGGAGCTTCAGCCGCTGTATGCCGGGCTGGCGCAGCGGAACGCTGACGAAAACAGACTGTCCATGGATGTGGTCGAAGGCGACATTTCCCATATGCCCCCGAGCCTGCGTGCGCGAAACTTCGACCATGTATTAGCCAATCCGCCTTACTACCTGCGCGATAGCGGCACCGCAGCACAGGGCAGCACGCGAGAGACGGCGCTGGGCGAGACGCTGCCGCTGGCCGCGTGGGTCGACGCGGCAACGCGGCGTCTGAAGCCTCGGGGAGTGCTGACGATGATTCAGCGCGCGGATCGCCTTCCCGACCTGCTGTCCGCCTGTGACGGAAGGTTGGGTGATCTGGCGGTACAGCCCATCGCTCCGCGCGAAGGCAAGCCTGCCGAGCTGGTTTTGATGAGGGCGCGCAAGGGCGCGCGCGGGCCGTTTCGCCTGCATTCTCCGATTGTGCTGCACAGCGGCGACCGACACGAGCGCGACGGCGACAGCTATACGCCGCAGATTCGCGGTGTCCTGCGCGACGGCGAACCGCTGCCGACCGGGTGGCAGACCGAATTAGGGTGATTAACTAATCGTTTACGTCCACGGGTGACAGTAGCGTGACAAAATCAGAATTTTGTGGTGCACTTGTCCCTATCAGCAGAGAAGGAGGACGGCGATGAGCTTGAGTTCACATCTCGAGGAACTCCGTAGAAAGCACGAAAATCTGTCGGCGCAGGTCGAAACGGCCTTACAGAGGCCAGGCACCGACGATTTGGAAATCACCGCACTCAAGAAGCAAAAGCTTCGCCTGAAGGAAGAAATTCACCGTCTTAGCAGCGCCTGAGCACAAAGCCACGCAAGACCGCTGCGGGCTGCGCGAGTGGCCCGGGCGCCCGCTTCACCGGCAAGATCGGTTCGGCGAAAGACCTTGGGCTACCGGCCGGCGTCATTAAAAGGCGCGGCGACAGGCGGCCAGCGAAAACGCCGGTCCCCAAGGGGACCGGCGCACCGCAAAATCCAGACTTTGAACAAGCCGCGTCTCAGACGAAGAACTGCGCCCCGTTGGCAGAGATCGTCGAGCCGTTGATGAAGCCCGCATCGTCCGACGCAAGGAACGCCACGCAGCGCGCGATCTCTTCCGGTTCGCCAAGACGGCCGGCGGGGATCTGGCCGATGATCGCTTCGCGCACCTTCTCGGGCACCGCCATCACCATCTCGGTCGCGATATAGCCGGGGCAGATCGCATTCGCCGTGATGTTGTAGCGCGCGCCTTCCTGCGCCAGCGACTTGACGATGCCAAGGTCGCCCGCCTTCGTCGCGGCATAGTTCACCTGCGCGAACTGGCCCTTCTGGCCGTTGATCGAGCTGATCACGATGACGCGGCCGAACTTACGCTCGCGCATGCCGGGCCAGATAGGATGAACCGTGTTGAACACGCCGGTCAGGTTCGTGTCGATCACGTCCTTCCATTGTTCCGGGGTCATCTTGTGGAACGGCGCGTCCCGCGTGATGCCGGCATTGGCGACGACGACGTCAATCGGCCCGAGATCGGCTTCGACCTTCTCGATACCGGCCTTGGACGCGTCATAGTCAGCGACGTTCCATTTATAGGTCTGGATCCCCGTCGCTTCGGTGAAGGCCGCGGCCTTCTCGTCGTTGCCCGCGTACGTGGCCGCGACGTCGTATCCGGCGGCTTTCAGGGCCTTCGAGATGGCCTCGCCGATGCCCCGGCTGCCACCGGTGACAAGCGCTACTTTACCCATGGAATTCCTCTCCTCTCCTCCACACTTCTGACGTTACGAAACTTTTTGCGTTCGCTCAAATCAGGCGTGGCCCTTTGGGTCAAGGAATCTACGCGCGTCATTTTCGCCCTGCGCCCATGTGTCCCGCAGCTTCTGCCCGTCGGTGAAATCAATCTTGTCCGCCGGGGTCTCTTCGGACGGCATGACATAGCGCCGTCCGTCGACCTCTGGCAGCGACTTGTAGCGCCGGGTGAGTAACACCAGCGTGTCGCCCTCATCAGGATCGGGCATCGGCGCCTGATCCGCCATTCCTGCGTCGATCACCGGTTTGCCGTCCCACTCGGCGGGCTCGAACACCGGGGGAATCACCGCCGCGCCGCAGACCAGTTCGGCCAGCTTGCCGTCGCGCGCCGCGGCGTTGGCGTCGATCAGGCGCGCGGTTAGGCCGACCTTCTCGGCCCAGTCGAAATGCGGCGATCCGACGATGTGCAGTTCCGCCTCGTAGGCCAGTGTCATCGCGGCGCCGGTCAGGATGGGCGAGGGGCGTTCCGGCGGATGCGCGATCAGGATCTGGAACGACGGGCCCGCCGCCACCTTTTCCTGCGCCTCGGCATCCAGAACTTTCTCGACCACTTCGCAGTACAGGCTTTGATGTGGGGTCAGGCCCTTGTCGCCGTCATGGAAGAGGTCGACGTTGCTGCCCTTGGTCTCGAAGACCTCGCACATCGTTTCAAGCAGTTGCCGTTCCCGGCCCGCAAGCCAAGCCGACCCGGCAAGCGCACCACCGCTGACGCCGGTCACGCGCTCGGGCCGCAGCGGGTGTTCTTCGTCCAGAACGGTCATGAAGCCGCCCTGCCAGAAACAGCGCAGGCCGCCACCGGAGAATACGATCTGTTTTGTGTTTTCCATATGAAAGGGGCGGGCACGTGGCCCGCCCGGTTCAGCTTACGGACGCTCGACGCACAGGGCGACGCCCATGCCGCCGCCGATACACAGCGTGGCAAGGCCCTTCTTGGCGTCGCGGCGCTTCATCTCGAACAGCAGCGTGTTCAGCACGCGGCAGCCCGACGCGCCGATGGGGTGGCCGATGGCGATGGCGCCGCCGTTGACGTTCACGATCGACGGATCCCAGCCCATGTCCTTGTTCACGGCGCAGGCCTGCGCGGCGAAGGCTTCGTTGGCTTCGACAAGGTCAAGGTCGCCCACGGACCAGCCGGCTTTTTCCAGCGCCTTGCGCGAGGCGTGGATCGGGCCGACGCCCATAATCGACGGATCGAGACCGGCGGTGGCGTAGGACGCGATGCGGGCCAGCGGCTCAATGCCGCGCTTCTCGGCCTCGGCGTCGGTCATAAGCAGCACGGCAGCGGCGCCGTCGTTGATGCCCGAGGCGTTCGCGGCGGTGACCGAACCATCCTTGGTGAAGGCCGGGCGCAGCTTTTGCATGGCGTCCAGCGTGGCGCCGTGGCGGATGTACTCGTCCTTGTCGACCACGATGTCGCCCTTGCGGGTCTTGATGGTGTAGGCGATCACCTCGTCATCGAACTTGCCGGCCTTCTGCGCGGCCTCGGCCTTGTTCTGGCTGGCGACGGCGAATTCGTCCTGCTGGTCGCGGCTGATCTGCCACTTCTCGGCGACGTTCTCTGCGGTCTGGCCCATGTGGTAACCGTTGAAGGCATCCCAAAGGCCGTCCTTGATCATCGTGTCGATGAACTTCATGTCGCCCATCTTCTGACCCTGACGGATGTTCTGGGCGTGGGGCGACATCGACATGTTTTCCTGGCCGCCGGCGGCGACGATCGCGGCGTCGCCCAGCATGATGTGCTGCGCGCCCAGTGCGACGGCGCGAAGGCCCGAACCGCAGACCTGGTTGATGCCCCACGCAGCCGCTTCCTGCGGCAGGCCGGCGTTGATATGGGCCTGGCGCGCCGGGTTCTGGCCCTGCGCGGCGGTCAGCACCTGACCAAGGATCGTTTCGCTGACGTCCGCTTTGTCGATGCCGGCACGTGCGACGATGGCCTCCAGAACGGCGGCGCCGAGGTCGTGGGCCGGGGTGTTCGCGAACGAGCCGTTGAAGCTGCCGACCGCGGTACGCGCGGCGGATGCGATTACGACATTGGTCATGACTGATCTTCCTCCATCAGGGTCGCCGGGCGGAGGCCGGTCCCCATGGTCAGAAAGCGTCGACGTTCCGCCCGTTTCGCATTCGGTGGTATGCGGTGGCGCAGGTCAATGCAAGAGATTGACGTGGGTGCAACAACCGGTCGCGGGGAAGCCCGACCGAGGTCGCCCCGCGCAACGCGTATCCGCGAGGCGCGTCGTCAGCCGACTTGCAGGTCGTCGGATTTCACGGTCCAGAAGGGCCGGGTCGTCGGCGCGCCGAAATAGTAGCCCTGCATGCAGTCGATGCCGATCGCGCTCAGGAACTCTGCATCCTCGGCGGTTTCGACGTATTCCGCGACGGTGAACATCTCGAAATGCCGGGCGATCGAGATCAGCGCCTGGGTCAGTACCTGGTTGTCGGGATTGTCGTGGATGTTGCGGATGAACTGGCCGTCGATCTTCAGGATATCGAAATAGAACTCTCGCAGATAACGGAAGGCGGTATAGCCCGCGCCGAAATCGTCCAGCGCGAAGGACAGGCCGCGATGCTGCATGTCGGCCATGAAGACCTGCACGGTGTCGGGCATCACCATGGCGGAGGATTCCGTAATCTCGAGGATCAGCCGTTCCGCCACCGTCGGATCGCGCCGCAACCCGCGATCCAGCGTTTCGGTCCAGCGGGGATAGCCGATGGATCGCGCGCTCATGTTGATCGAAAGGCGCAGGCCGGGGTGGTCGGCCAGCGTCGCAAGCCCGAGTTCAAGCGCAAGGCAGTCGATCTGGCGCCCGAGTTCGGTGGTTTCGACATCATTGATGAAGTCCCTTGCGGGAATGACCCTGCCGGAACTGTCGAGAATGCGGATCAAACCTTCCCAGAAGGCGGGGCGATAGGGCTCTGCCGCCTGCACGACAGGCTGGAACGCCAACAGTACGTTGCGATGCGCAATCGCGTCGCGAACCATTCCCTGGATACCCCTGTCGCGTTCCGTAACTGCGTGAACAAGCGGGCTTTCCGGTTCGTCCAAGGCAGGGACGGCAGGTCTGTCCGTCTGGGGCATCTCACACTCCGTTCAGTCCTTCGTACGGTGCGCGATGGATGTTTACATAAGGTGAAGTTTCTGGTTTGTTCTAATTTGAAAAGGATGCCCGAATTCTTTTATCTATTTGATGGAGAATGATAAATGGACGGCCGGTGCAGTTGGTGCGGGGACGACCCGCTTTACGTCGCCTACCACGACACCGAATGGGGCGTTCCCGAATACGACAGCCGCGCGCTCTGGGAAAAACTGATTCTCGACGGCTTCCAGGCGGGGCTTTCCTGGATCACCATCCTGCGCAAACGCGACAACTTCCGCGCCGCTTTCGAGGGGTTCGATCCCGAGGTCATCGCACGTTGGGGAGAGCCCGAGGTGGCACGACTTCTGGCCGATCCCGGCATCGTCCGTCATCGCGGCAAGATCGAAGCCACCATCGGCAACGCCCGCGCCTATCTTGATATAGAGGCGAGCGAGGGGTTCTCGGACTACCTGTGGAACCGCGTCGGCGGAACGCCGATCCAGAACGGATTCGCCTCGATGGCCGAGGTGCCGGCAGAAACGCCGCTGTCGCGTCAGATCTCGAAAGATCTCAAGAAAGCGGGTTTCAGGTTTTGCGGGCCGACCATCGTCTATGCGTGGATGCAGGCCTGCGGCATGGTCAACGACCACATGATCGGTTGCCCGCGCCACGCCGAGGTCGCGGCGATGGCCAAACCGATCTGATCCGTCAGCTGTCGCCCCCGATCAGCGCCGACACGATGGCCCGCGCACTGTCGCCGTGCCAGTCCGCGTCGCCCATCAGCCGCGCGATCTCGCGCCCCTCGGGGTCGAGGATCACGCTGACCGGCAGCGCCAGAACCGCCATCTGCCGGGCCAGCTGCTGCTTGGGGTCACGGTACAGCGGCAGGTTGTCGACGCCGACCTCTTCAAAGAACCGCCGCATCCCGGCGACCGGATTGCGGCCCGTTGCGATGGTGACGACCTCGAAACTGTCTCCGACGAACTCTTCCTGAAGCGCCGAAAGCGACGGCATCTCTTTCCGGCAGGGCGCACACCACGTGGCCCAGAAGTTCACCAGCACGTATTTGCCCCGGAACTGGTCCAGCCCGACCTCGGCATCCGCAGCGTCGACAAAGCTGACCTCGGGCACCGCTTCCGGCTCGGGATGAACCACCAGCTTGCGCATGTCGCCCTCGCGCATCGCCTCCAGCGCCGACGGATCGGCCGCCAAGGCGCCATTTGCGCCGAGGCCGAGGCAGGTGTAGAGGACGGCGAACCGGAACCAGCGCATGTAATTTTCCCTCCGAGGGTCAGCCAATGAACGACACGAAATCGAATGCCATGTGGGGCGGACGCTTCGCCGCGGGACCCGACGCCATCATGGAGGCGATCAACGCCTCGATCGGCTTCGACAAGCGGCTCTACGCCCAGGACATCCGGGGCTCGCGCGCCCACGCCGCGATGCTGGCGGCGCAGGGCATCCTTACCGATAAAGACGCCGAGGCGATCCGGGAAGGCCTGCTCACCGTTTTGTCAGAGATCGAAGGCGGCAGCTTCGAATTCTCGACCGCGCTGGAAGACATCCACATGAACGTCGAGGCACGGCTGAAGGCGTTGATCGGCGAACCCGCCGGCCGCCTGCACACCGCACGGTCCCGCAACGATCAGGTGGCGCTGGATTTCCGTATGTGGGTTCGTGACCAGTGCGACGCCGCCATTGACGGGCTGACCGCGCTGATGACCGCCCTGGTGGCGCAGGCCGAGGCCGGTGCCGATTGGGTGATGCCGGGCTTCACCCACCTGCAGACCGCGCAGCCGGTGACATGGGGCCATCACATGATGGCTTATGTCGAGATGTTCGCCCGCGACCGCAGCCGCTTTGCCGACGCGCGTGTCCGGATGAACGAAAGCCCGCTGGGCGCCGCGGCGCTGGCTGGCACCTCGTTCCCGATCGACCGCCACGCGACCGCCGAGGCGCTGGGCTTCGACCGCCCGTCGGCGAACTCGCTGGACGCCGTGGCCGACCGCGACTTTGCGCTGGAATTCCTGTCCGCCGCCTCGATCTGCGCCATGCACCTGTCGCGTTTCGCGGAAGAGCTGGTGATCTGGTCGTCGGCGCAGTTCCGCTTTGTCGCGCTGTCCGACCGGTTCTCGACCGGATCGTCGATCATGCCGCAGAAAAAGAACCCCGATGCCGCCGAACTGATCCGCGCCAAGATCGGACGCATCCTTGGCGCGCAGGTGGCGCTGTTCACCATCATGAAGGGCCTTCCGCTGACCTATTCCAAGGACATGCAGGAGGACAAGGAACAGACCTTCGACGCCGCCGACAGCCTGATGCTGGCGCTGGCGGCGATGGAAGGCATGGTCAAGGACATGGAAGCCAACCGCCCCAGCCTGGAGGCCGCGGCGGCGTCCGGCTTCTCGACCGCGACGGATCTTGCCGACTGGCTTGTCAGGGAACTGGACCTGCCGTTCCGCGACGCGCATCATGTGACCGGAACGCTGGTGGCCATGGCCGAGAAGAAGGGCTGCGATTTGCCCGACCTGACGCTGGCCGAGATGCAATCGGTACACGAGGGCATCCGCGAGGACGTCTTCGGGGTGCTGGGCGTACACAACTCGGTCGCCAGCCGGATGAGCTATGGCGGCACCGCGCCGGAACAGGTCCGCGCGCAGGTGGCGCGCTGGAAGGAGATGCTGGGATGAAACCGGTCTGGGCGCTGCTGATCCTGACGCTGGTCGCGGCCTGCGGGGTCGACGGCGCGCCCGTGCCGCCGGGGTCGGGCATCGACCCGCGCAACATCACCGATCCCAGCCAGATCGACCCGGACGGTTTCTTCTAGGGATGTCGCCGCTGCGCCTGATCTATCTTGGCCTCGCCGTGTGGGGCGCCGTACATCCGATGTGGTGGTTCGTGCGTCACTGGCGCGAGGAAGGCCTGTCGCTGGGGGGGCTGATCGACAGCTGGTTCGTGAACGCGGGCAGCACCGGGCTGGTCTGGGATCTGACAATCGCGGCCATCGCGCTGACCGTCTTCGTGCTGGCCGAGACATGGGTGCGCCGCAACTGGGTCGCCCTGTGGGCGATTCCGGCGACCTTCTGCATCGGCGTCAGCTGCGGCCTGCCACTCTACCTGTTCCTCAGAACGCGGCCCGTGACCTAACCGTAGCGCGCCACGAAATTCCGCAGGATCAGTTCCGGCGCGTGTACCTTTGCCGCGTCGATCATCGCGTGCAGATCGTCGGCCTCTTCCGGGCGGAAATAGCCGCGATGGCGATAGATATCGATCCGAACATGGAACCCCGCGGCATCCGCCTCGGGGTGGAACTGGGTCGCGTAGACGTTGGCGCCGTGGCGGATCATCTGGAACGGGCAGGCGTCTGACGCCAGCAGATGCGCCGCCCCGTCCGGCAGGTCCTGCGCGGCTTCCTTGTGGCCCACGAAGGCCTCGAAGCTTTGCGGCAGACCCGCCAGCAGCGGATCGGCGGCGCCGTCTTCGGTGATGCGGCACAGCGAGGTTCCCACCGGCTCGCCGAACTGCTTTTTCGAGACTTCCGCGCCAAGGTGGTGGGCAAGGATGCCAATCCCGTAGCAGCAGCCCAGAAACGGCAGGTCGCCTTCCGTGATCTGCGGCATCAGCGAAAGCATCGTGTGTTCGATCCGCGCTTCCACCTCCGTTTTCTTCTCGGGCGGGTCCGACACGCAGCCCGGCCCGCCACCGACGATGGTCCCGGCATAGCGGCCAAGGTCGAGATCGGTCGGCAGCGGTTCGCAATCAAGCCGGATCCGATGCACCCGGTCGGGCGACAGCGCACCTTTAGACAGGAACGCCTCGAACTCGTTGTCGGCGGCGTCCGTTTCGGGCCGCAGTTGCAGGATCAGGAAGGGTTTCATCGCAGGCGCCACCGGGTAGGGATCTGGCCCGGTGATGGCCGAGGATCAGGGTGCGGTCAACAGGCCGTGCGTCGCAGCCAAAGGGTTGCTTCTGCTGTCGAGGGGTGTCTCTTCGTCGCTCCCGTCGCTCCCGTCGCTCCCGTCGCTCCCGTCGCTCCCGAAGTTCCAAGTGCTGCCGGTGTTCCCGAAGCTCTCGAAGCTCCTGAAGCTCCCGACGTTTCCGGCGCTCCTACCGTTCTGGCCGCGCGGTGAAACTCTGGCCAACTCGCGACCCTCTGGCCACCTCGCGCTCTACCAGTCCGTGCCACTACCCGGTCGCGGTACAGCTGCCGCCTTGGCGATGTACAACTTCCCGCCGCGCCGGTGGGGTGGCGCGCACCCAGCTTCGTCAGGCGCTTCGTCGTGCGGCCGAGTCCTCGCCTTCGTCCCAGGCGTCAGCGTCGTCATCTTCGCTCAGCGAGAACTGGCGGGTGCTGTCCGACAAATCCTTTACTTCGCGCTTCAGCGATTGTGTCGCCGCAGTGGTTTCCTGGAACATCGCCGCGTTCTGCTGGGTGACCTTGTCCAGTTCGCCCGCCGCCGCGTTGATGTCGTCCAGCCCGCGCGACTGCTCTTGCGCGGCAGAGGCGAGGCCGGCCACCTTCAGGCGAATGTCGGCCACGAAGGCCGCGATCCGTTCCAGCGCCCCGCCGGAATCGTCGACCAGCTTGACGCCCGCCTGTATCTGGCTGGAGGTCGAGCGGATGAGATCGGCGATTTCCTGAGACGCTTCGGACGACCGCTGCGCAAGCTGCCGCACCTCGGATGCGACGACCGCAAAGCCGCGCCCGGTCTCGCCCGCGCGCGCCGCTTCCACCCCGGCGTTCAGCGCCAGAAGGTTGGTCTGGAAGGCCAGCGCGTCAATCGTGTCGGTGATGCGTGATACTTTGTTCGAGCTGTCGGCGATCTCGTTCATTGCCGCCACCGCGCGTTTCACAGTCTCGAGCCCGGTTGTCGTGCTGTCTTCAGCCGAGGTGGAAGTCGCCGCGGCCTCTTCCGCGCTGGCCGCCGCGTCGCGTACCGATCCGGCCATCTGGTCCAGCGCCGCGGCGGTTTCTTCAAGCGTGGCCGCCTGCCGTTCCGTCCGCACGCTGAGATCGTCGGCGGCCGATTCGATCTGGGCCGCATCCGACAGGATCCTGTCCGCCCGTTCCGAGATGCCGGCGATCACCGTGGAAAGCGCGTCCAGCGACTGGTTGAACTGGGATTTCAGCGCCTCGAATTCTGGCGGAACTTCGACCGCAAGGCGCACTGTAAGATCGTTCGACGCAAGCCGCGACATCGCGTTCTGGAACGCCGTGATCGCTGTCTTCGATCCGGTAATGTCGTTCGCGAATTTCTCGACCCGGAACACGCGCCCCTCGCTGTCGGCGATAGGGTTATAGGTGGCCTGCAGCCAGACTTCGCGATTGCCTTTCCCGATCCGCCGGAATTCGCCGGCGTGGAAGTGACCCTGCCGCAACTCGTCCCAGAACTGCGCATATTCAGGCGTCCCGGCTTCTTCCGGCGGCATGAACATGCGGTGGTGCTTTCCGCGTATGTCGTCCAGCGAATACCCGACGCAGGTCAGAAAGTTCTCGTTCGCGTCCCGGATCGTGCCGTCGGGTTCGAACTCGATGATGGCCTGCGCGTTGCTCAGCGCCTCGAGACGCGACTGTGACAGCAGCGAGTCGAGCTTTTTCGCCGTGATGTCCGACGCGATCTTGACGATCCCACGCGTGCTGCCGCGCGGTCCAAGGATCGGGTTATAGCTGGCCTGAAGCCAGATTTCGCGCCCGCCCTTGCCAAGGCGGCGGAACTCGCCAGACCGGAACTCGCCCTGCGCCAAAGCGGCCCAGAACTGGGCATAGTCGGTGCTTTCAGCAAGCTCCGGGTCGCAGAACATCCTGTGGTGTTTGCCGATGATCTCGTCCCGGGTATAGCCGACGACCTTCAGGAAATTGTCGTTGGCCATCCGGATCGTACCGCTCGGGTCGAATTCAACGCGCGCCTGGGACCGGTCCAGCGCATCCAGCCGGCTTTGCGCCTCGGCATCGCCACGCACCGCTTTCGTCACGTCCCTTGCAAACAGGATGACGCGTTGCAGGCTGCCATCCTCGCCCATGACCGGGAAGTAGTTCGCACCGATCCAGACCGCGTTGCCGCTGCTGTCGATGCGGGGAAAGGCGTCGTTGCCGCAGGTCTTTCCCGCGCGAAGATTGTCCCAGAATGCGCCATACTCGGAACTGCCGCGATCTTTCGGTTCCAGCAGGTCGTCGTGCGAGATGCCGGCCATGGTGCCTTCGTCATAGCCCAGCAGGCCACAGAACCGGTCGCTCGCATCCTCGATCCGACCCTCGGGAGAGATCCAGGCGACGGCCATATTACCCCGGACCGCTTGTGCAAGGTCGCCCGACAGCCCGCTGGCCTGCCCGGCGCCGCCCCGTTTTCCAGTCCGCATCACCCGCGTCTCCTTCACAAGGTTTCCGGGGGGCATAGGCGGATTCGGGTTAACAGCGGGTGTGCGTTTCAGCCACCAATGGGCCGGATGGCGATGTCCGCCTGTTCCAGCGCGTCGCGGACCGCGGTGCTAAGCGCCACGGCTTCGGCGTTGTCGCCATGGACGCAGATGGTGTCGATGCGTGTCGGGATTTCCTTGCCGCTTTCGCACAGGATCGCGCCCGCCTTCACCATCTTCACGATCCGCTCGGCGCCGTAGGCCGCATCATGGATCACCGCGCCGGGCTGCGACCGGTCCACCAGCGTCGCGTCGTCATTATAGGCCCGGTCGGCGAAGATCTCGGCGGCATAGGCGCAGCCCAGCGTCTCGGCCGCGCGCTGCTGGGCGGTGGCGGCGATCACCATGATCGTCAGGTCGGGGTCGACGTCCAGCGCTGCCTCGTAACAGGCGCGCGCCATCGCTTCGTCTTCCGACGTCATGTTGCCCAGCGCGCCGTGCAGCTTCAGGTGCCGGACCGCGCCGCCCACGGACCGCGCCATCGCCTGCGCCGCACCAAGCTGGTAGCGGACCCAGTTGGCAAGCGTGGCATGCGGTACCTGCATCCTGCGGCGACCGAAGCCCTGCAGGTCCAGCAGGCCGGGATGCGCACCGATGCCGACGCCGTTTTCGACCGCCAGCCTCATCACCCGCGCCATGTGATCCGGATCGCCCGCGTGGAAGCCGCAGGCGATGTTGGCGGAGCTGATGATCTTCAGCAGCTCGGCATCGTTCCCCATCGGCCAGGGGCCAAAGCTTTCGCCCATGTCGGCGTTCAGGTCCACGGAAAGGGTCATGTCTCGTCTCCGGCTGTGACACCTCCGATCAGCTGATAGCTCAGAAGGTCGGGAATGTCGTGCGGGTTGCGGATGCGGGGGCGCGGCGCGCGCGGAAGCCGCGCAATATGGTCGGCATGGGCGCGATGCGCGGCAAGCGCCTGCGCGCGGCTGACGAAGACGAACCGGACCGGCGCGCCGGGACCGGCCTGCGCGATGCGCGGCAGGTCGGCCGGGATCACGGTGGCGATCCGGGGATAGCCGCCCGTGGTCTGGCATTCCGACAGCAGGACGAAAGGCGCGCCATCACCGGTGGCCTGAATGTCGCCGGGCACGATGATCTCGGACAGGATGACAAGCTGATCCTGCGCGGCGAAGGGCGCGCCGTCGAAGCGCATCTTCACGCCCATCCGGTTGCCGCGCGGATCGCGGGAGAAGGCGGTTTCCTCGAACCGCCGAAGGTCGCCGGGGGCGAACTGGTCGGTTTGCATCGACGGGATCACCCGGACGGTGCCGCCCGAGAACCGGTCGGCGACGTCCAGCGTCAGCCCCGTCTCGCCCGCGCGGTCCTGCCCAAGCGGCAGCGTGTCGCCCTCGGTCAAACCGGCCCCCAGACCAGCAGCCAGATGTGCGGCGCGCGAGCCCAGAACCGGCTCGGTCGCGATGCCGCCGCCGATGTGAAGATATCCGTAGGCGCCACGCTCCGCCCCGCCGATGGCAAGGTGCTGACCCGCTTTCAGGTGGTGGCTGGTGTTCCAGTGCAGCCGCTCGCCATCGACGGTCGCCTGCATCGGCGCGCCGGTCAGCGCGATGCGCAGATCGCGATCGGCGGTGAACACGCCGCCCATGCCGGCCATCTCGATCGCGGCGGTCTCGGGCAACTGGCCAAGCAGCGCGGCCCCCTCGGCCAGCGCCAGCGGATCGGCGGCACCGCCGCGCGACAGGCCGGTGGCAAGGTGACCGGGGCGCCCCATGTCCTGCACGGTGACGCCCGGACCCGCGCTGATGACGGTCAGGCGGCTCATGCTATGGGCTCTGACGTGGCGCCGATACCGTCGCTTTCCGCCAGACGGGCGATGGCTTCGGGCGTGGCGGGCTCGAACCGGATCTCGTCGCCGGGCGTCAGCGGGAAAGGCGTGTCTGTCCCGGGCCGGAACGAGTGGAAGGCGGTCTGCCCGATATGCCGCCAGCCGGTCGGGGTGGTCCGCGCGAAGACGATCAACTGTCGGATCGCGGCCACCAAAGCGCCCTGCGGCACGTTGGGCGACAGCTGCCGCAGGCGAGGGATGTTCCAGTGCGCGGGCAACTCGCCCAGATACGCCTGCCCGGGTGCGAAGCCGATCGTCAGCACGCGGGTCCGCGCGGCTGCGATCTCTTCGGTGGCCTTTTCGGGGGTCAGCCCCGCCGCCTCGGCCGCCTCATCGAACTGCGGCCCGCTGTCGCCGCCAAGGGCGACGGGAATGGTCCACAACACGCGCCCTTGCGGCAAGGGTTCCGCCAGCCAGTCGCGGCCCGCCAGCATCTCGGTCAGCCGGTCCTTCAGCGCGTCGTGGTCCAGCGTCAGCGGATCGAACCGGACGAAGGCCGACGCGAGAGAGGTCGCCGTCTCCTGCACCCCGTCCCAGCCGGCATGGTCCACCGCCGCGCGAAACGCCAGCGCGGCGCGGTTCGCGGGCTCTGACAGACGGTCGGCGAAGGTGACGAGCATGCCGGACAGGCCGACGTCGCGGATCAGGGGGGTGGCGGTCATGGCAGGGACCGTCGCGCGCGGCGCGGCAGAGTGCAATGGGGTTCGGACATCGGACGGCCTGCCTTTCCACTTGATGCAAGCCCGGCCACGGGCGAGACTCCGGACGACACCCTGCAACCACGGGAGGCCCGCATGAAGGTCGGCGACACCCACTACCGCTCTATCTGGCTTGAAGACGGCGAGGTCCGGATCATCGACCAGCGCTGGCTGCCGCACGAGTTCCGCATCGTGCCGCTGGAAAGCCTTGACGATTTCGCCACCGCGATCCGCGACATGTGGGTACGGGGCGCGCCGCTGATCGGGGCGACGGCGGCCTATGGCGTGGCCTGCGCGATGGCGCGCGACGCGTCGGACGGCAACCTCGCCACGACCTGCGAGACGCTGAACGCCACGCGCCCCACCGCGGTGAACCTGCGCTGGGCGCTCGAGGCGATGCAGGCCGCGTTGCGCCCGCTGCCGGTCGGCGACCGCGCCACGGCGGCCTTCGCGAAGGCGGCGGCGATCTGTGACGAGGATGTCGAGACCAACCGGATGATCGGCGTGCATGGGCTGGAACTGATCAAGGAGATCGCGGCGAAGAAGGACGGGCCGGTCAACGTCCTGACCCACTGCAACGCCGGCTGGATCGCGACGGTCGACTGGGGCACCGCGACCTCGCCGATCTACCAGGCGCACGAGGCGGGAATTCCGGTGCATGTCTTCGTCGACGAGACTCGCCCCCGCAACCAGGGCGCTTTGCTGACCGCGTGGGAACTGGGCGGCCACGGTGTCAGCCACGACCTGATCGTCGACAACGCGGGCGGGCACCTGATGCAGCGGGGCGAGGTGGACCTCGTCATCGTCGGTACCGACCGCACCACTGCGCGCGGCGACGTTTGCAACAAGATCGGCACCTACCTGAAAGCGCTGGCGGCGCAGGACAATGGCGTCCCGTTCTACGTGGCGCTGCCTTCGCCGACCATCGACTGGACGATCTCGGACGGCTTCGACATCCCGATCGAGGAACGCGGCCCTGCGGAAGTCACCCACGTGCAAGGCAAGCTTGCCGACGGGACGGTGACGCAGGTGCAGATCTCGCCCGACACCACTGGCGCGCGGAACCCGGCCTTCGACGTGACCCCGGCCCGTCTGGTCACCGGCCTGATCACCGAACGCGGAATCGCCGCTGCCTCGCCCGAGGGGCTGGCCGCCCTGTTCCCCGACCGCGCGGCCTGATCGCCGGCGACGGAAGCGAGGGGCCTGCCCCTCGCGCTCCCCGAGGTATTTCGGAAGAGAAGAAGGCGAAGGGTGCTGCTTCTTCTCTTTTAAAATACCTCGGGGGAGACGCGCCGAAAGGCGCGGCGGGGGCAGAGCCCCCAACCGGCGTCAGCCTTTCAGGCGCGACAGCCAGCCTTTCTTTTTCTCTTCCTCCGGCGCATCGTCCGGCACGTCCTCGGCGGTGCCTTCGATGGCGGTCTGGAAGCGTTCGAAGAACTGGTCGGCCATCTTCTTGGCGAAGCCGTCGATGATGCGGCTGCCCAGCTGGGCCAGCTTGCCGCCGACCTTCGCGTCGACGTCGTAGCTCAGCAGCGTGCCGGTCTCGGTCGGCGTCAGCTTCACGTCGGCCGAGCCCTTGGCGAAGCCCGCAGGGCCGCCCTTGCCTTCGCCGACGAGCGTCAGGCTTTCGTGCTCGACCCGGTTGTCGACAGAGACCTGTCCCTTGAAGGTGGCTTTCACCGGGCCGACCTTTTGGACCACGGTCGCCTCGAAGCCCTCGTCGGCATTGCCGGACATCTCGGTGCAGCCGGGCACGCAGGCCTTCAGCACTTCGGGGTCGAGGATCGCGGCCCAGACTTCCTCGGGCGGGGCGGCGATCTCGCGTTCGGAACTCATCTGCATGGGGCGGTCCTCCTGTGACTGAGCGTCGAAGATATACGGGCGAACGGAAGTGGCAAGTGGGCGCGGCGGTCAGACGACCACGTCGTAGATCAGTTTCAGCGACAGGATCAGCAGCGCCGTCTCGACGAAGGCAAAGAACAGCTTCTCGGGCAGGATCTGCGTGAGACGGAACCCGGACCACGCGCCGAACAGCGCCACCGGGGTCAGCCAAAGGATCACCGACAGGCTGTGCAGCGTGATCTGCCCGGCGATCACATAGGGCGGCACCTTCATGATGTTCACGCAGGCGAACAGGATGGTCGAGGTGCCGGCGAACACCATCTTCGGCATCTTCTGCGGCAGGGCGTATGCCTGGAACGGCGGTCCGCCGGCGTGGGAGATGTAGCTGGTGAACCCCGCCAGCGCGCCCCAGAACAGCCCGCGCGGCACATCGGCGGGCCGGGGCGGAATGCTGGGGTTCAGCCGCCGCCGCAGCTTGTCGGCGAGATAGTACAGCCCGGTCAGCGCCACCGCGAGCTTCACCGCATCCTCGGGCACCCACGCCACCGTGGCGAAGCCCAGCGCGATGCCGATGGCGGCTGCGGGGATCAGGATCTTGAGGTTGCGCGCCGAGAACTCCCGCCGGTACAGCCAGACGCCATACACGTCCGAGATGATGTAGACCGGCAGCAACAGCCCGGCCGCCGCGGCGGCGGGCATCACGAACGACAGGATCGGCACCGCCAGCAGCGCGATGATCGGCAGGCCGCCCTTCGACATGCCGACGAACAGCGAGCCGAGCGCGGCGAGGATCCAGAAGGTCGCGGTGAGTTCCATGCCGGGATCATTGAACTGGCCGTGGGGGAAAGGAAAGCGGGATTAACGACAGTGCGGCGCGGACGCCTCAGGGCGCGGTCCAGTCGACGCCGGTCGCCTCCGTCACCGCGAGGCTGCCGTCCGGGTAGGGGCGCATCAGGGCCGCCGCCGCTTCGGTGTCGTCGCCCAGCCATGTCGCGAACTGCGACGGTTCCAGCAGGACGCCCATCCGGTCGTGGATGTCCTTCACATCGCCCGAGGGCGGGCAGGTGACGGTGGCCAGTTGCGGCAGCTGGATGCCGCCGGGTCCGTTCCAGACATCGTAGATCGCTGCGAAAGCCAGCAGGCGACCGTCGGGGCGGGCAATCCGCCATGCGGTCTTCTTCCGTTTCTCGCCGGTCCATTCGTACCAGCCGTTCACGGGCACCAGCGCACGGGTGACGCCTTCGAATGCGGATTTGGTGAAGACCGTCTCGGATCGCGCATTGACGATGGTTTCCATCACCGGCCGGCCACGCGCGTTCACCCGGCCCACGGGGATCATCCCCCAACGCATCTTCGTCAAAGCCAGACCGGGCGGGCAGGCGATGACCTGCTCGCCCGGGGCGATGTTGAAGCGGGGCGGGTCCGGCGCCACTCCGCCGGGGTCGGCGCCGAGGAAATCGGCGACCTCCTCCAACGGAGCGGTCAGAAACAGGCGCCCCGGCATGTCGCGCGGATCACTCTGCCGGTGCGCTCCGGGGTGGGTGCGCCGCGTCGGCCAGACGGGCCTCGGCCTCGGGGTCGATGTCCAGATCGTGATCGGTGATCACGCCCGCGTCGGGGTCGTTGAACACCGCCATGTCCAGCTTGCCCTCGGTCTTCGCCACGATGGTCGAGACGACGGCGTCGCCGGTGATGTTCACCGCGGTCCGGATCATGTCCATCAGGCGGTCGACGCCGAGGATCAGCGCGATCCCCTCGATCGGCAGGCCGACCTGACCCAGCACCATCGTCAGCATGACAAGGCCAACGCCCGGCACGCCCGCCGTGCCGATGGAGGCAAGCACCGCCATCGCGATCACGGTCAGGTAGCCGCCGATGCCAAGGTCGATGCCATAGACATTGGCAAGGAACACCGTCGCCACGCCCTGCATGATCGCGGTGCCGTCCATGTTGATCGTCGCGCCGAACGGCACGGTGAACGAGGCCACCGAGTTGTCCGCCCCGATGCGCTGTGTCACGCAACGGAAGGTGACCGGGATCGTCGCGTTCGACGAGGCGGTCGAGAAGGCGAAGATCTGCGCCGGGCGGATCTTGGTCATGAAGGTGAAGGGGTTCAGCCCCGACAGCACCTTGAGCATGATCATCAGCGTCACGAAAAGGTGGAAGAACAGCGCCACCGTCAGCGTGCCGACATAGGCGAGCACCGGCACGAACAGCTCGATCCCCTGCTCGGTGAAGGTCTTGGCGATCAGGCAGAACACGCCGTAGGGGGCGAAGGCCATGACGATGCCGACGACCTTCATCATCAACTCGTTCATGTATTCACAGGCTTCGATGAACGGCTTCGACCGGTCGCCCATCATCAGCGCGGCGATGCCGACGATGATGACGTAGAAGATGATCTGCAGCATCTCGCCGCTCGCGAAGCTGGCGATGGGATTGGTGGGAACGATGCCGGCGAAGACTTCCCACACGGTCGGCGCCTCGCGCCCGGTGACGCCCGAGGTGTCGACGCCGGTCATGTCGAACCCGTCGCCCGGCGCCACGACCAGCGCCATCAGGATGGCGATGGCGATCGCGACGGCGGTGGTGAACAGGTACAGCCCGAAGGACTTGCCGCCGACGCGGCCAAGGACCCGGATGTCGCCGATCCCGGTCACGCCGCAGATCAGCGAGAAGATCACCAGCGGCACGACCAGCATCTTCAGGGCGTTGACGAACATGCTGCCGACCATCGCGAACAGGCCGCCGACAATATGCGTGGCGATGAAATCGGACCCGATGGCGTTGAAGATGACACCGACGATCAGGCCCGCGACCATCCCGATCATGACCTTGACGGTCAGTGACATTCCCTTGCCTTCCGAAGCGGGGGTGCTGTCGGACATCTCTCTCTCCATCACTTGCTAAAACACTTCAATTCTGGCCCATCAATTGCCTGGGTCAAAGAACTTTTCGCAGCAGGGTTGTGCGGCTGGCCCGCGGCAGGCCCGGTTCCGGCGCAGGATTGTGCGGCCCGGTCAGGCTTTTGGCGATGCGGGCGCGGGCGGGATGGGGAACACCGCGTCGTAGGCGATGTTGTAAAGGAAGGTATAGACAAGGAAGAACCCGGCCAGCGACACGTCCATCGCCAGCGCGACCCAAAGCGTCACGCCCAAGTGCCACGCGATGAACGGCACCAGAAGGGCCAGAAGCCCGGCCTCGAACAGCACCGCGTGCAGAACGCGATGGCGAAGGGATTTCGCCGTGCCGCCGGTGGCGCGGAACATGGCCCGGTCGAACCCGATGTTGAACGCGTAGTTCCACAGCATTGCGACCATGCTGCTGACCAGAGCAACCGTACCGAAGTCGAACATCGGCACGCCGAACACCAGCGCGCCAAGCGGCGTGATGATCAGCAGCGCGAAGAATTCGAGCAGCAGCGAATGGCGGATACGGTCGGCGGTGGTTCTCATGGCCGTTCCGTATAGGGCGGCTTAGTGCCGGACCGCCAGCCCTTTGTCGTCGAAGAAATGCAGCCGGTCCTCGCGGAACTTCAGGCCGATTTCCTGGCCTGGCTCCGCCTCTTGCTCGCCATGGCTGCGGATCGTCATCTGGCCCAGCGGACCTGCATCGACGATCACGTAGCTGTCGGCCCCGAGGTACTCCAGCACGTCGACGCGGGCATCGAGTTGGCCCTCTCCCGGTGCGCCGATGTCGATGTGCTCGGGCCGGATGCCCAGCTGGACCGCGCCATGGTCGCCGGTGTAGACGCCGCCGCGCCCGCCTTCGAGCGCATAGCGGCCGTCCGACGTGGTGCAGGGCACGATGTTCATGGCGGGCGAGCCGATGAACTGCGCCACGAACAGGTTCGCGGGGCGCTCGTACAGCTCTTTCGGCGTGCCGACCTGCGCGATGGTGCCGAATTCCAGCACCACGATCCGGTCGGCTAGCGTCATCGCCTCGACCTGGTCGTGGGTGACGTAGATCATCGTCGCCTCAAGTGCCCGGTGCAGCTTGGCGATCTCGTAGCGCATCTCGACCCGCAGGGCGGCGTCGAGGTTGGACAGCGGTTCGTCGAACAGGAAGGCGGTGGGCGCGCGCACGATGGACCGCCCGATGGCGACGCGCTGGCGCTGGCCGCCCGACAGCGCCTTGGGCCGGCGGTCGAGATAGGGTTCCAGTTTCAGGATCGCCGCGGCGCGGTTCACCTTCTCTTCGATCTCGGACTTCGGCGCGCCCGCGGTCTTCAGCGAGAAGCCCATGTTGTCGCGCACCGACATATGCGGGTACAGCGCGTAGCTTTGGAACACCATCGACAGGCCGCGCTGGTGCGGCGGCTGGTCGGTGACGTCCTTGCCGTCCAGCAGCAGCTTGCCGCGCGACGTCTCTTCCAGCCCGCCGATCATTCGCAGCAGCGTGGACTTGCCGCAGCCCGAGGGGCCGACGAACACGACGAATTCGCCATCGTGTATGTCAAGGTCGATACCCTTAATGACCTGAAGATCGCCGAACCATTTCTCGACGCTTTGAAGGCTTATGCTGCCCATGGTGTTTTCCCCGTGTTGGGAGAGGCCCAAGCCAGCCAGACGGCGGCCGTCCATGTAAAGTCGCGCCCGCCCGCGGGGGCGCCGTTGGTCGGGTCGAAGTATTCCGCGAACCCGTTCTTCGAGATCAGCGCGCGGGTGTTCTCGGTCAGCGCTTGCGCGCGGTCGGTGTGGCCCGCCTCGCCCAGCCCGGTGGCGATCAGCATGTTCATCATCGCCCAGACCGGCCCGCGCCAATAGCGTTTCGGCTCGTAGGCCGGATGCGCCGGGTCGGTGGACGGGACGTAGTACTTGGTCAGCCCGGCGATGCGGTCGAACTGGTCGAGCATCCGGCCGCCGCCGACACCCGCGTACCATGTCAGGAACGACGCGTTCGAGACGACGCCGGTGTGCTTGCCCGCGCGGATATCATAACAGTCGTAGGTCCCGGCCTCGGCGTTCCACAGCCGTTCGGACCCTTCCTCCATCTCGGCGATCCAGCGGTCGAGTTCGTCCACCGGTTCTCCGAACCGTTCGGCCAGCACCTTCAGGTCGCGGGTCGAGCGCAGCAGCGTGAAGGTCATCGTCGGGTCCGCCACGCGGAAGGGCGTGGTGTCCTTCAGATAGGCCTCGTCCCAGCCACTCTCGGCTCCCAGCTTCACGAGGTACAGGTAGCGGTCATAATCATAGCGCCGCGGACGTTCCTCTTCGACGACGTGGGTGGTGTCGCGGCGATAGTACTGTTCGACGCCCTCGGGTTCGATCGCGGCAAAGGGGCCGTCCCAGTCGGGGCAGTTGTCGCGGCCGGTTTCCCACGGATGGGTGACGACGATGGCGCCGCCCTCGTTGCGCCATGTCATGAACCAGCGGTGCCAATCCATCAGCGGCTTGAACAGCGCGCGAGCGCGGGGCTGGGCGCCGGGGTTTCGGTCCAGAAGCCAGCGCACGAAGGTGCCCGCGATGGGCGGTTGCGAGATGCCCGAAGACGGGATCGGTCCGACGCCGCCCCACACGTCGGGGCCGGGGAAATAGCCGGGATCGACCTGGTGGAACAGGATGTGCGGCACCATGCCGTTGGGCCACTGGCCGCGGAACAGAGTCTCGATCTCGCTCCACGCGCGGTCCATGTCGTGCTCGGCAAAGCCAAGGGCGGCGAACACGCTGTCCCAATTCCACTGGTAGGGATAAAGCCCCGCCGTCGGCACGGTGTACCCGCCGCGATCGTTCTTCGCGAGGATGGCGCGGGCTTCGCGGTCGCAGGTGGTGGCGTCAGCCATGGGCAGGCGTGTCCTTTGCGTTTCGTGTCCGGTCGGTGGCGGCCAAGGTCGTCATCCTTTCACCGACCCGGCGGTCAGGCCCTTGGTCATGAACTTCTCCAGCCCCAGGAACAGCACCATGATCGGCACCGTCGCGATCACCGCGCCGGCCATCAAATGCTGGCGCGGAATCTCGGACGAGTTCAGCATCGCGACGCCACGGGTCAGGGTGAACTTGGAGGGGTCGTCCAGCAGCATGAAGGCCAGCAGGAACTCGTTCCACGCGATCATGAAGACATAGAGCGAGACCGAGGCCAGCGCGGGCAGCGACAGGGGCAGGGTGATCTTCCAGATCACCTTGAGCCGGGTCAGCCCGTCCATCAGCCCGGCTTCCTCGACCTCTGCGGGCAGGCCGCGGAAATAGCCCTGAAGCATGTACAGCGCGACGGGAATGGTCGTGACCGGGTAGATGATGACGATGCCGAAGATGGTGTTCCTGAGGCCGGTCATCGAGAAGACGATGTAGATCGGCAGCGCCAGAACGATCATCGGCACCATGTAGATCAGAAGGATCGAGCGCGAGAACGCCGTCCGTCCAGCGAAGCGCAGCCGCGCGACGGCATAGGCGCCGGGTACCGAGAACAGCAGCGTGATCGCGACGGTCAGGCAGGACACGTAGAACGAGGTCCACAGGTAGCTGCCGAAGTTGAACTGCCCGAACAGCTCGACATAGCTGGAAAACAGGCCCCAGCCTTTCGAGAGGTCCAGCGAGAAGTCGAGAGGGTTCTGCACCAGCTGCTGCTGGTTCTTCAGGCTGGTCATCACCATCACGTAGAACGGGATCGCGACGATGGCGGTGAAGACGATATAGCCGGTGCCGGTCAGGAACCGGATCACCGCGGCCTCGAACACGTGCCGGGTCAGCGCGCCGGTCGACATGGTGCCGAGGATGCGCGTCATCGACCACCCGAAGGCAAGGCCCAGTACCCCGTTGGTGACAGCCAGAAGCAGCGGTGTGGTCGCGTCGGTGCCGACGATCGGAGCCAGTTCCGCCGCGCCGAGAGCGGCGAAAACGACCGTGACGCCCGCCCACAGCACCGGGGGCGCCAGCCGCAGGGCCACGCAGGCCAGCCCCGTCACGGCGCCCAGCACCACGATAAAGGGGATCGCCGGGCGGATCGCGGCGCCGGCGCCGAACGCCACAGCCACGGCCACCGCGACGGCGAGGACGAACAGCCAGAGCACGCCGATGACAAGGCCGGTCAGCCATCCGTGACGCAGGGCGCTCATCGGGACACCTCCGCATGGATGGGCCGGGCAGGGGGCTCTGCCCCCACCGCGCTGGCGCGCGGCTCCCCCGGGATATTTCCGGACAGAAGAAGCGGCGAAGCGGTCATCACAGGCCCTCCTCGCGGCTTACGTATTTCAGGAAGAAGATCGAGAAGACCAGCAGCACGCAGAAGATCACCACCGCGACCGCGGCGCCGGCGCCGATGTTCGAGACGGCAAACGCCTGTTCGTAGACGTTGACCGTCAGCGTCCGCGTCCCGGCGTTGCCGCCGGTCAGCAGGAAGATGTCGTCGAACTTGTTGAAGGTCCAGATGAAGCGCAGCAGGAACAGCACCGACAGGATGCCCAGAAGCTGCGGCATAGACAGGTACCAGAACTGCTGGAACGGCGAGGCGCCGTCCATGTCGGCGGCTTCGTACATGTCGTGGTCGATCGACTGCATCCGGGCGAGGATGAACAGGAAGGACAGCGGGAAATAGCGCCAGATCTCGAACACGGTGACCATGATCAGCGCCAGCGGGCGCTGGCCGAAGAAATTGATCGGGCTGTTCACCACGCCCATTTGCACCAACAGCGCGTTGGCCGAGCCGGAGAACGGATCGAACAGCGTGACCCACGTGAAGGCCACCGCGATCACGGGGGCCACGTAGGGGAACAGGTACAGCCCGCGCAGGATGCCCTGCCCCTTGAATTCCTTGTTCAGCAGCATCGCCGCGAACAGGCCCACCAGTAGCGCGCCGACGGTGCCGAACACCGTGTAGAAGATCGTGGCCCAAAGCACCGTGAAGAACTCGTCGCCGCGGAAGATCCGGGCGAAGTTGTCCAGCGTGAACTCGGAGTTGGTCAGGATGTTGTCGGCGCGACCTGTGATCTCGGGCACGGTGCGCTCGACATCGGCGCCGCTGTCGAAATAGGCGGCCTCGGCGATGACCGGGATCTCGATCGTCTCGCGCTGGCCACCTTCCAGATCGCCGAAGTCGCAGAACAGGGCCCGGTCGTCGAGGGTGCAGCGCGGGTCGATGTCGCCGGTGACGGTCAGCCCCTCCGGCAGGGTGTCCGACAGGGTGACGCCGAGGATCGGCTTGTCCTGGGACGAGTTGCGCAGACGGTACTGCACCTCGCCCTCGTCGCCCGCCGCCTCGGGCCGGCCGCGCAGCGACTCGCGCACCACGGGCGCGGGCGGGCGCAGGTCGGCGAGGCCGATGGGTTTGAAGCTGATCCAGAAAATCGACAGCAGCGGCAGGATCACCACCAGCGAGACCGAGAGGATCGTGGGCAGCAGCAGGCCCCAGGCCAGCCGCGCCTCGCGGCGGGCAAGCGGGCCGCGGCCCGTCGGTGGTGTGGCTGAGGTCATGCGTCGCGTCCGGCTTGTGGGGACATCCCCCTTTGTGACCCTCCCCCCCGGTTGTGGGGGGAGGGCAGTATCTGCCTTACTCGATGGCGGACAGTTCGGTGTTCATCGCCTCGACAGCGGCGGCGGCTTCGATCTCGCCGTCGATGTACTGCCGCACGATCCGGTTGATCGCGCCAGAGTTGATGATCTTGGACGCCAGCGCCAGTTGACCGTCGTCGACGCCCCAGCGTTGCGCCACGTCGAGACCGCCGACGACCTCGTCGATCATCTCTTGCGCATAGACGTCACCCATCGGCGCCTTGCGGTCGACGCCCATCGGCAGGGTCGCCCAGGCTTCGATGAACTCGGTCGGGTTCTCGGCGGTGCCGTTGCGGACCGGGAACTTGCCTTCGGGCGCGATCGACAGGGTCGAGGTGTAGCCGGTGCTCATCGAATACTCGACGAACTGCATCGCCTCTTCGATGTCGGCGTCCACGGTGATGCCGAAATAGCGGATGTCGGCCCAAGCCGCGCCGTCCGGGTTCGAGGGGCCGGCGAAGTTGGTCACGATGCCGGTCTTCGACGCCAGTTCGGGCGAGGTGGGATCGTCGGTGATCGTGGGCGGAGCGCTGTCACGCAGGCCCGCGAGTTCGTCGAGGATGAACGGCGACCAGATGATCATCGCGGCCTGCCCGGCGAAGTAAAGCGTGCGCGACTGGTCCCAGTACAGCTCGCCCGGCGGCGAGGCTTCGGCGATGGCCTTGTAGAACTCCAGAACCTCGGTGGTCTTGGCCTCGTCGAAGCCGGTGAACCCGTCCGGGCCGACCGGCGTCGCGCCGTTGGCGAGGAACACGTGCTCCAGCACCTGGCTCATGAAGTTCTCGTCGACCTTGGTCGCGGCCACGAAGCCGAACATCTCGGGCGGGTTGTGCAGCGCCTCGAGCGCGGCAAGGACGTTGGCGTAGGTGCTGGGCGGCTCCAGCCCGGCCTCGTCGAAGAGATCCTTGCGGTAGATGATCATCTGCGTCCAGCCGTCGACCGGGACGCTGGCCCAGCCTTCGTCGACCGACGCCATGCCCAGTGCACCGGGGGCGAAGGTGTCTTCGCCGAGCGCTTCGATCACTTCGGTCGCGGCGTCGGAATCGAGGATGCCGGCCTCGTACCACGGCAGGGCGTATTGCAGCGTATGATAGATCACGTCGGGCAGGTCACCGGCCGCGAAGGCGGCGGTCGTGCGGGTGCCCAGATCGCTTTCGGTCACCGGAATGACCTCGACGGCGATGCCGGTTTCTTCCTCGAAGGCAGCCGCCATCTCCTGTTGCTTGGCCAGGCGTTCGGGCTGTTCCTCGGTGGTCCAGAACCGGATGTCGGCAAGCCCGGCGGTCGCAGTCAGCGCCAGCGCCATTGCGCCGCCGAGCAGATATCGCGCCCGAATAGAATGTCCGAAATGCATATGAAGGTCTCCCTGTTGGTACGTCGTCCGTAGCGTCTGTGCGAGAGGCCATCCCGTCCCCGAAACAGGGCAGAAGAATGCTCGCGGCGACCGGCCTCTGACGGGCCTTGATCACGGTCGACGGTACGAGCCGGGGATGCCTTCCATTCCTCCCAAGCGCATACTTGCGGCCCAAACCGCTTTGGGCAAGAAAATTTTTGAAATAATTTCGCTGCGTTAGCGAAATAGACGGCGGCGCAGAAGGTCGCCGGTGCTGGTGATCGCGAACAGGATCGCGGCGACGCAGACGATGGTCGGACCGGTGGGCGTGTCGAGCAGATAGGCGAACTGCATGCCCCCCGCGGCAGAGGCGACGCCCATCCCGGCGGCGACCAGCGCCATGCCTTCCGGGGTGCGGGCAAAGGGGCGCGCGGCGGCGGCGGGGACCAGCAACAGCGCCACGATCAGCAGGACGCCGACCACCTTGATCGCGACGGCGACGACGATCGCCAGCGCTACGGTCAGGACCATTTGCTCGCGCCGCGGGTCGATCCCGGCGGCATGTGCAAGATCGGGGTTCAGGGTCGCCGTCAGGATCGCCGACCACCGCCACCACATCAGCCCGAGAACCAGAACCGCGCCGCCCCAGATCAAAGCGAGATCGACGCGCCCGACCGCAAGAATGTCACCGAAGAGATACGCCATCAGGTCGATCCGCACGCCGTCGAGGAAGGACACGGCGACCAGACCGAAGGCCAGCGCCGAATGCGCCATCACGCCCAACAGCGTGTCCATCGCAAAGCCCCGCCCGGCCAGTACCGAGACCGAGGTCGCCATCGCAAGCGCGGCCAGCAGGACGCCGCCGAAGACCGGAACGTCGAAGGTCAGCGCCAGCGCCACGCCAAGGATCGAGGCGTGCGCCGTGGCGTCGCCGAAATAGGCCATGCGGCGCCAGACCACGAAGCAACCAAGGGGCGCGGCAGCCAGCGCGGTTCCGATTCCGGCCAGAGTGGCGCGGGCAAGGAAGCTGTCGAGAAGGCTCATTCGGCGTGCTCGTGGTCGTGGTGGCCGTGGTGGTCGTGCGCATGGTCGTGGTCATGGCTGTGCGTGTGCTCGTGCCGGTACAGTGCCAGCGCGCCGCGCGTTCCGGTGCCGAACAGTGCCCGGTATTCCGGGGCCGAGGCGACGTGTTCCGGCGCGCCTTCGCAGCATATATGTCCGTTCAGGCAGATGACGCGGTCGGACGCCGCCATCACGACATGCAATTCGTGACTGACCATCAGCACGGCGCAGCCAAGCTCGGTGCGCACTTTCTCGATCTGACGGTAAAACTCGGCAGAGCCCGGCTGGTCCATGCCCTGCGTCGCCTCGTCGAGGATCAGCAGATCCGGACGCGCCAGAAGCGCGCGGGCCAGCAGCACGCGCTGGAATTGCCCGCCGGACAGGTCGGCCATCTGCCGCGTGCCGAGGTCGCCCGCGCCGGCTTCGGTCAGCGCCATCTGCGCTTCGTCATCGCTGACGGGATGCGGCAGGCCTAGGAACCGGCGTACGGTGATCGGCAGGGTCGGGTCGATGTGCAGCTTCTGCGGGACGTAGCCGATGCGCAGCCCCGGCTTCAGCGCGACAAGGCCCGCGGTGGGCCGGACAGCGCCGACGATGCTGCGCAGAAGGGTGGACTTGCCCGACCCGTTCGGACCGACCACGGTGACGATCTCGCCGGGTTCGATGGCGAAGGCGACATCGTGCAGGATCTGCCGACCGCCGGCCCGCACCGCAAGCCCGCGGATATCGACAAGACTCACGCGGCCTCCCGGCAATTCGGGCAGACGCCTTCCGCCTCGACCACGGCGCGCTCGATCAGGAACCCCGTTTCTTCCGCGGCGCGGCCCAGCATGCCGCTGGCGGGATCGGCGCTGGCCTCTGCCACGCTGTCGCACAGGCGGCAGATCAGGAACGCGGGCGTATGGCTGGCGCCGGGATGAGCGCAGGCGACGAAGGCGTTCAGCCGTTCGATCCGGTGCGCGAAGCCGTGCTTTGTCAGGAAATCGAGTGCCCGGTACGCGACCGGGGGTTGCGAGCCAAGGCCTTCCTCACGCAGCACGTCAAGGATCTCGTAGGCGCCCAGTGCGCGGTGCTTTTCCAACAGGATCTCAAGCACCCGCCGCCGCGAGGCGGTGAACTGCAGGCCGTTCTCGGCGCAGAAGGCATCGGCGGCCGCGACGCCGTCGGCGATGCAGCTGTGATGATCGTGGCGTTCGAAACCGACAGGCTCCATCGTCATGCCCTCCGTGGATTCATGCTTGATATGTTATAGTGTATCAATTATCAACCCCGCTCGTGTTGGTTCCGGAGACCCATTCCATGTTCAGACAGACTGCCCTGACCGCCCTGCTTTCCGCAACTCCGCTGGCGGCTTTTGCCGATGTTCCCGTGGTGGTTACGGACATTGGACCGGTGCATTCGCTGGTGTCCATGGTGATGGGTGATCTGGGCGAGCCGGGATTGATTCTTCCGCCCGGTGCGAACCCGCATTCCTACTCGATGCGGCCGTCCGAGGCGAGCGTGCTGGAACAGGCCGATCTGGTCTTCTGGGTCGGCGATGCGCTGTCGCCTTGGCTGGTCGCGCCGCTGGGCACGCTTGCGGGTGGTGCCGAACAGGTGGCGCTGATGGAGGCCGCAGGGACAGAGGTGCTGCCGTTCCGCTTTGGCGGGGAAGACCATGACGAAAGTGCCGAGGACGGCGAACACGATCATGATCACGACCATGACCATGAGGCGCACGACGAGGCCGAGGGCGCCGACGAACACCACGATCACGGTGCTTACGATCCTCACGTCTGGCTGCTGCCCGCCAACGCGCTGACCTGGCTGGATCTGATCGCCGCGCAGTTGTCTGATCTCGACCCGGACAATGCCGAGACCTACCAAACAAATGCCCAAGCGGCGCGGGATCGACTGTCGGCGCTGTTCGCGGAACTGTCGGACACGCTTGCGCCGATACAGTCGGTTGATCTTGTCCTCTATCACGACGCGACGCAGTACTTTGAAAAGGGCTTCGGCCTGCACGCCGCCGGCACGATGACGGTCGGTGACAGCGCGCCAAGCCCTCGCAGTTTGAAAGAGCTTGCGGGAAGGGTCGCAGAACTCGATCAGGCCTGCATCGTGATGGAACCGCATGTCAGCCCGGGTCTGGCGCGTGCCGCGGGGGCCGATGTGCCCTATGTCGTCGTCGATCTGCAGGGCGCCGAATATCCGACCGGGCCGGACTTTTATGTCGAATTGATGCGCGGGATCGCCACCGACCTTGAAGGTTGTCTTTAGACGACCAGAACGTAGCCCAGCGTCGCCGCACAGGCGACCACGGCAAAGCCGAACACGGCGATCAGTCCGTCGCGCACCAGAAGCGACAGCGAGAACATCGTGACCGCGCCGCCGAGGATCGACGAGGTGAACGGCAAGAGTTCGAGGAACGGCATCGAGAGCCCGCAAAAAAGACAGGCCAGTTCTGTGATCCACGAGAACGGGCGGTCGACCAGAAAGCTGATGCGTTCGCGCGACATGCGGTCAAGGAAGCCAGCAGGTTTGCGAAGCCATTGGGTCGCCTTGCGCAGCGACTCGGTCTTGACCTTGCGCCGCATCATCCAGTCCGGAAGCCAGAGGTGGTCGCGGTTCAACAGAAGCTGGATCGCCACCAGCGCGATGGTGATGCCGCAGATCGACGAGAACACCGGGACGCCCGACAGCGGGGAAACGACCGCCAGCGCCGGCGCCATCAGGACCGGCACGAACGACGCTTCACCCAGTGCCGACACCACGTCGCGCAAGGTCGTCTCGGACCCCTCGGCCGCATTCTCCATGCGGTCGATCACCTCGGAGACCGAAGCGGGCCCAGAGTCGTGCGTCCCGTCGCGGTGAGCCGCGCCGTTGGCAATCGCGCTTTGACCCAATTGGGTGTCGGTGCTGGTCAATCTCGTGTCCTCGGACAAATAACCGTTCGGTACTCGCGGGGCCCCGCGTATGCCGGGCATATGTGGCGCGCGTCGAACCGGTGCAAGTCACGGTTTTCCAACGCTTAGGTCTCGGCGAAGCGTCGCGCACGCGCCGACTGGACAACGCACACGGGCGCGCGGGGTTCCGCGCGGCCCGTCGACGCGGGCGGGAAGCGGCCGACGGACTGTTTTTAAATGTAGTATTGACAGAAGTGTCATTTTGACCATTTTCCACCCGCGGGCCATTCGGTCCGGAGGTTGGGATAATGATCAAGACGTTGCACGCCGCGCTTGCGGTCGGGCTTGTCGTGGCAACTGCCGCGTCCGCCATCGCCGAAACGGCGCTTCCCGTACAGATTGCCACCGTGACGACGCGCTCGCTGCCGCGCGAGCATGTGCTTATCGGGTCTATCGAGGCGCAGAACAGCTATCCCGCAGGGTTCCGCACCGGTGGCCGCATCGTCGAAATCGCTGTCGAGGTCGGTGACCTCGTGGCGCGGGGCGAGTTGATCGCGCGCGTCGATCCGGCGCAGGCCAACGCCTCGCTCAGCGCTGCCGAGGCCTCGCTGGCCGCAGCCGAAGCGGCGTTGGTGCAGGCGGAACAGGCGCGCGACCGGGCGGCCAACCTTGTCGAACGCGGCGTGGGCACGCAGTCGACGCTGGACGAGGCGGAAGAGGCGCTGACCTCGGCGATCTCGTCCCGCGATCAGGCCTCTGCGCAGCTGGCCCGCGCCCGGCAAGCGGTCGAGGACACCGAGATCCGCGCCATCGAGGACGTGATCGTGATCGAACGTCTTGCCGACGTGGGCGAAGTGGCGACCGCAGGCACCGCCGTGGTGACGCTGGCCAGTCAGGGCAAGCGCGAGGCGGTGTTCTACGCCCCCGACGTGGGCGGTCTGTCTTCCTTCGTGGGTCACAGCTTTACCGTGTCGCCGCGCGACAGCGACGAGGAATTCAAGGCCCGCGTCCGCGAGGTGTCGCCGGTGCTGACCGACAGCGGCACCGTCGAGGTGCGCGCCGAGATCCCGGACGAACTGGCCGAAGCGATGGTGATCGGCGCGTCCGTCACCGGGTCGGTCACGATTGCAAGCATGCCCATCATGCGGGTTCCGTGGAACGCCCTGACGGCCACGGCGGACGGTCCCGCCGTCTGGCTGGTCGATCCCGAGACCATGCGGGTCAGCCTGTCCAGCGTCGAGGTCGGCGCCTATGCGGACGTTTTCGTGGCGGTGATCGGCGGACTGGAGGAAGGCGATTTGGTCGTCGGTGCGGGCTCGCAGTTCATGTACGAAGGGCGGCTGGTCGAAGCCGGGGAGGGGTCGGAATGAAGCGCCTGATCCTTGTGCTTTCGCTGCCCCTGCTGGGTGCGGCACCCCTCTTGGCCGAAGAACCCATCGTCGAGGCCGACGTGCCGCGCCCGGTGATCTCGGAAATCGTGTCGGAAGGGCAAAGCACCGAACGCGGTTTCGCGGGTGTCGTGCAGGGCGAGAACATCGTGACGCTGGCGTTCCAGACAAGCGGTCGCCTGTCGACGCTGGACGTGGACGCGGGCGATGTCGTTGCGCGCGGTGACGTGCTGGCGACGCTGGACGGTATCACGCTGGAAGAAGACCTTGCCGCGGCACGCGCCGCCGTCAGCGCCGCCGAAGCCGAGGCGCGGCTTGGCCGGCAGCAGTTCGAGCGCACGACGCGGCTGGTCGAGCTTGGCGTCGCCACGACCGCCGCGCTGGAACAGGCACGCGCCAACCGTGACGCCGCCGCCGCCAGCCTTCGCAGCGCCGAGGCCGAGCTTTCGCAGGCCGAAGACGCTGCCGCCTATGGCACCCTGACGGCGCCGCGCGACGGCATCATCCTGTCGACGCAGGCCGAAGCGGGTACGCTCGTCTCGCCCGGGACAGCGATCCTTGAACTGGTCGACGTGCGTGGCCGCGAGGCTGTGATCGACGTACCTGCCGAATATGTCGCCCTGTTGCCGCGCGGCGCGGTCTTCGACGTGCGGCACCATTCCGACACCGTCACGCCGGTCAAGGCGATCCTGCGACTGGTAGAGCCGGTGGCGGACGCCAACCTTGAAACCCGGCGGTTGCGCCTGACGTTGCAGGACCCACCGGACGATTTCCGCATCGGCAGCCTGATCACCGCGACCTACGCCACCGAAAGCGCGCCGGTCATTTCGGTGCCTGCGACGGCCATCTCCGGCACGGACGATGCGCCGGGCGTCTGGCGCGTCGGCGCGGGCCGCGCGGTCGAATTCGTCCCCGTGGAACTTGGCCCGGTGGTGGGCCGCCGCGTTGTGGTCACCTCGGGCGTCGGTGACGGCGACGAGATCATCGTGCGGGGCGCGGCAAGCCTCGAAGAAGGACAGATCGTCGGGGAGCATCTGCAATGAAGGGTTTCAACCTCTCCGACTGGGCGCTGGGGCACCGGTCCTTCGTCTGGTTCCTGATGCTGGTGTCGCTGGTCGGCGGCGCGCTGTCCTACCTGTCGATGGGGCGCGAGGAAGACCCCTCGTTCACCATCCGCACCATGGTCGTCTCGGCCTCGATGCCCGGAGCGACCGCGGAAGAGACGGTGACGCAGGTGACCGACCGGATCGAGCGGAAGTTGCAGGAACTGGACGTGCTCGACAGCACGCGGTCCGTCACCTATCCGGGGCAGGCCGTCGTCTATGTCGACCTGCGCGACGACATGGATTCGTCCGAGATCCCGATTGCGTGGAACAAGGTCCGCAACATGATGTCGGACATCCGGGGCGAATTCCCGGACGAATTCGCGGGCTTCGGGTTCAACGACAACTTCGGCGACGTCTACGGCAACATCTTCGCCTTCACCGCCGACGGATACCGTCCCGAAGAGCTGAAGGATTACGTCGAAGACGTGCGCGATGCAGTTCAGCAACTGGACGCCGCCGGCAAGGTCGACCTGATCGGAACGCGGGAACAGGTGATCTATCTCGAATTCTCGTCCGAACGCATGGCGGCGCTGGGCCTGAACGCGCAGACCGTGCTGAACACGCTGGCGGCCCAGAACGCAATCGTCCCATCCGGCACCATCCATACCGAGGGCGAGCGCCTTCTGATCCGTGTCGGCGGCCAGTTCGACGAGGCCGAAGACCTTGCCGCCGCGCCGCTTCGGTCGGACGATATCTTCTTCACCCTTTCCGACGTGGCAGAGGTGAGCGAGGGCTATATCGACCCGCCCGACTCGCTGGTGCGCTACAACGGCGAGCCGGCCATCGGCTTGATCATCGGCATGCGCCCCGGCGAGAACATCCTCGACTTCGGCGAAGAGATCGACGCGCTGATGGCCGAGATGATCAAGGAACTGCCGATCGGGATCGAGGTGCACAAGGTCGCCGACCAACCGCATGTCGTGGACGAGTCGGTGGGCCACTTCGTGCAGGCGCTGGCCGAGGCCGTGATCATCGTGCTGGCGGTCAGCTTCGTGTCGCTGGGCGTCCGCGCCGGGTTCGTCGTCAGCCTGTCGATCCCGCTGGTGCTGGCGCTGACGTTCCTGATCCTGAACGAGATGGGCATCACCCTGCAGCGGATCTCGCTTGGCGCGCTGATCATCGCGCTGGGCCTGCTGGTGGATGACGCGATGATCGCCATCGAAACGATGATCTCGCGGCTGGAGCGCGGCGAAAGCCGGACCAAGGCGGCGTCCTATGCGTGGACGACCATCGCATGGCCGATGCTGACCGGCACGCTGATCACCGTGGCGGGGTTCATTCCCATCGGGCTGAACGGCAGCCAGGCGGGCGAATACACGATCTCGCTGTTCTACGTCATCGCAATCTCGCTGGTCCTCAGCTGGATCGTCGCGGTGCTGTTCGCCCCGGTGCTGGGCGCGACCTTCCTGCCGAAGAAGTGGAAACACACCCATGGCGAGCCGGGCTGGCTGCGCCGCCGGTTCCATGGCGTGCTGCGGCAGGCGATGCGGTTCCGCTGGCTGACCATCCTGATCACGGTCGCGGCCTTCGCCGCCTCGGTCGTCGGCATGTCGAAGGTCGAACAGCAGTTCTTCCCGACCTCTGACCGGACAGAGATCGTGGTCGACGTCACCCTGCGCCAGAACGCCAGTTTCAACGCGACCAACACCGAGATGGCGAAGTTCGAGGCATGGCTGGCCGAGCAGGAGGAACCGTCGTTCTGGACCGCCTACATCGGCGACGGCGCGCCCCGGTTCATCCTGACCCACGACGCGCCCACCGCCGGGCCGAACATCGGGCAGGTCGTGATCATGACCCCCGACCTCGACGCGCGGAACGCTTTGACCGAGAAGATCCGCGCCTATTCGATGGCGCATGTCGCGGTCGAGTTCTTCCCGAAGTTCATCGAACTCGGGCCGCCGGTCGGCAAGCCGGTTCAGTACCGTGTCGCCGGTCCCGACTATGCCGTGCTTCGCGACGAGGCGCTGAAGCTGGCGGCGGTCCTGTCCGCGGATCAGCGGCTTGACGCGATCAGCCTCGACTGGAACGAGCCCAGCCGCGTGATCCGCGTCGATCTTGATCAGGCGCGTCTGCGGCAACTTGGGCTGACGCAGGCCGATGTGGCCAACGTTCTGACCAGCCTGTTCGAGGGTACTACCGTCACCCAGCTGCGCGACGAGCGCACGCTGATCGACGTGCTCGCCCGTGGCGAGGCGCAGGACCGCTCGACCCTGTCGTCGCTGGAAGATCTTCAGTTCGCCGGCGGCGACGGTACGCCGATCCCGCTGTCGTCCATCGCCAGCCTCACATGGACGACCGAACAGCCGATCATCCGGCAGGAGGACCGCAAGCCGGTCATCACCGTGAAGGCGGCCGTCATCAGCGACGATCAGCCCGCGACCATCGTCACCGACCAGACCGAAGCGGTCGAGGCGTTCCGGCAGGAACTGCCCACCGGCTACACGGTCGAAATCGGCGGCACGGTGGAATCCAGCGCCGAAAGTCAGGCGCCCATCGTGGCCGTCGTGCCGATCATGATCCTGATCATCCTGACGCTGACGATGATGCAGATGCAAAGCTTCCGTCTGATGGCCATCGTGATGGCCGTCGCGCCGCTGGGGCTGATCGGTGTGGTCGTGGCGCTTCTGGGGTCGGGTGCGCCGATGGGCTTTGTCGCGGTGCTGGGGGTGCTGGCGCTGGTCGGCATCCTGATCCGCAACTCGATCATCCTCGTGCAGGCGATTCAGGATCTTCTGGATGCCGGCCGAAACCGCTGGGACGCGGTGTTCGAGGCGTCGGACCAGCGCGCGCGGCCGATCCTGTTGACCGCGGCGGCGGCCAGCCTCGCGCTGATCCCGATCTCGCGCCAGATCTTCTGGGGGCCGATGGCCTTCGCGATGATGGGCGGGATCATTGCAGGGACGCTGATCACCCTGCTGTTCGTGCCGGCGCTGTATTGCGCCGTGTTCAATGTGAAACGACCGGAGAAGGAAGCATGACCGTGATGGGGGATCACCGCTCGCGCGTGGCCGAGCAAAGGCGGGTGAAGATGCGGCGGAGGCTGATCGAGGCCGCCACCCGCGTTTTCGCGCGGCAGGGGCCCGAGGGCACCGTGATCGAGCACGTCATCGAAGAAGCCGGCGTTGCGCGCGGCACGTTCTACAACCATTTCCGCAGCATCGACGCGCTGCTGGAGGCCGCCAAGAACGAACTGGGCTGCGAGATCATCCAACTGGCGTCGTCCTCTGCGAAGAAATACAGCGGCGACGCCCGCGCGCAGATGGTGCAGGGCCTGAAGGGCTTCATCGACGTGGCGCGGCGCTATCCGCTGTTTCTCGAGTTCCTGTCACGCCTCGGGATGCGCGGCGCCGGACCGGGCAGCTATGTCCGAGAGGTGACGCCGAAGTACCTTGAGGAAGGGGTCAAGGCCGGTCTCTTCCGCCCGATCCCGCCTCAGATCGCGATCGACATCCTCGAGTCCAGCTCGCTTGCGCTGCTGCGCCGCCTGCACAAGGGGGGCGAGGTCGACGTCGACGCCTTCGTCGCCGCGATGCTGCGGGCGATGGGTGTGGACCCCGACGACGCCGAACGCCTTGCGGCGGTCCCGCTCGACAAGCTGGACGTCCCGGAAGACAGCATGATCGCGCAAAGCGACGCGCTGCGGTCGGTGGGGTAAGGGCTGGCGTTCGAAAGGCCGTCAGCCCTCAAGGCTCAAGCGCGCGTTGATGCGCTGCGCCGCCGGTGCCGCCGCGAACCAGGCACGCGCATCTTTCAAGGCGTCTTTGACCTTGCCCGACTGCGTGTCGAGAACGGACAGCATCTCGGACGCCCGGTATAGCCCACCGATGGACGGCGGCGGCAGGTCACGTTTCTGCAAGGCCTGCCGCGAGACCTGAAGTCGCGCGGCAACATCGCCCTGACTGACGAGGTCAGGTTTTACCTCACGCAGGCGCGAGCCCTTGGGAAGGGCGTCGGTGGCCGACTGTATCGCGTCGCAGATCACGGCCTCGGCGTCCGGACCGCTGCGCAGAAACGCCAGCCCGACCATACCCGCCGCGCCAAGCCCAAGCAGCGCGTCATCGCAGCCGACCTCGAACAGGGCGTCGCCAACGGCATCCATGTCGATTGTTTTCGACGGAAGGGCGAACACCAGTTCAAATTCGAACTCGGTATCGGGCTCACTCGTCACTATCGTCATTCCCCTTTACGGCAACGCATCCTTTCGCCATCCGAACAAGCTGGCGCGCGTGAGAGCCGGGGTTCCTCGGCGTGCTCCAGACCTGGTTCCGGCAAAAGACGCCATTCCGGCACATGTGCCTTGCATTCTCCGGATACAGGACGAAACCCCAAGCATGAGCGCTTCTGCCGCTCGCCTTCTTGACGATCCAGCCAAGGGTTTCGAGTTCCGCCAGAGCAGCTTCGATGTCCTTGTCGGGGTGTCGTTGTCTTCCCATAATGGTCTTTCCGGCGGGTTGTCAAGTGACAACCGCCTCCGCTCGTGGTCTTACCCGCGTGTGAGCATTCGCCTGGACCGCTAAGGTTCTGTTAATCGGTGCGTGGACGTGAGCGGCGCGGGTTCAGCAGGTGCAAAGGAAAAAGGCCGCCCCTATCGGAGCGGCCTTCTCAGGTCTCTGTAACCCGTGACGCTTTACGCGGCCTTCTTGGGGAAGGCGACGGGTTGGTCTTCGATCAGTGCGCCATGCAGCGCCTTGATCGCCGGTTTCAGGTCGTCGCGTTCCAGCACGTACAGCACGTCCACGTTGCGCGGGCCCTGCGAAGCGCCGATGGACTCGAGCCCGGCATCGGCGATGGCTTGCAGGCCGCGTGTCAGGACGGACAGCCCGCGCAGGTCGCGGCCGATGACCGAGGCGACGCTTAGCGTGCGCGACCGGATCTCGGCCGACGGGTAGCGCTCTGCCAGATCCCGCTCTACCCGGCGCATCGTCTTCAGCGATGCGTCGACGTAGTGGGTGATCGTGTTGGCGTTCGACACTTTCGACACGATCCGGACGTTGTGGCGCGTGAGCACCTCGAGGATCGTCGCGTCGTAGCCTTTCACCCCGACCATGTCCTGCTCGAACAGTTCAAGCGCGATGATGTCGAGGCCGGTCACGATCTCGACCGCAGCTTCTTCAGCCGGCTGGTCGTCGATCAGCGTGCCCGGGTCGCCGGGTTCGAACGCGTTGGTCACGCGCAGCGGCACGTCGGCCTGTCGCAGCGTCTTGGCGGCTTTCGGGTGGATCGCTTCCATGCCCATGTTCGACAGCTGGTCGGCCACGTCATAGTTGGTCCGGCCCAGCTTGCGCACCGCGTTCTGCCCGACAAGGTTCGGGTCGGCGGACGACAGGTGGAATTCCTTGTGGATGATCGCCTCGCGCGCGCCCGTCAGGGCGGCGAGCTTCGAGAAGGTCACCTCGGAATAGCCGCGGTCGAACTCGCGCATCAGGCCCTCGGCGCATTGCGCATAGCCCGTCACGATCGCCATTTCGGTCGCCGGATCGACGCCCTCCATCGCGGTGGTGATGCGTTCCTCGAGCGACACGTCGCCCTGATCGCGCCAGCCCGACAGGTCCACGAGACGCGCATTCACGCCCGCGCGTTGAAGCATCTGGACCGTGACGAAGGCGGAATGCGCCTCGCCCAGTCCCGACAGCAGTTCGCGGATCTGCAGCATGTGCTCGGACAGGCGGAAGTGCCCGTAAGAGCACAGACGCTGCAGGTCGATCAGGCAGTTGCGCGCGCCTTCGATGCGTTCGCGGACAAAGCCGTCGGACCGTTCGATATCGGCCGAATGGTCCAGCACCTTTCGGTGCGCCTCGGTCATGGCCTCGGCCACCTTGTCCAGCGCCTCGTGCCAGCCGTGGTCGTTGTCGGAATTGGCGAACCGGGCATAGACGCCCGCGTCGCCGGTCTTCTTGTGTTCCAGCAGCAGGTTGGTGATGCCACCGAAAGCCGACACGACGAATACGCGGCCATACAGGTCGGCGCCCGCGCGCTCGCCGATGAACAGCGTGTCCCGCAGTTCATCGACGCGCGACATCGAGGTGCCGCCGATTTTCTCGACTGTGTGCATGTTCTGGGTCATGGCTTAGTCGGCAAGTTCCTTCGCCGGGGCGTAGGACCCGTCTTCCTGATGCACCTCGGTGCCGGTGACGGGCGGATTGAAGCAGCACGCCATGACCAGTTCTTCCTCGGCCTTCAGCGTGTGCTTGTCATGTTCGTTCAGCGCATACATGACGCCGGGCGTGATCTCGTGCGTCTCGCCGGTGGCGAGGTCGGTGATCGTACCCTTGCCCTGCATGCAGTAAACGCTCTCGAAGTGGTTCTTGTAGTGGAACGTGTGTTCCGAACCGGCTTCGAGGAAGGTGATGTGGAACGAGAAGCCCATGCCGTCCTGGGCCAGCAGCATGCGCACGCTGGTCCAGTTGGCGTCGGACACCACGCGGTCGCGCTCGTCCTTTACGATCTTGTTGAAGTCACGAACGATCATGTGGGTTACTCCGCAGCAATAGTGTTGTGGGCGGTGACGTCGCGAGCCGCATCGAGAACGATGTTCAGGCCCTTGCGGAACGTCTCCTTCGGGGTGGTCAGCGGCGCCAGCACTTTGACGACTTCGTCGTCGGGGCCGGAGGTCTCGATGATAAGACCTTTCTCGAACGCGCGACCGCAGATTTTCGAGGCCAGCTCGCCCGAGCCGACATCGACGCCGCGCATCAGGCCGCGGCCCTTCAGTTTGCCGTCGCCGACGATCTCGGCCAGATCGGCCAGCGCCTGCGTCAGGATCTCTTCCTTCTCGGCCAGCTCTTTTTCAAAGCTGTCGTCGGCCCAGAACTTCTCGATCGCCACGCGGGCGGTTACGAAGGCATGGGTGTTGCCGCGGAAGGTGCCGTTGTGCTCGGCCGGGCCCATCACGTCGTGTTCGGGGCGCACGAGGACAAGGCCCAGCGGCAGGCCGAAGCCCGAAACCGATTTGGCCATCGTCACGATGTCCGGCTGGATGTCCATCTTCTCGAACGAGAAGAAGGTGCCGGTGCGGCCACAGCCCGCCTGGATGTCGTCGACGATCAGCAGCGCGCCGTGTTCCTTGGCCAGCTTGGCGACCTTCTGAACCCACTCGGTGCGGGCGGCGTTCAAGCCGCCTTCGCCCTGCACGGTTTCCAGCAGGATCGCAGCCGGGGCGTCGACACCCGACGAGGCGTCTTTCAGCACGGCTTCAAGGAACTTCGTCGTGTCGCAGTCTTCGCCCATATAGCGGTCGAAGGGCATGCGCGTGACACCGGTCAGGGCGGCGCCGGCGGCGCCGCCACGGTGGTACCCGTTGCCGGTCGCGGCAAGCGCGCCCATCGTCACGCCGTGGAAGCCGTTGGTGAAGGCGATGATGTTGGTGCGGCCGGTGACCTTGCGGGCGATCTTCATCGCAGCCTCGACGGCATTCGCGCCGGTCGGGCCGGTGAACATCACCTTGTGGTCCATGCCGCGCGGCTCGAGGATGTGCGTCTCGAACGCGCTCAGGAAGTCGCCCTTCGTGTCGGTGTGCAGGTCAAGGCCGTGGGCCAGACCGTCCGACGAGATGTGGTCGATCAGCGCGCGCTTCATGTCCGGATCGTTGTGGCCGTAGTTCAGCGACGAACAACCGGCCAAGAAGTCGATGTAGGTGTTGCCTTTGTCGTCAGTCAGTTCGGAACCGGACGCGCTGGCAAAGGACGTCGGGAAGCCGCGGCAGTAAGAGCGCGCTTCGCTTTCGCGACGTTCATAGATCTCATAGCTTTTGTTCATGTCTTTCGGCATGTCATGCTCCTTTCAGGAAGGAATTTCTGTCAGGGGAAACCGGGTGCGGCGGCGCTTATGCAGCGCGCGCCAGCGGGGCCGGTTGGGGCAGCTCGATCGTCACCATGTGCTCGGTGTCGTGCTGGCCGCCAAAGTGTTCTTCGCTCTCGAAATGCGGCTCGTCCGACAGGTCGCCGCCGACATGGCGAGCAAAGCTGCGGAACAGGCCCCACGAGGCGTCGTTGTCTTCGGTGATCGTGGTCTTCAGATGCGTCGCGCCTTCGCACTCGTCACGGTTCACAAGCTCAAGCAGCATCTTGCGCCCGAGGCCGAGGCCGCGCGCCTTGGCGCCGACAGCCACCTGCCAGACGAAAAGCTCTTCCTTCGCCGGGATCATGTGACCCGAAATCCAGCCCACGATTTCGCCGTCCAGTTCCGCCACCACGCAGGTGTCGCGGAAATGATCGGCCTGAACCAGATTGCAGTACATGGAGTTTTCGTCGAGCGGCTTGCAGGCTTTCACCAGCTCCCAGATTTCGGCCCCGTCCGTCGCGTCCGGCTTGCGCAGAAGGGGCGTCCGCGATCGGGGTGTGATGGTGTCTTTCGGCATCGTTTTGACCGTTCCTCGCATTTCGTTCGGTAGACTAAATAGATTGGAGGGCATTTGGTTTCAACGAATGAAAGAAAAATCCACGAATTTGTTGCGAAAATGGCTATTGACGGAAAAAATCTTTCACATAGCGAAGGAATATGGCCCGAAAAGTCCTTCGCATTATGAAGGATGTGTCGTCGGCAGGGTGTTGCCGACCTGCACGGACCGGGGATAAACCGGGTCCATGGCCGAAGATCTAAGCCCCCGGACCGACCAAAGCCTGATCGCGTTGCGAAGGATTCTGCGCGCGACAGAGCTGTACGAACGCACCCTTGCGCAGGCGGCGGGGCTGACGCCTGCGCAGCTTCGCGTGTTGCAGTTGGTGGCTGGCGGAAAGAACGCCGGGGTGACGCCGAAAGAGCTGGCAAGCCGGATGGGCGTCAGCCAGGCGACGGTGACGGCGCTGGTCGACAAGCTGGTGGCCCGTGGCATGGTCACCCGCTACCGGTCCGAGGCCGACCGCCGCCAGACCGACGTGGTGATCACCGACGCGGGCCGCGCCGCGGTCGATACGGCGCCGGATGCGCTGCAGCAGCGCTTTGTGAAGTCCTTCGAGTCGCTCAAGGACTGGGAACAGGCGCAACTTATCTCGTCGCTGGAACGTGTGGCGTCGATGCTCGATGCCGAGGAAATGGATGCCTCGCCCGTGCTGACCTTTGGCGAGATCAAGTCTGGCGCGCCCAAGCGCTGAACGCGCCGCGGACGCCATTTGCAAAATCCGCCACGCGGGCGGTTTTTCCCGCTTGACGCCCCCCGCAGCCTCGCATACCTACGCCGGCGGTTCCGGCGGAGTAGCTCAGTTGGTTAGAGCAGAGGAATCATAATCCTTGTGTCGGGGGTTCAAGTCCCTCCTCCGCTACCATAACACCTAAAAAATCTCATTATTATCAGATAATTACCGCCGCCGGCGGTGGCGGCTACCATTTAATCTACCATTTTTGATCTCAAGAATGACGATGCTGCGCGCTCCGCGCCGGTTTTGGTGAGATCCAGCCGAGCCTCTCCCGCGACCTGAGTGCAGCTCGGGCGGTGGGTGAACGCGGCACAATGACCGCATCAGGTTGACGGGCCTTCTAAACGGCTCGGGAAGCGATGAAATGACTGGCTCGACCTGCCGCCTGTCGTCAGGGGTAGCCATCCCGCCGGTGGAGCGTATCCGTGGGGGCGAGCAATCGTGAGGCGCGGTTGGGGGACATATGGGGACAATCATGCCCTCCAATGATCTGATACGGTGCCAATTTCGACGAAAACCGTTCCATCCGTTTGGCGCAGTGTCGCCACCCCGCCACAAGGCAATACAAGATGATAGACTAGGCGCTGCGGAATCAGATCATTCGGGAGCACCGCTAGGGGCTGGAACACGTCGAGGCGATTCTGGCGATCCGGCAAGTTCGTAACCCCAACGTACTGCTCGGCTAGGGCGCTGACGCGGCGCGCGACGGCGTAATTGTCGTTAGAAACGCGCCCAGAATGCAGCGGGAACTGGTGGAGCATGTTGCTTCTAGCATGCCCAAGATACCGCCGGGTGGCCCTATTGGCGCACCGACGTGGTGCTGTCAAAGCTTCGCCTAAGGGGTTATTGCACCGCGATGGGCGAACGTGGCGTGCATACGTCTAAATCTCGCCGTTCTTTCTGCTTTGCAGCATGTCGAAACGACATATCATCTCCGCCACCTCCGGATGCAAGTCTTGAGCGGCGGCTATCGCAGCAACATCCATTCCGGATTTCAAATAGCGTTCAACGGTGTAGTGCGGAAGAATAACCTCAGCAGCGGCCAGGATCGCACTGTTGTCCGCTGCCACACTCGCACCATAACGCCCAGACGTTTTGCACAGCGCCTCAACGAGATTGGAGGCATCCGACGGCGTACCGGTGTAATGCTTGCCAGGGGTGAAGCAATGCATCATCTCCTTTACCGCGACGAACTCTCCCCAATGGGGCGGTAGTTCGCTATCGACGTACACTGCGGCTATTTCGCCGGTCCCGTCTACCTTCCCAAGTCGCGCAAACAAGCCATCCAACGGCGTGGGCAGCGCAGCCTTGTAGTACCGGATTTCTGTAATTGGCGTCTTCGGGGAGTCGAGTACGCTCTGCCAAACCTCAGCCATACGCATTGCGCCACCGACGACTCGGCCAGACCGCTCCGCCCGCAACTCGTGTAGGTGTTGAGATAAGTCAACGTACTTCATTTGCAACCCCTAGCGATTTTCGCTAGGGGCTTATACAAATTGTTGTATGGAGTCTAGCGCCCTACTTAAACGCTTCCAGCGGAAATGGCCCTTCCGCAGCTAGAATAGCGTCTGAAAACGCGTCATCCAATTCGGTTGCGCTTTGATCCGCAACCACATGTTGATTTGCCAGCAGTTTCACGTCCAGCACGTCGTAGCCGGGGTGCTGGTCGCGAATAGCTTGGAAAAGCTTTTCCATAGCGCACCTCCTTCGAGCGGTTATTGATTCTAACGGGTATCTAGCGATTCTGTTCCCTCCATACTAGGGGACTATGGCAAAAATATCCACGCTAGAGAGGAAACGCTGCGAGTATGTGATTACGCCGCGCGCTGCCAACACCCTTTTCAGTTCCGGCTGAAAGGCGCGCCCATTGGGCTCGGTTTTCTTCGTCACTGCGCCACCGAAGGCGGCCATCTCTGATCACCGGCGACTCGCGACCACCAAAGGCGGGTTCGATGGGAAAGACCGAATGTCGAACCACTTGAACCGCGTACCGTCCGGGTTCGTCCGGTCTCCGCAACGGATCGGATGCCCATTCGTTGCCTGCCGTATCAGCCCAGCGCGGAACGCGCGGAGGTCGATCAGCCACCAGGACGCAAGCTTATGTCCGCTCGTGTCGGCGTGGCCATAGAACATCCAGTCACCTTTGCCATTCACTATCTTGGATAGCTCGGTCTCTTTGCCTGACGGCACCTGGGCCCGGATGGTGAAGTCGAAAGGAAAAGCGTCCGCATAACCGGGCCTTCTGACACGCGCGGCAATACGCAGATCTCTCGCCTCCATCATCAAGAGGTCTGTGGCGTCGTACATATCCAGATTGTCTGGCGCGACTGACAAAAGATGCGCCCCGACAATCCTTTGGATCTCGGGAATGAAGCGATTGGACCAGTTTCTGTTGATGCTGTAGACTTGATTCACCTAGTCCACCGCTCACAAATGTAGGGGCCGCGACTTTGCGCGGCCCCTGTCGTGCTGCAGAGCCACGGCTATCCCATCACCCCCTCTCCATTCGCGTCTCCTTGCAGCGCGCGCTTCAATTCCGTCTCTGCCTGCGCAAGGCGATCATCGATCACCGCAGCCAAAGCGCTGATGCCGTGCAGGTCGCCATCAGCCCGGCCCGCAGATCGGCTCACCATATCGAACATTCGGTTGAGGTTGCGGACCTCGCCAAGTTTATCGAGGCCGTCGAGGATGAGGGGTTTGATCGGTTCTGGCATTGTCGCGTCTCTTACTCTGCAAAAGCGTTTTGTCTGGGCTGAATGATCGCGTCCCATTCCGACTGGCGTAGATCTGCAATTGCCTCCAACCGTTCCTTGATGGTTGTGATGAGGCCCATGAGCGCCATGCCCTCATCGGTCGGATTGCAGATGCCGTCAGCTTCCCGCCCGATGTCGTATAGGGCGCAGGCGAGACCGATCGTTGTGGTCAGATGATAGTCCACGGCGTTGTGTGCATCGCGGAAGTCCGTCTCGTCGAACTCCTTCGGCTTGCTCGCGACGGCATGGATCAGGGGCGTCACATCACCGGTGTAGATGTAGTCGAGGCTGGCACCGTGCTTTTCGCAGAAATCGATAACCTCGCTCGACGGTCCGCCATCCTCGTTGATAATGGGGCGAGGAACCTCGACGCCGACCGCTTGTGCGTAGAGCTTCAAGCGTTTCAGGACCTTTCCCACTTCTTTGACACTCATGTCTTTTCTCCTGTTTAGACTGCGTGGAATTCATGGATGTGGCCGTTCACAGCAATCCGGCTCACGGTCGCGAGATTGACCGAACGCGGGGCCTTGGCTTCCGTGTCCCAAACCGGCAGCAGGTGTGGATGACGCGCGGCACGCGTGGCGCTGGCCCGCCGGGCTGGCTCGCTGGCAGCATCACCCTTCACGTGGAATTTCAGCTTTGCGGGCTGCACTTTCATGGTGCGTTCGCTGCCGTCCTTCTTGGTGAAGGTGACGGCGCAAATCCGGCCCTTAGCGCTGTCGATCAGGTCGCGTTTTTCAGCCATCCGGGCCGCACGCTCTGCGGCGACGATCTCGCGCAACGCATCCATGCGGCGAAGGTCGGCAGTCATGGGGGTCCGCTGGTTCTCCAGTGTGACCAACTCACGTTCAGCAGTGCTGAGGTCCGCGACGGGGCGGGCGGCGGCGTACTTCGCTTCTGCCTTGGCCTCCCGCCATGCTGCGCTCAGGGCGCGGCTCTTGATGAGGCTCAATCCATGGCGCGCGACGTCGGCTTTCCGGATGATTTCCCAAGCGCGGCGCATGATGGCGGAACGATTGTAGGTCATTGCGTGGCCCCATGTTTACATTTGGCTCTTATGCGAACTAAAATAGGTCACATCCAGCCCGGTGTCAACCATTATGGATCACAAAAGAACTAAAATAGGTCACGGACATGATTACAGGCGCACAAATCCGTATGGCGCGCGGCTACGCGAAGCTTTCAGTCAAAGACCTTGCAGACGCTTCCGGGGTAGCTTCGTCAACGATCAAGAGGATGGAAGCAGCCGACGGAGTTCCCGCTTCTTCAGGTGCAAATCTCGATAAGGTGCTACGCGCACTCGAAGAGCAGGGCATCCAGTTCCTAGATGATGGCGACATTGCCGGTGGCCCCGGGGTCGCAATGAGAATGTCCGAGGTGTAAAGCTGACGGTCTGTCGCTGTGAAAGAAACTCCCGCGTTGAGCTTGCGTTCGTTCCGGATTGGACCTTGGTCAATGTTCTCCTTTTGCGCCCTGTATCGTTAAGAGATTGTTTCCGGGACGTTCCAGGAACACTTGCCTTGAGTTTTTGCTGCGTTTAGCGTGGTGCCATGTCGAGACCCCTCATCACATCTCTAGTCTTCTGCGCTTCTTTTGGTGTTGCACTACCCGGCATGGCCTACGAGATGTGTGGATCGGGCAAACGCGTGACCTGTATTGTCGACGGAGACACCTTCTGGCTTAAGGGGGAAAAGTTTCGTTTGGACGGCTACGACACACCGGAACCGCAGAACAACATCTGTGGCGGCGACGTCGAAAGGGCCCTAGCGCATAAAGCTAGCGCAGCTTTTATGGAATTAATGAACAGCGGAGTCGTCACCATTAGCCGTACCGGGAAGGACAGGCATGAGCGCACGCTCGCCCATGTCTATGTTGACGGCGTGAATGTTGGCGAAACTCTAGTCGCTATGGGTTTCGCTCGGCGTTGGCCCGACGGTTGCGAGTTTTGGTGCAATTTGTGTGAGTGATTAGCCGCCCCCGCGGCTCGCCTCAATCACTCAGGCATGCTCTAATTAGCAATCTTTGGTTGCGGGCCTCGGGACTCCCCACAACCCGCTCTGCTGCGTATCCTTCCCTTGGGTCAATTAGCTTTCTGGGGGGATTCGTATGGCTTGGCTGAAGCTCCAACTCGATTTTAACGTCACCTCTGTTGCATACGGCTCGGATTTTCCGGAGGTCGACAATACGCCACTTGCGTACAACGGCGAGCCGATCCCGCATCTTTGGGGGCTGCTCCCAGGACAATCTACAATGACCGATTACGGTTGGGACTCGGTTCTACACGCAACCGAGATTCCCATTGGGCCAAATGGCAAGCCGGATGAGGCCGATTTCTGCACCTTTGACACCTGCTGGATTGCTTCAGGGTATTCCTTTCTTATCTACGATTTCTCAATTGGCGAAGTCATCTCGGACGCGGAATTTGAAGCACGAGGCACACCAGACCCAGCGCCGATCCAGGTTTTTCACGAGGTAGACTACCTTGGCTACGTCTCTCACTACGAGCAGCCAACATATAGATGGTACCAGATTTCGGTTGATGAAGAAGACGATGTCAGCGTTTCGGTCAGCTATGCTGGAGGTGGGAGAGAGTTCGCCTTCGATGAAGGCGGCGAGAATGCCGTGGTTACGCTCAAAGTCTCGGAGGCGGTCGACTACGCGATACGAGTAGTACCAACGATCACCGACCCAGAGCTTTCCGCTGATCTGAATATTCAAAACTTGATCATACCTGCGGGTAAGACGAGCGTGGACATACCTCTCGGGTTCGCAATGTACGGAGATGGCGTTGAAGAAGGTATTGAATCTGGGTCGATCGAGTTTTCCGCAGAAGGCGATGGGGAAGAAATATCTATCGAAGGAAGCTCGACGCTAAACTTTAAGATTTACGATGAAGTATACCGGCAGGATGGAAAGCACACGCCGGAAATGGAAGATCCGTACGATTGGGGCGATTTAGTTAAGGGAACGTTGGACGCAGCGAGCTTCGTGGACAAATTGACCAGAACGGTCGATCCAGATTTGGCGAAGGAGCTTTTTACCAAAAAGATCGTCAAAGGCCTGAAGTTGGCCGATCTTGGGGTCGATGTTGGCGAAGAAATTCAGGAATACGGCGAACGGCTAGAATCAGCAAATGCTGAGTACGGCGCGTCCGACCGGGGGATCCAGGCCAAAGAAAAATATGCCAATGCGAGATACGACGCCTACATCGACGCAAACGTTAACATTAAAACGAAAATCGCAGATCACTTCTTTGTCGCGGGCGGAACGGCGAGTGGTATGGCTTTCGTTGCCGGGGTGGCGGGGTATGCTTCGACCGCTGCACTAGTTGCAGCCTCTCCCTTTCTGGCAGGCGTCGTTGGTGTCGTAATCGTTGGTGCAGCGGTAAAACTGGCCTATGACGCCGTGCTAAAAGACAAGGTCGGAGAGATCATTCGAAATGAGACAGAATCAAAGATCCCACGCGCGGAGTTCGTAGAATCCATTCTGGAAAATCTGAAGGAGGAAGACACGAACCCAAACCCTGAATTCATAAAGATGGAAGAGGATGATCCGGACCTAAACACCGACCTTTCCAACCTTGATGGCGACACCGTGGAGGGGTTCGATGACGGCAAAAAAATAGTCATTCAAGACAAGATCATTTCGGCAGAGAACATATCCTGGGTCTCGGGTTCGGCAATAATATCCATTGATGCTGATCTCGATGGGGAGTCCGATAGCACGTTTACGTTGCTGGGCGACTTCTCTGACGGCGACTTTATGGTCACGTCCAATGGAACCGGCTCAATTATAACCTTCGAAACATTTCTGCCGGATTTGGGCGAAGGCGTCGCGGTTGAAGCGGAGAGTGTCAACGGCATCAACAACCAAGAGTTTCTTACTGGAGACGGCGAGCGTGGTTTCCGCGTTGAGCTTAGCAAGGCGCTTTCTGCGGCCAGCTATTCTAACTCGCTCGGCGTCTACGAGGTGGATTTTGAAGGCAACATCGTGGACGTTCAGCTGCTAGTGTCCGACACGAAATCGAACCCGTCAGCTTCCATCGAGATCACGGACGTGGAAGATGGAAACATGCTTGGATTCTTCGTGATTCAAGATGGTGCCGAGTTGGTTGGTGATTTGAGTGCCAGTGATACGCTGGAATTCATTGATAGTGCAGATGGCGAACTGGCGAACGTAGGCGACGAAGGCAGCGTTGCCCTAACGCTAAACGGAAGTAAGGTTACCGAGGCGGTTTTTCACAGTTTCGCGAAGGCCTTAAATAGCGATGGCAAAGAGCATGCCCTGTCCGGCGTGGTGCCGGGCGGTGACGCGATTTCCGTCGGTTTCGAGGACTTGGAAGATCGCGGCGACAAAGACTTTCAGGATGTCGTATTCTCGGTCTCAGTCTTTGAGATCGTCTAGGCGGGGGCGTTTGTGTGCATTTGACTTAAACCTTTCAATGCGAGCCCAGCTGCTAGTGGGGATCTGAGGCTTAGCGCGCTCGATCGGGCCACACAATTACGCACTCCTGGCTCGTCCTCGCTATGAGAAAGTCTGGTAGCGGAAAAAGACGGACACCAAAGTGATCAAGGTGCAGCAGAATCAGCCAGCCAAAGGCGTTTAGGTGTGGGCCACTTGGTTGGATCGTGGGGGTGAGGAGATCAAATCCCGCCTACCAAAAACAACCTAGGCCCAAGCGTAGGCAACAGATCTCTGCCAGCCCCCCGCGTGGTTCGAGCCCCGAGGGCAATGGCGGAATCGGACGGGCTTGGAGCGCGCATGACGACAATCACCGTCGCGTCTCTGGCGCCACAGACTGCATCAATTGGACAAGCTCCGCCTGACGATCTTCGATCTGTGCCCGCAACTGCTTGGCCTCGTCTAGCTTTCCCTGGCTCTCACAGCGCTCAGCGCGGGCCGTCATTACCTCGATCAAGCCCTTTAAAACTTGGATGTGACGCTCCCTAAGCTCTGGCATAAGTCTATCGCCCTCTATTGCATCGAGATAGCTCCAAGGGTTGCGTCGAATTCATTGATTCCACAATCTTTAACTACTCAACTAGATCACGCAGGCCGTCGAGTTAGCGGCATCGGACTGGTAAGAAATCAACGCACTGATGACCGGCATGTGAGATAGATCTCTCGGACTTGTGGCCGCAGAAGCCCTCCTTTCAATCAGTATGGTTCCCGGGTCTGGCGCTTGCCGTTCAGGCGATAGGCACGGAATGGCGGCTCCCTATTCGCTCATAGCTTCGAGCATTCCGTTTGCCAGTTAGCACTACTCACTTACGGGAGAGTGTATTGGCCGCCCGAACTGCCGCGAAATGCTCAGGCGGTACTTACAACCTGCGGCGAAAGAAACCTGCCCGAGATCCCGGCGGCCGTCCGGAGCACGACTGCAGCGTCGTCGCTCACAAGCGAGTCCGCTACAGCCTTCACATTCACCGCCAACGAGTTCCACGTCTCATCGGGTCGTTCTATGAAATCGCGAGTTCTCCAGCGCATAACGCGCCAGTGCGCGATGCTCATCGCATGCTTTAAGACCGGATCTCGAACCAAATCGCTCATGGCTGAACCGACATGCCCGAACACCCTCACGTAGTCAGCGGCTGACCGATTCCGCGTGTAGGCAATGAGGCCCGTCAGGCCGCCCAGTTCAACATGTACGTCGTCGGAAATGCTGTACCCTTCCGAGCAGTTTGCGGCTGCGGCCGCGAGTTCCTGATAGACTTTGAAAGCCGCGAACCTATCTGGCTCTACCAGTTCAGTGGCCACGGTGCCGACGCCTACACGCACTTCAACGAAGCCCTCAATCTCGAGCCTTTGAAGCACTTGGCGAACTGGCGACCTTGAGACGCCGTGGGCCGCTGCAAGCTCGCCCTCGTGGATGACATATGGCCTCCCCACAGGCGCAAGACAAATCCGAGCTCTAACGTCTTCCAGAATTTCTGCGCGGCTCTCGTCCAATGCCTCGCTCCCTAGCCACCCCAACCTGTACACACCTACATCGCACCAAGGCATTCCGCAACGTAGGATTGCACGCACCTCTAATTTGCGGGCTTTCGTCCGCTAATCGCCCCAGCTTCGCCGCACCTTCGCCATCTTTGGGCGGATACCTGTACACAGGTTAAGCAAAACACCGACGAAACACTTGCAAAGTAGCCGTGCCAAAAGAAGGTTCGTACCGATGCGCAGAAACAATCTGGTCGAAAAGCTCTTGAGGGAAACGAATGCATCGGATCGTGATGCACGACAAACGCAGGCGGAAAGAGGTCGACGCCGCCTTGCACGCGCGCGGAAAGGCGTGCTCGAAGCCCTCGACGCACGGGTCGTCTCCTCCGAATGGCAGGGTCACTCCGACCGCATTTATGCGGTCGTGGAGGTAGATCTGATGGATCACATGCAAAGCGACGTCATGTCGGTCGAGGTCCTGTCAAGTACTCCGACGAAGCCGAATGCGACCTCAGAAATGATCGAGAGCAAGGTGATCTGTGAAGCCGTCAGCTTCGCTCTCGCCGCATTTCAAGTGCAATCACAGTGCCACTAAGGGCCAACGATTTCGGAGCTCAGCCGAACATAAGACGTGTGACAAACGCGCCGGAAGATTCCGCGCGCTCGAACAAGCCTGTGCACCCTGGGGATACGATCGTGCAGCCTAAACGCACGCGTTACTGACTGCACTGTAAAGAACAACTTTTGACTGACCGGCTGTAGACGGAAATCGCTAAAACGAATAGGAGGATAGAGGCTCGCGCACTCTCTCCCTGCGAGCACAGCGCCCGAGTCTCTCCCTCATTGATTGCTCGGGCGCGAGCCTATCCCCGCAATCGATAGCCTGAACCCAATCGACCAGATTGGCATCGTGACACGCGGGATAAATCGTTAACGAAGCCCGCGCGACAGTCTTAGGCACTGAATTTTACTCGAAGCATCGGGTATTGGCCTGACCGGCAAACGACAGTCTGACGTCGGCCTTTCACGCAATGGGGTTAGGCCACCCCAAGTAGAGGGTGGGCTCAAGGGCCATCGACAAATTGGAAAGATGGGCGCAAAGTCGTAAAGTTCGCGACTCAAGACCACTGCGAACCCTGTGGCCGGGCCACTTCGCCCCAATGCTCGCCCGGTCGCGCAATCGGCTCAGGGCTCCGATAGCGAGTGATTCGCGCCAGCCGATTACTGACCGCTTGACGGACTAGAACCTCGTCGTGTCAGCTACGTCCAAGCTAGCTGGCCGCGCTTCAAACACGCAAAAACGTTTGGAACCAAATAACCAAGATCGTTCAGCCTTCATCTAGGATAGTCGGAGATCTTCTGCCCTCAGCCCGGTAGGCGTCACGTGCTGCGTCCAATAGCGCCTCGGCCTTCGTTGCACGCCAATCACCCCAATCCACGGGTCGCCATTTCCATAGTAGTAAAAGCGCGCGGCAGCGCTTCTCGGCCCGGTATGAAACCGAAGGCTGCGTATCACCTTTGTTCGACTTAGTGGCGGATCGCGTCTTGATTCGATAGACGACTTCGCCGTCCCGAGAGCTGGCCTTTCTATCCATCCTTGTTTCAACCCGTGGACGAGACATTGCGATGAAACGCAATTGTATGATATGTGAAATTTGCCATTAACGAGTTCATTGTTTGTGCCCCGGCGCGAATCTAGGCGTCGGGGCTTATTTTTTTGAGCCATGCTTGGCAACCCCAAGACTACTAAATTCATCCTTGAGTTGCCGAGAGACGCTTGCGTCAGGACGAAGGCTTTACGGAGAGCGGAGGATGGCCGAAGTAGCGATCCGTCTAAAAGAAACAGATCAATGCGTCGGCGCGATCCAATGGAAAATGAGTTGAGCAGCATCAATTATCTGCCCGTCTGGGAAGCCGAGAGACAATTTGCCAAGGTGTGCGACCGGACGGATTTTTGATGGGGTTCCGCCCGGCCGCGTTGCCCGCCTCGCAATAGGCTTAGCAGGTCGTTGCGGTGTTAACTTTCCACATGCGCTTTGTCGACGGAACATTCGCGTCATAGGCGATTGCGCGCGCATCGGCATGGCCGCGCGCATCGGCATGACAATGCACTTCACTTATGTAGCAAGGCTAGGACGGAGAAGATCTGGTCCCTGCCCAACACGGCTCTTGTGAGGCACGACAGTGAAATGCGAATTTTTTTGCATCATGTCGGCTACCTAGAGCCGAGTTTGAATTAGTGCCAGAGCCTCTGAGAGGGTCTCTGCCTCCCGACTAGATCGATGGTACACAGGGTAGGTAATCGTCCCGCGCGCCAAGCCGTAGGCATCCCCGGACAGTCTCTTGAATGGCCAAACCAAGAACCGAAACAGAGCAAAGACGACCGTTATAACGAAACCTGCCGCAGTCGATACAATGACAAAGACCGCGTTGCGCAATTCAGGCAACGCATTTCGATACGCCAACACAAAACGCAACCAATCTTCCGCCCCTGAAATTATCTCCTTAAAGGGTTTCCTTCGCATGATAAGCAAGTGCAAAAGTAACGTGACGTCTCAAGGCGCATTTTCGCTTCACAATTCGTGCAGGTTTCAATACGCAAGCCGACACTTCCACTCACGGACGGGATATGGCTTCAGTTACTTGAACGCTATCCCAATAGATCGGGCCGGCCATTAAGCGCCGGCCTGATCGTTTAGATGTGGCCGAACTCTGAGGCTCGCCGCGCCTTTCCAGTCGTAATCTGGTAATTGAAGCTCGACGCTCCTCTGAGCTTTCGGATCATCAGAAGATTTGCTCGGAGAATGACGCGGCGCGCATTCCTGACGCTTCCCTGCCGATGGAGACGGCTCGAAGTGCGATGCCTGAACCCCAATAAGGGCAGTGATAATCGACGTCGGTTGGCCGAGCTCGGACATGGTCAAGCGATACAAGGGGGGCTTCTTGGATTCTCGCCGGAATTGCAGCGCTTAAGCACTTGCAGATTCCGCCCGTTCCACAAGCTCATCCGGCGTCTCGCCCGGTAGCCGCGCCAAAGTGTGCCGCTCACCATTTGCATAAAATGACACGGCCTCGGCAAACGATCGTGTTTAACCGTCGGAGCGCGGCTTTCCGATACACTTTCCATCGCGCGTACTTAATTCTCGCGCTGCACGCTCACGGAACTCCTCGGCACTCTCACCTTTCACCGACAGGATGGACGCGAAGCCTCCTATACCGGATCGGCGGTACGCCCTGCCGGTGGCAAAGTCGCTGGTCCCGTCCTTCTTTTCATAGTGCGTCATGAAAAAAAGAATCTCCTCCTCACCCACTCCGCGTTTCCTTTCGGCGTTTCTCAGTCGCTGCTTGATAGTCATGCCGATTGGTCCCTCATGCCTGCAGTCATCCTCCCGCACTCTGCGTTGACCGCCCGCCAGAAATCCTCGTCATCCGCATATTCGGAGCGATAGACGCAAGGCGGTTCGCGACCGACGATAGATGCGGCGTAAATTCCGTCCGCTGTCTCTGGCCTTGCGCCGCAACTGCGAAGAAGGACCACCAGCATTTCGGGGTTCAGGCGTTCTTCCAACTTCTCCAATCGTCGGTGAAAGTGCATCTCACCGTTCCTCCTGTGCTGCGGCCTTAGTGTAATGGTCAAGGCGGCCGCGAAACGCTGCTTCTGTCTCGCGGTCTTCCCGACTGATCCCGATCATGCCTGTCCCCATGCCGACTGGGATTGCCGTTTCGGCTCGGCGCACCAAGTTGCCGTTTCCATCACGGCCCGACCCAACGCCAACAAGAATGATCGCCCTAACGGGATCGCCCTCTGGGGCCGACTTGCTCTCCAACCGCTCAATCCGCTTTCCCAACACATTCATCTCGCGTTCTCCAATGCCGTCAGCCGCGCTTCCAGCTCGGTGGTTTCCAACGTCTTCCTGTAGCCCTCAACAAGCGCCATAACGCTCGCACCCTCCATCGGAGTCAGGTCACCGCCGGAGACGGCCTGCAACACTGCCTGCGCGGTTTCCATAGCGGGAAGGTTGAATTGCACAGGTGTGTCCTTCTTGGGGGGCGCAATGCGCTCCAGACAGAGCCTGAGAGCCGTCGTGTCGCCATCTAGTGCCAGTTCGACCGCCTTGCGGGTCAAACCTTCCGCTTCTCCGTGAAGAAGGTCTTCGACGGCCAGTGTCGTCTTGTGACGCGCACCCTTCGGTCGGCCCGGATTCCCGGGTGCAAATGTTCCATCCGTATTGCGCCCGTTGTTGCGGTTCATCCTTTGAGCTCCCTCAATGTACGCCCTTCGGTGCGCTAGGAATGTGCTCCTGAACGGCTTGTTCCCGACGATGTCGGATGAAGTCAGCGAGCACGTCGGCTTCGGCCTGACATTGCCGCCCGAATTCGTTCAACCGTGCGGCTACGGTCAGTGCGTCGCCGCCAAGATAACGGCAAGTAGAAAGCACTTGTGCAGTGAACCGGCCCACCTCGGCTTCGACCAACTTCAGATCATCCGTGCTCAGTTCGACGTGTTCTGACATTTTGTCCCTTCCTATTTTCCCCTGAGTCACCATCTCCATTGCATGATTTCCTTTATCTGCGCCGTTGGCCTCGCCATCTGCCTTATGGTCATGTTGCTGGCCCCTGTGTTCGCCGTACCCGCCGGTATCGTCGCACTGGTGCTGCTAGTGATCGCCATGGGTGACCCGCCGTACCGAGACAAGGAGCTTGAGCGGCTCATGGGCCGGTCAACTCGCCGCGACCGGTAGATGCTTTCATCAACTCGGCTGCGATGGCTGCGAGTGTACCTTCTGCCGATCTCATCTCCGGCTTGCCGCCCCCGTTTAGCAGTATGTCCACCAACTGTCTGACGTGGCCCCCTGCCGCCCTTTCCGCGAATGGTTTCGCAGCCAACCCGGCCATGCCCATGGCCGCTGGCACCGCGTATAGGTTGCCTGCCCCGGGGGAGAAAACGCCCCCCATCACGCCGCCTCCTGTCAGCAATGCGCCCATGGTCGAGCTTGTCGGAGATAGCTTGCCGATGTTGCGCAGGGTGTTTGAGACTGGCGTTCCCTTCACAACCTTTTCCATCGCAGCGAGTTCGTCGGGCGTGAAGCCAGACCGCTTGCCGGGGCGCAGAGAGGTTTCTCGGTCAAAGATCGGGCGCACGTTTTGCCGAACCGAGTTGACCTGATTGCCACCTGTTCCGGACGTTGCTGCGCGGGTGTTCCCGCGATTGGCCGCATCCAGGATTGTTTCCGCTTTTGCCTTCTGGTGCGCCAACCTGCGGGCGTCCGACAGATTGTCGAGAAGGGTCGGATCACCGCCGATCAGATCGCGCTCCGATAGCCCCGAGAGGAACCGATCAATTCGACCCTTGAGCGCATTGCCATGCTTCTGCAGCTTAGGATTATTGGCGACGTTCTCCTGAATAAGCCTACGCCACTTCTCGATGTCCCAGATCCCGCCGCCGGAAAGCTCCGTGCCGCGTGTCGCTTCTCGAATGACAGGGCCGAACGTATCCACATCGATGTTCTTGTTTGGGTCGATGCCCTTTTCCGTTAGATAGTCGGTGAGCTCCTTGTTGATACGCTGCCATGCTTCCGGCGTCAGCTTCGCGCCCGATTGCTCAATTGGCAGGTACTTCGCATCTACGGTCGCCTTCAGCTCGTCGAGTGTTGGAACCGGGGGCTTGCGACGCGTTGCAAGGTTGAGACCTGCAGCCGTTCCCACGCCCCCGGCAAGTGTGGCGAGGTAATCTGCCATCGGGCTGTCAGGGAATAGTTCGGCGGCAGTCTGTCCCGCCGCGCCTGCGCCAACATCGCTGGCCGTTGATGCGGCCATGTATCCGGGGAAGCTTCCCCGAGCCATTGCACCGACTCCGGGGAGAGATGCCATTGTCAGTGCCGCCGGTGCACCGAAGCCGATTTCCTGGCCGATTCGACGTGCGTATCGCTGCCCCGATCCTGTAGGCTCCTCTTCTGTGGTGAAGGGGGAGAGCAGTTCGCCTATGGATTGGCTGCCGCCTACCGGGTTTTCGATTTGAGGTATATCCCAACCCGTCACGTTGTTCAGCCCCGCAACGCCCTTGTTAATGCCGGAGGTCACCAAGTCGACAGGCATGCCTGCAAATGAAGCCAACCCCTCGTTGAGACCACTGCCGAATTGCTCGGCTCCGGTAGTGCCGCTTCCCGGTTTCTCAGCGGTGAGTTCCTCCAAAAGAGCGACGGCGGCAGGCGATAATTCGACCCGCTTACCTTCCTCCGCCCGCAACGCGATCAGCGCGTTTAGTGTCGGATCATCGGTCGGTCCAGCCATCCGCTCCGGCATTTGCCCTTCAGATGGGGGGAGGGCCTTCGCCGGAGTGCCGTTCCCGGCAGGAACAAGCCCGCGCCTCCGCGCCTCATCTAGTGCTGCCCTTTTCTCGGGGGGGAGGATGCCCCGGCGTTCTGCTTCCAGCAGAAGCTTCAACTGTTCCTGGTCCATTACGCTGCCTCGTTGGTTTCTTGGTGTTGTTGGGACCCGTCGAGACGGGCCGATGTTTTTTCTAATCGCTTCACCTGACACGTGGACAAAAGTAGACAAAAGCCAGCTTCACGCCTCGTTTCGGGGCTTCTGTCGCCTTCTGTCGCCGTGTCACCTTGGCGTTTCTTTTTTCGTCGTTGGTCAGCCGGAGGTTCATTTCACGTCCTCCAACCGGGGATTCACCGTGTACTCGGCCCTGCTGCGCCCACCCGTCTTGCTGTCGCGCGGTGCCAGCCAGTCGGCATCCACAAGCACATCCATGGCCCGCCTGAGTTCGTCAGCGGTCTGAAGCCCCGCCAGGTGCCTCCGTTGTATGTCTCGGCGTCGCACTATCTTGAGCTTCTCCCGGACGATGACCTCTGCGAGCTTACGCGCGTTCTTCTGCTCAGTGGGCAGCGCCGCTGCGCCGTAGGCACGGTAGGCATGGCCTCGGAGGTGCTCACCGACGTAGTGACGGGCGCGGGCTATGTGCTCCTGCTCAATGTTGCTGACGCGAGGCCGATTTGCCGCGAATGCCCAGTCCAGATGGGCGAGGACGCTGGCAACACGCACCACCAGCCCGGGCATCTTGCCGATGTGCCCCCGAAGCAATCCGTTGGCCTCAGTCTCCCACTCCTGACACTGCAAGCGGAATGCCTGAAGCATCGCCCGGCCTTCCTCGGTCAGGTGGATGAAGTAGGGGCGCTTGTGCCCGCTCTCATCGACCGCAGGTGCAAGGCTGCGCAGCCGTTTCAGCGCAGCTGTCGGCGTTTCCTCGTCCAGGTTTTCCGTCGGGCGCTTCGGAGGCACAGGCTTCGGATAGACCGTCAGGAACCGCGCCAAGAGCCCGTCGTCGTCGGTCCGAACCAGCAGCGTGTCCAGCTTGTCCGGCTGGGTGCCCCCGATGACCGCAACCGTCAGGTGCTCCACCGTGATCGGCTCGGGGCTGGACTTGCGATCGATGCTGTAGGCACGCCCGCCGTAAGCTTCGAGCCAGAAGGGCCGATCACCGCCGCCGTTGTAGCGATCCATGCTGCCGATCCATCCGGACAGTTCGTCTCGGCAGAGAAGCAGGCCGCGCCAGGTCGACGACAGAAGGTCCGCAACCTTCTCAGTCGTCGCGTCCGAGATCTGTACGCGGTCACGCACCGGGCGCGCACCCGGATCTGCGTCGCAAGGCTTTTCTGGAGGTGTGCCGCCTTCCGCGATTGCCTCCTTAGTGCGCTTCTTCCACTCTCCTTCGATCATCCCGGCCATCTCGTTGCGGTCGTTCCACTCGGCAAGCTCGGTCTTGTAAGTCTCTGTGAGTTCACGCTCGATGGTGCGGACCGGGTCAAGAATGGCATCGAGGGCAGGGCTTTTCCCGGCGGACGGATTGCCGACCAATGCCCCCCAAAGAACGGGCGGCTCTTTCCACCCATCCCACGGCACAGCCCAGCGCGCGTTGCCAATGGCGGCGCTGGCTGTCACCAGCAGGGATACCGCCACATAGTCGGGATGCGCGCCTTTCGCCTCGCTGGCATTCCTGATCCAGGTTGCCCAGTCTCCGAAGACCTCGTTGAATTTATCCTCTGTCATTTCGGGTGCGTCCGGGCGATCCGGGCAGATGACCGACATATCCGGCTCAGGCCAACCTGCTGCCGAGTGGATGGGAACCACGTCAGACGTGGCCCCGATTTCCTTCAGGTGTTTATGGTACTGCCCGTCCATTGCTGCGAACTGGTTCATGCGGCGATCCCCTCCCAGACATAGGAGCGGAACGCGCACCGGTTTTCCTCGGACATCGCGTTATAGGTCGCGAGGCAGTAGGCCTTCTTTTCATCCTCGCTTGCGCCGTCCGTCCAGAACGCCGCTTGATCCATGGCGCTCAGAAGCGGGGGCATCGGCTGCCCCGCGCCCTGTTTGGCTACGGTGTCGAGGAAGAAGCCGCGCTGATCTGCGTCGAGGCTCCAGTAGAAGCTACATATGGCCCTGGCGCGGTCGGCGGGCTTCAAGCGGACGTGTGCCACTGCTGCGAGTTGCCAACAGGCCTCTTCGGTGCCGAGGGTGAGGGCGTGGGCCAGCATTTTGCTGACCCGGTTGATGTTGTCCTGTTTCTTGGTCATTTGCGCACCCCATAAGCGAAGCCAGCGATCTCGCGGGCGAGATGATCCGGCAGTCCGGTTTGCCAGCGAACGCGCCGCGTCTGGCGATCTGCCGTCACTGCGGACCCTGTGGCCGGTGTGTACTTGAGATTGATTTGCATTGTCGGTCGTTCCTTCTTGAACGGACCGGGCTGCTTCGCTATTCTGAGGTTGGCACACCGTTACGAATAACACCCCTGCCGCCCGATCGGGTTGGTGGGGGTTTTTCTTACGCGGCTTCAACCAGATGGCTTTCCAGCCAAGTGTCGAGGTCAGCGCGGCGATAAACGATGCAGCCCGCGACCTTGACGAACGGTGGTCCGGCGGGCCGGTTCAGCTCCATGCGAAGCTTCGCGAGTTTGGAATTCGACAGGCCGAGATAGCTTGCCGCGAGCGCCGGACGCATGTTGTCCGGCCAGTTGTCGGGGGTAAGGTCTTTCTTGGTCATGCCTGACACGCTCCATCGGTTGATGTGGTGTCAGGAGGTTGCCCACGGGGCGGCGTTACATCACTAGCGATGTAACAACTATCTCGCGCTGCGATACCAAATACCCCTGTTGCCGGCGACCGACGTGCCGAACCCCTGGCGAAGCGCGGATTTCGCCGCGCGGCTAACGTTGTTCCCGACGCTTGGCATTATTTTCTTCATTGCAGCCAACGTCTTTTGGGTGTCGCCGCGCTTGGCAGAGTTCGTCGCCGCCGCCCCGCTGCGCCGGTCACGCAGGTCCTTCTTTCCCCGCAAGGCGTCACTCTCATGCTCGAACTTCAGCCGCCGCTCGCCGTCTAGTCGCCCAAGTTCCAACCCGACAGCCGCAGCTTCCAGGGCACCTTGAGCTTTGTCTTTCAGGCCCGCGTCCAGCTTCGCCAAAAGCACATGAAGCCGTGTAAGTTCCGCCGCCAGCCGCGCGGCGTACCATAGTGCCGAGTGATCCTCCGCCGGGCAGAAAAGATGGGCAGTCAGGAAGTAACCCATATCCATGCGGCTCTTAAGATATGCGTCGCCCTTGGGTAGGACTTCGTCATAATCCATTGGCCTGAATTTCCCGCCGGGGTGTATGAAGCTAAAGGGGTCGGGCAGGTCCGCTTCGGCGAATGTATCGCGGCAGTACGCGCTAACCCTGCCTTCGAAGTCCTCCAGCGGCTCCGCCGGTGATACTCGCATCCCGCTGGGAAGCAGGGCTCCACTGATTGCCTTTTCGCGATATGGATCATCACCGATGTATGGCGTTCGCTCGCGTTTGGTTATGCCAGAGCCGACCTTAACCTTCTTCCCGGCGTCGTCTCTCATGCGCGTACCATCTCCACCACGTCGCCGGTCGCACCGACGCAGTACCGCCCCCACGAAGTCATCAACTGCCGCCTGCGTTCAAACAGATCCGAGCGCGCGTAGGCACGTTCAACCTTGCTGCCGACTGTGTGCGCCAGCGCCGCTTCGGCAACTTCGCGGTCGGCCCTCGCGAATTCACCGCACCAATCCCGGAAGGTTGAGCGAAAACCATGCGCCGTGAGGTCCGTCCAGCCCATGCGATCCATCAGCGCCTTGAATACGGTGTCGGACATGGTGCGTTCTTTCTCCCGTCTAGGCTTCCCGCGCCTCGGTGCCGACGACGGAAATACAAGGTCATTGCCAATCCCACGGACACTTTCGAGGATAGCCAGTGCTTCCGGGCTGAGAGGAACCCTATGTTCCTTGCCGGTCTTCATGCGGTCTGCCGGTATGGTCCAAGTATCGCCATCAATCTCAGACCAGCGGATTCCCCGAAGTTCCCTTGAGCGCGTCGCGGTCAGGATCAGGAAGCCGAGCGCCCGCGCCGACACGGCCTCGCGCTTTTCAAGTCCCTCCATGAACTTGGGGACATCGCGCCATGGCAGCGCGGCCATATGTTCAGGGACGGCGCGCACAGTGGGCAGAGCCTTCGTCAGCCCGTTCACGGGATTCTCGGCGGCGTAGTGCCCGGCACCTTTGGCCCAGTCGAACACTGACGAGATCCGCTGTTTGATGCGCTTGGCGGTGTCATTCTTCTCGGTCCATATCGGCGATAGAACAGACAGCACGTCCGAAGATCCGATGGTATCCATTGGCCGTTCGCCTATGAGCGGGAATGCGTATTGTTCCAGCGACGCCAGCCATCTCTGGCCGTGACCGGCACTCCGCCACGTTGGCAAGAGTCCTTCGTGAACTCGCCGGGCGGCCTGCTCGAACGTCAGGACCTGTTTGCGGCGCTCTAACCGGGGGTCTCCGCCATTGCGCGCGACCTTCCGAAGCTTGGCGCACTCCTCGCGCGCCTCATCGAGGCGGGTATAGGAACAGCCGCCCAGCCCGAGGTCCGTCTGCTTCCCGTGAATGGTAAGGCGGGCCACCCATTGCTTCGCGCCAGACGGGGCCACGACCAGGAACAAGCAGTTCCCATCTGCATATCGTCCTGGAGAGGACAGGCTGTTGATCTTCGATACGGTCAGCTTGCCCTTCGGCATGGTGGCCCTCATGTGCGACTACCATGAAACCTACCATGAATATCATGGTATCTCTAGGGGGCTGTGTGACACGGCGTGAAAAGAGGTGAAGGCAAGGCGCTGATAACAAAGGCGTGAATGGAACCCTATCAAACGATAGGAACGCGAGTTGGTTAGCCTCCTCCGCTACCACCACCCCTTCAGTCATCAGTATCAGATACGGCGACGACGCTTCGGCGTCGCGCGGTGACATTTGCGTTCGCCGCGGTGGCGCGCGGAGGATCGGTGTGTTCCGCGCAAAGGATGCAATATTTGCAAGTGAAGGTCGTATCTTTGCAATTTTAGCATCTAGCTGGCGGCGCTAGTGTCGGCGGTACCGAAAGGGAGGAAACCATGAGAATGTCACGTTGGCGCAGTGTCTGCGCCGCGAGTGCCCTTGCGCTCGCCACGTCCTTCGCCCCGGCCCACGCCAGCCCCGAAGACGACACGCTTCGGGCCGCGATGGCCGAAGAGATCCTGAACCTCGATTACAACTACACCACCAAGCGCGAGTACATCATCCTTGCGCAACTGACCGATGCGACGCTGTTCAACATCGATCCCGAGACGCAGGAGGTGAACCCCTCGATTGCGACCGGGTACGAGTGGATCGACGACACGACGCTGGATGTCACGCTGCGGGACGACGTCAAATTCCACGACGGCAGCGCGCTGACCCCCGAGGACGTCGCCTATACCTACAACTGGATCGCCAATCCCGAGAGCGAGTCGAACGCCACGGGCGTCGTCGAGCGCTGGCTGGACAACGCCGAGGTCACGGGTCCGAACACGGTGCGGTTCCACCTGAAGTCGGTTTATCCGCTGGTGATCCGCGACATGGCCAACCGGATCATGATCCGCAAGGACGGCACCTATAACGAAGGCGGCGAAATCGACCGTGACGCGATGTCCAGCGATCTGATCGGCACCGGTCCCTATCGCGTCGTCAGCTTCGAGCCGGGCACCGAGCTGGTGCTGGAGCGGTTCGACGACTACTTCGGCGAGGCGCCGGCCATCGGCAATATCGTGGTGCGCAACATTCCCGATGTCGGCACCCAGCAGGCAGAGCTGATGTCCGGCGGCATCGACTGGATGTTCAAGGTGCCGCTCGATCTGGCGGAAAGCCTTGGCGCAACGCCGATGGCGTCGCATCTCAGCGGTCCGGACCTGCGGGTCGGCTTCCTTGTTCTGGACGCGGGCGGCTACACCGATCCGGATGGCCCGCTGACCAACGTGCTGGTGCGCCGCGCCATCAACCACGCGCTGAACACCGAAGAGATGGCCGAGTTCCTGATCGGCGGGTCGGCCGAGGCGATCCACACCGCGTGCCACCCGGCGCAGTTCGGTTGCGATCAGGACGCGGTGGCCTATCCCTACGATCCCGAGAAGGCGAAGGCGCTGCTGGCCGAAGCCGGCTATCCCGATGGCTTCCCGCTGGAACTGTGGGCCTACCGCGACAAGGCCGCGGCAGAGGCTATCGCGTCTGACCTGACGAAAGTCGGCATCGACGTCACCCTGCGCTACGTGAAGCTTGAAAGCCTGAACCAGGCCCGCGCCGCGCGCGAGATCCCGGCCTACTTCGGCACGTGGGGCTCGGGCGGCACCGCCGACACCGCCGCCATCGCGCGGATCCATTTCTCGGGCGAATCCGATCGCGACATGTCGGGCGACACGGATCTGGCCGACCTTGTGCTGTCGGCAGAGCAGACCAGCGATCAGGAAGAGCGCAAGTCGATCTATTCCGACGCCATTGGCAAGATCGCGGACGAGGCCCTCTGGGCCCCGCTGTTCTCGTACTCGGCGAACTACCTCGTTTCGCCCGACCTCGACTTCCCGCTGGATCCGGACGGGCTGCCCCGTCTGCAGAATTCCAGCTGGAAGTGACACGTCCCACGCAGGGGCCGATAGTGTCGGCCCCTGCGCCTGAAAGGACCCTTGTCTCATGTTGCGTTACATCGCCCTGCGCGGCCTTCTCGCGCTTCTTGTCGCTTTCACCGTCTCGCTGGCCGCGTTCCTGCTGCTGAACGTTGCGGCCGACCCCGCTCAGGCCATCGCCGGAGAGGACGCGACCCCCGACGTGGTCGAAGCGATCCGCGCCCGCTATGGGCTCGACCGGCCACTGTCCGTCCGCTACTTCGACTGGCTCGGCGGCGTGCTGCAGGGCGACTTCGGCGAAAGCTATTACTGGCACAAGCCGGTCGCCGAACTGGTGGCCGACCGCGCGGACGAAACGATCACGCTGGCGCTGTCGGCGCTGGCCCTCACCATCCTGATCGCCATCCCGCTGGGCGCGCTGGCCGCGCTGAACCCCAACAGCTGGATCGACCGTTTCGCGCTGGGCGTCGCCGTGTCGGCGCAGGCGGTGCCAAACTTCTGGTTGGGCCTGATTATGATCATCCTGTTCGCGGTGATGGTTCCGATCTTCCCGGTTTCGGGTGACGACACGTGGATGCACTTCGTCCTTCCGGCTTTCGTGCTGGGCGCGTCCTCGGTCCCGGCGGTGATGCGCCTGACCCGGACCGGCCTGATCGAGGTGATGGGCGCAGACTATGTCCGCACCGCCCGGTCCAAGGGCTTCCGCGGCTGGCAGCTTCTGCGCCGCCACGCGATGCGCAACGCGCTGCTGCCGGTGATTTCGGTCCTCGCGGTGCAACTGGGCCAGAAATTCGGCGGCTCGGTCATCACCGAGTCGATCTTCGCCATCAACGGGCTGGGACGGCTGGCGCTTGAATCGATCCTCGGCGCGGACATTCCGACCGTGCAGATGCTGATCTTCGTCTTCGCCATCGTCTTCGTCGCCATGAACCTTCTCGCCGACATCCTGAATGCGGCGCTGGACCCGAGGATCCGGATCGGATGACCAGTACAGACTTTTCCATTCCCGTGACGCCCGCTGAAGACGGTGCAGAGACCGCGCTGACTCCGGGCCAGATCTTCCGCCAGCGGCTGTTCGGCCACACCGGTTTTCTGATTGGCGCAGGGCTGATCCTGATAATCGTCGTGATCGCGATCTTAGCGCCACTGATCGCGCCGCACGATCCCTTCGCACAGTCGCTGTCGGCCCGCATGCTGCCCCCGGTCTGGGTCGAGGGCGGCAACTGGGACTACTTGCTGGGCACCGACCAGAACGGCCGCGACTATCTTAGCCGGCTGATCTACGGAACCCGCGTGTCCATCACCATCGGCCTTGGCGCGGCCACCGTCGGTCTGTTGATCGGCGTGACTCTGGGGGTCATCGCCGGGTATTTCGGCGGCTGGGCGGACCATGCCATCAGCTTCCTTCTGACCGCGCAACTGGCGCTGCCGGGGCTGCTGCTGGCGATGGCGCTGGTGTTCATCATCGGGCCGTCGATCTGGGTCGTGATCGGCATCGTCGGCGTGTTGCACTGGACCTATTACCTGGTCGTCACCCGCGCCGCGACGCAACGCATCCGCAGTCAGGATTTCGTCGCCGCCGCCGCCGCGTCGGGCGCCAGCCCGCGCCAGATCATCTGGCACGAGATCATGCCCAACCTGCTAAGCGCGATCATCGTCATCTTCACCTTCGAGCTGGGCATCGCGATCCTCGCCGAAAGCTCGCTGAGCTTCCTCGGCGTAGGCATACAGCCGCCCACGCCGTCGTGGGGTCTGATGATCGCCGAGGGCAAACAGGCGATGTTCTATCGTCCGTGGCTGGTCATCCTGCCGGGCATCTGCCTGTTCCTGCTGGTCATCGGCGCAAACCTGATGGGCGACGGCCTGCGCGACATCACCTCGCCGGAGGGCCGCAACGAATGACCCGAGTTCTGGACATACGAAACCTCGATATCTCGCTGGCGCTGCCCGGCGGCATGCTGCACGCGGTCAAGGACGTCTCGCTGACGCTGGACCGGGGCGAGGCGCTGGGGATCGTTGGCGAAAGCGGCTCTGGCAAGTCGATGACCGCGCTGGCGCTGATGCGGCTTCTGCCACGCAGCGCCCGGCTGAAGGCGGCGCGGCTGGCCTTCGACGGTCAGGACCTTCCGGATCTCGACGACCGGACCTTCGCGGCGACCATCGCCGGGCCACGCATCGGCATGATCTTCCAGGAACCGATGACCTCGCTGAACCCCGTCTACACGATCGGTCGCCAGATGACCGAAGCGGCCATTGCGCGCGGCCTGTTGTCCGCGTCGGCGGCACGAAAGAAGGCGGTCGATCTGCTGGACCGTGTCGGCATCCCGGACCCCGAGGGCCGGATGGGCCAGTTCCCGCACCAGATGTCCGGCGGCCAGCGCCAGCGCGTGATGATCGCGATGACGCTGATGCTGGACCCGGACCTGCTGATCGCGGACGAGCCGACGACGGCGCTGGACGTGACGGTTCAGGCGCAGATCCTCGACCTGCTGGACGACCTGCGGCGCGAACGGCAGATGGGTCTGATCCTGATCTCGCACGATCTGGCCGTCGTGGCCGAGCGGACCGACAAGGTCGCCGTGATGTACGCCGGCGAACTGGTCGAGCAGGGGCCCGCGAAACAGGTCATGTTCGCGCCGCAGCACGACTATACGCGAATGCTGCTGGACTCGATCCCGCGGCTGGACGGCGAACCGGCACATGTCGCCCCGGTGCGTAAGACGGACGACGAGGTGATCGCCGCCCGCGACATCACCCGCCTGTTCACGTCGCGCAAGGGCCTGTTCGGGCCCCGGCGCGAGATCCGGGCGCTGGACGGCGTCAGCCTGTCGGTGAAGCGCGGCGAGACGCTGGCGCTGATCGGCGAAAGCGGGTCAGGCAAGTCGACGCTGGCGCGCATCCTTCTCGGGCTGGACCAGCCGAGCTCGGGCGAGGTGTCCATGCTGGGCCGCCCGCTGGCAGAGCTGCCCGCGACGGAACGGGCGCGGTTCGTGCAACCGGTGTTTCAGGATCCCTACACCTCGCTCAACCCGCGTCGCCGTCTGTCCGAGATCATCGCGCGGCCGCTGGTGCTTCGGCGCGAGGGCGACAGCGCATCGCGCCTTGCCGCGGTGAAGGAGGCGATGGAGCACGTGCGCCTGCCCGCACGCCTGCTGCATGCCTATCCCTCGCAACTGTCCGGCGGCCAACGCCAGCGCGTCGCCATCGCCCGCGCATTGGTCACCCGGCCCGAGGCGTTGATCTGCGACGAGCCGACCTCGGCGCTGGACGTGTCGGTGCAGGCGCAGATCCTGAAGCTGCTGGAAGACCTGCGCCGCGAGATGGGTCTGACGACCTTGCTGATCACGCATGACATGGCGGTGGTTCACGAAACCGCCGACCGGGTCGCGGTCATGTACCAGGGCCGGATCGTCGAGGAAGGCACCGCGGCGGACGTCCTGTCGAACCCCACCAACGACTACACCGCGCGCCTGCTGGCCGCCGCGCCGCGCTTCGGAGACGGGGCGCCGGTCACCGAGGATGCCCGATGAAGCTTGGAACCCCGAACCTGACGCCGGACACCCTGTTCGCGCGGGAAACGCTTTGGCAGTCGTGGCTGGACGTCGAAGCGGCCTTGGCCGAGGTGCAGGCTGACATGGGCATGATCCCCGACTGGGCCGCCGAGGGCATCCGCGCCGCCGCGCGTCTCGACACCATCGGGATCGAGGCGCTGCAGGCCGACATCCGCGTCACCCACGCGCCGATCCTGTCGCTGACCCGGCTTCTTGGCCGCGCCGCCGGTGACGCCGGGGCTTGGGTCCATTGGGGCGCGACGACGCAAAACGTCATCCAGACCGGGCGCATCCTGCTGGTGCGCGAGGCGGACCGGGCAATCCGCAAGGCGCTGCGGGCGGTGCTGGAGCAACTGGCCGATACGGCGGCGGCGCATGCCGAGACGTTGATGGCTGGGCGTACCAACCGCCAGCATGCCCTGCCGATCACCTATGGCTTCAAGGTGGCGGGCTGGATCGAAGAGATGACACGCGCCGTCGACCGGCTTGACCACGGTGGCCGTCGCCTGTTCGTGCTGCCCTTCGGCGGCGCGGTGGGCGCGATGCACGCCTATGGTGCCGGCGGGCAGGAGCTGAACGCACGGCTTGCCGCGCGGTTCGGGCTGGGCGAATTGTTGGTGCCGGGGCGCGCGATCAATGACCTGTTCGCCGATTACGTGCTGCAACTGTCATTGCTGGCGATGACCATCGAGCGGATCGCGTCCGAGCTTTACCTTCTGATGACCGAGGAGATTGCCGAAGTGTCCGAGACGCTGGACGCCGGAACCGTCGGGTCGTCGACCATGCCGCACAAGGTCAACCCCAAGTACGTCGTGCGCGTGCTGGCCGAGGCAGCGGAACTGCGCGGGCTGGCCGGATCGGCGCTGGAAACCGGCGCGTCCAGCCACGAAGGGGACGCGGTGCGCAACCAGTTGGTGAACATCGTGCTGGACCGCGCCGTGCCTCTGGCGTGGAGACTGGCGGGGAGCTTCGATGCCCTGCTGCGCCGGATCGCGGTGGACACTTCGCGGATGGAACGGAACCTGCACGCCAGCGGCGGCGCCATCGCCACCGAGCGGCTGATGATGATGCTCGCGCCGCGAACCGGGCGTGCCGAGGCGCACGACCTGATCCATCACGCATTGGACCACCGCGCCGAGGGGCTGTCGGTGCTGGACGCTCTGCTGACGGACGACGCGGTGCGCCAACATATGACCGAGGCAGAGATCCGCGATGGGCTGGACCCCGCCGGATATTGCGGCGACAGCGCGCGCATCGCCCGGGATGCGGCGGCCCTTGCGCGCGCCCGCGCCAAGGAGATGGCGGTTTAGATCAGATAGACGCTGTCGGCGAGGCCGGGTTCGGTCGCGCGCCGGTCCTCGACATGGGCCATGATGCCGTCAAGAAAGACCTCGGACAGTTCAGCGCGTGGCCCCTTTGCGTGGACGCTGGCGTAGGTGATCCAGTGGTCCCCCGCCAGCGGCCGCAGCGCCATGCCCTGCATCGTCGCCGGGGTCATCACCATCGGGTCGATCAGCGTCAGTCCAAGACCCTGCCGCACCATCTCGACCGTCACGATGGTCGATCCGGTTTCGAACGCGATCTCGGGCCGCAGGCCGGCGGTGCCCATCACGTCTTCCAGCCGGTCGCGCCACCGCTGACCCGCCGCAAGCGACACCAGCGGGCTGGCGGCCAGATCCTCGACCCCGACTTCGGTCGCGCGCTCAAGCGCATGTCCCTTGGGCATCAGTACGCACAGCCGCGACCGCAGAACCGGCATGATGTCGATCGGAATGATCTCGTTCTCGACCGGCAGCGAGATGAGGCCCATGTTGTAGCCCCGCGCGGCAACTTTGCTTTCGATCTCGAACCGGCTTTCGACGTGAACCGTGCATTGCAGGTCCACCCCCTCGCGCCGCAGCCGTGCAATGGTGGGGACGACAAGCCCATTCGCCAGCGGCGCGGCGGTAACGACGGACAGCCAGTTGCGGGTGCGGGTGCGAATGTCGCGGGCGATGACGGGAATTTCGTCGATCCCGTCCAGCGTGTTCGAGATCTGCTGATAGAACAGCGCACCCTCGTCCGTCAGTTCGAGGTTCCGGCGCGAGCGCGAGAACAGCGTCAGCGACAGTTGCCGTTCAAGCTGTGTCAGCAGGCGGCTGGCGGCAGAGGGCGACAGGTTCAGCCGGTCGGCGGCCTCTGACAGCGACCCGGTGGCGACGACATAGCGGAACAGGCGCAGGCCCTTGAGGTTCATGGCAGGCTCGGAATTGCGAAACTTGCAACTATTAGCCGCTTCGGTGCGCTAGTGTCAAAAGCCAGCGGAGATCTGCCCGGCATGCCGTTGGCTTTGCCCGATGGGCGTGGACAGCGTCGCGACAAGGACCGCGCCGACGATAAGCAACGCCGACCCCGAGGCCAGAATCACGCCGCGGGATTGCAATACGTCCTTCCGGGCATGGCACCGGCCGCACAAGTGCCCGCCCAATCGCATCCGATGACCGCACTCGCGGCATCGAAAGAGCCTGAATTCTACCAACACGGTTGTCTCTCCAGCTGTTGACGCTAAGCGTCCCAACGCCCCGGAAAATCACCAATCTCGGTTAAATTTGGCTTAACTGCACCCGAAGTCATACGGGGCGAAAAAGCGGCCGTGCCCCGGCGGGGCAGATCAGTTCTGTATACACAAGCGGTGATTGGCCGCCCCATGTTGGCGCTTCGTTATTCTTTGACAGAAAAATGTATACAGAATACCGTCCTGGCAACGGCAAAGGGAGGAGCCATGCCGACGGAGGAGAGGGTCTCTCAATATGAGAAGGCGCTGCAGGAGTTGCGCGCGCTCATCCTGAACGGCGGAGTCGAGGCAAACGCCCGGCTGGCCGAAACGGCGCTTGCCGAACGTTTGGGAATCTCGCGGACGCCGCTGCGGCAGGCGATGGACCGGCTGGTCGAGGAAGGCCTGCTGGAACGCGCCGAGACCGGGCGCTGCCGTGTTGCAAGCTTCACCATGGACGACATCATCGACGCCATCGAAATGCGCGGCGTCGTCGAAGGCACCGCCGCCCGCCTTGCCGCCGAACGCGGCGCGGACCCGGTGCTTGCGCAGGAGTGCCGCGTCGTGCTGGACGCGCTGGACCGCGCCACCGCTTCGGCGGACGCGATTGATTTCGAGGCCTACGTCCCGCTCAACGCCCGCTTTCACGACCTGATCGCGGCGCTGTCGGGCAGTCGCGTCGTGCAGCGCGAGGTGGAACGCGCCACACGCCTGCCGCTCGCGTCGCCCAGCGCGTTCCTGCAGGGGCAGGAGGTCGTCCACGACTTCCGCGCCTCGCTGCCGCGCGCGCAGCGCCAGCACCGCGCCCTGTTCGACGCAATCATCGCCCGCGAAGGCTCGCGCGCCGAGGCGCTGGCCCGCGAACACGCCCGCCTTGCGCGGATCAACCTCGAATACGCCATGCGGGCCGGTCCGGACATCGCCGAGCGCGTGCCCGGGCTTGCGCTCGTTTCCGAAAATTGACCCTAAGGGAGGATCTCAGAATGCCCAGTCTCAGTGACGCGATTGCCAAGGCCGGCAACCCGGTCGACTTGCTTCGGAATTCGAAGATCGGGATGTATGTCTACCCGGTCGTCGCCCCCGAGTTCACCAACTGGCGCGATGAACAGCGCGCATGGCGCGAAACCGCCGTGCTGTTCGACCAGACGCACCACATGGACGAACTGATCGTCGAGGGTCCGGACGCCGAGGCGTTTCTTGCCCATGTGGGGATCAACGGGTTCGGCAATTTCGATCTGAACCGCGCCAAGCACTTCGTTCCGGTCACCCCGGCGGGTCACGTGATCGGCGACATGATCATTTTCCGCGAGCGGCAGGACAAGTTCATCCTCGTCGGTCGCGCGCCCACCGCGAACTGGACCAAGTTTCAAGCTGCCATCGGCAGCTGGAAGGTCCGTCTGATCCACGACCCGCGCTCTGACAGTCGCCCGGACGGCGAGCGCGTTCTGCGCACCCACTACCGCTTCCAGATCCAGGGCCCCGACGCGCCGAAGATCTTCGAGGTGATGAACGGCGGGCCGGTTCCGGACATCAAGTTCTTTCACGTGGACTGGATCAAGATCGGCTCGAAAGACGTGCAGGCGTTGCGTCACGGCATGTCCGGCGCGCCGGGGCTGGAGGTCTGGGGGCCGTACAAGGACAAGGCCTATGTCCAGTCGGTGATCCTTGAATCCGCCGAAAAGGCCGGCGTGAACCTCGTCCGCTGCGGCAGCCGCGCCTATTCCACCAACACGCTGGAATCCGGCTGGATCCCCAGCCCGCTGCCGGGCATCTACACCGGCGACGGCATGATGCAGGAATACCGCGACTACCTTGGCGCAGACGCCTACGAGGCGGTGGGCTCGATTGGGGGCAGCTATGTCAGCGACAACATCGCCGACTATTACGTGAACCCGTTCGAACTGGGTTATGGGTTCTACATCGGTTGGAAGAAGGACGACTTCATCGGCAAGGACGCCCTGACCAAGATGAAGGAAGGCCCGAACCGCAAGAAGGTCACCTTCGAGTGGAACAAGGAGGACGTGCTGAAGGTCATCGCCAGCGGCTTCGAGGACGGCACGCCGTTCAAGTGGATCGACTTCCCGCAGCCGAACTACGCCAGCTCCAGCGCCGACATGGTGATGCAGGGCGACAAGATGGTCGGGATGAGCATGTTCAACGGCTATTCCTTCAACGAACGCTGCATGCTGTCCCTGGGCGTGGTCGATGACAGCGTTCAGGAAGGCGACGTGCTGACGATGAAGTGGGGCGAGCCGGACGACACCGGCAAGACCTCGACCGAGCCGCACAAGCAGGCCGAGATCCGCGTGCGCGTGTCGCCGACGCCCTATTCGCGCGAGGCGCGCGAGGGCTACGCGACCGACAGCTGGCGGACCAAGGCCGCGGAATAACGAAGAATTCTATTTTCGCGGGGGCGGCCAGAGGTTAGGTTCGCCCCCGTCAACATCACTGGTGACACCAGGGGAGGAAACGACATGAAATTCGACAAACTGATCGCCGCTGCCGCACTTGCGGTCGGGCTTGCCGGGACGGCCTCGGCGCAAGAGCTGAAGTTCGCCAACTTCACGCCGCCGTTCCACACGATCAACGCAAGCGTCATCGAGAAGCTGAATGCCGATGTCTCGGCAGCCACCGACGGCGCGCTGACGGTGCGCGGCTATCACGGCGGCGAACTGGGCGCGGGTCCGCTGGAACAGTATGTCCGTGTGGTGCAGGGCGCCGCAGACATGGCGTGGGGACTGCCGGGCTATACCTCGTCGCAGTTCGAGAAGACGATGATCGCCGAACTGCCGGGCGCGATCCCCGAAGAGATGCCGGGCTACGAAGCCCTGTGGGCCGCTTTCGACAGCGAACTTTCGGGAGAGTTCCCGGCCACCAAGGCGCTGGCGCTTTGGACGTCCGAGCCGAACATCTTCATCATGCGTGACAAGCTGATCAACTCGCCCGCCGACCTTGCCGGTCTGAAGGTGCGCGTGGCCGGCGCGACCGCCGCCGACGTCGCCTCGGCGCTGGGGGCGACCCCGGTGCAGATGCCGATCAACGAGGTCTACAACGCGATGCAGACCGGCCTGATCGACGGGGTCATCACCGGCGCCTCGACCCTGTCGGACTTCAAACTGAACGAGGTCGCCAAGGCGCTGACCGTCGGCGCACCGCTGGGCCGCCTGACGTTCTACACGGTGATGAACGAGGGCGTGTACAACGGCCTTGGCGACGCCGAAAAGGCCGCGCTGGACGAGGCCATCGGCATGGGCCTGTCGAAGAGCGCCGAGGACGCGTGGTACGCCGCCGCGGATGCCGCGCTTGAAGCCGCCCGCGCCGACGACTCGATCGAGGTGCTGGACCTGTCCGACGATGCGAAGCAGGCCTTCTCGGATGCCGTCGCTGGTGTCGTCGACAGCTATGTCGAAGGCGTCGACGGTGCCGCCGCGCTTGCGGCGCTGCGGGGCGAGTAACGGCTGAATGCACGCGATACGAAAACTGGCGGACGGGCTGATCGGCCTGTCCGCCATCCTCGGCACGCTCGGCCTTCTGGCCGAGCTTGTCGTTATCCTGATCGATGTCATCGGCCGCGCCTTCGGGGCGCCGCTATACGGCTCGCAGGACGTCACCACGATGGCGATGGTCATCCTTGTGTTCGGCGCGATGGCGCTGTGCGACCGCAACGGCGGGCATATCTCTGTCGACCTTCTGGAACACCGCTTTCCGAACTGGCTGAACCGCGTCTTCGACGTGGCGGCGGCGCTGATCGGCGCGGTGATCTTCGCCGGGCTCGCCTGGGCCGTGCTTGAAAGCGCCAAGCTGTCGGTGATGCTGAACCTCTCGACCAATCTCATCAAGCTGCCGAAGGCGTGGTTCCAGTACGCCCTGTCGGCCTTCGCCGTCATCACCGCGCTGGGCATGCTGCTGCGCGCGGTGGAACTGACCTTCACCGGTCGGGACGTGCGCAAGGAAGGAACCCCCGAAGCATGACCCCCGCCGCGACCGGCCTTGTGGGCATCATCGCCCTGTTCGTGCTGCTGGCCCTGCGCATTCCCGTGGCCTTCGCCATGTTCGTCGTCGGGTTCATCGGCATCGCCGTGCTGAACGGCATGAATGCCGCGACCTCGCTGCTGGCCTCGGAAGCCTTCACGCTGGGCTCATCCGCCGAGCTGGTGGTGATCCCGCTATTCATCCTCATGGGCAACGTCGCCTCTGTCACCGGCATGAGCCGCCGGCTGTACGACGCGGCCTACGCGGTGATCGGCCAGCTTCGCGGCGGCCTTGCCTCGGCCACCGTGATCGGCTGCGGCGGGTTTGCCGCGCTGTCGGGCTCGTCGGTCGCCGCGGCGCTGACCATGGGCCGCGTGTCGCTGGCCGAGATGGACCGCTTCAACTACGACACCCGCCTGTCCACCGGCGTCGTCGCCGCGGGCGGCACGCTGGGCATCCTGATCCCGCCGTCGACCGGCTTCGTGATCTACGCGATCCTGACCGAGCAAAGCATCGGCCGCCTGTTTCTTGCCGGCGTCCTGCCCGGCATCCTGCTGCTGTCGCTGTTCCTGCTGGCCATCACCATCATCTGCTGGCTGCGCCCCGAGATGGGGCCTTCGGGCCCGCGCACCACGATGGCGGAAAAGACGAAGGCGATGGCCGGCGCGGTTCCGATCCTCGCCGTCATCGTGCTGACCATCGGCGGCATCTACGGCGGCCTGTTCTCGCCCACCGAGGCGGCTGCCGTGGGCGCGGGCGCGGTCATCCTGATCGGTTTCGCCATGCGGTCGCTGTCACTGGCGTCACTGTGGAAAGCCAGCCGCGATTCCATCGTCACCACGGCCACGGTCATGCTGATCCTGATCGCGGCGCACATGATCAACCCGTTCCTTGCCCTGTCCCATATCCCGCAGGCGGTGGGAGACATGCTGACCGGGCTGAACCTGCCGGTCACCGGCGTGCTGATCATCATCCTGCTGATCTACCTTGTGCTTGGCTGTTTCCTCGAGGGCTTCGCGATGCTGGTCCTGACGCTGCCGATCTTCTTCCCGGTGGTCACGCAACTGGGCGTCGATCCGATCTGGTTCGGCGTTCTGGTGGTTCTGACGCTGGAGATGGGCCTGATCTCGCCCCCGGTGGGGATCAACGTGTTCATCGTGAAATCGGTGGCGCAGAACGTCTCGCTGGGCCGGATCTTCCGCGGCGTGCTGCCGTTCTGGCTGGCGATGCTGGTGGCGGTGGCGATCCTGCTTGCCTTCCCGCAGATCTCGCTGTTCCTGCCGGACACGATGATCCGCTAGGTGGCAAACCCTTCCCGACGGGCTAAGCTTTGATGCGAAACCGAAGGGGAGGGCGCCATGGCCGATGACATCCGGAAGATCCAGACGCAGGGGGTCCATCACATCACCCTGATGGGGGCGGACCGGCAGACGTCGATCGACTTCTGGGAGGGCGTGCTGGGCATGCCGTTCATCTTCGACCAGCCGAACCTTGACGATCCCGAGCAGGGGCACCTGTATTTCGATCCCGGCGACGGGCGGCTGATCACGATCTTCACCAAGGAAGACCGGCCCGTCGATCCGCAACGCACACCCACCGACACCGGCTGTGTTCACCACATCGCCTTCAACGTCAGCAAGGCGAGCTTCAGCCAGGCCGTCGAACGGCTTGAGGCGCGGGGAATCGGCCACTCGGGACCGAAGGACCGGGGCTTCATGGACTCCATCTATTTCAAGGACCCGCTTGGGCTGCTGATCGAACTGGCCTGCTATCGCTTCGAGCCCCCCGAGGGCCACCGCCACGCCGACGTGATGATCGAGGCGCACCGCATCCGGGTGGCGCGGGGCGACGACCATATCCAGGAAGTGCATCTGGCGGATGCGATCGAGTTGCTGGTGGAGCGGTCGCAGCAGTCTCTGTCGGAAGACCGGGGCGCCAAGAACCCCTACAGGCGGTAGTCTTGGCGGGCGGACGGAGGGGGCTCTGCCCCCGTCGCTGCGCGACTCCCCCGAGGTATTGGTAAAGAGAAGAAGCCGGCGTCGGTCAGGTGAAGATTTTCTGGAACCAGAACAGGGGCAGGTGGCGTCCGACGGTGAAGAGCCAAGCGAAGGGCTTCGGGAAGCTGTGAGAGAAGCGGCCGGAGCGGATGCCTTTCAGCACCTTCTGCGCGGCGTCCTCGGGTTCCATGATCTGCGGCATCCGGAAGTCGTTCTTGTCGGTCAGGCGGGTGCGGATGAAGCCGGGGTTGACCCGCTGGACCGTTACGCCGGTGCCCTTCAGATCGGCGCGCAGGTTCTCGGCCACATGCATCACCGCCGCTTTCGATGCGCCGTAGCCCACCGCGCCGGGAAGGCCGGCGAAGCCGGACAGCGAGCCGATCAGCACGATGCGGCCCTTGCCGCGCCGGAGAAGCGCCGGAACGGCGGCGCCAAGCACGTTCAGGCAGCCGGTGAAGTTGACCTCTGACATCATGCGCACTGCGCCGGGGTTCCAGTCGGTGGCCTTCACCGGTTCGTAGAACCCCGCGCCGTAGATGATCCCGTCGAAGTCGCCCGCAGTCACCGCCGCCGCCTGCACCGCGTCCGGGTCGGTGACGTCAAGCGGCAGCGCGCGGGCATCGGTGAGGGTGGCGGCGAGTTCGGTCAGCCGCTCCTCGCTGCGGGCGGACAGGATCAGCTTTGCACCCTCGGCGTCCAGCGCCTCGGCCACGGCGCGGCCAAGACCCTCGGACGCGCCGACGATCCACCACGTCTTTCCCCTGAACAGTTCGGTTTCAGGCATGGACGAGTTCGACCTGCACGACATCGGTATTCTGCGCAGCGAAGGAGGCCGAGCAGATGCCGAGGTAGTAGCGCCACGAACGCAGGAACTTCTCGTCGAAGCCAAGCGCGAGGATGCGCGAGGACTGGGCGTCCAACCGGTCCTGCCATTCGGCGCAGGTGCGGGCATAGTCCTGCCCGAACGAGAACACGTCCTTCACCGCCAGCCCGGCGCGGCGGGCCTGTTCGGCGATCCGTTCGTTCGACAGCAGCATGCCGCCCGGGAAGGTGTATTGCCGGATGAAGTCCGATGTCCGCCGGTACAGGTCGAAGCGCTGATCCGGCACGGTGATCGCCTGCACCACCGCGCGGCCGCCGTCGGACAGGCGGTTCTTCAGCGTTCCGAAATAGGTGGGCCAATAGGCTTCGCCCACCGCCTCGATCATCTCGATCGATACGATGTGGTCGTATTTGCCGTCGCTCTTGCGGTAGTCCTGCAGCCGGATGTCCGCCCGCCCGTCGAGCCGCGCGTCGGCATAGCCTTTCTGCGCGTGCGAGATGGTCAGGCCGGTCACGTGCCGCCCCTGATCGGCGGCGCGCTCGGCGAAGCCGCCCCAGCCGCAGCCGATCTCGAGGATGCGCTCGCCATCGGGCAGGCGGTCGAGAATGCGGTCGTACTTGCGGTCCTGCGCGCGCGACAGGTCACCGTCGTCGGCGGTGTAGAGCGCTGACGAGTAGGTCATGCCGGGGTCGAGCCACAGCTGGTAGAATTCGTTGCCCACATCGTAATGCGCGCGAATATTGCGCGAGGCGCCGGTCTGCGAGTTACGCCGCAGAATGCGGTCGGCGATGCGGAATTTCAGCGTCTGCCAGAAGCCCGCCTCGGTGAAGCTGCCGAACTCGTCGTAATTCTCCAGCGCCAGGCCGATCAGCGTTGCGATAGAGGGCGTGTCCCACAGCCCCTCGACATAGGCCTCGCCCAGCCCGACGTCGCCGCGCGCGGCGGCGGCGGTCACGGCGGACCAGTCGTGGATCTCCATCACCGCTTCGGGTTCACCCGACCCGAAGGTCAGCCACTCGCCCTCGGGCGTTTTCAGGCGCAGGGTGCCGCCGGTGATACGCGCACAGCTGTCGAGGAATTCGCGCCGGACGCGGTCGCTTAGAAACGGCATTTCAGGTGATCTCCTTGGCGGGTGGCTCCGGTCTTGGACGGTAGCGCGCGCCTTTCAGTTTCAAGACAAGGGCCTGCCAGTAAATCAGCGCGATGGTCCGCATCGCGCCAAGAGGGCGCCGGAAGGTGGCCGCAACGATCCCGCGCGAAGTCAGCGGACGGCGCGGCCCGGTCAGGGTCGCGATCAGGCCTTCGTCCCCGTTGCGGTGGGTGATGCGGATCGCGATCCGGCCGGGACGGATGTCGAAGGCGAACTCGTAATTGCCGGCGACATCCTGAAACGGCGAGACGTGCAGGTGCTTCGGCGCGGTGATCCGGTCGAAGCGGGTGATCGGGGAGAAGCCGGCGTTGTGGCAGAGATAGCTGTGGCGGTCGTGGAACGGGGTCGAGACCTCGGCAATGACCGCGCGCAGGGTGTCGTTCTCGAAGGCCAGCCAGAAGCTGACCGGGTTGAAGGAATAGCCGAGGAACGCGGGCTGCGTGAGCAGAAGCAGCCTGCGGTCCGGATCGCCTGCGGGGACGGCGAAGCCATGCGCCGCCAGCGCCTCGCGCGCCCAGTCCGCGCCCCGGCCATGATCCAGCGGGCCGCCGTGGTCGCGGTCGCGGACCGCCGACAGGTTCCGCGCATTGCGCGAGAACAGCCATGGGCCGCCCCGGTGTTCAGGGTCGATCAGCACGTAGTCCACACCATAGCGGAACGTGTTGCCGATCAACCCGCGCCGTGCGTGAGTGGTGGCGCCTGGAATATGTTCGGGGGCGAGCGTCACGCGGCCTGCGCCTGCGAGGCGGGCTGCATCGCGCGCGCGATGCGGACCGCGCTGGCGAAACCGTCCTCGTGGAAGCCGTGCCGTGTCCATGCGCCAGCATACCACGTCCGGTGCGCGCCCTGCATCCCGTGCAGCCGTTGCTGCGCAGCGAGAGCGGCCTCGTCGAAGACCGGATGGCGGAACGTCGTTTCATCGTAGGTCAGCGCCTCGTCCACCGGGGTAGAGGGGTTCAGCGTGACGAACAGCGGATCGCTTTCCGGGATATTCTGCAGGCGGTTCATCCAGTAGGTCACGCCGATTGCCGTCTCGGGGCGGCTGGTGTCGGCCTTGTAGACCCAGCTGGACCACGCCTGCCTGCGGCGCGGCATCTGGCGGATGTCGCGGTGCAGCACCATGCGATTGTCCTGAAACCGGATCGCGCCAAGTGCCGCGCGTTCGTCCTCGGTCGGCTGCGCCAGCAGACGCAGCGCGGCGTCGGAATGGCAGGCAAGGATGACATCGTCGTATCGCTCGGCGCCATCGGCGGTGTGGATCGTCACGCCGGCCGCGTCGCGCTCGACCGACTGCACCGGAGTCCCGGTCCGGATCCCGACGCCGTGACCGCGCAGGTGACGTTCCAGCCGGGTGACGTATTCGCGGCTGCCACCGTCGACCGTCCACCACTGGTGCTGGCCGCCTGCGGACAAAAGCGCGTGGTTGCGGAAGAACTGCACCAGCGCGCGTGCGGGAAACTCGCGGATCTTGTCGGTCGGGGTCGACCAGATCGCGCCGCACAGGGGCGTCAGGTAATAGCGCTGGAACCAATCGCCGAGGCGCAACTCGTCCATAAGCTCGCCGATGGTGCCGCTGCCTGCGTGGCTTTCGGCGCGGGCGTTGAACCGGAAGATGTCGCGCACCATGCGCGCGAAGCCGGGGCGCAGGGCGTTCCGCGGTTGCGCCAGCATCGCGCGAAGGCTGCGCAGGGCATACTCGATCCGGCCGTCGTCGATGGTGGCGCCAAAGCTCATGTCGCTTTTGACAACCGGCACGTCGAGGTCCTGGAACATGCGCGTCAGGTGCGGATAGGTCGCGTAGTTGAACACGATAAACCCGGTGTCGACGGGCTGGTCGCCGTTCAGCCCGGCGGTCACGGTGCGGGCGTGTCCGCCTAGGCGCGGCGCGGCTTCGTAGACGGTCACCGGGCGGCCGGGGGCCAGTAGATAGGCCGCGGCAAGGCCGGAGATGCCGCCGCCGATGACGGCGACGCGGCCCGGCGGCGTGGAGTTGACAAGGTCGAGCGACATGGATTTCCCCTTGGGGTGGTTTCCTCGATTACGCGCCGCGAAGGTTCACGGATCAAATTTTGATCCAGACCTTTATATGCGCCGTAACAGCGGTATGTTGACCGGAAACGTGGAACCTGCCGAATACGAACTGCCTGACTTTTCAGGGGTTCTTTCGGCGCAAGCAGGGGCCCGGACGACTGTGACTAGTAAGCGGGCCGAGTATTCGGACCAGACTATGTGGATGCTGGCGGTGCGCGACAATCGCGACCGGGTGGCATTCGGTCGGCTGTTCGACCATTTCGCACCGCGCCTGAAGGCGGTGGTGCTTCGGTCGGGCAGCGGCGACGGACAGGCCGAGGAAATCGTCCAGGAGGTCATGCTGACCGTCTGGCGAAAGGCCGCACAATTCGATCCGGAGCGGGCGCAGGTCTCGTCCTGGATCTATCAGATCGCGCGGAACCGTCAGATCGACGTGCTCCGCAAGGAAAACCGGCCTGTGCCGGAGGAACTAGGGTACGAAGCAGAGGCCGAACCGGACGCCAGCCGGGTCGTCGCCGTCGAACAGGAATCCGGGAAGCTGCGCGCCGCGCTGGGGGCCCTGACCCCCGAGCAGCGCATGGTGATCGAGAAGGCCTATTTCGGCGAGATGACCCATCAGGACATCCGCGACGACACCGGGCTGCCGCTGGGCACCATCAAGTCGCGGATCCGGCTGGGGCTGGAACGGCTGCGCCACGAACTGAAAGGACTGCGAGACGAATGACGCAGATTGTGCATCACGTACCGGAACGGTTGCTGGTGGCTTATGCCGCTGGCACGTTGCCGCAGGCGTTTTCGCTTGTGGTCGCGGCGCATGTGTCGATGTGCGACGAATGCCGCGCCGCGTTGGAGGCTCACCAAGCGGTGGGCGGAGCGTTGCTGGAAGACGAACCGCTTATCAATCTGTCCGGCGATATGAAGGCCGACCTGATGGCCCGGCTGGACGATGCCGTGCCGGATGAACCGGTCTACCGCCGCGACGGACCGTTCCCGGCGCCGGTTGTCGCCGCGATGAAGGGCCGTGGCCCGCGCTGGACGAAACTGGGCGGCGGGGTGAAGCAAAGCATCCTGTCGGCGGACGCGACCGGCTCGGTGCGGCTGCTGTCGATCCCCGGCGGGCAAGCGGTGCCCGACCATACCCACGGCGGGCTGGAACTGACGCTGGTGCTTCAGGGCGCCTTCGCGGACGAGACGGGGCGTTTCGGCGCTGGCGATCTTGAAGTCGCGAACGACGATCTGGAACACAAGCCCATTGCAGAGCCGGGGCCGGACTGTATCTGCCTTGCGGCGACGGATGCACCGCTACGGTTCCGGGCCCTGGTGCCCCGGCTGTTGCAGCCGCTATTCCGGATCTGACAAGGAACCGCGCACCACGATCTTTCGCAGGATCGTGGTGCGCAGGTTCGTCTGGCAATTCCCGCTAGCCCACCTGCTGACCGCGCGACCAGCTTCCACGGATCACCGGGAAGGTGTCGGTCTTTCGCACCCGAACGAAGTCGGCTCGCTTGCCTTCTTCAAGCGCGCCGCGGTCGGTCAGGCCCGACGCTGTCGCCGGGGCCGCGCTGACCGTTCTGATCGCGCGCGGCAGGTCGTCCCAGAACGCGCCCAGCCGGAACGCCGAAAGCATCAGCGCGGCAGGCACATAGTCCGAAGATACCACGTCCAGCAGGTCCAGCCCGGCAAGCTCCAGCGCGGACACGTTCCCCGAGTGCGAGCCGCCCCGGATGATGTTCGGCGCGCCCATCATGATCGCAATGCCCTGCTCGCGGCAGGCGCGGGCAGCTTCGACCGTGGTCGGAAACTCGGCCAGCCGGATGCCGTGCGCGGCCGAGGTGGCGACGTGGTCCGCCGTGGTGTCGTCGTGGCTGGCCAGCACCGCGCCATAGCGCGCCGCCTCGCGCACCGCCAGCGCCTCGTGCCGGTCGCCATAGGCGTCGCGCAGGGACTTGAGGTGGGCGAAGTGTTCCTCCACCTCGGCCTCGGTCATGTGCTTCTTGCCCATTAAGTAGTGCCGCAGCTTCGACACGTCGCGGAACTGGCGCTGACCCGGGGTGTGGTCCATCAGGCTGACGATGCCGACCCGGTCGCTGGGGCCGAATTCTTCCATCTCTTCCGCCAGCGTGGCCGAGCAGATCTCGGCCCGCAGGTGCAGGAAGTGGCTGATCTTCGTCAGCCCCGCGTCGCGCAGGCGCAGGATCTCGGACGCGGTCGAGCGGGCGTATTTGTCGTATCGCCCCTTGCCTTCGGTGATCGAACCCACGCGCAGCGCGTCGAACACGGTGGTGATGCCCGTCGCCGCAAGCTCGCCGTCATGGGCAAGGATCGCGGGCGCCAGCGGCCAGTCGACGCCGGGCCGTGGCTGGATGTGGCGTTCGAGATTGTCGGTGTGCAGTTCAACAAGTCCGGGCACAAGATAGTCGCCCTCGCAATCCAGCGCGCCCTTCGGCACGTCGGGCGTTTCCTCGACCGAGACGATGGTGTCGCCGTGGAAGGTGAGGCGCCCGTGCGCCACGCGGTCGGACAGGACAATGCGGGCGTTGGCGAGGCAGGTTTCCTGTGACACAGGACTGTCATCGGTTTCTGCGATCCGGGACGGCGGGAAAGGGGAATTCATGTCAGACTACACCCGATATGCGATCTACTATCTGCCGCCCGAGGGCCCGCTTCAGCGGTTCGGAGCGGAATGGCTTGGTTGGGACGTGGGGCGCGGCGAAGCTGTGCCGCAGCCGGATGTGGAGGGGATCGCCGATGTCACGGCGACGCCCCGCAAGTACGGTTTCCATGGCACGTTGAAGCCGCCGTTCCGGCTGGCCGACGGATGCACGCCCGAAGGACTGCATGACGCTGTGACGGCCATGGTCGCCGACCAGACCACCGTCGTGCTGGATGCGCTGGTGCCGGGTGCGCTGGGCCATTTTCTTGCGCTGAAGCCCGCAGGGGACACCGCCGCCTTGGCGACTTTGGCCGGGCGCTGCGTGTTGGAACTCGACGGCTTCCGCGCGCCCGCTCCCGAGGCCGAACTGGAGCGTCGGCGCAAGGCGGGGCTGAGCGCACGGCAGGAAGAGATGCTGCTGCGCTGGGGCTATCCCTACGTGTTCGACGAGTTCCGCTTCCACATGACCCTCAGCGGCCGCCTGCCGCCCGATGCCTTGACCCCTGTGCTGGCCGAGGTCGAAGCGCGGCTGCCCGTGTTGCCCAAGCCCTATGTGATCGACCAGATCGCGCTTGCGGGCGAGCGCCCGGATGGGATGTTTGAACTGATCCACCGCTACACCTTCACCGGATAAAGGGCGTCCAGCGCGTCCTCGACCGTTTCGGCCAAAGAACCGTCGTTCGAGATCTCGATCACCGGTACGCCCTCGGGGATGCCAAGGGCCGAGCGTTCCAGCCGTTTCGCGATGCTTTCCGGCGTCTCGCGGCCACGGCCCTGCAGGCGGCGGGCCAGCGTATCCGGGGTCGCCGTCAGCGATAGGATGGCCGATGTCGGGAAGCTGCGCTTCATCTCGGGCAGGACCGAGCGCGACAGGTTGACCAGCAGGTCTGTTCCCTCGGCCAACCGATCCCGCACGGTGGCCGGGATGCCGTACAGCAAGCCATGCGCCGCCCAGTGCAGGCAGAACGCGTCGGCGGCAAGCAGTTCGGCAAAGCGATCCTCGGTCACCGGTTCGTAATCCTCGCCGCCGAGGCCGGGGTCACGGGTGATGACCCGGCGCACCAGTTCGATGGACGGACGCCGCGCGGCGAGCGCCGACATGACGCTGTCCTTGCCGACGCCCGAGGGTCCGACGACTGCGATCAGCCGCCCGGTCATGCGGCGCGCGCCGGGGTGAAGGCCGAGACGTCGATCTGCCGGTCGCAGACCCGGTCCCGCGCCTCTGCGTCGTGGAAGATCCCGACGATGGCCGCGCCGCGCGCTTTGGCTTCCTCGATCAGCGTCAGCACCGTCTCTCGGTTGGTGGCGTCAAGGCTGGCGGTCGGTTCGTCCAGCAGCATCGCGGGGTAGGCATAGGCGAAGCCGCGCGCGATGTTCACACGCTGTTGCTCGCCGCCCGAGAAGGTTGTGGGCGACAGACCCCACAGTGTCTGCGGAATATTCAGCCGGGTCAGCAGCTCTTCGGCCCGCGCCTTCGCCTGTTCGACCGGGGTGCCGGTGGCCAGCAGCGGCTCCATCACCACGTCAAGCGTGGGCACTCGCGGCACCACGCGCAGGAATTGCGAGACGTAGCCCAGCACCGTGCGCCGCAATTCGAGGATCTCCCGCGGCTCGGCGGCAGCGACATCTGTATCGCCCACCATGATCGAACCGGATGCGGCAAGGTAGTTGCCGTAGATCATCCGCATCAGCGTGGACTTGCCCGCGCCGGACGCGCCGGTGAGGGCCACGCATTCGCCGGGGGCGACGGTCAGGGTCGCGCCCTGCATCACCGGGATCGCGGCGCCGCCCTGATTGTGCAGGCGGAAGGTCTTGGAGACATCGCGGATGTCGATCATAGCCACTTGTTCCATTTGAAGAATAGGTACGTCCCAAGCGCCGACAGGACCATCGCGCCAATCGCCAGCGGATAGCCGTAGTGCCAGTGCAGTTCGGGCATGATGTCGAAGTTCATGCCATAGGCCGAGGCGACCAGCGTCGGCGGCATGAACAGCACCGCGACGACCGAGAAGATGCGGACGACGCTGCTTTGGTTGATGCCGATCAGACCGATGGTGGCGTCCACCGTCAGCCCGATCCGCGATGACAGGTAGTCGCTGTGCACCTCCAGCGCCTTGATGTCGCGCATCTGGCTTTTCACCAGTGTCACGACCTCTTTCTCGCGCGGCTTGGTGGTGAAGAAGATCAGCATCCGTTGCAGGGTCAAAAGCGCCAGCCGAACCCGGCCGATCAGTTCTCCCTGCCGCCCGACCTGCTGCAGGGTCTTCTCAAGCTTCTGGTCGTCGCGTTCCTGTTCCTCGCCGAACAGGATCTGCGCCGCCTCGTCCAGCACCCGGCCCGCGGCTTCAAGCAGGTCGGCAAGCCGCGCCACGATCTCGTCGATCAGCGCGATGAACATCCGGTCCACCGTGCCGCAGCCGCCGGCGTTGCGTTCGGCATGTGCGGCGAAGGTCTCGAACGGGCGCGGGTTGTGGTGGCGGACCGTCACCATGCGCTCGGGCGTCAGGATGAAGGTCACGGGTCCGGTGCTGGCCTGCTGGGTCGAGGACATGCCCGGCAGCACTACGGTCAGATAGTCGACGCCGTCCTCGCGATAAAGGCGGGACGAAATCTCGATCTCTTCCATGTCGGCGAGCGTCGGCACATCGATCCCCAGCGCCTCGACCGCCGCGACCTGTGCGGGCAGGGGGCGGTACAGGTCGATCCACACGGCCCCGGGCGGGAAGTCGACCGCGCCGTCGCGATCCTTCGCCAGCGAGTTCCGTGTGGTCGGCAGGGGCGCAAGGCCCTTTCCGGATCGTCCGTATGCCGTGAGCATCGTCACACCTGCAGAACCGAGCTGACCAGAAGCTGCGTATAGGCATGCTGCGGGTCGTCCAGCACCTGATCGGTCAGCCCGGTTTCGACCACGTGGCCGTCCTTCATCACCATCAGCCGATGCGCAAGAAGCCGGACGACCGCCAGATCGTGCGTCACGATGATGGCGGACAGACCCATGTCGCGGACCAGACCGCGCAACAGGTCGAGAAGCCGCGCCTGAACGCTGACGTCCAGCCCCCCGGTCGGTTCGTCCATGAACACCAGCCGCGGCCCGGTCACGAGGTTGCGCGCGATCTGAAGCCGTTGCTGCATTCCGCCGGAAAAGGCGGTGGGCCGGTCATCGACCCGGTCGGCGGCGATCTCGACGCGGCCCAGCCAGTCGATCGCCTTGTCGCGAATGTCACCGTAGTGCCGCGCGCCAACCGCCATCAGCCGCTCGCCCACGTTGCCGCCGGCAGAAACACCCATGCGCAGCCCGTCACGGGCGTGCTGGTGGACGAAGGCCCAATCGGTGCGGCCCAGCATCCGGCGCTCGGGTTCGGACATGGAAAGCGTGTCGCGCGGACCCTCGGCGCGTGTGTCGAAGATCACCTCGCCACCGTCCGGCGGCAGGTGTCCGGCAAGGCAGTTCAGCAGCGTCGACTTGCCCGAGCCGCTTTCGCCCACGATCCCCATGACCTCGCCCGGATATAGGTCGAAGGATACGTCGGCACAGCCGATCCGCGCGCCATAGCGCTTGGTCACGTCGCGGACCGACAGCAGCGGGGTCACGGTGTCATCGCGGGTCATAGCTGAACTCCATCCGGGCGCCGCCCGGTTCGTTGATCATGAAATGCACCTTCGGACCCTTGCCGGAGAACTCTGGCGCGAACTCGACCGCGACGCCGGGCCAGCCAGAAACGCGATCGTAAAGACGGTCCAGCGCCTCGCGCGTCGGCACCTTCAGCGCGACGTGATGCAGGCCGACGTTCGCGTGCCGGTCGAAGTCATGCAGGTCGTCGCCCTTCTGTTGCCAGAGCGTCAGCTTGGCATGCCCGTTGGTGACATAGGCCGCCGGATAATCCGCATTGCCGCCGAACTGCGTCCAGCCAAGCCCGTCGACGAAGAACCGGACCGAGGCGTCGAGGTTCGAGACGGTCAGGCCAAGGTGGTCGATACCAAGATGATCTTCGGTCATTGCGCGTCCTCTCCGTAGGCGGGCGCGGGGCGGATCCGCCCCATGACAAGGCTGTCTTCCAGCCGCCCGTTGTTGATGACATCGGCGCGCTTCAGCCCCTCGCGCTGGAACCCGTGCGCTTCGTACATCGCGATGGCGCGGGTGTTGTGCGTCGCGGCTTCCAGCCCCACGCGGGTCAGCCCGTACCAGTTGTCGGCAAGGTCCAAGAGAGCCGACAGCAGCGCCCGGCCCAGACCGCGGCCCCAGTAATCGTCGTGGATGAACAGGAACACCTCTCCGGCATGGCGGCGGCGTCCCCGGTTCAGCATCAGCGAGCCCTGTCCGACGGCCAGCCCGTCCCAGCAGGCGACCAGTTGGTGCACGTCCGGCGACGGCTTGGTCAGCCGCTGGCGGATGAGATCTTCGGTCGTGAACGGCAGCCGCAGCGTGCCGTTCCGGACGCCGGGCCGGTTGGTCGCCTCGGTCAGCGGGCCGATGTCGGTCTCGGGGCGGGGGGCGCGGATCTCGATCATGCGGCGTCCTCGGTCAGCGAACCGGTGTGCCCGGCGGCCCGGCGGCTTTCGCAATAGTCGGTGTCCGAGCAGACGAACATCCGCCCGCCCTGATCGTCTGTGATCACCTCGTCCAGATAGCTGTCCGCCGCGCCGCACAGCCCGCAGGGATGCGGCGCCTTCGACGGATCGAAGGGGTGATCCTCGAAGTCGAGACTGACGACCTTCGTGTAAGGTGGCAGCGCATAGATCCTTTGCTCGCGTCCGGCGCCGAACAGCTGGATCGCCGGCATCTCCATCTTCGGGTTGTCGAACTTAGGGATCGGCGAGGGGTCCATCACGTAGCGGTCCTGCACCTTCACCGGATAGGCGTAAGAGGTCGCGATATGGCCGTGGCGCGAGATGTCCTCGTACAGCTTCACGTGCATCAGCCCGTATTCCTCGAGCGCGTGCATCTTCCGCGTCTCGGTCTCGCGCGGTTCGAGAAACCGCAGCGGCTCGGGGATCGGAACCTGGTAGACGAGGATCTGATCCTCGGTCAGGTCGTCCTCGGGGATGCGGTGGCGGGTCTGGATCACCGTCGCCTCGGCGGTGCGGGTGGTGGTGGCGACGCCGGCGGTTTTCTCGAAGAACTTCCGGATCGAAACCGCGTTCGTCGTATCGTCCGCGCCCTGGTCGATGACCTTCAGCGTGTCGTCCGGCGTCAGCGTCGCGGCCGAGACCTGCACGCCACCGGTGCCCCAACCGTAGGGCATCGGCATCTCGCGGCTTGCAAAGGGCACCTGATAGCCGGGGATCGCCAGACCCTTCAGGATCGCGCGGCGGATCATCCGTTTCGTCTGCTCGTCGAGATAGGCGAAGTTGTAGTCGGCAAGGGTGTCGTCGGTCATGATCCTAGTTCCGATGAAGGCGCAGCATGATCGCGCCCGAGATCGTCATCGCCGTGGATGCGACCTTGGCGAGGTTGATGCGTTCGTTCAGCACCGTGACCCCGATCAGCAGCGCGAAGACGATCGAGGTTTCGCGAAGCGCGGTGACATGGGCGATGGGCGCTTGGGTGAAGGCCCACACGACCAGAAGGTAGGCGGTGAACGAGGCTCCGCCGCCGAGGAAGAAGTGCTTGCGCAGCCGCAGCGCGTCGCGAACCACGCTTGGGCGCACCAGCCCCCAGCCGATCAGGAACACGATCCCGTCGATCGCCGCAAGCCAGCCGTAGAAGCCCAGCGCGCTGCCCGCGAGCCGTGCGCCGTGGCCGTCGATGATGGAATAGCCCGCGATGAACCCCCCGGTGATCAGCGCCAGCAGCGCGGCCTTGCCTTGAAACAGCCCGTCCGCCCGGCGGGCGAGACTGGTCGAGGCGATGCCAACCGAGATGATCAGGATCGAGGCGAGTTCGAAGGTGCTGAAGCTCTGGTGAAAGAACAACGCCGTTCCCAGAACCACCAGCAAGGGCGAGGCGCCGCGTGCGATAGGGTAGACCTGCGTCAGGTCGCCAAACCGGTAGGCCTGGATCAGGAAGACGTTATAGCCAAGATGCAGCACCACGCCGGCCAGCAGCCATGGCCAGACCTCGGGCGCGGGGAAGCTGGCGAAGGGCAGCAGGACCAGCGCGAACAGACCCTGTCCGACGATGACTGCGGTCATCGCCGCGGCCTTGTCGGCGCCGCCTTTGACCATCGCGTTCCACCCCGCATGCAGCAGGGCCGCCAGCATCACGACGGCGAATACGGTCCCGGTCATCGGGTCTCTCCTTTGTACGGTCCGCGTCGCGCCAAAGTTGCGCCGCGTTCTTCATTCATGGTGGTGCCGAGCCATCCGAAGGACGTTCGATGTTCCAAGCCGTACCCTGCCGCGAGACGGTCAGCCTGCTTTGGTCGCTGCTGTTCGGCGCGGGCGATGCCTGCGTGTCGCTGTCGATGTGGTCGATCCTCAGCGCGATCATCCCGTTCGCCGTGGTGGTCTTCGGGCTGCAATGGGCGCTGAAACGGCTGCTGTTCGGCCGGCGCGAGACAGCGGCTCGTCGTCCGGCCACCACACCGCTCAAGGCCGGCCAGCGCCGCGCGGCGCATCTGCGCGAGGCCGAGGGGGACTGACGTCTTCAGGCGGTCCTGCGGCGCAGGTCCTCCAGCACGCCCTGCAAATTGCCCAGAACATCCGGGTTCCAGTAACGCAGCACCGTATATCCCCGCGCCGCCAGATAGGCGTCGCGTGTGGCGTCCTGCGGGTTGTCGGCATGCTGGCCGCCGTCCACCTCGATCACCAGCTTCTGCGCGGGGATCAGAAAATCCACGATATAGGGCCCGATGGGTGCCTGCCGCCTGACCGAGAGGCCGAAGAACCGGTGCGCGCGCAGGTGATGCCACAGGCGTTTTTCGGCCTCGGTCATGTTGCTGCGCAACTGTTTCGCGCGCGCCTTCTGGGTCGCGTGGCGGAAGCCGGTCAAGCGTGATCCCCTGCGGGTTGGACAAGGGGAAGGGTGGCGTGGTTTGGGTTAAGGCGGGGTTAAGTTGCGGGTGGGGGGAAGGGCCCCCTCCCTGACCCTCCCCCTTTGCAGGGGGAGGGAAGTCGAGCCTTCGAGATGGCGATAGAGAACGCTTGGTCGCTGCCAGACCATATCGAAAGCGGAACAACGCCTCGGCATGGCAAATTTCCCTCCCCCTCCCAAGGGGGAGGGCCAGGGAGGGGGGGGCAACAAACCTCATTCCGCAGCCTCGGCCAAAGCACCTGCCCCGGCCTCTCGCCGCAGCTTCCGGATCAGTTCCAGCTCTGACTGGAAATCCACGTAATGCGGCAGCTTGATATGCTCCAGGAACCCCGTCGCCTGAATATTGTCGCCGTGGTACAGCACGAATTCCGTATCCTGCGCGGGCGCGCCGACATTGTCCTCGCCCAGCTCTTCCCAGCGCAACGCCCGGTCGACCAGCGCCATCGAGATCGACTTTCGCTCTGACTGGCCGAACACCAGCCCGTAGCCACGGGTGAATTGCGGCGGCTCGGTCTTCGAGCCCTTGAACTGGTTCACCGTCTCGCACTCGGTCAACGTCACCTCGCCGATCTCGATGGCGAAGCCCAGTTCCGGCACGTCCATCTCTACCGCGACCGCCCCGATCCGCAGTTCGCCGACGAAGGCGTGGTTGCGCGCATAGCCGCGCTGTGTCGAGTAGGCGAGACCCAGCGTGAACCCCTCGTCCGCCCGGGTCAGCGCCTGAAGCCGCAACGCCCGCTCGGCCGGCAGTTCCAGCGGTTCACGGGTCAGGTCGGGCGGCGTCGTATCGTCCGCCGGCGCTTCCTCGATCAGCCCTTCGCGGTTCAGGAACTCGGTCACGTGAGGCACCCGCTCGGGCGACGGCTCGCGCACCGGCGCGTCGGGCACCTCGCCGTCGGCGGCGAGTTTGAAATCCAGCAGGCGATGCGTGTAGTCGAAGGTCGGCCCCAGCACCTGCCCGCCGGGCAGATCCTTGAACGTCGCCGAAATCCGCCGCTCGCAGGCCATCTCGCCCGTATCCACCGGTTCGGAATAGCCGAAGCGGGGCAGGGTGGTGCGATAGGCGCGGATCAGGAACACCGCTTCGATCAGGTCGCCGCGCGCCTGCTTGATCGCGAGCGCGGCAAGGTCGGGGTCGTACAGCGACCCCTCGGCCATCACGCGGTTCACGGCCAGCGTCAGCTGTTCCCGGATCTGCGCGACGCTCAGTTCCGCGACAGAAGTATCGCCGCGCCGCTCCTCGGCCAGCCACGCATGGGCATTGTCGATGGCGCGCTCGCCGCCTTTCACCGCGACATACATCAGCAGACCTCCGTCGTGCGGGGCAGCGCGGCAAGCCGGTCGCCGCAGGTGAACACGAAATCGAGGCCCAGCGGGAACAGCGCCCGGTTGGCGCGGAACGCATCCGTTTCGGGAAGCGACAGCCTGGCGGTATCGCGGATGCCGGGGCCGCGCAGGGTCGCGCCTTCCGCGTCAAGCCGGTCGGTCTCGACGATCAGCGTGGCAGAGCGGTCGGGATATTCGGAGGTGCCGATGGCAAAGCGGTTCAGCGGCAGCGCGTTCCAGCGGCCGACCGCGAACGTCGCCCGGTCCGGTCCGGTGAGCGGCGCGCCAAGATGAAACCGGATCCAGTCGCGTACAGGCGCACAGTCGGCATCACCGGCAAGATGCACCGGGGTATCCGCATCGCACAGCGTCAGCAGCACCGCCCCGGCGGCGGGCGATAAGGGGGCGGGCGGCGTCGCGCCCGAGACGGCCTCGATCCGGCCCGGACGGGCCATGGCCGACATGATCGCGCGAAACGCGGTGGCGGCTTGCGGTGCGGGATGGGCGAAGCCGCCCTCAAGATGCGCGGTGGCGCTTGCGGCGGGCATCAGTCCTCTCCCCTCACCAGCGTGAAGAACTCGACCTTGGTCGCGGCGGCCTTTGCCGCGCGGGCGGCGCGGCGTCCGGTCTCTTCGGTCTCAAGCGGATCGAGAACGGCAGCCCGAACCTGATCCGAGGCATCGGTCTGCATCAGCGCGTCCACCAACGCCGCCGCTTCGGCATCCGCCTTGCGACGCCCCTGTACATAGCCATGTCCGACGGTGCCGTCCGCCAGCTTCAGCGAACAGCGGGTGACGGTCATCTCACCAAGGTTGAACGGCCCACCGGTGCCACCAGCGCGTCCGCGCACCATCACCGCGCCGATCTCGGGCGCGCGCAGCCAGTCAAAGGCGCGCGGCAGGTCGGCGGACAGGGCTGCGACACGCCCCTCGGGCGCACGCGCCAAGAGGCCCATCCAGTGCCGGCGGACGGCTTCGTCCGCTTTCCCGTTCGTGGAGTGATCGAGCATCTCGACAGCTTTCGAGTTTACTATACAACTAGACACATCCTGCCTCAGCAGGACGGTTTACACCACCCCAGTTGTATGAACTTTTGGCGACATGACGACGAAGACTTCCCAGAAGACGCCGCTGTGGCAGGCGATTGCCGAAGCGCTGAAGGGCGACATCTCGGACGGGCGGTATCGCGAGGGCGACAAGCTGCCGACCGAGTCGGAACTGGCCGAGCGGTTCGGCGTGAACCGTCATACCGTGCGGCATGCGTTGTCGTCGCTGGTCGAGGACGGGTTGATCCGGACCCGGCGCGGCGCCGGCGCCTTCGTCACGGCGCGGCCGACGGACTATCCGCTTGGAACACGGGTGCGGTTCAACCAGAACCTGCTGGCTGCCGGACGGACGCCCGACCGCAAGATCCTGCAGGTCGAAGACGCCGTGCCTGCCAGCCGCGTGGTCGCCGAGCGGCTTGAGATCGCGGAAGGCGACATGGTCTGCGTCTATCGCGGGCTGTCGCTGGCCGATGGGCAGCCGGTGGCCTTGTTCGAAAGCCACTTCCCGGTCTCGCGGTTCGACGGCATCGGCGCGTCGCTGGTGGAACTGCGCAGCGTCACGCAGGCTCTGGCGCGGTTCGGGGTGGCCGACTATGTGCGGCGGGCGACACGCCTTTCGGCACGGGCGGCGGACGCGACGCAGGCGTTGCATCTCGGGCTGACAGAAGGGGCGCCTCTGTTGTATTCCGAAAGCGTCAATGTCGATGCAAAGGGCGCGCCGGTGGAGTTCGGCCGCACATGGTTCGCAGGCGAGCGCATCACCCTGACGCTGGGCGAAGACCTCTAGGGACGCGGCAACGCGCGCACCGCGTCGGCGATCTCGGCGAATTGCGGGCCCATCGGGCTGCTTTTGCGCCAGACCATCCCGACGGTGCGTTTTGGCCGGGGCGCGCTTAGCCGGGCCACCGCGACGTCAGCCGATTTCGTCTCGGTCGCGACCGCCATCTCGGGGATCAGCGTAACGCCGATCCCGGCGCCGACCATCTGCACCAGCGTCGACAGCGAACTGCCCTCCATCAGGTCGCGCGGCCCGGTCGTCGTGGCCTTGCAGAACGACAGCGCCTGATCGCGGAAGCAGTGTCCTTCCTCCAGCAGCAATAGCCGCATCTCGCGCAGCCTCTCCGGGTTCGGCACCGGCAGGTCCGCGTCGTCGGACGGGCGGACCAGCACGAAGTCCTCTTCGAACAGCGGTTCCTCGTGCAGCGCGGCCTCTGACACCGGCAGGGCCACGACGGCAAGGTCCAGCTTCGCCTCGTTCAGATCGCGGATCAGCGAGCCGGTGATCGCCTCGCGCGGGCGGATGTCGAGGTCGGGGTTCATCGCGCCAAGCGTCTTGATGATGTCCGGCAGCAGGTAGGGCGCGACGGTGGGAATCACCCCGATCCGCAGCCGCCCGGTCAGCACCCCCTGCGCGGCACGGGCAAGGTCGTTCAACTCGTCGACGGCGCGCAGGATCTCTTTCGCGCGCTCTGCCAGTTCCTCTCCAAGACCGCTCAGCCGGATCTGCCGCGCCCCGCGTTCAATGAGCGGCGCGCCAAGCAGGGTCTCCAACTCCTTGATCTGTACGGAAAGCGCCGGTTGAGAAATCCCGCAGGTCTCGGCCGCGCGTCCGAAATGCCCATGGCGGGCAAGGGCCACGAAGTAGCGCAGGTGTTTCATCGTGAGTCCATTCATAAGCTCCATCTATCATAAACATTTAAACTTTGAAATTCCCTTTATGGATTTGAGTGGTATTGTTGGCCCCGGATGACAGGGATTCGGACTCGCGCCGCCTTTGAGGAGGGGTCGCGCTTCGATCCGTCTCTCCAAGGCCCCTTGGCCAGACAACAAGCAGAGGAGAGCCCCCAAGATGGACGGCAATGACATGAGCACCGGCGGGAAATGCCCCGTCATGCACGGCGGCAACACCGCCCTCGGATCGACGGTGACCGGATGGTGGCCGAACGCACTGAACTTCGACATCCTGCACCAGCACGACGTGAAATCGAACCCGCTGGGCGCCGACTTCAACTATCGCGACGAGCTTAAGAAGCTGGACGTCGAAGCGCTGAAGGACGACCTGCGCAAGCTGATGACCGACAGCCAGGAATGGTGGCCTGCCGACTGGGGCAGCTATGTCGGCATGTTCGCCCGCGTGGCGTGGCACGCTGCCGGTTCGTACCGTCTGGCCGATGGCCGTGGCGGCGCCGGGACCGGCAACCAGCGCTTCGCGCCGCTGAACAGCTGGCCGGACAACGTGAACACCGACAAGGGCCGCCGCCTGCTGTGGCCGATCAAGAAGAAGTACGGCAACAAGATCAGCTGGGCCGACCTGATCGTCCTGTCCGGCACGATCGCCTACGAGGTCGCGGGCCTGAAGACCTATGGCTTCGCCTTTGGCCGCGAAGACATCTGGCACCCCGAGAAGGACACCTACTGGGGTGACGAGAAAGAGTGGCTTGCGCCGTCGAACAGCCGCTACGAGGACATCGAGCGTCCCGACACGATGGCCAACCCGCTGGCCGCCGTGCAGATGGGCCTGATCTACGTGAACCCGGAAGGCGTGAACGGGCAGCCCGACCCGATGAAGACGGCGGCGCAGATCCGCGAGACCTTTGCCCGGATGGCGATGAACGACGAAGAGACCGTCGCGCTGACGGCTGGCGGCCACACCATCGGCAAGTCGCACGGCAACGGTCTGGCCGAGAACCTGTCGCCCGACCCGGAAGAGGCCGACGTCGAGTATCAGGGCATCGGCTGGGTGAACACCAAGGGCCGCGGCATCGGCCGTGACACAATGGTGTCCGGTATCGAAGGCGCGTGGACCTCGGACCCGACCAAGTGGGACATGGGCTATTTCGACATGCTGTTCGGTCACGAGTGGGAGCTGACCAAGTCGCCCGCCGGCGCCAACCAGTGGAAGCCGGTCCAGATCGACGAGAAGGATATGTCGCCCGACGTCGAGGATCCCTCGATCATGACGATGCCGATGATGACCGACGCCGACATGGCGATGAAGGTGGACCCGGTCTACAACGAGATCTGCCAGAAGTTCATGGCGGACCCCGAGTACTTCTCGGAAACCTTCGCCCGCGCGTGGTTCAAGCTGACCCACCGCGACATGGGTCCGAAAGCCTGCTACGTCGGTCCCGACGTGCCGGAAGAAGACCTGATCTGGCAGGATCCGATCCCCGCCGGCCCGGTGAACTACGACATCGGCCACCTGAAGGCGAAGATCGCCGACTCGGGCCTCAGCCTGTCGGACATGGTCGCCACCGCTTGGGACAGCGCCCGGACTTTCCGTGGCTCGGACAAGCGCGGCGGCGCCAACGGTGCGCGCATCCGTCTTGCCCCGCAGAAGGACTGGGCGGGCAACGAGCCCGAGCGTCTGGCCAAGGTGCTGGCCGTGCTGGAGCCGCTGGCGGAAGAAGCCGGCGCCTCGATCGCGGACACCATCGTGCTGGCGGGTAACGTCGGCGTCGAGATGGCCGCCAAGGCCGCGGGCTATGACGTGTCGGTTCCCTTCGAGCCGGGTCGCGGCGACGCCACCGACGAGATGACCGACGCGGACTCGTTCGAGCCGCTCGAGCCGCTCGCCGACGGCTTCCGCAACTGGGAGAAGGAAAGCTACGTCGTCTCGCCGGAAGAAATGCTTCTGGACCGGGCGCAGCTGATGGGCCTGACCGCGCACGAGACCACCTGCCTGGTGGGCGGCATGCGCATGATGGGCGCCAACCACGGCGGATCCGAGCTGGGCGTGTTCACCGACAAGGTCGGCGCGCTGACGCAGGACTTCTTCGCCAACCTCACCGACATGGGCAACACCTGGGCCCCGGTGGAAGGCAAGATGGTCTACGAAATCCGCGACCGCGTGTCGGGCGCCGTGAAGTGGACCGCCAGCCGCGTGGATCTGGTGTTCGGCTCGAACTCGATCCTGCGCGCCTATGCCGAGGTCTACGCCCAGGACGACAACGCCGAGAAGTTCGTGAAGGACTTCGTGGCTGCCTGGGCCAAGGTGATGAACGCCGACCGGTTCGACCTGAAGGCCTGATCTTCGGGTGAGAATTGAGAAAGGGCCGTCCTTCCGGGCGGCCCTTTTTCGTTGGGTGGTTGGCGGGTATGCGGACGAAGGCAGGTTCGCCGCCTGCGGGCGAATGTCTGCTGTCGAATAGATTTGCGACGGCAAGCATGCCATTCTTCAGTATGCGTCATGAAATTCCCGAGCTGAGCGGGCCGCGCGTTCGCCTCCGACCCTTCCACCAATCGGATGTTGCCGGACGGTTGGCCCTTGGACGCTCGCCGGAGATTGTGCGGAGCTTTGGCGGCAACCCAAATGGCCTTTCCCCATATGGCGAGAGTGATGCGCGGTCTTGGGTAGAGAAGAACATCAACCACCCTCTGTGTTGGGCGGTCGAAGTTGATGGACGTTTGCTGGGCGAAGCACGTCTCGACAGTCTTGACCTACATGACAGCCGAGCGCGCTTGGCAACCGGACTTTATGACGTTGCACAGCTTGGGAAGGGTTTGGGGCGAGAGTTGATCAAACTGGTCTTGTCGCATGCCTTCGGACCGATGGGACTACATCGGGTCGATCTACGGGTCCTGGCATTCAATGAGCGGGCAATTCGCTGCTATCGTGCCTGCGGTTTCGTCGAAGAGGGACGAGAACGCGAGGCCGCCCGGATCGGCGAGGTCTGGCACGACGACATCATCATGGGGATCTTGGCAGAAGAGTTTCGCGGTCAGGCGAAATGATCACTTCTTTCAGCAAAGCTGAATTTGGTGCGATCCGCAGAAAATCGACAGGATGGAGGCGGAGCTGACCTCCGCTACTTGCCGAGGCCCGTGGAGTCGTCCGAACGTCGGGTGAGTGGACAATGCGGACGTTCACCACCATGCCCAAATTTTCCCGAGTTTGCGAAAGGTTTCTGAAAAGTGCGGAAAATTGGCCCCGTTGCATGGTGCCGCGATGTTCGAATCCTTTTAACTGCCGTTTTGTTCAAAACGTTCTTTGATGCATGTCAAAGCGACCGCCAGCTAGGGGATTACCTTGAATGTACCCTAGGTGGCTTCCATTGCAGGTGCTTCTTGGAGGCAGACGTTTATAGGGCCTCGACAGAGACTGCTATACCTAGCCCGCGTTAGTCGTGCGATGAGCCCCAAAAATGCGTGTCGCTCAGGAGGATTTCTATGGCCCACGACACCCACGGTTGCCTTTGCTGCAGCCCGATCATCGGTCAGGTTTTCAAGAACACACCGGCGGCTGCAGGTGTTTCGGAGCCGACGTCTTGCTGCGATCACTCAGGTCCTTGTTCGAACGAGCACGCCGCCATAAGCCGTCGTAGCTTCAATCAGGGCAGCCTTGCTGTGGCGAGTATGGCGCTCATGGCCGGCCTCGCCCCGAGACCCGTCCGGGCGCAGGAGGAAACAACGCGTGTTTTCACCGGCGGTACGATCCTGACCGTCGACGAGACTTTCAGTGAAGCGAACGCGATTGCCATTCGAGGCAATCGGATCCTCGCTGTCGGAGATCGTGACGAAGTCGTCGGTGCGGCGGGATCCGAAGCCGAAGTCATAGATCTCGACGGTCGAGTCATGCTGCCCGGATTTGTCGAAGCTCACACCCACATGATGTCTGGTTCGCTGATTGCCAGCCTCATGGAATATGTCGGTGTCGCGCGATTCTCCACAACCGCGGAAGTGATTGACTACCTGCGGGAATTTGCGTCGACGAAGGCTCCTGGCGAATGGATCGTCGCACGCAATTTCGATCCTTCTTTGCAAGAGGGGCCGGAGGCTCTGACTTTTGCCGAACTCGACAGCGTGTCCACCGAGCATCCTGTTTTCGTCCTCAATGCTTCCGGCCATCTGGCATATGCCAATCGCGCCGCCTTCGAAGCAGCGGGGCTGGGGGAAGATGTCGAGAACCCGGACGGGGCGGAATTTGTCCGCGATGCCTCCGGCAACCTGACGGGTACAATCAAGAACAACGTCGCATACCTCCGCATCATCGAACATTATCCGGCCATGCAAACGGCCAACCCGGTTGAAGCGCTCCTCCAGATAACCGCGGATTTTTCGAAGGTGGGGCTCACGACGCTAAGCGATCTCGCGATGGGGGGCCTTTTCGAAGCACTCGATTGGGAGAACTACCAAAGGGCTGGGGCGTCCGGGCGCCTGACGGCCCGAATGCGCCTCTTTCCAATCTACACTGTCGACGACGCATGGGATGAAGCCGACCTAAGCCCCGGAGAAGGGGATGAATTGGTTCGGCTGTCAGGCTTCAAGATCATCGCCGACGGCTCCAACCAAGGCTACACCGGCTTGCAGCGGGAGCCTTACATAAATTCGACGAGTACGGGTTTGGCCTACCTGCAGCCCGAGGAATTGAAGCACTTCATCGCCAAGCGTGGCGGGCAAGGCTGGCCGCTGGCCATTCACGGGAATGGTGACAAGGCGATCGACAACATTCTCGATGCCCTGCAGGCCGCGAAGGATGAAGGTCTCGATGTCGCGAGCCTCCGGCCCCGCATCGAGCACTGCTCGATCCTGCATGACGAACAGATTACGCGCATCAAGGACCTTGGGGTGTCGCCAAGCTTCCTGATCGGTCATGTCCACTACTGGGGAGTGGCCATGCGCGACGATGTCTTCGGCCCGGAGAAGGCAATGCTGCTCGACCGCTGTCGCAGCGTCGAGGAGGCTGGCATCGGCTTCACGATCCATTCCGATTTTTTCGTCACCGATCCCGATCCTCTGCACATGATCGAGATGGCGGTGACCCGTCGGACGTGGAAGGATCCGGACTTCGTGCTGGCGCCCGACGAAACCATCTCGGTCGAGTCCGCCATCCGCGCCATAACATCCGAGGCGGCATGGCAGCTTTCTTCCGAGCATGAGATTGGGAGCCTCGAAGTGGGCAAGCTGGCAGATTTCGTGATCCTCGATAAGGATCCCCGGAGCGTCGACCCCGATACGATCAAGGACATCCGGGTCACCGAGACTTGGATGGATGGAAAGCAAGTCTATTCGGTTTGATTGCTTGAGGTGGAAGCGAAAGACGCTGGCACCAAAGACTCAGCGTTCGAGCTAGCACTTGTCGGATGTATGTCTTTTCGAAACACGCCTGCCTAAGGGGCGAGCGCCCGCATTGGGCACGACCGCACCAAAACGCGCCATGCTGCGCGCGCTAACTCGCGTCCGCTCACAACTGTCAAAGTGGCCTCACCCCCGACGCTGCCCCCCGCGCTCCGTGGCACTCCCAAGGACCGTCTTTTACAACGGACCACGCAAAGGGACGGTACCCTCCCGATCCCACAACCTCAGTGCTTGTCTTCGGACCCGCCGATCAGTTTTGCGCGCAGCCAGCCCGACAGCCAGTCCATCGCCATGACCATCAGAATCACGAGGATGATGTAATAGGCGACTTCTTCCCAGTCCTTCTGGGTCTGGATCGCCTGGGTCAGCAGAAGGCCGATGCCGCCGCCGGTGATCGCGCCGATGATCGTGGCGGACCGGGTGTTGGACTCGAAGAAGTACAATATCTGCGACAGCAGCACCGGCACCACCTGCGGGATCACCCCGAAACGGTAGCGTTGCAGCGGTTTGGCGCCGGTCGAGGACACGCCCTCGATCTGTTTCTCGTCGACGTTCTCAAGCGCCTCTGAAAACAGTTTGCCGAAAGTGCCGGTGTCGGTGATCAGGATTGCCAGCGCGCCGGTCAGCGGGCCGGGGCCGAAAGCGCGCGACAGGACGATGGTCCAGATCAACCCGTCCACGCCGCGCACGAAGTCAAAGATCCGCCGCATGCCGAAGCGCACGGCCATCAGCGGGCTGAACCGCTTCGCCGCGAGGAACGCCAGCGGCAGGGCGACCAGCGCCGCGCCGAAGGTGCCGAGGAAGGCCATCAGGATCGTCTCGCCGATCGCCCATGCCACGTCCGAGTGCCGCCACATCGGGTTGTGCCAGAAGTCGTTTGCCGCGCCTTCGATGTTGCCGCGATCCGGGTCCCACTGATCGCCGAAGACGATCTGGGCGAAGCTTTTGCCGTAATAGGGGCTGTCGAGGGTGAACCAGAACAGTTCCCAGCCGGGGAAATACCGGAACACCTCTGTCTTTGAACGGGTGATCGTCACGCGGCCCGCGTCCGTCGTGATTGCGACACGCCGGTCGCCGGCGTTGATCCAGTCCGGCGGCATGTCGCCAAGGTTGGTCACGATCCGCCCGCCGTCGAAATGCGCTTCGATCATGCCGAAGCCGGGCACGTCGTACTCGGTCCGGTTCTCGGGAAGGATGCGCACGACGTGTCCGTCGCCCAGATCGACCACGGTGGTGTCTCCGGCATCCGACACCCAGTCGGGACGCATGCTTTCGGGGTACATGCCCTTGCGCTCGCCCTCGATGGCATAGGCGATGTCGCCCGAGCGGTGGTCGCGGGTGACGTGGGTCTTGTAGGACCAGCTGTCGGACGCCAGCGTCACCGCATTGTCCAGCCGCGCGCGCTGGGCCAGCCCGGCGATGTCGAAGGCGAAGAAGATGTAGGCGAGGTAGGCCAGCACGATGGCGGGAAGGCCGAAGTTGAACAGCCGCTTGCGCTGGAACAGGCGGTCCGCCGCGTCCTTGGCCGACCCGAGACGGTCGCCGTTGCCGGAAATCATGGTGGCGTCGGTCATGCGTGGCCCCCCTCGGTCAGGCGGTTGCGGTAACGGCTGGAGATCTGATCGAACAGCACGATGGCGGCGAACAGCAGGATGAAGATCGCGGCGGCGGCGTCGAACTGGCCGGGGCCCCACGACATCGCGTTGCGCAACTCATAGCCAAGCCCGCCCGCGCCGACGAAGCCGAGGATGGCCGAGGCGCGGATGTTGATCTCGAAGCGCAGCAGCGAATAGCTGAGAAAGTTCGGCGCGACCTGCGGAACCACGCCAAGGATCATGCGCTGGCTCCAGTTCGCACCGACCGAAGACAAACCGTCTACCGGTTTCAAATCGGCGTTCTCCGCCACTTCCGAGAACAGTTTGCCCAGTGCGCCTGCGGTGTGGAAGGCGATGGCGATCATCGCCGGCACCGGGCCGCCGCCCAGCATGAAGATCAGCACCAGCGCGATGACGATCTCGGGGACGGCGCGCATGATGTCCATGATCCGGCGGAACACCGGCACAAGACGCGGCCAGCGCGCCAGTCCGCGGGTCGACAGGAACGACAGGACAAGGCCGATCATCGCGCCCACCAGCGTGGACACGGCGGCGATATTCAGCGTTTCGACCAGCGCGGGGAAGAATTTCACAAGGTTCGCGGGCAGTTCGGCGCGTTTCTCCCACGCTTCCGAAATCACCGCGGCGGGGTAGTCCCCGACATTCGCCAGCCCGTCCCAGAAACCGCCCGCGTTGCGGCTGTCGGCGACCATGAAGCCGGACACCAGCAGCAGCACGAAGACGACAAGCGTCAGGCCGCCATAAAGCCGCTTTTTGCGGGCGAGTTCCATATAGCCCGATTGCAGATCGGCGATGCGCTGCGGGGCCGCGGCGGCGGGGTGCGAGATGTCAGTCATGGGGATCCGGGTCTGAACGAAACCGGGGGCCCCGATGGGACCCCCGGCGAAGGCATGGGCTGGATCAGCCGCCGATCTTGGCTTTGCGAGCCTCGATCACCGACAGATAGGCGTCGTGGGTGATCGGGTCGAAGCCCAGCGTGTCGCCGGCGGCGACGCCGTAGGCGCAGTCCGGGTCGGTTTCCTGCAGGTTGTCGACGAGGCCGATCATGGTGGCCTTCACCTCTTCCGGCAGCGCGGTGCGGACGACGACGGGGCCTTCCGGGATGACTTTGGATTTCCAGATCTCGACCAGTTCGTTCATGTCGACGAGACCCGCGTCCACGGCCTTGCGCAGCGCACCCGAGTTATAGCCGTCTTCCCAGTTGCCCTGCGCGTCGGCCCAGGTGACGCCGCCGTCGATGTCGCCGTTGAACACCGCGACGATGGTCTGCTCGTGGCCGCCGGTGAATTTCACTTCACCGAAGTAGTCGCCCGATTCCATCGACGCGCCGGTGGCTTCCGGGATCTCGATCGAGGGGATCAGGTAGCCCGAGGTCGAGTTCGGGTCGCCGAAGCCGAAGACCTTGCCCTGCATGTCTTCCAGCGAGGTGACGCCGCTGTCCGCACGGGCGAAGCCGATCGAGTGGTAGCCGTAAGAGCCGTCGAGGTTGATCTTGACCAGAACCGGGGTCACGGCTTCCGGGTCTTCCAGATACACGGCGGCATAGCCCGAAGCGCCAAGCCAGGCCATGTCAAGCGTGCCGCCCAGCAGGCCCTGGATCACGCCGTTGTAGTCGGCGGGGGCGAACAGCTTGACCGGAACGCCAAGGGCTTCTTCAGCATAGTCCTGCAGGCAGGCATAGCTGTTCATGCGGTCCTGGGCGTTCTCGCCGCCGAGGATGCCGATGCGGAATTCTTCGATGTCCTGCGCGAAGGCGCCGGACGCGAGGGCCGTGGTGGTGAGGGCCAGAGCAAGGCCAGAAACGAGGCGAGTCTTCATCACTGTCTCCATGGTTGGTTGCCCGTCTTTACGGGCGGGTTCAGGGATCAGGCGTAGGCCGCAGCGGCCAGTTCGGTCCTGTCCAAGGCTTCGATTTCGGTCGAGGTGGCGCCTTCCGAGAAGTCGTCTCCGGCGCCGTAGATCTCGCGCGCGGCATCGGTCGTCAGCGCATCGGGCACGCCGTCGAACACGATGCGCCCGTCGCGCATGCCAATGACGCGGTCGCAGTAGCGGCGCGCGGTATCCAGCGTGTGCAGGTTGCAGACGACCATGCGGCCGTCTTCCTCGTGGATGCGGCGCAGCGCCTCCATCACGATCTGGGCGTTCATCGGGTCAAGCGAGGCGATCGGCTCGTCCGCAAGGATGATGTCGGGGTCCTGCATCAGGGCGCGCGCAATGGCGACGCGCTGCTGCTGGCCGCCCGACAGCGCCTCGGCCCGCTTCGACGCATGCTCGGCGATGCCGAGGCGGTCGAGGATCTCGATGGCGCGGTGAATGTCGGACTGGGGATACAGGTTGAACAGCGTGGCGAAGGTGGAACGCTTGTTCAGGGTGCCGTGAAGGACGTTCGACACGACGTCCATGCGGGGCACGAGATTGAACTGCTGAAAGATCATCGCGCAGCGCGACTGCCACTCGCGGCGCTGGGCGCCCTTCAGCCCCGTGATCTCGCGGCCTTCGTAGGTGATCGACCCGTCGCTGGCGTCCGCCAGCCTGTTCATCATCCGCAGAAGCGTCGATTTGCCCGCGCCGGACCGGCCGATGACGCCGATCATGCACGGCTTGTCCACGTTGAACGAGATGTTGTCTACTGCGGTTCTTTCTCCGAACCGCTTCGTCAGCGACGATACGTGCAGCATGCATGCCCCCTGAAGTCGGGGGGACTGGTACGTGCGGACGGAGTCGGTTTTGTTAAGCTTTTGCGACGCTTTTCTTGCGGTTGCGTAACCGATTCATGACAGCCGGTTTCGCAGGCGGCGTGCCCCGCGAATACGCGCTGAAATGCAATATTTACTGGCGTTTTTGCGCTTGGCTTCCTGTCGCAACGTTACATGCGATGGGCGTCAGGCCCGCGCAATGGTCCCGTCCGCCAGCCACCCGTCGAAGATCTCAAGCACCTTCTCTGCAAACTCCGGGTCGTTGATGTGGGCGTTCAGATCGACCCGCGTACAGGTGTCGGGACAGGTGGCGCGCATTTCGCCGAGGAAGGCGGCAAGCCCCCCGGCGTCGTGCAGGTCCGCGCCGGGGCGGTCCCATTCGTTGCAGCCCCCTTCGGGCAGCAGCAGGACGGTCGGCCCCTTGGCCTGCGCCAGTCTCTCGGCATGCGCGCGCGCGACGGCGCGGCGGCGGTCTGCATCCAGCACCACAGAGGTCAGCAGACGGTTGTGGGCGTGGCTGGGCAGGTCTGCAAGCGCGTCGGGGACCGGCTGCCATCCGACGAGGTCCACCAGATCATAGCAACCGGGCGCGACCATCTGTGGCGTGCCGTTGCGGCCCGCCGCGGTCAGCCGGTCGGCGCCGGCAGAGATCGCCGAGCCGTGGATGTGGTTGCCCACCTCTTGCGTCGCGAAATCCATGACGCAGGCGAAAGCGCCCTGCGACGCCAGCGACTCGAAAGCGCGTCCGCCCATGCCGGTTGCGTGGAAGACGGCGACCTCGAACCCGCGCTTTTCCAGCGCGGGTTTCAGCGTCACCATATAGCGCAGCACGGTCTTGCCGAAGCTGGTCATCCCGATCAGCGGCTTCGTCCGGTCTGGTCGTTCCACCGCGCGCGCCGCACCCAGAACCGCGCCCGCCGCCTGCGACAACGACGCCTTGCAGACCGAGTTCAGCCCGTACAGACCGCCCGCCCAAAGGATCATCTGCACGTCGGCGGGAATGCGGTCGGGCGGCATCAGCGGCGAGAAGCTAACGGTCGAGACGATGTACTTCGGAACCCCCAGCGGCAGCGCCGAGGCGACGTCAAGCGCAAGGTCGGTGCCCATCGTGCCGCCAAGGATCAGGACGCCATCGATCTTCCCCTCGGTATGCAGCCGTGCGGCCAACAGCGACGCGCCCTTCGCCATGATCTGCATCGCAAGGTTTTCGTCGCCGCCGTCGATGGCTTCCTTGATCGTATGCCCGCCCTCGGCCGCGACCTCGTGCTTGGAGTGATCGGTCGGCTGCGACGGGTCGCCCAGCACGCTGACGTCCATCGTTCGCACCCGACCGCCCTGCGCCCGGATAACCGAGGCGAGATAATGCAACTCGTCGTCCTTGGTGTCCCATGTTCCGACGATCAGGATGGTGGGTTCGGTCACAGCTTGATCCATGCGGTCTTGAGGTCGAGGTACTTGTCGAAGGCGTGCAGCGACTTGTCGTGCCCGTTGCCGGACTGCTTCACGCCGCCCAACGGAACCGTCAGGTCGGCGCCGCCATAGGTGTTCACGTGAACGACGCCGGCCTTGATCTTGCGGATCATCCGGTGCGCCCGCGACAGGTTGGCGGTCCAGACCGCCGCGGCAAGACCATAGTCGGTGCCGTTGGCGATGCGCAGCGCCTCTTCTTCGGTGTCGAAGGGGATGACGGCCAGCACGGGGCCGAAGATCTCTTGCTGCGCCAGCCGGTCGGTCGGCGCGACGCCGGTCACGATGGTGGGCGCCATGTAGTAGCCGCCGGTCTCTTCGAGGATGCGGCTGCCGCCGATGCGGATCTCGCGGCCCTGCGCGCGGGCCTCGTCGACGAAGGCGAGGTTCTGGTCCAACTGGCGCTGCGAGTTCACCGCGCCCGCGTTGGTGGTGGGGTCCAGCGGATCGCCGACCTTCATCTTTCGCGCGGCCTCTGCCAGCAGGTCGACGAATTCATCATGGATCGACCGTTCCACCAGCAGGCGCGAGCCGGCAACGCAGACCTGTCCGGAGTTGCGGAAGATGCCCGCCGCCGAGACCTTTGCCGCTTCGGCAAGGTCGGGTGCGTCGGCGAACACCACGTTGGGCGACTTGCCGCCAAGTTCGAGGTACACCCGTTTCATGTTGGATTTGGCCGAGGCCTCCAGCAGCCGGCGGCCGGTGGGGCCGGAACCGGTGAAGACCAGCACGTCGATATCCATCGACTCGGCGATGGCCGCGCCGACGACGTGGCCCTCGCCGGTCACGACGTTCAGCACCCCCGGCGGCAGGCCGGCGTCCAGCGCCAGTTCCGCGATCCGCAGCAGCGTCAGAGACGCGGTCTCGGCCGGTTTCAGCACGACAGAGCAACCGGCGGCCAGCGCTGGGCCAAGCTTCCACGTGCCGATCATCAGCGGAAAGTTCCACGGCACGATGGCCCCGACGACGCCCGCCGGTTCGCGGTGGACGAGCCCCAGCGCATCCGGGGCGGTCGGTGCGATCTCACCGTACAGCTTGTCGATCGCCTCGGCGTAGTAACGGATGTTGGCAACGGCGGTCAGCGGTTCGGCCTTCAGCGCCATGCCGATCTCGGTCCCGTTGTCGCGCACGCCGAGCACGGCCAGTTCCAGCGCCTCTGCCTCGATCAGGTCGGCCCATTTCAGCAGCACCTTCTTGCGCGCGGCGGGGGCAAGCCCCGACCAACGACCGTCGTCGAACGCGGCGCGGGCGCTGGCGATGGCGGCCTCGGCATCGGTGGCCGTACCCTTTGGCACGGTCGTCAGCACCGCTCCGTCGAGGGGAGAGATCACCTCCATCGTCGCGCCGTCCGAGGCGGGGCGGCTTTCACCGTCGATGATATGCGCACCGGCGGCGACGGGGGCGTCGCGCAGGGCGTCGATACGGGATTGGTCCAGCATGGTCTCCTCCTACCGTGTCTGGCTGTCGTGGATGTCGTGGTCGTGGGCGTCTTCGGGCAGGTTGTTGCGGTGCTCGCGGATCACGCCGCGGACGTGCAGCACGATCAGCGCCACGATGGCCAGCGCCAGCATCGCCGCGATGGGCCGGTCGACGAAATCCAGAGGCGTCTTCACCCGCGCCATGGCCGACCGAAGCTTCACTTCCATGATGCCGCCAAGGACCATGCCCAGAACGATGGGCACCACCGGCAGGTTCTGCCGCTTCAGGATCAACCCGAACACCCCGAACCCCGCCGCGATGGCGCAGTCGGTGATCGAGTTGCGCAGGCTGTACACGCCGACGAAGGACAGCGTCAGGATCGTCACGCCAAGGAACCGGGTCGGCACCCGGATGATCTTCATCAGCCAGTTCGAGGCGAACAGCATGAACACCACCACGATCACGTTCAGCGCGATCATCGCGATGTACAGGGCATAGACGAAGTCCAGCTGGTTCTGGAACAGCCCCGGACCGGGGATCACGTTGTGGACGTAGAACACAGACAGCATCATCGCTGTCAGAGCCTCGCCCGGAATGCCAAGCGCCAGCAGCGGGATCATCGCGGCGGCGGGCACGGCGTTGTTCGCGGACTCGCTGGCGACCAGCCCCTCGGGCGAGCCATTGCCGAACGCATCGGGGTCCTTCGAGGTCTTCTGCGCGTAGGTGTAGCTAAGGAACTGTGCGGTGAATTCACCCACGCCGGGGATCATGCCCATCAGCACGCCAAAACCCGACCCGGCGGCGGCGATGCGTTTGTGGCGGAACACCTCGCGCATGGCGCGGCCCATGCTGCCCTTGATCCGCTGCGTGTCAGGCGCGGATTCCGGGTCGGTCAGCAGCACGAACGCCTGCGACAGCGCGAACAGGCCCAGCACGACCACGATCAGGTTGACGCCCGAGGCAAGCCATTCCTGTCCGAAGGTGAAGCGCTGGGTGTATTTCACCGGCTCCAGCCCCACGGTTTGCAGGAACACCCCGAAGGCCGCCAGCATCCCTGCGGCGAAGGTCTGGCCCCGGTGCGCCAGCACCACCAGCACAAGGCCCAGCAGGGCGGCAAGGAAGATCTCTCGGCTGCCGAACATCGGTGCGATCTTCGCCAGCAAAGGCGCAAACAGGATCAGCGCCACGATGGACAGGATGCCGCCCATGAAGCTGGCGCCGTAGGCTAGGCCAAGCGCCCTTAACGCCTCGCCTCGCTTGGTCATCGGGTGGCCGTCGTAGGTTGTCAGCGCGTTGACGGCCGTGCCCGGCGTGTTGATCAGGATCGCGGGCAGCGCGCCGCCGAACATCGACGAGCCGTAGATGCCCAGCAGCATCGTCAGCCCGACCAACGGATCGAGCGAGAAGGTTGCGGGCAACAGGATCGCGATGGCGACGGCTGGGCCGACACCGGGGATCGCGCCAATGATCACGCCACCGATCGAGCCGATCAGCAGGGCGAAGGCAACATCGAGGCGGGCCAGAAGGTCGAGGCCGGAAAGGAAGGCGTCCATCTAGAGATACGTCATCATAAAGCTGCGGAAGGCGCCGGGAGGCAGCAGACCATAGATCTCGCCCGCCGGGATCTTGACCTGCAACAGGCCCTTGAAGACCACGACCGTGGCGATGGCGAAGACCGCCGCGACGCCCATCCAGCGCGCCGAGCGATAGCCAAGGCGGAAAGCGAGCACGCAGCAGAAGGCGATGGTGGCCAGCAGATAGCCGATCCACGGCACCAGCAGGACATAGGCCATGAACCACCCCGCGTATTCCAGCGAGCGCGCCCAATAAAGCGCCTCTGCCAGCCGCCCCGGAATGCGCTGCGACACCACTGCGCCGGCAAGGTGCAGGGCGGCGAACAGCGTCATCAGCCCAAGCGAGATCGCGGGCCAGAAGGCGGGTTGCGCGAACAGCGCGGTGCGCTTTTCCACCCACGTGGTCTGGAACGGCAGGTTCAGCAGCAGGAACAACGCGAAGGCGAAGAAAGCCAGCGCGAAGACCATGTCTCCGGGGCGGCGGTATCGCTTGAACAGGTCCTGAAAGGTTTGCAGGCGGCGCATTGTGTCCCCGGTGATCGGCGAGGGTTTCGCGGTCCGGGCGGGAATGGTCCCGCCGGGGAGAGACTGGACAGGCGCCCCGACCTCAGCCGGGGCGCCTGCGCGATCAGTTGTCGATCAATTCGAGAACGGTGCCGAGCGTCGTGGCGTCTTTCTCGATCTGCGCCGTCGAGGCGGCTTCGTCCTGCCAGTAGATCAGCGCGCCGGTTTGCGCGGCCAGTTCCTTGGCGGCGTCCGAGTTGATCACCTCGACCGCGACAGCGGCGATTTTCTCGCGCACGTCGGCGGGCGTGTCCTTGTGGACGAACAGACCGTTCCACAGCGCGATGTCCAGTTCCGGGGCAAGTTCGCCCACGGTCGGAGCATCCGGGGTCAGCGGGATTCGTTCGGCACCGATCGAGGCAAGCACCTTCACGTCGTCGAGGCAGGGCAGGATCAGTTGCAGCGTGGTGTTGATCACGTCCGCGTCGCCCGAGGCCAGCGTGTTGCAGTCAAGCGCATCGAATGCGGCGTCGGACCCGTATTCGAAGCCCATCGTCTCGGCCAGCGCCAGCGTGACCTGCGTCGGGATCAGGACCGACCCAAAGTGCCCCAGCGCGACGTCGTTCTCGGCGGCATAGCCGGCCAGTTCGTCCATCGTCGAATAGGGCGCGTCGCCTGCGGTGGCGATTACGAAGGGGTAGGTCAGGAAGATGCCGACCGGCTCGAACGGGTTCGGGTTCAGCGCCGGGATGCCGACCTCGGGGCCGATCAGCGGCACGCCGATCACGAAAGAGCCGATGGTATAGCCGTCCGAGCCAGCCATCGCGACTTCGGCCGCACCGGGGAACGGACCGCCGCCGCCGCCGGGCTTGTTCACGACCGCTGCGGGGACGCCGTAGGCCTCTTGGAATTTCTCGGCGATCATCCGGGTCAGCACGTCCTCAAGGTCGCCGGGCGGGAAGGGCACGACGAATTCGACGGGCTGTTCGGGATACTCGGCCTGCGCCGCCGTCGGCGCGGTCACGGGCAGGGCCAGAGACAGCGCAATGGCGCTGGTGGCAAGAAACTTGTGCATCTGCACCTCCTGTTGGATCGGTTCATTATTTGAACCCGTGGTATCAAAAAATATTGCCCGTCCGCCGGATTTCTGTCAACGTTTCTGTGAAGCCGCCGGTGCTGAAATGCCGGGCAGACTGGGAACCTTCATGGGCACGATTACCAAAGCTCTTGATTTGCTGAACTTTTTCTCTCGCAAACGGCCCGCGATCGGGTTGAGCGAGTTCGTGAAGCTGTCGGGGCGGGACAAGGCGACGGTGCACCGGCACCTCACGGAACTGGAGGAAAACGGCTTTCTCCAGCAGAACCCCGAGACTCGCGCCTATCGGCTCGGGCCGGCGATTCTTCGGCTGTCGGGCGTGCGCGAGGCGACCTATCCCATGCGCTCCGTGCTGCGCCCGGTGGTGCGCGATCTTGCGGATACGGTGGGCGAACTGGTTCATGCCTCGGTGCTGCAGGGCGAAATGCTGTCGCCGGTGGTCCACGCCGATCCGCTGGGCCACGGCACGCAGGTGCATTTCGACGAGGGTGAGATGCTGCCGCTTCACGCGACCTCGTCGGGACTGGCGGTCATGGCCTTCGCGCCCGACGCCTTCGTGTCCCGCGTATTGAAGGCCGGGCTTCCGGGAATCACGCAGCGGACGCTGACGGATGCGGGCGCGGTGCGGTCGCTGCTGAACGAGGTTCGCGCGACCGGAGTCGCTCGGCTGGACCGGGCGTTCGACGAAGAGGTCAGTTCGCAGGGGGTGCCGGTGTTCGGCCCCTCGGGCGAGGTTGTCGGTGCGCTGTCGGTGGCGATCCCCGCCGTCCGCGCAAGCGAAGAGAAGATGAACGCGATCCTGCCTGCGCTGTGCGATGGCGCAGTGCAGGCGACGCGGGCGCTGGGCGGTCAGATGCCGCCGGAACACGCCGCCAAATGGGCGGCCAATGCTTGAGGAGATCCCCATGAAGGACATGAACTTTCTGAAGGAAAACAACGCCCGCCACCTGTGGCACCCGATGGCGCATCCCGCCGACTGCCAGGCGAACCCGCCCGACATCATCGTCGGCGGCGAAGGTTGCCGGATCACCGATGTCGACGGGCACACCACCATCGACGGCGTCGGCGGCCTGTGGAACGTTAACCTCGGGTATTCCTGCCAGCCGGTGAAGGACGCCATCACGGAACAGCTGGAACGGCTGCCCTATTACTCGATTTTCCGGGGCACCACGAACGACGCCGCGATCGAGCTGTCGTGGATGCTGCGCCAGTTCTTCGCCGAGGACGGCATGGGCCGGGCTTTCTACACCTCGGGCGGTGGCGACTCGGTCGAGATCGCGCTGCGGCTGGCGCGCCAGTACCACAAGGTGCGCGGCGAGGCCGGGCGCGTGAAGTATCTGTCGCTGAAAAAGGGCTATCACGGGACCCACACGCTGGGCGCGTCGGTGAACGGCAACGCCAACTTCCGCACCCAGTACGAGCCGCTGATGCCCGGCTGCTATCACATCCCGGCGCCCTACACCTATCGCAACCCGTTCAACGAGACCGATCCCGAGAAGCTGGCGCAGCTTTGCCTTGCCGCGCTGGAGGACGAGATCAAGTTCCAAAGCGCCGACACAATCGCGGCCTTCATCATGGAGCCGGTGCTGGGTGCGGGTGGTGTGATCCCGCCGCATGAAAGCTTCATGCCCGGAGTGCGCGAGATTTGCGACCGCTACGGCATCCTGCTGATCGCGGACGAGGTCATCACCGGCTTCGGGCGCACCGGCGACTGGTCGGGTTCGCGACACTGGGGCGTGAAGCCCGACATGATGACAACCGCGAAAGCGATCACCAACGGCTACTTCCCGTTCGGCGCGGTGATGATCTCGGACGCGGTGGCCGAGGTGTTCGAATCCGACACGTCGGGCCGGGCCGCCATCGGGTCGGGCTATACCTACTCTGGCCATCCGGTCGGTGCGGCGGCGGCCATCGCCTGCCTGAAAGAGACCGAGCGGCTTCAGGTGAAGGACAACGCGGCGGCACGCGGCGCGCAGATCTTCGCGGGTCTTCAGGCGCTGAAGGAAAAATACGACCTGATCGGAGACGTGCGCGGCGGTCACGGGATGATGAGCGCCATGGAACTGGTGTCCGACCGCGCCACCAAGGCCCCGATCGACAAGGATACGATCAGCCGCGTCCAGCGCACCGCCTACGAATCCGGCGCGATGGTCCGGATGTCGGGCAACAACCTGATCCTGTCGCCGCCGCTGATCCTGTCGGAAGCAGAGACGGATACGATCCTCTCGGCGCTCGACGCGGGCTTCGCGGCGGTGTCCTGATGGATCTTGGCATCGCGGGCCGCCGCGCGCTGGTCTGCGGCGCGTCTGCGGGTATCGGCTTTGCCTGCGCCAAGGTGCTGGCAGAGGAAGGGTGCAAGGTGGTCATGGTCGCGCGGGACGCCGCGCGGCTGGACGCCGCGGTTGCGCAGATACCCGGCGCGCGGGGCGTCGCGGCGGATCTCGGGGCCGAGGGCGTCGAGGCGCGTCTGCTGGCAGAGGTGGGTCCGGTCGACATTCTCGTGACCAACCCGGGCGTCAGTCCGGCCGGTTCGCTGACCGACGCGGCAACCGTGATGGCCGCGACCGAAGCCGTGCCCGCTCGGACAATGGCGCTGATCGGCGCGTTCCTTCCGGGAATGCGCGAAGGCGGCTGGGGGCGGGTGGTCAACATCACCTCGTCCGGCGTCTTCGCAAGCGGCCCCGCGCTGGGCCTTTCCGGCGCGGTGCGGGCGGCTTTGACCCACATGGCCGCGAGCCTCGCCCAAGAGGTCGCGCCGGACGGGGTCACGGTGAACTGCATCGCGCCGGGGCCGGTGGACACGGCGGGGCTGCAGCATTTCGTCGAACGCCGCGCGCGCGAAACGGGGCAGACCATCGAAGAGGTCCGGGCCGCGCGGCTGGCAAGCCTGCCGACCGGCCGGTTCTCGGAGCCGGACGAGGTCGGCGCGCTCTGCGCCTTCCTCGCCTCTGGCCGGGCCGCGAACATTACCGGGCGGACAGTTCTGGCGGACGGCGGCGCGAACGCGTTCCCGTTCCTCTAGGGGCCGCGCTTCGCGCGCTACACCGGATCCGGATAGCGCGGCGGGTCAAGGCTCGACTGAAACCACGTCACGAAGCTGGCGATGGAATAGGTCGGCAGCCCCGTCGCCGCGCGAATGTCGGCGGCGTAGGGGATCATGTTGGTGCATTCCAGCACGATGGCGCCAAGATCGGGGTGTGCCGCCTGCAGGTCCAGCGCGGCGGCCACGTTGTCGGCGCGCGCCGCGGTGACGTCGAGTTCCAGTTCGTTGCCAAGGATGGCGCGGGTGAATTCCGTGCCGCCCTCGGTCGAGCCCACGGGCGTGCCCTTCGGCACCCCGGCACGGGCAAGGTGGGTGTCGGTCAGGGTGCTTGCCGAGATCGTCAGGATGCCCGCGCGCCGGCCCGGCGGCAGCGTCGCGTTGACCATGGCGACCTGCATCAGCGAGGACGTCGCCACCGGCACGCCAACCGCCTTTGCCAGTTCCGGCTGGAACAGCGACAGGAACCCGCAGTTGGTGGTGATCCCGTCCGCACCGTCCGCGACCAGTTCACGCGCCGCATCGATGAACGCGGGCAGCAGCCCCGGCGCGCCCTGCCGCACCACCCGGTCGGGCGAGGCATCGCGCACCACCTTGTAGAGCACCGGAAAAGGCCACGTCAGCGCGTTGCCCATATCTCCCGGAATGCGGGGAAACCGCGCCTCTAGCATCAGGATGCCCACCGATGCGCCGTAGACCGCCTTGCCGCCTCGGATTTTCATGCCGTCCCTCCGACCAGTCCCGCCCCCGAGATTGACACCGCTTCGCGGGCATATCCAGATGGGCGCGAAGGAGATCCCCGGATGAAAGACGCACAGACCAACCAGATGACCGGCGCCGAGGCGATGGTGCGGATGCTGCAGGCGCATGGCGTGAAGCACATGTTCGGCCTGTGCGGCGACACCACGCTGCCGTTCTACGACGCGTTGGCGCGGCTTGACCACGGGATCACCCATTTCCTGACGCGGGACGAACGGCACGCGTCGTACATGGCCGACGCCTATGCGCGCGTCACGGGCAAGCCCGGCGTGTGCGAGGGGCCGTCCGGCGGCGGTGCGACGTATATCCTGCCGGGCGTGGTGGAGGCGTCGGAAAGCTCGGTGCCGATCCTTGCGATCACCACCGACGTCTCGACCGCATCGCGCGGGAAATACCCGCTGACGGAACTGGACCAGCAGGCGCTGTTCCGTCCGGTGTCGAAGTGGAACACGTCGCTGGACAACGCCGCGCGGCTTCCGGCGGCGGTGCGGCAGGCGTTTCGCGCAATGACCACGGGGCGACCCGGGGCCGTGCATCTGGCGCTGCCGTTCGACACCCAGAAAGCCCCGGTGGACGAGGCAGAGGTCTGGGCCGACCCGCGCCACCACGCCTTTCCGGCCGAACGCGCCGCGCCCGATCCGCAGACCATCGCGGATGCCGCCGAGATCCTTGCCGGCGCCCGCCGCGCGGTCGCGATCTGTGGCGGTGGCCCGGTGATCGCAGGCGCCGAGGATGTGCTGCGGCGGCTGGCCGAGGCGCTGGACATGCCGGTCGCCACGACGGTCAGCGGGCAGGGCGCCATCGCCGAAAAGCATCCGCTTGCGCTGGGCGTGGTGGGGTCGAACGGCGGCGTCGCCTCGACCCGCGCGGTAGTGGACGAGGCGGACGTGGTGCTGTTCATCGGCTGCCGCGCGGGGTCGGTGACGACGGAACGCTGGCGCTCTCCGCCGACGGGCACCACGGTCATCCACATCGACAGCGACCCGATGGTGATCGGCGCGAACTATCCGACCGAGGTGGCGATTTGTGCCGATGCGCGGCTGGCGCTGGAGGCGTTGTTGTCCGAGATCGAGCCGGGCAACGTCGCGGGCTACAACGGGACGCAGCGGGCGGCGGCCGCGTGGGACGCGAAGCTTGCGGCGTTCCATCCGCTGGCGACCTCTTCCGAAACGCCGATCCGCCCCGAAGCCGTGGTCGCCGCGCTGATGGATATCCTCGACGACGACGCGGTGATCTGCGCCGATCCCGGCACACCGTGCCCCTATTTCAGCGCGCACTACCGCTGGCGCACCTCGGGCCGACAGTTCATCACCAACCGCGCTCACGGCGCGCTGGGCTACTCGCTGGCCGCCGCGATGGGCGCGCAGGTGGGTCGGCCCGATGCGAAGGTGCTCAGCGTGATGGGCGACGGGTCGTTCGGCTTTTGCTGCGGCGAGTTCGAGACGCTGGTGCGGTACAACCTGCCGATCACCTCGATCGTGTTCTCCAACAGCGTCTTCGGCTGGATCAAGGCTGGGCAGAACGCGGGCTTCGGGCAGCGGTTCTACAACGTCGACTTCTCGCGCACCGATCACGCAGCGGTGGCGCGCGCGTTCGGCGTGAAGGCGTGGACTGTGGAAGACCCGGCAGACCTGCCGAGGATCCTGCGCGAAGCGATTGCCCATGACGGGCCGACGCTGGTCGATGTGATCAGCCAGCCGCTGCACGAGGCGGCGGCGCCGGTTTCGGAATGGGTTGCGTGACGGCAGGGAAAAAGGGGGACGCATGGTGAAGGTGGCGATCGTCGGGGCAGGGATCGTGGGCGTGTCCACGGCCCTGTGGCTACAACGGGACGGGCACGAGGTCGTACTGGTCGACCGCGCCGGTCCGGCTGAAGGAACCAGCTATGGCAATGGCGGGGTGCTTGCCTCGTCCGGGATCGTTCCGGTCACGACGCCGGGGCTGATGCGCAAGGCGCCGGGAATGCTGTTCGACCCGAAGCAGCCGCTGTTCCTGAAGTGGGGCTATCTGCCAAAGCTGATGCCGTGGCTCGCGCGGTATCTTACCCACGCGAACGCGAAGGACGCGCGGCGCATCGCGTCGGCTGTGGCGGGGGTCGTGGGCGACAGCTATGCCGAGCACCTGTCGCTGGCCAAGGGAACGCGCGCCGAGAAGTGGCTGATCCCGTCCGATTACGTGTTCATCTACGACGACCGTGCCGCCTTCGAGGCCGACGCCTTTGGCTGGGGCGTCCGGCGCGAAAACGGGTACACGTGGGAAGAACTGGATGGCGCTGCCTTCCGCGCTTACGACCCGGCCTTCGCGGACCATCTTGGCTTTGCGGTTCGCCTGCCGGATCATGGCCGGATCGCGGATCCCGGCCAGTACGTCAAGGATCTCGCCGCCGAGGTCGAGGCGGCAGGCGGGCGCATCCTGCAAGCCGATGTCGAGGACTTCGTGATCGAAAGCGGCCGGGTGACCGGCCTGCGCGCGGGGGGAGAGACGATTCCCTGCGATGCGGCGGTCGTGGCCACCGGCGTCTGGTCCGGGCCTCTGACCAAGGCGCTGGGCCTGAAGGTGCCGCTTGAATCCGAACGCGGCTATCACATGGAGTTCTGGAACCCCTCGGTCGCGCCGAAGTCGCCCGTGATGGTCGCGGGCGGCAAGTTCGTCATCACCCCGATGGAGGGCCGCATCCGCGCCGCCGGGATTGTCGAGTTCGGCGGCCTCGAGGCAGGCCCCAGCGAAGCGCCGTTCGAGCTTTTGCGGAAGAACGTCGCCGCCGCGCTGCCGGGCCTGACCTATGACGAGGTGACGCAGTGGATGGGCCACCGGCCCGCGCCCGCCGACTCGATTCCGGTCATCGGCGAGGTTCCGGGCGCGAAAGGCGTCTTCACGGGGTTCGGACATCACCACATCGGACTGACGGGTGGCCCGAAAACCGGGCGGCTTCTGTCTCAGCTGATCGCCGGGCGAAAGCCGAACATTGACCTGTCGCCATATTCTCCGGCACGTTTCGCAGGGTAAGCCGCGCTCAAGACGGCATTTCCAGAACCAACAACCGGGAGACAGACCTATGAAGACCATGACCGGACTTTTGGCCGCCACGGCCCTGACCGCTGCCGCGACCGTTGCGGCGCAGGCCGAGACCTGGGACATGCCGCTGGCCTATGCGGCAACCAATTTCCACTCCGAGACCGCAGCCTCGTTCGCGGCCTGCGTGACCGAGGGCACCGGCGGCGAGCTTGAGATCGTCACCCACCCGTCGGGATCGCTGTACGGCGGGGCCGAGATCAAGCGCGCGGTGACAACCGGGCAGGTGAACATCGGCGAGCGACTGCTGTCGGCGCACCAGAACGAAAACCCGCTTTACGGCATCGACTCGATCCCCTTCCTTGTCTCGTCCTTCGACGAGCACGAAGCCCTGTGGGACATCGCAGAACCGGCGGTGTCGGATGCGCTGGCGGAAGACAACCTGCACTATCTTTACTCGGTGCCGTGGCCGCCGCAGGGGCTTTACATGAACAAGGCGGTCGAGTCGGTCGACGATCTGGCCGGCGTCAAGTTCCGCTCTTACTCGACGGCCACCGCGCGTATGGCCGAACTGACCGGCATGCTGCCGGTGCAGGTCGAAGCCGCCGAACTCAGCCAGGCGCTGGCGACCGGCGTGGCGGAAAGCTTCATCTCGTCCGGCGCCACCGGCTATGACCGCAAGGTCTGGGAACAGCTCAGCCATTTCTACGTGGTCGACGCATGGCTTCCGCGCAACGCGATCTTCGTGAACATGCAGGCGTGGGACGGTCTGTCCGATGAAACCAAGGCGGTGATGGAAGGCTGCGCCGCGGACGCGGCGGCCGCCGGGCTCGAGGCTTCCAAGGCCTATACGCAGTTCACGCTGGACGGCCTTGTGGAAGGCGGCATGGAAGTTGGCCCGGCCAGCGATGCGCTGATGGGCGGACTGAAAGAGATCGGCGAGACCATGACGACCGAGTGGTTGGAGACCGCGGGCGAGGATGGTGCGGCGATCGTCGACGCCTACAAGGGCCAGTGATCCGCTAGGTTCGGAACCATGCACAGGGCCGGGGCGACGCGTCTCGGCCCGTCAACAGATCCGGGGGACGGGGCATGCCTGCCGCACGGGCGCTTCGGCGCATTCTCGATACATTGTACCTTGCGGGAGGCGTCGTCGCGGCGCTGTTCATGATCGCCATTCTCGCGATTATTGTCCTGCAGATGCTGGCGCGGTGGACGGGTTTCGTCTTTCCCGGCGCATCGAATTACGCGGGCTACTGCATGGCCGGCGCGTCCTTCCTTGCCTTCGCCTATGCGCTGAACCACGGCGCGCACATCCGGGTGTCGCTGGCGCTGAAGGCGCTGGGGCGGTTCCGCTGGTGGGGGGAGCTTTGGTGTTTCGGCATCGGCGCGGTGATTACCACGTGGATGGCGTGGTACGCGTGGAAGGGCACCTACTGGTCGTGGAAACTCAAGGAACTCAGTCAGGGGCTGGACGCCACCCCGGTCTGGATTCCCCAGATCACGATGGTTGTCGGGACCATCCTGCTGGCGCTGTCGTTCTGGGACCACCTTCTGCGGCTGATCGTAACCGGCGACCACGGCATCAAGACCGACGTCGTCGACCAGAGCCACGCGGAGTAGGGGCATGGAACAACTCGCCCCGATCCTGATATTCCTGTTCGTTCTGTTCATGCTGCTGGGTTCTGGCGTCTGGGTCGGCCTTGCGCTGATGGGCGTGGCCTATGTCGGTATGGACCTGTTCACCTCGCGTCCGGCGGGCGATGCGATGGTCACAAAGGTCTGGTCGTCCTCGTCGTCGTGGACGCTGACCGCGCTGCCTTTGTTCATCTGGATGGGAGAAATCCTGTACCGCACCCGGCTGTCCGAGGACATGTTCAAGGGACTGTCGCCGTGGATGGCGCGGTTGCCGGGCGGCCTGGTGCACACCAACATCGTCGGCTGCACCGTGTTCGCGGCGGTGTCCGGTTCGTCGGCGGCGACGCTGACAACCGTGGGCAAGATGTCGATCCCGGAACTGCGCAAGCGGAATTATCCCGAGACGATGGTGATCGGCACGCTCGCGGGTGCGGCGACGCTGGGCCTGATGATCCCGCCTTCGCTGACGCTGATCGTCTACGGGGTCACCATCAACGAGAGCATCACCAAGCTGTTCATGGCGGGCGTCTTCCCCGGTCTGGTTCTGGCGCTGATGTTCATGGCCTATGTCGCGGTGTCGTCGAAGGTCATGAAGGATTTCGACCCGACACCCGAGCCCGCGATGAGCTTTATGGAGAAGGTGAAGAACTCGCGCTTCCTGCTGCCGGTGATCTGCCTGATCCTTGTGGTGATCGGGTCGATGTACATGGGCTTTGCCACCGCGACCGAGGCGGCGTCGTTCGGCGTCATCGGCGGGCTGGTGCTGGCGGCGGCGCAGGGCTCGCTGACCATGGGCACCTTCATCGAAAGCCTGATGGGGGCGGTCCGTACAAGCGCGATGATCGCGCTGATCCTTGCGGGCGCATCCTTCCTGTCGCTGTCGATGGGCTTCACCGGCCTGCCGCGCGGGCTTGCGGACCTGATCGCCAGCTTCGACCTGTCGCGGTTCGAACTGCTGATGGCGTTGCTGGTGTTCTATATCGTACTGGGCTGCTTCCTTGACGGCATCTCGTCGGTGGTACTGACGATGGCGGTGGTCGAGCCGATGATCCGCGAGGCGGGGATCGACCTTATCTGGTTCGGTATCTTCATTGTCGTGGTGGTCGAGATGGCGCAGATCACGCCCCCGATCGGGTTCAACCTGTTCGTCCTGCAGGGCATGACCGGCCACGAGATGAGCTTCATCGCGAGGGCGGCGATCCCGATGTTCCTGATCATGGTGGTCATGGTGTTCGTGTTGATCGCATGGCCGGACCTTGCCACATGGCTTCCCGACAACATCCGAAGCAGGCCGGGCGGCTGACGTGATCGCGAACGGCTTGCGGCGGATCGGTCGCCACGGGCGGCTGGCGCTGATCGTCGGACTGGCCGGAGGCTTGGCGCTGCCGTCGCTGTCGGCGGCGATGAAGCCCGCGCTGCCGTGGCTGGTGGCCGGGCTGATCTTTCTGAGCGCTCTCAGGATCGGGATGCGCGCGGCGGTCGGCAACCTTGGAGAAGCGCGGGCGAGCCTTGGGCGCGTCCTTGTGCTGCAGGTGGCGGTGCCTGTCGTGGGAGTCGCGCTGCTGATCGCTGCGGGTCTTGCGGACACACCGGCGGGTCTGGCGCTGACGCTGGCATTGTCGGCCCCGTCCATCGCGGGAAGCCCGGCCTTCGCGGTCATGCTGAGCCGCGACCCGGCGCCGGCGATGCGGCTGCTGATCCTTGGGACCGCGCTGTTCCCGCTGACCGTGCTGCCGGTCCTGTGGCTGTCGCCCGCGCTGGGCGGGTTTTCCGAAGTCGCGGGGGCCGCGCTGCGTCTGGTGGCGGTGATCCTTGCGGCGACCGGCGCGGCATTCGCGCTGCGGCGGCGCTTCTTCCCTGAACCCTCGCCGGACACCGTCGGCGTGATCGACGGGCTGCTTGCCATCGCGCTGGCCGTGCTGGTGGTCGGGCTGATGTCGGCGGTGGTCCCGGCGCTGTCCGGCGATCCGCTGCGGTTCCTCGGCTGGCTGGCGCTGGCCTGTGCCATGAACTTCGGCCTGCAATTCGCCGCCCATGCCGCGGGTCTGCCGCCCGGCGCCTGTATCGTCGCGGGCAATCGCAACGTGGCGCTGTTCCTTGTGGCGCTGCCTGCGGCCACGACGGACCCGGTGCTGATCTTCATCGGCTGCTATCAGGTGCCGATGTATCTGACCCCGATGCTGATGGGGCGGGTGTATCGCACGGGCTAAAGCAGGAAGTCGCTTTCGCTCAGTCCCGTCGTTCCGGACAGTCTGATCCGCAGATCGACGGACCCGTCGCCGTCTGCGTCCACCCACAACAGCGTGTCACCGGCCGTCGACTCGCTGGTTCGCAGGGACGGGGCGCCGGCGGTGTAGCTTCCCAGCAGCGACAGCTGGAGCGTGCCATGCACCAGCCCGGTGAAATCGAGCAGGTCTTCCCCCGATGCGAAATCCGTGATGACGTCGCCGGCGGTCGGGGGGCTGTCCGAAGCGCGTGTGAAGACGAAGACGTCCTGCCCCGCGCCGCCGGTCATGTCATCCTGCCCGCCGCCGCCTTTCAGCGTGTCGTCCCCGTCGTCGCCGAACAGGTTGTCCTTGCCGATCCCGCCGAACAGAAAGTCATCGCCTTCGCCGCCTGTCAGGTTGTCGTTCCCCGCGCGCCCCGCGACACGGTCGTCGCCGTTGCCCGCATCGACGATGTCGTTGCCGCGCCCACTGTCGATGGTGTCATGGCCTCCGCCGCCCTCGATCACGTCGCGCGAGCCTTCGCCCGCCAGACGGTTGTCGCCCGCATTGCCGACGATGGTGTTCTGCCAGTCCGTGCCCGTGCCGGACACATCGGCCGCGCCGGTCAGGATCAGATCCTCGATATGGTCGGCCAAGGCGTGATCCGAGGCGCTGCGCACGGTGTCGCGTCCGCCGGTTTCAACCTCTGCCAACGACACGGCGGGGTCCGACACGATGTACAGGTCATCGCCCGCGCCACCGCCGATGAGGCCGGTGACGATGCCGCCGCGAAGATCCAGAATGTCGGCCCCGTCGCCCGCGTCGACCGAGCCGTCGACAGTGCCGCCCGTCAGCCGAAGCACGTCGGCCCCCGCGCCGGTGCGAATGTCGCCAGCGACAAGACCGTCGGTCACCAGCACCTCATCGGCGCCGCCGCCGGTGTCTATCGCGCCGCTCATCGTGCCGCTGTTGCGAACCACGTCGACCGCATCGCCGCCAAGAAACGCGCCGGCCTGCCCGGAAAGGCTGCCGGTGTTGGTCAGCGTGTTTCGCGCCCCGGGATCGCTGCCCGAGAAATGCACCGCGTGATCGGCGCTGATCACGGTGCCCGCGTTCTCGACAAGGCTGCCGCCGCCCTCCAGCCGGATGCCGGGCAGGTCCGCGTTGATGGTGCCGGTATTGACGAAGGTCGAGCCGGCGAAGTCTTGCAACAGCGCACCGGGGCCGACTGCTGTCATCGTTCCGGCGTTGATGAACATCCCCGACCCGGTGACCCACAGCCCGAAACTGCCGGACTGGATTGTGCCGCTGTTGGTCAGCTGGTTGCCCGTGCCGTCAAAGGCGACCCCCGCCGCGCTGCCGGACAGGACGGTGCCGTTTGCGCTGATGGTGACCGAGTTGTCGTTCGACGCCAGCAGGATCGCTTCCGCCAGTTGCGAAGCGACGGTGCCGCCGACCGTGACGTCGATGCTGCCCACGGCGGCATAGATGCCGCGCGCGCCGGTGCCGCTGGCGGCGGCGACACGGTCGGGCTGCACCAGAACGACGTCGCCCGCATAGGTCACGTCGACCGCATGATCGCCTGCCGCGGTCGTCGAGACGCTGGTGATGATGATGTGGATGGACATTCTGCCCTTCCCGGCCGTTTCGCGGTCGGACAGAGCTATGGCACAGCGCGATGAATCAGGGCTTAAAGCCCGCGGCTTTCCTTGATCTTCGCGGTCAGTCGCGTGACGTCGATCACCCGCCGTTCGTATTCCGCATCCCCGTCGTCGGTGCCCATGAACACGTCCGGGTTGCGGTATTCCATCGGGCCGGGTTCGACCGTTGCGTCGGCGAAATGGAACTCGTAACCGGTCAGCCCCTCGTCATGCGGGTCGATCTCGGACGGCGACAGTTGCCCGCAGACAAGGATCTCGATCCGGCCGGCCGCGTGGCGGATCAGACCGCGCAGAAGTTCCAGCCCGTCGCGGGCGTCGGCTTTCTGGCCGCTGGTCAGCACGCGGCTGACCCCGCAACGGATCAGGGCATCCAGCGCCTCGAACGCGTCGGGGGTCATGTCGAAGGCGCGGTGGCAGGTGACGTCCATCGGACCGGCCGCCTTGACCAGTTCGCTCATGCGCGGCTCGTCAATGGTGCCGTCGGCGTTCAGGCAACCGCAGACCATGCCCGGCAGTCCGGCTTCGCGGATCGCGGCGACATCGCCCAGCATCACCGCGTATTCGGCGTCAGAGTACAGGAAGTCGCCCTTGCGCGGGCGCACGATGGCCATGACCTGTGCGGTCTTCACCCGCGCCGCCGCCTCGCGCAGCAAGCCGGGCGACGCGGTCAGCCCGCCTTCCGACAGGGCGGTGCACAGTTCCACGCGGTCGGCACCGGCCTCGGCGGCTAGAACCGCCTCGTCAATGCCTTCCACGCAGATCTCGATCTTCGGGACGAACCCCATATCAGTGCGTCCCGCAGGGGCAGGGCTGCATCACGTAGTTGCCTTCCTCGAACGGTCGCCGGGCGATTTCGGACTCGCGACCGGCCATGTAGACGGCCACCGGGTAGAACAGCTTGTTGCCGTCGCGCTTGATCCCGCGCACGTCGCTGAAGGTGATCCGGGCCTCGTTGACCTGAAGCACGGTGATATCGGCGACAGCGCCCACGCCAAGGTGGCCCAATTCGGGCCGGTTGATCGCCAGCGCCGGGCGGTTCGATGACCGCGCCAGCGTCTCCGAGACGGTCAGGCCGCAGTTCATCAGTTTCGACATGGTGTGCAGCATGTCGTACGCCGGACCCTTGATCGCGACGACATGCACGTCGGACGAGATCACGTCGGGTTTGAAGTCGTGCCGCAGCGCGACCTCGGCGCTTTCGTAGCCGAACGCGCCCATGCCGTGCGCAATGTCGAACAGCACGCCGCGTTCACGGGCGGCAAGAACCTCGGGCAGGATCTCTCCGTTCTCGGTGATCGCCGAATTCGGCTCGGGCCGGTAGCAGTGGGTCAGGATGTCGCCCGGACGCAGCATCGACACGACGTCGGCATAGGACGGGGGCGGGCCGCCGATGTGCGTCATCAGAGGCAGGTCGACGGCGTTCGCAGCTTCCAGCGCCAGTTCCAGCGCGCCAAGCCCGAATTTGCCGGTGACGGGGCCGCCAATGCGAACCTTCACGCCGACGATCTTGTCGCGGTTTTCCTCGATCTTCTGAACACAGCGGTGCACCGGCAGCATCTCTGCCAGCGTCGCCTCGCCGATCTGCACGTCCTTGTCGAAGCCGAAGATGCCCGGGAAGGACACGTTCAGGAAGGCGAGGATGTTATAGGGAGAATGCTTCATCACATAGTCGCGCAGGCCGTCGTAATTGCCCGCGCCCGCGCTGCCCGCGTCGACCAGCGTCGTGGTCGCCGAGCGGCGCGATATGAAATCGGGGTCGACGCCCAGCGACGTCGCCTTGTGATAGACATGCGTATGGATGTCGATGAGCCCCGGGCTGACATAGCAGCCCGAGACATCGCGGACGGTGGCGCCTTGCGGGTCGAGATCCTTCCCGACCGCCGCCACCTTGCCAGCCTTGATCGCGATGTCGGTGACACCGTCGATCCCGTTCCGCTCGTCGACCAGATGGCCGCCTTTCAGCACCAGATCGTAGGTCTTGGCTTGCGCCGTCATGGTGTTGTCCTTGTTCTTGTCCGTTGTCCCGGTGCTGGCGGGAGCTTAGCCGAGCGGCTTGTAGGCGATTGCTTCGACTTCCACGAGGATGTTCGCCATCAGGCGGCTTTCGCAGGTCGTCCGGGCCGGAAAGCCGTTCGGGAAGAACGAGCCGTAGGTCGTGTTGAACTTGCCGAAGTCGCGGGCGTCATCCAGCCAGACGGTGGTCTTGCACACGTCGTCCATGGTGCAACCGGCCAGCGCCAGAGCGGCTTCGATGTTCTTCATGACCTGCTTGGTCTGGCCGATGATCTCGTGGCCGACGATCGCGCCATCGGGACCGGCGGGCACCTGACCCGAGACGAAGACGTAGTCGCCGGCGCGCACGGCGGGGCTTAGCGGCGGGGTGCCGGTGGCGCCAGAGTGGGTGAAGTGTTCGATGACCTTGGTCATGCTGTCCTCTTTTCTTTCTGTCAGAGGGTTGGTTTCGGCTCAGCCCTTGACCGCACCGCCCGACAGGCCGGCGATCAGGTGGCGCTGAAGCCAGATGAAGATGATGGAGACGGGGATCGTCGCCACGAAGGTGGCCGCCATCACGTGATGCCATTCGATCTGGTAACGGCCACCCGTCAGCGCCGCGATCTTCAGCGGCAGGGTGTAGGTTTCCGACGACCGGATCAGCGCCAGCGCCAGCGCGTACTCGTTCCATGCGCCGATGAAGGTGAACAGCGCGACCACCGCCATCGCTGGCGCGGCCAGCGGCAGGAACACCTTGCGCAGCGTGTAGGCCTTGCTGGCGCCTTCCAGCCAAGAGGCGTGTTCCAGTTCGATCGGGATCGACGCGAAGTAGCTTTGCAGCATCCAGATCGCCACGGCGATGTGGAAGCAGCAGTACAGCACCGACAGCGCCACCAGCGAGTCCAGCAAGCCAAGCCCGACGATCAGGGTGAACAGGCCGATCACCAGCACCACGGGAGAGAACATCTGGGTGATCAGCAGAAAGATCCGGAACGCCTGCATGCCTTTGAACGGCCGCCGCGCCATCGCGTAGGCGGCGGGAACGGCCACTAGAACGGTCATCACCGTGGTGATGAAACCGACGACAAGCGAGTTCACCAGCGCGGTGCCGAAGCCCACCGTTTCCCACATGTCCGAGAAGTTTTCCCACGTCAGGCGGGAGGGGATCCATTGGGTGCCCTGCGCGTAGATGTCCTGTTCCGGCGTCAGCGCCGTCGAGATCATCACCGCGAAGGGAAACAGGTTGCAGATCAGCAGGGGCGCCAGTGCCAGCCACATCAGGAACGAGCGGCGCACCATGGGATCGACGGTCTTAGCTGCCATAGGTCTGCTCCCGCGAGATGAGGCGTAGATAGATGATCGAACAGATCAGCAGGAAGACGACCATCAGCAGCGACACGACCGAAGCCTCGCCAAGTTTCCCGTACTTGAACGCGATCTTGTAAAGATACGTCACAAGGATATCGGTCGAGTTCGCCGGCCCGCCCTCGGTCAGGATCCAGATGATCGGGAAGCTGTTGAACACGTTGATCATGTTCAGGACGACCGCGATGTTCACGAAGGGCCGCATCAGCGGCATGGTGATGGTGCGGAACTTGTGCCAGGGCGTCGCGCCCTCCATCGTCGCCGCCTCGTAGATGTCCTGCGGCATGGCCGACAGGCCGCCCAGAAGGATCGTGGTGGTGAAGGGGATCGACACCAGAATGCCGATGAAAATCTCGACGGTGAAGGCGATGGTGCCGTTGCCCAGCCAGACCACCGGCGCGTCAAGTATGCCCATCTGCATCAGCGAATGGTTCAGAAGGCCGCTTTCGGCGTTCAGCGCCCAGCGCCAGACGACCGCCAACAGCGACAGCGACACCGACCACGGCAGCATGACGATCACCCGCGCGATGGCGCGGCCATAGAACTGGCGGTGCAGGATCAGGGCTGTCACGACCGAGATCAGCAGCGTGCCGCCCACGACCGAACCGGTCCAGATGACCGACCGCCAGATCGCCGCGTGGAACAGCGGGTCAGAGAAAACCTCGGTGAAGTTCTCGAAATTGTTCAGGTCGCGGATCATCCCGAACCGGTTGACCTCGCGCAGGGACGTGTTGATGAGCGCGTAGAACGGATAAAGGATGATGAAGCAGGCAAGGATCAGCCCCGGCGCGATCATCAGGTAAGGCGCCATGACGTAGGCTGCGCGCGACTGCGCTCGTGCCGGGGTCATGGTCTGGGTTTCGGCGGCCATCGTGTGTCGCGTCCTGTCCGGTCTGAAAAACCAAAAAGTACGGGACCCTGCCGAAACAGGGCCCCGCAGTCAGGGGATCAGTCGAGGATGCCGTTCACGGCAGCTTCGATCTCGGCGAGGGCGTCGGCCGGTTCGGCCTGGCCCAGGTAAACCGCCTGGAGATTGGTCAGGGTCGCGTCGGCGATCTCTTCCCAGCCGCCCACGAGCGGTGCGAAGTGAGCGTCGGCCAGCAGCGAGGTGAAGACCTTGAGGTCCTCGTTGTCGGCGAACTGCGGCTGTTCCGCCTCGAAGCGGTTCACCGGCAGGAAGCCTTCGGCCTCGTCGAACTTCACGCGCTGTTCGTTGGAGAACAGGAAGTCGAGGAAGGCCCAAGCCTCTTCTTTCACTTCAGAGTTCTCGAACATCACGATCGAGTCGGTGACGCCGTAGGTCGCGAAGTTGGTGCCTTCCGGAACCTTGGCGAGGCCATAGTTCAGGTCAGGCGACTGTTCCTGAATCTGCTTCGACACGAACGGGCCGGTGATGATCATGCCCAGCTTGCCCTGCTTGAACAGGGTTTCGATGTCGGCGCGTGCGTAGTCGACGACGCCCGGCTGGGTGTAGCCGTTCTCGATCATCTCCTTGTACATCGTCAGCGCGGTCAGGCCGGCTTCGGTGTTGACGTTGGACTTGCCGTCCTCGGTCAGGATGGTGCCGCCGTAGGACCACATCGGATAGTAGAAGTAGACGTCGGTTTCGGTGCTTTTGCCCTGCAGGCCGTAGGCGAACACGTCATCCGGCGCGGATTCCTTGATCGCGGCCGACACTTCCATCAGCTCTTCCCAGGTCGCGGGAGGCGCGTCGTAGCCGGCGGCCGAAAGGATGTCCTTGTTGTAGAACATCGCGCGGGCCGAAGCTGCGATCGGCAGGCCGTAGTTGGTGCCGTCGATCACCGACGGGGTCAGGAACACTTCGAAAAAGCGCGACGAGAATTCCTCGGTGATGTAGTCGTCCAGCGGCTCGATCACACCCAGCTCGGCATAGTCGAGGATCCAGCGGGTGCCGATCACGGCGAGGTCGGCGTTCACGCCGCCCGAGATGTCGGTTACCAGCTTCTGCTGCAGCGCGGTCCACGGCACCATTTCCAGTTCGATGGTGGTGTCCGGGTTCTCGGCCATGAAGGCTTCGGCGGCCTGCTCGAAGTAGGGCAGGGTGTTGGAGCTGTACTCCGGAATGGTCACGCGGACGGTGCCGGCTTCGGCGGCAGCCGCCATCATGCCAAGCGTCGCAGCGCCGGCCAGAAGCCCGGTGCGGACGCTTCCGGAGCGGGTCAGGAAATGGGTGGTCATCAGATTCTCCCGGTTGGTTTTCGCAGTTGTGATATTGTTGTTATGACCGAACGGTAGGAGCGGTTTCGCAAATCCGTCAAGAAAATTTTTGCATTTGCGCAAATCCATTTTCATGGCTAGCCTCGACGTCAAGGCGGCAGTTCAGACCGCGAAGACAACAGGACGGAATGCAATGGCCGAACCAGCGCCCTACCGCGCAATGTACGCCTATACGTGGGACCTCGTGGAAGAGGGGCCGGACGCTTTTGCCGACAGCATGGCGGGCATCGGCGTCAACACCGTGGCCGTGGCCGCATCCTATCACGCGGGCAAGTTCATCCGGCCCAAGGGGAAGTCGGGCAAGGTCTACTTCCCCGAGGATGGCGTTGCGCACTGCCGCGTGAATCCCGGGAAATACAAGGGAATCAAGCCTGTAATCGGCGAATTGGCGCAGTCCGACGACGTCATGGGGCGTATGTGCGATCATGGCGGGCTGACCGTTCAGGCGTGGACGGTTCTGCTGCACAACAGCCGGATCGGCGCCCTGCATCCCGAGGCGATCACCCGCAACGTCTATGGCGATCCGCTGCACTACAGCCTGTGTCCGTCGGCCCCTGAAGTGCGGGATTACGCGACGACGCTTTGCGCCGATATCGCCGATAGCTATGACATCGCCGGTCTGTCTTTGGAGACCCCCGGTTGGCTTCCGTACCGCCACGGCTATCACCACGAGTTCGCATTGATCGGTGATTCTCCCCGGCTGGAATTTTACTTGGGGCTGTGTTTTTGCGCAAATTGCAAACGGCTTGCGCAAGAGGTGGGCATAGATGTGAACGGTCTTCAGAATCGGGTGAAGGCCCGGATCGAGTCGGCCTTGTCCGCGCCCGAAGAGACCGACCCGGCAACGGACCGCCTATGGCTGGAAAATGACCTGCTGCTGGACCCGGACCTTGGTGAATACATCCGGATGCGCAACGGTGTGGTGACCTCATTGGTGGCCGAGATCCGCGAAGCCGTGCGCAAGGACGCCACCGTTCACATCATTCCGTCCGTCAATCAGCCGCTTGCGTTGTCGTGGATGGAAGGCAGCGACCTTGCCGGGATCGACAAGGCCTGCGACGGGCTTGAGGTCTGTTTCTACAGCAAGGCGGCGCTGACGGATCACGCGATGGTCTCGCAGCACATCGGGCATTCCGACATGCGTGTGGTGTTGCGCCCGACTTCGGCCGAGCACCGTGCCGAAGGATCATTCGCCGCGACGGTCGCCGGCTTTGCCGACGCGGGCGTCGATGGCTTCGCTTTCTACAACTATGGCCACATGCGGCAGTCCGGTCTCGACCGGATCGGCCGTGCGCTGGCCGCCATATGATGGGACAGGGTCAGGTGAAACGACTGGACGGAAAAGTTGCGCTGGTGACTGGCGCGGTGGGTGGCATCGGAACGGCCGTGGTCAAGGAGTTCCTTGCCGAGGGCGCCAAGGTCATCGTGATGGACATCAAGGACGATGCGGTTCAGGCCGCCGTCGACGCCTACAAGGCCGAGGGGCATCCGGTCGCCGCCGCGGCCGCCGACATCCGGGACACGGATGCGGTGAAGGCCGCTGTCGACAAGGCCGTGGCAGAGCTTGGCCCGGTCAGCATCGTCGTCGCCAACGCGAACACCGGCGGCGCGTCGACCACGCTGGACAAATCCACGCCCGAAGCGTTCCGCACCGAGATCGCCGACAACATGGCGGGGCAGTTCAACACCGTCCACGCCTGTATCGACATGCTGAAGAAGACCGGTGGCTCGATCGTCGTGGTGGGCTCGGTGAACGGCCTCGCAACCTTCGGACAGCCGGGCTACAGCGCCGCCAAGTCGGCGCTTCTGTCCTACACCCGGACGATGGCGACTGAATACGGCGAGTACAACATTCGCGCGAACATCGTCTGCCCCGGCACCGTCCGCACCCCGGCGTGGGATGCGCGGCTGGCCAAGAAGCCGGACGTGATGGACGGGCTGAAGCGCTGGTATCCGCTGGGCCGCGTTGCATCCCCGGAAGACATCGCCAAGCCGATCGCCTTCCTTGCGTCGGACGACGCCGCATTCATCTCGGGCGCGATGCTGCCCATCGACGGCGGACTGATGGCGGGCAACCACCAGATGGCCCGCGAACTGACCCTGGAGGACGTGTGACATGGCCGATCTTCGCATGGTGCGGGTAAGCAAAAGCTACGGGGATCAAGAGGTCCTGCAGGCGCTGGACCTTCTGATCCCCGAAGGCGAGTTCGTGGTGCTGGTCGGCCCCTCGGGCTGCGGCAAGTCCACGCTGCTGCGGATGATCGCGGGTCTCGAAGAGATCACCGATGGCGAGGTCTTCATCGCGGGCAAGAAGTGCAACGAAACGCCCCCGCAGAAACGCAACATCGCAATGGTGTTTCAGTCCTACGCCCTGTTCCCCCATCTGAATGTCCGCGAAAACATCGCCTACGGGCCGAAGTTGCGCGGCGAAGATGCCGCTGCCATCGACCGGAAGATCGCTTGGGCGGCCGAGATCCTGAACCTCTCCCCGTATCTCGACCGCTTCCCGAAACAGCTCTCTGGCGGGCAGCGGCAACGGGTGGCGATGGGCCGCGCCATCGTGCGCGAGCCGTCGCTGTTCCTGTACGATGAACCTTTGTCGAACCTCGATGCGCAGCTGCGGGTGCAGATGCGGACCGAGATCAAGGCGCTGCATAACAAGGTCGGCACCACCTCGATCTACGTGACGCACGACCAGATCGAGGCGATGACGTTGGCGGACCGGATCGTCGTCATGAACGCGGGACGGATCGAACAGATCGGCACGCCGCTGGACCTGTTCGACAAGCCCGAAACGGTGTTCGTGGCGAAGTTCATCGGCTCGCCGTCGATGAACATGATGCCCGCGACCTGCAAGGACGGGATGCTGGTGCTGGACAGCGGCGCCGGTTCCGTGCCGGTGCCGGCGGCCTACAAGGTTGCCGAGGGCGGCAAGGTTCTGGCGGGCGTCCGCCCCGAGCATCTGGACATCGTTGCGTCCGGCGGTTTCGCCTTTGACGCGAATATCGTAGAGCAAACCGGTACTGACACCTACGTCTACGGAAGCATTGGCGGCGTCGAGTCGACGGTGATGTTCCGTGAACGGACTGCAATCGAGGACGGGTCCAGCCTGAACGTGATGCCACGCCCCGGCCACCTGCACCTGTTCGATGCCGCCACTGGCGGCAGACTACCGGAGATTGACGCTTGAGCCTCAACGAACTCGAAACCCCCGTGCCGGTCGTCGACCTTGCCAAGGTCGACGCCAATCTGAAGCGGATGCAGAATTACTGCGACACGCACGGGATCAAGCTTTGGCCCCATATCAAGACGCACAAGATCGTCGAGATGGCGAAGCGCCAGCTGGCGCTGGGGGCCGAGGGGCTGGTGTGCCAGAAGCTGACCGAAGCCGAAGTGATGCTGGACACCGGCTGCAAGGACATCCTGATCTCGTATCCGCTGATCGGGATGGAGAAGGCGCGCCGTCTGGCCGCCATCGCGGGCAAGGCGCGGTTTACCGTCGCCGCCGACAGCGTCAACGCCGTCGACACGCTGCGCGAAGCTGCCGCGATGTCCGGGGCCGAGATCGGAGTTCTGGTGGAATTCGACAGCGGCATGGGCCGCACGGGCGTGGTGACCACGAAAGCGGCCTACGAGCTTGCCGAACTGATCAACGACACGGACGGCCTGCGCTTTGCCGGCCTGATGACCTATCCGTCCAACGAGAACTCGGTCGCCTTCCTGAAGGAACTGAAACCATTGCTGGACGCCGCGGGCCTTGGCCTTCCCGTGTTCTCGGGCGGCGGAACGCCCAAGGCCTTTCACCAGCATGAACTTGGCATCGTCGATCAGCTGCGGGTGGGGACCTACATCTACCACGACCGCAACACGGTCGCGGCCGGGGCCGCCAGCCTAGAAGATTGCGCGCTGCACGTGTTGGCGACGGTCATCAGCACGCCGAAGCCCGGCCACTTCGTTCTGGACTGCGGAACCAAGACGCTGACCAGCGATCCGGTCGCCGCGCCGAACAAGGGCCACGGTCTGCTTGTCGATTATCCCGATGCGGTGATCGAGCGGCTGACGGAAGAGCACGGCATGGTCACCATCGACCCGGACCTTCCTGGTCCGCGCGTCGGCGAGAAGGTTCTGATCCTGCCCAACCACGTCTGCCCGGTCAGCAACCTGCACGATCAGGTCGCGGTGAAGCAGAAGGACGGCAGCTTCGAGTTTTGGGACGTCTCTGCCCGAGGCTGTACAAAATGAACTTTGGGCATGGATGGGTTTCGCAGCCGGTGGCTGGGGGGCGTCCATGCCCGTGATGCACGACCTTCGTGTGTTGGGCGGTGACGTCAACTTCGACATCTACACCGCAGGCAACATCGCGACGCAGCTGTCCTACTGGATGCTGCGCACCGTCAGCGGCTGGCATGCCTGGGCGCTGACCGGGCAAAGCAGCTGGGTTGGCGTGGTCGTTGCCGCCGACATGCTGCCCGCCTTGCTGATCGGACCATGGGCCGGCGTATTGGCAGACCGGATCGAGGTGCGCCGCGTGCTGCTGGCCTGCTATGGCGCCGCCACCGCGCTGTTCTGCGTGATGGCCCTGCTGGCCGGGCAGGACGCGCTGCGGATCTGGGTGCTGACCGGGATGATGGCCGCGAACGGGATCGTCACCGGCTTCGTCCAGCCGGCCGCCCATGCCGCGATCACGGGCGTCTGCGCGCGGCCTCAGCTGGGCACCGCGATCTCGCTCCATTCGATCCTGTTCAACGTGGCCCGTTTCATCGGCCCCGCCATCGCCGGTGTTCTGATCGCCATGTCGGGCGTCGCATTGGCCTTCTGGGTGACGGCCGCCCTGATGGCGCTGTCGTGGCTGGGCTTTGCTTTGGTGCGGTTCGCGCCGCTCGACAGGATGACCAGCTCTGGCTCGGTACTGGCCGAGACATGGTCCGCCTTCCGCTTCGTCGCGACCGCGCCCGGCTCTGGCCCGATCTTCGCGCTGTTCGTGGCGGCGGCTTTCCTGCTGCGACCGATTGGTGAATTGCTGCCGGAACTGGCAGACGTCACCCTGTCGGGGGATGCCGAGACTTTGGCGCGGCTTAGCTCTGCCATGGGCCTTGGCGCGATCATCGCGGGTTTCGCCAACATGCTGGGCGGGGTCGGCGGGCTGGTGCGCCTGTCCTACGCCGGCGCGGGTGTGGCGGTCGTGGGCGGGATCGGGCTGGCGATGTCGCAGACGGCGACGGCGGCCATCGCGTTCTCGGTGCTGTACGGCGCGGCCATCGCTGCGGGTGGTGTGTCGGCGCAAACGGTGATGCAGGTGTCGGCCCCGGCCAACATGCGCGGCAGGATCATGAGCCTGTTTGGCATGACCTTCCGCGCGGGCCCCGCGATTGGCGCGATGGCGATGGGCGTGCTTGCGGACCGCCTTGGGCTGGCCCCGGTCTCTGTCGCTGGCTGCATCGGAATGCTTGTGATCGTGGCCCTGCTGGCACGGCACTATGGAACGGCGCGTGATTCAATGAAAGCAGTCTGAGTTTTGGCGGCAGAGCGGGTTGCAAATTTCCGGCACTTGCGCAAATCAGCCGCTGACCCGTGGGAGGACAGATATCCATGAGCGAGAGCCGCGCAAAAACTGCCGCCGCGCCGCGCAAGATCAACCAGGCGGACATCGCCCGGCGCGCCGAGGTGAGCATCAGCACGGTCTCGCGTGCCCTGTCCGGTGCTCCGGGCACCCGGCCCGAGGTGCGCGCCCGCATCCTCGAGATCGCCAGCAGCATGGGATATTCCGTCCCCGAGGCGCTGGTGTCCGAACGGGTCGCCGTGTTCCTGCCGATGCACCCTGTCACGGGCGGTCTGCACCAGGTGTTCCAGGAGAACTTCGATGGGGTGAAGGACGCGGCAGCCGAGCACGGCGTCGACATCTTCCCATACCTGATGCCCGAGGCGGACATCACGCTGGATCGCATCCGGGGCATCATGGACGACCATCAGACCCGCAACGCGATCTGTTTCTACGCCGACCTGCCGGACGACCTGTCCGAGTATTTCCGCGACGAGGGCACGATGGTCATCGTGAACAATATCGACCCGAAGATGCGGTTCGATGCGATCCTGCCCGACAACTATTCCGGCTCGGCGATGATGACCGAGCACGTGATCGCAGCCGGGCACCGCAAGATTGCGTTTCTCGTCGGGAACCTGCGCCAGAACCCGAAACTGAGGCTTGCCGCATTCCGCGACGTTGCCGCCGCACATCCCGAGGTCGAGGCCGAGGTGATCAATATCGGCTACGACCGCGAGGAAACCGCCTACGAGCACTTCCGCCGCTTCTTTGCCACCCATGGCAAGCCCGAATGGACGGCGGCGGTGTGCGCCAACGACCTGATGGCGCTGGGTGTGTTGCAGGCGGCGTGGGAGGCGGGCCTGAAAGTGCCGGACGATTTCTCGGTCACCGGTTTCGACAACATCGGCTGGAGCCAGATGGCGACCCCGCGGCTGACAACGCTGGACGTCGACCGGCGGGAAATGGGGCGCGAGGCGGTGCGGATGCTGCGCCGTCGCATCGCCACGCCGGACGCGCCGGTTCATACCGTGCTGCAAGGGTGCACCTTCCTTGCCGGCGCTTCTGTCGCGCCGCCGGCAGACTGAACCGACGCGCCGGGCGGCGTGTCAGACCACGGGGGACGTTCCCGGGTAACTCGTCCGTAGTTTCAGGCTGGCGACGCTGGGGTCCAGATCGGGGTCATGGCCGCGGAAGAACACGCCGTCCGCCAACACGTCGCCCACCGTACTGGCATCGACGCGTTTCACCTTGCCGGCCCACGCATACAGCAGGGTGAACTCGCACAACTGGTTCACCAGCCGCGGCACGCCCTTCGTCGCGTCGTAGATCGCGTCGCAAGCGCAATCCGAGAATTCGTCCCCGGTGCCGCCCGCGATCCGCACGCGGTGCCGGATGTAGTCCGCGGCATAGCGCTTTTCGAGCTTCTTCAGATGATAGCTGGCAGCCACGCGCTGCAGCAGTTGATGCATGCCGGGCCGGTTCACCATCTCGCGAAGTTCCGGCTGGCCGACGAGGACAAGCTGCACCAGAACATCCTTGCGCGAGTTCAGGTTGGTCAGCATGCGAAGCTCTTCCAACCCGTCCTCGGACAGGTTCTGCGCTTCGTCGAAGATCAGCACGATCCGGCGGCCCGCTGCGTATTCGCGCAGGATCACCTCTTGCAGCCGCTCGAAAGTCTGGACGTGGCCCGCGTCGGCGCGGAAGTCCTCGCCCAGCGAATAGAGGATCCATTGCAGCAGTTCGCCGCGGTCGCCCTGCGCGTTCGACACAAGCCCGACCGTCACGTCCGAGTCGAGCTTCGGCAGCATCGCCTGGATCAGCGTGGTCTTCCCGGCGCCGATTTCCCCGGTCAGCAGCGTGATCGGAGCCAGCGACATGATACCGAATTCAAAGATCGCGAAGGCTTCCCGGTGCTGCGGCGACCAGTACAGGTACTCCGGATCAGGGACGAGCGTGAACGGGTTGTCCTCGAACTTGAAGAAATCTGTATAAAGCTTAATGCGCGCCATGCCATTGCCCGTTGGACCAATGGCGCGACGCTTACCACTTTGTTTCCAAAGTGCGAACGGACCCCGGGTCAATCGGCGGATTACAGCTTGCGCCAGCGGAAAACTGCCGATTCCCGCGCCAAGTGTTGCGATTTGGCACCCCAGATTCGCAGGGCGCTAGGTGCGTCAGGTTAAGAAATGGTTGCGGAAAACTTATGAAAACTTTCGGTAAAAGTGCATACACCGCGCCGACATTGTGGTATCTCCGTGGCGAAATCGAGGCGTGTCCAGTGGTTAATTTGGGGTTCACATTTCGCTTCGGTTGAATGCTGTGTCTGTGACTTCTGTTTAGATTGATGGGTGCGAGTTTTGACTGTTCAAGATCACAAGGCGTTTCACGCGGTAGCCTCGCGTGATGACAGAAATACTGTCCGAGACGGACTTTTTGCTTGGGAACGGTTCAAAGGCCGATTGTATCGCCGGGCCGGCAAGCGCGTCCTCGATATTGCGCTTGTGCTGGCGCTGGCTCCGTTCGCCATCGTTCTGATCGCAGGCCTTGCCGTCCTCGCAGTGACGGACGGGCGCAACCCGTTTTACAGCCAGTCCCGCGTCGGGCGGCTTGGTCGCGAGTTCCGCATGTGGAAGATCCGGACGATGGTGCCCGATGCCGACGCGAAGCTGGACGCCTATCTGGAGGCGCATCCGGATGCCCGTGTCGAGTGGGACACCAAGCAGAAGCTGGACCACGACCCCCGCATCACGCGGTTTGGGCATTTCATGCGCCGCTCGTCGATGGACGAGCTGCCGCAACTGTGGAACGTGCTGCGGGGCGAGATGTCGATTGTCGGACCGCGCCCGATGATGCCCAGCCAGAAAAGCCTGTATCCCGGCAGGGCCTATGCCCGGCTTCGTCCCGGCATCACCGGCAACTGGCAGGTGTCGGACCGCAACGCCAGCAGCTTCGCCGCCCGTGCGGACTTTGACGCCAGCTACCTTGGATCGCTGTCCTTGCGGCAGGACATCGCGATCCTGCTGAAGACAGCGGTCGTCATGGTGAATCGCACCGGACGCTGAGCAAGGCGCGGCGCCAAAAGGCGCCGCCTGTCCGGTCCGACTTTGACTGTCTTGGAAAGTCGTGGTGCCGCTGAAGGGACTCGAACCCCCGACCCCATCATTACGAATGACGTGCTCTACCAGCTGAGCTACAGCGGCCACTGGCGGGCCGTTTAGCACCGCCCGCCGCGCAAGTGTAGCCCCAAAATCAAGGTTTTTTGTCGGCGTCGTCCTCGACGATTTCGGCGTCCGCGACTTCGGTCGGCGCAGGCTCTGCCGTGTCCGCGGCGGGGGCCTCGGGTGCGGGCTCGGGCGCCGGATCCGCAGGCGGCGCGACGGGGTCCGCCACCTGTGCGTCGGGTACCGTCGCGGGCACATCGGCGGGCTGCGAGGGCTTGCCGACAATCAGCGGCAGCATCCCGGTCGAGCCGGGCATCGCCACCTCGCCTTCCGCCGGGACACGCCATGCCAGCGTGTCGAAGGCCGAGCAGTTGCTGCACACCGGGGCCCAGTGGGCGTGGATCGACTGGCAATTGTCGCAGACCCACTGAGGCCCGCGAGACGCCGTCAAGGCCCGCGCGAGATAGGCGCGCACGACCGACTCGTCGGCGCCCTCGCCGCGTTCCACAGCGGCCATGATCGCCAGCGACCGGGCGGTCGGCTCGGACTGGGCAAGATCGCCAAGCGCGCGGCGCGCGGCAGGGAAATCCTCGGCGGCAAGGTTCAGTTCCGCCAGAAGCATCCGGGTCTCGGGATGGTCGGGCTTCAGCCGGGTCAGCGTCTGGAACCGCTTGATGCGTTCCTGCGGGGTTTCGTCCGGCGCGATCTCGGCGAAAGCGGCGGCGAGGTCGGGGTGCGGCTGCACCTCCCATGCCTTCTTCAGCACCCGTGCGGCGTAGCGCGGCTTGTTCTGGTCGATGTAGCCCTGCGCCGCCAGCACGGCGGCAGGGATCAGGTCGGGCGACAGGCGGTTCGCCTCGATCGCAGCTTCGCGCGACTCGACGCTTTTATCCTCGTCCAGCACGTCCTTCGCCTCGGACAGCGCTAGCACCGCGTCGCGGCGACGGAACACGTCGCGCGGCAGGCTGCCGTGCTTCAGCTTGGCGCCAAGCGTATGGCGCGCGCCGGCCCAATCGCCTTTCTCGGCCTGCAGGCGCAGCAGTATGTCCTGCACCTCTTCGTGCTTGGGCTTCAGGGCAAAGGCTTTCTCGGCCAGCTTCAGCGCGGTGTCGGTTTCACCTTCCGCCAGCTTTTGCTTCATGATCCCGCGCACACCTACGAACCGGGTGCGGTCGTCGGACAGCAGCCGCTTGTAGGTTTCTTCCGCCTTGCGACGGTCGCCCGCCATCTCGGCCGCTTGCGCGGTCAGCAGGTTGGTCAGTTCGGGACGGTGCAGGTATTTCTCGGCCTTCTGCGCCTTGGCCATCGCAACGCGGCCCTCGCCCGAGGCCAGCGCCATCATGCCGTCGGCCAGTGCCTGGAACCCTTTCCGCTCGCGGTTGCGGGCGAAATAGCGCGAGATCGCGGTCTCGTCGCCGTTCAGGAACCGCAGGCAGGCGACCAGCAGGCCCACCAGCTTGATGAACAACCAGACCACCACGACTAGTAGGATCATCGCGATCACGGCCTGAAGCGGGCCAAGGTTGAATTCGGTGTTGGCGACGGAGACCCGGATGCCGCCGTCGGTTTCCATCAGGTATCCGGCACCCAGCGTCGCGGCGGCAATCAGCGCGACGAACAGGACGACCTTCACAAGAGACCAAAGCATTCCGTCGTCCTCAATTCGTTGTCAGTTGTTCTGAAAGCTGTTCGGCGGCCGCCAGCACGTCACGGCGCAAGGTAGCCTGCGCCACCCAATCGGCCATGGCATCCTGTCCGACCTGCGGCAGAGCCTGCAATTCGGTAAGTGCGGTATCCAGATCGGCGGCGGCGACAGCGGCCTCGGCCCGCGACAGCACGGCGTCGGGGTCATTTCCCTCGCGGGGCTCAAGCGAGCGCGCGCCGACCTGCGTGCGCAGGAAGGCCTCGAATGTGCTGAGTTCGCCATCTTCGGCAGCGGCCCGCGACGACACCGTCAGCGCGGCACGGGCGGCTTCCGGGAAGCTGTCCTGCAAAGCGTCCAGAGACGGAATGCCCTCGGCAGCGTTTGCCGACAGCGGCTCGGGAACCTCTGCGCCCGACAGTTCGGCGACCTGATCCAGCGGTTCGGCATAGGCATTGCCGGTCTCAAGCGCGGTGGTGACGACCGAGAACGCGGCGCGGGCCTCTGCCATCTGCGCGGCGGCCATGGCGGCGGCTTCGGCCTCGGACGCGGCAGAGCGGGTGGCGTCCAGTTCGGCCAGCCGTTCGTCAAGCGCGCCCTGCATCTCGGTAAAGCGGCCGTCGATGGTCGCCAGAAGATCGGCCAGCTTTTCGTCATAGGCGTCTGAAATCGCGGCGGGCAGTTCCGCCTCGGGGATCTGCTGCACGGCAACGTCGGACAGGCGCTGGTTGGTGTCGTCCAGCGTGCCGGACAGCGCGGTCAGATCGGCGCGGACGCTTTCGATCTCTCCGGTCACGGCGGACAGGTCAGGTTCCGCTTCGGACAGTGCGGCGACCTCGTCCTGTGCGGCGGTCAGGGCCGAGCGTGTATCGGCGAGTTCCGTCTCAAGCTGGTCGATGCGCGCAATCGTTTCATCGTCTGCACCGCCGAACGACAGCAGGCCAATCGCCTGCGCGAACACGACGACCGCAGCGCCGATCAGCGCCGCAAGCACGCCGCCGATGAGCATCCCACCGACGCCGGACGCCTGTGCCGGAGCCGGCGCGGGCTGGGTGGGGGACTCGCTAGGCGTCGCCGCTATCGGCGGCATCTCGGAGGCGGGCGGTGTGTCCGCCGCATCCTCGATCTTGGCCGCTTCGGGTTCCGACTTGGGCGCCGCTTCGGGCTTCGCCTTGGTCGCGGCGTCAGGCGTCACCTTGGGCGCGGCGTCAGGCGTCGCCTTGGGCGCGGCGTCGGCTTTCGTCTCGGGCTTCGCTGCGGCGGCGGCCGCTGGCTTGGTCGTAGCCGCAGGCTTCGCGGCTTCTACCCGCGACTCGCTCTCGGGGCCGATTTTGGCGGCAGGCGCATCCTTGGGGCTGGGCTTCGGATCCGGCGCCTTCTTCGGCGCGGTCTCCGGCTCGATTGCGGCGTCCGGCTTGGAATCGGCGCTCGTGTCGCCTTTCTTTGGTGTCTTAGCCACCTGGTGCAGCCCCCTTCGTTGTGCGACCGGATTGCCGGGCGCCTATCGCAAAGTCAAACTAGTGCGCCGCCCTATAGGTCTCAACCCGACCATTCTGCGCAGATTTTCCCGATCTCGTCCAAGATTGCCTCTGCCTTGGGCCGCGCCGCGACGACAAGCCGCGCGGGGATGGGACCGTTCCACGCTTTTGCCGCGACCTTGCTGATCGCAATGACCGCCAAAGCGGCACGCGAGTCACAAGCGGCTTCCGACAATAGTGCCGCGCTGCGCGCCGAGAACAGGGGCAGGATCACCGGGGCGGTCTTGGTCAGCAAATCGCGGGCCTCCGGCGTCAGCGATGCGGGTTGCTGGTCGTAGACGACAATCTCGCGCACATCGAGCCCGGCCCGCGCCAGACTGCCGGCGACGTCGCCCCGGCTGTGGCGTCCGCGCATGTGGACAAGCGGTTCGGCCACCGGATTGGACTGAAGCAAGCGCACCAAGGCATCCGCATCGCCATCGGCGGAAACGGCGTGCATTCCGGCGGCTTTGGCCGCCTCTGCTGTCCGGTCGCCGACGCAATAGGCGGTCCGGCCCGCCAACAGTCTCGGATCAATGACGCCAAGTGCGCTGGCAGAGGTCAGGATAACGTCCTCGCCGTCCCGCAATTCAGGCGTGTCGGCAGGCACGATCCGCAAAACGGGCGAGATCACGACCGGCAAATCGGGAAGCGTTTCGCCGACCATCGCGGCGAACCGTTCGGACTGGGGAAGCGGTCGGGTCAGAAGCAGCGTGGTCACGGTCAGGCCGCCGGGATTGTAGGACGCATGGGCAGGTGTTACCTGCCGTCCGGTATTCACGCAACATGGCTGGCGGATGACCAAGACGCTGACAGTACTGGGACTGGAAAGCAGCTGCGACGACACCGGCGCGGCGGTGATCCGCCACGTCGACGGCGCAGCGGCCGAGATCCTGTCGAACGTGGTGGCGGGGCAGGGCGACCTGCACGCAGCGTTCGGCGGCGTGGTCCCCGAAATCGCGGCGCGGGCCCATGCCGAGAAGCTGGACCTGTGCGTCGAGCAGGCGCTGGACGCGGCGGGGCTGACGCTGGACGGTGTGGACGTCATCGCCGTCACCGCAGGGCCGGGCCTGATCGGCGGCGTTCTGGCTGGCGTGATGTGCGCCAAAGGGCTGTCCGCCGGAACCGGTCTGCCGCTGGTGGGCGTGAACCACCTTGCCGGTCATGCCCTGACGCCCCGGCTGACGGACGGGCTGACCTTTCCCTACCTGATGCTTCTGGTCTCGGGCGGGCATTGCCAGTTCCTGCTGGTGCGCGGGCCCGAAGATTACAGCCGTCTGGGCGGGACCATCGACGATGCGCCGGGCGAGGCGTTCGATAAGACCGCAAAGCTTCTTGGTCTGCCGCAGCCCGGTGGTCCCTCTGTCGAGGCAGAAGCGAAATCCGGCGATCCCCGCCGCTTTGCCTTCCCGCGTCCGCTGTTGGACCGTCCGGGCTGCGATATGAGCTTTTCCGGCCTGAAGACGGCGCTGTTGCGGACCCGCGACGCTTTGGTCGCCGAGAAGGGCGGGTTGACGGTGCAGGACCGCGCCGACCTCTGCGCCGGGTTTCAGGCCGCGGTCACGGACGTGCTGGCCGAAAAGACCCGCCGCGCGCTGACACTGTACCTCGACGATGCGCCCGAGGTGCCGATGCTGGCGGTTGCGGGCGGCGTCGCGGCCAACAGCGCGATCCGGGCGGCGCTGGAACAGGTGGCGGAAGACGCGGGCGCAGGCTTCACCGCGCCGCCGCTGGCTTTGTGTACCGACAACGCCGCGATGATTGCATGGGCCGGGCTGGAACTGTTCCGGGCGGGCAAGGTTGACGACATGACACTGTCCGCACGCCCGCGCTGGCCGCTCGATCAGTCGAGCGCCCCCATGCTGGGCAGCGGCAAACGGGGAGCCAAGGCATGAGCCTCGCCGTACTCGGAGCAGGCGCGTTCGGGACCGCCTTGGCGGTGGCGCTGGCGCGCGAAGGCGACCCGGTGCGCCTGTGGGCACGCGACCCTGAACAGGTGCGCACGATGTCCGAGGCGCGCGAGAACGCCGAGCGCCTGCCCGGCGTCGCCTTGCCGGACACGGTCGAACCCGTCGCCGATCTGGCTCGCGCCGCCGAGGCAGAGATCCTGCTGCTGTCGGTGCCGATGCAGTCGCTTTCCCAGTTCCTCAAGGCCGCGCCAAACCTCTGGCCGGGCAAACAACTGGTGGCCTGCTGCAAGGGTGTCGATTTGTCCTCGGGTCTTGGCCCGTCCGGTGTGATTGCCGCCGCAGCGCCCGGTGCGGTGCCGGCGCTGCTGTCCGGCCCAAGCTTCGCCATCGACATCGCGCATGGCCTGCCCACCGCTCTGACGCTTGCCTCGACGGATGAGTCAGCGGCGAAAGCGATGCAGGAAAGGCTGTCGACCCCGGTTCTGCGGCTGTACCGCAGCACCGACATGGCGGGCGTGGAATTGGGTGGCGCGCTGAAGAACGTGATCGCCATCGCATGCGGTATGGCGATCGGTGCGGGCCTTGGCGAAAGCGCCCGCGCGGCTTTGATGACCCGGGGCTATGCCGAGATCCTTCGGCTGGCGATGGCGCGCGGCGCGCAGCGCGACACGCTGGCTGGGCTTTCGGGGCTGGGCGATCTGGTGCTGACCTGCACCTCCGAAAAGTCCCGCAACTACGCCTATGGTCTTCGCCTTGGAAAGGCGGGCAAGGCCGAGACGCTTGCCACGACCGAGGGCATCGCGACGGCCCGCGCCGTTTCGGCGCTTGCGGCGCGCGAGGGGCTGGAAATGCCGATCACGACCGCCATCGCGGCGGTGCTGGATGGATCGTGGACGGTCGAACAGGCTGCAGACGCGCTATTGGCCCGCCCGCTTCGGCCGGAATAGGCGGCTTGCCGGGCGGGCAGGATCTTCCTAGGTATTCCCCGTATCGCTGACTGCGGGAGACGCGCCATGGCCTATTGGCTTTTCAAATCCGAACCCTCGACATGGTCGTGGGACGACCAGGTGGCCAAGGGCGACACGGGCGAGGAATGGGACGGCGTCCGCAACTATCAGGCCCGCAATTTCATGCGCGAGATGAAGCTGGGCGACCGTGGCTTTTTCTATCATTCGCAGAAGGAAAAAGCCGTCGTCGGCATCGTCGAGGTCTGCGCCGAAAGCCATCCCGACAGCACCACCGATGACGACCGCTGGGACTGCGTGGACATCAAGGCGGTGAAGCCGGTGAAGACGCCGGTCACGCTGGCCGACATCAAGGACGACCCGCGCCTTGGCGATATGGTGTTGGTCAACAACTCGCGCCTGTCGGTCCAGCCGGTCACGGAAGCGGAGTGGAAAGCCGTCTGTGGCCTGGCCGGCATCGACCCCTGAAGCTTGCAGTAGCCCGACAGCGCGCCCTGCGGCATACTTGCCGGAAACGGGAACCAGGGAGAGTTGAATGGGTATCATCAGTGTCATCCTCGCCGCCGCCGCCGCGTGGATCTTCGGGGCCGTCTGGTACGGCGTGATCGGGACGCGGTGGATGGAGGCGCAGGGTCTGACGGAAGAGACGATCGACCGCTCAAACCCCGTGCCCTATATCGGCAGTTTCCTGTGCTGCATCGTGGTCGCGGGCATGACCCGGCACGTGCTGGCGATGTCGGGGATCGACACGGTCGGCAAGGCGGCGATCACCGGGCTTGGGCTTGGTCTGTTCATCGCCGCGCCATGGATCGCGACCAATGTCCTGTTCAGCAACAAGTCGAAGTCGCTGATCTGGATGGACGGTGTCTATCCGGCGGCGGGCATGACCCTGATGGGGATCGTGCTGGGCATCTTCTACTGACGGACCGGCAATAGGCGTTCAGCGTCCGGAGATTTTGTGATGTGGAGGGCCCCGGCAAAGGTCGAGACCCTCCAGCTTCCCACGCGATCCTCACACCCCCGATGGGGCACCCCGCGTGTATCGGATAAGGTCCCGATCCTTCTGATCGGTGTCGCAATGACCATGCGCCCACGACCTGCACGAAGCAAGCGGAAGCTATTTCGAATTCTACAGAGATCACCGCCAGAACGCTGGCGAAGCGGCGGCCGGCGGCGTGCGCGCCGGCCGCGAAACAGGCGTCAGGCGTAGACGGATTCCTTGCCGAAATGCTTGACGAGAAGGTAGTAGACGACGGCGCGGTACTTGTTGCGTTCCGACTTGCCGTAGGTCTCGATGACCTTGTCGATCCCGGACATCAGTTCCGGACCATCCGACAGGCCGAGCTTCTTGATCAGGAAATTGTTCTTCACGGTCTCAAGTTCGCCTTCCTGACTGGAAGCGACGGTCGACGCGTCGGCATCGTAAATCGAGGGACCGCAGCCGATGGTGACCTTTGTAAGAAGGTCCATGTCCGGCGTCATGCCGCACTTTTCCTTCAGATCTTCGGCGTATTTTTCAATCAGTTCGTCACGTTTTCCCATAGGTCCCTCTCTCGCGGGTTCTTGGTTCGGCCGAATTGTTTCCAGCCCGTTAATGCAAGTTAACGTTAGACGCGAATGTTGCGTGCGGAAAGGATAAACGTGCGGCGGATCAGGCGTCGACGTAGGCGGTCAGTTCTTCCAGCGTCATCGACCCGGCCCCTTTGCCGCCGCCAAGAAGCTCTGCCGACAAGGTGGTCAGACGATCGTTCACGGGCGTGGGAATGCCGTGGAGCCGCCCGATCAGGGAAATCTCGCCGTTCAGGTAATCGGTTTCTACGCTGCCAGAGCCGCGGGTCAGGCTTTGCGTTGTCGAGCCGCCGACGTAGGTCTCGCCCTCCAGCTTGACCGACCGCATGAACTTGTCGCGGCGCGGGTCGTCTGCTCCGACGTCCAGAAACGGGATGCCGGCGCCTTTCAGCGCGGCCTCGCCCTCGGCGCGGGCGCGTTTCGAGATCGAGCTGCCGTCCACATCGACACCCACGGCAGCCTGAACGATGTTGCCAAGGTTCATGATCAGCTTGCCGTATTTAGACGCCATCACGTCTTCCATCGGGAAGGCGGCGACGTTGGCGGCTTCCAACGCTTCGGCAAAGGCACGGTCGGCGTCATCCATGCCGCCGGGGAAGCGCCCGATATCGAACATGCCGAACTTCGGCTCGACGAAGATCGCGACGCGGCCGGGGTCAAGGTAGGTGGCGGGCATCATCACTGTGACCCCATGGACGTTCGGGAACAGCCGCAGCGCCTGCCGTTCGTTCGCGACGCCGTTCTGGCAACAGAAGATCGCCTGCTCGCGGACGCCCGCGTTGCGCAGGGCATGCAAGGCTGCGCCGGTGTCCTGCCCCTTCATCGTCAGCATGATGATGTCGTCCGGGCGGAAGTCGATCTCTGCCGGGCTGGCCACGCAGTCGAACTGCGCCTGCTCGGTGCCGCGGCTGCTGCGAAGGCTCAGGCCGTCCTTGCGGATCGCGTCCAGCATGCCGCCCCGCGCGATGCCGACGACCTCGCGCCCGGCGAGGGCCAAGGCCGCGGCTACGACCCCGCCGATCGCTCCTACTCCGTAGACGATAATGCGCATCCGAGCCTCCCTGTTCGCGGTTGCCCGGACCTTCGGGGATAGGTCCCGGACATGCAAGAGGCGCGCCGGATGCGGCGCGCCTCTGCCTTACAACAACGCGGGATCGCGTCAGTTGCTCATGGTCGTCATTTCTTCGTCGGTCGCTTCGTCGGCGCTGTTCTCGACGACTTCTTCCGACTCCTCGACCGGCATTTCCTCGGTCTCGGCGGTTTCTTCTTCGGCCGCCGGCATGTCGGTCGCGGCCGGGTCGGCTTCCGAGGTCTCGTCAACCGGCGCCGCTTCGTCGGTCACCGGGGCCGGGGCGCTTTCCGCCATCAGGTCGGCGATCGGCATGTCGTCGGGCAGGCCCTCGACATTGGCCTCATCGAACTCGGGCTGCGACTTCAGGGTCTCCTTGTCGGTCGCGAGGGTGAAGAAGGTGCCGTCTTCGCTCAGCTGGAAGTCCTCCAGCGGCAGGGCTACGGTGTATTCACCCAGACCCAGGAAACCACCGATACCAAGCACGGCCGCAGCGCCGTCAGCAGGGTTCACGACATAGTCGATCTCGGCGATCTTGGTGCCTTCGGGGTCGTAGGCCACCATGCCGACGACATCACCGACGGTCATTTCCTCGATGCTGGCGAAGACCGGGGCCTGCTCGGCCGCCGTGCCGTCCATCATGTCGGTTCCGTTCGCCATATCGCCACCGTCGGTCATCGCCGGCGGTTCCGTGGCCATGTCGGTTTCGGTGCTGGTGTCTTGAGCAAAGGCACCGCCGGCAACCAGAGCTGCCAGGGCCGCGCCCATCGTCAGGTTCTTCAGTTTCATCTGTGCCTCCATTGGTCACTGTATGACGACCCAAGGCACAAGGCGGTGTTTCCGTTCCCCCAAACGAGAAACGCCCCGTGGAATGGCGAACCATTGCCAGCGGGGCGTTTTCGAAGGGGCCGGTTCCCGCCGACCGTGAAGTCGGCGGAAATCGGCATATTCGCGGATCAGTAGCGGTAGTGTTCCGGCTTGAACGGACCGTCGGCGTTCACACCGATATACGCAGCCTGCTCGGTCGTCAGCTTGGTCAGCTTGGCGCCGACCTTCTCGAGGTGCAGGGCCGCAACCTTCTCGTCGAGGTGCTTCGGCAGAACGTAGACTTCGTTCTTGTACTCGTCGCCACGGGTCCAAAGCTCGATCTGGGCGAGGGTCTGGTTGGTGAACGAGGCCGACATCACGAAGGACGGGTGGCCGGTGGCGTTGCCGAGGTTCAGCAGACGGCCCTCGGACAGCAGGATGATCTTGTTGCCCGAGGGCATCTCGATCATGTCCACCTGGTCCTTGATGTTGGTCCACTTGTGGTTCTTCAGCTGAGCCACCTGGATCTCGTTGTCGAAGTGGCCGATGTTGCCGACGATGGCCATGTTCTTCATCGCGCGCATGTGCTCGATGCGGATCACGTCCTTGTTGCCGGTCGTGGTGATGAAGATGTCGGCGCTGTCGATCACGTCTTCCAGCGTCACGACTTCGTAACCGTCCATCGCGGCCTGCAGCGCGCAGATCGGGTCGCTTTCGGTGACCTTCACGCGGGCGCCGGCGCCGGACAGCGAGGCGGCAGAGCCTTTGCCCACGTCACCGTAACCGCAGACGACGGCGACCTTGCCGGCCATCATGGTGTCGGTGGCGCGGCGGATGCCGTCGACCAGCGACTCTTTACAGCCGTACTTGTTGTCGAACTTCGACTTGGTGACGCTGTCGTTGACGTTGATCGCCGGGAACGGCAGCTGGCCCTGCTTCATCAGCTCGTACAGGCGGTGAACGCCGGTGGTGGTCTCTTCCGAGACACCCTTGATCAGGCTGCGCTGCTTGGTGAACCAGCCCGGGTTCGCGGCCATGCGCTTCTTGATCTGGGCGAACAGGGCTTCTTCCTCTTCGCTGGTCGGGACGGCGATCAGGTCCTCTTCACCCGCTTCGACGCGCGCGCCGATCAGGATGTACAGGGTGGCGTCGCCGCCATCGTCGAGGATCATGTTGGCGCCATCTTCAAAGTCGAAGATCTTGTCACAATAGTCCCAGTATTCGACCAGTGTTTCGCCCTTGACGGCGAACACCGGCACGCCGGCGGCGGCGATTGCTGCGGCTGCATGGTCCTGAGTCGAGAAGATGTTGCACGAGGCCCAGCGGACGTCCGCGCCAAGGGCGACGAGCGTCTCGATCAGCACCGCGGTCTGGATCGTCATGTGGAGCGAGCCCGCAATCCGCGCGCCTTTCAAGGGTTTGCTCTCGCCATACTCTTCGCGCAGGGCCATCAGGCCCGGCATTTCGGTTTCGGCGATATCGAGTTCCTTGCGGCCAAACTCGGCGAGGGAAATGTCCTTGACGATGTAATCTGTTGCCATCTCGGGCGGCTCCTGGTGGTTCCGGTCACGACGCCTCTAGCATCGTACCGTAACCCGGGCAACCAGACCTAAAGGACAGTAGGGAGCCGTTTTACATACGGGTGCCGGCCGGAACGGCATCGGGCAGGCCCTGGTGCCAGTTTTCTCCGCTGCCCACGATGCAGCTGGTGCCGTCGGCGAAGGTCATAAGGGCGGTCCACGTGCCGGTGTCCGGAGCCGACCAGATCTCCAGCAACTGCTCTCGCGACATGACGCCGCCGCCGGTGGGCTGTTCGCCGAAATCGGCGCCCAGACGTTCGACGATGGCATCGCGTTTGGCGCAGACGATATCATCCTGCTGGGCGAGTGCTGCGGGTGCAAAAAGAGCGGTCAGGCCAAGGGTGGACACGGCTAGGGTCACGGGCGTCTTCATGGCATGTGTCTCCGGGTGCGGTTGCAGGTTGAACGCCCGTCGCGGCGGTTTCGTTCCCCGGATGTGACCGCCAGGCCGAATGCGGCTTCCAATGGCGGGCGCGGCTGTGGCAGGACAAAGCCGCGAACCGAGCAGCACGAAGGACGACGGATGCCCCCCCAGACCCGCGCTTGGCAAAGGATGCTTTCCGGCCGTCGGCTAGACCTGCTGGACCCGACGCCGATGGATATCGAGATCGAGGATATCGCCCACGGTCTTGCCTTCGTGGCGCGTTGGAACGGCCAGACGCGCGGGGATCACGCCTATTCTGTCGCCGAGCATTCCTTGCTGGTGGAAGAGATCTTCAGCCGTCAGCACCCCGACGCCCCTGTGAAATGGCGGCTGGCCGCGCTGTTGCACGATGCGCCGGAATACGTGATCGGCGACATGATCTCGCCCGTGAAGGCGGCTGTCGGACCAAGCTACGGTGCGCTGGACGACCGTTTGACGGCGGCGATCCACATCCGGTTCGGCCTGCCCGCGCAGATACCTGCAAAGGTCAAGAAGCAGATCAAGCAGGCCGACAAGGTTTCGGCCTGGCTGGAGGCGGTGCAGCTTGCCGGTTTCAGCGAAGCGGAAGCGACGCGCTTTTTCGGGAAGGCGGCAGCCGAGCAGGCAGAGGGCCTGACCCTGCACCTGCGCGAACCCAAGATCGTGCGGAAGGCGTTCACGGATCGCCACGCGGAACTGATGGGGGCGATGGGATGACCCTGCACGTGCGCCGCGCCGGAGCGCTGGATGCCGCAGGCATGGCGGAGATCCTGAACGAGATCATCGCGATCGGCGGCACCACGGCGATCACCGAGCCTGTCACCGTCAGCGACCTGACAGAGTGGATGCGCGGCGACCCGCGCTCGATCTGGCACGTGGCTGAAGACGACGACGGCACGATACTGGGCTTTCAGTGGGTCGATCCCCATCCGAAGCTGGGGGAGAAGGTCGCGCAGATCGCCACCTTCGCGAAGGTCGGGCGCACCGGACTGGGCGTAGGGTCCGCCTTGTTCCGCGCCACCGCGACTGCCTGTCGCGCGGCTGGCTATGCTTGGATCAACGCGGAAATCCGTGCCGACAACGCCAGCGGGCTGACCTATTACCAAAGTCGCGGGTTCGAGGACTACGGCCGGATCGAGGACTATCGCATGGGCAATGGCCAACGCGTCGACAAGGTTCTGAAGCGCTACGATCTCTAGCGCCGCGCCTGTGCCGGCATCCAGCCACGAACAGGCAACCAGCGGACAACAACAGCGAGCGTCGGCTTATGTCTGGCTTGACGGTCTGTCGGCGCAGCTTCCGCACCCCGTCGAAAATGTGATCGGCCAGCCCGTTGCGGGGCGCGGAATGTGAACATATCATGAACGCATGCCTTTGACCCTGCAACAGAAACTGGCGATTCTTTCCGACGCGGCGCGGTACGATGCCTCTTGCGCGTCGTCCGGCACGACCCGGCGCGACAGTCGCAAGGGTGGTCTGGGCTCGACCGAGGGCTCGGGGATCTGCCACGCCTATGCGCCGGACGGGCGCTGTATCAGTCTGCTGAAGATCCTGATGACGAACTTCTGCATCTACGACTGCGCCTATTGCGTGAACCGCGTGTCGTCCAACACCCCGCGCGCCCGCTTCACGCCTGAAGAAGTGGTTCACCTGACGATCGAATTCTACCGCCGCAACTACATCGAGGGGCTGTTCCTGTCCTCGGGCATCATCCGCTCGCCCGACAAGACGATGGAAGACATGGTCCGGATCGCCCGGTTGCTGCGCGAGCGCGAGGGGTTCCGGGGTTACATCCATCTCAAGACCATCCCCGACGCCGCGCCGGAACTGATCGAACAGGCCGGGCTGTACGCCGACCGTCTGTCGGTGAACATCGAACTGCCGACGGTGCGCTCGCTGGAAGCCTACGCGCCCGAGAAGGATGCGGGCACGATCCGGGCGGCGATGGCCGAGGTGAAGGCCAAGCGCACAGCGTCCAAGGACCGGACCCACACCGGCAAGCGCCCACCCCGTTTCGCGCCCGCCGGCCAGTCGACCCAGATGATAGTCGGCGCGGACGAGTCGACCGACCGGACCATTCTTGGACAGTCGACGCAGTTGTACGGCGATCACGGTCTGAAACGGGTGTATTACTCGGCCTTTTCCCCGATCCCCGAAAGCTCTGCCAAGCTACCGCTGATCAAGCCGCCGCTGGTGCGGGAACATCGACTGTATCAGGCCGACTGGCTGCTGCGCTTCTATGGCTTCGGCGTCGACGAGATCACCGGATCACGGCCCGACGGGAACCTCGATCTCGAGGTCGATCCGAAACTCGCATGGGCGCTGGCGCACCGCGACCGCTTTCCCGTCGACGTGCAAAAGGCCGAGCGAGAGTTGCTGCTGCGCGTGCCGGGCTTCGGCGCCAAGACGGTGAAGCGCGTGCTAGCGACGCGGCGGCATCGCACCCTGCGCTACGAAGACCTGCAGCGCATGGGCGCGAACCTGAAACACGCGCGGCCCTTCATCGTGCTGCGCGACTGGCGCCCCGGCGCCCTGACCGACAGCGACGATCTGCGCGCCCGGTTCGCGCCGCCGCCCGAGCAGTTGTCGCTGTTCTGAGCCATGCGCACGATACAGCTTCCCCGGATCGGTACATGGACCGCGTGGCGCGACGCCGCGCGCGGCCTGCTGGCCGATGGCGTTCCGGCGGAAGCCGTCCTGTGGCGCTTTGGCGAGGACGCGCCCGACGACCTGTTCGGCGGTGCTGTTACGCCTGCGCCGTCCTCGGCGGATGTCACCGTTCCCAAAGGCTTCGTCGACCTCGCATCGCGCGTTGTCTGGCATTCCGACCCGGAGCGGTTCGCGCGGCTCTATGCCTTCCTGCTGCGCGTGAAACGCCAGCCGCGCCTGTTGTCGGATCGCGGCGATGCCGACCTTGCGCGGTTGCGGGCGATGGAGAAGAACGTCAACCGCTGCGCCCACAAGATGAAGGCTTTCGTCCGGTTTCGTGACATCGGCGCGGGCAGCGGCGGTCGCCGCGCCTTTGCCGCGTGGTTCGAGCCGTCGCACCACACGGTCGAGCCCACTGCGCCCTTCTTCGCCCGCCGGTTTGGTGACATGGACTGGATCATCGCGACGCCCGACGTGACTGCCCGGTTCGAGGCGGGAAAGGTCAGCTTTGCCGAGGGCCAGCCGCGGCCCGAACTGCCCGAGGACGGGGCCGAGGCGCTGTGGGGCACTTACTTCCGCAACATCTTCAACCCGGCGCGGGTAAAGGTGCAGGCGATGACGTCCGAGATGCCGCGCAAGTATTGGAAGAACCTGCCGGAAGCACGCCACATCCCCGAACTGATTGCCGGGGCAGAGGCGCGTGCCGCCGAGATGCGCGCGGCGATGCCCGCGCTGCCTCCGGTCCGGGCAGAGCGCATCCTCGGCCGGGCCCGCGCCGCGCGGCCTGTTGCGTGGGACGAGTTGCGGACACGCGCCGCCGAGGCGAGCCGCGATTTGCCCGAGGGGCTGGGTCGGATCGTGTTGGGCGAGGGCCCCGCCGACGCGCGGCTGATGGTGGTGGGCGAGCAGCCGGGCGATCACGAGGATCAGCAGGGCCGCCCCTTCGTCGGTCCCGCCGGGCAGTTGTTCGACAAGGTGGCGGGGCAGGCCGGTCTGGACCGGCAGGCAGCCTATGTCACGAATGCGGTCAAGCAGTTCAAGTTCCGCCGCAGCGGCAAGCGGCGGCTGCACGAGCCGCCGAACCGGACAGAGATCGAACACGCGAAATGGTGGCTGGAGGCAGAGCTAAAGCTGGTGAGACCCGAACTGATCCTGTCCATGGGCGCAACCGCGCTGCAAAGCCTGACCGGCCGTCGAGACGGTCTTCTGAAGCGGCGCGGAGCCGTGGAGGAAACGCCCCACGGCCCCGTGTTCGTAACGGTTCACCCGTCGTACCTGCTGCGGCTCCCCGACCCGGTGCGCCGGGCCGAGGAAACTGAACGGTTCCGCGAGGACCTTGTCGCGGCATGCGGAAGGATCGTCTGATAGATCCTGCCGCGCGTCAGGCCAGCGCGGCCTTGACCGCGTCCGACAGGGGTGTCGTCGGGCGGCCGATCAGCCGCGACAGTGTCTTGTCGTCGGAATAAAGCGCGCCTTTGGCGGCCTCGACGTCGAACGAGGCGATCGCCCCGGCCATCCCGGCATCGAGCCCGATGCTTTCCAGAGCCTTCGCGTATTCTTCGGCCGGCATGTCGACGTAAGGGATGTCCTTGTCGGTCTGCGCCGAAACCTCTGCCGCAAGATCGGCCAGAGTATAGGCTGCATCGCCCGCCAGTTCGTAGGTCTTGCCCTCGTGTCCGTCACCCGTCACGGCCTCGACCGCTGCGGCGGCAAAGTCCGCGCGGGTCGCAGAGGCGATGCGACCCTCACCGGCGCTGCCGACAAAGGCGCCGTTGGCAACGGCGGGAGGGACCGACCCCGTGTAGTTCTCGGTGTACCAGCCATTGCGAAGCAGCGTCACCGACAGGCCGGAGTCGGCCAGCAGGGCTTCGGTCGCGCGGTGTTCCTCGGCCAGCGACAGCGTGCTGGTCGGCGCGTTCAAAAGCGAGGTGTAGACGATGCGCGTCACGCCCGCCGTCTTGGCGGCCTCGATCACCGCCGCGTGCTGGCGCGCGCGCTGACCGATCTCGCTGCCAGAGATCAAAAGCAGGGTGTCGACACCTTCCAGCGCCGGGGAAAGCGTTTCGGGCTTGTCGTAGTCGGCAAGCCGAACCGGCACGCCCATACCGCTGGCTTTCGCCGGGTCGCGGACCAGCGCAATGGCATCCGCGCCCTTTTCCTTCAGTCGCTCGATGACGAGGCGTCCGAGTTGGCCTGTGGCTCCTGTTACCGCAATTGTCATTCGTCTGTCCTTTCAGTCCGGTCGTTCGTTGGATGGGCGGAACCTAAAAGCCTTGCTTACGAATAGTAAGTACTTACATAATAGTAAGTGGGCCGGGAGGCGAGAGACCGTCCCCTGCGCATACGCACAACCCGACCGGAGGGCCGCATGACCGACACCCCGATGACGCCCGACGTCCTTGCCGCCCAGTGTCCTTCGCGCGAGGTGCTGCGCCTGCTGACCAGTCGCTGGGCCCCTCTGATCCTGATCGTCTTGAAAGACGGGACGTTCCGTTTTGCCGAGATCCGCCGCAGCATCGGCGGCATCTCGGAACGGATGCTGGCCGAGACGCTGACGAACCTTTGTGCCGCCGGGATGGTCCTGCGCACGGATCACGGGGAAATCCCCCCGCGCGTCGACTATCGCCTGACGCCGCTTGGGGTCGAGGCCGCGGACCGGCTGCGCGAGTTTGCCGACTGGGTCGAGCAGAGCTTGCCGCGCTTTGCCAATGCCGGGGCCGACTGACACCGAAAGCAGCCCTTTCCTCGGCGCGCGTTTTTGGACAGATTGGCCGCGCGACGAACGGGGGGTGCGATGTTCCTTTTGATCCTGACAGCGGTGCTGGCCTATTTGCTGGGCTCGGTGTCCTTCGGCCTGCTGATGGCGCGGGTATTCGGGCTGGGCGACCTGCGCAGCGTGGGGTCCGGCAACATCGGCGCGACCAACGTCCTGCGGACCGGCAACAAGCTGGCGGCTCTGCTGACACTGATCGGTGACGCCGGCAAGGGTGCGGCGGCGGTGCTGCTGGCGCGCTGGCTGGTGGGCGAGGATGCGGCGGGCGTCGCCGCACTGTTCGCGATGGCGGGGCACCTGTGGCCCGTGTTCCTGGGCTTTCGCGGTGGCAAGGGCGTGGCGACGTTCCTTGGCACCCTGCTGGCGCTGAGCTTTCCCGTGGGCCTTGCCGCCTGTGCGACTTGGCTGGTTGCGGCGTTGATCTTCCGGTTCTCCTCGCTTTCGGCGCTGGCAGCATCCGCGCTTGCGCCGGTCTATGCGCTGTTCTTCTACCACTGGCACGGTGCGGTGCTGATCCTGCTGATGTCGGCGCTTGTCTGGGTGAAGCACCGGTCGAACATCTCGCGCCTGCTGGCGGGGACCGAACCGAAAATCGGCGCGAAGAAATGACCGACGACGGTCCGTTCGAGAAGCTGCACCGCGACGGATCGCTTTGGGTCCGGGGGCATCGCAAGGACGGACGCGAGCACGGCTATTTCGAGTTCTTCCGGAAAGACGGCACGCTGATGCGGTCAGGGCATTTCGACATGGGCGCGCAGGTCGGGGAATGGACGACCTACGACCGCACCGGCGCGCCCTGCAAGGTCACCATGATGAAGCAACCGGGCTAGGCCGGGTTGCATCTCCGGCAATTTCGCGTCGTATCGCGGCGGCGAGTGCGGCGCTGTCATCATCGGGCGCAAGACCCTGCCGGCGGTCTGGCGGCGGGCGGCCAAGCTTTTGCTTCCACCGGACAATCCGCCGCGCCGGATTGACGCTGGCGCCGCCGCAACCGGGCGGATATGACGACCGCTGAAGGAGACCGCGAAAATGACCGGCATTCAGCCACAACCCGGCATCATGGACATCAAGCTTTACGTCAGCGGCCAGTCCTCGATCGAGGGCCGCGAAGACGTCGTGAAGCTGTCGTCGAACGAAAACCCCTTTGGCCCCAGCCCGAAGGCGATGGAAGCGCTTAAGCGGTCCGCGCACCTGATGCATCGATATCCGTCCACCGATCACGCCGGCCTGCGCGCGGCGATCGGCGAGGTTCACGGGCTGGACCCCGACCGCATCATCTGCGGCGTCGGGTCGGACGAGATCATCCACTTCCTGTGCCAGTGCTATGCCGGTCCGGGAGACGAGGTGATCTACACCGAGCACGGTTTCTCGATGTACAAGATTTCCGCCCGTGCTGCCGGCGCGACCCCGGTCGTCGCTCCCGAGCGCGAGCGGCGGGTGGACGTCGACGCGGTGCTGTCGGCCTGCACTCCGCAGACGCGGCTGGTCTTCATCACCAATCCGGGCAACCCGACCTCGACCATCCTGACCGACGCGGAACTGGCGCGGCTGGCCGATGGCGTGCCGGACACCGCGATGCTGGTGATAGATAGCGCCTATGCAGAGTTCGCGCGGGGTTATGACGGCGGCGTGTCGCTGGTGGATGCGAAGCCGAACGTCGTGATGCTGCGGACCTTCTCCAAGGCCTACGGGCTGGGGGGGCTTCGGGTCGGCTGGGGCTATGCCCACCGCGAGGTGATCGACGTGATGAACCGCATCCGCGGTCCGTTCAACCTGTCGGTCCCGGCGCTGGCTGCCGCCGAAGCCGCCGTGCGCGACCGCACCTTCGTCGAAAAGTGCCTGTCCGAGAACACCCGACTGCGGACATGGCTGGCCGAGGCTCTGGCCGCCAAGGGCGTGCCCTCGGACCCGGCGCATGCCAACTTCATCCTCGCTCGGTTCTCGTCCGAGGACGAGGCAGGCGCCTGTGACGCCGCGCTGAAAGAGGCCGGCATCCTTGTCCGGCGCGTGGGGGGCTACGGCTTCCCCGACTGCCTGCGGATCACCGTCGGCGACGAGGCCTCGTGCCGCCGGGTGGCGCATGTCATCGGCGGTTTCATGGAGGCACGGACCGAGGGAGCCGGCGTATGAGTCAGGTCTACGAACGGGTTGCCCTGATCGGTCTGGGTTTGATCGCGGGGTCGATGGGTCTTGCCATGAAAGCGCACGGACTGGCGGGTGAGGTCGTGGGCACCGCCCGCTCGAAAGAGACCCGCGACGTGGCTGTCGGGCTGGGCCTGTGCGACCGCGTGACGGAAACCGCCGCCGAGGCTGTGAAGGACGCCGACCTCATCGTGCTGGCCGTGCCGGTTGGCGCGATGGGGCCGCTGGCCGCCGAGATCGCCCCGCACCTGAAGCCCGGCGCAACGGTTACCGATGTCGGCTCGGTCAAGAAAAACGTGGTCGAAGCGGTGGCGCCGCATCTGCCCGAAAGCGTCCATTTCGTGCCCGGTCACCCTTTGGCGGGGACCGAGCATTCCGGCCCGCACGCCGGTTTCGCGACCTTGTTCGAGAACCGCTGGTGCCTTCTGATCACCGATGCGGGCTGTGACGCCGATGCTGTCGCGAAGCTGCGGACACTGTGGGAAGGGATGGGCGCCAACGTCGAAGAGATGGACGCGGACCACCACGACCTTGTTCTCGCGGTCACAAGCCACACCCCGCACCTGATCGCCTACACGATGGTCGGCGTGGCGGATGACCTGCGACGTGTCACGGATTCAGAGGTTATCAAGTATTCTGCGGCAGGTTTCCGGGACTTCACCCGGATCGCCGCGTCGGACCCGACGATGTGGCGGGACGTGTTCCTGACCAACAAGGAGGCGACGCTGGAAATCCTCGGCCGGTTCACGGAAGAGCTATTCGCCTTGCAGCGCGCGATCCGGACGGGTGACGGCGAGCAACTGTTCGATTACTTTACACGCACCCGCGCGATCCGACGCGGGATCATCGAAGCGGGGCAGGACACCGAAGCGCCCGACTTCGGCAGAGGAACGAGCCGGAAATGAACTTCCGTTACCTGATCTTACCCATGGTTCTGGCCGCTGGCGCGGTTCCGGCGATGGCCGAAGCGCCCGCCGTTTCGATGCTGCCCGAGACGCGCCCGGACCCGGAAGGCGCGCTGTTGGCCGCCGTGCTTCCGGTGCGCCGGCCCACCGATCTGGTCGCGGAAACCGCCGAAGCCACTCCGATGGGCGAAGATCCGCTGCCCACGGCAGAGGCCGATCTGGCAGAGGTCGAGGTGCCGGTTCCCTTCGCGGAAGGCGATGCCTCTGAAGACCTGAGTGACGCGGAAGTCGCCGCCATCGCCGCCGAAGCGGCAGAGCCCGAGGTCGAGACCGACGCGGAGGCGCCGGTTGTCGCCGAGGTCGAAACCGACGCGACGCCCGTCGAAGATGAAACCGTCGTCACCGACACTTCGCCCGAGGACGCGGCAGCCGATGAAACCGCCGTGGTCGCCGGGGTTTCGTCCCGCCTGCCGATGCTTCGGCCCGCGGACCTTGTCCCGGCAGAGTTTCTGCCCGAGGCGAATGCAGCTGAAGAGGTCGAGACGCCCGAGGCCGACGCCGAAATCGCCGTGGTGAACCGCGGCCTCATCCTGTCGCCGATCCCGGTCCCCCGTCCGCGCGTCGTCGTTCGCGCGCCAGAACCCGAGGCCCCGGCCGAAGTCGTGACGACAGCCGCGGCACCCGTCGTCACGCCCGCGCCGACCGCGCCTCCGGGTCGTCCCAAGGGGCTGTTGGCCACGATCTTCCGCGCGCCCAACAAATCCAAATACCCGACCGAAGGCTCGGTCTGCGGCGATCCGGCGATCCGGGGGCAGGCGATCCCGGCGATTCCCGCCAAGCTGCAAGGGTGCGGGTTGCAGAACCCGGTGCGGATCACCGCCGTCGACGGCGTCGCCCTGACGACCCCTGCCACGATCAGCTGCGAAACCGCGGTCGCGCTGCGCAGCTGGGTCACCAACACCGTGATCCCGACGGTGGGCAAGACCGGCGGCGGGATCGCCGCGCTGCGCGTTGCCGGAAGCTACACCTGCCGGACGCGGAACCATGTTCCGGGTGCTCCGGTGTCCGAGCATGGGCGTGGCAAAGCCATCGACATCTCGGCGCTGATCCTGAAGGACGGCACTGTGCATACGGTGCTGGCCGGCTGGCGCGACAAGGTTGCCGGACCGATCCTGCAAATCATCCACGCCCGCGCCTGCGGCACTTTCGGCACCGTTCTTGGCCCGCGCTCCGATGCGCAGCACCAGGATCACTTCCACCTCGACGTTGCAAAGCACGGATACGGCCCCTATTGCCGCTGAGGCTGGCGGCCGATCCGGTCAGTAGGGCAGGGGCAGCGGCATGATCGGCAGCGGCCCGATGTCGACGCCGCCAAGGCTGACCCTGCCATTGGTCAGGATGACCGTCATCTGCACACGTTCTTCAGTCGGCTGCGACAGCAGGTCGAACTGATCCGGCGTGACGGCTTCGAGCGCCCGCAATAGCGCCAGGAACGACGGCCAGTGGCCGACTTTCAGCAAAAGCTCGCCGCTTGGCTGACCATCCGCGCCTTCCGTCACCACGCCCTGCAGATGCACATCCGAGGTGACGCCGTCGAATTCCAGCGTCCGAAGGTCCAGACCGACCTCTGTTCCGCCGCTGTCGGGGCGCGTGGCGAACAGCATCGTGTTGGCGGTCGCGGTCCAGCCGGCCGAAGACGCCAGCGACGGCGCGTCGATCACGAAGCTCGACCGCAGCGTGCCCCGATCCCGGGCGACACTGGCGCGCGCCTGCTCGGCCGTCAGCGTCATCACCTGAACGCCGGTGTCGATCCGCTGCGTCGTGTCGAAAACAAGGATATAGCGCCCGGGGCGGTAGGACAGCCGCAGGATCTGCATGAACTCCGCCGACCAGTCCATCCGGTCGCCCTTCAGCTCGGGGCCGGTCAACGTGGTGTCGAACCGGTTCGGATAGCCCGACGTCGACACAACCCGGGCGCTGGCGCCATCGGTCCGGCCGATCCACGCCGCGATCGTGCGCTCCTCGACCGTCGAGCCATACCACCACCAGCCGGACCAAAGGATGGCCGCCACGAAGATGGCGAAGACGCCGATAAAGAAAGAGCGCATGCCGACCCCTTTGCCCTGCCTGCCCGGCCGTGTTTATAAGGCGCGGATGCAAAAGGGCAAACGACATGACTGACGCACCGCTGTGGGTCTTCGGCTACGGCTCGCTGATGTGGAACCCGGGTTTTGAACACGACCGCCGGGAACTGGCCACGCTCAGGGGCTATGCCCGCACCTTCTGCATGTGGTCGATCCATCATCGCGGCACGCCCGAACACCCGGGCCTTGTGCTGGCGCTGGACCCGCATGACGACGCGGAATGCCACGGGCTTGGCTTCCGCGTGCCGGATCTGCACCGCGAACAGACGCTGGACTACCTGCGCGAACGCGAACTGATCTCGTCGGCCTATGTCGAACGGATGCTGCCCCTGCAGCTTGCGGATGGCGAAGAGGTCGAGGCGGTCGTCTACGTCGTCGACACCGATCACGTACAGTACTGCGGCGGCCTGACTTTGGAGCGGCAGGCCGAGGTGATTTCCTCGGCGGTTGGCGGGCGCGGCCCGAACACCGAGTACCTCTACAACACCCAATCGCACCTGCAGGAACTGGGTATCGAGGACGCGGATCTGCTCTGGCTGTCGCAAAGGGTCCGCACCTTGGCGGAATCCGCCTGATTAGAGTGCTTTAATCCCGCCACAGGTGTTGGCACTCGGCACAATCCCCAATATCGTTCCGACAAAAGGCATTCCCGGGAAACGCCCCAAATGGTGCAGACGGAGCGCGAGGCCGCGCCGTATTTTTCACAGCCGATCCGGCAGATCGTCTTGATGGTGATCGTCTTGGGCCTCGTCGCATTCGGGGCCTATCTCGCCTTTCCGCGGGTCGAGTCGGTTTTTCTGGCCAACCTCTACCTGAACGGTTTCATCGCGCTGGTGTTCTTCATCGGGATCGTCGCGTGTTTCGCGCAGGTGTTTCAGCTTGTCCGGTCGGTAAACTGGATCGTCGGCTTCGCAGGCGGCGACCCCGAGGTTCGTTCAGGCCACGCCCCACGTCTGCTGGCGCCGCTGGCGGCGCTGCTGCGGCGGCGCGACACCCGGATGCAGATCAGCGCGGCCTCGTCGCGGTCGATCCTCGACTCGGTCGCCACCCGCATCGACGAAATCCGCGACATCACGCGCTATATCACCAATCTCCTGGTGTTCCTCGGCCTGCTCGGCACCTTCTTCGGCCTCGCCACGACGGTGCCCGCGGTCGTCGACACGATCCGCTCGCTTGCGCCGACAAGCAACGAATCCGGGCTAGAGGTGTTCAACCGACTGATGACCGGGCTCGAGGCGCAGCTGGGCGGCATGGGCGTCGCCTTCTCGTCCTCGCTGCTGGGTCTTGCGGGCTCGCTGGTCGTCGGTCTGCTGGAATTGTTCGCCGGTCACGGGCAGAACCGCTTTTACCGCGAGCTGGAAGAATGGGTGTCGACCATCACCCGGCTTGGCATCTCGTCCGGCGACGCCGAAGCGACGACCGAGCAGGACGCGGTGATCGCGGTGCTCGAACATATGGATACCCAGATGGAAGGCCTGCGCGACATCATCGCGCAGTCCGACATTGCCCGCAGTCAGGTCGATCAAAGGCTGGGCTCGCTTTCGGAAAGTCTTGAGCGCGTCGCCTCGCAGCTGGACCGCGAGGATTCGAGCGGCCGCATGCTGGAACGCGTGGTCGATGGACAACAGAGGCTGGTCGAGGTGCTGGACCAGCAGGCGTCGCAGGGCGGTGGCGGCGGCATGGACGCCGAAAGCCGGATGCGCCTGCGGTCGATCGACGTGCAATTGCTGCGCATTCTCGAGGAAATGTCCGCCGGCCGGCAGGAATCGACCGTGAACCTGCGGTCGGACATCGCCGCGCTGACCGAGGCCGTCCGAGAACTGACTCGCGCGGCGACCGAGGGCTAGGCCGATGCCCCTGACCCGCCGATCCGTCAACCGCATGTCGGGCAACATCTGGCCCGGCTTCGTCGACGCGATGACGGGTTTGCTGCTGGTGCTGATGTTCGTGCTGACCATCTTCATGGTCGTGCAATTCGTCTTGCAGGAACAGATCCACGGACAGGAAGACGAACTTGACGCGCTGGCCACCGAGGTCAACGTGCTGGCCCGCGCCTTGGGCGTCGAAGAACGCCGCAGCGAGGCGCTGGAAGGCGAATTGAGCACTCTCAACGCGACGTTGGCAGATGCCCGCGCGCAGGGCGAGGCGCAGGCGTCGCTGATCGCAGAACTGCAATCCGAAATCGCAGGCCAGACCGAGGAACTGGAGGCCCGCGCCGCGCGGATCGCCTCGTTCGAGGAACAGGTCGCCAGTCTGCTGGCGCAGCGCGACGAGGCGCTTGCCGAGGGCGAGGCGCTGGCCGCGGACCTGTCCGAGCTTCAGGGCGAGAACGCGGAACTGATCTCGGAGCAGGAGGCGCTGCAACTGGCCCTTGCGCAAGCCCGCGACGAGATCGACGAACAGACCGAAGCCGCCCGCCTTGCCGCGGCCCGCCGCGAAGCGCTGGAAGCGCTGGTGGCCGAACTGGAACAGAAGGTGTCCGACCGCGATGCCTCGCTGGTCCGGTCGCTGGCGCAGCTTGAAGGCGCCCGGAACGAGAATGCCAACCTGAACGACCGGCTGGCCCTGATGCAGTCCGCGCTGGATGAAGAGCGTTCGACGCTGGCCACGGCGCAGGACGAGGCCGCCAGCCTGCGCGAGCAGATCGTGGCGCTGACCGCCAGTCTGGCCGAGACGACCGACAGCCAGCAGGCCACACTGGAGCAGCTGGCCGCGCTGCGGGACCGGCTGCTTTCGGAAGAAGAAACGGCGGCGGCGGCGACGGCAGAGAACGAGACATTGGCCGAGCGCATCGTGCGTCTGGAAGCCGAGCTTTCGCAACGCGAGGCGGACGCGGAACAGACGGCGTCCCTGCTGCGCGATCAGCTGGAAGACACGCAGGCCGAACTAAGCGAGGCCGAAGCCGAGCAACTGGCGCAGCAGGCGGCGGCAGAGGCCCTGCGCGCCCGCCTTGCCGCGCTGGAACAGACGGTCGGCGAAACCGACGCCGCCCGCATCGCGCGTCTGGCCGAGGTCGAGCAACTGCGCCGCGCGATGGAGAACATGGCGACGCAACTCAGCGACGCCGAGGCGGCGCGGCTGGCGGAACAGGCCGCGCTCGAGGAACTGCGCCGGCGGTTCGAGACGGCCGAGTCCGATCTGGACGAGGCGGAGAAAGCCCGGCTGGCAGAGGAAGCCGCCGCCGCCGAACTGCGCGCGCGTCTCAACGCGGCCGAGGCCGAATTGACCGACGCGGAAGCCGAGCGGCTGGCAGAGGCGGCCGCGGCAGAGCAGCTTCGCGAACAGCTTGAAGGTGTCGAAACCGCGCTGTCGGAAGAAGAGGCCGCGCGGCTGGCGGATCAGGCGGCGGCAGAAGCTCTGCGTGCGCGTCTGGAGGAATCGGACGCGGAACTGACCGCGATGTCGTTGGCATTGGAGGAAAAGCGGCGCGAGGCGGAAGAAACGCTGACCCTTCTGGCGGCGGCCCGTGCCGCGGAAAGCGACCTGACCGAACGGCTGGAGGCCGCCTTGGCCGCGCAGGCCGAAGCCGAGGCTACGCTTGACAACGCACAGGCGGAACTGACGTCGCTGCGCGGCTCTGCCGAGGTCAGCGAAGAGGATCTTCGCAACCAGTTGGCCGCCGCGCTGGCCGCACAGCGGCAGGCCGAGCGCGCGGCCGAGGCCGCGCTGACAGAGCAGGAGCGCAACGACCTATTGCTCGCCACCGCCAACGACAAGCTGGGCGAGGCCGAGGCCGCCTCTGCCGCCGATCAGCGCCGGATACAGGTGCTGAACGAGCAGGTGGGTGAGCTTCGCCGCCAGATCGCCACGCTGCAATCCATGCTGAACCTTGCCGCCGAAGAGGATGCGCAGTCCGACGTGCAGATCGAGGCGCTGGGCGCCCAGTTGAACGCGGCGCTGGCGCGCGCGGCGCAGCAGGAACGCCTGCGCGCCGATGCGGAAGAAGCGCTGCGGCTGGAACTGGAACGCCAGAAGGAAGAACTGGAACGCTACCGGTCGGAATTCTTCGGCCTGCTGTCGCAGCTTCTGTCGGGGCGCGAGGGCGTCCGCATTCAGGGCGACCGCTTCGTGTTCTCGTCCGAAGTACTGTTCCAGGTGGGCGACGCGGAACTGTCGGACGCCGGCAAGGAACAGATCGCGGGCGTCGTCGAGATCCTGCGCGACGTGGCCGACCAGATCCCTTCGCAGATCGACTGGGTGCTGCGGGTCGACGGGCATACGGACGACACCGCCGTGCGTGGCGGGCGCTGGGAAGACAACTGGCAGCTTAGCCAGGCCCGTGCGCTGTCCGTGGTGCGCTTCATGATCGACGATCTGGATTTCCCGCCCGACCGGCTGGCCGCGACGGGCTTCGGCGAGTGGCAGCCCATCGCGGAAGGCGACAGCTCAGAGGCGCGCGCCCAGAACCGCCGGATCGAACTGAAGCTGACCGAGAAGTAACAGCCGCCGCCGTTTACGCCTTCTCAACCTGCCACTGGTACGCCGCACCGGCGGGAGGCTTTGGCGGATGAACCTGTATCACTGCATGATCGATTTGAAGAACGATGCGAAGGCCATCGTTTTTGCCGCTGCGCTGGAACGGTGGATGGACCATCTGGTGTCGCAGGGGCTTGTCCTGCGGTGGCGTCTGTTCCGCCGCAAGCTGAACCTTGCATCCGGTCGGCACCGCGACTTCGTGCTTGAGATCGAGGTGGAAGGGCTTGCCGCGCTGGACGCGATTTTCAGCCACGCCTGTTCCCGGTCCGAGGATGTGGCGGACCTGTACGAGAAGGTGCATGGAATGATCGACGCCGTCGACTATGGCCTGTACCGCCCCTTCCCGGATCCCGAACGGGTCGAACGCGTCGCCATTCTGTAACCATGAACCGTCCGGGCGTGCCCGGAACGAAAAAGGGCCCCACAACGGGGGCCCTTTCCGATGTTCTGTTGCTGCCGGTCAGTCGGCGGTCAGAAGCGGCGGCTTCTTCGAGGCGATGCGCGGTGCGCCGGCCTCTTCGACCCGCAGGTCGATCTTGCCGTCCTTGACGCCAACCTTCACCACGCCACCCTTGGCGAGCTTGCCGAACAGCAGCTCTTCCGCCAGCGGCTTCTTGATGTTCTCCTGGATCACGCGGCCAAGCGGGCGGGCGCCCATCTTGTCGTCGTAACCCTTCTCGCCCAGCCATTCGGCTGCCGGCTTGGTCAGCTCGATCGTCACGCCGCGGTCCATCAACTGGGCTTCCAGCTGCAGCACGAACTTCTCGACGACCTGCAGGATGACCTCTTTCGGCAGCGCGCCGAACGAGATGACCGCGTCAAGACGGTTGCGGAATTCCGGCGTGAACTGACGTTCGATCGCAGCGGTATCCTCGCCCTCGCGGCGGTCACGGCCGAAGCCCATCGCCTCTTTCGCCAGTTCCGCGGCCCCGGCGTTCGAGGTCATGATCAGGATCACATTGCGGAAGTCTACCGTACGGCCGTTGTGGTCGGTCAGCTTGCCGTGGTCCATCACCTGCAGAAGGATGTTGTACACATCCGGGTGCGCCTTCTCGATCTCGTCCAGCAGCAGCACACAGTGCGGGTGCTGGTCGACGCCGTCGGTCAGCATGCCGCCCTGGTCAAAGCCGACATAGCCCGGAGGCGCGCCGATCAGCCGCGAGACCGCGTGCTTCTCCATGTACTCCGACATGTCGAAGCGCAGCAGTTCCACGCCCAGCGAGTCCGCCAGCTGGCGCGCGACCTCGGTCTTGCCGACGCCGGTCGGGCCCGCGAACAGGTAGTTGCCGATCGGCTTCTCCGGTTCGCGCAGGCCGGCACGGGCCAGCTTGATCGCAGAGGACAGCGCCTCGATCGCGGCGTCCTGACCGAAGACCACGCGCTTCAGCGTACCCTCCAGATCCTTCAGCACCTCGGCGTCGTCCTTGCTGACGTTCTTCGGTGGGATACGGGCGATCTTGGCAACGACGGCCTCGATCTCCTTCGAGCCGATGGTCTTGCGACGCTTGCTGTCCGCAACCAGGTGCTGCGCGGCGCCGGCCTCGTCGATCACGTCGATGGCCTTGTCCGGCAGTTTCCGGTCATGGATGTAGCGGGCCGAGAGTTCCACCGCCGACTTGATCGCGTCAGAGGTGTACTTGATCTCGTGGTGCTTCTCGAAATAGGGCTTCAGACCCTTCAGGATCTTCACCGCGTCATCGACCGTGGGCTCGTTCACGTCGATCTTCTGGAAGCGCCGCGACAGCGCGCGGTCCTTTTCGAAGTGCTGGCGGAACTCCTTGTAGGTGGTCGAGCCCATGCAGCGCAGCTTGCCGCCCTGAAGCGCGGGCTTCAGAAGGTTCGATGCGTCCATGGCACCGCCGGACGTGGCGCCGGCGCCGATCACGGTGTGAATCTCGTCGATGAACAGGATCGCGTCCGGGTGCTCTTCAAGCTCGGAGACGACGGCCTTCAGCCGCTCTTCGAAGTCGCCGCGATAGCGGGTGCCGGCCAGCAGCGCCCCCATGTCGAGCGAGTAGATGGTCGCGCCCTTCAGCACGTCGGGAGTTTCGCCGCCGACGATCTTGTGGGCGAGCCCCTCGGCGATGGCGGTCTTGCCGACACCGGGGTCACCGACCAGAAGCGGGTTGTTCTTGCGCCGGCGGCACAGAACCTGGATGCAGCGCTCGACTTCCTGCGCGCGGCCGATCAGGGGGTCGACATCCCCCTTCTTCGACTTCGCGTTCAGATCGACGCAGTATTTCGCCAGAGCGCTTTCGCCCTTGGAGTCATCCTCGGCCGTTTGGGTTTCCTCCTCTGCCTCGGTGGCGCCCTGCACGGGGCGCGATTCACCGTAGGACGGGTCCTTCGCCACGCCGTGCGCGATGAAGTTGACCGCGTCATAGCGGGTCATGTCCTGCTCTTGCAGGAAGTAGGCGGCATTGGATTCGCGTTCGGCGAAAATCGCGACCAGCACGTTTGCGCCGGTAACCTCGGTCCGGCCGGAAGACTGGACGTGGATCGCGGCGCGCTGGATGACACGCTGGAACGCGGCGGTCGGCACGGCCTCGGACCCGTCAACATCGGTGACAAGGGTCGAAAGGTCGTCGTCGATGAAATCCACCAGCGTCTTGCGCAGCGCATCCAGATCGACGCTGCAGGCCTGCATGACCTTGGCCGCGTCGGGTTCGTCGACGAGAGCCAGAAGCAGATGCTCCAGCGTCGCAAGCTCATGGCGGCGGGCGTTCGCCAGCGCCAGAGCCGAATGAATGGCTTGCTCGAGGGTGTTCGAAAATGACGGCACCTGTCGTGCTCCTTCGCTTGGGCGGAGAGGGCCTGGGCCCCGTTCTCCACCGTGACCTCATACCTTTAAGGTTCGGTTCTTTTTCCCGCGCTTCAAGGGTTTTCTCGTGGGGGACGGTCACATTTTTATTCACGCGACCGGAATTTGGGCAGGAGGGCAACGCGGGCTGCCCAAGGTTGCGACGTTGTCAGAAGGAGTCCTTGCGCCTGCGGATCTCCGCAAAGACTTCGGCGTCGGGCGACGACTCCATATTTAGGAGCGCCTTAACCTCGTGCAAGTGCGCCCGAAGAAAGGGGTTTGTTTCCTTTTCCTCACCAATGCTGGCTGGCACGGTGGGTTCGTTTCGCGCTCGCTTGGCTTCGATGTCCCTGGCCCGCGCCTGCAACGCCGCGTTGTCCGGCTCGATGGTCAGCGCAAAGCGGGCGTTGGACGCGGTGTACTCGTGGCCGGAATACACCAGCGTGTCATCCGGCATCGCCAGAAACTTCTGCATCGAGTCCCACATCATTTCCGGCGTTCCCTCGAACAGTCGCCCGCAACCGAGTGCCATTAGACTGTCGGCCGAGAACACGGCCTTGGCTTTCGGGAAATGGAAAGCGAGGTGGCCCAGCGTGTGGCCCGGCACCGCAAGCGGCACGGTATAGGCGTCGCCCTCGCCGCCGTTCATGCCTTCCTCCAGCGCCATGTCGAGTTGCGGCAGTTTGTCGGCCTCCGCCTTGGGGCCCATCACCTTGCAGCCGTACTTCGCGCGCAGTTCCTCGACGCCATCGACGTGATCGTGGTGGTGGTGCGTGATCAGGATCGCGCCAAGGTCCCAGCCGCGGCTTTCGAGCGTGTCGATGATCGGCCCGGCCTCGGGCGCGTCGATCAGGCAAACGCCGTCGGGCCCTTTCACAAGGTAGGCGTAATTGTCGCGCAGGCAGGGGACGGTGACGATCTCGAGGGGCATGGTCTTTCCTTCTTGCTGCGGTATTCTTCGCCCCGACCCTCGCCGATACGCCAACGGGCTGCAATGCATCTGGACGTTCTGGACCTGCGCAACTTCTACTACCGCTCGGCTTTGGGCCGGTCGGCGCAGCGTGCTATCCGCAATCAGGTGATCGAGATGTGGCCGGACGCACCGGGCGAGACGGTGGTCGGCTTTGGCTTCGCCGCCCCCCTGCTGCGGCCTTACCTGACGACCGCACAACGGGTCGTCGCGCTGATGCCCGGCCAGCAGGGCGTGATGCCGTGGCCCGGCGGCCAGCCCAACGTCTCGGTGCTATGCGAGGAAACGCTGTGGCCGCTGCAGACGGGGCAGGCGGACAAGCTGATCCTGTTGCACGGGCTGGAGACAAGCGAGAACGCGTCAAAGCTTTTGGACGAATGCCGCCGGGTGCTGGTGCCGGGCGGCAAGGCGCTGTTCATCGTGCCGAACCGCGCGGGGCTTTGGGCGCGGCGCGACGGCACGCCTTTTGGTTTCGGCCGGCCCTATTCGCTGTCGCAACTCGAAACGCAGCTAGAGCGCCATTCGCTTGAACCGGCCCGCAGCAGCGCGGCGCTGTACCAGCCTCCGTCCGCCGCGCGGTTCTGGCTGAAGACCGGGAACTTCTGGGAACGGACCGGCCGCCGCCTGTCGATGAGCTATGCCGGGGGCGTGCTGATCGTCGAGGCGACCAAGCGGGTATCGGCGCCGACGAAGGGTATCAAGGAGCGCGTCCGGAAGCCGCTGCGCGTGCTCGAAGGGCTGACCCAGCCGGAAGCAAAGCCGGTCTGACGGCGCCGCAAAAATCCTTCATGTATGAAGTTCTGGCGCAGGCCCGACACGCCTTGTGCGGGACGGTGGCGCTAACAGCCGCGAGGCTGGAAAAATCGCGATAATCAGGGGATTCGCGGGTCCGACGGCAGAAATTCGTGACTATTTCGCTACTTTATTTGGCGGCAATCGGACGCGGAATCGCCAGCGCCTTGTTTTGCTAGGGTTTCGGCATTCCGGAAAGCGGGCTAAGAATGTTGCGGGCGGGTGAGGGCTCTGCTAGACCGGCGCCGATTTTGGAGGCTGGGCCACTGGGCCTTGCCACTTGGGCTGCCTCGGCCCGCGTCATGCGTGGGGGGGAACGGGGCTTCAACACTCGGAAGGATCGACGTGTCCGAAACAGCTTCGATTTCGACCGGCATCGCTGCGCGCTACGCGACGGCCGTCTTTGAACTGGCCAAGGAAGACAACTCCATCGCCAAACTCGAGTCCGACGTGGACGCGCTGGAAGCCGCACTCGCCGAAAGCGCCGATCTGCGCGACCTGATCAGCTCGCCGATCTACAGCCGGGACTCGCAGGGCGCTGCGATCACCGCGGTGGCGCAGAAGATGGGCCTGTCGCCGACGATGACGAACGTACTGGCCCTGATGGCGTCGAAACGCCGCCTGTTCGTCCTGCCGTACATGCTGCGCAACCTGCGCGACCGCATCGCCGCCGAGAAAGGCGAAGTGACCGCGGACGTGATTTCGGCCAAGGCGCTGACCAAGACCCAGTCCGAGAAGCTGGCCAAGACCCTCGCCTCGACCGTGGGCAAGGACGTGAAGATCAATACGACCGTCGATGAAAGCCTCATCGGTGGTCTCGTCGTTAAGGTGGGCTCGAAGATGATCGACACATCGATCCGCTCGAAGCTCGCCAACCTACAGAACGCAATGAAAGAGGTCGGATAAGATGGCGATCCAAGCTGCGGAAATTTCCGCAATCCTTAAGGACCAGATCAAGAACTTCGGCCAGGAGGCCGAGGTGGCCGAGGTTGGCCGCGTGCTGTCCGTCGGCGACGGGATCGCCCGCGTGTTCGGCCTGGACAACGTGCAGGCCGGCGAGATGGTCGAGTTTCCGGGTGGCATCATGGGCATGGCCCTGAACCTGGAAAGCGACAACGTCGGCGTCGTGATCTTCGGCTCTGACCGGGACATCAAGGAAGGCGACACCGTCAAGCGCACCAACGACATCGTGTCGGTGCCGGTCGGCGACGCCATGCTGGGCCGCGTTGTTGACGGTCTGGGCAACCCGATCGACGGCAAGGGCCCGATCGCCACGACCGAGACCCGCGTCGCGGACGTCAAGGCGCCGGGCATCATCCCGCGTAAATCGGTGCACGAGCCGATGGCGACCGGCCTGAAAGCCATCGACGCCATGATCCCGATCGGCCGCGGCCAGCGCGAGCTGATCATCGGTGACCGTCAGACCGGCAAGACCGCCGTCGCTCTGGACACCGTGATCAACCAGAAATCCTACAACGAAGCCGCCGGCGACGACGAAAGCCAGAAGCTTTACTGCGTCTACGTCGCCGTGGGCCAGAAGCGCTCGACCGTCGCGCAGCTGGTGAAGCGTCTCGAAGAGACCGGCGCCATCGAATACTCGATCGTCGTCGCCGCGACGGCCTCGGACCCCGCGCCGATGCAGTACCTCGCCCCCTACACCGCGACCGCGATGGGCGAATACTTCCGCGACAACGGCCGCCACGGCTTGATGATCTATGATGACCTGTCCAAGCAGGCCGTCGCCTATCGTCAGATGTCGCTGCTGCTGCGCCGTCCGCCGGGGCGTGAAGCCTACCCGGGCGACGTTTTCTACCTGCACTCCCGCCTGCTGGAGCGTTCGGCCAAGCTGAACGAGGACAACGGTGCCGGCTCGCTGACCGCGCTGCCGATCATCGAAACCCAGGGCGGCGACGTGTCGGCGTTCATTCCGACCAACGTGATCTCGATCACCGACGGCCAGATCTTCTTGGAAACCGAACTGTTCTTCCAGGGCATCCGCCCGGCCGTGAACACCGGTCTGTCGGTGTCGCGCGTTGGCTCCTCGGCCCAGACCAAGGCGATGTCCTCGGTTGCCGGTCCGGTGAAACTGTCGCTCGCCCAGTACCGCGAGATGGCCGCCTTCGCCCAGTTCGGTTCCGACCTCGACGCCGCGACCCAGCAGCTGCTGAACCGTGGTGCGCGTCTGACCGAGCTGATGAAGCAGCCGCAGTACTCGCCGCTCACCAACGCGGAAATCGTCTGCGTGATCTTCGCGGGCACCAACGGCTTCCTCGACAAGCTGCCGGTGTCCAAGGTCAAGGAATTCGAGGCCGGTCTGCTGAACCACATGCGGAACAACCGGAAAGACATCCTCGACTGGATCACCACCGAGGATCCGAAGATCAAGGGCGAGCCGGCTGACAAGCTGAAAGCCGCGATCGAGGAATTCGCCAAAGACTTCGCGTAAGGGGGAAGGCGAATGCCGTCTCTGAAGGACCTGAAAAACAGGATCGACAGCGTCAAGTCGACGCGGAAGATCACCAAGGCCATGCAGATGGTGGCCGCGGCCAAACTGCGCCGGGCGCAGGAGGCCGCGGAGGCCGCGCGCCCCTATGCCGAACGGTTCAATGCCGTGATGGCTGGCCTCGCGGGGTCGGCGCAGGAGCTGGGGCAGGGCCCCAAGCTTCTGACCGGCACCGGCAAGGACGACGTACAGCTTCTGGTCGTCATGACCTCGGAAAAAGGGCTGTGCGGCGGCTTCAACACTTCGATCGTGCGGCTTGTCCGCTACCAGATCGAAAAGCTGCGTGGTGAAGGCAAGACCGTGAAGATCCTCACGGTCGGCAAGAAAGGCCGTGAACAGCTGAAGCGTGACTACGCCGATCTGTTCGTGGGTCACATAGACCTGAGCGAGGTCAAGCGCATCGGCTATGCCAACGCGCAGGACATCGCGAAGGACGTGCTGGCGCGTTTCGATGCCGGCGAGTTCGACGTGGCCAAGATCTACTACTCGAAGTTCGAGTCGGTGATCAGCCAGAAGCCGCAGGAGCTGCAGGTGATCCCTGCCAAGTTCGAAGGCGAGGCCGCCGAGGCCACGACGTCGAACCTGTACGACTACGAGCCCGACGAGGAAGCGATCCTCGCCGACCTGCTGCCGAAGTCGATCGCCACGCAGATCTTCGCGGGTCTGCTGGAGAACGGCGCCTCGGAACAGGGCGCGCGGATGACCGCGATGGACAACGCCACCCGCAACGCGGGCGACATGATCGACCGGCTGACCATCGAATACAACCGCTCGCGTCAGGCCGTGATCACCAACGAGCTTATCGAAATTATCTCGGGCGCCGAGGCGCTCTAACCGAACCGGAGACACTTACATGGCAAACGCGAAAGGCAAAGTGACCCAGGTCATCGGCGCCGTCGTCGACGTGCAGTTCGACGATCACCTGCCCGAAATCCTCAACGCGCTTGAAACCGAAAACCACGGCAACAAGCTGGTCCTCGAAGTCGCTCAGCACCTTGGCGAAAGCACCGTGCGCTGCATCGCTATGGACGCGACCGAAGGTCTGGTCCGTGGTCAGGTGGTGACCGACACCGACGGCCCGATCATGGTGCCGGTCGGCAACGCCACGCTGGGCCGCATCCTGAACGTCGTGGGCGAGCCCGTCGACGAAGGCGCGCCGATCACCTCCGACGAGAAGCGTGCGATCCACCAGCCCGCTCCGAAGTTCGAAGAGCAGGCCACCGAGTCCGAGATCCTCGTGACCGGCATCAAGGTCATCGACCTGCTGGCCCCCTACGCCAAAGGCGGCAAGATCGGCCTGTTCGGCGGCGCCGGCGTGGGCAAGACGGTTCTGATCATGGAACTGATCAACAACATCGCCAAAGTGCACTCGGGCTACTCGGTGTTCGCCGGCGTTGGTGAACGGACCCGCGAAGGCAACGACCTGTACCACGAGATGATCGAATCCAACGTTATCAAGCCCGATAACCTGGAAGACTCGCAGGTGGCGCTGGTCTACGGCCAGATGAACGAACCGCCGGGAGCCCGTGCCCGTGTTGCGCTGACCGGCCTGACGCTGGCCGAGCAGTTCCGCGACCAGTCCGGGACCGACGTTCTGTTCTTCGTCGACAACATCTTCCGCTTCACGCAGGCGGGTTCCGAGGTGTCGGCGCTTCTGGGCCGTATCCCTTCGGCGGTGGGCTACCAGCCGACCCTCGCGACCGACATGGGCGCGATGCAGGAACGCATCACCTCGACCAAGCAGGGCTCGATCACCTCGATCCAGGCCGTGTACGTGCCGGCGGACGACCTTACCGACCCCGCGCCCGCCACGACCTTCGCCCACCTCGACGCCACCACCGTTCTGTCGCGTGCGATCTCGGAACTCGGCATCTACCCGGCCGTGGACCCGCTCGACTCGTCGTCGCGTCTGATGGACCCGGCGGTTCTGGGCGAAGAGCACTACCAGGTTGCCCGTGACGTGCAGGGTATCCTTCAGCGCTACAAGTCGCTGCAGGACATCATCGCGATCCTCGGGATGGACGAACTGTCGGAAGAGGACAAGCTGACCGTGGCCCGCGCCCGGAAGATCCAGCGTTTCCTCAGCCAGCCGTTCGACGTGGCGAAGGTGTTCACCGGCTCGGACGGTGTGCAGGTTCCGCTCGAAGACACGATCTCGTCCTTCAAGGCGGTCGTGGCCGGCGAGTACGACCACCTGCCCGAAGGCGCCTTCTACATGGTCGGCGGCATCGACGAGGTGAAGGCCAAGGCCGAGCGTATGGCCGCGGAAGCGGCGTAAGGTAGGGCAAGATGGCCGATACCATGCAATTCGACCTCGTGTCCCCGGAACGGAAGCTGGCCTCTGTGAAGGCCACTGCCGTGAAGATCCCGGGCACCGAGGGCGACCTGACCGCGATGCCGGGCCACGCGCCCGTCATCACGACGCTGCGTCCGGGTGTGCTGTCGGTCGAAGGGCCGGAAGGCACGCAGGACTACGTGGTGTCCGGCGGTTTCGCCGAGATCTCGGCGGAATCGACTTCGGTGCTGGCCGAGCGGGCAATCCCGCGCGGCGAGGTGTCGAAGGAGTTCCTCGACGAACTGCGCGCCGAGGCGGAAGCCCGGCACGAGGCCGCCGAGGACCACGAGAAGGACATCACGTCCAAGGCGCTGTCCGATCTGGCCCACCTGGCCGAGGACATGGTCTGACCGACCCAGCCTTAAGGCACTCTTAAAGAAGCCCCGGCAGACTTGCCGGGGCTTTTTCTTTTCGTAAAATCGGAATTCGCGAGGGGCGAATTCAATCTTGGATTGCAGGGGTCGGAGGAAACGATCGGAATGAGACGGCTGAGCAACTACCTGGTCGGTGTCGATCAGGGCAGCGTTCCGATGTTCTCTGATTTCGAGAACGACGGCCGCATGTGGTCCGGCGACGGCCCCCGGATGCGCCGCCGCAAGGTCGCGTTCTCTCACCCGTTCCGCGCAACCCCCGCCGTTCACGTGTCTATTTCCATGTGGGATACCGACGGCGACCGCAACCAGCGCGCCGACATCTCGGCCGAGGCGATCACGCCCGAGGGGTTCGAGCTTGTGTTCCGGACTTGGGGCGACAGCCGTGTCGCGCGCATCCGGGCGGACTGGCTGGCCATCGGCGAGCTGCCGCACGACGACGACTGGCAAATGTACTAGCGGTCAGTTCACGCTTGCCTTGACGCGGGTGGCGGGAAACAAACCGTCATGGCGCTTCGCATTGGTCCATACGTCTTTATTCTCGCCACGCTGGTGATCGACGCCATCGGCATCGGGATCGTGTTTCCGATCATGCCCGACCTGATGGAACGCGTCGGCGCGCACGACACCGCCGAGGGCTCGATCTGGGCGGGTGTGCTGATGGCGGCCTATGCCGGGGCGCAGTTCGTCTTCGGCCCTATCGTGGGCTCTGTGTCCGACGCGTGGGGCCGCAAGCCGGTGCTGCTGGCGGCACTGTTCTTCCTTGCCATCGACTATGTGGTGATGGCGCTTGCGGGCACGTTTTGGCTGCTGCTGATCGGTCGGACTTTGGCCGGGTTGGCGGGCGCGACCTTCATCACCGCCACGGCCTATATCTCGGACATCACCCCGCGCGAGGACAGAGCGGCACGGTTCGGCATGATCGGCGCGGCCTTCGGCATCGGCTTCGTGATCGGCCCGTCGCTGGGCGGGCTTGTCGCCGCATGGCACGTCACCGCGCCGTTCTGGGTGGCAGCGGTGCTGGCGGCCGCGAACCTTGTGCTGGGGCTGCTGGTGCTGCCGGAATCGCTGCCGAAGGACCGCCGCCGGGCCTTCGGCGCCCGAGACCTGAATCCCTTCGCCAGTTTCGCAATCGCGTGGGCAATGCCGGGCATGGCGATCCCGCTGATTTGTATCGGCCTCTTCGAGTTCGCCAACATGGTCTACCCGACGCTCTGGGCCTTCTGGGGCCGCGAGATGTTCGGCTGGTCCGCGCTGGTGATCGGCCTGTCGCTGTCGGGCTACGGCCTGCTGGCCGCGCTGGCCCAGATTTTCGTGATGCCCGTCGCCGTGGCCCGGCTGGGAGAGGGCAGGCTGGCGCTGTGCGGACTGATAACGGCGCTGGTCGGGTTCATGGGCTTCGGGCTGGCGGGCAGCGTCTGGGCCGTGGCGCTGGTGATGCCGTTGGCGGCTCTGTCGGACCTCGTTCCGCCAACCCTGACCGCCCTGTCCGCAAATGCCGCCGACGAAGACCGGCAGGGCATGATCCAGGGCGTGATCGCCTCGCTCGGCTCGCTTGCCGCCGTGATCGGCCCCTTGGTGTTCACCCCGGTATTCTCGGTCTTCGCAGGTCCGGACGCGGCGGTGCGAATGCCCGGCGCGCCCTTCCTGCTGTCGGCAGCCATCGTCGCGTGCGTATTGCCGCTCGCGTACCGGCTGACCCGGCCCGGCGTTCAGAACCGGGCGTAGGTGCCTTCGTAGATCGGATGCAGCGTCTCGGTCTCGAACAGAGACGAGACAGAGGTGCCGTTCCAGATGTTCAGGATCGCCTGAGCGAAGATCGGAGCGGTCGGAACGATACGGATGTTCTTCGCGGCCTTCACCGGCGCGGTCGCCTGAATGGTGTCAGTGATCACCAGCGACTTCATCACCGACTTGGTGATCCGCTCGACGGCAGGGCCGGACAGAACGCCGTGCGTGATATACGAGTGGACCTCTTTCGCGCCCTGCTCCATCAGCACCTCGGCCGCCTTGCACAGGGTGCCGGCGGTGTCGCAGATGTCGTCGACGATGATACAGGTCTTGCCCTTCACGTCACCGATCACGGTCATCTCGGCGACCTCGCCCGGCTTCTCGCGGCGCTTGTCCACGATGGCCAGTTGCACGCCGATCCGCTTTGCAAGCTCGCGGGCGCGCGCCACGCCACCCACGTCGGGCGAAATCACGGTGACGTCCTTCAGCTTGCCCTTGAACTGGTGCTCGATGTCCAGCGCGAAGACCGGTGCGGCGTACAGGTTGTCCACCGGGATGTCGAAGAAACCCTGAATCTGCGCCGCGTGCAGGTCCATCGTCAGGATCCGCTCGATCCCTGCGGTGACCATCATGTTGGCGACCAGCTTGGCCGAAATCGGAGTGCGGGCCTTGGTGCGGCGATCCTGACGGGCATAGCCGAAATAGGGGATCACGGCGGTGATCCGCGCCGCCGACGACCGGCGCAGCGCGTCGGCCATGATCAGCAGTTCCATAAGGTTGTCGTTCGCCGGGTTCGAGGTCGGCTGGAGGATGAACATATCCTCGCCGCGGACGTTCTCGAAGACCTCGACGAAGATCTCGCCGTCGTTGAAGCGCTCGACCCGCGCTTCCACCAGGCCGACGTTCACGCCCCGGTGCATCGACATCCGCCGTGCGACGGCAGAGGCGAGGGTCAGGTTGGCGTTGCCGGACATCAGTTTGGGTTCGTGGATCGCGGGCATGGCAGCAGGTCTCTGGGAAGATGCAGGGATGACGGATTCGTGACGTTGGCCACCGCTTAGCACCCTGATACGGTCTTGCAAACAAGACGCAGCGTAGGGAGGCCGGGCCGTTGCCGCATATCGACTATTACTTCTCGACAATCTCGCCATTCAGCTATCTCGCAGGGACCCGGATGGAAGAGATCGCCGGGAAGCACGGGGTCTCGGTGACCTACAAGCCCTATGACCTGATGGCGGCGTTTCCCCGCACCGGAGGCACCCCGCCCGCCGAGCGCTTCGAGGGCCGGCTGGTCTATCGCCTTCAGCTTCTTGCGCGGACGGCAAAGAAGCTTGGGATGCCGATCAACCTGAAACCCGCGCATTTTCCAACCAACGCGGCGCCGTCGTCCTATGCCATCATCGCGGCGCAGTCTGCGGGCGGCGGCGACATGGCGGCGCTGACCCACGGCATTCTTCGCGCCTGCTGGGCGGAAGAGAAGGACATCGCGCAGGACGACGTGATCCGCGACTGCCTGTCCGCGGCGGGCTTCGACCCGTCCCTTGCCGACAGCGGGCTGCTGGCCGGGGCCGAGACCTACGCCACGAACCTTGAAGACGCCGTTTCGCATGGCGTCTTCGGCTCGCCCTTCTACATCACGGATGGCGACGAAAGGTTCTGGGGGCAGGACAGTCTCGAAGATCTTGACCTGCACCTGTCCGGCAAGCTCTGACGGGCCAAGGTCAGGCGGTCAGTGCACCAAGGAAGCTGTCGATCTCGTCCTCGCCGGTGCACCAGCTGCACACGAGCCGGCCCGAGACGGGCTGATCCGGGTCGCCGTCAAGCGACTGGTGGCCGGGCCAGACGTGATACGCCGCGCCCGCCGCGCGCACCTTGTGGTGCAGCCCGCGCGGGAAGGCGGCGAACACCATGTTGGCGTCCTGCGGATGGACAAGGCTGGCGCCGGGCACCTTCAGGATGCCCTCGGCCAGCCGGTCGGCGCGCGCGTTCGCGGTCCGCGCCATGTCCAGCCACAGGTCGTCGGTCAGATAGGCCTGCATCTGCGCCGACAGGAAGCGATGCTTCGAGAACAAGTGCCCGCCGCGTTTGCGGCGCAACTCGAACTCCCATGCCTTCTTCGGATCGAACAGCACGACAGCCTCGACCCCCATCAGGCCGTTCTTGGTGCCGCCGAAGGACAGCACGTCGACGCCCGCGCGCCACGTCAGGTCGGCGGGCGAGGCGTTGGTCGACACCAGCGCATTCGCGAACCGCGCGCCGTCCATGTGGACCGGCAGGTCATAGTCCTTCGCCACGGCGGCCAGCGCCGCGACCTCGGATACCGAATAGACCGTCCCGTTCTCCGTCACGTCGGTGATCGACACCATACCGCGCTGCACGTTGTGCACCCCGCCGCGCCCAGTGAAGCGGATCGTCTCGCGCAGACCCTCCGGTGTCATCTTGGCGTGCTCGCCATCCACCAGCACCAACTTGGCGCCGCCGGTATAGAACTCGGGCGACGCGCATTCGTCCTCCTCGATATGCGCGTTGCGGTGGCAGAAGATCGCGGCCCACGGCGGACAGTAGCAGGCCAGCGACAGCACGTTCGCGGCGGTGCCGGTGGCGACCAGATACACCGCGGCCTCCGGCGCCTCGAAGATGTCGCGGATGCGGTCGCGCACTTCGTCCATGATCGGATCGGCGCCGTAGGACGGCACGTAACCGGAATTGGCGGCGGCCAGCGCCTCGATCACCTTGGGATGCGCGGGGGACGTGTTGTCGGAAGAGAAGAACATCGCGGTCGTCCTGAAGTTCGGGGATTGCCCGTGTCAGACCATATTCAGCGGCAGAGGGCAATCGCGCCCGCTGATGCGTGTTCTGACCGGAAATGCCCGGGGAAACGCGGGGCGCCGGCCCCATGCAAGCGCGGCGTCAGCCTTTCGGCTCTTCGATGATATAGTCTTCCCAGTCTTCTTCCGGGATTTCGAACTCTGGCACCGTCCAGCCCTGCACCGAGACGCCCGCCTCGTGAACCGTGTCCGGCGTGCCCGAGATCAGCGGGTGCCAGTCGTACAGCGCCTTGCCTTCGTACAGCAGCCGGTAGGCGCAGGTCTCGGGCATCCAATAGGCGATCTCGCCGATGTTCTTCGGGGTCAGCACGACGCAGTCGGGCACGAACTGCTTGCGGATCTCGTACTGCGCACAGCGGCAGGTCGCGTCGTCCAGCAGGCGGCAGGCGATGCGGGTAAAGGCGACCTCGTTGGTGTCCGGGTCTTCAAGCTTGTTCAGACAGCACTTGCCGCAGCCGTCGCACAGCGCCTCCCACTCGCGCGCGGTGAGGTTCTTCAGCGGCACCCGTTCCCAGAACCTGTCCCGCAATCCGTGGCGGTCGATCGGGTCGGCGGTCATGGCAGCGCCGCGAGGATCTCTCGCGCGCGGGCGCAGTCGGCGTCCATCTGCGCGACCAAAGCGTCGAGGCTGTCGAACTTCGCCTCGGGGCGCAGGTAGTCGACCAGCGCGATCGACAGGTGCTGGTCGTACAGATCGCCGCTGAAGTCGAACAGGAAGGTTTCGAGGTTCGGCACGTTCTCTCCGAACATCGGGCGCAGGCCGATGTTCGCGGCGCCGTCATAGCTGCCCTTGTGCGGTCCGGTCAGGATGTCGGCCTTCACGGCATAGACGCCGAATTTCGGCGGGTGCAGCCCGGTGATCGACATGTTGGCGGTCGGATAGCCAAGGTCGCGGCCCCGCTTGTCGCCATGCCGCACGGCGCCGTCGATCCGGTGCCAGTGCCCCAGCATCGCGGCGGCGTGGCGCGGCTCGCCCTCGGCCAGCGCGGTGCGTATGCGTGTCGACGAGACTTCCAGCCCGGCCGTCTCGACAAGCTCGGCGACCGTCACGCCAAAGCCGAAACGCGCGCCGAACTCCTGCAACATCCCGGTGGTGCCCGTCCGGCCCTTCCCAAAGCAGAAGTCGGCGCCGACGACGACATGGCTCAGGCCCAGCCCCTCGGCGATCACCACGCGGGCAAAGTCCTCGGCCGACAGGCCCGACAGCCGGGCGTCGAACGGAAGCTGGTACAACTGATCCACGCCCAGCTTCTCCAGCCGGTGCGACTTCGTCTCGGCGCTCATCAGCCGGAAGGGCGGTGCGTCGGGGGCGAAGAACTCGCGCGGGTGCGGCTCGAAGGTCATGATGCCAAGCGGCGCGCCGGTGCGCGTCGCCTCGGACCGGGCGATGTCGATGACAGCCTGATGGCCAAGGTGTACGCCGTCGAAATTGCCGATAGCGGCGGACGCGCCCTTGTCGGCGTCGGCGATCCCTGTCCAGTCGGTGAAGGTCTTCATGGTCCCCCGAGCGACGGGGGAGGCCCCGTCCGTCAGTCGAATTTCCGGCTGGGCGCCAGGACCAGCGCTTCGCCTTTCAGGACGACCGTATCGCCCACGGCGCAGTGACAATCAAGCGTGACCCGCCGCCGCGAGTGATCGATCTCGCGCACCTTCACCTCGGCATAGACCATGTCGCCGGGGCGCACCGGGGCCATGAATTTCAGCGTCTGGCCAAGGTAGACCGTTCCATGTCCGGGAAGCTGCTCGCCGATGACCGCCGAGATCAGCCCCGCGGTCAGCATCCCGTGCGCGATGCGGCCCTCGAAGATCGTGTCCATCGCATAGGCATCGTCCAGATGCACCGGGTTGCGGTCGGTCGACACCTCGGCGAACAGCTCGATATCGCGGTCGGTGACCTGCTTGCGCAGATAGCGGCACATGCCGATCTCGAGATCCTCGATACAGATCGTGCCACGTTCCAGATTGTCGAGCATGACGGCCTCCGGGCGGTTGTTGCACTGCAGCATATACCGTCCGGCGGCCTACGGATCAATCACGAAAGTAATTTAGGTCACGAAATGCCGCACAATTTGAAATTTTATTGCTGCTCCGTTTCGGGCTAGCGTAGGAACCCGATGCTGAAGGTCGGGTCGAACCCGTGGATGTTCAGCCATGCGTCCAGCCGGTCGGAATGCGGATGCGCGCCGTCCAGCGTGTCCTCTGCCGCCAGCCCGCCCGCGACGAAAAGCACGTCCAGATCCTCGCCCACCGCGCCTTGCACATCCGTGTGGATGCCGTCGCCGATGCAGAGGATGCGCGCCTCGGGCACATCTTTCTCTATCGCGGCCAGACGCCGCCGGGCCAGATCGTAGATCGGTGGGTGCGGCTTGCCGAAATACAGGCTTTCGCCGCCCATCTCGGTATAAAGTTCGGCCAGCGCGCCGGCGCACCACTGGCGCTTGTCCCCCACGTCGACGATCACGTCGGGGTTCATGCACAGAAGCTTCATGCCCTTGGTCTTCGCGTACAGGAAGTCACCGCGATAGACCGACGGATCGGCATAGGGGTCTTCCGGCCCGGCAACGACCAACCCCTCGGCCTCTTGCAGCGGCACCACGTCGACATGGATCGGATCGTCCAGAATTTTCGGCGGCTCGAAGATGGTGCGGTCGGTCTCGTAGCCGATGAAATGCACCTTGCTGCCCACCGCGCCGGTGAACAGTGCGGTGCGGGCGCTGTCGCCCGACGTCGCAATCGCATCCCATGCGTCGCGCGGCACGCCGATCCGGTCCAGGCCCTTCGCCACCTCGGTCCAGGCGCGCGGGGCGTTGGTGACAAGCACCACCGACCCGCCCTTGGCCCGGAACGCCTGCAATGCGGCGACCGCCTCGGCGAAGGGCTCGCGCCCGTTGTGCAGGCAGCCCCAGACGTCGCAGAAAACGGCGTCATACTCGGCGGAAATCTCGGAAAGGTGGTGGATGATGCGGGTCATGGGGCGGGCCTTGGCTGCGCGTTCGGGGGCGGTATCGCACGAACCAACAGGCGCTGGAACCCGCGATCGTGGCGCCCGGACGCCGGATGCCGCAAGCGTGTCACGGGTTCAGGATCTGGCCCGCAAGTCCCGCGCATCGGACAGAAGGCGCGCCATGTCGGCATCCTCGATTTTCAGGATCTCGAAGTGCTCGGCGAGGTTCTCGATATACTCGAGGCTGGTGCCAAGGATGCCTTCGCCCGTCGCGGCATAGGCGACCTGATCCGCGTGAGACAGGTCGGGATGGATCATGTCGGCGTCGTGGTCGGCGGCAAAGGCAAGCACGGTAATCTCGCCATGGTCGGTGCCCGCGGGCAGGAACTCCTCGTGGTAACAGGGCGAGATGCGCTCGCGGCGCCACAGGATGTCGGTCTCTTCCTCCAGCCGTTCGGCGGCGATGCGAAACGCAAGCCCGTCGCAACCCGGCCCGTCCGGGTCGCGGTCCAGCGCCGCCATGACGCCGGGATGATCCGGCGTGCCGCGACCACCCGAGACGTCTTTCAGGATGAAACGGCGGGCGAAGCCGGGCAGGTGGGCGCGGCGCACTTCCTCGAACAGGAAGGCCGGGTTCCACATCAGCGAACCATAGGCGAAGACCCACAGGTCGCTGTCGCGCCGGTCCTCAAGCGCGGCGTTGCGGAATGCTTCGCGCACATCGTCCGGATAGGCGGGCATCGGGTCAAGGCCGCGTGCCGCCAGTTCCGCCTCGATCGCAGCGGGGTCGAAGGTGCGGAAGAACGAGGTCAGCGGATCCTCGATCTTGCCGCGCAGGCCGGGGTGATGGCGGTAGGGATCGGTCATCTGGCTCTCGCTGGACTGCAACGCGCCATGGGTGACAGCCGCACCCGGCGGGCACAACCCGGATCGCCGCACACAGATGGTGCACGAGGGCCCGATACGAAAAGACCCCCGGCGATGCGGGGGTCTTCAGGCATTCGGAAAGCGGTTCGCTTACAGCGTCAGCGCCGGGATGATCTGCTTCTTGCGGCTCATCACGCCCGGCAGCACCACGGTGTCGCCCGAAACGGTTGCGCCAAAGCTCTTCTCGGCCACGGTCTTGACCGTGTCATTCGGCACCAGCAACGTCGCTTCTTCCTTCAGGATATCGACGACGAACAGCAGAACCTCGTCCACGCCATCCTCGGCGGCGACGGTTTTCATCGTCTCCATCAGCGACGCCTTGCGGTCCAGCGGGATGTTCGGCGCGGTGGTTTCCAGAACCGAGACGCGGAACTTGGTGCCCGAAACTTCGTATTCCTTCGAGTCCATGCGGATCAGTTCGGCGTCCGAGAAGGCCGACACATCCGATTTCGCCGCGAACATCTCGGCGGCGTAGTCCGGGATCGACAGGCCGAGGTCGGCGGCAAGCTGCTCGGCCAGCGCCTTGTCCTGCTCGGTCGTGGTGGGCGAGCGGAATTCCAGCGTGTCGGACAGGATGCACGACAGCATCAGGCCCTTGATGCCTTCGGGCATCTTGGCGTCGTTGTCGCCCATCAGGTTGTGCATGATGGTCGCGGTGCAGGCGAGCGGCTTGATCGTGATGTCGATCGGGCCTTTCGTTTCCAGACCGCCGGTCAGCTTGTGGTGGTCGATGATCTGCAGGATGTCCGCGTCGTTGATCGCGTCGGGCAGTTCGGCCGGGTTGTTGGTGTCGACGATGACGACCTCGTCACCCGCTGCGACGCCCGAGATGATCTCGGGCTTGTCATAGCCCCAGCGCTTCAGGACGAATGCGGCCTCGGTGTTGGGCTCGCCCAGCAGCTTCGCCTCGGCGGGCTGGCCGCGGTGCTCGGAAAGGTACCAGGCCCAGATCAGGGGCGAGCCGGTGGAATCGGTGTCGGGGGATTTGTGGCCGAAGACTTTGATGGTCATGTCTCTGTCCGTCGTTTTCAGGAAGGCGTTGGTGCAGGCGTATCGGTCGTGCGTTTCGGGCGCCTCTATAGGGCTACGGCGGCGGGTTGTCACGCGGCGGCAGGTGAGGTCAAGTGGCGCGCATGGCCGACATGCGCGAAACAGATCTCTACCCGCCCGTGAAGGCGTTTCTCGAAGGGCAGGGGTACGAGGTGAAAGGCGACGTGGCCGAGGCCGACGTGGTCGCCTGTCGCGGCGACGCCCCGCCGGTGATCGTCGAGCTGAAGACGGCCTTCTCGCTGACCCTTCTGCATCAGGCCGTGGCGCGGCTGGCGATCAGCGACACCGTCTATGTCTGCGTCCCGCGCAAGACGGGGCGCGCGTTTCACCGCGCGTTGAAGGACAACATCGCGCTGTGCCGCCGCCTTGGGCTTGGGGTGATCCTTGTCCGCCTGTCGGACGGCCATGTCGAGGTGCCCTGCGACCCCGGACCCTACGCCCCGCGCCAGTCCGCGAAACGCCGCGACCGCCTGCTGCGCGAGTTCGCGCGGCGCGAAGGCGACCCGTCGCCCGGCGGCTCGGTCCGGGGCGGTGTGGTCACCGCCTACCGGCAGGATGCAATGCGTCTTGCGGCGCATCTGGCAGAGCATGGCCCGAGCAAGGGCGCCGAGGTGGCCCGCGCGACCGGCGTCGAAAAGGCTACCCGGATGATGGCGGACGACCATTACGGCTGGTTCGAGAGGGTCCAGAAGGGCGTCTACGGATTGACGCCAAAAGGTGCAAAATCGCTGGACTGCACCGATTCCGACGTGGACCTCGCGTCAAGTTCTTGAATTTACATGCGTTTAGCAGGTATTTGCCCCAATTCCGCCGGAATGTCGGGGCTTGAACGGGCTGTGCGGCCGCAAAGCGGCGTGTTCAAGACAGGCGGAAAGCGATGTCATCCCAGAACGGGGGCGATACCATTAACGGCGACTGGCAGGACAATGACCTGACCGGGACCGAAGGCGACGACAGCATATCCGGCGCGACCGGCAACGACACTCTTGATGGCGGCGGCGGTGACGACACGCTGCACGGTGGCGACGGAAGCGACGGTCTGACGGGCGGCGAGGGCAACGACAGCCTCGACGGCGGTTCGCAGACCGATACGCTGGATGGCGGCGCTGGCAACGACACGCTTTACGGCCAAAGCGAGAACGACGTCGTGATCGGCGGTGACGGCGACGATTACCTCGATGGCGGAGCGCAGGACGACAGCCTGTATGGCGGTGCGGGGAACGACACGCTGGTCGGCGGGACGGACAGCGACCTGATGGACGGCGGCGCCGGCGACGACATGATCTATGCCGGCGGCTACGAAGGTGGCCACGACATGATCGTGTGGGGCGCCGACGGCGGTCACGACACGATCAGCGGATTCAGCCCCGAGGACGATGTCATCTATGTCGATGGCGCGACCATCGACGACGTCGTGCTGACGGCGACGGATGATCCGAAGATCTGGGTCATGACCCTGAAAGGCGTCGACGACGCCAGCCTGACCATCGACTTCACCTATTTCTGGAACAGCGGCATCACTGTCGAGGAACTGAAACAGCAGGTGGTGACCGAGAAGGATGTCACCATTCCCGACTCGCCCGCCGCCGCGCCTGTCTGCCTGACAGCCGGGGCGATGGTGGACACGGCGACGGGCCCACGCCCGGTCGAGACACTTGCCGAAGGCGATCTTCTGCGCGTTGCGGATGGCGGCTTGCGCCCGGTCCGCGCCGTGCTGCGCAACCGCGTAAGCGTCGCCGCCCAGCAGGCCGATCCGGCGCTGCGGCCGGTCGAGGTAGCGGCAGGCGCTTTCGGCGACGGCCTGCCAAGACGGCGCATGCTGGTGTCGCTTCAGCACGCCTTTCTTGCGCTGGACGACCGGCCCAACGGCAAGGGCGAGGTGCTGGTGCGCGCCCGCCATCTGGCCGAGGAACTGGGACTTGCCCGTCTGGTGGCGATGCCGCGTGCGAACGTCACCTATTTTCATCTGGTGATGGACCGCCACGAACTGATCAACGCCGACGGCGTCTGGACTGAGACCGTCTTCGCGGGCCCCGAGGCGCTGGCGGCGGACGTGGTGTTGCAGCGAATGCTCGAAGGCCACGACATCCGGCCGATGGACCGTCGCGCGCGACCGTTGCTGCTGCGCAAGCACCTGCGCCGGTTCGCACGGCTCAGGATCGGTCGCGGTGCAGGTGAAAAGGACGCTGCCGCCTAAGACGGCGGCGCGTTACTTTGCCATTCGGGGCCTTCGGGTCACGCTGAACCCTTCCTCTTCCAGCAGGTGCAGCAGTCCGGCCTCTCCGGGCAGGTGCATCGCGCCCACGGCGACCAGCGTGTCGCCTTCGGCTGACAGGATGCGCTCCATCCAGGCGGCGTTGCGGTCCTCGATCAGGACCGTTTCGAACCGGTCGATCTGGTCGGCGAGTTCTTCCGCCGAAAAGGCGGGGTCGTCCACGGACTGCGCGATGGTGAACTCCCAGATCAGCTGGATCTCTTCGCGGAAATAAGCCTCTGCCATCGTCACCGCTTGATCGGCGCTTTGTCCTGCCTGCTGGGCCAGCCCGTAGCGCAGAAGATCAAGCTGCTCTTCCTCGGTGAACGCCGCGAAGGCCTTCAGCGCGGTGTCGATCGGCTCGAGCGCCAGTGCCGGCTTGTCCATCGCCTCGGCGGCGGCGGTGATCATGCCGTCCAGCCCGCGCTTGCCCTCCTGCAAGGCCTCCAGGTCGCAGCGTGTCATGCCAAGCTGCGCCATCGCCATCCACGGACGCATCTGCGACGCAAGAAAACCCGGCACGCCCCGGTCGGCCATCGCTTCACGCAGGCGGGCCCAGTCTTCTTCGCCCAAAAGGTCGGGTAGGGTCGGGCCTTCGGTGATGAAGGCAAGCGAAGGCTCTGCGGCGATCATGCGTTGTAGCCGCGCCTCGTCGCCCGAGCCCATCTCGAGATAGACCGCATCCGCGGTTTCCAGGAACGGGCGCACCTGTTCCATCGTCGCCTCGTGGCGCGGGTCGTACAGGTGCATGGTGCCGACCAGCAGGATGTGCCGCCCGTCGCGTTCGGCGTCCCACAGGATGCCGCTGCCGTGCGGAACCGCGTCGGCAAGGTCCCGCAGACGGGCCTGTTCATCCGCCGGAAGGGCTGTTATCAGGTCGCTTCCGCCACAGTCGGCTGTGGCCGCTGCGGGCCTCAGCGCGACCAGCGCGAGGAAAAGAAACGTAAGAAATTTGCGCACTTGCGGAACCTCCGGGGGTGTCGCGCAAGAGGGTAAGCCAGCTATCCCCGCACGCAAGCAAATTTCTGTGAAGCCGCCTGTTGACTCGTGGAAGCCCGCTCCTTATCTCCGGCTCGTTAGCACTCGATGGAGGTGAGTGCTAACTTGGGAGAACAATGAACCAAGGAGCGTTCAGAGATGGCATTCACCCCGCTGCATGACCGTGTGCTGGTCCGCCGTGTGGAATCCGACGAGAAGACCAAGGGTGGTCTGATCATCCCCGACAGCGCGAAAGAGAAACCGGCCGAAGGCGAGATCGTCGCTGTTGGCGCCGGCGCCAAGGACGACGACGGCGATCGCATCGCGATGGACGTCAAAGCCGGCGACAAGATCCTGTTCGGCAAGTGGTCCGGCACCGAGATCTCGCTGGATGGCGAAGAGCTGCTGATCATGAAGGAAAGCGACATTCTCGGCATCATCGCCTGAGACCTGTCCCCTTCAATCACTCAAACAATTCAGACGGAGTAACCAATCATGGCTGCTAAGGACGTCAAGTTCGACACCGACGCCCGTAACCGTATGCTCAAGGGTGTAAACATCCTTGCCGATGCGGTGAAAGTGACCCTCGGCCCGAAAGGCCGCAACGTGGTCATCGAGAAATCGTTCGGTGCCCCGCGCATCACCAAGGACGGTGTTTCGGTCGCCAAGGAAATCGAACTGGAAGACAAGTTCGAGAACATGGGCGCCCAGATGGTGAAGGAAGTCGCTTCCCGCACCAACGACGAAGCCGGCGACGGCACCACCACCGCGACGGTTCTGGCCCAGGCCATCGTCAAGGACGGCCTCAAGTCGGTTGCCGCCGGCATGAACCCGATGGATCTGAAGCGCGGCATCGACCTGGCCACCGCCAAGGTCGTCGAAGCGATCAAGAACGCTGCCCGCGACGTGACCGACTCGGCTGAAGTCGCTCAGGTCGGCACCATCTCTGCCAACGGCGAAGAAGCCATCGGCAAGCAGATCGCCGACGCGATGCAGAAAGTCGGCAACGACGGCGTCATCACCGTCGAAGAGAACAAAGGCCTCGAGACCGAGACCGAAGTCGTCGAAGGCATGCAGTTCGACCGCGGCTACCTGTCGCCCTACTTCGTCACCAACCCGGACAAGATGATTGCCGAGCTGGATGACTGCATGATCCTGCTGCACGAGAAGAAACTCTCGTCGCTGCAGCCGCTGGTTCCGCTGCTCGAGCAGGTGATCCAGTCGCAGAAGCCGCTTCTGATCATCGCCGAAGACGTCGAAGGCGAAGCGCTGGCGACCCTCGTGGTCAACAAGCTGCGCGGCGGCCTGAAGATCGCTGCCGTCAAAGCTCCGGGCTTCGGCGACCGCCGCAAGGCCATGCTGCAGGACATCGCGATCCTGACCGGCGGCCAGGTGATCTCGGAAGACCTCGGCATGAAGCTCGAGTCGGTGACCATGGACATGCTCGGCACCGCCAAGACCGTGTCGATCACCAAGGACGAGACCACCATCGTCGACGGCCACGGCGAGAAGGCAGAGATCGAAGCCCGCGTGGCCCAGATCCGCACGCAGATCGAGGAAACCACCTCGGACTACGACCGCGAGAAGCTGCAGGAACGTGTTGCCAAGCTGGCGGGCGGCGTTGCCGTCATCCGCGTTGGCGGCATGACCGAAGTGGAAGTGAAAGAGCGTAAAGACCGCGTCGACGACGCGCTGAACGCGACCCGCGCTGCTGTGCAGGAAGGTGTCGTGGTCGGTGGCGGTGTTGCCCTGATCCAGGGTGGCAAGGCCCTCGAAGGTCTGGAAGGCGCGAATAGCGACCAGAACGCCGGTATCGCCATCGTGCGCAAGGCTCTGGAAGCTCCGCTTCGTCAGATCGCCGAGAACGCTGGCGTTGACGGTTCGGTCGTTGCCGGCAAGATCCGCGAAAGCCAGGACCTGTCCTTCGGCTTCAACGCTCAGACCGAAGAATACGGCGACATGTTCAAGTTCGGCGTGATCGACCCCGCGAAGGTCGTCCGCACCGCGCTGGAAGACGCTGCCTCGGTTGCCGGTCTGCTGATCACCACCGAAGCGATGGTCGCCGACAAGCCGCAGAAGGAAGGCGCCGGCGGCGCCCCCGACATGGGCGGCATGGGCGGCATGGGCGGCATGATGTAATCAGCCGCTCCATCCGGAGTTACGGGAAAGGGCGCCCCTTGCGGCGCCCTTTTTCTTTGCCCGCGGTCCCTTCCGGCAACCGACTGCCGAACAAGGACACGCGGCCAAGCGCGCACTTGCGACTCGCCACCGGACCGCCGCTAATGTTCCTGCGCATCGGGGGACGTCATGGGGCCGAAACGGATCGTCATTCTGGGCAATGCGGGCAGCGGGAAATCCACGCTGGCGCGGATGCTTGGACATGAGCTGTCGCTGCCGGTGATCCATCTCGACAAGCTGTTCTGGGGGCCGGGCTGGACCAAGCCCGTCCGCAGCGCGTTCCGGCAAAAGGTCTCGGACGCCGTCGAAGGCCCCGCCTGGATTACCGAGGGCAATTATCACCATCAGACCTTCGACCTGCGCCTGCCGCGCGCCGATCTCGTGATCTGGATGGACACGCCCCGCCTGACCTGCGCCAAGCGGGTCGCGCTTCGGACGGTCCGAAGCGACCAAAGGACCGATCTGCCCGCAGGCTGCGCCGAGAAGCTGGATCGCGAGTTCATTGCCTTCCTGCGATACGTCTGGCGCTTCGACGAAGTGTACCGTCCCGTCATCGAGGCCGCCCGCGAAACGCACGGCGGCCATGTGCCGGTCATCCGGCTGGGTGGGCGCGCCAAGGTCCGGCACTTCGTCGAGACGTTGCAACCCTCGGCCACGACGGGCTGAACGCTACGGCAGACCCATTTGATCCGTAACAAGGCGCGCGCGGCGCCCCGCGCCTAGACTGCCGGCGAATCGCGACAGCCAATGGCAGGGGGAGAACCGCCATGAAACGCCTGTTCCTGATTGTTTTGGCCTGTCTGGCCGCCACCGCCGCATCGGCGCAATCCGACGACAACGCATTCCTCGACATCGGCAACGATGCCTTCCGCGCTGGCAACAGTGTCAGCTTCTCCGCCGACGGCACGGAGGACCTGTTCGCCGCCGGTCAACGGGTGACGGTCGGGTCCGACATCTCCGGCTCTGCCCACCTTGCGGGCCGCACGGTCGAAGCGTCGGGCGCTATCGGTGGCAACGTCTATGCCATGGGGATGAATGTCGACGTGACCGGCGCCGTGGCCGGAAACGCGACGCTGACGGGCTATTCGGTGCAGGTCGGCGCGGTCTCGGGCGACCTGCGCGGCGCGGGGTCCGAGGTGACGGTCACCGGCCCGGTCGGCGGCTATGCCCTGCTGTCGGGCGAGACGGTGCGGGTCGAAGGCGCGATCGCGGGCGATGTGCGCATCGCGGCCAACACGGTCGAGTTCGGGCCGGACGCGTCGATCAACGGCACGCTGACGCTGTACGAGGAAAAGCCGGACAGCATCGACGTGCCGGAGAGTGTCATCGCCGAAGACCGGATCGAACGCATCGCATGGGACGGCAGCCGCGCGCCGGGTGACGTGCGCGGCTGGACCTTCAAGGCGTTCCTCGGCGCGCTCTGGAGCTTCGTCGCCACCGTCCTGTTCGTCGCGGCGCTGGCGGCGCTGGCGGCGGCGCTGTTCCCGGAATGGCTTGCGGCAACGCGGCGCCGCATCCTGTCGCGCCCGCTGGGCACGCTGGGGCTTGGGTTCCTGCTGATGTCCACGATCCTTGGATCGTCGATCATGCTGGCGCTGACGGTGATCGGCATCTTCATCACCCCGGCGGTGCTGGTGCTTGGCGGGCTCGTGGTGCTGGCAGGCTACCTGCTGGGCACCTACGCGCTGGGCGTCGGCGTGATGATGGCCGTTGGCCGCCCGGAACCAGATCGCGTGCTGGAACGCGCGCTGGCGGGAGGGTTGGGCGCGATCATCGCGGGCCTTCTGGCGCTGATCCCGCTGCTGGGGTGGCTGTTCGTGCTGGCGCTGACGCTCGCTGGCGCAGGGGCGATGGCATGGCGCACGCTGGCGCCGCGCCTCGCCGCTCCCAGCTGACGGAACTCAGGCGGCGCGGGCCTTCGCGGCCTTCGCCGCCAGCCGTTCGCGATGCAGGGTGTAAAGCCCGGTCGCGACGATGATCAGCGCGCCGATCCATGTCCAGAAATCCGGCAGCTGGTTGAATACCAGCCAGCCGTAAAAGGTCGACCAGATCAGCAGCGAATACTGCACCGGCGCCACCACGGCGGCCTGTCCGACTTCCAGCGCCTTGATCAGAGTGAACTCTCCCGCTCCCGCCAGAACCGCGACGCCCAGCATCAGCAGAAACTCGACCCCGGTCGTCGGCGTCTGCCAGACGAAGGGCAGGGGCAGCGTCAGAAGGACGACGCTGGCCAGCGCGGTATAGGCGACGGTGGTGATGGTGCGGTCCGAGTTCGCCAGCGCGCGCGACACGATCTGCCGCAATGCGAAGGCCGCCGCCGCGAGGATCACGAAGAAGATCGCCGGGTGGACCACGCCAAGCCCGGGCCGGATCACGATAAGCGTCCCGATGAAGCCGATGGTCACCGCCACCCAGCGCCGGATGCCCACCGTCTCGCGCAGCACCAAAGCCGACAGAAGCGTCACGACAAAGGGCGCGATGAAGCTGATCGAAACCGCATCCGCCAGCGGCACGAAGCTGACCGCCACGATGAAACACAGGGCCGAGACAGCCGCCAGAAACCCGCGGAAAAGCTGAAGGTAGGGATGCGATGTCTTCAGCAACGACGGCCCGTGACGCGCCAGCAGGAACAGCATCGCCGCGAACAGCCCCAGTTGGCGGGTCCAGGTGACCTGAACCGGGTGCAGCGTCTGGGTCAGGAACTTCGCCTGCGTGTCCACCGCCGAGAAAATGAACATCGCCAGCGCCATCAGGGCAAGGCCGCGCATGTTGTCGACCTGCTGTCCCGGCGGGGACGGCACGTTCATCGGGGAGGACGGGATGGGAATGATCTTGCTCCGGAACTGACCGGCTGTGCCCGGCTCTTCGTTAGTGCTACGCCCGTGCAGCCGGAGGGTCCAGTGCCGCCCGGCGGGAATCTGGTGGCGGGAGAATGTCGGTATGCGTCTGTTCGGACTGGTGGCGCTGGTGATGGTGGCCTTCGCGGCGAACTCGGTCCTGAACCGGCTGGCGGTCGGCGGCGGCTGGATCGACGCGATGGACTTCGCCCTGATCCGCGTCGCGTCCGGCGCGGCGGCGCTGTCGGCGATGGTGCTGATCCGTGACCGGCGGCTGACGCTTGGAGGGCCGCACCGGCTGGCCGGTGTCCTGTCGCTGACGCTGTACCTCGCCGGGTTCTCTGCGGCCTATGTCACGCTGGATGCGGGGGCGGGGGCGCTAATCCTGTTCGGCGGTGTTCAGGTGACGATGTTCGCGGGCGCCGTCCTTGCGCGCGAGCCGATGCCGGTGCTGCGCTGGATCGGCGCTTTGGTCGCCCTTTCGGGACTGGCGTGGATGTTCTGGCCCGGCAACGGCGCGCGGGTGCCGCCTGTCGCGGGCGCGATGATGGCGGCGGCGGCGGTCGGGTGGGGCGTTTACTCGCTGGTCGGACGCCGCTCGGGCGAACCGCTGCGCGCGACCGCGGCGAACTTCCTGCTGGCGGTGCCGGTCTGCGCCGTGATCGCCCTTCTGGCGCGCGCGGGCACCGCGATCACGCCCCACGGCATCCTGCTGGCGCTGACCTCCGGCATCGTGACCTCGGGTCTCGGCTATGCCCTGTGGTACGCCGTCCTGCCGCGCCTTGCCGCCAGCGTCGCGGCGGTGGCGCAACTGACCGTGCCGGTGATCGCGCTGGCGGGCGGCGCGCTGATCCTGTCGGAACCCGTCACCCCGGCGCTGATCGCCGCCTGCGCGCTGGTGCTGGGCGGCGTCGCGCTGTCGGTACTGGCGCGGCGCTAGCACTGGTCGGAGGCGCGTGATGGCATATCTCAGGGCGATGCGCGTGCTTCTAGTGATCCTCTTGCTGTTCCCAGTTCCCGCCGCGGCCGATTGCGTCGTGCTGCTGCACGGGCTGGCCCGCAGCGCGACCAGCATGGTCCCGCTGGCCGAGGCCCTTCGTCTGAACGGCTACCGCGTGGTGAATCGCGGCTACCCCTCGACCGAGCGCAAGATCGAGGTGCTGGTCGACATGGCCGTCGGCCCTGCGGTCGAGGATTGCGGCGACGACCGCGTTCATTTCGTGACGCACTCCATGGGCGGTATCCTTGTCCGCCTGTGGCTGGCCGATCACCGTCCCAAAACCATGGGCCGCGTGGTGATGATGGGGCCGCCCAATCAGGGCAGCGAACTCGTCGACGAATTCGGCGACCTTGCCCCGTTCGAATGGATCAACGGCCCGGCGGGGCTGGAACTGGGCACCGGGCCGGACAGCGTGCCGAACCAACTGGGCCAGCCGCATTTCGAACTGGGAATCATCGCGGGCACCCGCTCGCTGAATCCGGTCTATTCCAACGTCATCGACGGGCAGGACGACGGCAAGGTCTCGGTCGATTCCACCCGCCTGCGCGGAATGACCGATCACCTTGTCCTGCCGGTCACGCACACGTTCATGATGATGAACCCGCTGGTGATCGCAGAGGCGATGGAATTTCTGGAACACGGGCGTTTCCGCCCCGAGATGACCTATGGCGAGGCGCTTACGCGGGTGACCGGCGGCTGAGCCCTAGCTTTTCGGCCCGGTGATCCGGTTCACGTGACCCATCTTGCGGCCCGGCCGCGCCTCGGCCTTGCCGTAAAGGTGGATCGCCGTCGCCGGATCGCGGGCCAGCTCTGGCACCCGCAGGATGTCGTCGCCGATCAGGTTCTCCATCACCACGTCCGAATGCCGACCGCCGTCACCCAGCGGCCAACCCGCCACGGCGCGGATGTGCTGCTCGAACTGGTCCGACACACAGCCTGTCTGCGTCCAGTGGCCCGAGTTGTGGACCCGGGGCGCGATCTCGTTGACCAGCAAGCCCTGCGGCGTCACGAACAGCTCCACCCCCAGTACGCCCACGTAATCCAGCGCGTTCAGGATGCGGCCCGCCAGCAGGATGGCGTCGGTCTTCAGCGCGGCAGAGATGCGCGCGGGCACCGTGGTGGTGTCAAGGATGCCGTCCTTGTGGACGTTCTCGCCGGGATCGAAAGCCGCGACCTCGCCATTCGCACCGCGCGCGGCGATCACGCTGATCTCCATCGAGAAATCGACGAAGCCTTCAAGGATCGCGGGCGCGCCGTTCATGTCGGCCAGCGCGCTGTCCGCGTCTTCGGGCGACCGCAGCCGCGCCTGTCCCTTGCCGTCATACCCGAACCGCCGGGTCTTCAGGATCGCGGGCGTGCCGATCTCGTCAATCGCCTTCGCAAGATCCTCGGCGCTGTCGACGGCGGCGAACGGGGCGGTGCCAAGCCCGAGTTCCCGCAGAAAGGTCTTCTCGGTCAGCCGGTCCTGACTGGTGGCCAGCGCCTGCCGTCCCGGATGGATCGGCTTCAGCGATTCCAGCAGGTCCAGCGCGGCGGTCGGGATGTTCTCGAACTCGTAGGTGATCACGTCGACAGAGGCGGCGAAGGTCTTCAGCGCCTTCTCGTCCTCGTAGGGCGCGGTGGTCACGCGGTGCGCGACGTGGCCCGCCGGAGGCTCGGCGCCCGGCTCGTAGATATGCGTCAGGAAGCCAAGACGCGACGCCGCGACCGACAGCATCCGGCCAAGCTGGCCGCCGCCTAGAATGCCGATGGTGGCGCCGGGAGTAAGGGGAAGGCTCATGCGGGACTCCGGGTCAGGGCTCCAGCCGCTTGCCGATCGCGGCGAGGGCATCGCGCAGGGTGTCATGGGCGCCGCCGTCGCGCAGCGCCTCGGTCATCTGAAGGCTGAGGCTGCCAGCGGTGGCAAGCGCGTCGCGCTCTTCGGCCAGCCGTCCGGCGCTGCCTTTCGACATGGCGGACAGGAAGCCCGACAAAAGTTGCGTGGTGTAGAATTCCGCCCCGTCGGCATCGCCGGTGTGATCCGCCAGCCAGCCAGAGGCGCTGGCCGCCAGATCAAGCACGCCGGGCACGAAAGCGCAGATCGCGAAATGCGCGTTCAGCGCGGCTTCCGAGGCGACCTTCACCACCGGGTTCTCGGGGGCGAACAGATCGGCCAGCAGGTCGTCGTTGCCGAACGCGGCCAGCGGGCAGCCGCCCTGCTCGAGGTAGCCCAGCGGGATCGTCTGCACCATGTCGGCGGCGGGGGCGCACAGACGGCCAAGCTCGGCGCGCGAGACACCCGCCATCACCGAGACGATCCGCTGGTCGGCGCGGAAGGTCAGTGGCTCCAGCGCCTCGGCGGCGTGTTGCGGTCGGACGCAGAGAAACACGATGTCGGATGCGTCGACCACGGCCTGCGGCTCGGCCACGGTGACGCCAAGCTCGGCTTTCAGCGCGGCGGAAACGGCCTCGCCCCGGCGGGTGACTGCGATCTCGTGCCCGCGCTCGGCTAGAAAGCGGACCATGGGCGCGGCGATGTGGCCGGTGCCGATGAAGCCCAGCTTAGCCATCGGAGGGCTCGTCCGGGATCGAGGCGGACAGCGCGTCGCGCCATGCGTCGACGCGTTCGGCCAGGGCCGCATCGGTGACGGCAAGGATCTGCGCCGCCATCAGCCCGGCGTTCGCGGCGCCGCCGATGGCCATCGTGGCGACCGGAAAGCCGCGCGGCATCTGCACGATGGAATACAGCGAGTCGACGCCTCCCAGCGCCCGCGTCTGCACCGGCACGCCGACCACAGGAATGCGGGTCTTTGACGCCATCATGCCCGGCAGGTGCGCCGCGCCACCGGCGCCCGCGATGATCACCTTCAACCCGCGCGCGGCAGCGGTCTTGCCATAGTCCCAAAGGCGGTCCGGCGTGCGGTGCGCCGACACGATCTTCGACTCGTAGGAAATCCCCAGCTCGTCGAGGATCTCGGCGGCGAGCTTCATGGTGGGCCAGTCGCTTTGGCTGCCCATGATGATACCCACGTCCACGGTCATGTCCTGTCCCCCGTACCTTCGCCCGCCTGAAACGCCCCGTTCCTCGGGAACGCGCAATATACGCGGGAGGGGCAGCGATGCAATCGGCAGGGTGACGGTTTGGCTCAGGCGATGATGTCGGGCAGCAGCCGGTCCTCGATCCGGCGGATCTTGTCCTTCAGCATCAGCTTTTGCCGTTTCAGCCGGCTCAGCCGCAGCTGGTCGGCGCGCTGCGTCTCTTGCAGCGCCGAGATCGCGTCATCGAGATCGCGGTGTTCTCGTCTCAGGACTTCCAGTTCCACCCTCAGAACCTCGGTCTCGTCCATTTGGCCGGATGCGTTCATTGCGCGTTCATCCCCGTGCCCTGGCTCCTGTCTGGGTTCTTCGCTGTGGCGCGAGTATTACCGCCATTTCCCGAATTCTCAAAGCCACTTGCAGGCACACACCCTTGCGGGGTCCGGCCGTGCTGCCCATATTCGTTAAAAGGGTCGCCGCAACGGGGCCCTTACGCAGTGTCGCTTATGAAAGGGCAAGGCCATGACGAAAGTTGGCTTGGGTTCGCATCCCTTCTTCTTGGGATTCGAACAGCTTGAACGGCTTATGGAACGGACGGTGAAGTCCGAAAACAACGGATACCCGCCGTTCAACATCGAGCAGACCAGCGCGAATTCCTACCGCATCACCCTTGCCGTGGCGGGGTTTGCCGAGGATGACCTGTCGATCACCATCGAGGACCGGCAGCTTATGATCCGCGGCCGCCAGAGCGAAGAGGATGACGGCCGGATCTTCCTGCACCGTGGCATCGCCGCGCGGCAGTTCCAGCGCAGCTTCGTTCTGGCCGAGGGTGTCGAGGTATCCGGCGCCGCCATGGAAAACGGACTGCTGCATGTAGACCTGAGCCGGGCCGAGCCCGAGAAGGTCGTGCGGACGATCCAGATCGACCGCAGGTAAACCGGGGGTGAGACCATGAACACCACTTACGACTTCGCGGCCGAGATGCCGCAGGACATCGTGTATGTCCGTTCCGTCGACGTCGCCGACCTGCCCGAGGACGTGCAGGCCGAGGTCGAGGGGCTGGAAACCATCTTCGCCGTCCACAACACCGAGGGCGAGCGGTTGGCGCTGGTGCGCGACCGCAAAATGGCCTTCGCGCTGGCGCGGCAAAACGATCTGGCGCCCGTAAGCGTCCACTGAACGAAGGAACGCGGGGCATGCCGATGGATTTCGACTGGGTCGACGCCTTCACGGCTGTGCCCTTCGGCGGCAACGGCTGTGCCGTGGTCTATGACGACGGCGGCCTCGACCCCGAGACCTGCATGACCTTCGTGCGCGAGACGGGGCTGGTGGAGTGTACTTTCATCGGCCCCTCCGACATCGCGGACGTGAAGATCCGATACTTCATGAACAACATGGAGATCCCCTTCGCGGGACACCCGACGCTTGCCTCGGTCGCGTCGATGGCGGATCGCGGCCGCGCGAAGCCGGGCCTTCTGCGGTGCGAGACCGGCGCCGGCGTCATCCCGGTCGAGATCGAGACCACGCCCGACGGCCCGTTGATCACCATGACGCAGGTCGCGCCCACCTTCGGCGAAAAGATGGACCCGGCGCTTGTCGCCGCAGCCGGCGGCCTGTCAGCCGGGGATATAGTCGGCACGCCGCAGGTGGTCTCGACCGGCCTGCCGTTCGTCATCACCGTGGTGAAGGACAAGGACTGCCTGCGCCGACTGTCGCCCGACTTCGACGCGATGCGCATGGTGCGCGGTGCGCATGACACGATGGAACCGTTCTGGGTCTCGCTTGGCGGCGAGACGGCAGAGGGGGACACGTTCTCGCGCCTCGTCCTTGCGCCGCCGCTGCCGCCCGAGGACCCCTTCACGGGTTCGGCCACCGGCGCGATGGCATCGTACCTCTGGCATCACGGACTGATCGACAGCCCGCGCTTTGTTGCGGAGCAGGGGCACTGGATGGGCCGCCCCGGACGTGCGGATGTCGAGGTTCTGGGCCCGCGCGACGCCATCGAGGGCGTCCGCGTCGGCGGGCGCGGTCACGTGCTGATGCGCGGATACCTGAACCTTTAGGGCTCAGGGCCAGAGGCCATAGGTCTCTCTCATGTAATCGAAACACTGACGGTCGGCGGTTCGCCGGTCTGCGCCGTCCAGCACCGCCTGATACAGCGGCGCACGGTCGTGGTTCGACAAAAGGCGCGGGCCCTTGATCCCGGCCGGCGCCCAGATCCGCGTGCCGGCCTTCGCCAGCATCCCCGACAGCCAGATATCGTCCACCGACCACAGCACCGGCGGGATGTCGAACACGTCGTCGTCGAAGAACGATGGCCGCACCAGAACCCCGCCGTAGCCCTGAAAGATGTCGCGATAGCCTGGCGTGCGGATATGCGCGTGGCTTGGTCCCTCGCCGCGATAGCCCAGGGCCGACGCCACCGAATGCAGCGCGCTCTTCACCTGGTAGGGCAGGTCCATAGCCTTGTTCGCCCGCTGTGCCTGCGGCTGGGGCCGGTCGCGCTGATCCGAGGTGAACATCTCGTCCGCCGCCCACGAGATCGGGGCGATGGCGTCGTCGGGCCGGTCGCGGCGCGCGTCGTAGAAGACCGAGGACCAGTCGGGCCGGTACAGCCGGTCGTCATCGCCGAACAGGATCTCGACGTTCTCGCCACGATGGGCGCGAACCGCGTGCAGCACCTTGCTGGCGGGGCCGAAATCCTCGTCGGGACGGACGATGGTCACACCCTCGGGTACCTCGGGCACAGAGCCGTCGTAGTCAGGAAACCGGCGATAGCGTCGCGGCACGTACAGTTCCACCCGATCCGCCGGCCGGCGCTGATTCAGCATTGACCGAAGCGCGCCGCCGATTTCGGCGAAGCGGGGCGGTATGGTGGTCAGGGTGATAAGACGCAGGGGCGGCAAGCCGGGCTCCGGATCGGGATCGGCTTTCGTGTTAGCCCGCCGGCGGCCCCGTGTCACGGCGGGTCAGGCAGACGCCGCCACGCAATGCGCGCGGCGGCGTCAATTGGATCAGGCGGCGATCAGCCCCATCGATTCCAGCTTCAGGATCACCTGATGGGCGCAGTTGTCGACGTCCACGTTCTCGGTATCCAGCGACAGTTCGGGGTTCGCGGGTACATCGTAGGGGTCGGAGATGCCGGTGAACTCCTTGATCTTGCCCTCGCGCGCCAGCTTGTAGAGCCCCTTGCGGTCGCGCCGTTCGCATTCCTCCAGCGAGGTCGCGACGTGGACCTCGACGAAGGCGCCGAACTGCTCGATGTCCTCGCGCACCGCGCGGCGGGTCGTCGCGTACGGCGCGATGGGCGCACAGATCGCGATACCGCCGTTCTTGGTGATCTCGGACGCGACGAAGCCGATGCGCCGGATGTTCAGGTCGCGGTGCTCTTTCGAGAAGCCCAGTTCCGAACTGAGGTTCTTCCGCACGATGTCGCCGTCCAGCAGCGTGACGGGACGGCCGCCCATCTCCATGAGCTTGACCATAAGCGCGTTCGCGATCGTCGATTTGCCCGACCCCGAGAAGCCGGTGAAGAAGACGGTGAAGCCCTGCTGCGACCGCGGCGGACGCGTGCGGCGCAGTTCCTTGACCACCTCGGGGAACGAAAACCACTCGGGGATCTCAAGACCCTCGGCCAGACGGCGGCGCAGTTCGGTGCCCGAGATGTTCAGGACGGTGACGCCATCCTCGATCTCGTCGGCGGGCTCGTACTGGGCGCGTTCCTGCACGTAGACCATGTGCTTGAACGGAACCATCTCCAGCCCGATCTCGGATTCGTACTGCTTGAATAGCTCCTGCGCATCGTAGGGGCCGTAGAAGTCCTCGCCCGCAGAGTTCTTGCCGGGGCCGGCGTGGTCGCGGCCCACGATGAAGTGGGTGCAGCCGTGGTTGGCGCGGATCAGGCCGTGCCACACCGCCTCGCGCGGGCCCGCCATGCGCATCGCGAGGTTCAGCAGCGACATCGAGGTGGTCGAGGCCGGGTACTTGTCCAGCACCGCCTCGTAACAGCGGACGCGGGTGAAGTGATCGACGTCGCCCGGCTTGGTCATGCCGACGATCGGGTGGATCAGCAGGTTGGCCTGCGCTTCCTTCGCGGCGCGGAAGGTCAGTTCCTGGTGCGCGCGATGCAGCGGGTTGCGGGTCTGGAACGCGACGACGCGGCGCCAGCCCATTTTGCGGAAGAAGGCGCGCAATTCGTTCGGCGTGTCGCGGCGGGCGCGGAAGTCATAGTGCACCGGCTGCTGAATGCCGGTGACCGGGCCGCCCAGATAGATCTTGCCCGCGTGGTTGTGCAGGTAGTTCACCGCCGGGTGCGCGCTGTCATCGGCGCCGAACACCTTCTCGGCCTCGTTCGCCTTGTTCGGCTCCCACTTGTCGGTGACGGTCATCGTGCCAAGGATCACGCCTTCCTGATCGCGCAGGGCGATGTCCTGCCCGACCTCAATCGAGTCGGCGAACTTCTCGTTCACGTCCAGCGTGATGGGCATCGGCCACAGCGTGCCATCGGCGAGACGCATGTTCTCGACCACGCCGTTGTAGTCCTCTTCCGACAGGAAGCCCTTGAGCGGGTTGAAGCCGCCGTTCATCAGCAGTTCCAGGTCGCAGATCTGTCGCGGGGTCAGATCCCAGCTGGTCAGGTCGGCGGCTTCGACCTTCAGCTTCTGGGCGCTTTCATAAGAGACGTAAAGTTCCGGGATCGGAGCGAGGTTGTTCAACTGCATTTCGGGCCTACTGGTTCGGAACGACGCGCGTATCGCGTCTTTCAAGGTATCGCGGGCCGTCTAGACCCGGACCGACGCCGAAGTCTAGGGAACCCGCCCTGTTTTCGGGCAAAAGGTCTGCGATTGCGCGATTTTCGGCGCAAATGGGACGCGCGTTCAGGAATTTGCGACTCGGCGGAACGCCTTGAGGCAGGGTGTTCCGAACGGCGGTCAGGCGTTCCGCCGCAGCGCAGAAACGGACGCGAGGGAAACATGCCCGACATCGACTTCCGCCCGGCCACGCCCGGCGACGCGAAGCGACTGGTGGAATTCGTCATGATGGCGGGCGAGGGCCTGCCCGAAATGGCGTGGGCCGAAATGGCCGATCCCTGGCAGAAACCCCGCGACGTGGGACTGGCGCGCGCCGAGAGGGACGAAGGCAGTTTCAGCTATCGCAACGCGACGATGGCGCAGCGTCTGGGCCGGGTGCTGGGCGGCATGATCGGCTATGCGCTGCCCGACGACCCGGTCGAGATCGGCCCCGGTTTCCCTGCGCCCTTCGTGCCCTTGCAAGAGCTCGAGAACATGGCGACAGGCACGTGGTACCTGAACGTGCTGGCGGTCTATCCCGAACTGCGGGGGCAGGGGCTTGGCGGCAGGTTGCTGGAACGGGCCGAATGGATTGCGAAACGGCAGGGGCGCTCTGGCGTCTCGATCATCGCCTTCGCATCGAATCCCGGTGCGGTGCGGCTGTATCTTCGGATGGGATTCGAAGAAATAGCCCGGCGCCGCATGGCGGTGCCGGGCTGGGCCCACGACGGGACCGATGCAATTCTGCTGGTAAAGCCGGTCTAGACCTTACTCTGCCGGCGCACCGACCTCGGCCACCGGGGCATCCGGCGCCACGACCGCCTCGCCCTCGGCTGCAAGGAAACGCTCGGCTTCAAGCGCGGCCATGCAGCCCATGCCAGCCGATGTCACCGCCTGACGGTACTTGTGGTCGGTCAGGTCGCCCGCGGCGAACACGCCGGGGATCGAGGTCTCGGTGGAATCGGGCTTGGTCACCACGTAGCCGCCCATGTGCGTTTCCAGCTGGTCCTTCACCAGTTCGGACGCGGGCGCGTGGCCGATCGCGACGAAGAAGCCATCGCACGGGATCTTGCGCTCTTCGCCGGTGTTCACGTCGCGGACCTTCACGCCCTCGACGCCGCGGGGCTGGTCGGCGCCATAGACTTCCTCGACCGTGGTATTCCACGCGATCTCGACCTTCGGATGCTCGAACAGCCGTTTTTGCAGGATCTTCTCGGCCCGCAGGCTGTCGCGGCGGTGGACCAGCGTGACCTTCGACGCGAAGTTGGTCAGGAACAGCGCTTCTTCCACGGCGGTATTGCCGCCGCCGATGACCACGACCTCCTTGCCGCGATAGAAGAAGCCGTCGCAGGTCGCACAGGCCGAAACGCCGAAGCCCTTGAAATGCTCTTCCGACGGCAGGCCCAGCCACTTTGCCTGCGCCCCCGTCGCAAGGATCACGGCGTCGGCGGTATAGGTGGTGCCGGTGTCGCCCTGCGCCACGAAAGGCCGCTTCGACAGGTCGATGGACGAAATGTGGTCCGAGATGATCTCGGTGCCGACGGCGCGGGCATGGGCTTCCATGTTGACCATCAGGTCGGGGCCCTGAATCTCTGTCTCACCCGGCCAGTTCTCGACCTCGGTGGTGATCGTCAGCTGGCCGCCCGGCTGGATGCCCTGCACCAGCACCGGTTCCAGCATCGCGCGGCTGGCATAGACACCGGCGGTATAGCCGGCCGGGCCGGAGCCGATGATAAGAACCTTGGTGTGCTTCGTCTCGGCCATCGCGGACCTCCTGCGGGTTCGTTAAAATCTGGAACACGCATATAACCATGCCGGCCCCGTCCTGAAAGCCCCGCAAACGGTATCGCTCATCATGCTGCATCTGCATAATGATGTTGCGCGATCTTGAAATATTATTGCCGAGGCTATTCTCTTTCGGTATCTATCGGAAAAACAGATGCGGAGTTGCCATGCCCGGTTCCAAGCTTGACCCGATTGATCGCCAGATCCTTGCGGAATTGCAGGCTGACGGTCGCATGACGAACGTCGAACTGGCCAAGCGCGTGGGCATTTCCGCGCCGCCCTGCCTGCGTCGTGTGCGCACGTTGGAAGAACAGGGCTTTATCCGCGGCTATCACGCCGAGGTCGACGCCCGCCAACTGGGGTTCGAGGTGCAGGTTTTCGCGATGGTCGGTCTGCAAAGCCAGGCCGAGGCCGACCTGTCCGCGTTCGAACGGCGCTGCCGCGACTGGCCGCTGGTCCGCGAGTGCCACATGCTGAACGGCGAGGTGGACTTTATCCTGAAATGCGTGGCGCCGGATCTGTCGACCTTCCAGACCTTCCTGACGGAACAGCTGACGGCGGCGGACAACGTGATCTCGGTGAAGACCTCGCTGGTGATCCGGGGCGCCAAGGACGAACCGGGCGTGCCCTTCGACATTCTGGAGCAAAGGCTGAACCAGACCGCCTGACGCCTCAAAGGGCGCCGGCGGCCGGCAGGTTCAGTAGATCGCCGTCTCGTATTCTTCCGGCGACAGGCGCGGTGCGCACAGCGGGCCGAACTCGGCCAGCGACGTGACATGCGGGAAGAAGGACAGGAACAGGCGCATCCCGTCCGCGCCCAGCCGGGTCATCAGATCGGTGCCCGGGTGGTAGCTTTCGATCTCCAGCCCGTTCGCGCGCAGGATCTGATGATCGCGGAACGCAAGATGGTAGGTGTTCACCGGCGAGGCGGGCGCCACGCGGATCACGCTTTGACCGTCCTCGAACGCCGTGATCGGGGTCAGCGCGCTGTCGCCCTGCACCACGTCCTGCAACCGCGCGTGGCGGTGCAGCAGGCGGGCGTGCGGGGCCAGCATCAGGTCGGGCATAGGCCGCGAGGGGCCGAAGCTGTCCACCGGAATACGGAACAGGCGCGGCGGCGTCTGGCCGGGCTGCTGGCCGGGAATAAGCGTGATGTTCCCGATCCACATCAGCGGCTGATAGCCGTTGTCGCGAGTCTCGATCCGCATGCCGGGCAGCAGGTCCTCGACGGCGACGGGGCCATCCTCGGTCGCCATGATCGTGCCGCGGGCCAAGGCGCAGAACGCGCTCTCGAACACCGGATGGGCCGGCGCGCGCTTGATGATCTCGGCCAGCGAGCCATCCGGCAGCAGCGACAGCGCCTCGAAACGGCGTGCGGGGAATTGTTGTTGCGGTTGCGGTGTGCCTGCGTTGGCGCGACGGACCGTCCAGCGATGCTGACCCATCGGTGCGGCAGTGCGGGCGACGGCAGCTTCGCCCGGCCGATGCGGATATGTCATTCGTTTCCCTCTCGACTGCCCCGCACAGCCGAAGGCGACCATGCGGGTGCACGCCATGGCTTCGCCACGGCTCCCCGGTGACACGGACGCAATCACGCCCGCGGCAGACTATTCCCCCATAGGTCGGGCCTGGGCCCCGACTGGGGCCCGTCCCTCGTTCGCGTATCCCTGGGTGCCGTCAGCGCGCGGCGTGCAGCGCTTGGTCCGGCTTGGCCGCGGCAGCGGCCCGCTTGGCGATGAAGGCGTCGCGGCGTGCGCCGCGGGTCCAGGGCATCTTCACCTCCAGCTTGGCGGACTCTTTCGCGACCGTTGCGATCCAGTTCGACTTGCTGGCCATGACGTCTCTCCTCGATTCGCGCGAAGGCAGTCCGCGCTCTCTCTCGTCGTTTCCCGAAGCGGGGCAATCGGCCCTCGCTTGGTCGACTATCGGCGGGCAATGGGGCTGCAGAATGTCGGGGTCAGGATTCTTTACGGCTCAATAAGGCCGGGAATGTGGCGCTGTGCCGGCTTTGGAAACGCTGCGGTCAAGAGCTACCGCGACGTCGCCGAAAATGAGCGGATCAGAGCCGAACGACGGAAATCAGGCGACCGTAGTCCGCCTCGCTCCGGTGCTGGCTGCGGCGATAGGAAAAGAATCGCCGAGGGTCGGCATAGGTGCACCAGCGGGTCCATTCGGCCCGGCCAACGCCGGCAGCGCGCAAGCGATGCAGCCCATAGCCGGGCAGGTCGAACTGCTGCCGGTCGCCGTCGCCCGCCTTGAAGAACCGCGCGTTCGCCGGATCGTCGGCAAGGAAGGCGTCAAGGAACTCGGGCCCGACCTCGTAGGCGGACTGGCTGATCGTCGGGCCGATCGCCGCGACGATACGGTCCCGCTGTGCGCCCGCCTCAACCATTAGGTCGACGGTCGCCTCCAGCACCCCGTCCAGCGCGCCGCGCCACCCGGCATGGGCCGCACCCACGACGCCCCCTTCGCGGTCCGCGAACAGGACCGGCTGGCAGTCGGCGGTCAGGATCGCAAGCGCCATGCCGGGCGTGGTGCTGACCATCGCGTCGGCGCGCGGGCTCTCGGCACCGATATCCTCGGCCCGGACGGCGGTGGCCGAATGCACCTGCCGCACACCGATCAGTGTCTCGGGAGAGACCTCCATCGCATCGGCCACGCGGGACCGGTTGATCTTGACGATGTCGGATTGGTCCGAGGAACCGGGCCCGCAGTTCAGGCCGGAAAATACACCGGAGGACGCGCCGCCAAGCCGGGTGAAGAACCCGTGGCGCACGCCGTCGAGTGCGGGAGAGGTCAGGATTTCAAGCGTCATCGCTCCAGCCCTGGCGGGGGCGCTGTTCCTTCCGGGTGAATGGCAAGCACCTTGAACAGACTTCCCATTTCCTGCGGGTGGGTCAAGCGGCGATGCGCGGCGACCAACGCGTCCAGCGGCGCACTAGTCAGCCCGTCCGCAAGCTGCTGCGCCCGCTGCGTGATGCCCAGCCGCTCCAGAAACACGCCCTGAGCGACCATGGCCGAGGTCGCGGCGCCCTGAGCGCCCCGCGCGAAAGCCTCGAAGTCGACATGCGCGGTCAGGTCCGCCTCACCGGGATGTGAAAGCGGATTGTCCGGCTGATGCGCCCGCAGCGCCTGCAACGTGTCCCCTTTCGATCGCCAGTCGCCATAGTCGACGAAAATCGCGGCGCCGCCCCGTGCGGCGATCCGGGGCGCTACAGCCTCTGCCACCGCCGCCGCCGGAGCGCAGGTCTCGACAAGGTCGCCGTCCACGGTATCCGCCAGCCGATCCGCCAGCGCACCAAGCGGCGTGACCGCCCCCAGCCCGAAAGCCAGCGCACCGTCCACAACCGTCACCAGCCGTTCCCGCCACCCGATCCCGTCCCGCAAGAATTGCCGGATCGGCAAGGCGTCGAGGAACTCGTTCGCCACAAGAAACAGCGGCCCCGTCGGCAGCGCGCCAACGTCGTCGCACCACGAGACATCATGCCCCGCGAGCGTCTCGCGCTGCTTCCGGCGCAGCGTCGGCGACGCCTCGACAAGACAGACCCGCGCCGCGTCGTGAAACCCCGGAACCCGCGCCGTCGCCCGCAGCAGGTCCGCCATCAGCGTGCCGCGCCCCGGTCCAAGCTCGGCCAGCACGAAAGGGTCCGGCGCGCCCTGATCCATCCACGCCTGCGCCAGCGACAGGCCCAGCAGCTCGCCAAACATCTGGCTGATCTCGGGCGCGGTGGTGAAATCGCCCGCGGCGCCGAACGGATCGCGGGTGGTGTAATACCCATGCTCGGGGTGCAGCAGGCATTCGGCCATGTACTCGGCCACCGTCAGCGGCCCGGTTGCGGCGATCCTGCGTAAAAGGAGCTCGGCCAGCGCCGTCATGGCGCGGCGGGCGCGCGCCTGCGGGCCCAGATCACCAGCGCGACCCCGATCAACAGCATCGGCAGCGACAGCAACTGGCCCATCTTCAGGCCAAACGCGCCAAGCTGCACGACATAGCCCATCGGGTTGTCCAGCGTGATGTATTGCGCATCGGCCTGCCGGAAGAACTCGACGAAGAACCGCGCCGCACCGTAGCCGCCGATGAACACGCCGGTGATCGCCCAGGGCGTCCGGAACCATTTGCGCGCGAAGACCAGGAACAGGATCAGCAGGCCCAGCGCCAGCCCCTCCAGCCCCGCTTCGTACAGCTGCGACGGGTGGCGGGCGCAAGGTCCGTCCACCAGCGGGCAGTCCTGCGCCGCAAGCCCGGGAAAGATCACACCCCACGGCATCGTGGTCGGCAGGCCCCACAGCTCGGCGTTGATGAAGTTGGCCAGCCGCCCCAGCAAAAGCCCCGGCGGCGTCGCGGCCACCAGCATGTCGGCCACACTGCCCGTGACCGCACCGATGCGGCGCGAATAGACAAGGATCACCGTCATCACGCCAAGGAAGCCGCCGTGGAACGACATGCCGCCGTTCCAGATCTGCAGGATCTCAAGCGGATGGCTCAGGTAATAGCCGGGCGCGTAGAACAGCACGAAGCCCAGACGCCCGCCAAGGATCACGCCCACGATCACCCACGTTACGAAGTCGTCGACCTGCGCCGCCGTCATCGGCGGCTCGCCGCGCCACAAGTGCGGGCGGCGCACGAAGGCCACCGCCATCCGCCAGCCGATGATGATGCCCACGATGTAGGCCATCGCGTACCAGCGCAGCGCGAAGGTGAAACTGCCGATGTCGATCGAGAAGATCTCGGGCGAGACAGAGGGGAAGGGGATGGCGGCCAACATGCGCTCTCCTTGGCCACGGCGGCGAAGTGAAGTCAACCGGACGAACGCGACCTTGCCCGCCGCGCCGCGGCGGCCCATATAGGGGGGAAGTGGAACGGAGCTAAGACATGCAGACCCGCAACAAGGTTTTCGACGATATCGGCCAGCTGATGACCAACGCCATGGGCGTTGCGCAGGGTGCGCGGCAGGAAGCCGAAACCGCGATGAAGGGCCTCGTCGACCGCTGGCTTGCCGATCGCGATTTCGTCACGCGCGAGGAATTCGACGCCGTGCGCGCCATGGCCCAGAAAGCCCGCGAAGAGAACGAGGCGCTGAAGGCCCGTCTCGACGCTCTGGAAGCCGCGTCCAAGTCCTGACGTTAAGCCGGTGCAACCGCTCTGGTTGCACCGCTGCTCCGGCGATTCACCGATCTGTTACCGGATTATGTGCCCTTTGCCGGGTCATCCCCAAGTTATTGCAGTTATCCCCGATTTAGTGCTTTACAGTGCGAATCACTCGCCCTTACCATATCTCGTAGGACGCGCGGCATAGATCGCCGATCCTAGAGCAGGCACCTAGTTCTGGGGCGAATTCACGACCCCCGAACGATAAGCAGAGAGGCGGGGGCATGGCACTGGCAGAGCAGTTTCACACGGAAGATCTTCACCCGATCGACATCGTGGAGCATATCGCGGAACACCACGCGTGGGATTTCGACCGGGTGGCCGACGACCAGATCGCGATGGCGGTCGAAGGCCAGTGGCGCACCTACTCGATCACGCTCGCCTGGTCGGACTACGACGAGACGCTGCGCCTGATCTGCACCTTCGAAATGGAGCCGCCCGAGGACAAGCTTCCGGGCATCTACGAGACGCTGAACCGCGCCAACGACATGTGCTGGTCCGGCGCCTTCACCTACTGGGCCGACCAGCGGCTGATGGTCTACCGGTACGGCCTTGTCCTGTCGGGCGGCCAGATGGCCAACCCCGAACAGATCGACACGCTGATCGGCTCGGCGGTCGCGTCGGCCGAGCGCTTCTACCCGGCCTTCCAGCTGGTGGCATGGGGCGACCAGTGTCCGGAAGAGGCGGTGAACGTCGCCATCGCCGAGGCCTACGGCCGCGCCTGACGCGCAACAGCTGCAGAATTCGACGGGCCGCGCCGGGACCAACCCGCGCGGCCCGTTCGCATTTTCGGGCCTCGCTTGTTCCCGCCCGCGCGCAGGGCTAGGAACGTCGCAAAGCAAGGGGGCTGTAACATGTTCGACGATATTTCCCGCCGGGGACTGGTGCTGCTGGGCTGCGGAAAGATGGGCTCTGCGATGCTCGCCGGCTGGCTGGGCCGCGGGCTTCAAGCCGGCTCGGTCTGGGTCATCGACCCGGACCCCTCGGACTGGCTGAACGGCACCGGCGTCAAAATCAACGCCGACCTTCCCGAAAGCCCCGCCGTCGTCCTGATCGCGGTGAAGCCGCAGATGATGGGCTCGGCCCTGCCGGACATCGCCGAATACGGCAACGGCGCCACCCTCTTCGTATCGGTGGCGGCAGGCACCACGATCGAGACCTACGAGGACATGCTGGGCGAAGCCTCTCCCATCGTTCGCGCGATGCCCAACACGCCCGCCGCGGTGGGCCGCGGCATTACCGCCATCGTCGGCAATCCCCGCGTCGCGCCAGCGCAGCTCGACACCGCCGAAGCGCTGCTCGCGGCGGTCGGGCAGGTGGTGCGGCTGGACGACGAAAGCCAGATGGACGCCGTGACCGCCGTCTCCGGCTCGGGCCCGGCCTATGTGTTCCACCTGATCGAAACGCTCGCCGCCGCGGGCGTGGCCGAGGGCCTGCCCGCCGACCTCGCAATGCAACTGGCCAAGGCCACCGTCGCGGGCGCCGGCGCGCTGGCCGAGGACTCGTCTGACGATCCGGCGCAACTGCGGGTCAACGTCACCTCGCCGGGCGGCACCACCGCCGCCGCGCTCGAGGTGCTGATGGACGACGAAACCGGCTTCCCCGCGCTCCTGCGCCGCGCGGTCAGGGCTGCCGCGAACCGGGGCCGGGAGCTTGCGAAATGACCATCGCGGATCTCATCGGCATCGACGACTTCCTCAAGGTCGACATCCGCGTCGGCGTGATCACCCGCGCCGAACCGTTCCCCGAGGCGCGCAAACCCGCTCTCAAGCTGTGGGTCGACTACGGTCCCGAGATCGGCCAGCGCAAAAGCTCGGCCCAGATCACGGTCCACTATGCGCCCGAAGACCTGATCGGTCGCCGGGTGCTGGGCGTCGTCAACTTCCCGCCCCGCCAGATCGGCCCCTTCATGTCCGAAGCGCTGGTCCTCGGCGTTCCCGACGAGAACGGCGCCGTCGTCCTCATCACGCCGGACAAGGACGTGCCTCTGGGCGGCCGCCTGTTCTAGACGTCGCGCGCGCCACGCCCCAGGGCCGGGACCCTCTCAGCCCCTTCTTCTCTTTGAAAATACCTCGGGGAGCACGAGGGGCTGGCCCCTCGTTCCGGCCTGCGCCGACGCTCAGCCGTCGCCCACGGCTTCGCGCCAGTGCTTGCGGCACAACGAAACATAGGTCTCGTTTCCGCCGATCTGCACCTGCGCGCCGTCGCGCAGCGTCTTGCCCTCGGCGTCGCGCCGCACCACCATCGTCGCCTTGCTGCCGCAGTGGCAGATCGTGCGCACCTCGCGCATCTCGTCGGCCAGCGCCAGCAGCGCCGACGAGCCGGGAAACAGCTCGCCCCTGAAATCCACCCGCAACCCGTAGCACATGACCGGAACGCCAAGGTCGTCCACCGCGCGGGCCAGTTGCCAGACCTGTTCCTTGTCGAGGAACTGCGCCTCGTCCACGAAAACGCACGCGATCGGGCCTTCGTCCAGCCGGGCGGCGATCTTGGCGAACAGGTCTTCGCCCGACACGAAGGTGTCCGCCTCGTCGGCGATGCCGATACGGCTGGCGATCCGGCCTTCCCCGGCGCGGCGGTCCATGCGCGCGGTCAGCAGGTAGGTCTGCATGCCCCGTTCACGGTAGTTGTAGGCAGCCTGCAGCAGGATCGTCGACTTGCCGGCGTTCATGGTCGAGTAGTGGAAATACAGCTTTGCCATATGCGTCCTTTGCCCCGAGGACGCACGCCGTGCAAGCGTGCGGGGTGCCGCAGGGGCGGAAACGCTTGATTTTCGCCCCGTAGGCAGGCACGAATAGTTTGCACGGAAAGTTTCCGGCCGCCTTGGGAGGGGCGGTTCTTGCACTGAGGGAGGACAAATTGAAACACTTCGTTAAGACCGCCGCGGCGGCCTGCGCGCTTGCTGTCACGTCGCTGGCGGCGCAGGCGGCCGACGTCACGCTCACCATCTCGTCCTGGGCGCCGCCCACGCACGGAATGAACGCGATCACCTGGCCCGAGATGATCCGCCAGATCGAAGAGGCGACCGAGGGTCGCGTCACCGGCGAGATCAAGTACGGCCTCGCGCCGCCGCCGGCACAGTATGACCTTGTGCTGGACGGCGTGGCCGACATCGCGTGGATCTTCCACGGCTACACCCCCGGCCGCTTCGTCACCACCAAGCTGATCGAACTGCCAGGCTACACCGGCAACGCCGAGGCCGCCTCGGTGGCCTACTGGCGCGCCTATGAGCAGTATTTCGAGGAACTGGGCGAGCACAAAGGCGTCGAGGTGATGGGCCTCATGACCCATGGCCCGGGCGTGGTGCACACCAACGCCGACGTGACCTCGCTGGACGATCTCGCCTCGATGAAGATGCGTATCGGCGGCGGCGTCGCGAACATGGTGGGCGAGGCACTGGGCGTCACCGGCATCAACGTGCCCGCGCCCAAGGTCTACGAAACGCTGGCGTCGAACGCCGCCGACGGCGTGATGATCCCGATGGAGGCCAAGGACAGCTTCAAGCTCTTCGAGGTGGCCAAGAACACCTACACCGTGCCCGGCGGCTTCTATCGCGGTTCGTTCGCGATGATCATGAGCCCCTTCGCGCTCGACAAGGTGTCTGACGAGGACCGCGCCGCGATCGAGGCGCTGTTCGGCGAGAACTTCAGCCGGATGGGCGGCAAGATGTGGGACACCATCGACGCGACCGGCATGGAGGCGCTGGAAGCGGCGGGCGACAACACCCTGCGCGAGGCCTCTGCCGAGGACGTCGCCAAGTGGGAAGAGATGACCAAGCCGATCATCGACGCCGTGGTGGCCGAGGTGAACGACACCGGGGTCGACGCCGAAGCGGCGCGCGCCTTCATCATGGAAGAGATGGCGAACTACTGACCATCGCGCCGGCGGGCCCCGACGGGTCCGCCGGTTCGGACCGCTCTGGCCCGCAGAGGCCGGGCGGCGACCTAGGGGGCGGTCAGGTGACAGGAGGGGGACGCAATGGCCGAGACCGGTGACGGAGCAACGGGGTTTTCCCTGCGCCAGCCCGACATCTGGCATTACATCGCGGTGGTGCCGACATGGATCGCGGCCATCGCGCTGTTCTCGCTGATGTGCATGACCTTCGCCGACGTGCTGCTGCGCTCGGCGCTGGACAATCCCATCGAATACGCCTCGGAACTTACCCGCATCTTTCTTGCGGTGATCGTCTTCGCCTCGCTGCCCGCGGTCTCTTGGAACGGCGGGCACATCGTGGTCGACCTGATGGACCCGCTGTTCTCGCGCCGCATGGCGCGGGTGCGCGACGTGCTGATCGACCTTGCTTGCGGCATCTTGCTGTTCTGGCCCGCGATGCGGGTGCTGGACCTTGCCGAACGCTCTCGCGAATTCGGTGACGTGACCGAATACATGGGCTTTCCTCAGTTTCTTGTCGGCTGGTTCATCGCCGCCTTCACCGCGCTGACCGCGGTGACGCTGATTGCCCGCGGGGTGGCGCGGGTGTTCTTCCCCACGAAGGTTCCCAACTGATGCTGGCCTCGGTCATCGGCCTCGGCGCCGTTCTCGTTCTCGTCTTCCTGCGGATGCCCATCGCCATCGCGATGGGGCTGGTGGGCTTTCTCGGCTACATGGACGAACGCGGCTTCCGCGCAGCGATCTCGATGGTGGGCCGGCTGGTCATCGACACCGCGCAGGACTACGGCCTTTCGGTGGTGCCGCTGTTCATCCTGATGGGCCTGTTCGTGTCGCGCGGCGGCCTGTCGCGTGAACTGTATCAGGTATCCTACGCCTTCCTCGGCCACCTGCGCGGCGGGCTGGCGATGGCGACGATCTGCGCCTGCGCCGGGTTCTCGGCGATCTGCGGCTCGTCGCTGGCGACGGCGGCCACCATGTCGAAAGTCGCGATGCCGCAGATGCGCAGCTATGGCTACAACGACCGCTTGTCGACCGCCTCTATCGCGGCGGGCGGCACGCTGGGCATCCTGATCCCGCCGTCGGTGATCCTCGTGATCTACGGGCTGCTGACCGAAACCTCGATCGGCAAACTGTTCATCGCGGGCGTCGTGCCCGGCATCCTCGGCGTGCTGCTGTATCTCGTCGCGGTGAAATACACGATCACCGTCGACCCCGAGGCGGGACCGGCGGGCGAGAAATCCAGCTGGTCCGATCGCCTTGCCGCCCTGCGCGGCGTCTGGGCAGTGCTCTTGCTGTTCTTCCTCGTCATCGGCGGCCTGTACGGCGCGCTTGATATCTGGCCGGTCTACCTGACCTTCTCGCCGACCGAGGCCGCCGGGATGGGCGCCGCGGGCGCCTTCCTGATCGCCCTGTCGCGCGGCTCGCTGTCGTTCCGCATCGTGGTGCAGGTGCTGGTCGAAGCCGCGCATACCACCGCCTCGCTGTTCGCGGTGCTGATCGGCGCGTGGATCTTCTCGAACTTCGTCAACCTCGCGGGCCTGCCCGAAGCGCTGCGCACGGCGGTCCAAAGCCTTGGCGTCGCGCCGCTGGCGGTGATGCTGATGATCCTGCTGATCTACGTCGTGCTCGGCTGCGTCTTCGAAAGCCTGTCGATGCTGCTGCTGACGGTGCCGATCTTCTTCCCGCTGGTCACCTCGCTTGGCTACGACCCCGTGTGGTTTGGCATCATAGTGGTGGTCGTCACCGAGATCTCGCTGATCACCCCGCCAGTCGGACTGAACGTCTTCGTGCTGAAAGGCGTGGTCGGAGACGTGTCGACCGCGACGATCTTCCGGGGCGTGACGCCGTTCTGGATCGTCGACATCATCCGCCTCGCGCTGCTGGTGCTGATCCCGTCGCTGGTGCTGTTCCTGCCGAACTCGATGTAGACCGGTCGAATGAGCCTGATACGTGCCCGGCTTGCAATCCGGGCCGAATCGTAACATACAAAGTTACATGAAACGGGACAGCCGTCTTTCCTCCGTGCTCCACGCGCTTTTGCACATGGCCGACCATGACGGTCCCATAACATCCGAAGCGCTCGCCTGCTGCATGAGCACCAACCCCGTCGTCGTGCGCCGGACCATGGGGCTTTTGCGCAAGGCCGGGATGGTGTCGTCGGAAAGGGGGCATTCCGGGGGCTGGCGGATCACCGGCGACCTGAACCGGATCACCCTGCGCGACCTGCACGATGCGTTGGGCGAACCGGCGGTCTTCGCCATCGGCAACAAGACCGAAGCCCCGGAGTGCCTTGTCGAACAGGCGGTCAACGCCGCGCTCGATGATGCCTTCGCCGAAGCCGAGGCGCTGCTGCTGTCCCGTTTCCAGAACGTGACCCTCGCCGATCTGGCCGCGGACTTCTCGCGGCGTTTCGCGGAAAGGCGACAGACGAAGGACTGACTTGATGACCTACGACGTGATCGTCGTCGGGGGCAGCTACGCCGGAATGGCAGCCGCCCTGCAGCTTCTCCGTGCGCGCCGCAGCGTACTGATCGTCGATGCCGGCCAAAGGCGGAACCGCTTCGCCAGCCACTCGCACGGCTTCCTTGGACAGGACGGCGCGGACCCGTCCGCGATTGCCGCCGAAGCGCGGGGGCAGTTGATGGCGTACCCGACCCTGACTTGGCTGGACGGCACCGCAACCGCTGCCGAGGGCACGCTCGACGCCTTCACGGTCGCGGACGAACACGGCACCCGGCACACGGCGCGGCGGCTGCTGTTCGCCACCGGTGTGAAGGATGCGCTGCCCGCGATCGAGGGGCTTTCAGAGCGCTGGGGCCAAAGCGTGTTCCACTGTCCCTACTGCCACGGCTACGAGCTGGATCAGGGCGCCATCGGCGTAATCGGCACCGGCCCCGCGTCGCTGCATCAGGCGCTGCTGCTGCCGGAATGGGGACCGACCACCTTCCTGACCAACGGCGCCCTGTCGCTGACCGGCGAAGACCGTGCCGAGCTTGCCAAACGCGGCGCGAAACTCGTGGAAACCCCCATCGCAAGGCTCGACGGGGCGGCGGACGTGGTGCTGACCGATGGCAGCACGCTGTCCTTTGCGGGGCTCTTCACCGCGTCGGTGGTCTCCCCCGCCACGGACCTGCCGCGGGCCATGGGCTGCCACGTGGAAGAAAACCCGATGGGGCAGATGCTGGTGACGACGCCAATGAAGGAGACCACCGTTCCCGGCGTCTATGCCTGCGGCGATCTCGCCCGCATGCCGCACTCGGTCTCGCTGGCCGTGGGCGACGGCGCATGGGCCGGCGCGATGATACACCGCGCGCTGGTGTTTCCCGGAATGTGACCCCTCAGACCACCCGTTCCACGAACCAGAACGCGCCGATCAGGGCGATAAGGACCGAGGCGGGGATCGCGATCCTCGCCCGGTACCACGGCTTGCGGCCGAACCAGTAGCCGACCGTCAGGAACGCCAGCGCGATCACCGTCAGCTGGCCCAGTTCCACCCCGATGTTGAACCCGATCAGCCGCGCGAAGAAGTTGCTGCCGCCGCCGCCCAGTTCGCCCAGCACGCTGGCGAAGCCCAGCCCGTGCAGCAGCCCGAACAGGAACACGACCGCCGTGCGCCAGACGCCAAGTTGCGGGCGAAGGATATTCTCGACGCCGACAAACACGATAGATGCCGCGATCAGCGGCTCTACGATCCCCGCCGGGATGCGCACGATCCCCAGCGACGCCAGCGCCAGCGTCACCGTATGCGCCAGAGTGAAAGCGGTCACCTGCGTCAGCAATGGCCGGAACTGCAACGAGAAGAAGAACAGCCCGAGCACGAAAACGATGTGGTCCAGCCCCTTGGGGATGATGTGCTCGAACCCCTGTACGATGAAGCGCGAGAACACCTCGCCTGCCGTTTCGGTGGCGGCGCCTGTGCGGGGCAGGGGAACGCTGACCTGCCCGCCTTCCAGAAGCGCGGAATAGGCGTCGTCACCCCCCTCGCGTTGCCGGATCACCAGCGGGCCGTAGGCGCCGACCCAGCCCACCGTCACATCTGATCCGTCATCCGGCAGGGCCGCCGCGATCAGCAGCGACGAATCGCGCGGCAGCGACAGATCCCCCGCTTCCGGGATCTCCAGCCGCCGGATCTCGGGCTCCAGCGGCGTGTCCCCGGCCATCAGAAGGAAACCGTCGCTCAGTTCCGGCCAGGCCGCGCGGAATGCCGCGTCCAGCTCGTCCGGGCCCATGGCGCGAAAGCGGTCATACCGGTCCGCCTCGGGCGCGTTGTCGGTGTCGTCCAGACCTTCCAGGTCGATCCCCGCCAGCATCGGCTCCAGCGTCAGCGACAGGAACACCTGCACCCGGTCCTGCTCGACCAGAACGTCGGAAATCGCCGGCCGGATCTCGTGCGCCGCCGCGCCACGCCCGATCACGATGGCGAGCGATAGGACCACCAAGGTTGACAGCCAACGCCACCGTGCCAGCTTGCCTTGCACGCCCTCGCAGAGGATACCAAACATGCGCCTATTACCTTCCTTGTCCGTCGTTCTTGCCCTGATGGCCGGTCCCCTCGGCGCACATGAGTTCTGGATATCTCCCGAAGACTATACGGTCGACCCCGGCGAGAAGATCAAAGCCGAGCTTCGTGTCGGGCAGGATTTCAAGGGGCCGGGCTATGCCTACATCCCCGAGAACTTCAAACGGTTCGAGCTTTGGGCCGGCGACGAACAGGTCGCGGTCGAGGGGCTGATCGGCGACCGGCCCGCATTGGCGACCGCCGCGCCGCAGGACGGTCTGGTCACCGTGGTTCACCAGACGCGGGACTACCTGCTGACCTACAAGGACTGGGAGACCTTCGGCCTGTTCGTCACGCACAAGGACGTCGCGTGGGCGCTGGACCGGCACATCGAACGCGGGTTCACCAAGGACGTCGTGAAAGAGCGGTACAGCCGCTATGCGAAATCGCTGGTCGCGGTCGGCGACGGCGCGGGCGCGGATCAGGAGGTCGGCCTGCTGACCGAGATCGTGGCGCTGGCCAATCCCTACACCGACGACCTGCCCGATGGCCTGCCGGTGCGCGTCCTGCTGGACGGCGAACCGCGCGCCGATGTGCAGGTCGAGGTCTACGCCCGCGCGCCGGACGACACGCTCACGATCACCAAGTACCGCACCGACGCAGAGGGCGTCGCCATCGTCGAGGTGTCTCCGGGCACCGAATACCTCGTCGATTCGGTCGTGCTGCAAGAGATCGAGCCAGAGGCCGAGAGCGATCCCGTCTGGGAATCGCTCTGGGCCTCGCTGACGTTTAGGATGCCCGACTAGCGCAGGTACTGGTCGAAGAAGCCCACCGTGCGGTTCCACGCCAGTGTTGCCGCGTCCTCATCGTAGCGGGGCGTCGTGTCGTTGTGAAACCCATGGTTGGCGCCGTCGTAGATATGCGCGGTGAAGGTCTTGCCGTGCTCTTGCAACGCCGCCTCATAGGCGGGCCAGCCAGCGTTCACCCGCTCGTCCAGCGCGGCATAGTGCAGAAGCAGCGGCGCCTCGATCATCGGTACGTCCGCCGCATCCGCTTGCCGCCCGTAGAACGGGACCGAGCACGCCATGTCCGGGTAGGCCACGGCAAGCGCGTTGCACACGCCGCCGCCATAGCAGAACCCGACCGCACCGGCCTTGCCGTTGCTGGCCTCGTGGTCGCGAACGAACTCGAACCCGGCGAAGAAATCCTCCATCAGCTTGCCGCCGTCCATCGTCCGCTGCATCTCGCGGCCTTCCTCGTCGGTGCCGGGATAGCCGCCCAAGGGCGACAGCCCGTCGGGCCCCAGCGCAAGATACCCCGCCTTCGCGACCCGGCGCACAACGTCCTCGATATACGGGTTCAGTCCCCGGTTCTCGTGTACCACCAGCACGGCGCCCAAGGGCGCGGCCTGACCTGCCGGTTTCGCCATCAGTCCTTCGATCTGACCGTGGCCGTCGGGGCTGTCGTAGGTCACGCGCATCGTCTCGATATCCGGATCGTCCGGATCGACCTGCTGCGCCAGCGCATAATTCGGCTGAAGGCTTTCCAGAATCGCGGCGGCGCTCACGCCGGCCGCCGCGTACTTGGTCGCGTTCGCCAGAAATTCACGTTTCGTCATCTTGCCATGCACGTATCCGTCGAACAGCTCCAGCAGGCGCGGATCGAAGTCGGATGCTTTCTTGCGGGCAGGTGCGGACATACTCGTTTCTCCCTGTGGGTGCCGTTGCGGCAGCCTAGGGGCGGCAGCGTGTCGCACATAATGAAACCTTCGTGTCCAAGGGTTGCTGCGGCGCAGCATTTCCCCTTGCATTCCGCTACGGAATAGCGCCTTTCTGGGCCAAAGGAGACACGCGATGTCCGGTCACGTACTGACGGTTGCACAGCAAAAGGGCGGCGCGGGGAAGACCACGCTGGCCATCAATCTCGCGGTCCGCTTTGCCGAAATGGGCAAGACGGTCGCGGTGCTTGATACCGACCCACAGGGCAGTCTTGGACGATGGTTCATGACCCGCCGCGAACGGATGGATGGCGAAGCGGGGCTCGAGTTCGGCACCGCAAGCGCCTGGGGCGTGTCCTATGAATGCGAGAAGCTGCGGCGCGAACATGATCTGGTCCTGATCGACACCCCGCCGAAAATTGACGCCGATCTGCGACCGGCGCTGCGCGAGGCGGATCTGGTTCTGGTGCCGGTGGCGACCAGCCAGATGGACCTTTGGGCCGTCGAAAGCGTGGTGGAACTGGCCAAACGCGAAAGCCGCGACGCGCTGATCGTCATGAACCGCGTCCCACCACGCGCACGCCTGACCGAGAAGATCACCGAGGAAATCGCGGAAGCCGGGCTGGAACGCGCAACGGCCGCCCTCGGCAACCGCGTCGCCTATGCCGAGGCGCTGGGCCGTGGTCAGGCAGCTTGCGAGTTTCGCCGGACAGGTCCTGCCGCGCAGGAAGTCGCGGCGCTCGCCGAAGAGATCGCGGGTCGGCTCGACTGAGGCGTCAGGTCAGACGCGGCGGTCGAGAATGCGCTGGTTCAGATAGGTCAGCCCGGCGCGGATCTGCACCGCCAACTGGCGCGAGACCGGATCCATGTGCATCACCCGTGCCGCGACACGTTCAAGCGCATGACCGTTGCGCATCTCCTCCATCCGCGCCTCGTAGCTGGCTGTGCCGATATCGGCTGCCACGACAAGGCGCATGAGCATCGCGAAATAGATGAAGAAGATCACGTGCCACAGCGGCAGATAGCGGCTTCGGTTCCGGACCCGGGCGACTTCAAGCCCGTCGTGGTTGAAGCTGACCACCGCCGAGGACCGGCGGTATTCCTGAGCCACGCGGGCGGGAAGGATGCTGAATGGTCTTAACAGGCGTGCCATTGCCGCTTCCTGTGCTGGATGCATGAATTGCCCCAAGGTTACTCGCGATCGGGGCCGAACTTTGGCGCAATACAGGGCCAGATTGTGGCACATCCCGCCGGAGTGGCGGCGTTTCCAAGGAGTTTGTTAACTTGCTTGGTACGATAAACCTGCTGCTTGCTTCAGATGGCGGCCCAGTCCGTGAAGCGGAACGGGATCGGGCGGGGACGCGGGCGGTTGGGGGCTTTCACCGGCTCGGGTTTCGGGGCGCGGTCGGCCATCTGAAGATATCTCCTCTCGGTATCGTTACGTTGGGTACCCAACGCGACACCGGCAGATTCGTTCAGGTTTTCTTGATCACGGCGTATTTCAGTCCGAAACATCGCTGTCGTTAGACCAAGACATCGCGGGCCTGGGGACAGCAGGATCGGCCCGAAATTCGGTCGAGCAAGAAGGGCGCCCGCATTGCTTGGAACGCGCTGAAATTCACCTCTCGAAAGGCCTGCCCGCATTCGGCGACATGCCGCCGCGATGGAAGCCGTGGGGAACCCGGCGCGGCCAGCACCGTTGGTGTTGCAACACACGAACGAACTGGAGGATGCACCAATGTCGCTGAAGAGATTCGCCAAGAAGGCGCTCAAGACCTACGCCCGCTCGAAAAGCCGGTCGGCTCATAGCCACTCGGCACGGCCGGGCGCCTATCACCCCGGCGTGCGCCGGTCCAACCCGAAGGCCGCCGCCGCGAACGCCGCGGTCCGCGAAGTCGGCAAACTTCTGAGGGGCCGCTGACCCCCGCGAAACCGCGCCCGGGCAACCAATGGTCCGGGCGCGGCTCGATATTCTTAATGGTCTTTAGATACTGGCCCAGTCCTTGAACTCGACAGGCGAGGGCAGGGGTTGCTCCGGCGCCTTCTCCGGGCGCGGCTTCCGAGCGGTATTGGTCACGTCGATAGGTCCTGTGTTTCACTGCCTGCGTGGCGGCGGCGCGGATGTAATCCCGGGCGGTGATCCGGTCAATCGAAGCTTTCGTGCGCTAAGCCGGAAAATGCCGCAGGCGGAAACCGAGTCGCCCTCCGATCCCCGCAGCCCCTTGTTTTCAACGTGCCGCAGCCGTTCGCCGCTCGCGAAACGGTTGCAGATATTTCATTGCTTTCACGATGAACGACCGGGGCTGGCGCGTTTCGCCATGGATTCAGGGCCTCACGGCAACGCTACTGGTGCGATCGGACAATTCGGGACGACCTGCCAAACTGTTGCCGCAATCAGGCGCGATGACGGCCGTGTAAATCACGGAAACAATCGGGGGTGAGCGCCATGACTAAGTGGAACTTCGAATCCGAAGATCAGGATCCGAAACAGCACTGGGGCTCCTGGAAGCTGCAGCGCGATAAAAAGAAAATCCAGTTGAACAACTACCTGTCGGCGGGTGTCCTGCTGCTGGCGACGGTCGTCGTCGTCGTGCATCAGGGTGTGATCTAAGCCTGACGGGATTTCACTTTGGGGAAGGGCGGGCCAGACGGCCCGCCTTTTTGTTTTCGAGCTGCGAGGCTCAGGCGAGGGCGAGTTGAACCGCGCTCTCGCGGCCGTCGCGGCCAGCTTCGATTTCGAAGGTGACCTTCTGCCCGTCGGCAAGGCCGGTCAGGCCCGAGCGCTCGACGGCCGAGATGTGCACGAACACGTCGCGCTTGCCGCCTTCGGGCTCGATGAAGCCGTAGCCTTTGGTGGTGTTGAACCATTTCACGGTGCCGGTGGCCATCGTGATATCTCCCGTTTTAGATGCCGCCCGCAGAATGCGGCGGCTCGGCTCAGTCAGTGCAAGATCGAACTGGCGGCCGGTGACGGAAGACAGGGTCGATAGAGGTAACAGTCGCACCCGGGCATATGCGCGGTTTGCGTACAAAAATCAAGCACGGCGTGCACCGTGCGATGTGCGGGATCGGTCGTGACCCCGTCTCTCGTGCGCCAAATCGCTCTTGCCACGCAGGCCCGTCGCGGGGCATTCCACCCGAACCGCATACGGCACGAGGACCCCCCGATGAGCGACACCGACCCCGATGGCGAACTGACCCTCCGCACGCTGGCGATGCCTGCGGACACCAACACCTCTGGCGACATCTTCGGCGGCTGGGTGCTGAGCCAGATGGACATCGCGGGCGGTATCGTCGCCGGCGAGCGCGCGCAGGGCCGGGTGGCGACCGTCGCGGTGGACGCGATGAAGTTCATCCGCCCGGTAAAGGTGGGTGACGTGCTGTGCGTCTATTGCCGCATCCCGCGCGTCGGCCGTACCTCGATCGCGGTCGAGATCGAGGCATGGGTCAAGCGCGACCGCATCGGCGGCCGCGAAAAGGTCACCGAGGCGCTGTTCACCTTCGTGGCGCTGGATGCTGAGGGCAAGGCGCGCGAGGTTCCGACCGCCTAGCCGCCGCAAAGGTTTCGCGCGCGAAACAAACGTTTCGGCCCATTCCCTTCCCCGGCGTCGCGCTCTAGCCTGCGCGGAACCACGGGGAGGGGCACCGCATGCAGGCAATTCTGACGGGTATCGTGATGGGTCTGGCCGGGACGGCCGCGATGGACCTGTGGGCGATCGCACTGGCGCGCTTCGCCGGCCAGCCAAGACCGAATTGGGCGATGCCCGGCCGCTGGCTTGCCCACGCCTTCAGGGGCAAGCTGTTCCACGACGACATCGCCGCCGCTGCACCGGTAGAGGGTGAACTGCGGCTGGGCTGGATCTTCCACTACGCGGTGGGCGTGATCTACGGCGTGGTCTTCGCGGTGTTCGCAGGGTCCGACTGGCTTGCCGCGCCCAGCTTCCTGCCGCTTTGGATCTACGCTCTGGCAACCATCGCCGCCGGCTGGTTCCTTCTTCAACCCGGCATGGGTCTGGGCTGGGCCGCCGCGAAGACACCCAACCCATGGAAGGTGCGCGGTCTGGGTCTGGTGGCGCACACGGTGTTTGGGCTGGGAATGTGGGTTGGGGCGTTGGTTATGGCGTGATGGGGTAGAACCCCATCCTACAGGTGGCTACGGGTGGCGTGGCGGGGGGAACGCTGGTGGCGTAGGATGGGGTTTCACCCCATTGCGCCGCGGTGGTTTGGGGCATGATGGGGTAGAACCCCATCCTCCGGGGTTCACGGTCTGTTAAGTGTGTTCGGTCACCTTGCAGGGATGACCGCTTACCGGCGCGCCCGTATCGAAGGCGCGACTTATTTCTTCACCGTTTGTCTTGCGGCGCGGGGCGCGGCGACCTTGGTCGAGCATGTCGACGTCTTGCGCAGAGCCTATGTGCAGACGCAGTCTGAGCGGCCCTTCCTGAGTGTCGCGGCCGTGGTTCTGCCGGATCATCTTCATACGATCTGGACCCTGCCGGAGGGCGACGCGGATTTCTCCACGCGGTGGGGCGCGATCAAGGCGCGGTTCTCTCGGGATGTGACTGGAATGGGATTGAAGCCGATCCGACGGTCTCGGTCGAAAGCCGCGAAAGGCGACGCGGGAGTCTGGCAGCGGCGGTTCTGGGAGCATGTGATCCGGGACGAGCGGGACCTTTCGCTGCACATCCGGTATTGCTGGGGCAATCCTGTTCGGCATGGTCTTGTCGAGCGCGCGGTCGACTGGCCACATTCCTCGATCCACCGCGATATTCGGGCAGGCCGGGTCGAGCCGGAGTGGGCCGATATGGTGACGGTGGACGGTTTCGGGGAGTAGGATGGGGTTTCACGCCATCGCGTTGCGGGTGGTTTGGGGCATGATGGGGTAGAACCCCATCCTACGGGTGGAGGGTCGTGGAGCGTGACGGAGATGGCGTAGGATGGGGTTTCACCCCATCGCGCCACGGATGGTTTGGAGCATGATGGGGTAGAACCCCATCCTACGGGTGGCGAGACGTGTAGCTTGCCAGGGATAGCGTAGGATGGGGGTTCACCCCATCGCGTTGCGGATGGTTTGGAGCATGATGGGGTAGAACCCCATCCTACGGGTGGTGGACTGCATGCCGTTGAGCGGATGGCGTAGGATGGGGTTTCACCCCATCCCAACAGGTCCCGAAACCCTTACCGCGCGAACTTCTTGTACTTGATCCGCTTCGGCTCGACCGCATCGGGGCCGAGGCGACGTTTCTTGTCTTCCTCGTAATCCTCGAAGTTGCCTTCGAACCATTCCACATGCGCCTCGCCTTCGAAGGCAAGGATGTGGGTGCAGATGCGGTCGAGGAAGAAGCGGTCGTGCGAGATCACCACGGCGCAGCCGGCGAAGTCGACCAGCGCGTCTTCCAGCGCGCGGAGCGTTTCCACGTCAAGGTCGTTGGTCGGTTCGTCGAGCAACAGGACGTTGCCGCCTTCCTTCAGCAGCCGGGCCATGTGGACGCGGTTGCGTTCGCCGCCCGACAGCAGGCCGACCTTCTTCTGCTGGTCGCCGCCCTTGAAGTTGAACGACGAACAGTAGGCGCGCGAGTTCACCTGCGCGTCGCCCAGTTCGATGATCTCGGCGCCGCCAGAGATCGCTTCCCACACCGTGTCATTGTCCTTCAGGTCGTCGCGCGACTGGTCGACGTAGGACAGCTTCACGGTGTCGCCGTATTCGACGGTGCCGCTGTCGGGCTGTTCCTGCCCGGTCAGCATGCGGAACAGGGTCGACTTGCCGGCGCCGTTCGGGCCGATGACGCCGACGATGCCGCCCGGCGGCAGCGAGAAGGACAGGTCCTCGATCAGCTGGCGGTCGCCGTAGTGCTTGTTCAGGCCCTCGACCTCGATGACCTTCGCGCCAAGGCGCGGGCCGTTCGGAATGACGATCTGGGCGCGGGTGATCTTTTCGCGCTCGGATTGCGAGGCCAGCTCGTTATAGGCCTGAATCCGCGCCTTGGACTTCGCCTGCCGGGCTTTCTGGCCCTGCCGCATCCATTCAAGTTCGCGTTCCAGCGTCTTCTGCTTCGACTTGTCCTCGCGCGATTCCTGTTCCAGCCGCTTGGCCTTCTGTTCCAGCCACGAGGAATAGTTGCCCTCGTAGGGAATGCCGCGGCCGCGGTCGAGTTCGAGGATCCAGCCGGTGATGTCATCCAGGAAGTAGCGGTCGTGGGTGACGATCAGGCAGGTGCCTTTGTAGTCGATCAGGTGCTGTTGCAGCCATGCGATCGTCTCGGCGTCGAGGTGGTTGGTCGGTTCGTCGAGCAGCAGCATGTCGGGCGCTTCGAGCAGCAGCTTGCACAGCGCGACGCGGCGCTTTTCACCGCCCGAGAGGGTCGCGACCTGCGCCTCGTCCGGCGGGCAGCGCAGGGCTTCCATCGCGATGTCGATCTGCGCGTCGAGGTCCCACAGGTTCTGGCTGTCGATCTCGTCCTGCAGTGCGGCCATCTCGTCGGCGGTTTCGTCGCTGTAGTTCATCGCCAGTTCGTTGAACCGGTCGAGCTTGGCCTTCTTGGCCGCCACGCCCAGCATGACGTTGTCGCGGACGTTCAGGCTTTCGTCCAGCTGCGGTTCCTGCGGGAGATAGCCGACCTTGGCGCCCTCGGCGGCCCAGGCTTCGCCGGTGAAGTCCTTGTCCATCCCGGCCATGATCTTAAGCAGGGTGGATTTACCCGCGCCGTTGACGCCGACGACGCCGATCTTGACGCCGGGCAGGAACGACAGGCGGATGTTCTCGAAGCATTTCTTGCCGCCGGGATAGGTCTTGGAGACGCCATCCATGTGGTAGACGTATTGATAGCTGGCCATTGGGGGAAGGCTCCGGTCTGCGTGTCGGGTTGGGCGGTGTGATATCCAAGCCGGGCGCAAAGGGCAATCCGGCGTTGCAGGGTTGGCCGCAGGCGATGGGCGTTGCCGAGATGTCGCGGGATTCCGCCGCCCGGGAGGCCGGGCGAGAAAGGTGTTGCCGGATGCGGACGGGCCGGGCTATGCGGACGTCACTGACCGGAAGACCCGGAAACAGGAGTACGACTTATGACCGCACGCATGTTTGCAAATATCGCTGGGGGCAACCCCTAAAGCGGCTTGCGGAATTAAGTCATTTTAACCCGGAGGCCGCCCTTTGACGCGGCCTTTTTCGTTTTCGGAATCCGGGTTTCACGGGCGGACCTCTCTACCAAGGAGAAAGTCATGCCCGTTGTTCAGAACAACATCGTCTACCTGCCCCTGACCCGCCGCGCCGGCCTGGTCCGGCTGTTCGCCCGCCTCGTGCGCGCGATGCCCGTTGAAGCGCCGCGCGTGCTGGCCGACGACGTGCCCGCCTACCTGCGGCGTGATGTCGGTCTTCCTCCGCCCATGACCGGGCGCGAGGCGTCGGGGCCGCCCGTTCACGGGCGGGTTGGCATCATGTGATGCCAGGCCCTCCGTTCCGGTCGTGTGCCGGGGCGGGGGGCTGACCTTCCCAGATTTTCGATCCAAGAGCTGAGGGTAGCGCCGACCCGCGGGGTGGCGCAAAAGCGCCGCCCCATGGGGGCGGGTCGGCGCTGCCCGGCGTTCCGCCGGGCGGGGCATCGGGTTGGTGGTGCGGCGGCCTACGACGCCGCCACCGTCTTCTCGAAAAACACGTCCGGATAGGGATCGTCGTTGTACCTCGGGATCTCGGTCCAGCCGGTCCTGCGGTACAGCGCGATCGCTTCCGGAAGCGCCGAATTTGTGTCGAGCCGCAGGATGCGGATGCCAAGGTCGCGGGCCGCGTCCTCTGCCGCCGCCATCAGGCGGTGCGACAGTTTCAAACCGCGCGCAGAGGGCGCGATCCACAGGCGCTTGATCTCGGCGACGTCCTCGCCCCAGCCCTTCAACGCGACGCAGCCGATGGGAAGCCCGTCGGACATGGCAATGAAGAACCCGCCGCGCGGCGGCACCATGTCGGCGGCGTCGGGGTCGCGGCTGAGGTTCACGTCGAACCCCTGCGCGAAGCGGCGGCCGAGTTCGGCGTAGTATTCACCAAGGCAATAGATCGCGTCCTCGCTGCGCGGATCGGCGGGGATCACCTCGATCCGGTGCTGGCCCAGCGCGCTGGCCACAAGGTCCATTGCCGCCAGCAACGCATCGGACCGGGGATGCGCCTTCAGCAGGCGTTCGGCCCGGCCGTCCGACAGGGCATCGTAGCGCGCGACCTCGGCCTCGCCCGTGGCGGTCAGGCGCGCGATGCGGCGGCGGCCGTCCTCGGGGTCGGGGGCAAGGGTCACCAGACCTTCTTCTTCAAGCCCCTTCAGCACGCGCGACAGCAGGCCCTTGTCGAGTTGCAGGAGATCCCGGATCGCGGTCACCTCGATACCGTCGCGGGTGACGGCGCACAGCACGCGCGCCACGCCAAGGGGACGGCCGCGGCCGAGATAGGATGCATCGAGCGCGCCGACCTCTACGGTGACGGCCCGGTTGAAGCGGCGGATGCGTTGGATCGGGGTCGGACTCATGATCGTTGACTTAGGTCAACTTAATGGACCCCGTCAAGACGGCCCGCACGGTTGTTGCAGGGCACGGGGCGCGTCATAAACTGGCGGATGAACGGGACAGGACGGAGACACGCGGCGTGACATTTGCCGCCATCGCGAAGCAACTGCGCGGCGCCGTGCTGGCGTTGACCGCCGCCGCCGGTGTCGCCGGTGTCGCCGGGGCGGGCGAGATCTACGGCATACCTGTCACCGAAGGGGATGTTCCGGGCTACGTGCCCGACGCCACCTGCGGCACCTGCCATGGCGAGATCGCCGCGCGGTTCCCGACCATCGGCATGGGACGGTCGTTCTACCGACCCTCTGCCGAGACGGCGATCGAGGATTTCGATGCGCCGCCGTTCTATCATGCACCCAGCGACCGACATTACCGGATCGACCTGCGCGACGGCGACTATTGGTTCAGCCGCTGGCGCGCGGGACCTGAGGGCGCGCGGCTTGACCTGTTCGAGCGGCGGATCGACTGGGTCGTCGGCTCGGGCAACCGGTCGCGGGTCTACCTGTACCGGGTCGAGAACGGCACGATGTTCCAGTTGCCGCTGGCCTGGTACTCGCAAGAGGCGAAGTGGGCGATGGCGCCGGGCTTCGAGTTCGCCGACCATCCGGGCGTGTCGCGGCTGGTGCGGCACCGCTGCATGACCTGCCACAACGCCTATCCCGAGGTGCCGCACGGCGCGGGCGATTTCGGGATGCCCGAGGTGTTCCCGGCGGAGTTACCGGAAGGCATCGGTTGCCAGCGGTGCCACGGGCCGGGCGCGGCGCATGTCGAAGCGGCGTTCGACGAGGGGATCTACGGCAGCGACCTCGACGCGGTGCGGGCGGCGATCGTGAACCCCGCCAAGCTGTCAGAGGATCGGGCGCGGGACGTCTGCTATTCCTGTCACCTGCAACCCAGCGTGCCCTTGCCCGCGACTTTGCGGCCCGGGCGCGGAGTTTACGATTTCCGGCCGGGCGAGGCGCTGGACGCGCATATTGTGCAGGTCGATATCGTCGACGCCACCCGCGCGCCGGACGCAAGGTTCGAGATCAATCACCATCCCTATCGAATGGAACAAAGCCCCTGCTTCATCGAAAGCGGCGGCGCCTTCGGCTGCACCAGTTGCCACGACCCGCACGGCAAGGCGCCAGTGGAAGAGCGGCAGGCGACCTACCGGGCGGTTTGCGCCGGCTGCCACGAGACGGCAGAGGTGCATCCCGACCTTGCGGCCGACGCGGACTGCACCAGTTGCCACATGCCCGCGCGCCGCCCGCAGGACGTGCCGGAGCTTTGGGTGACCGACCACCGCATCCAGTTGCCGCCCGAGACCGACCCGCTTGCGCCGCTGGACAAGCGGCCCGCCGAGGTGACCGAGGCGTTCCTGTATCACCCGCCTGCGGACCTGCGCCCCGGCGAAGCGGTGATCGCGCAGACCTTCAGCATCCTGAACTACACCAACAAGACGGCGGATCATGCCGCGGCGGCGCTGGGCCGCGTCTTGTCGGCAGAGGACCCGGCCGAATTCGAGCCGTGGCTGGTCTTCGCCGAAAGCGCGCTGCGGCTGGGAGAGTTCGAGACGGCCTATGCCGCGGCAGAGCAGGCGGCGCTGCTTGCACCGCACCACCCGGTGCCGGTGAAGATGATGGGACTGGCGAAGCTGCAACTTGGCGATCTGGACGCAGCGCGGGCGCTGACCGAGCGCAGCCTCGGGATGGCGGGCGACATGGCGGAGCAGCACCTGAACCTTGGTCTGATGCTGGCGCGGGCAGGAGATACCGAGGCGGCGCTGGCCTCGGCCCGGCGGGCGCTGTCGCTGAACGACACGATACCGCAGGCATGGCGGCTGATCGCGCGGCTGGCCGAAGCGCGTGGCGACCGCGCGGCGGCGGCCGAGGCGTATGAGGCGGCGCTGCGGATCGACCCCGGCGCGATGGCCGACCGCGAAGCGCTGGTGGCGCTGTTGCAGGCGCTGGGCCGCAGCGGCGATGCGCTGTTGCACAGGGCGCTGTTGTTGCGCGATATGCGGACGACGGCGGAGTGATGGAAGAAACCTTGCAGGACGAACAAGTCGAGCCGCGCTGGCCGCCGATGCGGTCGAACATTCCCTGGGCGCGCCCGGGGCTGACGGTCGGTCTGCTGGGCGGGTCGTTCGATCCGCCGCACGCGGGCCACGTGCATATCACCCGGCAGGCGCTGCGGCAGTTCGGGCTGGACCGGGTCTGGTGGCTGGTGTCGCCCGGCAACCCGCTGAAGGCCGAGGGGCCCGCCCCGCTGGCCCGGCGGATGGAGCGGGCGAAGACCCTGATGCGGCATCCGCGGGTCGAGATCACCGACCTCGAGGCGCAGATCGGAACGCGGTTCACCGCGCAGACGCTGGCGGCGCTGCTGCGGCTGTATCCCGGCGTGCGGTTCGTCTGGCTGATGGGCGCCGACAACCTTGCATCGTTTCACAAATGGGAACAGTGGCAGGAGATATTCGAGACAGTGCCCATCGGGGTGCTGGCCCGCCCCGGCGACCGGACCGCCGCGCGTTGCTCTGTTGCAGCAGCGCGCTACGTGAACCGCCGTCTGCGCGCCTCGCAAAGCAGACTGTTGCCTTGGGTGTCGCCACCTGCATGGTGCTTTGTTAATGTACCGATGGTAAATTTCTCGTCTACCGAGATCCGGGCGCGCGGCGATTGGGTGCGCTGAGGGCGGGTGGATAAAAGGTATGAAGACGTATGCGTGACGGATCTTCGCCCCTGCGCCTGACGCGGCGCGCGGTGCTGGGCGCGCTCATGGGAACGGCCGCGGGGGCTGCATTTGCGAATGCCCCGGTCCGTTCGATCCGGCCCGAGCCGCGGGACCCGGAGCTTGCGCGGAACTTCGTGAAGCCGGTTCAGGCCCTGATCGACGAGATCGGGCTGACCGGAAAGGTTGGCTTTCTGGTGGCCGACGCCGAGACCGGCGAGGTGCTGGAGGCGCGCAGCCCGTTGCTGCCCCTGCCACCTGCCAGCGTGACCAAGGCGATCACCGCTTGCTACGCGCTGGACGCGCTGGGACCGGACCACCGGTTCAAGACCCGCATTCGTGTGACCGGGCCCGTGGTCAGCGGCACCGTGCAGGGCGACATCGTCCTGGTCGGCGGCGGCGATCCGGGGCTGGACACCGATGCGCTTGGCGACATGGCGCGCGATCTGAAGGCCGCGGGCGTCAGCGCGCTGACCGGCGCGTTCCGCGTCTGCTCGGAGGCGCTGCCGACTTTCGCGTCGATCGACCCGGAACAGCCGGAGCACGTCGGTTATAACCCGTCGGTTTCGGGGCTGAACCTCAACTACAACCGCGTGCATTTTCAGTGGAAGCGCGAGCAGGGCGACTACACCGTGTCGATGGACGCGCGGGCGCAGCGGTTCAGCCCGACCGTCTCGGTCGCACGGATGCGTGTCGTGGACCGCCGCGAGCCGGTCTACACCTATTCAGACGCAGGCGGATCTGACGAATGGACCGTGGCGCGCCCGGCACTGGGGCAGGGCGGCAGCCGCTGGCTGCCCGTCCGCAAACCGGAAGCCTACGTCGCCGAAGTCTTCGAGGCGCTGGCCCGCGCGCACGGTATCGCGCTTCCGCGCGCGGAGTTCGCGGGCACCCCGCCCGAGGGCGAGGACCTTGTCGTCCGCGAAAGCAAGCCGCTGGACGAGATCCTGCGCGAGATGCTGCTGTGGTCGACCAACCTGACGGCCGAGGTCGCGGGGCTGTCCGCCACCGCCGCGCGTGGCCGACAGCCTGCGACGCTGGCGGACTCGGCCGACGAGATGAGCCAATGGGCGCGGGACGCATTGGGCGCGGGGCACGCGGCGCTGGTGGATCATTCGGGCCTGTCCGACGCCTCGCGCGTCAGCGCCCGCGACATGGTCGATGCGCTGCTGGCCGCGCGGAAGATCGGAGCGCTGCCGGGGCTTCTGAAGGAAATCCCGATGCGCGACGAGGCGGGCAACGTCCTGCCGGACCACCCGGTGAAGATCCGCGCCAAGACCGGCACGCTGAATTTTGTCAGTGCGCTGGCAGGCTATGTCTCGGTCGCGGGGAAGCGCGACCTTGTGTTCGCCTATTTCAGCGCGGACATGGATGCCCGGACCGCGTCCGAGAACAGCGACGACGAGGTTCCGGCGGGCGCGCGGACGTGGAAAAGCCGCTCGCGGCTGTTGCAGCAAAAGCTGATCGAACGCTGGGGGACCGCGTTCAGCGCGTGACCCTACAATGCGCGCGGCGTCTTCGCAGCCGGTTTCGGGTGACGCGAAGGTGGCAGGGGGCGCTGCCCCCGTCGCGCAGCGCGCGACTCCCCCGGGATATTTCCGGACCAAAGAAGCCGGGGTGCGGCGCGCTTTTCCGGGTCGTCAGGGCTCGGGCGGGGCGCGGCGGCGGCGTTCGCGGTCGAGATAGGCGGCGAGGCTGATTGACGGGTCGGGGCGGAACGTGCCCTGCGGCGTCGCGCGGGCGATGCGGTCGAGACGGAACATGCGGAAATCCTCGCGCATTTCGCACCAGGCGAGCAGCGTCCAGACCTTGCCCCAGAAGCCGAGGCCGAGGGGGCGGACGATGCGCAGCGTCTCGGCGCCTTCGGCGTCGCGGTAGGCGAGTTCCATGCGGTTGCGGGCGTCGGTCGCGGCCTCGAGCCGGTCGATCAGGGCGCGGGTCTCGTCCGAGAGCGGCTCGGTCGTCAGCGCGTGGATCTTGACGGCGTCCGCCCGGTGCCGTTCGGCCTCGGGCAGGACGGCGGCGATCTTGACCAGCGCCTCTTCGGCGGCCTGCGCCATCGCGAGACCGCCGAAGGCGCGGATCAGGCGGGCGCCGGCCACGAGAGCCACGACTTCGTCTCGGGAAAACATCAGCGGGGGCATCTCGTAGCCGTCGGCCATGACATAGCCGTAGCCGGACGCGCCCTCGACGGGCACGCCCGAGGCCTGAAGGTCGACGATGTCGCGATAGATGGTGCGTTCGCTGACCTCCAGCGCCTCGGCCAGTTGCCGCGCCGTCCGGAGACGGCCGCCCCGAAGGGCCTGCACGATCCGGAACAGGCGGTCGGCGCGGCGCATCGGGTCAGGCGGCCTTGTGGGGTTCGAACAGGCCGATGCGGTTGCCGTCCGGGTCGTGCACGATCACGTAGCGGCCGGGGCGGACTTCCATCTCGTCGCCCTCGATCTTGGCGCCGGCTTTCTCGGCCCGCGCGCGGGTGGCGGCGAGGCCGCCGGGGGCGAGCATGTGGATGACCGTGCCGCTGCCAGCGCCGGGCGCGCCTTCGACGAGGTTGCCGCCGATGCCGTCCTGACCGAAGGCGGCGACGGTCTCGCCCGCCATCTCCATCGGCTCCATGCTCCAGTTGAAGACGGCGTTGTAGAAGGCGATCGAGGCGGACAGGTCGGAGACCGGGATCTCGGTCCAGACGACGGTGGGTTGGGTGCTCATGGCGATTCTCCGTATGGGCGTTGCGATGGCATCCTTGTCGCACAGGCCCCCTGACAGCGTTCTGTCAGCATCTGTCAGGGCGCGGTTTCAGGCCAGCGACGACAGCCAGCCAAGGCTGCTTTCGGTGTCCTTGTCCGGATTGTATTCGCCGCTGATCCAGCCGTCGTAGCCGGTGTCCCGGATCGCGGCGAACAGGGCCGGGAAATCGACGGTGCCGTTGCCGGGGGTGTTGCGGTCGGGGGCGTCGCCGACCTGCACGTGGCGTACGCGGGGCGCGTGGTCGTGCCAGACCGCCACCGCGTCGCCGTGGATCATCTGGGCGTGGAAGCTGTCGTACTGCAGCCCGACGTTCGGCGCGCCGACGGCGTCGATGATCCCGGCGGCGAGCGCATAATCGTTCAGGAAATAGCCGGGCATCGAGACGGGGTTCAGCGGCTCGATCGTCAGGCTTTGCATGGGGGCTTCGGCGGCGGCCCATTTCAGGTTGGCGATGAAAGTGTCGCGCGCAGCCTCGCCTTCCCCGTCACCGGTCATGATGTGGATGTGTTGCGGTTTCAGGCGTTGCGCATAGCGCATCACCCGCCGGAAATCGCTGCGGAAGCGGTCGGTCAGGTCGGGCACGGCGGCGAAGCCGCGCGGTCCGCCGGTGTAATTCGGCGGCGGCGCATTGATCAGGGCAAGCGGCAGCCCGGCAAACTGCAACCGGCCAAGGATGTCGGCCGCGGGCATATCGTAGGGAAACAGGATCTCGACGCCCTCGAATCCTGCATCGGCGGCAGCCTGGAACCTGTCGAGGAACGGCAGGTCCTTGAACAGGAACGTCAGGTTGGCGCAGGGCTTCACGAGGGAAGCTCCGCCGCCGGGATCACCTGGAAGAAGGTGCCGCCGGACCACAGGCCGAACCAGCCGGTGCCGTCGACGTCTTCCGTCGTGCCAAGGTCGACCAGCCGGTAGAAGCTTTTGCGGTCGATCAGAGCTTCGAGGTTTGCGCGGATCAGGATGTAGGGCGAAGGCTCTCCTGTTTCCGGATCTCGCGCAACGCGGATCGGGTGGTCCGGCCCGGCGGTGGCGACGTCGTCCACGTGGGTCAGGAAGGTGAGGCGCTGGTCCCGGCCTTCCCCCTCGACCTCGAAGTCGATGGCGACGAAGGGCGCGTCCTCTACCCGGATGCCTACTTTTTCGACCGGAGTGACCAGGAAATAGTCGTCGCCATCTTTACGAATTATTGATGAGAAGAGCTTTACCAGCCCTTTGCGTCCGATCGGCGTGCCAAGATAGAACCACGTGCCGTCGCGGGCGATCCGCATGTCGAGGTCGCCGCAAAACGGGGGATTCCAGAGGTGTACGGGCGGCGGGCCCTTCTTGCTTGCAGCCTTCGCCGCCTCGGCGATTCCGTCAGCCGAGGGTCTCACGATCATTTGTGCGCTCTCGCGTTTTGTCATTTGTCTTTTCAGGCGATACCTGCCGATACTGAGTGTCGAGAATAGCATTTGCGGGAGCTTTGTCATGGCCGATACCGAGAACCTCGTCGCCGAGATCGAGGCGCTGGGCGCCAAGATGCAGGAGGCCGAGGAATCGATCGCCAAGCGGTTCATCGGCCAGAAGAAGGTGGTCGACCTTGTGCTCTCGACGCTGGTCTGCGGTGGCCACGGCCTGTTGATCGGCCTGCCGGGGCTGGGAAAGACCCGCCTGATCGAGACGCTGGGCACGGTGATGGGCCTGTCCGAGGCGCGGATCCAGTTCACGCCGGACCTGATGCCCGCCGATATCCTTGGCTCGGAAGTGCTGGAGACGGCCGAAGACGGCAGCCGGGCGTTCAAGTTCATCAAGGGGCCGGTGTTCTGCCAGCTTCTGATGGCGGACGAGATCAACCGCGCCAGCCCGCGGACCCAGTCGGCTTTGTTGCAGGCGATGCAGGAGAAGGCCGTGACCATCGGCGGCCAGCCGCACCAGCTGCCGAAGCCGTTCCACGTGTTGGCCACGCAGAACCCGATCGAGCAGGAAGGCACCTATCCGCTCCCCGAGGCGCAGCTTGACCGGTTCCTTGTGCAGATCGACGTGGAATACCCGACCCGCGACTACGAACGCGAGATCCTCGTCGCGACCACCGGCACCACCGACGAGAAGGCGCATGCCGTGTTCTCGATGGAAGACCTGATCGCGGCGCAGACGCTGGTGCGCCGGATGCCGGTGGGCGAGGGCGTGGTTGAACTGATCCTTGATCTTGTGCGGTCGTGCCGTCCGGGGCAGCCTGAGGCGCCCGAGATCGTCAACCGCTCTGTCGGCTGGGGCCCCGGCCCGCGCGCCGCGCAGGCGCTGATGCTGACGGTGCGCGCCCGCGCTCTGCTGCAGGGCCGTCTTGCGCCGTCCGCCGAGGACGTGCTGGCGATGGCGCGGCCGGTTCTGAGCCACCGTATGGCGCTGACCTTCGCGGCGCGCGCCCGGGGTGAAAGCCTTGGCACGGTGATCGACACCGTGGCCGAGCAGGTGACGCGGGTCGAGGCCGCGGCGTGACCTCAGCCGCCGGGTATCGCCAGCGGGCGGAAACCCTTGCCGGCCCGCTTCCACCGCTACTTGCCGAGGCGGAACACCTTGCGCAGGCGGTGCTGATGGGATTCCACGGCCGCCGGCGCGGCGGTATGGGCGACGAGTTCTGGCAATACCGGCCCGCCCGCGCGGGCGACGAGGCGCGGTCGATCGACTGGCGCCGGTCCGGCCGGTCGGACCAGCATTTCGTGCAGGAAAAGGAATGGCAGGCGGCGCAGTCGGTGTTCATCTGGCTGGACGAGTCGCAGTCGATGGATTTCACCGGCGAGAAGAATCGCGTGACCAAGATCGAGCGCGCCCGCGTTCTGGCTCTGGCCATCGCGATCCTGCTGATCCGGGGCGGCGAGCGCGTGGCGCTTGCGTCGTTGGGCACGCCGCCGCGGTCGTCGGAACTGCAACTGCTGCGGATCGCACAGTCCTTCGAGATGGAGAACGAGCGCCCGGACTACGGCGCGCCGGAAGTGCGCAACCTGCTGCCGCACTCGCGGGCGCTGTTCGTGTCGGATTTCATGGGCGATCTCGGGCCCTTGGAGACGCAGCTTGCGAAGGCTGCCGACCGGGGCGTGCGCGGTGTGCTGTACCAGGTGCTGGACCCGATTGAAGAGGCGTTCCCCTTCGACGGGCGCACCATCTTCGAGAGCATGGGGCACACGGTGCGTCATGAAACGCTGAAGGCGGGCGACCTGCGGGACCGGTATCTTGAACGGCTGGCCGAGCGGAAAGCGCGGCTGGACGAACTCGCACACGTGACGGGATGGCAGTACGCGTGCCATCATACCGGCGACAGCGCCCAGTCGGCGCTTTTGTGGATTTATGGTGCTCTGGAGCACAAGCTGTAGATGTTCACGATCGGCTCCATCGGTTTCACGGCCCCCTGGCTTCTGATTGCGCTCGCCGCGCTTCCGATCCTGTGGATCCTGCTGCGCGCGGTGCCGCCTGCGCCGATCCGCCGGATGTTTCCCGGCGTCGCGCTGCTGCTGGGGCTGACCGATGACGAAAGCCAGACCGACAAGACGCCGTGGTGGCTGTTGTTGCTGCGGACGCTGGCGGTGGCCTTGGTGATCCTTGGGTTTGCCGGCCCGGTGCTGAACCCCCGCGAGGAAGGGCTGGGCGACGGGCCGCTGCTGCTGATGGTCGACGGGACCTGGGCCGACGCGCGCGACTGGGCCGCGCGGATGGACCGCGTCGAGGCGGCGCTGGACGAGGCGGGGCGGCTGGGCCGTCCGGTGGCGTTGGTGTCGCTGACCGATCTGCCTGCGCCGGGCGAGCTGCCGTTCCGGGCCGCCGACGCTTGGGCGGTGGAACTGCCAAGCATGTCGCCGAAGCCGTGGCTGCCGGATGCCGAGGCGGTGACCGAGTGGATCGACGCGCTGCCGGGTGAGGATTTCGACACGTTCTGGATGTCCGACGGGCTGGCCCGCGACGACCGCGCGCCCTTGCTGACGGCGCTGGAAGGGCGGGGCGACGTGACGGTGTTCGAAAGCCCGCGCGCGCTGTACGCGCTGCGGCCCGCCGGGTTCGTCGAGGGCGCGGTCGCGGTCACCGCCGCGCGCACTGTGCCGGGAGAGATGGCCGTCGTGACGCTGTCGGCCCGTGGGCTGGACCCCTCGGGGATCGAGCGGGAACTGGCGCGTGAAGACCTGACCTTCGAGGCGGACGCGACCGAGGCCACGCTGGAGCTGGACCTGCCGCCGGAGCTGCGCAACCGCGTCACGCGGTTCGAGATCGCGGGCGTCCGGTCCGCCGGGACCGTCACCCTGACCGACGACGCCCTGCGCCGCCGCGAAGTCGCGCTGATCGCCGGTCGCGACGACCGCGAAGGGCTGGAACTGCTGTCGCCGCTGCACTATCTCGAGCGCGCGCTGGAGCCGACCGCCGACCTGATCGAGGGCGACATGCTCGACATCCTGCTGGCCAATCCCGACGTGCTGATCCTTGCCGACGTCGCGACGGTCAGCGAGGGCGAGCAGGAGCCGCTGCTGGAATGGGTCGAGAGCGGGGGCATGCTGCTGCGCTTTGCCGGACCGCGCCTTGCCGGGTCGGACGTGAGCCGCGGCACCGAGGACCCGCTGATGCCGGTTCGCCTGCGTGCCGGTGGGCGCAGCATCGGCGGCGCGATGAGCTGGGGCGAGCCGAAGAAGCTGCGGCCCTTTGCCGACACCTCGCCATTCTACGGCCTGCCGATCCCGGAAGAGGTGACCGTGTCCAGTCAGGTCATGGCGCAGCCGGACCCGGAACTGTCGTCGCGGGTGATCGCTTCGCTGGCCGATGGCACGCCCTTGGTGACCCGCAAGCGCGTGGGGCAGGGGCAGGTGGTGCTGTTCCACGTCACCGCCAACGCCGAATGGTCGACGCTGCCGCTGTCGGGGCTGTTCGTTCAGATGCTGGAGCGTCTGGCGGTCTCGACCCGGCCGGCGCAGCCGTCGGAAGAGGATCTGGCCGGAACGGTCTGGGCGCCCGACGCGGTGCTGGACGGCTTCGGCACGGTGCAGGACGCGGGCACGCTGCCGGGCGTTCCCGGCGAGCGCATCGCGGCGGGCGTCCCCGCCGCCGACATGCCGCCGGGGCTTTATACCGGCGAGGACCGGCGGATCGCGGTCAATGTCGTCTCGGCCGACGCCGAGATCGCGCCAACCGCATGGCCCTCGGGCATCCCGGTGGTCGGGCTGGAACTGCTGGACGAGGTGCTTCTGAAGGGCTGGCTTCTGGCGCTTGCGCTGGCGCTGCTGTGCGCCGACATCCTTGCGTCGCTATGGATCGGCGGACGGTTGAGCCGCGCGTCGCGCGGGCTGGCCGCGGCTTTGACCGCGCTGGCCTTGCTGATGCCGCAGGGGGCCGACGCACAGGATACGCCGGACGACGAACTGGCGCTGGCCGCGACCGCCGAGGTGGTGCTGGGCCACGTGATCACCGGCAACGCGCAGGTCGACCGGGTGTCCGAAGCCGGGCTTCGGGGGCTGAGCGAGGTGCTGTGGGCGCGGACCTCGATCGAGCCCGCGAACCCCATCGGCGTGAACCTCGAAACCGACGAACTGGCGTTCTTCCCGTTCCTGTACTGGCCGGTGACCGAGGATCAGCCGATCCCGTCCGACGAGGCCTATGCCAAGCTGAACCGCTATCTGCGGCACGGAGGCATGATCCTGTTCGACACGCGGGATTCCGACATCGCGGGCTACGGCGCATCCAGCCCGAACGGCCGCAAGCTGCAAAGGCTTGCCGCGCCGCTGGACATTCCGCCGCTGGAGCCGATCCCGCAGGACCACGTGCTGACGCGCACCTTCTATTTGTTGCAGGACTTCCCCGGCCGCTACATGGGCCGCGACGTTTGGGTCGAGGCCTCGCCGCCGGACGCCGAACTGGTCGAGGGCATGCCGTTCCGCAACCTGAACGACAACGTGACCCCGGTGGTGATCGGCGGCAACGACTGGGCCGCCGCATGGGCGGTGGACGAGAACGGCGGGCGCATGTTCCCCATCGGCCGCGGCTTTGCGGGCGAGCAGCAGCGCGAGGTTTCGCTGCGGTTCGGGGTGAACCTGATCATGCATGTGCTGACCGGGAACTACAAAAGCGACCAGGTGCACGTTCCGGCGCTGCTGGACCGCATCGGACAATGACGCTGGGGCTATGAAACTGGGGCGAGGCCGGGGGCGCCGCCCCCGGACCCCCGGGATACTTGAGGACCAAAGAAGGGCATCTCCTTGACCGGCTCGATCATCTTCGACCCTCTTCTGGAATGGCCGCTCGTCTGGGCGGCTCTGGCCGTTGCCGTGCTGTTCGTGGCCGCCGCCGTCTGGCGCGGTCTGTCCGGCTGGTGGCTGCGCGGACTGGCCGCGGCGGTTCTGGTGGTGGCGCTGCTGAACCCCTCGCTACAGCAGGAAGAGCGCGCACCGCTGTCGGACATCGTGATCCTCGTGGTCGACGAAAGCGCCAGCCAACGCATCGCGGGACGTCCCGACCAGACCGCCGAGGCTATCGCTCGGGTCGAGGCAGAGGTTGCGGGGCTGGAGAACACCGAGTTGCGCGTCGTGCCGCTGGGCGATGGCGAGGGCGACGAGGGCACGCTGCTGATGACCGCGCTGGCCGAGGCGATGGCCGAAGAGCCGCGCGCGCGGCTGGCCGGCGCGATCCTGCTGACCGACGGGCAACTGCACGATGTCGACCGCACGCCCGACCTGCCGGCGCCGCTGCATGTGCTGCTGACCGGGGAAGAGACCGACTGGGACCGCCGCCTGATGGTGACCAACGCACCGAGCTTCGCCATCCTCGGCGAACCGGTGACGCTGACGCTGCGGGTCGAGGATCAGGGCGCGCTGCCGGAGACAGAGACCGGGTTCGCGCCGCTGGAGATCGCCATCGACGGCGGCGAGCCGCAGCGGTTCGACGTGCCCGTGGGCGAGGATCTGGAACTGCCGATCACGTTGCCGCATGGCGGGATGAACGTGATCCAGTTCACCGTGCCCGAGGCCGAGGGCGAGTTGACCGACCGCAACAACGCCGCCGTGGTGCAGATTAACGGCGTGCGGGACCGGTTGCGGGTGCTGCTGGTGTCGGGCGAGCCGCACCCGGGCGAGCGGACGTGGCGCAACCTGCTGAAATCGGACTCGTCGGTGGATCTTGTCCACTTCACCATCCTGCGTCCGCCCGAGAAGCAAGACGGCGTGCCGGTAAACGAGCTTTCGCTGATCGCCTTCCCGACGCGCGAGTTGTTCATCGACAAGATCGACGAGTTCGACCTGATCATCTTCGACCGCTACAAGCGGCGCGGTATCCTGCCTTCGCTGTATCTCGACAACGTGCGCCAGTATGTCGAGGACGGTGGCGCGGTGCTGGTCGCGGCGGGCCCGGACTTTGCCACTGCGAACTCGCTGTATCGCTCGCCTCTGGCCGAGATCCTGCCGGCGGCGCCGACAAGCATCGTGCTGGAGGAAGGCTATAAGCCCGAGATCACCGAGTTGGGCGAACGCCATCCGGTGACCGCCGGGCTGGAGGCCTATTCGCCGGTCGAGATGGTCGAAGGCGAGGGCGACGCCGAGGATGACGGTCCGCGCTGGGGGCGTTGGTTCCGGCTGGTCGATCTAGAGGCGACCTCGGGCAATACCGTGATGAGCGCCATGGACGGCCGCCCCCTGCTGGTGCTGGACCGCGTCGGCGAAGGGCGTATCGCGCTGCTTGGCTCGGACCATGCGTGGCTGTGGAACCGGGGCTTCGAGGGCGGCGGGCCGCAACTGGAACTGCTGCGGCGGCTGGCGCACTGGATGATGAAAGAGCCCGAGCTTGAGGAGGAGGCGCTTAGCGCCACCGCCGAGGGGCAGACCATGACGATCGTGCGCCGCACGCTGGAGGACGGCGTGGGCGAGGTTGAACTGACCGCGCCCGATGGCACCGTGATGATGGTGCCGCTGGAAGAGGTTCGGCCTGGACGGTGGGAGGCCACCGTCGAGGGACCGGAGATCGGGCTGTACCGCCTGCGCGAGGGCGAAGAAGAGTCCGTGATCGCCCTTGGGCCCGCGGCGCCGCGCGAGTTCGAGGCGACCATCGCCAGCGACGAACTGCTGGCGCCCGAGGTCGAGGCGACGCGCGGCGGGGTCGCGCGGATCGAGGACGGTGTGCCCGACCTGCGCGCCGTGCGCGCCGGACGCCCGGCATCGGGGCGGGGCTGGCTGGGGATCACCCCGCGCGAGGCTTATCTGACCGCTGACGTGCGGCTGACACCCTTGGTGTCAGGCTGGCTGTTCCTGCTGCTGGCGGGTCTGTTGATGGTTGGCGCCTGGCTGCGTGAAGGGCGGAACTGAGCTTAGGTTGTGCTGTCATCTGGGTTTCGCGTGACGTAAGGGTAGCGCTCGCCTTAGGCTAACCATGTTCAGTTTACATGGGGGCCTTTCAGATGCGATTCGACGAAATCATTGCGACCGTTGCCGGCTTGCTGGCCCCCGATCCTGCCGCGGACGGGTTTCCCGAGCTTGTCGCCGGCGGTTTCGATCCGGCCTATCCGGTCGAGATCGCCCCCTGTCCGCGACCGCTGTTGGCAAGCGAGATCGAGGGCGAGACCGTGATCTGCGGCAGGATCTCGATGCCCGAGGATCACGACGCGCCGGACGGTCAGCGCGTGAGGCTGTTCTTCACGGTGCTCAAATCGCATTCCGACTATCCGTCTCCGGACCCGCTGGTGCATCTGCACGGCGGGCCGGGAAGCGGCATTCTCGGCAGCTTCGCCGGGTTCTCGCAGTTGTTCGACCCGTTCCGCCAGACGCGTGACGTGGTGATGTTCGACCAGCGCGCCGCCGGTCTGTCGGGCACGAGCACCAGCTGTTTCGAGGCGCTGCGCGCGCATATCGACGTGCTGGTCGCGCCGGGCTTCGATGGCTACGGGGTAGAGCCGATTGCCGATGGCGAGGGGCTGACGGCGGCTTGCTCGGCGGAGTTGCGTGCGCAGGATATCGACCTGTCGAATTACAACACGCTGGAGAACGCTCTGGACGTGCGGGCCGTGATGGCGGGGCTCGGGTACGAGACCTACAATCTTTACGGCATCTCTTATGGCACCAAGCTGTCGCTTGAGGTGATGCGCTCGGCGCCCGAGGGGCTGCGGGCGGTGATCATCGATGGCGTCGCCCCGCCCTCGGTGAAGCTGTACGACACCGTCGCGCAACCGCTGGACGAGGCGATCCAGATGGTCGTCGATCTGTGTGGCGCCGATGCGGACTGTGACAAGGCCTATCCCGATCTGGGCGGTGTCATCCGGCAGGTGCTGGAGACCGCAGCCGCCGGGGATCTTGTGGTGGCGGGCGAGCCAATGCCGGTTGAGGGCGCGATGTTGCCGTTCATGATCCGGAACGGCGCTTACCGGAAAGAGAGCCTGACGCCCTATATCCCGGCGCTGATGTATGAATTGACCGAGGACGCGCAGCCGGTCTGGGAGTCCCTGATCGCCAAGGGCTTCGCGTTCGACACGCTAAGCGACCTGCAGGCGGAAGAGGTTCGCAAGAAGGTAAAGGGGCTGGAGGGCGACCCGCTGCGCGCTGCGGAAACGGTGCTGGCCGAGGCCGATCTGTTCAAGGCGGCGGAAGTGGCGCTTGTCGGGTCGATCGAGGAACTGCGGCTGGCGATGCAGCGGGATCGGGAACTGGGCCCGCTGGGGGCCTTGTTCGACCGCGAACTGGAACGCGCGGGCGGGGCGTGGACCAGCGACCCGGAAGCGGCTTTGGCGGTGGCGCGGGACTATCTGGCGTTGCAGACGGGGGCGGGCGACAAGGCGCGTCTGCTGGAGTTCGTCACGCGCCACTTCGATGACGATGTCCGCTTGCGGGCGCTGATCGAAGCGATGAACGAGGCTGAACTGGCGCAGGTGTTCCGGGTGATCGCTTTCGCGGCCGACCGGCCCGAGCACGAGTATCTGAAGAACGTCCACCTTGGGATATATGCCTGTCAGGAGGATGTCCCCTACAACTCGATCGACGGCTACAAGGAGGTGTCTGCCGGGCTGAACTTTCCCGCCATCACTGAAATCTGGCTGGCCGAGATGGGGCGGTTCTACGAGATGTGCGCGACGTTCGAACCCGCGCCGCGCGACGGGTTCCACGATCCGATCGTCAGCGACATTCCCACCCTGTCGATTGGATCGGGCTGGGATATCCAGACGGCGGCCAGCTGGGCCGAGGTTGCGGTAGAGCCTTTGACCAACGGCCAGTCGATCATCATCCCGGAAGCGGGGCATGGCGCGATCATCTATCAGCCCTGCGTGGTGGATATGAGCGTGGCCTTCATCAACGACCCGACGATAGAGATCGACGACCGCTGCCGGATGGCGGCAATGCCGGAGTTCTGGATCCGGCCCGTCAAGGAAGACGCGGCGGGCGAGGATCTGGATAGCGCGTCCGAAGCGCAACCTTGACGTGCTGCAGGGGCATCGTCCAGGCGATGCCCTTGCGGTTGTTTCGGGCGCGGGCGGAAGATTGGGGCTTGCGTCAAAAGTATTGACAATAGATTAATTCGTTAATCGAACGGCGACATCAGTCCTTCCATAAATTGTTGATGTGTAAACGGTAATTGAAAATGCAATTAAATTGATTCGTCTGGCAGGCACCTTAATGAATAATTAATCAGGCCAATTTGTTGATTGCCTGTGGACAAAAATCGGATCCGGTCTTCTTTGAAGCTCGCCCAATGCGTGTTTCGACCCCAATTGGCCGGATTCGATGCCAATTTCCCGAAACCCATGGCTAGCGCCGAGGCCGCCGCGTTCTAATGCTCTTAAGGCGAACGTTCGAAGAAGACCAAGTAGTCGGTTTTGCAAATCCCGCAGTTTGTTCAGGGGAGCGCGGTTAAATGGTTACGATTAATGTCGATCTCGGGTCCCGGGACCATAGGATAGATCGGAAACGTGCGTCGGACGGGGATGTGATCGTCATCACCGCCCTCGGTTCGCACAAGCTGACAATCGATGGTGTCCAGGTCGAGATACGTGCCGTGTCCGGTGCGAAGCCCGGTGCCCATCCGACATTCGCTGCCACTCACGGAGCCTGTCTGTCGATGGATCACGGGTTGCTGGATGGCGGCACGCTGTCCGGTGTCACCTATGCCGTGTCGGGCGGGTCGAACATCGCGCTGGAAAGCGGCGAGGTGTCCACGGACCGGCCGCTTCTGGCGCATGCGATGGTCTCGTTCTCGGGCGACGAGGACTCGAACTTCAGCTATGACCCCGCGACGGTCCCCGGACTGCCCGCGATGGTGTTCGAAGCGTTCGGGCTGCCCTCGGTTCATCAGGTCGTCTTTGTCGGCCGCCGCAATCTGGAATTCGCCTTCGATCCGGCTAATGGCGCTGGCGTCCTTCGGTCTGCCTCGGCGGTAGGGCAGGAGGTTCGTTGCGTGATCGAGGATGTCGAGCAGGCAGAGGCCGACATGATCGCGGCCGATATCGCCGACCTTCAGCTTGACCCGACCACGGGGCCCGAGCCGATGCCCGCCCCGGTCTGCCTTGCCGCCGGCACGCGTGTTCTGACGCCCACCGGCGACCGCGCGGTCGAGACGCTGAAAGCGGGCGACTTGGTCGTCACGATGGATCGCGGCGTGCAGCCGCTGCGCTGGGTCGGCTCGCGCCGCTGTGGCGCGAAAGACCTTTCCGATCCGGCGAAACGCCCGGTGCGCATCAATGCGGGCGCGTTGGGCGACGGGACGCCGGCCAGCGCCCTGGTCGTCTCGCCCGAGCACCGCGTGATGCTGTCGTCAAGCATCGCCCGCAGCATGTTCGGCACCGAAGAGGTGCTGGTGCCCGCGTGGCGGTTGCTGGAGCTTCCGGGCATCGAGATCGCGCACGAGGTCGCCGAGGTGCAGTACTTTCACCTGATGTTCGACCGCCATGAACTGATTTTCGCGCAGCACGCCCCGGTCGAGAGCGTGCCTGCCACCCCCAGCATCACCGCCGATATGTCGGCAGAGCAGGTGGCAGAGCTTATGGACGTCTTCCCCGAGATGTTCGAGCTGGCCGCCCCGGCCTCGCGCACCGCGCGGCCCGTGCCCGAAGGGCATCGGCAGGAACGGCTGGTGCAGCGGCACCGCGCGTACGGAAAGATGCCCCTGGCATCCTAGAGAAAGGCCCCCGCAGAAGAGGCCTTTACCAAGGGCGTCATCCCCGTGACGCCTGCTTCGAAACGGTCATCCCCAATGGCCGTAAGACCCCCCCCTCCGGACCTGGGCCGCTTTTTTCAGCGGTCCAGGTCCTTCCTGAAGGTCTCGGCGGCCCAGCCGTCGACCGAACAGCGGGGCCGTATCAGCACATGGTCGATGCCATCGGGAATTGTGACGCCCGACAACGAGCGTGTGAACGGTTGTTCATCGACATGCGGATGCAGAAGCTTGCGGAACCCGAGCCGCGTTCCGTCGGGCGCCAGAACCTCCCAGCCGTCGGCGTAGTGATCCCAGCCGGTGTCGGGGTGCGACAGGGTCACGGAAACGGTCCAGGTCGAACCCGACGCGCGTAGCGTCACATCCTCGACCACCGGATCGTCGGCAAGGGCCGGCGACGCGGCCAGCAGCATCAGCGGCAATAGAAGGCGTTTCATGTGGGCGAGTCCTCCATCAGCACGCGGCGGGATTGCGAGGCGAACTCGCGCCGCAGCAGCATAGCCACCGTAAGAACGGTCGCGCCGATCAGCGCTTCGGGGCCCAGAAGCCATGCGGCGGCGCCAAGCGCGAAATAAACCGCGCGCAGGCCGCGATTGAAACTGCGGGCGGCAGAGTTGGCGATGTGGGCGGCCTGTTCCGCGCGGTGATAGGCGGCCTTGCCCTCGTCGTTGGGGGCGGCGCCCATCACGATCAGGCAATAGCCGAACAGCCGGTAAGACCAGATGAACTTGAACAGGGCGTTGGCGAGGAACAGCAGCATCAGCAGGATCTTCGCGTCCCAGATGATGTCGGGCGCATCTTCCAGCGACAAGTCTTCGGCGATGCCCAGCAGTTGCTCTCGGTTGCCGATCAGCGCCATGCCGCCCCCGATGGCGATCAGGCAGGTCGAGGCGAAGAAGCTGGCGCCCTGCCGCAGGTTGCCCATGACCATCGAGTCGAACACACGCGGCGCGCGGGTGATGTAGTTTTGCAGCCAGATCTGCCGATATCGTTCCATCAGGATCGCGGTCGAAGGGCGTCCGGCGGGCGGTTTCTCGATCGCCCACGCCACGCCGTACCACGCGATCAGGATCAGGAAGACGGCGGCGGCGTCGAGCAGGGTGAAAAACTGAAGGCGATCGGTAAGGGTCATGCCGCGAACCTACCGCGCGGCTGTGTCCCTTGCCAGACTTGCCGCAGGGAGAGTATCCCGGAGGTCATCCCAAGGGAGGGTTCCGTCATGGAGATGCCACAGCCGCGCGCAGACATCCTTGCGAAGAAAGCCCGCGTGGTCGACCGCCTGCTGGCGGTGCTGCCGGAAGACGCGGTGATCTTCGAAGAGCACGAGGTGCGCGCCTACGAGTGCGACGCGCTGACGGCCTACCGCTGTCCGCCGCTGGCCGCCGTGCTGCCGTCGTCGACCGACGAGGTCTCGGCGGTGCTGAAGGTCTGCCACGAGGAAGGCGTTCCGGTGGTGCCGCGCGGGTCGGGCACGTCGCTTGCGGGCGGCGCGTTGCCGACGGCTGACAGCGTGATCCTTGGCGTGGCGCGGCTGAACGAGGTGCTGGAGACCGACTATGACAACCGGTTCATCCGGGTGCAGACGGGCCGCACCAACCTGAGCGTCTCGGGTGCCGTGGAAGAGGGCGACTTCTTCTACGCGCCCGACCCGTCGTCGCAACTTGCCTGCGCCATTGCCGGGAATATCGCGATGAACTCGGGCGGGGCGCATTGCCTGAAGTACGGGGTGACGACGAACAACCTGATGGGCGTGACGGCGGTGTTGATGGACGGCACCGTGATCGAGATCGGCGGCGCGCATCTGGACGCGGGCGGGCTGGACCTGCTGGGCGTAATCTGCGGGTCAGAGGGGCAGTTGGCGGTGGTGACCGAGGCCACGCTGCGGATCCTGCGCAAGCCCGAGGGCGCGCGGCCCGTGCTGATGGGCTATGACAGTTCGGAAGTGGCGGGGCAGGTGGTATCGGACATCATCCGCGCCGGCATCCTGCCAGTCGCCATCGAGTTCATGGACCGCCCCTGTATCCGCGCCACCGAGGATTTCGCTCATGCGGGCTATCCCGATTGTGAGGCGCTGTTGATCGTCGAGGTCGAGGGCTCGGACGACGAAATCGCCGCGCAGCTTGGCGTGATCCTTCAAATCGCCCGCAAGTACGATCCGGTCGCGATCCGCGAAAGCCAGTCGGCGGACGAAAGCGCGCGTATCTGGCTGGGCCGCAAGTCGGCCTTCGGGGCGATGGGGCAGATCAACGACTACATGTGTCTCGACGGCACGATCCCGGTCGACAAGCTGCCGCATGTCCTGCACCGCATAGGCGAGATGTCGGCGGAATACGGGCTGGAGGTCGCCAACGTGTTCCACGCGGGCGACGGCAACATGCACCCGCTGATCCTGTTCAACGCCAACCAGCCGGGCGAGCTGGAAAAGTGCGAGGCATTGGGCGCCGACATCCTGCGGCTTTGCGTCGAGGTGGGTGGCTGCCTGACCGGCGAGCATGGTGTGGGCATCGAGAAGCGAGACCTGATGGGTGTGCAATATGCGCCCGACGATCTGGAAGCGCAGATGCGGGTGAAGGATGTGTTCGACCCCGCGTGGCTGCTGAACCCGGCGAAGGTGTTCCCGCTGACCGTCAGCGCCCCGCGACGGGCCGCCTGACATCCCATGACCATTGCCCGCCCCAAAGGGGTGTGGCACATCGAACCACCACGCGTATCCCGGAGGAGGGGACAGGCATGTTGCAGCCCGCGACCGAAGCGGATCTGGCAGAGGCGGTCACATCCGCCACCGGCCCCCTGCGCGTGGTCGGCGGCAGCACCCGCGACATTGGACGGCCCGTGGTCGGCACGGCGCTGTCGGTCGCGGGACTATCCGGGATCGACCTGTACGAACCCGGCGCCCTGACGGTGGTGGTTCGGGCGGGCACGCCGCTTGCGGAGCTCGAGTCGGTTCTGGCCGCCGAGAACCAGCGCCTGCCGTTCGAACCGATGGATCACCGCCCGTTGCTGGGCACCACGGGCGCGCCGACGATTGGCGGTGTGGTCGCCGCCAACGTCTCGGGCCCGCGCAGGGTGCAGGGCGGGGCGTGCCGGGACTTCCTTCTGGGTGTGCGGTTCGTCGATGGGTCCGGCACCGTTGTGAAGAACGGCGGCAGGGTGATGAAGAACGTCACCGGCTACGATCTCGTGAAACTGATGGCGGGAAGCTGGGGCACGCTGGGCGTTCTGACCGAGCTGTCCTTCAAGGTGCTGGCCCGCCCCGAGACCGAGGCGACGCTGGTGGCCGAGGGGCTGTCGGCGAAAGACGGCGTGGCCGCCTTGTGCCGGGCGCTGGGGTCTCCGTTCGATGTTAGCGGCGCCGCGCATGTCGGGGGCGGACGAACGCTGGTGCGGGTCGAGGGGCTTTCGGGTTCTGTCACCTATCGCGCCGGGCGTCTGGCGGACTTGCTGCCGGGGTTCGAGACGGTCGAAGGCGAGGCGAGCGCCACTTTGTGGCGCGATGTGCGCGACGTGACTGCTTTTGCGGGCCACGACGGTGCGGTGTGGCGAGTGTCGGTAAAGCCGACGGACGGGCCTGTCCTGTCGGCGGCGCTGGAAACGGCGGGTGTGCCGCACGAGGCGGTGTTCGATTGGGGCGGCGGGCTGGTTTGGCTGTCGATGGGCTCTGCTTCGGCGGACACGGTGCGGCGCGAGGTGGCGGCGCTGGGCGGTCACGCGACGCTGGTGCGCGCGACGCAGGCAGAGCGAGCCGAGGTGCCGGTGTTCCAGCCGGAGCCCGCGCCGCTGGCCGCGATCACCGCAGGACTGCGGCAGCGGTTCGATCCGCGCGGGATACTGAACCCGGGATTGATGGGGTGAGCGCGACCGCGCCCCCGTTCGAGACATAGAATTCGGCTCGACGCCGGCGTTGAGCCGGGACGGGCTGTGCGGACAGACGGAATGGGAAGATGCAGACGACCTTTACCGAAGATCAGCTGAAAGATCCGGGCACCGCGCGCGCGAACGAGATCCTGCGGGCCTGCGTGCATTGTGGCTTCTGCACCGCGACCTGTCCGACGTATCAGGTGCTGGGTGACGAACTCGACAGCCCGCGCGGGCGGATCTACCTGATCAAGGACATGCTTGAAAGCGGGCGGCCCGCCGACGAGAAGACCGTCAAGCACATCGACCGCTGCCTGTCCTGCCTTGCCTGCATGACGACCTGCCCTTCGGGCGTGCACTACATGCATCTCGTCGATCACGCCCGCGCCTATATCGAGCAGACCTATCGCCGTCCGTGGCGCGACCGCGCGCTGCGCTGGGTGCTTAGCCGGGTGCTTCCCTATCCGGGGCGGTTCCGGCTGGCGCTGCTGGGCGCCAAGATCGGACGGCCCTTCCGGGGGCTTCTGCCCGACCCGCGACTGCGGGCGATGCTGGAGATGGCGCCGAAGCAGGTACCGCCGGTCAGCCGCAACGACGACCCGCAGAGCTTTGCCTCGACAGGGCCGAAGAAGCTTCGCGTGGCGCTGATGACCGGCTGTGCGCAGAAGGCCCTGAACACCGACATCAACGACGCCACGATCCGGCTGCTGACCCGGCTGGGCTGCGAGGTCGTGGTGGCCAAGGGCATGGGCTGCTGCGGCGCGCTGGTGCATCACATGGGCCGCGAGGATGAAAGCCACGCGGCGGCGGCCGCCAATATCGGTGCATGGATGGCCGAGGACCGAAGCGCCGGATTGGACGCCATCGTGATCAACACCTCGGGCTGCGGCACGACGGTCAAGGATTACGGCCACATGTTCCGCAATGACGCCGGCATTGCCGCCGACGCGGCGCGGGTGTCCGAGCTTGCAACCGACATCACCGAACTGCTGATGCGCATCGGGATTCCCGAGGGCGCACCCAAGGACCTTCGGGTCGCCTATCACGCCGCCTGTTCCCTGCAACATGGCCAGAAAGTGACGGGCGCGCCGAAGGAATTGCTGCGAAAAGCCGGATTCGAGGTCGTCGAGCCCGCCGATCCGCACCTGTGCTGCGGCAGCGCCGGGACCTACAACCTGATGCAGCCCGAGATCTCGGGGAAACTGAAATCCCGTAAAATAAAGACCCTCGAGGCGAAGAAACCGAATCTCATCGCCGCCGGGAACATCGGCTGCATGATGCAGATCGGGTCCGGCACCGAGGTCCCGGTCGTTCACACGGTGGAGCTGCTGGACTGGGCAACAGGTGGCCCGAAACCGCCATCATTGTTCACCACATCGACCTAATCGAGTCCGAAAACGGCCCCCTGCGGCGCTTACCCCTTAGCTTAACGAGCAAGGGGAAGCCCAATGAAACGCGGACTTATCTTTCTGATCCTTCTGGCCATCTGGGGCAACGATCTTCGGGCCGGAACCGAATCCGAACTGCGCACTCTGCTGACCGGCGACGACAGCCGCGGCTGGAGCGGCGTGGGCCGCCTGAACTTTGCCGACGGCAGCTTTTGCACCGGGGCGCTGATCGCGCCGGATCTGGTTCTGACCGCCGCGCACTGCATGTACGACGGCAAGACGGGCCGCCGCATTCCCGACGCCAACGTTGAATTTCTCGCCGACTGGCGCGGTGGCCGCGCCTCGGCCTATCGCGGTGTAAGCCGGTCCTTCGTGCACCCCTCGTTCAACCCCGCCGGCGAGGATTTCGTGGCCCGCGTGGCGCATGACCTTGCGCTGCTTGAACTCGACCAGCCGATCCGCAACACCACGGTCACCCCTTTCGACACCAACGCCTCGCCGCACACCGGCGAAGAGGTCGGCATCGTCAGCTACGCCTACGACCGCGCCGACAGCCCCTCGCTGCAAGAAGTCTGCAATGTACTGGGCGAGCAGGGCGCCTCGCTGATCCTGAGTTGCGACATCGATTTCGGCTCGTCCGGATCGCCGGTCTTCGTGCTGCGCAATGGCGTGCCGCAAATCGTGTCGGTCGTGTCTTCCAAAGCCGAGATGAGCGGCCAGAAGGTGGCGCTGGGCATGAACCTGCAGGCGCCGCTGTCCGAACTGATGGCGATGCGCGGTGCCGGCGACGGTGTGTTCGGCAACGCCGAGCCGGTGGTGCGCCGCCTGACCCTGACCGAAACCCGCAACGACACCGGAGCGAAGTTCGTCCGACCATGATCCTGCTGCGAAAGATCGCGATTGCTACGGCGCTGGTTCTTTGCGGGACCGGCGCCTTCGCGCAGAACAGTGGCCTGATCCGCTTGACCGAACGCGACGACCTGTTCGGCTACGAGGCGGTCGGCAAGCTGCAACTGGGCGACGGATACTGCACCGGCGTCCTGATCGCGCCGGACCTCGTGCTGACGGCGGCGCATTGCGTCATGGAGCGCGACGGCACGCGGCGGTCGGACATGGTGTTCAAGGCCGGACTGAGGGACGGGGTGATGGTGGCCGAGGCGGTGGCCGAAAGCACGGTCGTGCTGCCGGAATACGATCCGCGCGATCCGACGGCGCGCCGTATCGCCTATGACGCCGCGCTGGTGAAGCTGGCCACCCCGATCCCCGCTGCGGTGGCCGCGCCCTTCCTTGTCGACACACCGTCTGGCCCGAGGGGCGAGGTGAGCGTCGTGTCCTATGCGCGCGGGCGCGATGACGCGCTGTCGCGACAGGCGACCTGCCGGATGCTGTGGCGGCAGACCGGGCTGATGGCCTTCGATTGCGACGTGACCTTCGGGGCCTCGGGCGCTCCGGTGTTCGAGCGCGTCGGCAACCGGGGACGGATCGTTTCGCTGATCTCGTCCGGGTCGCGGATCGGGGGGCAGGCGGTTGCCTACGGAATGGAATTGCCGGCGCTGGTCGCGCAGTTGAAACGCCAGCTTGCCAGCGGCGAGGGTGTCTGGCCGGAGCCCGACTTCTCGGCCCGCCGTATCCGGGTGGGCACGGATACGGGCACGGGGGCCAAGTTCGTCCGGCCCTGAGCCGAACCGACCGGACCGGGGGGCTTCCGTTGCGGGTCCGGTCTGGTCGGGCGTCCCTTACGGAAACCGCCGCGCGCCACGTCCTTCCCCTGTGACTGTCGTTTCTGATCAAAGGCTTGGCGGCTTTCCTCGGGCCCTTGAAATGCGGTTTTGCGCTTCCCACATGTCCTTTGCCGGATGCCCAAAAGGGGCCGGCAGACTGGTCCGTCCCGTCGGGAGGGCCGCTGACATATAGTTATCGCTCAATGGAGGATGACCCATGCGTAACTTCGATCTTGCACCGCTTTATCGTGCAACCGTTGGCTTTGACCGCATTGCCGACCTGATGGACCGGGTTCTGACCAACGACATGGCCCAGCCCGGCTACCCGCCCTACAATATCGAGAAAACCGCTGACGATGCGTACCGCATCTCGCTTGCCGTCGCCGGCTTCACCGACGAGGAGCTGTCGGTCGAGGTTCGCGAGAACGCGCTGATCGTTTCGGCGAAGAAAAATGACGAGGCCACCGGCCGCACCTACCTGCACCGTGGCATCGCGACCCGCGCGTTCGAGCGCAAGTTCCAGCTTGCCGACCACATCCGGGTGAACGGCGCCGTGCATGAGAACGGCATGCTGCACATCGATCTGGTCCGCGAAGTGCCCGAGGCGCTGAAACCGCGCCGGATCGAGATCGCGTCGTCCAAGACCGTGGATGGTAACGCGGTCGAGGCAGAGCAGGTCGCCGTCAACTAAGCTGACCCAACCGCTTTCGTGTGGAGAGGGGCGTGCCTTTCGGGGCGCGTCCCTTTTTCGTTGGGCGAGGGCCTAGTGTAGCTGAAGCTGCGATGCGATCGCGTGGACGTCCACCGTCGACCAGCCGCGCGAGATACGCCCCTGGTCATAGCTGTAGAAGGCATTGGCGCTGAACAGGACCCGGCGGCCATTCACCGGCAGCCCGTAGATCTTGCCGCAGGGCGTGCAGTTGAAGCACAACCGAACCGCGATCATCGGCGGCTCGCTGACCATGAAGTCAATCTCGTATTTCAGGTCCGGAACAAGTTCCAGCCTTTCAAGGAACTTCGCCTGCATTTCCGCAATGCTGTGCAGGCGTCCGTTGTAAAGGATGGATTCGTGAAGGTGCTGACCAAGGGATGTCCAGTCTTTCGCGTTGACGCATGCGACGAAGTCGCGGAAACGCTTTGCTAAGTCTTTCTGGCTCATTTGTTCTGTCATTTGTCCTGAAGGATATAAAGCTTGCGTCAACAACTCAGACGTTAGACTGCAAGCCATCCCGTTTCCAGTGCCGTCGCCCAGTCCTCGCGATTTTCATCACGGGCCAGCGCGGCCATGCGCGCGGATTCGTAGGGAACGGAATGAATCGTGACGCTCCAGCGGTCGCCGCATCTGACAAGTTCGGCATAGCTGGCGTCGGGGGTTCCGGTCTGCATCACATGCGCGACCGGGGTGTCGTCGTCATAGGCGGGCAGGCCAACGCTGCCCGGATTCACGATCTGCGGCCCGCCGGGAAGGGTCACGACGCGGGGCAGGTGGGTATGGCCGCACAGGATCAACCGCGCGTCCGTGCTGCCAGCCAATGTGCGGATGCCGTCCAGCGGGCGGGGCCCGGTGCTTCCGTCGGGGCGCACCTCGTCCAGCCAGTAGGTCTGGTCGTCCTGCGGCGTCGCGTGACACAGCAGGATCCCGTCCCCAGTCCCGGCCCCCATCGCGGCCGTCGGCGGAAGAGACCGTAGCCAATCGAGGTGCTGCGGCTGCAACTGGCGATAGGCTACGGCGTCCGAGCGGTGCATCTGGTGCGGGGGATGTTCGATCAGATAGCGGTCGTGGTTGCCCCGCACCGACAGCATCGGACGCGACAGAAGGATCTCGGCCGTTTCTGCCGCGGCAAGCGGGCCGCTGAAGTGGTCGCCGAGGTTCACGACCGTGCCGATGCCGCGCGCGTCGATATCGGCCAGCACCGCCGACAGGGCGTCGGCGTTGCCGTGGATATCGGCGATGGCTGCGAAATGATCAGTCTTAGGTTTCGGCATGGCGACGCATGTAAGCGCGGCCTCCCGATCCCATCAACTGGTGGAATACCTGACCTTCAATTGATCGTGGCCCCCTTCCCGGGACGACGGAAAGGGGGCCGGCAGGGGCCAGGGGAGAGACAGTTTCAGGACGGCCCCCGCAAGCAGAGGCCTATTGCGAAAGGCTTTCCGCAAGCCGCATCAGGTTGATCGCTTCGCGGCGATAGCCGAAGGGGTCGTCGCCCTGCGCCGAGTTGGCCAGCGCGATGGCATCGTCCCAGCCCCAGTCGCCGACGTAACGTCCGTCGCGCAGCAACTGGCCGAACCCGGCGATGGCGGCGGCCCAGCTGGCTTCCTGGCTGGCGCTTGCCATGCCTTCGGTCACCGGCACCTCGATCAGGGTCGAGGCCGCTTCGCCCGGCTCTTTGTAGCGCACCCGCAGGAAGGCCAGTTCGTCGCTGTCACCAGTCGCCGTAGAGGTGTCGTCGCCCGCATAGCGCAGCGGGTCGTTCAGCACCGCAGGCGAGCCGACCGGCGTGATCTCGTAGATCGCCGTGACCGCGTGGCCCGCGCCGATCTCGCCCGCGTCGACCTTGTCGTTGTTGAAGTCCTCGCGCCGCAGGGCGCGGGTCTCGTAGCCGATCAGCCGGTACTCGGCGATCTGCAAGGGATTGAACTCGACCTGGATCTTCACGTCGTCGGCGATCGGGAACAGCGCGCCGGTCAACTGGTCGACAAGCACCTTCTGCGCCTCGTTCAGCGTGTCGATATAGGCGGCGGTGCCGTTGCCGGTCTGGGCCAGCGCCTGCATCGTCGCGTCCTGCAGGTTGCCGCGACCGAAGCCCAGCACCGACAGGTAGGTGCCGCTGTCGCGCTTGTCCGCGATGTAATCCTCCAGCGCATCCGGGTCGCTGAGGCCGACGTTGAAGTCGCCGTCGGTGGCAAGGATCACGCGGCTGACGTCGCCGTCCTCGGCCATCGCCTCGGCGACCGAATAGGCCTGTTCCAGACCGGCCTGCCCGGCGGTCGAGCCGCCCGCCTCGAGCCGGTCGAGCGCGGCGAGGATCGTGTCGCGCTCGGAGGCCGGCGTCGCTTCCAGCGCCAGACCCGCAGAGCCCGCATAGGTGACGATGGCCACCTGGTCCTCGGGGCGGAGTTCGCCCAGCATCAGGCGGAAGCTTTGCTTCAGCAGCGGCAGCTTGTCGGGGTCCTGCATCGATCCGGAGGTGTCGATCAGGAAGACGAGGTTCAGCGGCGGCCGGTCCTCGACCGCGGGAAGCTGGCCCTGAAGGCCGATGGTCATCAGTTGGGTGTCCGGGTTCCACGGCGTCTCGGCGATGGTCACGGTCGGGCTGAACGCGCCGCCGTCCGGGCCGGGGACCGGATAGTCGTAGGTGAAATAGTTCACCATCTCTTCGATCCGCACCGCATCGGCGGGCGGAAGCTGGCCGTTCATCAGCGAATTGCGGATCACCGAATAGCTGGCGGTGTCGACGTCGATCGAGAAGGTCGAGACGGGCTCTTCGCCCACCACCTTGACCGGGTTCGAGTCCTCGTTGGCGAAGGTCTCGGTATCCGTCTGCGGCGGCACCAGCGCGTCGGCGGGGGCGGGATAGGGCGCGGGGGCCACGATGCCACCCACGAGCGCGCCGCTGCCGGCACCGTCCATCACGACCGACGGGGCGGGCGACGGGGCGGGCGGCGGGGCGCTGCGCAGGGCGGGCTCGACCATGATTTCCGGCGCCGGGGCTATGGCTTCGGCTTCTTCCATCGGCGCATCGGCGGCAGCCATGTCATCGGATTCGGTGCGCATCTCGACCACGGGCTCTGGCGCGAGTTCCGGCTGGGTCAGGCCGCGCAGTCCGGGGCCGTCGCGCAGAACCGGAATAAGCGCCACCACGCCCACGGCGACGATGGCGGTGGTGGCCGTCAGTCCGGCCCGGGATGTCAAAGCGGTCAGCATGTATCGAACTCCTGCAAATATCCCCGCCCTTTGCGGACGGTCAGGAGTAGGACGCGCGGCATCGGCCGATCCTTGGGCGCGGTCGAAAATTTCTTGCGCGCGGGCCAGATCGCGCGCCTTTTTCTCCGCCTCGGGGGCGGGGGTCGCGGCCTCGAAGGCGCGTTTCAGATCGTCGAGCGGGTCAGTCATGCACTCAGTTCCTCATCCCGCATCGCCTTCAGGCGCTTGCGGATTTCCGAGAGCCGCCAGCTGACGGTCCCCTCGGATATGCCCAGCGCCTCGGCGGCCTCGGCATGTGTCATCTCGTCCCCCATGGTCAGCGCGGCGGTGTCGCGCAGATCCTCGGGCAGGGCGCGCATCGCCGCCTGCAGCCAGTCGAGCCCCTCTGCCGTCTCGGCGTCGGTGGCGCGCCGCGCGACTTCCCAGTCGCCCCAGCCGTCGGCGGCCTTCGCCCGGGTCGCGGCGCGGCGGCGGGCGTCATGCGCCGCGTTCACCGCGACGCGGTAAAGCCACGTGGAGAACTTCGCCTCGGCGCGGAAACCCCGCAGCTTCGTCGGCAGGGCAAGGCAGATGTCCTGCGTCAGGTCCTCGGCCATGGGGCGGCTGCCGGTCAATCGGAAGCAGACACGGAACAGCCCGTCGTAATGCCGCGCGAGCAGGGCCGAGAACGCGTCTCGGTCGCCACCGGCGGCGGCGCGGGCAAGGTCGCTGTCTGCGGTTTCCATGCGCATCACGTTTGGTTGGACGCGGGCCGGGGGTCAATCCTTGGGCGGAGCAGAAAATAAATCTGATGCCGGTCCCATGGCGGGCGGTGCAAGGGGGCGCTGCCCCCGTCACCTTCGGTGACTCCCCCGAGGTATTTCGAAAGAGAAGAAGGCGCGGGGCGGTCTTACCAGCGGTTCAGCGCGGTCTCGTCCTCGTCCTTGGCGGCGACCCATTCGGCCCCGTCGGCGGTGACTTCGCGCTTCCAGAACGGGGCGCGGGATTTCAGGTAGTCCATAAGGAACTCTGCGGCCTCGAAGGCGGCGACGCGGTGGCCGGCGGCGGTGGCGACCATCATGATCTGTTCGCCGGGAGCCAGTACGCCGTGGCGGTGGATCACCAGCGAGGCCTTCAGGTCCCAGCGCGCGATGGCCTGATCCTCGATCCCGGCGATCGCCTTCTCGGTCATGCCGGGATAGTGTTCGATCTCCATGTGGCGCAGGCCGCCGTCGTCGCGGACAAGACCGGTAAAGCTGACCTGCGCGCCGATGTCGGTGCGCCCGGCGGCGAAACCGGCAAGCTCGGCGCCAAGGTCGAAGGGGTCGGTCTGTACCCGGACGGTCACGTCAGCCCCCGGTCATCGGCGGGAAGAAGGCGACTTCGCGCACCCCGGCGAGCGGGGCGTCGAAATCCGACAGCTCCTGATCCAGCGCGACGCGCAGGGCGGAGACATCGGCGAAGGCGGCCTCGTAGCGCGCCTCGCGCGCTTTCAGTTCCTCGACAAGGCCGGCGACGGTTTCGGCGGAGGTCTCGACCTTTTCCTTCGGCAGGCCGATGCGCTCGCGCACCCATGCGAAATACAGGACGTCGATCATTTCGCGGTGTCCTCGCGGAAGAAGGGCAGCGACTTGCGGAAGTAGTCCCAGCCGGTGAGCAGGGTCAGGACCGCAGCGATCCACAGCAGCACGACGCCGCCCCACCAGCTGTACCACGCGGCGGCCACGTTCCATTGCAGGCCGACCACGTCGGGGATCGCGCCGGACATGATGCCGTCCACGGTTTCGCGGTCCATGCCGACGGTGCGGGCGATCATGTTGTGTTCGAAGATGCCCTTGGCGAACAGCACCGCGATGGCGACCATCTGCGCCATGGTCTTCCATTTCGCGAGCTTGGTGACCTTCAGTGTCGACGCATGCGCACCGAGGAATTCGCGCAGGCCGGACACGAAGACCTCGCGGAACAGGATCATGGTGGCGGGCAGCAGGATCCACGGGTCCATGCCGGAGAAGCCGGTGATCACCAGAAGCGCGATCACCACCATCGCCTTGTCGGCGATCGGGTCCAGCATCGCGCCGAAGCGGCTTTCCTGCTTCCACAGGCGCGCGAGATATCCATCGAACCAGTCGGTCACGGCGGCGCTGATGAACAGCAGCATCGCGAACCAATCGGCCCAGGGGCGCACGAAGTACAGGAACATGATCGCGACGCCCGGCGCTGCCAGCAGCCGGAGCACGGTCAGGATATTTGGGATCGTCCATGCCATGCCGACTTACCTAGCCCGTCGAGGGGGTGCTGGAAAGGTGTCAGCGTCGCCGCACCCGGCGGAAAAATGAACGGCCCCGGCGGGTGGCCGGGGCCGTCCTTTGCATCCGTCGGTTTATTCCGCGTTCAGGAAGTCGGCCACTTCCAGCAGGATGAACTCGTTGTCATCGGCGCGGCCCTCTTCGCGGCCCACCGAGAACGGGTAGTTGTTGTCGTTCGCGACCACGATGTGAGTCTCGTCGACGCGGTCGACGTCTTCGATGGTGACAAAGGGGAAAGTGAACACGCCGTCCACCGTGCCGCGCGGAGCGACGCCGTTCGGGTCGGCGATGTTCATCAGGTCGATGTAGGCGATCTTTTCGAGGACACCGTTCTCGTCGGTGCGGTCGAGGTCGACGAGGTAGATGCGTTTGAACAGCGCCGGAGTGCTGGCCCAGTCGCCGCCCTGGCCGCTGTCACGCTCGATGATCAGGGCGCGGGTGCCGTCGATGATGTTGAAATCACCGATAGCGTGGCCCGCGTCTTCAAGCGGGTAGTAGCGGACGGTGTTCGCCCATGCGTTCGCATAGGTGTCGAACTCGAACATCGACAGGACGGGCTTGCCCGAGACTTCCATCGGCGCGCTGGTCTTTGCATTCCACACCGGCTTTTCCAGCAGCGGGTACAGGGTCTTTCCGTCTTCCGACAGCGCCATCCCTTCATAGCCGCCGGAACGCATCGAGATGACGTTGTCGGGCAGGTCGCCGCCCGCGTTGGGCGCGGCGACGAAGGCGTTGTCGGGCGCGCGGTAAAGCGTGCCGTCCGGCTCGGTCGCGATGACCTGCAGGACGCGGCCCTCGGCGTCGGTCTCGATCAGCCAGGGGCCGAACTCATCACCGATCCAGTAGTGGTCGCCAATGGGCTGGATCGACTCGATGTCGAAATCGGCGCCGGTCAGATAGCGGCTTTCGGTCGCTTCGTTGACGATCGGAAACGGCACGACGCGGTCGGGGTCGGACAGCCAGACGGTCTGTTCCGGCATCACGCGGCCCGAATCCCACTCGACATGCATCGTGTTGAACATCAGCAGCACGTCGGCCGAGTTCATCTTGTTGCCGAAGCCGTTGTCGGTCAGCACGAGGAAGCGGTCGTCGCCAAGGCTGCGAATGCCCGAAAAGCCCTGCAGCGGCTGGCCGGGGAACGGGCGGGCGAGGCCGGTGGTCTCGTCGAAGATGCCGTACAGCTGTTCGACGCGGTCGCCGCCGGTGAAGCGGCCCGAGACGTTGAACATGGCGGGCGCGTCGGCCGGCGGGGCAAGGAAGGTTTGCGCCGGCAGCTGCGCGTGCTCGGTGAGCGTGGCGGTGTATTCCTGCTGGGCAAGGGCGGCGGCGGGCATGGCGGCAGTCGCCAACAGCGCCGCGATCAGGCGGGGGGCAAGGGTCATCGGTGTCTCCAGTTTGTCCGAGTGCCGCATCGGTCGCGCGGATCGGTAACAGGCCGGTGGCGTTGAGTTGACCGATTGGTGAAAGCTGCAGCGGCTGACGCATGGAGAGACGCCCAAGCGCCTTTGCGTCCGGGCGGCCGGATGTGTCGGGGAAGGCCGGGGCCTACGATTTCTCGTGGAAGAAGTCGTAGATCGCTTCTGCCAACTGGCCCGAGATGCCGTCCACAGCCTTCAGGTCCGACAGGTTGGCGCGGCTGACCGCCTTGGCAGAGCCGAAATGCGCCAGAAGCGCGCGTTTGCGGGTGGCGCCGACGCCGGGCACCTCGTCCAGCGGGTTGGCCATCTGCGACTTGGCGCGCTTGGCGCGGTGGGTGCCGATGGCGAAGCGGTGCGCCTCGTCGCGAAGGCGCTGGACGAAATACAGCACCGGATCGTTGTGGCGCAGGGCGAAGGGGCGGGTGCCGATGCGGTGGAATTCCTCTTTCCCCGCGTCGCGGTCGACGCCCTTGGCGACGCCGACCATCGCGATGTCCTCGACCCCCATCTCGGCCATGATCGAGTGCACCGCAGACACCTGCCCGGCGCCGCCGTCGATCAGCAGAAGGTCCGGCCACATGCCGCGCTCTCGGTCGGGGTCTTCCTTCAGCAGGCGCTTGAACCGGCGGGTCAGCACCTCTTTCATCATGCCGAAGTCGTCGCCCGGGGTCAGGTCGTCGCCCTTGATGTTGAACTTGCGATACTGGTTCTTCATCAGCCCCTCGGGGCCTGCGACGATCATCGCACCCACCGCGTTGGTGCCCTGAATGTGAGAGTTGTCGTAGACCTCGATCCGCTGCGGCGCGCTGTCGAGTCCGAAGCTTTCCGCGATCCCGGTCAGCAGTCTCGCCTGCGTCGCGGTCTCGGACATCTTGCGGGCAAGGCTTTCGCGGGCGTTGCGCAGGGCGCCGGCCACCAGTTCCTGCTTCTCGCCGCGCTGGGGCACGAGGATCTCGACCTTGCGGCCCGCCTTCTCGGCCAGCGCCTCGGCCATCAGGTCGCTGTCCTCGATATCGTCCGACAAGATCAGCTGACGCGGCGGTTCCTTGTTGTCGTAGAACTGGCCGATGAATGCCTGCAGCACCTCGGCCGCGCTTTCGGTGCCACCCAGCCGGGGATAGTAGTCGCGGTTGCCCCAGTTCTGGTTGGCGCGGATGAAAAAGACCTGCACGCAGGCCTGACCGCTTTCCATGTGCAGCGCGATCACGTCCGCCTCGGCCACACCGCGCGGGTTGATGCCCTGGCTGGACTGCACCTGGGTCAGCGCGCGGATCCGGTCGCGCAGGGCGGCGGCGCGTTCGAACTCCATCGCGTCCGAGGCTTTCTGCATCTCGTCCGCCAGTTCGGCCTGCACCTTGGTGGATTTGCCCTGCAGGAAGCGTTCGGCGTCCGACACCAGTGCGCCATAGCCTTCTTCGTCGATGTAGCCGACACAGGGCGCGCTGCAGCGCTTGATCTGGTACAGCAGGCAGGGCCGGGTGCGGCTGTCGAAGGTGGCGTCGGTGCAGTTGCGCAGCAGGAAGACCTTCTGCAACTGGTTCAGCGTCCGGTTCACCGCGCCGGCGCTGGCGAAGGGGCCATAATACGCGCCCTTCTCTTTCTTCGCGCCCCGGTGCTTTTTGATCTGCGGGAAGGAATGGTCCTTCGCGACAAGGATGTTCGGGAAGGATTTGTCGTCGCGCAGCAGCACGTTGTAGCGCGGCTTCAGCTGTTTGATCAGGTTCTGTTCAAGCAGCAACGCCTCGGTCTCTGTCCGCGTCGTCAGAAACATCATCGAGGCCGTCGCCTGGATCATCCGCCAGATGCGGGGGCTGTGTCCGGCGGGGCGTGCGTAGTTCGAAACGCGCGCCTTTAGGTTGCGCGCCTTGCCGACGTACAACACCGCGCCCTTGGCATCGAGCATGCGGTAAACCCCCGGCGAGGCGTCGAGGGTCTTGAGGTAGGACTGGATGACGGCGATGCCCGTGGGCTTGGATTCCGCCGGTGTCTGGCTGCTCTGATCGGTCATGGATTCAAGATCGTGATTCTGGGCTCTGGCTGCAATCTCCGCCGGGCGAGAACAAGGGGAATTGTGTCCACGGAATCTGGGGATAAGTCTGAAGAGAACTCCGAGACAGCGCGATTTTTTCTTTGTTTTTATACGGTTTCGATGATCTGCCTGTTTTTTACTCAGATTTACAAGGTGTTGTTATTGAAGGAAAAATTTATGAACAGAATGTAAATGCTATTGAATTATTAAGAAAATGCTTCGATTTCATGACATTGCCGGGCCCCGTGTACAAGTTTCGAGGGCCCGGACGCGTGGGCATTGAAAGGGTCACAGATCCTTGTCGATCTCTGGCGTCTTCCACGCAAGGTGCTGTCCGCCGTCGACGCACAGAAGTTGTCCCGTAATCGCCGGTGCATTCAGGAAGTAACGCAGGGCACCGACGATGTCCTCGGGGTTCGATCCGCGCTCCAGCACGGTGTTCTCGCGCTGTTTGCGGAAGTGTTCTTCTGGTTGATTGGCACCCTGCAAAGTGGGGCCCGGACCGATGGCGTTGATCCGTACTTTCGAGGCCATGGCCATTGCTGCGGTCTGCGTGAAGGCCCACAGGCCCATCTTGGCGATGGTGTACGACATGAAGTGCGGTGTCAGCTTCCGGACCCGCTGGTCGATCATGTTGACCACCAGAGCTTCGGCGCGGGGCTCGCCCATTTGGTCGGTCGACGGGTCGGGGGCCTGTTCGAACAGGGCCTGCGTCAGCACGAAGGGCGCGCGCAGGTTCGATTCAAGGTGCCGGTCCCAGCTGTCGCGCGTCGCGGACTTCAGCGAGTCGTATTCGAAGATCGAGGCGTTGTTGACCAGCAGGGTGATCGGGCCCAGCGCCTCGGCCGCGCGGGGCAGCAGCGCCTGCGTTTCGTCCTCGACGGTCAGGTCGGCTTGCAGGGCGACGGCGCGGCGGCCCATCGCCTTGATCTGATCCACGACGTCCTGCGCCGCGTCGGCGGACCCGGCATAGTGCACCGCAACGTCGAACCCGTCCTCTGCCAGCGCCAGCGCCATGGCGCGGCCCAGTCGTTTCGCGGCTCCGGTGACTAGGGCGTGTCGGGTCTGCATGTAGGGCTCCGGTTCAGTTCATCACGAGGATCATCACGACGTAGACGGCATAAAGCGCCGTCAGCACCGCACCGGTTATACGGCCCATGTCCAGCCGCCAGATCACAAATGGCGCCATGAGTATGCCTGCGCCCAGCATCACCCAAAGGTCGAAACGCACGAAGGACGGGTCCACCGGGATCGTGCCGAACATCGTGGCGACGCCGATGATGACCAGAAGGTTGAACAGGTTCGAGCCGATCACGTTGCCCAGCGCCACGTCCGCCTGCCGGCGCAGTGCGGCGGCGACGGTGGTGGCGAGTTCGGGAAGCGAGGTGCCGACCGCGACCAACGTCAGACCGATCACGGTCTCGCTGACGCCCCAGCGCGTCGCGATGTTGATCGAACTGTCGACAAGCAGTTGTGCGCCGAACGGCAGGCCGGCAAGCCCCAGCACAAGGAACAGGCCGACTTTCCAGCCCGCAAGGTTCGGGTCGGCGCCTTCGGGGGCTTCCTCTTCGGCCCCATCCTCGGCGGCGGCTGCCGCTGCGGCGGCGGCGTTCTTCATCGCGCGGCGGTGCTTCAGGGCCGACATGATCTGTTCGCCAAGGATAATCGCGAAGACGCCCAGCAGGATCAGGCCGTCCAGCCGGGTCAGCGGGCGGATGTAGGCGAGGATGATGAACAGCACCGAGGCGATCAACATGATCCAGTAGGACTTGCGCGTATCGTGGGCGCCGGTCGCAAGTCCCGTCATCAGGGCAGGGATACCGAGAACCAGCAGGACGTTCGCGGTGTTGGATCCGACCACGTTGCCAAGCGCCAGCCCCGGCGCGCCGTCCAGCACCGAACCGACGGCGATCACCAGTTCCGGTGCAGAGGTGCCGAAGGCCACCACCGTCAGGCTGACGATCAGGGCGGGGATGCCAAGCCGAAGCGCAAGGTTGACGGCGCCCCGCACCAGAAGGTCGCCGGCCACGAGCAGTATGACGAGGCCGGCAGCGGCGATCAGATAATCCAAAAGTTCCTATCCCCGACCGCAGTCGCATGGGCCCTTGCCGATGCGGTAGCGGCCGCAGCGGGGGCATTTCTTGTTCGCCAGGTATTTCTGGCCCGGAAAGCGCAGGCGGCCGAACATCGCCAGCACGCCCATGGCGACAAGGAAAAGGACGACGACCTTGACGATCACAGGCCGAACCGCGCGTAGGCGCCGCGCTCCTCGATCGCTGCGATGGCGTCTTCGGCCATGGTCATGCCGAACCGCGACAGCAGTCCGCGTTTCGGGCCATAGGCCTGTAGCTTCACCTTGTCGCCGAAGATTTCCTTCATCTTCGGCACCACGTGTCCGACGCCGTCGGCCAGCCCGACCTCGACCGCCTTCTTGCCGATCCAGATGTTGCCGGTGAACATGTCGGGGTCTTCCGCCAGCCGGCTGCCGCGCCGGTCCTTCACATAGTCGATGAAGGTCTCGTGGATCTGCTCTTGCCAGCCCTTGAGCCGTTCGACGTCGTCCGGGTTTTCCGGGCGGAACGGATCGAGCATGGATTTCGAGCGGCCCGAGGTGTGCACCCGACGCTCGACGCCGTGGCGCGCGATGAAATCATGCAGGCCGAAGCTGGCCGAGATGACGCCGATAGAGCCCACCACCGACGACGGGTCGATCCAGATCTCGTCCCCCGCGCAGGCCAGCCAGTAGCCGCCCGAGGCAGCGACGTCTTCGGTGAAGGCGTAGACCTTCACGCCCTTTTCCTTCGCCAGCCGCCGGATGCGGGCCGCGATCAGCGAGCTTTGCACCGGCGAGCCGCCCGGCGAGTTGATGACCAGCGCGACCGCGTCAGGCTTGCCGCGCGAAAAGGCGCGCTCGATCGTTTGGGCGGTGCCCGCGTCGTTCAGGGCGCCGCGGCGGTTGCCGGATGCGATCATGCCGTTCAGGCGGACAACGGCCACGGTGGGCTGCGATTTGACGAAAGGAAGCCAGCGTTTCATGCCAAGGCATGTAGCTTCGAGGGGGCGGTGCAACAAGGTCGCCGCTTTGCTTTATTGCCGCGTTGTGGGGCCTTTGCCCGCCGGACACAGCCCTCCCGGCGCGCGTCAGGTCTTGATCCGCCAGCCGGTGCGGAAGATCCACCAGATCGCGGTCAGGCAAAGGCAGGTGAAGGCCAGGATCGCCAGCAGCGACCAGCCCAGCGCCACGTCCGCGACGCCGAAGAAGGACCAGCGGAACCCGGACACCAGGTAGACCACCGGGTTGAACAGCGTCACCGTCTGCCACGCGGGCGGCAGCATCGAAATCGAATAGAACGAGCCGCCAAGGAACACGAGCGGCGTGACGATCAGAAGCGGCACCAGTTGCAGTTGCTCGAAGTTCTTGGCCCAGATGCCGATGATGAAGCCGAACAGCGCGAAGCTGAGGCAGGTCAGCAGCAGGAACGCGATCATCGCGAGCGGATGCTCGATGCGGATGTCGACGAAGAAATTGGCGGTGATCAGAATGATCACGCCGATCATCAGCGCCTTGGTCGCCGCCGCGCCGACATAGCCGATCACGATCTCTATGAAATTCACCGGCGCCGACAGCACCTCGTAGATGGTTCCGACGAACTTGGGGAAGTAGATCCCGAAGCTGCCGTTCGAGATCGACTGCGTGATCGCCGACAGCATGATCAGCCCCGGAACGATGAACGCGCCATAGCTGACGCCCTCGACCTCGTCGATGCGGCTGCCGATGGCGGTGCCGAAGACCACGAAGTACAGCGAGGTCGACAGCACCGGCGACACGATGGATTGCCAGATGGTGCGGAAGGTGCGCGCCATCTCGAAAAGGTAGATCGCCCGGATCGCGTGCCAGTTCATGCTGCGCCCTCCTTGTGAACCAGACCCACGAAGATTTCTTCGAGGCTGGATTGCCGCGTGGTCAGGTCCCGCAGACCGAGTCCGGCAGTCTTCAGGTCGGCGAACAGCCGGTTGATGCCGGTGCGCTCGGCATGGCCGTCGTAGGTGAAGACCAGTTCGTTGGGCGCGTCGCCGTGTTCCAGCGACCAGTGCGACAGCGCATCCGGAATCGTGTCGACCGGGTCGGTCAGTTCGAGGATCAGCCGTTTGCGACCCATCTGCTTCATGAGGGCGGCGGTTTTCTCGACCAAAAGGATCTCGCCCTTGTTGATCACCCCGATCCGGTCGGCGATGGCCTCGGCCTCTTCGATGTAGTGGGTGGTCAGGATGATCGTGACGCCCTGCGCCTGCAGGTCGCGCACGATGTCCCACATATCCTTGCGCAGTTCGACGTCGACGCCCGCGGTCGGCTCGTCGAGGAACAGGACGCGCGGTTCGTGCGCCAGCGCCTTGGCGATCAGAACCCGCCGCTTCATCCCGCCCGACAGCGAGCGGATCGGTTCGTCGCGCTTGTCCCACAGGGACAGCCGCCGCAGGATCTCTTCGATCTTGCCGTCCTTCGCCGGCAGCCCGAACAGGCCACGCGACAGCCGGACGGTGTTCTGCACCCGCTCGAAGGGCTCCAGCGCGATCTCTTGGGGCACCAGACCGATCAGGCGGCGTGCGGCGCGGAAATCCCGGATCACGTCGTGACCGCCCACGGTGACCGAACCGCCGGTCATCGTGGACAGGCCGCAGATGATCGAGATCAGCGTCGTCTTGCCCGCGCCGTTGGGGCCGAGCAGGGCTAGGATCTCGCCCTCGGCGATCTCCAGCGATACACCTTTCAGCGCGTCACCGCCGCCTTGATAGGTTTTTCGGACGTCCCTCACGGACAGCATTGCGCTCATGATCTCCTCCTCGGGCGCCGGATACATAGCGCCGGGGCCGCGCAGGGCAAAGGAAAACGCCTGACCGGGGCGCGATTGCCGGTCCGCCCCGGTTGCGGCAGGATGCCGTCACGGTCGCGCCGCAGTCGCGGGGCAGGACGGCGGACAGCGGCGGACGGCCGGGCAGGAACAGGCGGAGATCGGGCAGATGGCCGAGGCAGGGCAGGGGCGCAAGCGCGCGACGCGGTACAATTTCATCGTGGGTCTGCCGCGCTCTGGGTCTACCATGCTGGCGGCGCTGCTGAACCAGAACCCAAGGTTCCGCGCCTCGGGCACCAGTGCGGCGCAGATCATCTTCCAGATGCTCTATAACCAGTTCTCGGGCGACAGCGAGCTGTCGGCCCTGCTGGACGACGACCAGCGCCGCGCCGTGATGCACGGCGTCGTCGACGCGGTCCACCATGACCGGGGCGAGGCCGAGGTCGTGTTCGACACCAACCGGCGCTGGCTGTTGCGCGCGGAACAACTGGTCGCGCTGTATCCGTTGTGCCGGTTCATCATTACCGTGCGCGACCCTGCGAAGGTCGTCAGTTCGCTGGAAAAGGCGCGGCGGTCGCTGACGTTCCGCCAGTCCAAGCTGTTCGACCCCGACACGACGCTGGCGCAGCGGGTGAACCGGCTGATGTCGGATGACGGCATCGTCGGCCATTCACTGAACCTTGTGCAGGACGCGCTGATGGGGCCGCTGTCGGAACGGATGATCGTGATCGACTACGACAGCCTGCTGGCCGCGCCGGTCGAGACGATGGAGTTGCTGTACAAGTTCCTGCGCGAACCGGCGTTCGAGCATGACTTTCAGGACTTCAGCTTCGACCTGCCGCGGCTGGACACTTTCCTGAACACGCCCGGCCTGCACAGCATTCGCGGCCCGCTGCGCCCGGCGACGACCGAAATGCTGCTGCCCGAGAAAATGGCGGAACGGCTGAGCGAACGCGCGGTCTGGAAAGACGTGCCCGGAACCCAGGCGGTCAGGCTGCTTGCGGACTAGCCGTCAGAGCCCGGCCCAGCGGTTCGGCTTCTTCAACTCCGGCACCTTCGCGGCGGCCATCGCCCATGCCAGCTTGAACCGCCGCCGCGACAGCGAGGTGCCGATGCGGCCTCGTGCGATCTCGCGGGTCACAAGCTCTCCGGACTCGGCCATCGACAGGATCGTGCGGGCGCCGTCGATCAGCTCCTTGTCCTCGGTTAGATCGTCCTTCACCTCTTCGGCGAGATAGCCGATGGACGACTGGAACGTGTTGGTCGTGATCACCACCGGCAGGTTCAGGAACGGGCCATAGCGCGCCACCAGCGTCTCGGTGTCGGGAAGGTCGCCGTGCTCGTCCAGCAGGTCAGACGACCCCACGGTGCCGACCTGAATGTTGACATGCTCGTTCGACAGGCTGGTCGGGTCCGCCCACATCACGACGTCCTTCGACACCGACACGGCGGTGCCGTCCGGCGCGGTCACGGCAAGCTTGGCGGAAGCCTCGCACACGTCCCAGACCGTCACCGCAAGGATGCTGCGCAGACTGCCCTGACCCTTGCCGATCTTGTTCTCGGCCTTCAGCGATTGCAGCCGCCGGAACACGTTGCCGGTGACCTCGCCCAGGGGAATCCAGCCTTCCTCGAAGAACATCGCCTACCTCGTCCGTCCGCTTTGCACCCTTTCTGCCGCGTCAGGCCGGGGGGTCAAGCGAAAGCGGCTTCCAGCGCGATCTCGACCATCTCGCCGAACGACCGTTCGCGGTCGGAAGACGGCAGGTCCTCGCCGGTCAGCAGATGGTCCGAGACGGTCAACACCGACAGCGCCCGGCAGGCATGACGCGCCGCGAGGATGTAAAGCTCGGCGGTTTCCATCTCGACGGCAAGCACGCCATGGCGGGTCATCGCCTCGTTCAGGTCGGGCCGCTCGTCGTAGAACACGTCGGAGGAATAGATGTTGCCGACATGCGGCGACAGTCCCTTGCCGCGCGCGGCGGTGACGGCGGCTTCAAGCAGGCCGAAATCGGCGCAGGGGGCGAAGTTCAGCTCTCGCAGGATGCCGGCGGAGGGCGTCGACAACGTGGTCGAGGTCATCGCGATGACGATATCCCGCAGCGCCACGCTTTCCTGCATCGCCCCGGCGGAACCGATGCGGATCAACGTCTTGGCGCCATAGTCGCGGATCAGCTCGTTCACGTAGATCGACAGCGAGGGCATACCCATCCCGGTGCCGTGGATCGTCACGCGGTTGCCGTTCCATGTCCCGGTGTAGCCCAGCATGCCACGGACCTCGTTCACGCAAACAGGGTCGTCGAGGAAGGTCTTCGCCGCCCATTCCGCCCGGCGCGGATCGCCCGGAAGCAGGACGGTCTCGGCGATGTCGCCTGGCTTCGCGCCGATGTGAATGGTCATATGGCTGTCTCCCTTTCCGTGTCCGGGCAGCTTATCCCGGCCGCCCCACCTGCGCCATAATCGAAGGGTAGGCGGTTTGCCATGGACGCAACGACACCCCGCCAGCAGCGTCGCGCCCGCCGGGCCGAACGTCGGATCGCGCAGGCCGAAGCCTTGCGGCGCAAGGCGTTCTCGCCCCTGCGCATCGCGGGCCTGATCGCGGGCGTGCCGTTGGTGGCGACGGCGCTGACGGTGTCGATCTTCATCCGCACATCAGAGTTTTCCAACGTCGACGCGGTCCGGCACCTTTATGCGCTTGCGGGGTGCGACCACGCCCGCAAGGTTGGGCTTGCGCCGGCCGCGAAGGGCTTCCCGGGCTACCATCCGCGCTATGACGTGGACGGAAACGGCATCGCTTGCGAAGGCGTGGGGCTGATGACGGGGCCGCGGCTGGTGAATCTTCCTGCCGCTGCGCCGGTCCCGGTGGCCGAGGCCGCGCCGGAAGCCGCACCGCTGCCCGAGGCCGAAACGCCGCGGCGGATGGACGGCGGGGCCAAGTTCCTGCGTCCCTGAACCTTTCGTGTGGTGTCGTTGCGTTGGCGGCCTGCGGCTCCCATGTCGGCTGCGACACAAAGGAGACCCGCGTATGAAATGCCCCACCTGTGACGCCGATCTGGTTATGACCGAACGCCACGGAGTCGAGATCGACTATTGCCCGAAATGCCGGGGGGTCTGGCTTGACCGGGGCGAACTGGACAAGATCATCGAGAAGGCCACCGGCCCGCTGGTCCAGCCCGAGCCCGAGCCGGAGCTGCCCCCGCGCCGCGCACCCGATCCGCAGGTCTGGCAGGAGCCCTACCGCGAGCCCCCGCGCGAATATCACGAGCGCCGCGACCGGCCTGAAACCCGCTATGGAGACCGGTACGAGGACCGGGGCGAGCGGTACCGCGAGGATGACCGCAATCGGGATGACGACGATTACCGGTATGACGACCGCCGCCGCGACGGGAAGCACTACAAGAAGCGGCGGCGCAAATCGATCCTGTCCGAGATCTTCGATTTCGACTAAGCCGCCGGGCGCGGCAGGCTAGCGCACCATCAGCACGATGGCCGCCATGGCGCAGCCGATGCCGCCGACCTCGCGCCAGCTGATGCGCTCGCCAAAGAACACGCTTCCGATCACGCACAGCGCCAGAAGACTGAACATCGCGTAGGCCACACCGGCCTGCGCAAGAGAGATATGCCGCATCGCGAGAAACCACGCGACGGCAGAGATCGCGTACAGCGCGCAGCCCACGGCCAGCGGCATCGAGGCAAGGCCGTGCCCCTTGTCGGCGGCGAGTTTGAGAAGCGTGTCACCGATGATGACGATCAGCGCGCAAGCCAGCGCGAATATGTAACCTGTTGCAAAATTTATCATTTAGGAACCCAAAGGACAGAAAGCGCCCGGACTGAAGCCGGAAACCGTGTGGCGTTAAATAACTTGGTACATAAGTATTTCGGGCAAAGCGGGTGAGGCAAAGTCTGGTATTCCACCGTAATGGGCTAGGTTGCCGCTTTGGATCGAATGCAGGATCGAATGTGGAGGCAAGGATGGAAGGTGTACTTGGGGCCATGGGGGTCATGGCGCTTGTCATCATGGCGGTGATCGGCCTGCTGGCCGGATGGATCGCCGGTACGGTCGCAGGGCGGAACCGTGGCATGTACATGCTGCTGGGCGTCGTTGGCGCCTGCGCCGCGCCGTTCCTGTTCGCGGCGCTGGGCATCGGACTTCTGGCCGCGTGGGGCGTGTTCGCGATCATCGTCTTCGCGCTGATCGGCTCGGTGGTGGTGCTGTTTCTCGGAAAGCTGCTGTTCGACCGCTAGTGGCGGTCAGTACCACATGTCATGGACCGTGCGCCCGTCCATCGGCAGATCCTCGAACGTATCCAGCCCGTCGAAATGCCGGATCGGCAGGTGCGCCACCGTGTCCGGCTCGGACAGTCGCACGTTGACCGCGATCCGGGTGCGTCCGTCCGGGTCGGGCTTCAGCCCCTTCCAATGGGTGACGCAGCCGCAGGTGGGGCAGAAGTGGAAGCCCAGCGCGGCATCCTCGCGCGGGCGGACATAGGCCCGCGTCTCGCCGGTGACGGTGATCCGCTCGTCCACCCAGTCATAGATCCACAGCGGCGCATAGCGCCTGCAGGCGGTACAGTTGCACGCCGTCGCGTCGCCGGGGTCTCCGTCGAACGTCCAACTGACAGCGCCGCACAGGCAGGTTCCGGTGAGCATGGGCAGGACCCTCCTTCACCGGAACCGAAACCTATCCCGCGGCGTCGGGCAAGCCTTGTGCGCCGCGCCGCGGGAAATGCGCCGAAATGCGCCTTGGGTCAGCCTTTGGCGCCGTCCAGAGGGACAAGGCGGCGCACGGTCTGGATCGCCTGCCAGCCGTTGTCCGAGTTGGTGGTGTAGTTGATCTGAAGCACATCGCCGGGGACGACGCCCAGCGGCATCTCGAGGCTGGCGGGCAGGTACCACACAGTGTGGTCGGTAAAGGTCAACTGGTGGCTGGCCGCATCGTAAAGCGCGACGGTGCCAGAGGTCTGGTCGGCCAGCGCGGGAGCGGCAGCAAGGAGAAGGGACGCGGCGAGAATGGCGCGCATGTCGATGTCCGTGATGAGGGGGTGGCCCTGGGGGAAACCCTTGCGGCGGCCGTGCGGAGCCTCTGCGCCCCGGCTGGCGACGCATATACGCTCAAATCGTGAGTCGTGGAAGTGGGATTGTTGCGCACGAAACCGCCGCGGAGAGTGGCACGGCGGTTTCGAGGAAGCTTCTCGGCGCGCATTCGACAGGGTAATTCCGGGGATGAGGCGCTGTAGACTCGCTTCGTGGAACGATCCTACCAGAAAACGGACCGAGTCGCGACGGGGTCTTCGGGAAAGCAGGGGGGATGCGTTGAAAACGCACCCTACGGGACATTCATTCCGGGGGGGCGCAAACGTACTCGGTTCCGTCCGGCAGCCTGCACAGACGGCCGAAGAACGCGGGGTCGACCGTCCCGTAGCTGGGCAGGCGGTGTTCCCTTTCCTGCTCTTCCAAGAACAGCAGGCACGAGTCGACATAGTACAGGTCTTTCCGCGTCTCGTTCGCGTACCACTGGTCGAACGCGGCCGAGGCGGCGAGGGCGACGTCCTGCCCGGCCGCGCGCGCTGTTGCGTAGGCGGCGAGGATGTCGGCCTGCAAAGGCCAATTCGCCAGTGCATTCCACATCGCCGGATCGCCGTTCGCCCGAAGCGCGTCGGCAATCACGACGGTTGCCACAGAGGCGTCGGCTTCCATCGCGAATATCACCTCGGCGTGCTCCCGCATGGACAGGCCGGGGACGGGGCAGGCGTCGATGGCGAATTGCTGGGCGTGGCGAAGCTCGTGAAAGAAGACGGCCTGCTGCAACCCGACCGGAAGATCGGCGGCAAAGACCATGTGCCGGGTGTCGGGTTCGAAGAAACCCTGCGCGCCGACCGGCGGCTCGGCGATGCAGACGGCCTTGACTGCGGCGTGGAAGGCGTCGGCAAGGTTCGGATAGATGCCGTCCACCTGATCGAGAGCGGTCTGAAGCGCGGCGAGCGCGGGTTGCTCTGCCAGCGTGGGGGTGCAGGTCATCTCTTGCGCTTGGACAGCGAAGGGCCATGCGACGCAGGTCGCGGCAAAAAGGGCCACGGTCGCGGTCCTGATCAACGCGTGCTCCTCCCCCTATTTCTTACCCGCTCCGCCTTTGGCGCAAGGCGTCGCGTCCCCTCACGTCTAGCCGCAGGCGTCGATTGCCTCGCGATGCGCCTTGCCCGCGTCGTTCATGCGGCTGCGCAGGTCGGACGTGCCCAGACCGTGTTCGTTCGCGACCAACTCCAGTCCGGCGTCCCAGGCGTCGGCCATCTCCTGACCCGCCGCCATGTTCGCAATGTAGAGGGTGCCGATCTTCGTGTAGAGATCATAATCCTCTGCGGCGAGCGTTCCGGCCAGCGTCTCTTCGGCGCAGGCGCACTGGTCCTCATCCGTGCCGCTCATGTCGAGGCACATATCCGTCGAGCCGTCGGCCAGCACCTGCGTGCCGGTCAGCATCGCGGCCAGAGCCACGGCTTGCGTGATCGTGCGTCTCATCGCTTCCTCCTCTTTACGTTGCCTCCGCGCTGCCCCGGCCTCCCCGCCGTGCTGCGCCCTTTCACGCCGACAGCGGCCTCTGCGGCGGCCTCCACCGCAGACTGCCGCGCCAGCGGGTCGTCGTGGATGGCGAGGTCGACAGCTTCCAGCCGCTTGATCTCGTCCCGAAGCCGGGCGGCCTCCTCGAATTCGAGGTTCTCGGCCGCCTTCCGCATGTCGTCGCGCAACCCGTCGAGATGCGCCTGAAGATTGCCGCCCGCCACCTTGTCGACCTTGGCGGTGACGCGGTTCATGTCGGTATCGCCCTGATACAGGCCCGCCAGCACGTCCTCGACGTTCTTGCGGACCGTCTCTGGGGTGATGCCATGTTCCTCGTTATAGGCGATCTGCTTTTCGCGGCGGCGCTCGGTCTCTCCCAAAGCGCGCTCCATCGAACCGGTGATGCGGTCGGCGTACATGATCACCCGCCCGTCCGCGTTCCGCGCGGCGCGGCCGATGGTCTGAATCAGCGAGGTTTCAGAGCGCAGGAAGCCTTCCTTGTCGGCGTCGAGGATCGCCACCAGTCCGCACTCGGGGATGTCGAGGCCCTCGCGCAGCAGGTTGATGCCGATCAGCACGTCGAAAGCGCCCAGCCGCAGGTCGCGCAGGATTTCGATCCGCTCGATCGTGTCGATGTCCGAGTGCATATAGCGCACGCGGATGCCCTGTTCGTGCATGTACTCGGTCAGGTCCTCGGCCATCCGCTTGGTCAGCGTGGTGACCAGCGTGCGATAGCCCGCGTCGGCCACCTTGCGGACTTCGTCCAGCAAGTCGTCGACCTGCGTTTCGACCGGCCGGATTTCGACCTGAGGGTCCAGCAGGCCGGTCGGGCGGATGACCTGTTCGGTAAACACGCCGCCGGTCTGTTCCAGTTCCCACGATCCCGGGGTCGCCGAGACGTAGACCGACTGCGGGCGCATCGCGTCCCATTCCTCGAACTTCAGGGGGCGGTTGTCCATGCACGAGGGCAGGCGGAAGCCGTGTTCTGCCAGCGTGAACTTGCGGCGATAGTCGCCCCGGTACATGCCGCCGATCTGCGGCACCGAGACGTGGCTTTCGTCGCAGAACACCAGCGCGTTGTCGGGGATGAACTCGAACAGGGTGGGGGGCGGTTCGCCCGGTGCGCGGCCGGTGAGATAGCGGGAGTAGTTCTCGATACCGTTGCAGACGCCGGTCGCCTCGAGCATCTCGATGTCGAAGTTGGTGCGCTGTTCCAGCCGCTGCGCTTCCAGCAGCTTGCCTTCGCCGACCAGCTGATCCAGCCGCTGCCGCAGCTCTTTCTTGATGCCGATCACGGCCTGATTCATCGTCGGGCGGGGTGTCACATAGTGGCTGTTGGCGTAGACGCGGATGCGGTCGAAAGTGTCGGTCTTTTCGCCGGTGAGCGGGTCGAACTCTGTGATCGACTCCAGCTCTTCGCCGAAGAACGACAGCCGCCACGCCCGGTCTTCAAGGTGCGCGGGGAAGATCTCGAGCACGTCGCCCCGGACACGGAAACTGCCGCGCTGGAATGCATGATCGTTGCGGCGGTACTGCTGCGCCACGAGGTCGGCCATCACCTGCCGCTGGTCGTATTCCTTGCCGACGTGCAGGTCCTGCGTCATCGCCCCGTACGTCTCGACCGAGCCGATGCCGTAGATGCACGAGACCGAGGCCACGATGATCACGTCGTCGCGCTCGAGAAGCGCCCGGGTGGCCGAGTGGCGCATCCGGTCGATCTGTTCGTTGATCTGGCTTTCCTTCTCGATGAAGGTATCGGTCCGCGGCACGTAGGCTTCGGGCTGGTAGTAGTCGTAGTAGGATACGAAGTACTCGACCGCGTTGTCGGGGAAGAAGCCCTTGAACTCGCCATACAACTGCGCCGCCAGCGTCTTGTTGGGTGCAAGGATGATCGCCGGTCGCTGGGTTTCCGCGATGACCTTCGCCATCGTGTAGGTCTTGCCGGTGCCCGTCGCGCCCAGCAGCACCTGGTCGCGCTCGCCGTCATAGACACCCTGCTTCAGCTCCGCGATCGCCGTCGGCTGGTCGCCGGCGGGCTTGAACTCGGTCTGCATGACGATCTGCTTGCCGCCTTCCAGCTTCTCGCGGGTGCGCACATCCGCGGCTGCGGCGTGCAGGATCGGCATTTGGTCGGGGCGATTGTTGTGCATCTGCTGATTCCGGCTGGGACAGGATCACAATTGTGTCTGCCGCGGCGGGCTTCAACCCCCGGCCACTGACACCGTCGTGTCAGCAGCTGTCAGCGAGAGTCAGCCGATGCAGATACCGTACGGGTCTGGTGCCGCAGTTCTGCCCAAATTCGTCAGCAATGTTCGAATCGTGCAGCGCCAGAGGCCGTCGGTATGTGCCCGCAGCCTCGTCCTGCAACAGTTTTCCCAGCCAAGCGGCGGCAACACGCCAAAGCGTCAGCAAGAAGCCGCTCAACCTATGGTTTAATTCTTGTTGATCTTAACGCCGATGACGGTTACGTTGATTGTGCAAGCAGCAGCACGCTGTCGGACGCCCCCGTTGCACCCACCCCACCCCTCAAAGACTACGCGGGCGTCCGACAGCACCTAAACCCCCGAACATCCCCACCGATCCCGCAAAAGCGCCGCATTGCGCAGTTGCGATCCCGGCGCTATCTCTGCCATACCGTCGCCAGACGTCAGGAGATCGCCGATGACCGCCCGCATCTACAAGCCCGCCCGCAACGCGATGCAGTCCGGAACCGCCAAGACCCGTGACTGGGTTCTTGAATTCGCGGCCGACAGCGCGCGCGAGGTCGATCCGCTGATGGGCTGGACCTCGTCCACCGACACGCAGGCGCAGGTACGGATCCGGTTCTCGACGAAGGAAGCGGCGCTGGAATACGCCGAAGAGCACGGCATCGACGCGCAGGTCATGGAACCGCAGTCGCGCAAACCCAACATCCGCGCCCGCGGCTATGGCGAGAACTTCGCCACCGACCGCCGCGGCCCCTGGACCCACTAAACCCCGATCAGGGACGCGGCCTGTGGCCGCCCCTGTCCCACGTTTTGCCACAAGCCGCGCAACGCGCCTTGATCTGCCGCGCACCGTATCGCAAAACACCGCCAGCGGTCCCTTAGCTCAACTGGATAGAGCAGCTGACTTCTAATCAGCAGGTTCGGGGTTCGAGTCCTCGAGGGATCGCCAGTTCTTACAGTTCTTATTGATGCGGTGCAGGCGGGCATCCGACGCGCGCTGAGGTGTTGCGGGTGCTACCTGCATCGGTACTGCCAATCTCTCAGCAGAGCGGCATGGTCCGTCCGGCCGTACCAATGCGTTGCGTCCTTTCGGCCTTCACCGCCTGTCATTTGTCCGGCACCGAGATCCGATTTTCATACCGGTCGAGGAAACCCATCTGCATGCAGAAGCTGCCGCCATGCCGCTCCAGCATTATCTTCATGACGCGCATACGGGCTGGGTCTGCAGCGGTCTCACTCGGTATCGCGTTTCCGATGGCGTCGGCCAAGCAAAGCTCTTCCAGACCCGGATATGTGAAGGCGAGCCCGTCCGCGGCCGTCATGAAGCCTATGACCATGTCGGCGTTCGTGTGCATGTCTTCGAGATAGGAACGGACTTCGGCGTAAAGCTCCGAATCTTCCGGAACGGGCATCCCCATGAAGGCCAGACGGTGAAAACCAAGACGGCCGACGGCATTGTCGCCGACGATGCGAAGGGTCCCTCCGATGAACATAAGCGCACAAGCGGACTCGCAATTGCCAAGAGCGGTGGTGAACACACCGCGATCGCGAAGCATGCGGCCCGCCTTTATCGCCTCTCTGAAGTCGGTGCCGCCCACGGAACCAAGGTTGAGCATCTTGAGGAACTGGTTGCTGTCGAGTGCATCGCGCAGTTGCTCGGTGAACCCGGGCTCGATGACGCCGGAAATGGTCATCGTACTTTGCGCCATATCCAACTGGGTCTCGAAACCCGACGGGGCCGCTGCATTTGCCTCGACCCGATCGGTTCCGAAGAACCCTGCGCACCTGGAGTTCCAGTATATTGCCGGTTCCGATTTCGGCTCCCACTTGTCGTATCCATAGCCTGCTTGCGAGATTTGCCCGACAAGCGATTTTATACGCCACGTGAAACGCACCATCTCGCCGGCCGCCGCGTCGTCCTGCAAGTCTCGCCAGGTGGTCCGGAAGTAGGCTACGATTTGGCGTGAAAGCTCGGGGTCGCCCATCTGGCGCGCTTTCCGAAAGCACTCCCCAGAGCCAGAGATGTCAGCCCGCAGCGTCTCCCAGTCCGCGCTTTTGGCTTCGGGCGTATCGGGCGCCTTCCAGTCCCTGAACTTCTCGACAATGCCGCGGCATGGTCGAATGGTCTCAAGTTCCTCCGGCTCTACATCCGGCACGACGGCGCGCTCCAGCGCTTCGAAACAGGCCTGAAACGCCTGGTCGGACCCAACAGGGTCGATGTCGGCCTGCGCCAGAAGCGGGGTGGCGACCGTCAGGCTCAGGAGGACTGCGCAGAGTTTTCCAAGTCCAGGCATATTGACGAAAGCTCCTTGGCCCCGGTGTAAAGATCGCGCCCGATAAGACGCGCGTCGTGCTCTCTTAGATACCGGAAATACCCGCGCTCCTGACCGATGGCCTGGGGGCAGAAATACTCAAGCACCATCGACCTGTCGCACGTCCGGGACTGGTAGCAGAAATAGAGTTCATCGAGAAAATAGCCGATCCGCATCGTCGCAGCGCGCGCGGTTTCTTCCTTGTCGAGCTGCTCTATCAGGAAAAACCCATAGTTGTCGGCGGACACAGCGCCGGTCGACACAAGTTCTGCGAATTCGCCGCGCTCGCGCCAAAACTGTAGCAGCTCCATACGGGCGTTCAGCATCTCGTCTTCCGCGAAGCGTTCGATATACGAGATCGCCTCTAGCCTGCGGCTGTCAATCTTGCTGCGGTAGATGTCGATCGAGTACTGGGCTGCCGCGAAAACGGCGACGAAGACCGTCGCGATCTTGGACCACTTGTCAATCTTGCCGGACGGTTTGGAGACGTCGCTCATGCAGGCTCAGCGCGCAAATGTGCAGGCTTCGAGGTCGATGGAGATCAAAGCTTCAGCCTCCACCTCTTCGGTCTCTGTCGCGATCTTTTGCAGGCAGGGCAGCATGCGGACAGGGACGAGAATGGCTTCGGGTTGTGCATTCGGGTCCCGATCCGGCACGTTGACGAACTCGTTGCTGACCGGGCCCTCGGACACGTCCGGGACGTCGGGGCATTCTGCCGGACGAATGACGGTGAAATCATAGACCTTCGCAGCTTCGTAAGCGCTGGCGTTCTCTGCGATGCAGGCGATGGCGGTGCGCGACAGGACGAACTGGAGAGACTGCGCGGATGTCGAAACAGAAAGGGCAAAGACCATCGTCAGGCCGCAAAGGCCCCGGAGTACGAAACTGGATCTTGCCATTGTCGGCCCCTGCAATCACGGCATCTGAAACGGTGCAGCCACTCAGAATCCGTTGAGCGACACGCCGAAAATAACAATGAACCGAAGGCTCTTTGCAACCTTGTTTGAAGGTTAGTCTGCGTATGCACACGTCGACCCTGACACAAAGTCAGCGGACCGGCTGCGATTGTCTGTATTCTTGACCCGCATTTCTGCAAGCTTGCGGGGAAGAGGTCGAGTGACGGACGTGCGGAAGAGGCTTCCAGTTCCCTTTTCACAAGAGCGCGTCTTGCCGGTGTGCTTCAGACCGGGCAAGTCTGTTTGCAACGCCCGGCGCCACCTGACCGGACCGCCGGAACGATCGAAGGAACGCAGATGTCGAAGACCGCCCCCTTGTGGCAATGGAGCGCGACCGAACTCGCCGCCGGAATACGCTCGGGCGCGGTTTCGGCGGTCGAGGCGACGGAAGCGGCTCTTGCGCGGATGGACCAGATCAATCCGCAACTGAACGCGGTGGTCGAAAGCCTTGCCGACGAAGCCCGCGCAGAGGCCGCGGCGCTGGATGCGGGTGGTGTGTCCAACGGCGCGCTACATGGCGTGCCGGTGACCATCAAGATCAACGTGGATCAGCGCGGCCACGCCACCAGCAACGGCGTGACCGCGTTCAAGGACGTCATCGCGCCGGATGACGCGCCCGTCGTGCGGAACCTCAAGGCCGCGGGCGCCATCGTGATCGGGCGCACCAACACGCCGGAGTTTTCCTTCCGCGCGGACACCGACAACCCGCTGTTTGGCCGAACGATGAACCCCTGGGGCAGTCACCTGTCGCCGGGCGGTTCGTCGGGCGGCGCCGGGGCAGCCGTGATGGCCGGGATCGGTGCTTTGGCGCATGGCAACGACATCGGCGGGTCGCTGCGTTTCCCGGCCTCGGCCAACGGTGCGGTCACGGTCAAACCCGGACTGGGGCGCGTGCCGGCTTGGAACCCCAGCCAGAAGGCCGAGAGGGGCCTGCTGGCGCAGTCGATGTCGGTGCAGGGCCTGATTGCCAGGACGGCTTCCGATCTGAACCTGTCGATGCCCGCCCTCATCGCGGCCGACCCCCGCGACCCGTTCCACGTTCCGATGCCGTGGCGCGGCGCGGCGCTGGACGGCCCGGTGCGCGTCGCCGTCTCGCGGGATGATTTCGGCTTCGGTTTGCATCCGGACGTGGCGACCGCGATCGACAAGGCGGCGTCGGCCCTGTCCAATGCCGGCTATGACGTCGTCGAGACAGAGCCTCCGCTGGCGCGCGAAACCGGCGAGATCGGGTATCGGGCGCTGATGGGCGAGGTGAAGGCGCTGCTTGGCGCCGATATCCGGACCTACGGTTCTGACGATCTAAACGTGATCTTCGACGCATATTACGACGAGTTCCCGCCGTTCGAGGGAGACGAACTGCTTCGGATGCTGGCGCGGCGCTCGCACTATGCGCGCGCGTGGTCGCTGTTCCTTGAAGACCATCCCCTGGTGCTGACGCCGTTCCTGCTGGCTCCGTTCTTCGAGGCGGGGCGGGACACTGAAGGCCCCGAGGGCGTGCGCGAGGTTCTGGGGCGCGCGCATTGGTCGTTCATCATGAACTTCACCGGATTGCCGGCGGGTAATTTGCCGACGCATATCGCCGAAATGCCCAAGGGCCCCCAACCGATCGGCGTGCAGATCGCGGGGCGCAGATGGCGGGAAGACCTGATCGTCGATGCAATGCAGGCCATCGAGGCAGAGATCCCTCCGGTCTGCACGACGCTGTGGGACAGGCTCTGACGCGGCAGGCGAGAGATGCAATAGCGGCCTGCAACAGCGCGACCCGTATTCAGGTGCGGGCATGCTTCCGCGAGCCGAACCAAGACGCAGGCAATCGCCCGGCAAAGCCCCCAGGTGCGATGACGGCGGGGAACGACGGCTTTCGGACCGGACGGAATTGTTGACAAATCCTGTCGGATATTGAAAGTCACATGCGCGAGAACGCATCTGTCACCGTCTTCCGCTGCGCCATACCCAACCCGATTAGGCACTGGTGCTCGTTGGTCCCCAAGGAGCCCGCCTATGAACACCAGATTCCTTTCACTTGCTGCCGCGATGCTGTTGACCATGTGTCACGGCGCTGCGGCTCAGGACATCCGCGCCGGCGAATCCGGCAACGCGGTTCCGCCCGCGATCTTCATGAGCGCCGAAGACCATCAAGGACCGGTCGAGGCCGAGGAACTGACGCTGGGTATGTGGGTGAAGGCGGGCAACGTCACCACCTACACGATTGGCAACAGCTGGAACGACTAGGTTCTCTGGCTGATGTACGACAAGCTGCGCGAACCGTCTCCGTATGTGGGCAAGGCCGAGGACTGGCTGGCGACCTCGATCGAGCAGGTGTCTGACGACGCGACCGTGTGGGAAATCACGCTGCGCGAGGGCGTGACCTGGCATGACGGCACCGAGTTCACCGCCGAGGACGTGGCCTTTACCTTCGAGTACTACCGCGAAGGCCCCGCGAACCGCTGGACTCACCACGCCAGTTCGGTGCCGCGCATGGTCGGGATCGAAGTGCTGGACAAGTACAAGGTCCGGCTGACGTCCGAAAAGCCGATGCCGAACTTCGACCGGATCACCGCGACCGACCTGCCGATCATCCAGAAGGCACAGTGGGAAGGCGTGGAAGAGCCCCGCAGCTTCACCGAGATCGGCATCGGCACCGGGCCCTACAAGCTCGTCGACTACGAGGCCGACCGGTACTATCGCTTCGAAGCGAACGAGGACTACTGGCGCGGTGTGCCGACCGTGAAGAAGCTGAACCTCGTGATGATCAAGGACCCGCAGACCATGTTCACCGCCCTGAAGACGGGCGAGATCGACGGCGCGGCGCGTCCGGTGCCGCCGGAACTGGTGCTTCAGTGGCAGAACGATCCGGATCTCGAACTGATCAGCGCGCCGACCCTTTGGGGCGTCTGGCTGGACATCAACGTGGCGCGCGAACCGTTTGACGACCGCGACCTGCGCCGGGCCATCACCATGGCCATCGACCCGACACCGATGCTGGACCGCGTGGTGCTGGGGCAGGGCAAGTCGGGCGCAAGCAGCTGGCCGCACGTCGACAGCTTCTGGACCAAGCCGGACCTTGCCGCGCCGAATGATCCCGAGGGGGCGAAGGCGCTTCTGGACGAGTTGGGCTATGTCGACACCGATGGCGACGGCGTGCGTGAAACGCCCGAGGGCGAGCCGCTGGTCTGGGACCTGAAGATCGCGTCGAACCAGCCCCTGTTCCTGCGCGCCGCAGAGATCGTCGGTCAGCAGCTTGGCGAGATCGGCGTGAATGTCGAAGTCGCGTCGATGGATCCGGGCGCGCTGGCGGAGCTCTGGCGGACCCGCGAATTCGACCTGCGCATCGCTGACATCACTCCGCACGGCATCGCCGACCAGGACATGCTGATCATTCTCTACCGGGGCGATGCGGGGCGCGAGATGGTCGTCGACGAAGAGAAAAAGGCCATCGTCGACCGCTGGCTGGAGGCCCAGACCCGCGAAGAACGCCTGCGGATCAGCTACGAGTTGCAGGACTATCAGACCAAGTATCCCAACCGCGTGATGCTCTGGTACCCGGAGTCGGTCTTCGCCTACCGGTGGGACTCCTACGACAACTATGCGCCGTCGGCGGGTTACGGGATCTTCCACAAGTATTCGTTCCTGCCGGGGGAGGTGCGTGAAGGCACCGTCGATCCGCTGATCATGGAATCGAACTAAGGCGGTGGCGGGGGAAACCCCGCCCCACCCACCCATCAGTTTTATCGAGATGCGGGACGCGTTCTGACCCGTGCCACCCTTCGTGTCTGCATCCGGGACCGCTGCCTTCATGGTCTATCTCCGCATCATCCTGCAATACGCCGCCGTCCTTGCGGTGGCGCTGTCGCTGAACTTCCTGCTGCCCCGCATCGCGCCCGGCGAGCCGATCGACTTTCTGCTGCCAGAGGACGTTCTGGCCGAGATGACCCCCGAGGACGAAGCGCGGGTGATGCGCGAGTTCGGTCTGGACAAGCCGATCCTCGCGCAGTTCGGCGACTACGTCGCGGGCGTGTTCTCGGGCGATCTGGGTACTTCGGTCAGCTACGGGATGCCGGTGTGGGACATCGTCTTCGACCGTCTGCCCTGGACGCTCTTGCTGATGGGCTGGGCGCTGGCGATCAGCGCCTTCCTCGGATCGGCGCTGGGCGTCATGGCGGCGCGCTGGCGCGGCGGGGCCTTTGACGTCGGTTCGCTGGTGGCAATCATTTTCGTGGGCTCGGCGCCGCCGTTCTGGGTTGCGATGCTGCTGATCACGCTGTTCGCCGCCAATCTCGGCTGGCTGCCGTCTTTCGGCGCGGCGCCGCTGGCGGCGATCCCGGGAAGCTGGGAATGGATCAAGGGCGTCGGCATCCGGCTGATCATGCCGGTCACCGCGCTGGCGCTGGTGCAGACGGCGAATATCCTGCTGACCGCGCGTTCGGCGATGCAGATCGCGATGGGGCAGGACTATGTCACCTTCGCGCGGGCCAAGGGCGCGGGCGAGGGGCGGGTGTTCCGCAAGCACGCGTTCCGTAACGCGCTGCTGCCGATCTACACCAACGTGATGATCGGGATCGGCAACCTCGTTGGCGGTGCGCTGGTGATCGAGACGGTGTTCGCCTACCCGGGCATCGGCTCGCTGATCGTCGAAGGCGTCGGGGCGCGGGACTACAACCTTCTGCAGGGCGTGTTCCTTCTGGCGACGCTTGGCGTGGTGATCGCCAACCTGATCGCGGATCTTGGGTATCCGTTGCTGGATCCGAGGGCCCGTCGCGCATGACCGAGGCGACGCTAGAAATCGGCGCGGAACAACTGCGCCCCCGCCGCCGGATCGAGTTCCAGCCGGTGCAATGGGCCGGGATCGCGATCATCGCGATCATGCTGCTGGTCGTGATCTTCGGTCCGTTCCTGCTGCCGTGGACGGCGCAGGAAATCTCGTGCCAGCCGTTCGAGACACCGTCGCCCGCGCATCCACTGGGCTGCAACGACGCGGGTCAGGACCTTGTGGCCGGGGTGCTGACCGGCGGCCGGGTGTCGCTGGGCGTGGGCATCGCGACGGCGCTGGTCACCACCTTGTTCGCCACGGCGGTTGCGATTGCCGCGGCCTATCGCGGAGGTCTGACGGACCAGATCCTGATGCGGCTGGTCGACGTGGTGATGTCGCTGCCGTTCCTGCCGCTGGTGATCGTGCTGGGCGCCTTCCTTGGCGCGTCGCTGCCGGTGCAGGTGCTGGTGATCAGCCTCGTCATGTGGGCGCAGCCGGTGCGCGAACTCCGGTCGCAGGCGCTAAGCCTTCGCGCCTCGGACTACGTGAAGGCATCGCGCGCGATGGGTGGCGGGTTCCTGTGGGTGACACGCCGGCACATCCTGCCCGACCTTGCGCCGCTGATCGTGCCGCAATTCGTCCGGGTGGCCCATAACGCGATCCTGATCGAAAGCTCGCTGTCTTTCCTTGGCCTTGGCGACCCGCTGCGGAAAAGCTGGGGCACGATCCTATTCCACGCCAATGCGCGCACGGCCTTCCTGACCGACAGCTGGGTCTGGTGGATTCTGCCGCCCGGCGTCGCGATTGCACTGGCCGTTACCGCCTTCGCACTGATCGGCTATGGCGTCGGCGAGCGGCGACTGGGGAAGGTGCCGGCCAACACGCCTGCGGCTGGCGTCGCGCCCGAGGATGCCGGGGCGCTGTGCCTGCGCAAGGTGTCCGTCACCTATCACGGCGACCACCCGGTTCCGGCGGTCCAGAGTGTTTCTTTGGATCTGAAGCCGGGCGAACTGGTCGGGCTGGTCGGAGAGTCCGGGTCCGGCAAGTCGACGCTGGGCATGGCGCTGATGCGGCTGTTGGCCCCGGCGGCGCAGATCTCGGGCGGTGCGGCGTGGCTGGGGGGAAGGAACCTGCTGGCGCTGGCGCAAGAAGACCTGCGCGCCCTGCGCGGCCAACGGATCGCGCTGGTGCCGCAGTCGGCGATGAACGCGCTGAACCCGGTGCGCCCGATCGGCTGGCAGATCGCCGAGGCGCTGAAGCTGCACGGCAACCCCGCCACACCGAAGCGGGTGGCAGAGTTGCTGGAGCTGGTTCAGATCCCGCCGGCCCGCGCCGCCGCCTATCCGCACGAACTGTCAGGCGGGATGCGGCAGCGGGTGGTCATCGCCATCGCGCTTGCGAACGACCCCGAGGTGCTGATCGCGGACGAGCCGACAACGGGTCTGGACGTACTGGTGCAGGCCGGGATCATGGACCTGCTCGCCGACCTGCGCCGGCAACGCGGCATCGCGATGCTGTTCATCACGCATGACCTGCCGCTGATCACCGGGGCTGCGGACCGGCTGGCCTTCATGGAGGCCGGGCGCATCGTGGAAACCGGGACGCCTGCCCAGTTGCGCACCGGCGCGACCCATCCGCATACCCGCGCCCTGTTCGCCGCCATCCCGGCTCTGGACGCAGCGAAGCTGTGGCAGCGGGACGCCCCGCAGGGGGCGCCCGTGCTGGAGCTTCAGGACGTGTCGCAGACCTTCAACGCCGGGTGGCTTGCACGGCTGCGCGGAGGCCGTCCGGTGGCGGCGGTGCAGGACGTGTCGCTGTCGCTGAAACCGGGCGAGGTTCTGGGGCTTGTGGGCGGATCGGGATCCGGCAAGACCTCGACCGCGCGGCTGGCGCTGGGCATGACGGCGCCGGATGCGGGTACGGTACGCGTGGACGGCATGCCTTTGGGCCATGGCCGGAACGAAGCGGCGCATATGATTTTCCAGGACCCGTACCAATCGCTGCGCCCCCGGATGCGGGTGGCGGACGCGGTGGCCGAGCCGTTGCGCATCGCGGGCAAACCCGTCGACCCCGCCCGGATCCGCGAGGCTCTGTCCTCGGTCAGGCTGCCCAGCGATCCGGCCTTTCTCGATCGCGAGGTCGGTGCGCTTTCGGGCGGCCAGCGTCAGCGGGTGGCTTTCGCCCGCGCCTGGGTCACGCGGCCGCGCATCGTGCTGGCGGACGAACCGACCTCGATGCTGGACCAGTCGATCCGGCTGGACGTGCTGGGGCTGCTGGAAGAGATGCGTCAAAGCCTTGGCACCGCGATCCTGTTCATCACCCACGACCTTGTCCTGGCGCGGCACTTCTGCGACCGCATCGCGGTGATGCAGGAGGGGCGTATCGTCGAGGAAGGCCCCGCAGACGAGGTCGCGCTGCACCCGCGCGAACCCTACACCAAGCGGCTGATCGACGCGGTGGCGCAATGAGACGGCTGTTCCTTGCATTGGTGCTTGTGTGCCTCGCGCAGGCGGCGACCGCGCATTTTTCCCAGAACGGGCAGGCGCGGATCATCGTGCTGGATCGCGAGAGCGACACGCTGTTCCTGCGCATTCCGGCTCCGCTGGTCTTTGCCGAGGAGCTGTCGCGCCGCGACGGCGCTTCCGGCCGGGTCGAGGCCGAGTTCATCGAGCCGGTGATGGTCGGCGGTCGCTGGGGCCACAGGCTGGACCTGCCGGCCATCGCGGCGCGCCCCGATGCCTTCATGGCGAAGGTGGCGAACGGTTACCGGCTAAGCGGTGAGGGTGGCGTGCTGTCGCCCGAGCCGGTCGGCTGGGCCATCCACCGTCTGAACGAGCTGCAACCCTTCGTCACTCCGGACGATGCCCGCGCCTCGGTCAGCGGGCAAGGTGCGGATGCGCCCTGGGTCTCGGAAGCGGTGATCGAGATCGCCCTGCGCCTTCCGCAAACCCCGGCGCGGCTGAGCGTACAAAGCGTGCTGCCAGAGATCGTGCTGCCGCCCACTGTGTTTATCGACAATCACCTGCTGGATTGGCAGGGCGGCGGGGTGCAGCGCTATGACGTGCTTGGACAACTGACCGACCCGGTGACGATGAAACGCGATCTGCCGGCCGCTTTGGGCCGGATGATCGGCGAGGGCGTGCGGCATATCATCGAGGGGCTGGACCATGTGCTGTTCGTCGTCTGCCTTACGCTGGCCGCGACCGGGCTGCGGTCGCTGCTGCTGGCGATCACCGGCTTCACGCTTGGCCACTCGGTCACCCTGATCGCGGGGTTCTTCGGGCTGACGCCGGGCGGCGCATGGTTCCCGCCGGTGGTCGAGGCGGCCATCGCGGCCTCTATCGTCTGGGCCGGGCTGCTGGCGGTGCTGGGCCGGGGCAGGGGGCCGGGGCTGGCGGTGACCTCGGCGCTGGGGCTGCTGCACGGTTTCGGCTTTGCCTTCGTGCTGAACGACGTGTTGGGACGACAGGCGCCGGACCTTGTCGTGTCGCTGGTGACTTTCAACATCGGCGTCGAGATCGGACAGCTGATGATCGTCGGCGTTGTGCTGGCGCTGCTTTGGCCGCTGCGCCGCGACCGCCCCCGCTGGGCCCGTGCGGCGACCCTTGTGGTCGCAGGCGGCGCGGTGCTGATCGCGGGCGCGCTTCTGATCGAACGGATAGACCTGTTAGCGGAGATGGTGTGATGGGACGTTTCCTTTGGCTGATGAATACGCCGGGCGCTCCGCCTGACTTCCTGCACAAGTTGACAGAGCATCGCTTCGATGTGGTGCAGCAGTACGAGATGGACCGTGCCGAGTTCGGTGACTACGACGGCATCATCACCGGCATGCATTCGGACCAGCGCCACCTTGCCTCGCTGGGCGACCGGCTGGGCGCATACATTGATGCGGGCGGCGCGCTGATCTTCAGCGGTCATGTTTCGCACCCGTTCCTTCCCGGCCTGACACCGTTCCGCCCGGTCGAGCAGAAGGGACTGGAAAGCTTGCGCATCCACCTTGAGACGCCGCATCCGCTGACCGAGGGACTGACCAGCGATCACCTGACCTTCCAGCGCACGGTGGCCGGGTTCTATGGCCGGGGCGGCAACCCGCCGCCGCCCGGCGCGACGGTTCTTGCCAGCGTCGGGTTCGACCGGGTGCCGGTCGACTGGATCGAGCGGCGTGGCAAGGGCTGGCTTTACGTGCATTGCGGCAACGACCTTTGGGCGCACTACCGCCGCGCCGACCCCGAGGGTCTCGGCCACCTGCGCCGGGTCTTCGATTTCTTTGCGGGAGCAACCGTATGACACGCATCGCGGCCGTCGATGGCGGCACCTACTTTCACCACCACACCCTGTGCGAAGAGCCCTTCGCAGGGTGCTTCGACGACATCATCTACATCCGCGATGTGGCCTTTACCGACCTGTCGCCCTACGACGTGGTGTTCCTGCCGTGCCGCCTGAACACGCACCAGATCGCACCGCTGGCGGATCAGCTGACGCATTACATGACCGGCGGCGGCACGCTGGTGGTGATGGGAGAGACCTTCCCCGAGCGCTGGCTGAAGGACATCGACTTCACTCCCTGCGAAACGAACTTCTGGTGGTGGGTCGAGGGCCTGCCCGGCCCTGCGCCCCGGATCGCACGGCCCGAGCATCCGCTGATGGCCGATGTCACGGCGAAGGACTGTATCTGGCACCTGCACGGGCACTTTCACCCGAAGGGCCCGCAGGTACCTGTGATCGAGGACGACGAGGGCGCGCTGCTGATCGAGGATGCCGAAACCTACGCACCGGGCCGCCTGATCGCGACGACGCTGGACCCGTGTTATCACCACGGCTCGCATTTCATGCCGGCCACCACCGCCTTCCTGAAGCGCTTTCTGCCCGCGCTTCGCAAACTGGGATAAGATCATGGACGCCATCACCGTCTTCGACGCCGGCCGGCCGGTCACTTTCACCTTCGCCGATATCATGCGCTACCACGGCCCCGGGTTTCCCGGTGGCGTGGTTCACGGGCTGAAGGCGATGCAAGCGGCGTTTCCGTTGCTGTCCGACACGCCGCCCGAGCGCCGCGAGATCAACCTGCTGACGGCCTTCACCGGGCCGGGCGGGCGCGACGCGATCGAACTGGTCACACGCGCCGTCACCGATGGACGGATGTCGGTGGATCGGTCGCTTGGCGGAAAGAACGTCATCGACGAACTGCCGGGACCTTACCTATGGCGCTTTACCTATCGTGGGCGGACGGTGCAGGCGACGATCCGTCCGGGCCATGTGCGGGAGGAGTTCGTCCGGCTTGGCGCGACGCCCGACCGAAGCGCCGAGCAGGAAGAACGGCTGACCGCCCTGAAGTCCGAGATGGCCGAGCGGCTGCTGCCGCTTCCGGCGCCAGAGGTCTACGCGTGCGAGGTGGTCGAGGCTTAGGCCCCGGCCGCGGGTTCGGCGTGGCTTAGATCACGGGCGCCTTCGCTAGCCCTTTTCCAAGGATCGGGCCGGTGGGCAGGTTCGTTGGCGAACCGCCCTCGGGTTCGACCGTGATCTCGTAAAGCTGCTGCGCGTGCGGTGCTGGCAGGCCCTCGATGGTCAGCGTGTCCGACAGCCCGCGTGCCAGCAGGCCAAGCGAAACGGGCGGGCCGTCGTCCTCGGGCTTGGTCCAGACCTGCATCACACGGTCGGGCGGCACGTCGGCCTGTTCCAACAGCGTGACGCGGGTGGTGTTGTCGGGGCGGCTTTCGACCAGCGCGACGGCCTCGCCCTGCTCGTTCAGAAGCACCGCGATCACCGCCGGCTGGGCCGGGTTCATGAGGGTCCAGCCCAGCGACACCGCCAGCAGCAGCGCAGCGGCGAGACCGCCGATCGCGGCGCCGCGCCAGCGTGTCATCGCACGGCGAACGCCGGACAGGTCGATCACTTCCGCCGGTGCGCGTGCCTCGGCGGGGGTGTCCGCCAAACTGTCCGTGCCGTCGAGATCGCGTTCCACCCGCGCCCAGAAGCCTTCCGGCAGCTCAAGTTCGTCGGCGGTGTCATCAAGGGGGGCAAACCGCGCGCGGGCGCGGTCCAGCCGGGCGGCTATGTCGGGGTCGTCCGCGGCCATCGCCTCGACCCGCGCGACATCCGCCGGGTCCGCAAGGCCCAGCACGATCTCGTCGATCAGCATATCCAGAGAACGGTCTGTCATGACAGACACTCCCTCAGCTTCAGCAGTCCGCGGCGGACCCACGATTTCACCGACCCCAGAGGCGCCTCCATTCGCCCCGCGATTTCCCCATGGCTATGGCCCAGAACGTAAGACGACAGGATCGCCCGCCGCGTCTGAACATCAAGCCCTTCAAGGCAGCGGCGCAGGTCGGTCGTGTCCGCAAGCCTGTCGAAGGCCGTGTCGATCACCTGCGCGTCTTCCGAAGCCGACAGGCGCTCGGGCGAGGTGGCGACCTCGCGATCCTCGGACCGCAGCAAGGTCAGGCAGCGGTTGCGCAGGATGGTGTAGATCCAGCCCTTCGCGCTGCCGCGTTGTGCGTCGAACTGGTGCGCCTTGCGCCAGACCAGAACCAGCGCTTCCTGCACCGCGTCCTGCGCCAGGTCGTCACGGCGCAGCATCCGGCGCGCGACCCCAAGCATCCGGCCACCCTCGGCGTCCATCAGCTTTTGCAGGGCCAGCCGGTCGCCGCCCGCGCAGGATTTCAGCAAGGCTGCATGGTCCATGAAGGGCTGACCCGTATCCTCCCGGCGGTCACCCTCTGTCACCGCCCACATCTCCGAGGTTAGCGGCGGAGGTGAGACTGTCAAACCTCTGGCTGGCGGCGGCTGCCCGGTTTCGATGAAGAAGGTATCCCGCATGGTGCTCGGCAAGGCCGGCGCGGGTCGCTATGCCCGCGCCGGCCGGTCTCGTTCCGCCGATTACATCGCGGTCATGAAGGTGATGTCGCGCAGCACGGCGTCGCCGGCGTCCTGGATTTCCCAGCTTTCCTGAACCGAGCCGTCTTCCAGCGACACGGTGTGCAGCATGCCGCCCGCCGCAAGCCATGCGGTGTTGTTGCCGTCGGCGTCGGTGGCGATGTCGAAGGCATAGGTGTCGGCAGCGTCGATCCCCAGTTTGCCGATGGCGGCCAGCGTGCCGTCATTGGGCGAAATCTGCTGGATCACGGCGACGATGGTCGAATCGATGTCGTACATCGCGGTGCTCTCGGGCATGCCGTACGAGTTGATGTAGGCGGCAGCGACGATGGCCGGTGCCTCGCCCGCGTGCATGTCGGCCTCTTCGAAGGCAAGCGAGCCGTCAACGGTCACCGCACCGCTTTCGATGTCGACGCGGTGGTTGGTGGTGCCCGACATGAAGCGCAGCTTGTTGGCCATCGGGTTGAAGTCGACGATCACCGGGGCGTCGTCCATGATCGGAAGCTCCGTGTCCATCGTCGAGATGACGGTGGCCATGCCGGTTTCCGGGTCGATCTCGACGATCTCAAATGCGTCGGTCACGCCGATCAGCTGGCCGGTGGCGGGGCGAAGGTCGATGCCCAGCAGCTTGTCAACGCCCTCGACTTCCATCGAGGCGGTCACGGTGGCGGTCGTCGCGTCGATCTTGTGCAGCATCTTGTCGCCCGACAGGCCAACGGCCATCAGGCCGCCGTGGCCCGCGGCGAACGCGCCGGTCGCGGAAGTCATCAGGGCGAAAGCGGTCAGTGCGGAGAACTTGTTGAGCATGGAACTCGTCCTTTCCTCGTATCCGGCCGCAGAGGATCCGCGGCCTTGATACCCCTAGGACTCGGGCAAGGGCGCGTTTGGATGCAGACCACCGGAAAAAAATTTCCCCGCACCCGTTCGCCGCCTGCCGCGATGGGGGCACATCTGCCTTGACGCCCGGTCCCCGGACCAGTCTAGTGCGCGCGATGGTTCCCGGTGCGCCTTGGCGATCCGGGATGAAAAGGGAACACGGTGCGGTGTAGCCATCAGGCGCCAATTCCGTGACTGCCCCCGCAACTGTGAGCGGAGAGCGACCCCGAGAAACCCACTGGCCGACAAGGCCGGGAAGGCTTGGGCAAGCGTCGACCCGCAAGTCAGGAGACCTGCCATCGTGACAGAAACTCAACCCGGGCGGGGTGTCCCGGCAGGAGGCCTGACATGATACGACGGCGTACGCCGATCCTTTGCTTGTGGTTCCTGCCCCTCCCCGCAGATGCGCGGAGGGCGCAATGGCGAATCCAATTCCCGATGAACGTCCCGGACCTTCGGAAACGAAGGCCGGCGAAGACTGCATAAGACCCGAGGACAGGCCGGACGCGGTCCTGTTCCTGTGCTCGGCCCATAATCTCAGCCGCCGAAGCCTTGAACGGCTTGAAGCGGCCTGCGCGGCGGCGACCTATCTGCCGCACCGCATGATCCGGCTGGAAGAACGCGGCGACGGGCTGTTCGCCGCGCTGGACGGGCTGCGCGACGCTGGCCACAGCGTTGTCAGGGTGCAGCCGGTGGGCATGCCGTTTCCAGAGAGCCTGACCTCGTGGCTGCCGGGCGTGCTGGCGCATTGGTCCGCGCAGCCGGGCAATGGCGATGTGCGCCTGTTCCTGGGCCCCGAACCAAGCCGGACAGGCAACGGCATGGCGCGCCTTCTGTCAGAGACGCTGTCACTGGCGCCGCGTGCCGTCGAAGGGACGGCGCCTCGGCTGGGCAAGCCCGGCTGGGACATGCCGCCGGATTTCGATTTTCACCTGCTGGTCTGCACCGGCCCGCGCTGTCACATGCGCGACGCCGCCAGCCTGACGCATATCCTCAAGGAGGAGTGCGCCGAAGCGGGGATCGCCGACCGCTGCCTGACGACCCGTACCGGCTGTATCTTCCCCTGCAACAAGGGGCCCGTCGTCGCGCTGTATCCGATGGGCCATTGGTTCCAGCTTCCCGACCGCGCGGCCGTGCGCCGCTTTGTCCGCGAGGTGCTGCTTGGCGGCGGCACCCTGCGTGACTTCCAGTTTCACACCGCGCGCCTTGCGCAGTCCCACTCCTGAAAGAGAAATCCCGATGACCAAACGCCTTTTCGCGCCTGCTCTCCTGTCCGCCGCGCTGGTGGGACTGCCCCTTGTCGCTGACGCGCAGGATCAGCTGATCCGCATTCTGACCTCGTTCAAGATCGACAGCATGGACCCCGACAGCGAAGGGTTCTGGATGCAGGAATTCGGTGTCGCCGAACTGCTTATGGAATTCCAGCCGGACGGCAGCATTGCCCCGTGGCTTGCGAAAAGCCTGACGCAGGTGGACGACCTGACGTGGGTGATCGCATTGAACGAGGGCGTCACCTTCCATAACGGCCGCGCGCTGGATGCCGCCGCGGTGATGGAGGTGATCGACTACCGCCGCGCCAATTCGAGCGGCGTGCAGGGCGTCGTGCCCGAGGCCACAGTGTTCGAGGCGACCGGACCTTTGGAAATCACCGTGCGCAGCGCAGCCCCGCTGCCCGAACTGCCGAACATTCTGGCGCACGAGTCCTATTTCCTGATCTACGATCTTCCGACCGTCACCGCGGCCGGGGGCGACTGGGAAACGCTGGAAGGCGCCGGCATCTATACCGGCCCCTACGAGGTCGAGGACCTGAACGACGAGCAGCTGGTCGCGACCCGCAATGACGACTACTGGCGCGGCGCGCCCGCGATGCCGGGTGTCACCGTGGGCTTCGTCGGCGACATCAACGCCCGCGCGCTGGCGATCCAGAATGACGAAGCGGACATTGCGCTGTATCCGCAGGTCTCGGCCAAGCCGGTCTATGACGCCACGCCGAACGTGAACCTTGCGCTGGGCCCGATCTCGGCGGGCGGCTTCGTCGGCTACATGAACACCGCAGAGGGTCCGCTGACCGATGTCGCGGTACGGCAGGCTGTCATGAAGGCGCAGAACTATGCCGAGATTGCCGGAGCGGTATTCCGGGGAGCGACTGCCGAGGCGGTCGGGCTTTACACCGAGACCTTCCCTTGGGCCGTCGCCAACTACGAGTTCGACGCGGCAGAGGCGGCGTCGCTTCTGGATGCCGCCGGCTGGACGCTGGAGGGCGACACGCGGATGAAGGACGGCGAGCCGCTGTCCCTGACCCTTGTGATCTATCCGCAGCAACCCGATCTCGTGCCGCTGTCCAACGCGATGCAGGCGTATCTGCGCGACATCGGTGTCGCCTCGGACATCGTGTCGGTCGACTCGGTCAACGACGCTTTGAAAGCGGGATCGCTCGACTGGGACATCGCGCTGCTGTCCAACGGCACGGCGACGGTGGGCGCGGTGCAGGGCTTCCTTGCGCGCTACGTCCTGACCGGCGGCGACCGGAACTATGCGAGCTATTCCAATGCAGAGATCGACGCGCTGGCAGAGGAACTGAACGCCACCGCCGATACCGGCCGCCGCTACGAGATACTGGCCGAGATCCAGCGCATTCTTGTCGAGGACGATCCCTACGTCTTCAACCTGACGATGCACCGCGAACGCGCGCTGGCGTCGGACGCATGGTCGACCTACGTGCCCGGCGTCGCATGGCGTCACATCGGCTGGCAGACCCGGCCCGATGCGCTGAAATAGCGCGATGCTGGCTGCGGCCCTGCAACGTATCGCCCAGGCCGTGCTGACGGCCTTGGCCGCCAGCCTTCTGGTCTGGGCGATGCTTCCGCTTGCGCCGGGCGACCCGGCGTATCGGATCCTCAAAGCGCGGGCGCCGCAGCATGAACCCCTGCCGGCAGAGATCGAGCAGATGCGCGAAGACATCGGGCTCGACCGTCCCTTGCCGGTGCAATACGCAAGCTGGCTGGGCAAGGTCGTGCAGGGCGATCTGTCGGTGTCTTGGCGCAGCGGTCGCCCGGTGGCCGAGGAGATATCCAAGCGGCTCCCCGCGACGCTGACCTTGCTGGGTCTGGCGCTGGTGATCTCGGTCGGCTGCGCGCTGGCTCTGGCGCTGATCTCGGCCCGGTTCCGCGACCGCTGGCCGGACCGCGCGATCCGCGCCTTTTCCCAGATCGGAGCGGCTTTGCCGACATTCCTGTTCGCCCTGCTGGCGTTGCAGTACATCGTGGTCAACGCCGGGGTCGGCAAGGTTCTGTCGGGGGGCGCGTTGGCTTATGCGGTCCTTCCGGCGCTGATCATCGGAGTGGACCGCGCGGCGGGCTGGACGCAGTTGATGCGCGCGTCGCTGATCGAGGTGATGGACAGCGGCTTTGCCCACGTGGCCCGGGCGCGCGGCGCGGGCGAGACCCGCATACTGCTGCGCCACGGCCTGCCCAACGCGCTGCTGCCTTTCCTGACCGCGATCGGCGTTTCCGTCGGCGCGCTGCTTGGCGGCGCACCGATCATCGAGGCGGTCTTCACATGGCCGGGTCTTGGCAGCTACGCGCTCGAGGCGCTGTCGGCCCGGGACTTTCCCGTGGTGCAGGCTTTCGTGCTGGTGTCGGCGCTGATGTATGTGGCGGCGGCCTTGCTGGTCGACCTTGCGGCGATGGCCATCGATCCGCGACTGCGGGAGCCACGCCGATGACGGTGGCAGAAACGCTTCTCAGTCCCGGTCGCCCGCGCGATCCGGTCACCGCCACGGACCGCCGGTTCCTGCGACGGCTCTGGCGACATCGCAGCGGGCGCGCCGGGCTTTGCCTTGGCGCGGTCCTGCTGCTGTTTACGCTGCTTGGCGCCATCTGGACCCCGTTTGAGCCGGACTGGCCCGACTATGGCGCTGCGCTGCAAGGTCCGGGCTGGCCGCATCTGCTGGGCACCGACGTCACCGGGCGGGACCTGCTGTCACGGCTGATGGACGGAGCGTGGCGTTCGCTTGGTGCGGCGTTGGCCGTGCTGGTGTCGATCTTCGCGATCGGGCTTGTCTACGGGACCCTGGCCGGGTTGGCAGGCGGAGTGGCCGACGCGGTGATGATGCGCTTCGCCGATGTGATGATGAGCCTGCCGGGACTGGTGCTGGCCTTCGCCGTCATCGGCATCCTCGGTCCGGGTTTCGGCAACCTGCTGATCGCGCTGATTATCGCCGACTGGGCGTGGTATGCGCGGCTGGCGCGGTCGCTGGCGCTGTCGGCACGCGACCGGCCCGATGTGATCGCGGCCCGCATGGCCGGTGTGCCGCACCGGCGCATCGTGGCCGGGCATGTCCTGCCGGGCATCGCGCTGCATCTGGGCGTGGTCGCCTCGCTGGCTCTGGGTGGCATGATCGGTGCGATCTCGGGGCTGTCCTTCCTTGGGCTGGGCGTTCAGCCGCCGCATGCAGAGTGGGGCGCGATGCTGTCCGAAGCGCGGCTGTATTTCGTGGTCGCCCCGTGGCTGCTGTTGGGGCCGGCGGCGATGATCCTGCTGTCTGTGCTGTCGGCCAATCTGATCAGCCACGGTCTGCGCGACGTGCTGGCCGTCGAGGGCCGCAGATGAACGCGCTGCTGGACGTGCAGGATCTCACGGTTGCCTACGGTGCCGACACGGTGGTCGACGGGGTGTCCTTCGCGATCGGGCCGGGGGAATGCGTGGCGCTGGTCGGCGCGTCCGGGTCGGGCAAGACGACAATCGCCCGGGTGCTGACCGGGATGCACGACACATCGGCACGCGTGGCGGGGCGTGCGATGTTCGACGGCACGGACCTTGTGACCGCAGACGTTTCGCACTGGCGCGCGCTACGCAGTGCGGGCATCGGCTATGTGGCGCAGGACCCCTTCGCCGCCTGCGATCCGCTGCGCCAGGTCCAAGACCACGTGGCCGAGGCGTGGCGCGCGCGGGGGCTTCGGGTCGACCAGACCACGATCCTTGACCGGCTGTCCGCCGTCGGTATCGCCGAACCGGGCCGCCAGTCGCGGCTGGCGCCGCACTGCTGGAGCGGTGGAATGCTGCAACGCGCTTCCATCGCGGCTGCGTCCGCCCATCGCCCGCCGCTGATCGTGGCGGACGAGCCGACCAGCGCGCTGGATACAGACCGTGCCGACGGGGTTCTGTCCACACTGCGGGACAGCGGCTCTGCCATCCTGCTGATCAGTCACGACCTTGGCCTGGTGCGTCGCCACGCCGACCGGATCGCTGTGCTGGACAATGGCCGGATCGTCGAAACCTGCGCCGCGAACCGTCTGGACGGCGCGGGCCATCCGGCCACGCGCGCGCTGCTGCGGTCTCAGGACGTCGCCGTGCCCAACCGCAGATCGCCGGGCCATACACTTCTGTCGGCGCGCGACGTGACGCGCAGCTATGGACCTGACCGCCCGGCGCTTCACCCGGTCTCGGTCGAGATCGGGAAGGGGGCGGCGGTCGGTGTGATCGGACCGTCCGGCGCGGGCAAGTCGACGTTGCTGCGCCTGCTGGCGGGGATCGAAACGCCCGACAGCGGCGCCATCGACCGGCATCCCGATCTGTCGCGTCCGGGCGCCATCATGCCGATCTTCCAGAACGCCTCGGCCAGTCTCGATGCCCGCTGGCCTGTCTGGCGCTCTGTGACCGAGCCTGCGGCAGCGCGCCGTCGCCTGCAACGGAAGGTCCGCAGGGAACTGGCGCGTGAATTGCTGGCGCGGGTCGGACTGGACGGCATCGACGCCGACGCCCGGCCGCAGGAATTGTCGACCGGTCAGTGCCAGCGCGTCGCCATTGCGCGCGCCCTGTCGGCAGAACCGCTCTTGCTGGTTGCCGACGAGCCCACAAGCGCGCTTGATACCTTGTCGCGCCGTCGCATCGCGGACTTGCTGCTAGAGGCGCTGGAACAGGGCATCGGCGTGATCGTCGCGACCCATGATACCTGGCTGAGCGCTGTTCTTGGCTGCACCGAGGTTCGCGTTCGCGCGCAAGGGGCTGGTTTCACTGAGCCGATGAAGCGGCCATGACCGGGGTGCGGTATCCGGGATCGGGAAATATCGTATGAAAAGGGTCGGGAATGTTGACGCCCCTTCGCGGTACACCTAACAGGAATGTTATAACATAACGGAGAGAATCGCGTGCTTCGAACTGTAGCCTTCGCCGCCTTGACGGCGCTCACCCTGCCTCTGGCGCAGCCTGTGGCCGCGCAGGATGGCAACCTGACGATCGCCTATCTCAGCGGCCCGACCGCCGATGTCCCCGATCCGCGCATCCGCTACAACGGCTGGATGTCGAACCAGATGGGCGTGACAGAAACGCTGATGGGGCTGACGACCGGGATGGAGCTGTATCCGCGCCTTGCGGAGAGCCTCGATCAGGTTGACGACACGACGTGGCGGGTGACGCTGAAAGAGGGCCTGCAGTTCCACGACGGGTCGCCCGTGACCGCGCAGTCGGTGATCGACAGCTTCGGCCCGATCATCGATCCCGACTCGGAGTTCTACAATCCGCGCAATGCCGGTCTTCTCGGGATCGAAACCATGCAGGCCGAGGGCGATCTGGTTGTGACCTTCACCACCTCGGAACCGAACGCCGCCTTCCCGTGGATCCTGACCGAGCCGGGCGTCGTCGTCCTTGGCGCGCCGTCCGAGGACTTCCCGATCAACGCGACCGGGCCCTTTGTCTTCCTCGAAGCGGTGGCGGACCAAAGCTATACCGTCGCCGCCAACCCGGATTACCGCGATGGCGTCCCTGCGATGGCAGAGGTCACCGTCCGGGCGGTCACGGACCCGGCGGCGGCCGCGCTGGCCTTCGAAGCCGGCGATATCGACCTTGTCGTCAACTACCCCGAAACCGACTTTGAGCGCATCACGGCGGGCGACGCGCAGGGGCTGACGGTGCCGACGGTTCAGCTGTACTGGCTGGACATCGACGCGACGAACGGACCGATGGCCGATGCCCGCATCCGCCGCGCGGTCTCGCTGGCCATCGACCGGCAGGGCATCGTGGACGCCGCGCTTTCGGGTGTCGGTGGTGAACCGGCGGGCACGCTTTACCCCGCCATGATGCCCTGGGCCGCCGACATCGCGCCGACCTACGACCCCGCCGCCGCCGAGGCGCTGCTGGCAGAGGCCGGTGCCGTGAAGGAAGGCGGACAGTGGATGCTGGACGGCGCGCCTTTGCGGCTGGATATCGTCACCTACTCGTCGCGCGCCGCGCTGCCGCCGACGGCGGAACTGATCCAGGCCTACCTGATGGCGATCGGGATCGACGCGCGCGTGTCGATCGGCGAATGGGGCGCCAACAACGACGCCATCGCCTCGGGCGCCGCCGACATGCACCTGCAGGCATGGGGTGTCGCACCCTCGGGCGATCCGGCCTATTTCCCGGGCGCGGTTCTGGCCAGCGACGCCGACAGCAACATCGGCGGTTATTCCAACCCCGAACTGGATGCGCTTCTGGCCGAGGGCCGGCAGACCTTCGACTTTGACGCACGCCTTGCGATCTACGAGCAGGTTCAGGCGATCATCGCGGAAGACGCTCCGATGATCCCGGTGTTCCACGGCACGCAGGTCACCGTCGCCCGCGCCGGGCTGGAAGGCTTCCTGATGCACCCCGCGATCACCTACTGGCTGTCGCCCGAGGTCCGTTGGGCGGACTGAGCGTGACCCTGCATATCAAGGGCCTGTCCGCGATGCGGGCGGGCCGCACCATTCTTCATCCAACTGACCTGAGCCTGCCGGCCGGCGGCCGCATCGGGCTTGTCGGTCCAAGCGGATCCGGCAAGTCGACCCTGTGCCACGCGCTGATCGACCGCCTGCGGGCGGAGGGCATCGCCGTGGCCCACGTTCCGCAAAGCCCCGAAGAGGCGCTGGATCCGCTGCGGCGGCTGGACTTTCATTGGCGGCAGGCAGAGCGCGCGCTTGGGCTGGCGCCGGACCCCGCCCGGCAAGGGGCGATCCTGCGCGCCCTCGGGCTGGAGGGACGGCCGCTGAATGTCCGGCCCTGGGGCTGGAGCCGGGGCATGCAGCAGCGCTTTGTCATCGCGCTGGCGCTTCTGGCGCGCCCGTCGCTTCTGATCCTCGACGAGCCGACCTCGGCCCTTGATCCGGTGATCGCCGCGGCGACGCTGGAACTGGTCGAGGCGCATGCCGCCGAGACCGGTACGACGCTTCTGATTGTGACGCATGACCTTGGCCTTGCCGCCGCGCGGGCGCATCGGCTGCTGGTGCTGCACGACGGGCGTATCGTCGAGGATGCCGCGACAGGCGACCTGCTCGCCCGCCCCGAAAGCGCCCCGGCGCAGGCGCTGGTGGCGCATCGCAACTGGGCAGAGCTGCCATGCTGAAGGTCGACCGGCTGACGGTGCACCGTGGCGGACGCGCGGTGCTGCAGGACATCTCGCTGACGCTTCAGCCCGGCCGCACGCTTGCGGTGCTGGGAGAAAGCGGGGCGGGGAAATCCACGCTGGTCGCGGCGGTTCTGGGCCTGCTGCGTCCGGAGCGCGGTAGCGTGACATGGAACGGCGCGCCGATCGCGCGGGGCGGCTCGGCGCTGGTGATGCAGGAACCGCGCGCGGCGTTCAATCCGCGCCTGTCGCTTCGGCGGTCCGTTCTGGAGCCGTTGCGCGCCAAGGGTCTGCCGGACGACCCGAAGCGGATCGCGCGACTGTGCCACGGGCTTGAGCTGGACCCGGCCTGCCTTGATAGGCGGCCCTATCAGGTCTCGATCGGGCAGGCGCAACGTCTAGGCGTGCTTCGGGCGCTGATCGCGGCGCCGCCGCTGATCCTTTTCGACGAACCGCTTTCGGCGCTGGATGCCGTGACCCAGAAGCACACCGCGCGGCTGATCTCGGCCCTGCAACGCGAGGAAGGTTTCGCGGCCCTGATCGTCACCCATGACCTTGGCTATGCCGCCGCCCACGCCGATACCGTCGCCGTGCTGCGCGCCGGCGTGATCGAGGAGGCGGCGGAAGCGGCCGCGTTCTTCGGCGCACCGCAAAGCGCCTATGGCCAACGCCTTGTCGGCGCCGCGGTCTCGCTGGGCGCATTGGAGCGGCGCGCGGCGGCATGAAACAGATCGCGGAACTTCTGCTGCGGGCCGCGGTGGTGCTGTCCGGCACGGCCATCGTCACCTTCACGCTGCTGTGGCACGCGCCGGGCGATCCGGCGCTGACCATCGCGGTGGCGCGGTACGACTCGGTCGTCTCGGCGGATATCGTCGACCAGATCCGCGCCGAGGCCGGGCTGGACGCCGGGTTCTGGACCGCCTTCACGCATTGGGTGGCGCCGTTGCTGTCCGGCGACCTTGGCAACTCGTCGGTCTCGGGCCGCCCGATCTGGCCCGAACTGCGGACAGCCATCCTGCTGACCCTGCCGCTGGCGTTCATCGGGCTGGGCATCGGGCTGGCGGTGTCGATCCCGCTGGCGGCGCTGGCCGTCCGCCATCCCGGCGGCTGGGTGGACCGCGGGGCGGTGGCCCTGGCCTCGCTGGGCGCGGCGATGCCCGCCTACTGGCTGGCGCTGCTGCTGATCCTGTGCTTCGCGGTCAAGCTGCTGTGGCTTCCGGCGACCGGGGCGGGAACCGCGCGCCACCTGATCCTGCCCGGCCTGACGCTTGGGCTGGGCGTGGCGGCGTCGCTGACGCGCATTCTGCGCTCGGCCCTGCTGGAAGCGCGCGACGCCCCGTTCCTGCCCGCGCTGGCGCGGCGCGGCGTGGGTCCGCGCGAACGCGCCCTGTCCCACGTGGCGCCGCATGCCGCGATCCCGGTGCTGACGGTGCTGGGGTTGGAACTGGCCTTTCTGCTGGAAGGCGCGGTGATGATCGAGGTGATCTTTGCCCGCCCCGGGCTAGGCGGCTTCCTGATCCACGCGATCCAGGCGCGGGATTTTCCCAAGGTGCAGGCCGTGGTGATGCTGACGGCGCTGGTCTTCGTCGCGGTCAATCTTGCAACCGACCTGCTGTACCGGCTTGTCGACCCGAGGATCGGAGCCCGCGATGCGTGACCTCTGGCCCGTGCTTTGCGTGGCGGCGGTGTTGGCCGCCCTTGCCGTCTTCGGCCCGTTCCTTGCGCCGAATTCGCCCATCGCCATCGACATCCCGAACCGGCTGGCCCCGCCGGGCGGCCAGTACCCGCTGGGCACCGACGCGATGGGGCGCTGTATCCTGTCGCGGCTGCTGTACGGCGCGCGCTGGTCGCTGGGGCTGGCGTTCCTTGTCTCGACCATCGGTCTTCTCGCGGGAAGCCTTGTCGGTCTGCTGGCCGCGATGGGCGGGCGGACGGCGGACTGGGGCGTGATGCGTGTCACCGACATCTTCCTTGCCTTCCCCGATCTTGTCGCCGCCGTGGTGATCGCCGGTGTGCTGGGGGCGGGAACGGGAAGCCTGATCTTCGCACTGACGGTCACCGGCTGGATGCGCTATGCCCGCGTGGCGCGCGGCATCGGCCTTGGGCTGGAGACGCGCGGGCATGTGGTGCAGGCGCGGCTGGCCGGTCTGTCGGCCCCGGCCATTGCCCGCTGGCATTATCTTCCGGCGCTGGTGCCGTCGCTGACGGTGGTCTGGACCGGGATGCTGGCGCGCGCGATCCTTGGCATTTCGGCGCTGGGCTTTCTTGGCTTCGGTGTGCAGCCGCCGACATCGGAGTGGGGCACGATGCTGCTTGACGCCCGGGTGCACATCCGGTCGACCCCATTGCAGATGATCTGGCCCGGCATGGCGGTCGTCCTGTCCGTCCTGGCCATCAACATCGCCGGCGACATGCTGCGCGACGCCTTGACCGAAAAGGAAGCGCCCGCGTGAGTGCAATTGATACCCCTGCCGATATCCCGCTTCGCGGCATCCTGCTGCGTCTGTTTTCGGGGTTCCTGTTCGCAGGGATGGTCGTGATGGTGAAGGCGCTGAGCGAGGACGTGCCGCTGGGCGAGATCGTCTTCTTCCGCTCGGCATTCGCGCTGATCCCGCTGGTTGTCTTCCTGCGGATCCGCGGCGAGTTCCCGGCCGGGCTGCGCAGCAAGAGACCGTGGGGTCACGTGGTGCGTTCGGGCTTCGGTGCGGCGGCGATGTTCACCTCCTTCGCGGCCATCGCCCGGCTGCCGGTCGCCGAGGCGACGCTGATCGGCTACCTGTCGCCGGTGCTGACCGCCGTGGCGGGCGTGGTGCTGCTGGGAGAGCGGGCGACGGTCTACCGGGTCGTCGGCGTCGCGCTTGGTCTTGCCGGGGTCGCGGTGCTGGTCTGGCCCGAGCTTGGCGGCGGTCCGGCGGACGCGCGGCGCCTTACGGGGCTGGCGCTGGGCGTGGCGACGGCGGTGCTGACCGCGATGGCGCTGGCGATGACGCGCAGCCTTGCCCGCAGCGGCGAAAGCCCGGGGGCCATCGCCTTCTACTTCGCGCTCGCCTCGGCGGCGGCGGGGCTGGCGACGCTTCCCGGCGGCTGGATCATGCCGTCCATGCAGACGCTTCTGTTCCTTGTCATGGCCGGGATCATGGGCGGCTTCGCCCACATCGCGATGACGCTGGCCTTCCGCTATGCCGAGGCGTCGCGGCTGGCGCCGTTCGAATACGTGGCGCTGATCTGGGCCGTGCTGTCGGACCTGCTGATCTTCGGCCTGCCGCTGTCGCCGATCTTCTTCCTTGCCCTGCCGCTGCTGCTGGGCGGCGCAGCGGTCGCGGCCATGGAGGGCCGCCGGAGGAAAGGTGTGACCGCATGACGATCCAGAACTTCGATCTCAAGGAACAGGTTCGGGCCTACTGGACAAGCCGCGCCGACGGGTTCGACGCTTCGCCCGGGCACTGCATCCGTACCGAGCGTGAATTCAGGGCCTACGAACAGTTGATCCGCCGCCATGCGCCGGGTCTGGTCGGGGGCGACGTACTGGACGCCGCCAGCGGGACCGGCGAGGTCTCGCGTCTGTTGCGGCGGCTAGGGTGCCGGGTGACAGGGGTGGATCTGTCTGAGCGGATGGTCGAACTGGCCCGCACGAAGCACGAAGGCGACCAGGGCGTGCGTTTCACCGAAGGCGATGCCGAGCGGCTGATGTTTCCTGACGCCAGCTTCGACGGTGTGATCTGCCGCAACCTGCTTTGGACCCTGACCGACCCCGAAGCCGCCTTTGCCGAATGGCGTCGCGTGCTAAAGCCCGGCGGCACGGTCGTCGCGTTCGAGGGGAACTGGATGCAGCCCGATCGTCTGGCGCTTTTCCTGCGAAATCTGTCGCAGCGCCTTGGCCGGAAGGCAGAGGTCGACAAGCCGGATTTCACCTCGATCCTCGAACAACTGCCGTTTCGCGAAAGCCTCGCGCCCGCCGATGTGACGCCGCGCCTGCTGGATGCCGGTTTCAATCAGCCGGAGTTCCATGCCATCGGCCGCGTCACCCGAGCGCAACTTGCGCGCGGCACCTGGGCCGAGCGACTGTCGCTTATGTCCTTCGCAAGGGGCCGCTTCATGCTGGTGGCGCGCCGCCCGTAAGCCATGAACGTCGGTCGCGGGAAAAGCGGCGCTTTTCCAGTTTTCAATCGTAGGGTTCGATCCGTTCCGCTGTCAGCGCATAACCGACTTCGGCAAGCTGCGTGCCCGTGGCCGCCGCTCCGAACATGCCGGTTACATAGACCGCCTCGAACAAGCCGGCGCTTTCATAGGGTGTCTCCGTGGTCACGAAGACAAGCTGGTTTGCGGGCGGTGGCGGCACGTGGATGCAGGCGCCCACGAAGGGCGCGAGGATGAAGGCGGTGATCCCCGTCGCCTCGAAATCAAGCGGAACGATGAACCCCGGCAGGCGGACCATGCGACCGTCGTAGGCGTCGGTGACGCCGACCGCTTCCGGCTGAACGAAGCCGGTCGACAACTGCTCGTGCTGGACCACACCAAGGTCGCGAAGCCTGTCGAGCCCGGTGATCTCTTCGCCTTCGGGGATCAGATCGTTCCACGTGAGATCGATGACATCGCCAGCCGCAAGACCGGCGGCCGGAACGAAGGGCAGGGCGGTCAGGCTGGCGATCAGTCTGCGGCGGGTGACGGTCATGGGGCGGTCCTTGTTGTGTCTTGCAGCCGACGGATCACTGCGACGCGTTTTCCATTTGCATCGAGAGCGCGACATACTGGTTGACCGCGAAGAGGTCGGCGATCTCCTCGAACTTGTGAACACGCGCCGCCCTGGCCATCGCGTCGGCCTGGCTCCAGTCGCCCTGAAACCCGAACTGCCGGGCGACGGCGGGGGCGAGCGTCGGCTCGCCGTCCAGCACGGCCGACGTCGTCATGCGCACGGTCGCGGCGGTTTCGGGGTCTCCGGCGCGCGAGATGATCGCGAAGGCTTCCAGCATCTTTTCGCGCGTTGCCAGCGGCAAGCCTGTGTCGCGAAGGTAGGTGGTCTCGATCCGGCCGACCGCATCCGTGCCCTGCATCTCCAGCAGCGCGATCACGTAGGCGCCCAGATATGGCAGATCGCGGGACGCGTTCGCCGCAAGTTCATCGACGATGACGCGCTGGGCATCCACGTCGCCGGACAGACCCGCAAGCAGGATCAGGATCGGCCGCATCATGTCGTCGGCCGCAGCGACTTCGGCAAGGGAGACGGTGTGCGAAAGATCCAGGGCCCGCAGCACGGAATAGTCAGCGCGGTCAAGTTCCAGCAAGGCCCAGCGCCGCAGTTCCGCAGAGGGGTGATCCAGAAGGTCGGCGAAGAACTGGAACCGCCCCACGTCCCCCTCCCGCGACCACTCAGGAAGCTGCGGAACGATGCGCTGGATCACCTCTTGATAGTCGGCGTCCGCATAGGCCACCCGGAACCACGGCTCGGTTTCGGCAACCCGGACCATCAGCAGCGCGTCGCCCGGGCTGGCAAGAAGCCGTGCCCGCGTCATGGCGTCCGGGACCGGCAGGGCCGGGTCGGTCAGCGCGGGGCCAGCCAGCCTGCGGACGATCCGCAATTCGCCGCCGCTGCCTGGATCGGGTCGGGCGAACACGATGCTTTGGCTGGCAAGCATCTGATCGACCGGCGTCGGATCGGGAATGTAGTTGTGGAACGCGCAGGCCACCGCGTTTGTCGTGGCTAGCGTGCCGACCAGAAGGGCGGCGCACAGGGTCTTGAGGAAGCGTGCGATCATCCGTGACCGGGTCTTCGTTGAAATGGCGTTGGTCTTTGACATCCCTATGCCCTCAATGCGGCGTCGATGCGATGGGCCGGACCACGGTCGTAACCGGATCGGCATCGGCCGCACCTTGCAATACCGTTCAGTATACCGCGAACACGGCGTCCGGATAAGCCCGCGATGGCCACATCCTCGTGTAGTTGGCATCAGTCTGCGGGTTGTGTGATGTTATAACATACACTACAGTGCCGCCAAACGACGAGCGGAGACGACGGATGGCCCGGGCGGGTGAGAAGATGCAGGCGGATGTGCTGGCGATACTGCGGCGACGCGGTGGTCCGGTTTCCGCCTACGAGGTTCTTGCGGAACTGCGCCGGGACAACCCCAAGCTCGCTCCGACCACCATTTATCGTGCGCTGTCCGCGCTGGGCGAGATGCGGAAGGTCCACCGGCTTGAGTCGCTGAATGCCTACATGGCCTGCAAGTGCGACCAGCATCAGCACGCGGCGATCCTGTCGATCTGCGAAGACTGCGGCTCGGTCGAGGAAAGCGTTGCGCCAGAGTTGCTGAAGCGGCTGACCCGGATTGCCGGGAAATCCGGCTTCGCTCCGACGCGGCACGTCATCGAGGTACACGGAACCTGCGCTTCCTGCGGAACGGGGCAGGCGCCGGCATGAAAAGCAACGGTTCTATGCTGCGCCTGCTGCTTCTGGGCGCGGGCCCCCGACTTGCGGGTGCGGCGCTTGTGGTCGCTTTGCTGTGGGCGGCCTTCCTGTGGGCGACCGCGACGCCGGGGGCCCTGTGATGCCGGCGCTTGTGTTTCAGGATCTGACGCTGGGCTACGACCGGCATCCGGCGGTGCATCACCTTCAGGCAGAGATCGCCGAAGGCAGCCTGACCGCCATCGTCGGCCCCAATGGCGCCGGCAAGTCGACGCTTCTGAAAGGCGTGACTGGCGCGCTTGCGCCGCTGGACGGCAAGGTCTCGTTCGGATCGATGCGCCGCGAGGACATCGCCTATCTGCCGCAGCAGTCGGAAATCGACCGAAGCTTTCCGCTGACCGTTGTGGACCTTGTCGCAATGGGACTGTGGCGCGAGACAGGACCGTTTCGGGGGCTGAGGCCACGCCACCGCGACCGGATCGCCGCCGCCATTCAGGCGGTCGGTCTGGAGGGCTTCGAGCGGCGCGCCATCGGGGCCTTGTCGGGCGGACAGATGCAGCGGGCGCTGTTTGCGCGGCTTCTTTTGCAAGACGCGCAACTGGTGCTGCTGGACGAACCCTTCACGGCCATCGACGCCCGCACCATGGCCGACCTGCTTGGCGTCGTCCGCCGCTGGCATGACGAGGGCCGCACGGTGCTTGCCGTCCTGCATGACTTCGATACGGTCCGGGCGCATTTCCCGCGCACGATGATGCTTGCGCGGGAACTGGTCGCCCACGGGCCGACCGAAATGGTGCTGACGGCCGAGAACCAGTTTCGCGCCCGGCAGATGTGCGAAGCCTGCGCCGGACCGCCGCACGTCTGCGGACGCAGCGCCGCATGATCTGGGATGCTGTGATCCAACCCTTCGCTGACTTCGGTTTCATGCGTCGGGCGCTGCTGGGCTGCGTTACCATTTCCGTGGGCGCGACGCCCGTCGGCGTGTTCCTGATGCTGCGGCGGATGAGCCTGACCGGCGACGCGATGGCGCATGCCATCCTGCCGGGCGCCGCGGTGGGCTATCTTGTGGCGGGGTTGTCGCTGGGCGCGATGACCATCGGCGGGCTGATCGCCGGGATGGCGGTCGCGTTGCTTTCGGGGTTCGTCACCCGTGTCACCGCGCTGCGCGAAGACGCGAGCCTTGCTGCCTTCTACCTGATCTCGCTGGCGCTGGGCGTGCTGATCGTCTCGACACGCGGCAGCAACGTCGATCTGATGCACGTGCTGTTCGGCACCGTTCTGGCGCTGGACAACGCCGCGCTGACGCTGCTGTGCTCGATCGCCAGCCTGTCGGTGCTGACGCTGGCGCTGTTGTTCCGGCCGCTGGTGCTAGAATGTGCCGACCCGCAGTTCCTGCGCTCGGTCAGCAGTCTCAGCGCGGTGACCCACTTCACCTTTCTTGCGCTGGTGGTGATGAACCTTGTCGGCGGCTTCCATGCGCTGGGAACGCTGATGGCGGTGGGCATCATGATCCTGCCGGCCGCCGCCGCCCGGTTCTGGGCCGCGGGCATCGGCGGCATGATCGCCGGTGCGGTTGCTATCGCCATGCTGTCCAGCGTCAGCGGACTGCTTCTGTCCTATCACTACAGCCTTCCCTCCGGGCCCGCGATCATTCTCGTGGCCGGCATCTTCTATGCCGTGTCGCTGGTGTTCGGTCCGGTGGGCGGGCTTGTCGCGCAGGCCCTGCCGCGCCGCCATTTCGAAGTCTGAAAGGAAACTCCATGACCACGCGCAGAACACTTCTCAAGTCTGCTACCGCCATCCTCACCCTGTCTCTGGCGATCCCCGGCGCTGCGCTGGCGGATACGCCGAAACGCGTGGTCGCAACCTTCTCGATCCTCGGCGACATGGTCGAGCGTATCGGTGGCGATCATGTCGAGGTAACCACGCTCGTCGGCCCGAACGGCGATACTCACGTCTATCAGCCCACACCGCAGGCCGCCCGCGCCGTCAGCGAGGCCGAGATCCTTGTGGTCAACGGTCTGGAGTTCGAGGGTTGGCTTGACCGGCTGACCGAGGCTTCGGATTTCTCGGGCGTGCGGGTGGTGGCCACCGACGGGATCGAAGCGATTCCGTTCGACGACGACCATCACGACCATGACGAGCATGCCGAGGGCGAGGACCACGACCACGAGCATGAGGAGCATGCCGAGGGCGAGGACCACGACCACGACCATGACGAACATGCCGAGGGCGAGGACCACGACCATGAGCATGAGGAGCATGCCGAGGGCGAGGATCATGAGCACGAGCATGAAGAGCATGCCGAAGGCGAGGACCACGACCACGAGCATGAGGAGCATGCCGAGGGCGAGGGCCATGACCATCACCACCACGGTGCCTTCGATCCGCATGCTTGGCAAAGTCTCGACAACGCTGTGATCTACGTGGACAACATCACCGCCGCGCTGGCAAAGGCAGACCCCGAGAACGCGGCGACCTTCTATGAAAACCGCGCCGCCTACGTCGCCGAGATCGAAGCGCTGGATGCCGAGATCCACGACATCGTCGCGGCCCTGCCGGAAGACCACCGGACGGTTGTCACGTCGCACGACGCCTTCCAGTACTTCGGACGCGACTATGGCCTGACCTTCCTTTCGCCGCAGGGCCTTAGCACGGAATCCGAAGCCTCGGCTCAGGACGTTGCCGGGCTGATCGAGCGCATCCGCGAGGAAGGAATTTCGGCCGTGTTCCTCGAAAACATCTCGGACGGACGGCTGCTGGAGCAGATCGCAAGCGAGACAGGCGCCACGATTGGCGGTACGCTGTATCCGGGCGCGCTGTCGGAAGCCGATGGCCCGGCGCCGACCTATCTGGACATGATGCGATACAACGCGAACACGCTGGCCGAGGCGCTGGGCCACTGAGCCCAGCCGCGGGTTGACCGACCGGAGAACGGAAAAATGAGCATGGACTTCAACGACATGAGGGTTCCGGTCACCCTGCTGACCGGCTTTCTCGGTGCCGGCAAGACAACGCTGCTGAACGCCGTGCTGGCCGATGCGTCGGCCGGCAAGATCGCGGTGATCGTGAACGAGTTCGGCGAGGCCGGGCTTGATCACGACCTGATCGAGACGACCAGCGAAGAGATCGTGCTAATGCAATCGGGCTGCCTGTGCTGCTCGGTGCGGGGCGACCTTGCGCGCACGATGTCCAGCCTCATCGGTCGGCGTGACCGCGGCGAACTGGACTTCGAGCGCGTGGTGATCGAGACAACGGGGCTGGCCGATCCGGGGCCGATCCTGCAGACGCTGCAGGTCGACTATGTCCTGACCCGGACCACCCGGATGGACGGGGTCGTCACCGTGGCCGATGCAAAGAACGGGCCCACGACGCTGGACGCGCAGTTCGAAGCGGTATCTCAGGCGGCGATGGCCGACCTGATCGTGCTCAGCAAAACCGATCTGGTGTCGCCGGAAGACCTGCGCAGCTTCGAGGCGCGGCTGCGCGCAATCAACCCGTCCGCTCCGATCGTCACCGCGATCCGCGGCAAGGGTGCCTCCGCGCGGCTGTTCGGACTCAGCGGCCTGCGCCGGGGCGTTGCCCCCTCTGACGCGGTGGCATGGACCTCGGTCGCGGCGCCGGCCCCCGATCCGTTGGCGAACCTGTCAGGGCTGGGCGGCGCAAAATCCGAGCCCGCGCCGGTGTCACCGCACGATGCGCGGATCGGCAGCGCGTCGATCACTCTGGACCACCCGATCCCGGATGTCGTGTTCGACCGTTGGCTCGACACCCTTGTCTCTCTCCGCGGAGAAGACATTCTGCGGGTGAAGGGCATCGTCTTTCTGGAGGGGATGAACGCGCCCTTCGTGTTCCATGGCGTGCAGCAGGTCTTCGACCCGCCGGTTCCGGTGCTGAACTGGACCGGGGGAGATCGTCGTTCGCGGATCGTTGTCATCGCGCGCGATATGTCGCGACCGGAACTGCAGCGTAGCCTCGACATGCTGCGGGCGCATATTCCACAGACCGATGCCGAGCCGGTCGACGGTGCAGGTCCGCCGTGAACGCACCCGGACTGTCCCTTGCCGCGCGGACCGGGCTGCGGGGCGTTTCCATCGTCGACACGCCGGACGCGCTGGCGGCGATCCACCGCCCGGACTGCGCCGCCGCGATCTGGCGCCGTCAGCCGGTTGCCGGTTTCAGCGACTGGATCGACGGTCTCGAGCCCGAGCAATTGCCCCGCGCGCGGATGATCCTTAGGCCGGAAGGGGTGCGCGCCGCGCTGTGGCAGTTGTGCGAGTCCGCCGGGACCCCCGACTGCGATTTCCGCCAGATGCTGGTCGAGGACGCGGCGGCGCTGGCCGCCATCTTCTCTGGGCTGATGGATGCGCGGTATTTGCGGGTGCGGCTGGACGTGGTGACGACGAACGCGTGCCGCAGGTTCCACGTCGACGCGATCACCGCGCGTCTGGTCTGTACGTACCGTGGTTCCGGCACCCAATACGGGCGGGGCGGGCAGGGCCGGGACCCTGAGCGCATCTTCGCCGTACCCGCTTGCACACCGATCCTGTTGCGTGGCACCCACTGGCCGGAATTCCCACGGGCCGGACTTCTGCACCGTTCGCCCCCGATCGAGGGCAGCGGAGAGACGCGTCTTCTGCTGGTGCTCGACCCCGTGGACGACCCGGAGGACAAGGTTTGACGCCACGGTTCCGCAGGCAGACCCTTCGTGCGGCGACGGGTTTGATCTGCCTTCTTCTGGCGGGGCAGGCGTCCGCGCACCCGCATGTGTTCATCGACGGCGGCGTCGATTTCCGCTTCGGCCCCGACGCGAAGCTCGAGGCGCTGGAGGTCTCGTGGCGCTACGATGAATTCGAGACGCTTTACACGCTGTCGGCGCAGGGCCTCGAATTGAACGACGCAGGCGGGCTGGACGAGGAAGACCGGTTGGCCCTGGTGCGGCAGCTTAGCGAATGGCCCGAGGATTTCGACGGCTCGGCGCACCCGGTCGTGGATGGCGTGGCGATCCCGCTTGAATGGCCCAGCGATCTGGACGCGCACCTGGTGGACGGTCGCCTGCAACTGACCTTTGTTCGCAGGCTCTCGACGCCGCTGGACATGCAGGGCCGCGAGATCGACGTCTCGTTCCACGAATCCACGTATTTCTTCGCCTTCTCCGTCACGGACCAGCCCGACCTTTTCGGTGACCCGGGACCGTGCTCCGCGCGGGTCGTGGATTTCGACCCCGACAGCAACTCTGACGAACTTGCAAAGACGCTTGCCAAACTCGGCCGCGAAGAAACGCCCGAGATCGCGAACGTCGGCGCGCTGTTCGCGGACCGGATCGTGGTGCGATGCGACTAGCCGTTGTCATCGGTGTCTGCGTTCTGGGCGTCTTGGCTGTGCTGCTGGTGCCGGACCTGTCGTGGCTGGCGCGTTGGGCGGTCGAACAGCAAAGGGCCTTTCAGAACGAGATGGCCGGGGCGGTGCGTGCGCTTCGCACCGGCAGTCCGGGCGCAACCGCCGCGCTGCTGCTGGCCGCCGGGGCCTATGGCTTCGTCCACGCGGTGGGGCCGGGCCATGGCAAGTACCTGATCGGGGGCGTGGGTGTCGGCTCGGGCGTTTCGATGGCGCGTCTGCTGGGCATTGCCATCGTGTCGAGCCTCGCGCAGGCGGCGTGGGCCATCCTTCTGGTGTATGGCGGCTTTGCGGTGCTGGAGGTGTCGGCGCGCAGCGTGACCACGCTTGCGGAAGACTATCTTGCCCCAGCAAGCTATCTCGTGATCGCCTTGATCGGCGTCGTTCTGGTGTGGCGCGGTCTGCGCGGATTTGCCCGGCAGGCGAACGCAGGCCACGCGCACACGACCAGCGACGGCGGCCACGACCACCACCATCACGCCGAAGGCGAGGCGTCCTGTGCCTGCTGCGGTCACGCCCATGGTCCGACGCCGGAAGAGGTCGCCGCGCTGGGCTCGATGCGCGACACGCTCGTCCTTGTCGGCAGTATCGCCGTGCGCCCCTGCACCGGCGCGATCTTCCTGCTGGTCATCGCATGGCAGATGGACATCCGCGCCGCGGGTGCGGCTGCCGTGATCGTCATGGGACTTGGCACCGCGACGCTGACCAGCCTTGTCGCCGTCTCCAGCATCGTCGCGCGCGGTCTTGGCCATGCCTCGGTCAGCCGCTTTGGCGCGGCTTCTCGGATTGGGCCCGCGTTGCAGATCCTCGCAGGCGGTTTCGTGGTTTGGATGAGTCTTGTCATGCTGGGTTACGCGGTGGGGTAGGCGCACGGTCGGGTCACCCGGTGGCCGGGTCGGGCAGGTTGTATCACCTTTACTTGAGCGAGGAACAAAGCCGCGCGGCCGGTCCCATTGTCATCGGTTTACCGCGGCGACTTCGGGTTTGCTGGACGAAGACCCGCCCGACAACGTCTGTTGGCGTCGTCTGGAAAGGGCCGGACCTTGCAACACAGGCGCTTGCGCACGCCGGGCGTTCCGGGCCAGCGACATTATTTTAAGGGATTTCACAGGCGCGTCCGCGCCTCGTAGGGCCGGGAAGGCAGACAGGTTCTTGATTATGAAGAATGCTCATAATGATACGGAATATAATGAAGTTGATGGTGAGGCGGGGCCTCGGCTATCGGATCCTCTTGAACCGGCAGGATCCAAATGATCAATTTCTCACTACCGACCTCCGACAGCTTCAAGGCGCTTGAAGCGGCGGCTCGCGAACGCATCCTCATCCTCGACGGGGCGATGGGGACAATGATCCAGACGCTGAACATGTCCGAAGAGGACTTCACCGCGGGCGGGCATATTCATGGTCCCGGCTGCCGGCACCATCCGTCGGATCACCCGCAGAAGGGCAACAACGACCTTCTGGTTCTGACCCAGCCGAAGGCGGTCGAGGACATCCAGCTGCAATTCGCGCTGGCCGGGGCCGACATTCTGGAAACCAACACCTTCTCGTCCACGACCATCGCGCAGGCGGATTACGGGCTTGAGGGCGCGGTGCATGACCTGAACGTCGCCGGTGCGCAGGTTGCGCGGCGTGCGGCCGATTGGGCGCAGGCCAAGGATGGCCGCCCGCGCTTTGTCGCGGGGGCAGTCGGGCCGACCAACCGGACCGCATCCATCAGCCCGGACGTGAACGATCCGGGCTATCGTGCCGTGACCTTCGACGATCTGCGGCTTGCCTATGGCCAACAGATCGACGGACTGATCGAGGGCGGGTCCGACCTGATCCTGATCGAGACGATCTTCGACACGCTCAACGCCAAGGCCGCGATCTTCGCCGCCTTCGAAAGCTTCGCGAAGGTCGGCCGCCGCCTGCCGATCATGATCTCGGGCACCATCACCGATGCCTCGGGCCGGACGCTGTCGGGCCAGACCCCTACCGCCTTCTGGCACTCTGTCCGCCACGCCCGTCCGTTCACGGTGGGGCTGAACTGCGCGCTGGGCGCCGACGCGATGCGGCCGCACCTGTCCGAACTGGCCGGGGTCGCGGAAACGCGCATCTGCGCCTATCCCAATGCCGGCCTGCCCAACGCCTTCGGTCAGTACGATGAACAGCCCGAGGACACCGCCAGCAAGGTCGAGGTCTTTGCGAAGGAAGGGCTGGTAAATGTCGTCGGGGGCTGCTGCGGCACCACGCCCGAGCATATCCGCGCCATCGCAGACCACGTCGCCGCCTATGCGCCGCGCAAGCCCCGGGGGGCCGCCAATGTCTGACCCCTTGCTGCGTCTGTCGGGCCTTGAACCCTTTGTCCTGACCAAGGACATCCCCTTCGTGAACGTGGGCGAGCGGACCAACGTGACCGGTTCGGCCAAGTTCCGGAAGCTGATCACCAACCGTGACTATGCAACCGCCCTCGACGTTGCGCGCGATCAGGTCGAAAACGGCGCCCAGATCATCGACATCAACATGGACGAGGGGCTTATCGACTCGAAGCAGGCGATGATCGACTTCCTGAACCTCGTCGCCGCCGAGCCTGACATCGCCCGCGTGCCGGTGATGATCGACAGCTCCAAATGGGAGGTGATCGAAGCGGGCTTGCAATGCGTGCAGGGCAAGCCGGTGGTCAACTCGATCTCGTTGAAGGAAGGCGAAGAGGCGTTCGTGCACCATGCCAGCCTTTGCCTTGCCTACGGCGCCGCCGTCGTCGTCATGGCCTTCGACGAGCAGGGTCAGGCCGACAGTTTCGAGCGCAAGACAGAGATCTGCGCGCGGGCCTACAAGATCCTGACCGAGCAGGTCGGCTTCCCGCCCGAAGACATCATCTTCGACCCCAACGTGTTCGCCGTCGCGACCGGCATCGAGGAACACGACAACTACGGCGTGGATTTCATCGAGGCCACGCGCTGGATTCGTCAGAACCTGCCGCACTGTCATATCTCGGGCGGCGTTTCGAACCTGTCGTTCAGCTTTCGCGGAAACGAACCGGTGCGCGAGGCGATGCACGCGGTCTTCCTGTACCACGCCATCAAGGTTGGCATGGACATGGGAATCGTCAACGCGGGTCAGCTGGCGGTGTACGACCAGATCGACCCGGACCTGCGCGAAGCCTGCGAGGATGTCGTCCTGAACCGCACGCCCGCCAACGGCGGCAACGCGACCGAGAACCTTCTGGACATCGCCGAGCGCTACAAGGGCGACAAGCGGGAAGAGAAGAAACGCGACCTTGCATGGCGCGAGTGGCCGGTCGAGAAGCGGCTGGAACACGCGCTGGTCAACGGCATCACCGAGTTCGTCGAGGAAGACACCGAAGCCGCGCGCGTCGCCGCCGAGAAGCCGCTCGATGTGATCGAGGGGCCGCTGATGGCAGGCATGAACGTCGTGGGCGACCTGTTCGGCGCCGGCAAGATGTTCCTGCCGCAGGTGGTGAAATCGGCCCGCGTGATGAAGCAGGCGGTCGGCGTCCTTTTGCCCTACATGGAGGCCGAGAAGGAAGGGCGGCGCGAAAGCGCGGGCCGTGTTCTTATGGCCACCGTGAAGGGCGACGTGCACGACATCGGCAAGAACATCGTCGGCGTCGTTCTGGCCTGCAACAACTACGAGATCATCGACCTTGGCGTCATGGTGCCGCCGCAGAAGATCCTGGAAGAGGCAAAGGCCCACAACGTCGACATCATCGGTCTATCGGGGCTGATCACGCCGTCGCTCGACGAAATGGTACACCTTGCCACCGAGCTGGAGCGCGAAGGCTTTGATGTGCCGCTGCTGATCGGCGGCGCGACGACCTCGAAGGTGCATACCGCCGTCAAGATCTCTCCCCAATACAGCAAGAGCCAGGCGATCTACGTCACCGACGCCAGCCGCGCCGTGGGGGTCGTGTCTTCGCTGCTCAGCAAGACGCAGAAACAGCCCTATATCGACGGCATCCGCGCCGAGTATTCCGAGGTCGCCGAACGTCACGAGCGTGCGGAACGGGCCAAGCAACGCCTGCCTCTGGCCGCCGCGCGGGACAATGCGATGAAGATCGACTGGTCCGGCTACACCGCGACCGCGCCGTCCTTTACGGGCGCGAAGGTGATCGAGGGCTGGGATCTTGCAGAGATCGCCCGCTACATCGACTGGACGCCGTTCTTCCAGACGTGGGAGCTGAAGGGTGTCTATCCCCGCATCCTTGAACACGAGAAATACGGCGAGGCCGCGCGCAGCCTGTTCAACGACGCGCAAGCCATGCTGCAACGGATCATCGGCGAAGAGTGGTTCCGGCCGCGCGCCGTTGTCGGCTTCTGGCCCGCGAATGCGGTCGGCGACGATATCCGTCTGTTCAAGGACGACAGCCGGTCTGAACCGCTTGCGACGCTGCACACGCTGCGCCAGCAGACCTCCAAGCGCCGCGACAGCCCCAACGTGGCCCTGTCCGATTTCGTCGCGCCCGAGGGCACGCCGGACTGGGTCGGCGGCTTCGTCGTGACCGCCGGGCCGGAAGAGGTCGCGATTGCCGAGCGGTTCGAGAAGGACGGCGACGACTATGGTGCGATCATGGTCAAGGCGCTGGCCGACCGCTACGCCGAGGCGATGGCCGAGATGCTGCACCAGCGGGTGCGCCGCGAGCACTGGGGCTATGCGAAGGACGAGACCTTCGAGCCGCAGGAACTGATCGGCGAACCCTATGACGGTATCCGTCCCGCACCGGGTTATCCCGCCCAGCCGGACCACACCGAGAAGCGGACGCTGTTCGACCTGCTGAACGCGGAACAGACCACCGGGGTCGAATTGACCGAGAGCATGGCGATGTGGCCCGGTTCTTCGGTGTCGGGGCTGTATATCGGGCACCCGCAGGCCTATTACTTCGGCGTCGCCAAGGTCGAGCGGGATCAGGTCGAGGATTATGCCGCCCGCAAGGGAATGGACGTCGAAGAGGTGGAACGCTGGCTGTCACCGATCCTGAACTACCGCCCCGGCGCCGCCGCCGCCATCGCGGCGGAGTAGGGGGCCGGGGACGTCAGGCCGGGGGCAAACCACGCCCAAGCGCAACGGACGTGTTGCCGGTCGCGAACGGCTGACGACGTCAACTGCCGGGCGTCAGCCGGATCAGCGCGCCGTTGCCGCTGTCGGTAAGGATCATGATCGCGCCGTCTTCGGCGACGTCCACGTCGCGGACGCGGCCCTGTCCCTGAAGATAGCGGCCCTCGCCAGTGACCTTGCCGTCTTCGAGCGTCAGGCGGACGAGAGATTGTGAAGCAAGCCCGCCGATCAGCGCGTCGCCTTGCCAGTCGGGGAACATTCCGCCGTCATAGAAGACCATCCCCGACGGCGCGATGACCGGGTCCCAGTAATAGACCGGCTGCTCGACATCGTCCCGCGCGGTTACCCCTTCGCCGACGGTCCCGCCGGAATACTCGACGCCATAGGTGACCTCGGGCCAGCCATAATTGAGCCCGGCCTCGGGCCGGTTGAGTTCGTCACCGCCGCGCGGGCCATGTTCGACCGTCCAAAGCGCGCCGTCGGGGCCAAGAGCGGCGGATTGCAGGTTGCGGTGGCCGTAGGACCATATCTCGGGCAGGCCGCCGTCGATCTCGGGGTTGCCCTCTGCCGCGCCGCCCATCGGGTCTATGCGGATGACCTTGCCAAGGTGGGTGTCCACGTCCTGCGCCAGTTGCCGCGGTTCGGGCATCGAGCGTTCGCCGGTCGTCACGAAAAGCGCGCCCGTCTCGTCGAACACCAGACGCGAGCCGAAATGGCGGGTCGAGGCCCATGCGGGCTGCTGTTGGAAGACGACCTCGACGTCTTCCATCGTGCTGCCGTCCTCGGACAGCACGCCGGTTGCGACGGCCGTCGCGTTCTCGCCGCCACCACGCGGTTCCGAAAAGCTCCACCAAACGCGGCGGGTCTCGGCGAAGTCATCGGCGACGGTCACGTCCAGAAGCCCGCCCTGCCCTCGACCGTCGACCTCGGGCAGGCCGTCGATGGGGGCAGAGATATCGCCGCCCGCTGTTACGATCCGCATCCGGCCCGGGCGTTCGGTGACGATCCAGCTTCCATCCGGCAGCTGATCCATGCCCCACGGATTTTGCAGCCCGCCCGCGATCACCTCTCGTTCCAGCGTCACGCCGTCGTCGATGACGGGCGCGCGGGTCTGGTTCTCGAAGGCGGGTTCCTGTCCGGGCGCGTTGGCCGGGGCGGCGTTGAAATCCTGCGCCGAAGCGGCGTGGGCGGACAGTACGAGGGCGGTGGCGGAAACGATCATGCGCATGGTGCGGCCTCTCTGGGCGGAAGGACTGGGGCAGAAGGACTGGGGCGGGCGGTCTGGACAGAAGGCTAGGGGGCGGTGCCGCTACGTCCACCGGTGATGCCGCGCCTGTCGCATTCGTGAACGTCAGTTGCCGCCCTTGGGCCGCGCATCGTTCATCAGATCCGCCAGCCGCGCGTTGTCCTCGGCAGTCCAGTCCTCGGGTTGCGTGACGCCCATCCAGCCGGTGCCATAGTCGACCATGCGATAGTTGTGCCCGTGGCCCGCCGGCGTGTTAAACGCGCCAAGCATGTCGACGGCGACCTGCCACATGGTGACGACAGGCGTCCACTCGAACTCGGGCGACACATCGGGCCCGCGCGGTTCGTCCAGCCAGTCTGGCCTGCGGTACCACATGCTTTCCTGGAAGAAGACAATCGCGTCGGTCGGATAGGCAAGGTAGGCGATGCGCACCGGACCCCAGTCCGGCCCGGCGTCGTCCAGACTGTTGGAGCGGGTAAGAGTGCGGAACACCGTGCCGTCCTCGAACACCGGCTGCCAGTCCGGCGAGTCCGGGTCGCGGTTCGCGCGGATGCTGCGCCAGACCGGATTGCGGAACGGCGGCCCGACCCAAAGCGCGCCGCTGATCCGGTCCTTCACCAGCGACTGCAGCGTGATCGACCCTTCGGAGCCGAGCGAACCGAGGCTGAGCCCGAACAGGTACAGTTCCGGCCGGTCGTCTTCGGGCAGCGAGGCCCAGTGGTCGTAGATTTCTCTGAACACCACCGTCGCCGACTCTTGCACCAGCCCCGGCTGAAGGATCAGCGACAGAGGGCTGGAAAGGTACGAATACTGCACGGCGACAACCGCCGTGTCGCCATCGTGCATGAATTCCAGCGGCGTGATTCCGTTGTCGTCGATCCAGCCGGTGCCGGTGGGTGTCGCGATGACAAGGATCTTCCGGTCGAAGGCGCCGCTGCGTTTCAGTTCCTCCAGCGCGAGCGCGGCGCGCTCTTCGTGGTCGTCGCCTGCACGAAGGCCGACGTACAGCCGGATCGGGTCCAGCGCCGCGCGTCCGGTGAAGTCCGAGATCTCTTCGGCCACGTGTCCCTCGGTCATGTACAGCTTGCCGGAATAGCCCAGCAGATCCCACGGGACGAGAGAGTCGGGGCTGCCCGAGAAGTTGGCCGTTGTCGGCGGCACGGCGCCCTCGGGGTCGCGGGTGTCGGCGGCGGCCAGCGTGTTGTCGATCACCATGATGACACCGCGTACAAGGGTGCCGTTCACCACCAGCACCAGCAGGACGGCGAACACGGCGATGCCGAGAACCGACGCGATGCGACGTTGCGACACGCGTTTGGGCAGGCGCGCGGCCCAGCCCACGCCCAGCACCAGCAACCGGCCGATCAGCAGAAGCAGCCCCGCGACGATCAGCATGATCGCGATGATCCGGAGGTAGTACTCGTGATCCACCTGCGGCATTTCAAGGAGTTCGCGGGCGGGCACCTGCCAGTCCCGCGTCTGCATGAAATACCAGCCCAGACGCGCCACCGTGACCGCGATCAGGACCCAATACAGGGGACGCCGGTAGCGTTGCGGAATCACCGGGAGTTCGAGGAACTCCCAAAGCGCGGCCAACGCCGCGCCAAAGCCGTAACCGACGGCCAGAACAACCCCCGACAGAAGGCCCTGGAACAGCCAGTCACGCGGCACCAGCGAGGGCGTGAAGGTCGACGCGCACCACAGCCCGCCGAAATACAGGCCGGTCAGCGACAGGCGGCCGATCCAGCGGCGCCTGGGTTCGGGTTTCGGCGTTCGGTGCGGTCTTGCAAGTTCATGTCTCATGCCCGCCGCACCTCCTTCCGTTCCCCCAGCAGCAGCATGGCAGGCGTCACGACCAAAGTCAGCACCGTAGCAAACATCAGGCCGCCTGCGATGGCCGTGGAAAGCTCGATCCACCACTGTGTCGACGGGGCGCCGAACTGAAGCGTGCGCGTGAAGAAGTTGATGTTGACCGCCAGCACCATCGGCATCAGGCCAAGCGCCGTGGTCGCCGTTGTCAGCAGGACGGGGCGCAGGCGCTGGGCCCCGGTTCTCAGCGCCGCCTCGCGGGGCGGGACGCCGTCGCGGCGCAGGTCGTTGTAGCAGTCGATCAGCACGATGTTGTTGTTCACGACGATCCCGGCCAGCGCGATCACACCGATACCGCCCATCACGATGCCGAACGGACGGCCCGCAATCAGGGTGCCCAGCAGCACGCCGACGATCGAGAATACGATCGCGCTGAGGACCACGAAGGCCTGATAGAAATTGTTGAACTGGGTGACGAGGATGATCAGCATCAGGAAGATCGCCGAGATGAACGCCAATACAAGGAAGCTGGCGGCTTCCTCCTGATCCTGCGCCTCGCCCGAAAAGCTCCAGCTGACGCCGTCCGGCAATTCGGTGGACTCCAGCGCGGTGCGCAAGGCGATCACCTGATCGTTGACCAAGAGGCCGGGCGCGACGTTGGAACTGACGGTCAGCACCCGCCGCTCGTCGACGCGCCGCAGGGTGCCGACCCGTTCGGCGGCCTCGAAGGTCACGAAGTTCGACACCGGGGACAGGCCGGCACTGACCGGCACCCGAAGGTTCGCCAGCGACGACAGGGTGCGCTCGTCGGGCGGAAAGCGCATGCGGATGTCCAGCGAGTCGTTCTCGCCCGGCGCGCGGTAGGTCGAGATGTTCACGCCCTGCGTCAGCAGTTGCAGGGCGCGGCCCAGAAGCGTGATGTCGGCCCCGAACCGCGCCGCTTCCTCGCGTTGCACGTTCACCGCGACTTCGATGCCGGGCAGGCTGCGGTCGTCCTCGACATCGGTGAAGCCGCCCAACTGGTCCATCAACTCGCGCACCTGCACCACCGCCGCGTCGGCGGCTTCGGGGTCGTCGGCGCTAAGCCGCAAGCTGACTGGCTTCCCCTGCGTCGGCCCGGCAGAGGCGGTTTCGACCTGCACCTCGACCCCGGCGATGTCGTCGACGACCGCGCGGATGTCCGCGCCGATCTCTGCCGCCGTGCGCCGCGTGTCCCAATCGGTCAGATCGGCCTGAATGGTGCCGATGATCTCTTCGTCCTGCAGCACCGATCCCAGACTGGACCGGGCATAAAGATGCTCGATCTCGTCGAACCCGTGCAGGCGCTCTTCGACCAGACGCAGCAACCGGTCCCTCTCGGACAGCGAAAAGATGTCGCGCGCCCGCAGTTCGATCGCCATCGTCTCGGGCTCTTGCTCGGGGAAGAACTCCACGCCTTTGCCGAACTGGCCATAGATCGCGAACGTCCCCAGCAGCATCGCGACCGCCAGAAGAACGGTCGTTGCGGGGCGAAGGACGGCCCAGTTCAACAGCCAGACATAGGTACGCGTGGCGCCGGACGAGTCGCGGCGCGGGTCGCCTTTCTCGGTCGCCTGCAACGCGGCCTTGGCCTTGGCGGTGCGGGGCTGGCGGCGTCCGATCATGCCGCCCAGCACCGGCACGAAGATCAGTGCCATCAAAAGCGACGCAATCAGCGTGACGATCACCGTCACCGGCAGAAACCGCATGAACTGTCCGACGATCCCACCCCAGAACAGCAGCGGGAAGAACACCGACAGGGTCGTCGCGGTCGAGGCGATGATCGGCCATGCCATCCGGCGCGCGGCAAAGCGGTAGGCGGCGCGCGGGTCGTCGCCTTCCTGCAACCGCCGGTCGGCCAGATCGGTGATCACGATTGCGCCGTCGACCAGCATGCCCACAACGAGGATCAGCGCGAAAAGCACGATGCTGTTCAGTGTGTAGCCGATCAACCAGATGACCGCGACGCCGGTCAGGAACGATCCGGGGATCGCCACGCCGACCAGAAGCGCCGAGCGCAGGCCAAGCGCCCAGACCACCACGATCATCACCAGAAGGATCGCGGCGATGACGCTGGCCTCCAGATCTGACAGCAGCGTCTCGATCTGCTCGCTCTGGTCCGAGAGATAGACGATCTCGACGCTTTCGGGCCAATCCGCCGAAACCCGTTCGACCGCCGCTTTCACCAGCTCCACCGTCGCGATGAGGTTCGCGCCCGCGCGTTTCTTGACTTCGAGCGACAGCGCGGGCTGACCGTCAAGACGAACGCGGCCTGTCGGGTCTTCGAACGCGCGGCGCACGGTCGCGACGTCGCGAAGCGATACAACGGTGCCGTCGCGAACCTTCACCGGCATCGATTCAAGATCGGCCAGCGACTGGATGGTGCCCGGGACTTTCAACACCAGCCGCCCGCGCCCGGTGTCCAGCGCGCCCGCAGCGACCAGCCGGTTGTTCGCCTGCACCTGTCCCAGCACTTCGTCGAAAGACAACTGGTAGGTCTCGAACACTGTTGGCAGAACCTGGATCTCGATGAACTGCTCGCGCATGCCGCCGATGTCGGCTTCGAGCACGCCGGAAAGCGCCTCGATCTCGGTTTGCAGCGCTTCGGCCATCGCGTTAAGCGCCCGTTCGGGAACCGGCCCGCTGAGGATCAGTGTGATGATCGGGAACAGCGACACGTCCAGTTCGGTGACCGTGATGTCATAGGCGTCGTCCGGCAGGTCGGCTTCCGCCCGGTCGGCTGCCTCGCGGGTGCGCGTCAAAGCGGTGTCGACATCGCTTCCCGCCTCGAACTCAAGCCGAAGGGTGACGTACCCCTCTGCCGCCGTGCCGGTCATCTGCTTCAGCCCGTCGACCGACGAGAACTCGCGCTCCATCGGCTTCAGCAGCAGTTCTTCCGCGTCGCCGGGTGCGATCCCGTCGGCGCCGGTGGTGACAAAGGCGTAGGGGATCGTGACCTCGGGGCTCGCCTCTTTCGGGATCATCGCATAGGAATAGGCCCCCACGGCCAGCAGCAGAACCAGCGCCATCACCACAACGCGGGTGCGCGCGAAGGCCGCTTCGATCAGCGCCTTCACGACGGGTCGTCCTCGAACGGCGCCGTGCGCACCCGTTCGCCCGCAGCGACATAGCCCTGCCCGGTCGCGATGATGTTGGCGGTCTCGGGCAGCCCGGCGACCCAGACGCCCTCAAGATCCGCCGAGACAAGCGTGACCGCGTGAAACTCGACGGTGTTGTCCGGGGTCACGGTCTTGATCCCCATCTCGCCCGCGTCATTCAGCGTCAGTTCGGAGGACGAGACGAAATGACCCTCGGTCGTTTCCGTGGGGATGCGCACGCGCACCGACAGGCCGGCGGGGATCGAGACGCCCTCGTTCTTGACCTCGATCTCGGCGTCGAAGGTGCGGGTCGCGGCATTCGCTGTCGTCGAAACGAACGTGACCTCGCCCTCGCGGGACTGGCCGGTCAGGAACTCGACGGTCGCGACCTGTCCGGCCCGGACGCGGCCGGCGGATTGCTGCGGCACGTCGATGGACACGGTCAGCGGGTCATGATCGACGATGCGCGCCACTTCGGTCCCGGCGGCGATGAATTCTCCGAGTTCCATCGGCAGGGCCTCGATCCTGCCATCGAACGGTGCGGTGATCGTTCCGTCCGCAAGCGCCTCTTGTGCGCTGACCAGTTGCGATTCCGCCGACGCCAGCGCGGTGCGCGCCTCGGCCACGCGGTCGACCGTCGCCACGCCCCGCTCCAGCAGTGCGGTGGCGTTGTCGAATTCGCGTTGGGCCCGGTCCCGCGTTTCCTCGGCGGATCGCACCGCCGCTTCCAGCCGCTCGGGCGCGTTGCGGGCGATTACGTCGCCTTCGGACACGTCGCTGCCGACGCGCACCAGCAATTCGCGCACCGTGCCCGAGGTCTCTGCCCGGACCGAGGTGTCGCGATCGGGAAGGGCGACGCCCTCGGCTTCGAAAAAGACCGTAACCGGCTCGGCGACGGAATGGCGTACGGCGACCAGAACCGGCAGCGCCTCGGCGCTTTCCTGCGGGCCGTCGTCGGTCTCGCTTGGAAACACCACGCCGCTGGCCATCCAGAGGACCAGCGCCACGGATATGCCAGCGGCGAGCCATGCAGAGCGGCTTGCGCCCGGATCGTCCTTGAAGCCGAGTGTTTCGCGCTGGGCCGGATCGGTAGATGTCATGGCGTCTGAATTCCGCATGTCCGAACGCCGGGCGGCGTCGATTCTGAGATCGAGTATGCAGGCGCACCCAAGCCGCACAACCCTGAGCAAAGTCGAAGATGCGCTGGTGTGCCGTCGTGTCGCGCGCTTTCGTGAATGTTGTTAAGGTGCTGCGCCCCGTATCGGCTTGGCCGCAACGGCGACAGCGACCTGACGCTACGTCCGTCGACCGGGGCCCGACCCGGCGGGCGGTCCCCCGATATCTGCCGATGGCGATTCCCCGCTTTCGCGATTGCCGCCCTAGGCGGACAGTCGCGCGTGTTTTTCGTAGCCAATTGATTTCCGGCCAAACCAATTCACTTATTGCGACAGGGAGGACATCGACGGAGTGAAACGTGACCAAGCCATTGGCCCCGAACGAATGCAATCGTGACCGATTTTTTCCCCGACCCTCCCGCCGCTCCTTCCTGTCCGGACTTGCCGGATCGGTTGCGCTGCCGGCCATTCCGGGCATGGCGTGGGCACAGGAGGCACCCGAGGCCGCGCCATTCTCGTTCGACTGGCTGACAGACCGGATGCGCGCCGCCGCGCGGGAAGAGCCGGCTGCGCCCGAACCGATCGCCGACTTCCTCGCCGAACTGGATTACGACGCGTACCAGCGGATCAACTTCAACCGCGAACGCAGCCGCTGGGCCGACATGGACGGCAGCCGCTTCCAGTTCGAGACGTTCCACCTTGGCTGGCTGTTCAAGGAACCGGTCCACATCTACGAGGTGGACGACGGACAGTCGGTTCCGATGAACTTCTCAAGCGACGATTTCGTCTATTACGAGCCCGTCGAGGGCGCCGAGGGGCACTTTGATCTGCCGGGAGTCGCGGGCTTCCGCCTGTTGTCGCAGCTTAACCGCGCGGACGTCTACGACGAGCTTGTAGCTTTCCTTGGGGCGAGCTATTTCCGCGCCTTGGGCAAGGACTGCCTGTACGGCCTCAGCGCACGCGGACTGGCTGTGAATACAGGGGTTTCCGGGGGCGAGGAGTTCCCGCGATTCACCGATTTCTGGGTCGAGCGGCCGACCCCCGACAGTGACACAATGGTGTTCTACGCAGCGCTGCGCAGTCCTTCCGTAACCGGTGCCTACCGGTTCGCAATCACGCCGGGTCCGACGACCACGATGGAAGTCACCGCGCGCCTGTTCCTGCGCGAGGACATTCAGCAACTGGGCATCGCGCCGCTGACCTCGATGTTCCTCTACGGCGGCGCCGATCCGGGCGAGTTCGATGACTTCCGTCCCGCGGTTCACGACAGCGAGGCGCTGGTCATGACCATGCACTCGGGCGAGACCTTCTTCCGCCCGCTGAACAACCCGCCGCGCCTGTCGGGCAGCTTCCTTGGCGCGAACGGTCTGGCAAGCTTCGGGCTGGTGCAGCGCGACCGCGACTTCGACACCTATCTCGATGCGCAGGCGCATTACGAACGGCGCCCGACGCTGACGGTCGAACCGATCGGCGATTGGGGGCAGGGCACCGTCCGCCTGCTGGAGATTCCGTCGGATCTGGAAGTGAACGACAACATCGTCGCCTACTGGATTCCCGAGGGTGAAACGAAGGCCGGGGACGAACTGGAGTTCAGTTATCGCCTGAACTGGGGACTCGACCCGCAGGGCAGCGGATCTTCTGAACGTGCCCGAGTTTTGCGCACGCGAGTCGGTAAAGGAGGCGTTGCAGGCGTCGAGGAAGAGACGGATCGGCGGAAATTCGTCGTGGATTTCCAAGGAGGACTTTTGTCGGAACTTCCACCGGACCGTGAAGTTACAGCTAACGTTAGCGTTCTGCGGGGCGAGGTCGAAGAGACCGTCCTCTCGCGTGTTTCCGGTACCGACATCTGGCGGCTGGTTATCGAGGCGACCGCCGAGCCCGGCACAACGGCCGAGCTGAAGGCCTCGCTCGAAGGATACGGAAGGCCCCTGACTGAAACGTGGCTCTACCAATGGGTGAAAGAATGACCGAAGAGCAATCCGCAATCGCCGAGCGCGCCGAGGGGTGGACCCCTCCGGAAGCGCCGCTCGACATGCCCAGCCAGGTGCTGGAAAGCCGTGCCCGCCGCGTGCGGGCGCCGGGCTTCCTGCTTCGCCTGCTGCCGATGCGCCGGACCGCCTGACCTAAATGCACGACCCAAGTCCTTCGTCCCGCAACGAGGCCACGACCGATGGCCGGCCGCCCGTCGATACGGCGACCGCCGGCTTTCGCGTCACCGCCATTTCTTGCGCGCTGCTTGCGGCGACCGTCGCGTCCGGTCTTCTGGCCGAAGCGTCGATCCAGGACGGGGTCGAGGTCTTGGACATCGTGCGTGTCGTGCTGATCTTCGTGACGACCGCGTGGTTGTCGTGGGGCGCGATGCTTGCCTTCCTCGGGCTGGCACGCACCCGCGTGTCGGCAGAACCCGAACTTCAGATGCCGCAGCCACCGACCGTCGTGCTGGTTCCTATCTGCAATGAAGACCCGGTTGCGACTTTTGCGCGGGTCGCCGCGATGGACCGCTCGATCCGAGAGGCGGGCATCCGCGCCGATATCGCAATCCTCTCTGACACCCGCGCCCCCGAAGCGGCCGCCCACGAGCGCCGCGCTTTCGCGCGCCTGATGGCCGAGACGGACGGGGCAAAGCGGATCTTCTACCGCCAGCGCGAAGACGGGCGCGGCCGCAAGGCGGGCAATGTCGAGGATTTCATCCGCCGGTCTGGCGGGGCCTATGACTTTGCCGTGATTCTTGACGCCGACAGTCTGATGGAAGGCTCTGCGATCCGGGGCATGATCGCCCGGATGCGGGCCGATCCGAAGCTTGGCCTTCTACAGACCTTGCCGCGCATCGTCGCGGGGCATTCCTTTTTCGGGCGCGCGATGCAGTTCGCCGCCGCCTTCCATGGCCCGGTCTTCACGCGCGGCCTTGCCCGCATGCAGGGCGTCACCGGCCCGTTCTGGGGTCACAACGCCATCGTGCGCGTCCGCGCCTTCGCCGAAAGCTGCGGGCTTCCCGAGCTTTCCGGCAAACCGCCCTTCGGCGGCCACATCCTGAGCCACGACTATGTCGAGGCCGCGCTTCTGGCCCGCGCCGGCTGGAGCGTGAAGGTCGATGCCAGCATCGACGGATCCTATGAAGAGGGCCCCGAGAACGTCCTGTCCTACGCCAAACGCGACCGCCGCTGGTGTCAGGGCAACCTGCAGCACATCCGCCTGCTGTTCGCACCGGGCCTTGCCGGGTGGAGCCGTTTCGTCTTTCTGCAGGGCATCTTCTCGTATCTCGTATCGCTTCTGTGGGCCGGTTTCCTTATCGCGTCGGTCGCGGCGACCGTGACTGCGCCCGCGCCCGACTATTTCCCCGACCGCTACCAGTTGTTCCCCGTGTTCCCGACCGACCGCTCGCGCGAAATCATGGCGCTCGCGCTGGGCATCCTTGGTTTGCTGGTCCTGCCGAAGTTCGCGATCTGGGCGCAATCGCTGGCCGAGGGCCGCGTGCGCGGCTTCGGGGGCGCGGTGGGATCCTTCATCTCGGTCGTGACCGAGATCCTGCTGACCTCGCTGCTGGCGCCGGTGATGCTGATGTACCAGTCCCGCGCCGTGCTGCAGGTGCTGAGCGGGCGTGACGGCGGCTGGCCCGCGAACGCGCGGGGCGAGGGCAAGCTGTCCATCGCGCAGGCAACGCGGGCGAGTTTCTGGATCGTGCTGGCGGGCGGCGCCATCTACTTCGCGACGGCATGGCTGGCGCCGGACCTTGCGCCGTGGCTGCTGCCGGTCTGCGTTCCGATGCTGCTGGCCCCGCTGCTGATCGCCTGGACGTCGCGCCCTCTGACCCACGCGCTGTTCCGCGCGCCGGAAGAGCGGGCCGTGCCGCCGGTGCTTGAGCGTTTCCGCGAGATCCACGGCGACTGGCTGGACGAACTTCAGTCGTCGCAGGACACCCGCGCCGTGGCCTCGTCCGCGTCCGGGGCTGGCGCGCATGTCCCAGCCTGACGCCAAATTGCTTCCGTTCCCGAAAGCCCCGCGCGAGCGTCGGCCGCGGGATCCGCGCATCGACGCCTTCCGCGGCCTTGCGCTGGCGATGATCTTCATCGACCACATGCCGGGGAACCCCTACGAGCATTTCACCCTGCGCAACTGGGGTTTCTCGGACGCCGCCGAGGCGTTCTTCGTGATGTCCGGGATCGCGGCGGGCTTGGCCTATGCCGGGCGGTTCCTGCCCGAGTCGCGGGCCGAGAAGGGCATCTGGCCCGCAGTCGCCCCGGTCTGGAGCCGGGCCTGGACGCTGTACCTTGTCCACCTGTTCCTGACTCTGGCGGTGATCACGATGTTCGCAGCCGGGGCCGAGTATTTCGGAATGGCGTCGCTTTTGCAAAAGCACAACCTCGGCGCGGTCTGGGACGACCCGCAAGAGACGCTGTTCGGCCTGACGCTGCTGGGCCACCAGATTGGCTATGTGAACATCCTGCCGGTCTACACCGTCCTGCTGCTGGCTGCGCCGGCGGCGATCCTGCTGGCGTTGAAGCGTCCATGGCTGCTGTTCGCGCTATCGGCGGGTCTTTGGTTCGCTGCCGGTCTGTGGCGGCTGAACCTTCCCAACTTCCCGAAGCAGGGGTCTTGGTTCTTCAGCCCCGCCTCGTGGCAGTTCATCTTCGTGACGGGCTTGCTGATCGGCATCTACATGCGGCGCGGCGAGCGGTTCGTCGCCCGGTCCAAGTGGCTGTTCGGCATCGCGGCGGCGTTCCTGATCTTCACGCTGGTCTGGAAATACGTGCCCGGCGTCGGTCCGTTCATGAACAACCAGATGTGGAAGCTGTCGGAACTGGGCCTGCCGTTCCACATCACCTCGCACAACAAGACCTTCCTTGCCACGCCCCGGCTGCTGCATGCGCTGGCGCTTGTTTACGTCATCTCGTGCATTCCGTGGGTCACCCGCCTGTGTGCCCACCGCCTTGCCGCGCCGCTGCGTCTGATGGGGCGGCAGGGGCTGCTGGTCTTCGCCGCCGGGACCGTGCTGGCGCTGGGCTTTCAGGTGATCCTGTTCGGCACCGACAAGGCGCCGCCGCTGGCCTGGGGCCTGCCGCCCGTCGGGCTTGCCCTGCTGCTGTCGCTGGCGTGGGCCGCCGACTGGCGTCGCCGCCGCGAAAGCGTGCGTCTGCCCGATCAGCCTTTGAGGCGCGAAGAGTTGCGCGCGCGCGCCGCGCCGATGACGGCCCCGAAACTGGGCGGTACAAGCTAGGCTCTCCCGCCCTGCCGATGCAGTCTTGAGGCTTCTGCCGCTTCGGTGCATTGGAAAGCATGACCCGCGTCCGCTCTTCAACCGCTCCCCGGCATAGTCCCGCATGGGCGATCCAGCTTGCCGCTTATCTGCGCGAGCATGGCACAGAGCCGGAACCGCTGATGCGGGCGGCGGGCTTTCCATCTGGAAAGCAGACCACGGCCGATGACCGGGTGCCGTTCCACTGGATCACGGCGTTCTTCGAGATCGCCGCGCGTGAAACCAACGATGACCTGCTTGGGTTTCACTTCGGCCAGACCGCCGACGTCCGCGATTCCGGGTTGGTCGGGTTCCTCGGCGCCTATGCCGAGACGTTGCGCGACGCGATCCACAACTCGGCCTTCTACGCCCGTGTGTTCGGCGATGGTGTAGCTTTCGACACAACGCGCCTTGATGCCGAGGGTCGGTTGGGATGGGATTACAACCTTCCGGCGTCAGTCGACACGCGGCAGTACGCGGAATGGTACGCCGCGACGTGTGTCTCTGTCTGCCGGACCGCCGCCGGTTCGCACATACGGCCCCGGCGCGTCTGCCTGCGCCATCCCCATCGCAACGCGTCCGACGAGATGGCGCGCTTTTTCGGGTGCGAAGTGGAATTCGGGGCGGACGAGAACGCGGTGTATTTCGAGCCCGGTGCGCTTGACCGGCGCATCCCCGCGTCGGACCGCAAACTGTTGGCCTATCTCAGGGGCGTCGCGCAGGACATTCTTGACCGGCACGGCGGGAACGTCCCCGATCTTCCCGCGCAGATCGAACGCCTGATCATGGCGCGCCTGTCGTCCGGCCGCGTCGGCCAGGACGAGATCGCCGCCGAACTCGGGATGAGCCAGCGCACCTTGTCGCGGCGGCTTCAGGAGATGGACCTGACCTTTCGCGGGCTGCTGGACGGTCTGCGCGAGGCGCTGGCAACCCGATACCTGTCCGAAAGCGACCTGACGCAGGCGCAGATCGCCTTCATGCTGGGATTCGCCGACCAGAGCAGCTTTATCACCGCCTACCGCCGGTGGACCGGGAAAACCCCCGGTGACGCGCGCCGGCACTAGGCGGTTATTTCGCCAGCAAGCCTCTGAGTTTAATTGCAGATCACGGCTCTGCATCAGCCTGTCTTACGTTTGGTAAATTAGTTGCCGCATCGTTACCGCGACGGGCTATTCTGACCCTGCGTCACCCGGCTTCCGGGCCGGTGTCGCAAGGTCTTCGCGTATTCCCGCGGGATGGGATTTCAGATGGGAGTTGCCCGACATGAACAGGATAAGAACCGCCGCCCTTGCGACTGTGCTGGGGCTGTTCGGCCTTGAGGCCGACGCGCGCCAGATGCGCGAGGAGACGGTGCATTTCGACGAAGGCCAGACGACGGTCGAACTGCTCGACCACATCGTCGGGCGCGAAGCGGTCACGTATCGGGTTTATGTCCGCAAGGATCAGACGCTTCAGGTCCGGCTCGACCCGTCCAATCCGGGTACGTATTTCAACGTCTACGAACCGGACAAGGGGCCGGGCGATATCGCAATAGGGTCCAGCGACCGAACGGGCCCGACGGTACCGGACATCAATTCCTTCAGCACCAAAGTCAGCGAGTCCGGGATCTACAAGGTCTCGGTCTACCTTGTCCGCGCCGCCGCACGCGAGGGCGAGCATTCGCGCTATATCCTCGAAGTCACAGCCGGCGACGTGCAGGGCGAAGTCGCCAGCGCCTCGAACGCGCCGGCCTCGGCCGAAATGGCGTTTTCGGGGCCAGAGTTCTACGTCGTCGACGTCAACAGCCGCCTGCGCATACATGCCGCGCCAAGCGCCGAGTCGGAGGTTGTCATGCACGCAGGCAACGGCACCGTGTTCCGCAACCTTGGCTGCCTGCGGGAGGCCGACCGCACGTGGTGCGAGATCGAGCGGCCCTCTGACGGCCTGACCGGTTGGGCCGCGTCAGAGTACCTGCACGGTGAAAGCGGCGCCTTCACGACGCTCGTCGGGCTGGAGGAAACCCCCTATGGCCACGTCGATGGCTGGAACATCCTTGTTCGTCCCGACACCGGAAATGGCTGCATCGCGGAATCCACCCGCGATGGCGTTCAGATCCAGATCGGGTTCGACCCGGTGGACGACAGCACTTTCCTTGCCATCTTCACCGAAAAGCACATGGGCTTCGAGAACGGCGAACACCTTGCCGTGCTGTTCGATCTGGATGGCGACGCGTTCGTTGGCGACATTACCGAAGAAAAGCGGCCCGGGTTCGAGGGTGGGTATGTCCACGTCACGAACCCGGATTTCCTGATGGACCTGTCCGAAAAGGAGACGCTGACGGTCAAACCGGCGGGCATTCCGCCGTTCGCGGTGAGTCTCGACGGATCGAAAGCCGCGATCGGCAAGATGATCGAATGCCAGCTGGCCCAGATGTGACCGGCCGGCGCGGGCCGGATCAGACGTCCAGCCCGTAGAACTCGACGGCCGTGCCCCCGAACACGCGGGCGCGGTCGGCATCGGACAGACCGGCGGTCAGGTCCTCGGCGGCTGCGCGCCAGCGGTCGTATTCGCAGCGCAAGCGGACCACGGGCCAGTCGGACCCCCACATGATCCGCGACGGGCCGAACACCTCGAAGATATGGTCGGCGTAGGGCTTCAGGTCCGCGACCGTCCAGTCCTCCGTCGCCTCGGTCACCAGCGCCGAGAACTTGCAGTACGCGCCGGTCTCTGTCGCGATCTTCGTCATGCCATCGGCCCAGAACCGGAAATGATCGTCGGACTTGCCGGCGATGTCGGGCTTCATGCAGTGATCGACGACGGTGCGCATCTCGGGATAGCGGGTCAGGATCGTCAGAAAGTTGGCAAGGTGCCGGGGAAAGCCGAGCGCGTCGAAGCACAGGCCAAGCTCGGCCACCTTGGCGAAACCCCACTGAACGTCGTCGCGCAGCATCCAGTCGTCGTCCGGAATGTCCTGGATCATCGGGCGTACGCCCAGGAACTTCGGATGCCCGGCCAGCCGCTCCATCGCCTCGGCATCGGCGGCATTCTCGAAGTCCACCCAGCCCACGACCCCCGCGATATGCGGCGTCGCGTCGGCAAGGCCCAGCATGTATTCGCTTTCGTTCACGGTCGGCGCGGCCTGCACCAGCACGGTGTAGTCGATGCCATGCGCGGCAAGCGCCGGCGCAAGGTCGGCGGGGCCATAGGGGCGCGACAGCGTCGCGTTGTCCTTGGGCATCCAGCCGTAGTCGCCCCGCGCGGGGTTCCAGAAATGCTGGTGCGCGTCGATCTGTACCATCTTAATTTCCTCCCTCGACCGGCGCGTCGGACCGCATCAGTCCCTGCGCTTTCAGGTCTTCCCAAAGCGCGGCCGGGATCCGCGCCTTGGCCGCCTGCACGTTCGAATTCATCTCGGCCACGCCCTGACCGCCGGGGATCACCGACACCACCGCCGGATGCAGCAGCGGGAAGCGATAGGCCGCATCCACCAGCCGCACCCCGTGATCCTCGCAGACCGACTGGATGCGTCCCACGCGATCGAGGATCTCCTGCGGGGCGGGATCGTAGTTGTAGAACGCGCCGGGCCGGGGGCCGGTGGCGAGAATGCCCGAGTTATATGCGCCGCCAACGACGATGCCGATGCCGCGCTTGGTGCAAAGCGGCAGGAAGCTGTTCAGCGCTTCCTGCTCCAGCAGGGTATAGCGCCCGGCCAGCAGGAACATGTCCGGATCGCCGCGTTCGGCCACCCATTGCGCCGACTGCCATTCGTTTACGCCGGTGCCGAAGGCTTTGATGACGCCTTGCTCGCGCAGTTCCACCAGCGCCTTGTGGCCGCCCTCCATGAACTCTGCAAGCTTGGCATCCAGCGTGTCCTGCGTGCCGTGGTTGAAGATGTCGAGGTCGTGGCCGAACAGGATATCGACCCGGTCGACGCCCAGACGCTCCAGCGAGAATTCAAGCGAGCGCATCGTGCCGTCATAGCCGTAGTCGTAGACCTCCTGCCGAGCGGGCACGTCGAACCACTTGCCAAACCCGTCACGCTGGTCGGGCGGGCAGGGGCGCAGCAGACGGCCGACCTTGGTCGACAGAACGTACTCGTCGCGGGGCTTGTCGCGCAGGAAGCGGTTCAGCCGGGTTTCGGACAGACCCAGACCATACAGAGGCGCGGTGTCGTAATAGCGCAGGCCGCTGTCCCACGCGATCTGAAGAAGCGCGTCGACCTCTTCGTCCGAGACGGCCCGGTAAAGGTTGCCGATCGGCGCGCTGCCAAATCCCATTTCGGTAAAGGTCAGGCCGCCGTTGCCCAGACGGTCCCAGGCGCGTGTATCGATTGTCATGAAATCCTCCAGCTTGCGGCGGAGCCTAGTGCAGGGCGGGAAAGCCCTGCAAGCGGGTTTGCCGAAGTGTCAGCCGAAGGGGCAGGGGGCCGGCAGGCGGCCCACCGCTTCAGTTGAACAGAAGTCCGCGCAAGCTGTACGAGCCGCCAAGGATCGACTTGATCTTCGCCTGCTTGTCGCCCCGGCTTCCGGGGCCGTGCAGCGCGGCCTTGATCTCTGCCAGTTTGGCGTTGGATAGCTGCGACAGGTCCACGCCCTGAACGTACCGCGGAAGCTCGCGCTCGACCGAGCGGATCAGTTGCGCCCGCGCGGCGTCATAGTTCGCATAGGCCGGGGCGGACAGGGACAGCGCCACGGCAGTGGCCACGGCTGCGAGAATGGAACGTTTCATAGCGGTCTCCTAACGGTAATAGGTCGCGTTTGCGATCGCGGTCTTAAGTTTCAGCCGCTTTTTCAGGTAGTCGTCGTTCGAGTTCAGGATGATGAACAACGAACTGACGCTGTGGGTGTCCATCCGGGCGACGTCGGCGCGCAGGTTGTACTTGCGCAGTCCGCTCTCGACCTGCGCCACCAATTGCGCGCTTGGCGCGGCGACGGCGGCAGTGGGGATCGCGACGGTCAGCACCGGAACCACGGCCAGCGGGGCGGCCAGGGGCAGGATCATAAATGCGGCGGCAATAATGCGTTTCATGGAAACCTCCTTCAGAATGGTTGCTGCCTAAAGCGCGGACGGCCCGCAGGGCAAATGAACTCTGCCCTGCACGGGACGATGCGCCGGAAACCGCCAGTCCGCCGGATGCGCCGGTCAGCCCTTGGCGTTGCCCACGTTTTCCTGAAACGCCTTCTCGAAAGCGGCCTGTTTCTCGGGGCCGGCTTCGGTCTGGTTCAGCGTCTTCCAGTCGTCGTAGGGCATGCCATAGAACGCCTCGCGCCCATCCTCCTTCGACATCTCGATGCCGCGCTCGTTCGCGGCTTCATGATACCAGCGCGACAGGCAGTTGCGGCAGAAGCCCGCAAGATTCATCAGGTCGATGTTCTGCACGTCGGGCCGGTCCTGCATCAGGTGCTGTTGCAGGCGGCGGAAGGCGGCGGCCTCGAGTTCAAGCTTGGTCTGGTCGTCCATGACGGTCCTCCTGCATCAAAGTTGGGTGCGGCGCAGCGCGTCTTCAAGCATCGGCGCAAGCCTGTCGGCCCATGCGTGCTGGTCGTGCTCGGTCTCGATCAGGTCGTGACGGACCTCGATCAGCGCGTTGGGCCGCCCGTGGTGCAGCGCGTGCCGGTCGACGCTGTCGCCTTTCAGCGCCCCCGAATAGGGCTCGTTCTCGCCCACGAACAGATCCGGCTCTTCGCGCAGACGGTCGATCAGCGCCCGGCCAAGCCGCGCGTCGTAGCCGTACAGCACGCCCACCTGCCACGGCCGCATCGCGCGCCCGTTCAGCCGGGGCGTGAAGCTGTGGATCGCGACGTACACGGTGTCGTCGCGCCGGGCCGCAAGCGTCTCGAGCGCGTCGTGATAGGGGCGGTAGCACAGGTTCAGCCGCTTCTCGCGTTCGGCGGCGTCCATCCGGCGGTTACCGGGGATCACGGTGCCGTCGTACAACTGCATCAGAAGCGTCGGGTCGTCCTCGCCCCGGTTCGGGTCGATCACGAGCCGCGAGAAAGTCGACAGGATCGCGGGGCTGTCCAGCCGCTCTGCCAGCCTGCGCGTCAGTTCCGCCGCGCCAAGGTCATAGGCGATGTGGCGGCCCATTTCGCGCTCGGGCAGGCCAAGGTCGCCATTCGCGATCATTGGCGGCACCGCGTTCGAGGCATGGTCGCACGTGATCAGAAAACGTCCCGGCCTGTCGGCCCCGTGAACTTGATAAGCGTCAAAGCCCATGAATGTGGCATCCCTTGTATCGGTCGGATGAATAAGACGCCGGATCGGGAAGCGCCAGTTGTCAGTTCACGGGAATTCCGCCATAGGTGGGCCAAACGTCGCCGAGAACGCTAACAATTTCAACAGGACGGGTCGATGAGACGTCTTCGCAATATCAAGATCGTGGCCACCCTCGGCCCGTCGAGCACGGGTTACGACATGATCCGGGCTCTGTTTCGCAACGGGGCCGACGTGTTCCGGCTCAACATGAGCCACGGCACGCACGAGGAAATCGCGACCCGCCACGCCAACATCCGCAAGGTCGAGGAAGACACCGGCCGCCCGATCGCCATCCTCGCCGACCTTCAGGGCCCGAAGCTGCGTGTGGGCGTTTTCAAGAACGGGTCCGAGGACCTGTCCGACGGGCAGATGTTCCGGCTGGACCTCGACAAGGCCGAAGGCGACAAGACCCGTGTCTGCCTGCCGCACAAGGAAATTTTCGAGGCGCTCGAGCCCGGCACCACCGTTCTTGTGAACGACGGCAAGATCCGCCTGCGGGTCACCGAATGCGGCAGCGACTTTGCCGATTGCGAAGTGATCGCCGGCGGCGAGATCTCGAACCGCAAGGGCGTGAACGTGCCGGACGTGGTGCTGCCGCTGGCCGCGCTGTCCGAGAAGGACAAGAAGGACCTCGAGTTCGTGGCCGAGCTGGGCGTGGACTGGATCGCGCTGAGCTTCGTGCAGCGCAAAGAGGACATGCTTGAGGCGCGCGAACTGGTAAAGGGCCGCGCCGCGGTTCTGGCCAAGATCGAAAAGCCCGCCGCCGTGAAAAGCTTCGAAGAAATCCTCGAAGTGTCCGACGGCATCATGGTCGCTCGCGGCGACCTTGGCGTGGAGCTTCCGGTGCAGAACGTGCCGCCGATCCAGAAGCGCCTGATCCGCAAATGCCGCGCCGTCGCCAAGCCGGTGATCGTCGCGACCCAGATGCTGGAATCGATGATCGACAGCCCGATGCCCACCCGGGCCGAGGTGTCGGACGTTGCGAACGCGATCTACGAGGGCGCCGACGCAGTCATGCTGTCCGCCGAGTCCGCTGCGGGCCGCTTCCCGATCGAGGCGGTGCAGACCATGCACAACGTCGCCATCGAGGTCGAAAGTGACCCGACCTATCGCGCCGTCATCGGAGCCTCGCGCGGGGCCGAGAAGATGACCGTCGCCGACGGCATCGTGTCCGCCGCACGAGAGATCGCGGAAACGGCGGACATCAAGGCCATCGCCTGTTTCAGCCAGTCCGGCACCACCGTTGGGCTTGTGGCCCGTGAACGTCCCTCGGTGCCGATCATCGCGATGGCGGCGACGATCCATACCGCGCGTCGTCTGTGCCTGACGTGGGGCGCGCATTGCGTGAAGACCGACGAGATGGGCCGCTTCAAAGAGGCCGTCGTTCGCGCTGTCCGTGCCGCGACACAGGAGGGATTCGCCACCAAGGAGGACGACATCGTCGTTACCGCGGGCGTGCCCTTCAACGTGCCGGGGACCACGAACATCCTGCGTGTCGCGCCCTGCGACGAGCGCAAGATCTACTCTGCGGAACCGGAATAGGGCCGCGTCCGCGTGCCGATGTCCTCTGCCGATCTGTACCTCGTTCTGGGGCTGATTCTCGCGACCTTTTCAGTGCCGTCCCTTCTTGGGGCCTTCGCCGACCGGCGGCGGCCCTGGGTGGCCGCGCTGGTCTTCGCGATCGGTGCGGGTCTGGTCGGGGTGGCGCTGTCGCGGCAGTCCTACACGTTGCACGGCGTGCCGGAAGCCTTCGTGCGCGTGGTGGCGTATTTCGTCCGCTAGGGCGGCGGAACCTAGAGACCGCAGAACAGCAGGTGCTCGAAATACCGGTCGGCGCGGCTTGCCACGCCGTCCGATACGCGCAGAAGCCACGTCTTCTTGAGATGGTTGCCGCGTTGGAAACCGGCCCGGCCCTCGTGATAGGCGAGGTAAGAGTTCTTGGCGTCGCTCAGCGAGATCCCCAGCGCGCGGTTCGACTCGCTGATGTACCAGCCCATGAAATCCGTCGCGTCGTAGATGTTGTTGCGCTGGGCGCCGTTGCGGGCCGGGCCTTTCAGGTAGTCGCCCCAGGTCCCGTCCAGCACCTGCGCATAGCCGTAAGCCGACGAGACCCGGTCGCGCGAGCCTTTCTTGCGCGGGGGGCGTGCGTCCGAGCGGAAGGTCGATTCCTGAAACAGGATCGCCATCTGTACATGCACCGGCACGCCCCATTTCCGTTCCGACGCCCGAAGCGCTTCGTAATACTGCGGACGCTCGGTGATGACCGCGCAGGCGTCTTCCGGGTTGCGGGGCGGTTCACCCATGCTGTCCCCGCCGCCGCAGCCGGCCAGCGCCAGCACAGGCAGAAGCGCCGCCAGCGGAAGGACGCGACGGATCAGGGGCGCACGGGTCGAACCGGCGCATCCTGCGCCGGAAGCGGTCGTGATCATGGGAACTGCTCGTTGGTCTTGTCTTGTTTTGTGGATAACCTAGCGCATCCCGCGGAAATTCTCAAACCCGCGAATTCCGGATCGTGTCGCCGTGGCAACCCTGTGCCGCTTGGGAAATCGGGGCTTGCCAGCCGCGTCCGGCCCCCTTATACGGCGCCTCTCGAATAACTGCGTGGCCGGCTTATGGCATGCCGAGTCGCGCTTTTACCGCAAGGAGACGGAAATGCCGAAGATGAAGACCAAGTCGAGCGCGAAAAAGCGCTTCAAGGTGACGGCGACCGGAAAGGTCATTTCCGGCCAGGCCGGCAAGCGTCACGGGATGATCAAACGTCACAAGAAGTTCATCCGCGACGCACGTGGCACCACCACCCTGTCCGCCCCTGACGCCAAGATCGTCAAGGGCTACATGCCCTACGACCGCTGATAGGAGTGATCTGATATGTCCCGCGTTAAAGGTGGAACCGTAACCCACGCCCGTCACAAGAAGGTTCTGAAGGCTGCGAAAGGCTACTACGCCGCGCGCTCCACGAACTTCAAGACCGCCAAGCAGGCCGTCGACAAAGCCAACCAGTACGCGACCCGCGACCGCCGTGCGCGCAAGCGGAACTTCCGCGCTCTGTGGATCCAGCGGATCAACGCTGCCGTCCGCGCCCACGACGAATCGCTGACGTACTCGCGTTTCATCAACGGTCTGTCGCTGGCTGGCATCGAAGTCGACCGCAAGGTTCTGGCCGACCTGGCCGTGAACGAGCCGACCGCGTTCAACTCGATCGTGGACCAGGCCAAGGCCGCTCTGGCCGCCTGATCCGGCGAACATCGACATTTACGAAGGGCCGTGCCGAAAGGTGCGGCCCTTTCGCGTTTCCGAAGCTTGGTCGAGGCTATCGCGACGGATTGGTGAACTCGGTGCCGGTCCAGACCCAGTCTACAGGGCCGATCCGGCTGGAACTGGTGCGGATAGATACGGTTTCGCCCGGAAAGAAGCTGATACCCGCGTGCAGGATCGAGATCGTGGGCCGGTCAGGCGGTAACGCGGGCCAGACATAGACATCGGCCGAGCACATCGCGGCGCCGCAATAACCCGCACCGCGCGTGACCGCGGGCCCGACGCCATGGCATGTCACCCGCCCCCAGTTCAGGACGTGGTCGGGCTGGCCGTCGCCCGTCAGATCGCCCCGATACAGGGCGCCGTCCTTCACCTCGGCGGTTCCCGGTGCGCAGGAGTCGCGGATCGTGGCGGACAGGATGTCGGGCATTGCATCGGCGGGTGGGGCAGGCTTCGCGGTGATCAGCGGGATCGGCACCGGCTTGTCCGGGGTCTCGGCGGGCTTCGGCACGATCAGCGGGATCGCCCCGGTGGCGGCTGGCGCCTCTGGCATGGGGATCAGGGGGATGCCGCCGCTTGGGGCGGGCGGCGGCGGCGCGGTCTCTGGCTTCGGTGGTGGGAAGACCCCGGCGCCCAGCCGGCCCGGACCACATTCCGCCAGAACCCGCGAGATACCGTCGCGCGAACCGTTCAGACCCAGCGAGAAGCGTCCCGTGGGTGTGACGAAGGTTGCCCGGTTGCCGCTCATCAGGGCTTCGGCGACCTGTGGCGTCAGCGGTGCGGACCAGCCCGGCTCTGCGACGTAAGGATCGGTGAAAGCAGGAAGCGGAAAGCTCTGACCGTCGACGACAACCGTCACCGACCCGGTCGCGTAGTCGGTCGGCGACGAGAATGTCGTCAGGTCCAGCGTCGCGCCGTAGGGTGCGCAGTCGACTGTCGCCGTCCAGACCCAGCCCCGCTCATCCCGGCCAAGCGCCCAGGTGGCGCGGTCGCGAAACTCGGTATCGGCGAACCACCAAATGCCCGTCCGGATCGTCTGGGCGGCGGCGGACCCCGCGCCGAGGCATAGGGCGAGCAGACCCGCCAGACGAATAAGACGCATTAATTTACCCCCGGCCAATATCGCGAAGCGTCACTTGCCGCCTTGCGTGATGTCAAGCGCCAGAGGTCAAAGCCACATCGCGCTCAGAGGATTGGCGCAGGGGTTCGCGTAGGGGTCGGGCATGCCAAGGTAGACCAGCGGCTCGCCTGCCTCGTGGGCGCGGATGGCGTTGGTGGAATGCATGAAGGTCTGCGTCACGACCTCGGTCAGGTTCTCACGCTCGGCGCGCGGGCCGACCAGCAAAGGAGACAGCATCCATGTCGTTGGTTTCGTAACGCGCTGCGCGGGCGGCGTGATGTCGTCCCAGATCGCGGCGACATCGGTGATGAACAGGCTGGCTTCCGGATCGTCGGCAATGGTGTCGCCGAAGCTGGCGCGCAGGATGTGCCGCAGTTCGTCGTCGATCCGGCGGGTCAGCAGAGGCGCGGCAATCGCAGCCACCAATACGCCGACGCCCCCGGCCAGAAGCGTGCGACGGCGCATCAGACCGACCTCCCTGCGCGCAGCGACAGGGCCGATAGCGTCAGCGTCGGGTTCGCCGCCGACGAGGTTGGAAATGACCCGGCCCCCAGCGCGAACAGCCCCTCGACCTCGTGACATCGCAGGAACCCGTCGGTGACCGAGGTTTCAGGATCCAGGCCCATGCGGTGCGTACCCTGAATATGCGCCTCGGTCGGCGAGAAATGTTTCGACACGATGCCCTCGACCGGAAAGGGAAACACATCCGCCAGCCCCGCCTCGGCCCGCGCGATCCCGGCATAGGCATAGTCCGTGTGGCCGATCCACGTCACATCGGGCTCGCCGTCGTCGCCCAGCGTCACGCGATTGGCGGCCTGCGGAATGTCCTCGGCGATCAGTTTCAGTTTCAGCCGTTCGGTCCAGCGACCGGGCTCGGTCCGCAGCTCGTTCGGCGCGTTGTAGTTCTCCATCAGCACGGCGCCGGCGGTGGCGCGATGGGGGCCGTCGTAGAAGCCATAACAATGGCCGGTGATCGACGTGCCGCCGAAGTAGTTCGGCGCGCCCACGTCCACGATCAACTCTTGGCTCACCTGCTCGTGCAGATAGCGTCCCAGCACCGACGACGTCAGCCCGCTGCGCAACAGGATCGCGGCGTTCCCGATCGCGTTCGCCGCCACGCCGACCAGCCCGGCCCGGACCCGCCGCTCGTTCCCGTCCGCATCGCGCAGGACGACGCCTGTGGCGGTGCCGCCTTCGATCTCGACCGAGCGGACTTCGGCCCCCGGCACCAGCCGCGCCGTATCGCGGACGAAAGCGTCGATGCCGTTCAGGATCGAGAACTTCGCATCCACCGGGCACAGGTCACAGACGCCGTTCGTGCAGCAGCCGGCCCGTCCGCCGCCGTTGGCGCGCGCGCAGGCAACCGGCAGCCAGATATCCGGCCGCGCCGCGATGCAGGCCGCGTCGCTGCGGGAGATGGCATGCGGGGGAAAGGGGAAGGGGCCAGAGCGGGGATGAACCGGGTCGTCGTCGGGGCCCGCGATCTCCATCACCGCCTCGACCTCGGCATAAAAGGGCTCGAGGTCGTCGTACCGGATCGGCCAGCGCGCCCCGACGCCATGATCTTCGAACAAGGTGAAGTCAGACGGGTGAAAGCGCGGAACCTGTCCCCACCAGCAGTTCGAGTTGCCCCCGAACATGCTATGCGCGACCCAGTACTTCGGAAGTTCCGAGCGGTTGTCCAGGCGGTAGTCGGCGCGCGGCAGGTCCAGCGTTTCGATCTGGTCGGCGTGGGGCATCACCGGCCCGCGCTCGACCACCAGCACCCGCGCGTCGGCGGGCAAACCGGCAAGGAAGAACATCGCCGCGAAACTGCTGCCCGCGATCAGGACATCCCAGCGTTCTGCCGCGGCCTGCTCCGCGGTGATGGTCTTGAACATCGACGCCGGTCCCTGCCTAACCCTACGTCATCACCGTCACTATACGAGAGGTCGTTTCAAAGGCAAGCAACGCCCCCGGCACGGCGTGGCCTTGCATTCGGAGGCGGTGCTGGGTAGCAGATGCCGCGACCCATCCAGACGAGGCCCAAGATGGACGATCTCAGAACCAAATACCTTGAGGCGATCGCCGGCGCCGGCGACGAGTCCGCGCTTGAGGACCTGCGCCTGCAGGCCGTGGGCAAGAAGGGCGAGGTCAGCCTGAAGATGCGCGAACTGGGCAAGATGACCCCGGAAGAGCGTCAGGTGATGGGTCCGAAGCTGAACGCGCTGAAGGACGAGATCAACTCGGCCCTGTCCGCCAAGAAATCCGCGCTGGCCGACGCCGCGCTGGACGAGCGCCTGCGGACCGAGTGGCTGGATGTGACGCTGCCGTCGCGCCCGCGCCGCCAGGGCACGATCCATCCCGTCAGCCAGGTGACCGAAGAGGTCACGACCATCTTCGCCGACATGGGCTTTGCCGTGGCCGAGGGCCCGCAGGTCGAGGACGACTGGTACAACTTCGACGCGCTGAACATCCCGGCCGAGCACCCGACCCGGACCGAGATGGACACGTTCTACATGCACAAGGCCGAGGGCGACGACCGCCCGCCGCACGTGCTGCGTACCCATACCTCGCCGGTGCAGATCCGCGCCATGCAGGAACAGGGCGCCCCGATCCGCGTTATCGCGCCGGGCCGCGTGTACCGTGCCGACTACGACCAGACGCACACCCCGATGTTCCACCAGATCGAGGGTCTGGCGATCGACCGCGACATCTCGATGGCGAACCTGAAATGGTGCCTTGAGGAATTCTGCCGGGCCTTCTTCGAGGTCGACAAGGTCGAGCTGCGCTTCCGCGCCTCGCACTTCCCCTTCACCGAGCCGTCGGCCGAGGTCGATCTGCGCTGCTCGTGGGAAGGCGGCACGCTGAAGGTGGGCGAGGGCGACGACTGGATGGAAATCCTCGGCTCGGGCATGGTGCATCCGCACGTGCTGCGTTCCGGTGGGATCGACCCCGACCAGTGGCAGGGCTTCGCCTTCGGCATCGGGATCGACCGTCTGGCGATGCTGAAATACGGCATCCCCGACCTGCGCGCCTTCTTCGACAGCGACCTGCGCTGGCTGCGCCATTATGGCTTTGCCTCGCTGGACGTTCCCTCGCTTGCGGGCGGCCTGAGCCGCTGAGCCCTTTTGGTCTTCTGACCCTCCGGCTGGCCGTACAGACACGGCTGGCCGCCGAGGATCTGGGCCGATCCACGACCGATGACAGCCTGAAGGCCGAGATCGCCCGGCACGCCGAGACCGCGCGTCTGGCCGAGTCGGCCCTGCGCGAGCGCCGCTTGACCGCGCGCGAGGGTCGCGCGCTGTCCGACGCCAACGACCGCCTGCGCGCGATATTCGACAACGCGCTTGGCGGCTCGGTCCGAATGGCGCGGCAGGTGGCCCGAGACTTCCACGCCGACGGCGGCGACACGCGCGGCTTCGGCGCCCGCTATCGGCCCGCCGGAGGATGGCTGCGGTTCTTCCGCCGCGAGATGCGCCGCGCCCGCTGACTGGCGCGGTCGCGGATCGCGCCTAGGTTTCGTCGTCATGACCGCCATAGGAGAGACGACATGCGCCTGTTCCGCCACGAAAACCGTGAACGAAACCACGACACGCGGCGCGTCTATGCGCTGTTCGAGCTGGTCTACACCTTCGTCGACTTCGCGGCGGCGGTCTGTTTCACCATCGGCTCGGTGCTGTTCTTCTGGGGAAGCACGCAGCGCCCGGCGACGTGGCTGTTCCTTGTGGGCTCGATCCTGTTCGCGGCGAAGCCGACCTTGCGCCTGATGCGCGAGCTCAAGCTGGCGCGGATGGGCAAGCTGAAGACGCTGGCGGAACGCGCAGAGGGCTGACCCGGGGCGAACCGTCCATGGAAGGGCGGCGTGTCACGTGGTGGGGCGATTGGCCGGACGTGGGTGAACGCCGGTTCGCGCCAGAACGCACCGCCCCCCGGGCTCCGCCCGTTCGCCCCTTGAAAGGTCCCCCGGACCTTTCACCACCTTCGGTGGACCGGGGCGAACCCCTTCCGGTTCCCGTTCGATTTCGCTAAGGACACCGCGACCGCATGACGAGGCAAGAGGCACGCCCATGAAATTCACGATGTCCTGGCTCCGGGACCATCTCGACACCACCGCGTCGGTGGACGAGATCGCCGAGACGCTGACCGACCTCGGGCTGGAAGTCGAAGAGGTGATCAACCCTCTCGACACGCTGAAGGGCTTTACCGTCGGCTTCGTGAAAGGGGCCGAGAAGCATCCCGATGCCGACCGTCTCCGCGTCTGCAAGGTCGAGACCGACGCCGGCCTTCAGCAGATCATCTGCGGCGCACCGAACGCGCGCGCGGGCATCCGCGTCGTCGTGGCCAAACCGGGCATGTATGTGCCCGGTATCGACACCACGATCCAGGTCGGCAAGATCCGCGGGATCGAGAGCCACGGCATGATGTGCTCCGAGCGCGAGATGGAACTGTCCGACGAACACGACGGCATCATCGAACTGCCGGGCGAGCCTGCCATCGGCACCGAGTTCGCTGACTGGCTGGCCGAGCATCAGCCCGAGAAGGTCGACCCGGTGATCGAGATCGCGATCACGCCGAACCGGCAGGACGCGCTGGGCATTCGCGGCATCGCCCGCGATCTCGCTGCGCGGGGTCTCGGCACGCTCAAGCCCTACGCGGTAGAGCCGGTGGCGGGCAGCTTCGAAAGCCCGATCAAGGTGACCATCGCCGACGATCTGAAGGACAAGGACTGCCCGCATTTCACCGGCCGCGTGATCCGCGGCGTGAAGAACGGCCCCAGCCCGGCATGGCTTCAGGCGCGGCTGAAGGCCATCGGCCTGCGTCCGATCTCGGCGCTGGTGGACATCACCAACTTCTTCACCTTCGATCAGAACCGCCCGTTGCACGTCTTCGACGCCGACATCGTCAAGGGCGACCTGAACGTGCGCTGGGTTGACGCGCCAACCGAATACGAGGGGCTGGACGACAAGACCTACACCGTCGAACCCGGCATGATGGGGATCTACGACGACGCGGGTCTCGAAAGCATCGGCGGCTGCCTTGGCGGCGCTCACACCGGTTGCACCGAAGATACCGTCAACGTGTTCCTCGAAAGCGCCTATTGGGACCCGGTGACCATCGCCGCCACCGGCCGCCGGCTGAAGCTGAACTCGGACGCCAAGTACCGGTTCGAGCGCGGCGTCGATCCCGAGTTCACCCTGCCGGGGCTGGAAGCCGCGACGAAGATGATCCTTGAGATCTGCGGTGGCGAGGCGTCCGAGGTCGTGCAGGACGGGGCGCCGGTCGCCTACGACCGCGCGTACAAGCTTGACACCGACCGGGTGGCGAGCCTCGTGGGCATGGACATCCCCGCCGAGACCCAGCGCAAGACGCTGGAGGATCTGGGCTTCACCCTGAAGGGCGACATGGCGCACCCGCCGTCCTGGCGTTCCGACGTGAAGGGCGAGGCCGATCTGGTGGAAGAAGTCGCGCGGATCGCGTCGCTGACCAAGCTTGAAGGCCGCCCCATGCCGCGCCCGCAGGCCGGTGTGCCGAAACCGGTGCTTACCGTCACGCAACAGCGCGAACAGGCCGCCCGCCGCACCGCCGCGGCGCTGGGCTATAACGAGTGCGTCACCTATTCGTTCATCGACGAGGCCAGCGCCAGGCTGTTCGGCGGCGGCGAGGACGCGACGCGGCTCGAGAACCCGATCAGTTCGGAAATGAGCCATATGCGCCCGGCGCTGCTGCCGGGTCTGCTGCAGGCCGCCGCCCGCAACCAGGCGCGCGGTTTCGCCGACATGGCCCTGTTCGAGATCGGCACCGCCTTCCACGGCGGCGAGCCGGGCGAGCAGCACTTGCTGCTGTCGGGGCTGCTGGTCGGCCACACCGGCCCCCGCGACGTGCACGGCGCGCGCCGTCCCGTCGACGTGTTCGACGTGAAGGCCGACGCAGAGGCGGTGCTGGCCGCCATCGGCGCGCCGGCCAAGGTGCAGATCCTGCGCGGTGCGCAGGGCTGGTGGCATCCGGGTCGCCACGGCAAGATCTGCCTCGGACCCAAGAAGGTGCTGGGCGTCTTCGGCGAACTGCACCCGAAGGTGCTGCAGGAGATGGACGTGAAAGGGCCGGCGATGGCCTTCACGATCTGGCCCGCCGAGGTTCCGGTGAAGCGGTCCACCGGCGCGACCCGCGCCGCGCTTCAGATCAGCGACCTGCAGGCGGTCGAACGTGACTTCGCCTTCGTGGTGGACGCCGACGTCGAAGCGCTGACGCTGGTGAACGCCGCCGCCGGTGCCGACAAGGCGCTGATCGAAGACGTGCGCGTGTTCGACGAGTTCATCGGCGGCGCGCTGGGCGCGGGCAAGAAATCCCTCGCGATCACCGTGCGGTTGCAGCCCACCGACCAGACGCTGACCGAGAAGGACATCGAGGCGATCGGCGCCAAGATCGTCGAAAAGGTCACCAAGGCCACCGGCGGCACGCTGCGCAGCTGACGCCCGGACAGAACCCAAGCCTCAGGGCCGCCGGGCGCTTCCCGGCGGCCTTTGCATGTCCGGCTCCGGGCTTCTTCTCTTTCAAAATACCTCGGGGGAGCCGCGCGGCACGCGCGGCGGGGGCAGAGCCCCGCCCGCTTTCGGTCGCACGCCCGGCTTTGACATTCGCGCCACCGACAGCTAGCCCGGCCTCCGAACCGCAATGGAGGACGCAATGACGCTGAAGGTCTATCTCTCGGGCGAGATCCACACCGACTGGCGCGAGCAGATCGTCGAGGGCGCGCAGGGGCTGGACGTGAGCTTTGACAGCCCGGTCACCGATCACGCGGCCTCGGACGATTGCGGGGTCACGATCCTCGGCGCAGAGCCGGACAAGTTCTGGCACGACCACAAGGGCGCGCAGATGAACGCGATCCGGACCCGCAAGGGCATCGCCGATGCCGATGTCGTCGTGGTGCGGTTCGGGGACAAGTACAAGCAGTGGAATGCGGCCTTTGACGCGGGCTATGCCGCCGCGCTGGGCAAGTCGCTGATCGTGCTGCACGGCCCCGACCACCAGCACGCGCTGAAAGAGGTCGACGCCGCGGCGCTGGCGGTGGCCGAAGAGCCGCGGCAGGTTGTCGACATCCTGCGCTACGTCCTGACCGGCAAGCTGCCGGGCGCATAGGGTCCGACCGCGGCGTCCTGTTGACAGGGCGGTTGACCCAAGGGCATTCTTGATCCGCACCAAATGCATTTTGACGGAGTCGCGGGGCGATCCGCCGCCGCTTCCGGGTATTGGTTGGGAGGGGCCGAATGCCTCGTATTTTCCTGATTGCTGCGCTGATCCTGCCGCTGGCCGGCTGTGCGCAGTTCGTTTCCCGCAATTCAGAACCGGACCTGCGGTTCGGCATGGGCTATCGCGGCACCGACGATCCGTGCCGCCGCGTCGGGGCGACGCGTTACACCGCACCCTACATCAGCCGGGACGAGGACCTTGTCGGCTGCCCGGTGGACTTCGAAGGTCGCCCCGAATTCCAGACCCGGCTTGGCGGTCGCGAGGTTACGCGCACCGACGAATGGGTGATCTACCGGGTGCCGCTGACCGGAGAGTGATCGCGCGTTAACCGGCCGGATTGAAAAAGGGCTTCCGCATCGCTGATGCGCCGGGGTATGGTAGTTCCGTCAGATGACCCGTGCCTCTCAGCGCCTTGCGCGCCGGCAGGGTATTGACCTTTTCCGGCCAGCCCCTTATTCCGCAGCGTCTCGACAGAGAATCGGCCGCAAGCCGGGGTCGCGCCCCGCTTACAGTCAACTTCGTATGGCAAAGACCCGCAGACCCCTGTGTCCGCGGGTTCGCGTTGTGAAAAAAGGTTCTGGTATTACGGAACCGCAACTGAAAAGGACATATACGTGGCACGTATCGCCGGCGTTAACATCCCCACATCGAAGCGCGTTCCGATCGCGCTGACCTATATCCACGGCATCGGCCCCGCAGTCGCGAAAAGCATCTGTGAAGCCGTTGGCATCGAATCCACTCGCCGCGTCAACGAACTGTCCGACGCCGAAGTGCTGCAGATCCGCGAGCACATCGACGCGAACGTGACGGTCGAAGGCGACCTGCGCCGTGAAGTTCAGATGAACATCAAGCGCCTGATGGACCTTGGCTGCTACCGTGGTCTGCGCCATCGCCGCAACCTGCCCGTGCGCGGTCAGCGCACCCATACCAACGCCCGCACCCGCAAGGGCCCGGCGAAGCCGATTGCCGGCAAGAAGAAGTAAGGGAGAGCAGGAACAATGGCACGCGATCGTCGCGCTCCGAAGCGCAAGGTTTCCAAGAACATCGCCGCTGGTGTCGCTCATGTGAACTCCAGCTTCAACAACACCAAGATCCTGATCTCCGACGTGCAGGGCAACGCGATCTCCTGGTCGTCCGCCGGTACCATGGGCTTCAAGGGGTCGCGCAAGTCGACTCCCTATGCCGCCCAGATGGCCGCCGAGGACGCGGGCCGCAAAGCCCAGGAGCACGGCGTCAAGACGCTGGAAGTCGAAGTGCAGGGCCCCGGTTCAGGCCGTGAAAGCGCGCTGCGCGCGCTGGCTGCCGTCGGCTTCAACATCACGTCGATCCGCGACGTGACGCCGATTGCGCACAACGGCTGCCGGCCGCCCAAGCGCCGCCGCGTCTGACCGGGGATCGTCAACTATCACGGGCTGCGCAGACCCCCGCGCGGCCCGTTCAGCCGTTTTTACCTCGGGAGTCGTCCGCCACGGGTCATAGGGCGGAGGGCAGGAATGGAGGCCGCACAGCATGATCCATAAGAACTGGCAGGAACTGATCAAACCGACGCAGCTTGACGTCAAGCCGGGCAACGACCCTGCACGTCAGGCCACCGTCATCGCCGAACCGCTGGAACGCGGCTTCGGTCTGACGCTGGGCAACGCGCTGCGCCGCGTTCTGCTTTCGTCGCTTCAGGGCGCCGCGATCACCAGCGTCCAGATCGACAACGTCCTGCACGAATTCTCGTCCATCGCCGGCGTCCGTGAGGATGTGACCGACGTGGTCCTGAACCTCAAAGGTGTTGCGATCCGCATGGATGTCGAGGGGCCGAAGCGCCTTTCGATCTCCGCCAAGGGTCCGATGGTCGTCGCCGCCGGTGACATCTCGGAATCCGCGGGCATCGAGATCCTGAACAAGGATCACGTGATCTGCCACCTCGACGATGGCGCCAACCTGTTCATGGAACTCACCGTGAACACCGGCAAAGGCTACGTCTCGGCCGACAAGAACCGCCCGGAAGACGCGCCCATCGGCCTGATGCCGATCGACGCGATCTATTCGCCGGTCAAGCGCGTGTCCTACGACGTGCAGCCGACCCGTGAGGGTCAGGTGCTGGACTACGACAAGCTGACCCTGAAGATCGAGACCGACGGTTCGATCTCGCCGGACGACGCGGTGGCCTTCGCCGCCCGCATCCTGCAGGACCAGCTGTCGATCTTCGTGAACTTCGAAGAGCCCGAGGCCGCCGGCCGTGCCGACGAGGACGAGGGTCTGGAGTTCAACCCGCTTCTGCTGAAGAAGGTCGACGAGCTCGAGCTGTCGGTGCGTTCGGCTAACTGTCTGAAAAACGACAATATTGTCTACATCGGTGATCTGATCCAGAAAACCGAGGCAGAGATGCTGCGCACGCCGAACTTCGGCCGCAAGTCGCTGAACGAGATCAAGGAAGTGCTGTCCGGCATGGGTCTGCACCTTGGCATGGATGTCGAGGAATGGCCGCCGGAGAACATCGAAGATCTCGCGAAGAAATTCGAAGACCAGTTTTAAGGTCTCGGACAGGGTGCGCATGAATGCGCACCCTACGGCACCGTACGGTGCGCATTCATGCGCACCTTCATGGGCCAAACCCGGGCGGCAACGCCCCAAGGAGAACCGGGAGACACGCATCCCCGGTCGGACAAAGCAAAACCGCCCGTAGAGGGCACGAAATGGAGAAAGACCAATGCGTCACGCACGTGGCTACCGCCGCCTGAACCGCACCCACGAACACCGCAAGGCGCTGTTCGCCAACATGGCCGGCTCGCTGATCGAGCACGAGCAGATCAAGACGACCCTGCCGAAAGCCAAAGAACTGAAGCGCATCGCCGACAAGCTGATCACGCTTGCCAAGCGCGGTGACCTGCACGCCCGCCGTCAGGCCGCATCGCAGCTGAAGCAGGACGCCTACGTGGCGAAGCTGTTCGAAATCCTCGGCCCGCGCTATGCCGAGCGTAACGGCGGCTATACCCGCGTTCTGAAAGCCGGCTTCCGCTATGGCGACATGGCGCCGATGGCGATCATCGAATTCGTCGACCGCGACGTCGACGCGAAGGGCGCCGCCGACAAGGCGCGCGTTGCTGCCGAGGACGACGCCGAGTAATCGGTATTCCCGGACGCCGCGGACCTGTCAGACAGTCCCGGACAATAAAAAGGCCGCCCCGTGGGGCGGCCTTCGTCGTTTCGGCGTCCTGTATCGGTTCAGGCGCTCAGAACCTCGTCCTGCTCCGCGATCCCAAGCCGCTCGCGCATAGCCTGCGGCAGCATGCGTGCTGAGGCAACTCGCGGGGCCGGGCATTCGGGTATGATCCGGTCGGGCCCGACCAAGGTCGCGTATTCTGCGTAGTTGTCGAAGGCATGGCGCCCCGCGGCGTCGATGAAGGTCTCGCAGGGCGTGTCCTCGGCCAGGATCACCACGTGGCCCGGCGTCTCGACATGGTACACGGTCAGCGTCTGCGGCAGGTCCCGACGCGGCACCGCGACGATGCTGTCACCGTTCACAAGAACCCCGGCCTGCACCAGAAGCCCGTCGATCAGCAGTGCGTGATCCGACGTCACCATCAGGTCGCGCGCAGGCAGCCCATCGCCAAGCGCGCCCTTGCGAAGCCGCACCAGCCCGACGTCGAAAAACCGGGGGCGCTGGGTCTGCCGGCCGATCCAGAGCACGGGAACCTCCTGCCCCTCGGCCGTAAGCACCCGGTCGCCGGGCTTCAGCGTCTCGACCGCCGCCGGACCGTCCGGGGTCGCGATCCCGGTTCCGGGCCCGAAGCAATAGGTGTAAGGCGTCGTGACATCCGAGGTCAGCGTCTCGCCGCCCGTGTACAGAACATCGGAATAAATATACATGGCGCCGGTTCCGGCACCGGCCTGAACGATGACGCCGCCGTCGCTGGTAAGACCGCGCAAGACGTAATCGTTCTCTGGGCCGCCCGGCCAGCGGGTCAAAGTGACATGGTCGTCAATGTTGGTCTGATCGTCACCGTCGTCACTGTCCAGAGTGTCTGTCAGTATGAATGGATTAGGCGCACCAACCTGCGTGTCGATCGTGATTGTGCCTCCGGGTGTACCGGTAAAAGTATATCCGTACAGGAAGCTCTGAGATGCGGGCATGCTCCATCCTCTTTATTTTATATCGTTAATAACGATGATATCGAGGGAGACTTTTATTTCAATTATGACTTGGCGTCACCGCAAGTGCGTATCATCTATTCTTTCGATTGGGCTGTTTGGGTTTGAGCTAAAACGCCGCAGTCCTTAACGATACTTATTGGTGTTCGCCTGCCGAGCGGTTAGATACAGGGCATGGCTGACCTCTTCGACTCTGCATCCGAAACCCCGGCAACCGGGGGGCACCGCCCGCTGGCGGACCGACTACGACCGCGCACCTTGTCCGAGGTGATCGGCCAGCAGCAGGTGCTTGGCCCCGAAGCTCCGCTGGGCGTGATGCTGGAGGCTGGCGCCCTGTCCTCGCTTGTGTTCTGGGGGCCGCCGGGTGTCGGCAAGACCACCATCGCGCGGTTGCTGGCGAACGAGACCGATCTGCATTTCGTCCAGATCAGCGCGATCTTCTCGGGCGTGGCCGACCTTAAGAAGGTGTTCGAAGAAGCGAAGCTTCGCCGCCGCACGGGGCGTGGCACGCTGCTGTTCGTTGACGAGATTCACCGGTTCAACAAGTCGCAGCAGGACAGTTTCCTGCCGCACATGGAGGACGGGACGATCCTGCTGGTGGGCGCCACCACCGAGAACCCTTCGTTCGAACTGAACGCCGCGCTTCTGTCCCGCAGCCAGGTCCTTGTGTTGGAACGGCTGTCGCTGGCGGATCTGGAACGGCTGGTGCAGCGGGCCGAGAAGGAACTGGACCGCGCATTGCCGCTGACCGGCGAGGCGCGCGAGCAGCTTTTGGAGATGGCAGACGGTGACGGGCGCGCGCTGTTGAACCTTGTCGAGCAGGTGATGGCGTGGCGGACCGAACGGCCACTGGACCCGGCGGCGCTGACCTCGCGCCTGCAAAAGCGGGCGGCGCAATACGACAAGTCGGGCGATGCGCACTACAACCTGATCTCGGCGCTGCACAAGTCGGTGCGGGGGTCTGACCCCGATGCGGCGATGTACTGGTACACACGGATGCTGGCCGGGGGCGAGGACCCTCGCTATCTCGCACGGCGGTTCACCCGCATGGCGGTCGAGGACATCGGGCTGGCCGACCCGCAGGCGCAACGCGTCTGTCTCGATGCGTGGGAGACCTATGAACGACTCGGCTCGCCCGAGGGCGAGCTGGCGCTGGCGCAGGCGGTGATCTACCTCGCCCTCGCGCCCAAGTCGAACGCCGGTTACGCCGCCTACAAGGCTGCTGTCATCGCGGCGAAAAAGACCGGGTCCGAACCGCCGCCCAAGCACATCCTGAACGCGCCGACGAAACTGATGAAGGAACAGGGCTACGGCGACGGCTATGCCTATGACCACGATCAGGAAGACGCGTTCTCGGGTCAGAACTATTTCCCCGACGGGATGAAACGCGGTGTCTACTATCTGCCGGTCGAGCGCGGGTTCGAGCGTGAACTGAAGAAACGAGTCGACTATTTCGCCAGCCTGCGGGCCAAGCGGAACAGCTAAACCGTCAAAGGCTTTTCCGCGCCCTCAGCGCCGCCGTGATCGTGCCGTCGTCGAGGTAGTCCAGCTCGCCCCCGATCGGCACACCCTGCGCCAGCGAGGTGACGTTCACCCGCCCGTCCAGCTGGTCGGCGATGTAATGCGCGGTGGTCTGGCCGTCGATGGTCGCGTTCAGCGCCAGGATGACCTCGGTGATCCCTTCAGAGGTCACCCGGTCGATAAGCTTCGGGATGCGCAACTCGTCCGGCCCAACGGCGTCCAACGCCGACAAAGTGCCGCCCAGCACGTGATACCGGCCCTTGAACACGTTCGAGCGCTCCATCGCCCACAGGTCCGCCACGTCCTCGACCACGCACAGTTCGCCGTTGGCGCGCTTTTCGGCGGTGCAGATCGGGCAGATATCCCCGGTAGAGATGTTGCCGCAGTTCAGGCACTCGCGAGCGGTCTGCGCGACGGCCTGCATCGCCTCGGCCAGGGGTTGCATCAGAAGGCCGCGCTTCTTGATCAGGTGCAGAACGGCACGGCGCGCAGACCGGGGCCCAAGCCCCGGAAGCTTCGCCATCATCTCGATCAGGGCATCGATTTCGCGGGGTGCGTCGGACATGGCGAGAAGATAGACCGGGGTAAACCCGAGCGACAGCGGAATGTGCCGATGACCAGTTCCCAGACCACGCCCCAGACCACGCCCCGGCGTCTTGGCGACGTATCTTTCTGGTACGCCGACCTTGGCGGTCTGCCGGCCCGGCGCGCGCCGCTGGACGGAGACACGACCGCCGATGTCTGCATCATCGGCGCGGGCTACACCGGGCTTTGGTCCGCGTGGTACCTGAAGCAGGCCGATCCCTCGCTGGACGTTCTGGTGGTCGAGAAGGACTTCGCCGGTTTCGGCGCGTCGGGCCGCAACGGGGGCTGGCTGACCGGCGGGTTCGCGTGGAGCCACGACAAGTACGTGGCGGCCAGCGGCCCAGCAGGCGTGCGCGCGATGGTCGCGGCGATGAACGGCACCGTGGACGAGGTGATCCGCGTGGCCGAAAGCCAGGACATCGACGCTGACATCCTGCGCACCGACGAATTGGTGTTTGCGGTAAACGACGGCCAGATGGCCCGCCTTGCCGCCGAGGCCGAAGACCGCAAGCACTGGGGCGAAGCGGACCGGATCGACGTGATCGGGGCCGAGGCCGCGCGGGCGCGGGTGAACCTGCCGAACACCAAGGGCGCGATGGTGGTCAAGAACGTCGCCCGCATCCAGCCCGCCAAGCTGGTGCGCGGGCTGGCGGCGGCGGTAGAGCGGGCAGGCGTACGGCTTGCCGAGGGGACCACGGTTCAGACGATCGAGCCGGGCCGCGTCGTGACCGACCGGGGCGCCGTAACCGCGCGCCATATCCTGCGCGCGACCGAGGGCTTCACCGCGACGCTGCCGGGGTCCAAACGCGAGTGGCTGCCGCTGAACTCTGCCCAGATCGTGACCGAACCGCTGCCGCAGGACGTCTGGGAAAAGATCGGCTGGAAGGGGCACGAGATCGTCGGCGATTTCGCCAACGCCTACTGCTACTGCCAGCGCACCCGCGAGGGCCGCATCGCGGTCGGCGGGCGCGGGGTGCCGTACCGTTTCGGCTCGGCCATCGACCGGTCCGGCACGCCGGACGACGGCACCGTATCGCGGCTGATGGCGATCCTGCGGCGCCATTTCCCGGCGGCAGCGGACGCGCGGATCGACCACGCCTGGTGCGGGGTGCTGGGCGTGCCGCGCGACTGGTGCGCGACCGTTGGCTACGACGACACTACGGGGATCGGCTGGGCAGGGGGCTACGTCGGCGTTGGCGTTTCGACCTCGAACCTTGCCGGGCGCACGTTGGCGGACCTCGTCGCCGGGCGCGACAGCGACCTGACGCGGCTGCCGTGGGTAAACCGCCGGGTCCGGCGATGGGAACCCGAGCCGCTGCGCTGGCTGGGCGTACAAGGGATGTACAAGCTTCTGGAGGCTGCCGACCGGCAGGAGGCCAAGGGCGGAGGCGAGTCGAAGCTCGCAGCGCTTGGCTACAGGCTGACCGGGCGCTAAGGCGCCCGGCTGCCGGAAACGTTCAGAACGGAAGTTTGAAATCCGCCGGAAGACCGAGGCCTTCGGTAATTTTCGCCATTTCCTGCTGGCTGCGTTCGGATGCCTTGATCTGGGCGTCCTTGATCGCGGCGAGGATCAGGTCCTCGACCACTTCCTTCTCGTTCGGGTCGAAGATCGACGGGTCGATATCCAGCCCGGTCAGCTCGCCCTTGGCGGTGGAGGTGGCCTTCACAAGACCCGCGCCGGACTCGCCGGTCACGGTGATGGTGTCGAGAGCGTTCTGCATCTCGGCCATCTTCTCCTGCATTTCCTTGGCCTTCTTCATCATCCCGGCCATGTCGCCGAGCTGGCCCAATCCCTTGAACATTGCGTCGCTCCTTTGTCCGGGGTGTCAGTGGGGTAGATACGGACCGGGGTCCGGGGAAACAAGGGCAGTCGGCCTGCTCAGTCGTCCTCGAACGGATCCCATTCGTCTTCGACTTCAGGCAGCGCCTCTGCCTCCGCTTCTGCCGCGATTTCCTCGGGCGAGCGGATGTCGGTGATCCTGGCGTCCGGGAAGGCGTCGAACACGGCCTGCACCAGTGGGTGCTTCTTCGCTTCGGCTTCCAGCGCCATGCGGTCGGCGTCGCGGTCCTCGGCGATGGTGGTGCCGCCGCCCTCGTTCACGACGGTGACGGCCCAGCGGACGCCGGTCCACGTCTGCAAACGCGCGCCAAGGCGGGCGGCAAGGTCAGCGGGGGCGTCGTTCGTCGGCACGAACTCGATCCGGCCGGGTTGATAGCGGGCAAGGCGCAGCGTGGTCTCGACCTCGACAAGCAGCTTCACGTCGCGGTTCGAGCGGATCAGTTCGACCACGTGGTCGAAGCGTGCGAACCGGGCCAGCGCCTGCGCCGGGTCGTTCGCCAGCGCGGTGGCCGCGCCACCCGCTCCGCCACCGGACCGCATCCGCGCGGCGTGGGTCGCGACGGCGGTCGCACCGGACGAGCCGCCGCCGTCACCGCCGCCGGACCCGCCGTATCCACCGCCCGGAGGAGCGGCGGGCGGAGGCGTGTCCTGCAGCTTGCGAAGCAGGTCCTCGGGCGGCGGCAAGTCGGCCACGTGGGTCAGGCGGATCACCGCCATCTCGGCGGCCATCATGCCATTCGGGGCCTGCGCGACCTCGTCCAGCGCCTTCAGCAGCATTTGCCACATCCGGGTCAGCACCCGCATCGGCAGGCGCTGCGCCATGTCCAGCCCGCGCGCGCGTTCGTCGGGACCGATGGTCGGGTCCTCGGCGGCGTCGGGGGTGATCTTGATCACGCTGATCCAGTGAGTGATCTCGGCCAGGTCACGCAGCACCGCCAGCGGGTCCGCGCCATCGGCATATTGCGCCGCCAGTTCCGACAACGCGCCCGCCGCGTCGCCAGCCATGATCATGTCGAACAGGTCCAGCACCCGGCCCCGGTCGGCCAGACCCAGCATCGCCCGCACTTGGTCGGCGGTTGTCTCGCCCGCACCGTGGCTTAGCGCCTGATCCAGCAGCGAAGTCGCGTCCCGCGCCGACCCTTCCGCCGCGCGGGTGATCAGCGCCAGCGCCTCGTCCGAGATCTCGCCGCTTTCGGACCCGGCAATCTTGCGCAGCAGGTCCATCATCACTTCCGGCTCGATCCGGCGCAGGTCGAACCGCTGGCAGCGTGACAGCACCGTCACCGGCACCTTGCGGATCTCGGTGGTGGCGAAGATGAACTTCACGTGGGCGGGGGGTTCCTCCAGCGTCTTCAGCAGCGCGTTGAACGCACTGGTCGACAGCATGTGAACCTCGTCGATGATGTAGATCTTGTAGCGCGCGCTGGCCGCCCGGTAATGCACGCTGTCAATGATCTCGCGGATGTCGTTGACGCTGGTGTTGGACGCGGCGTCCATCTCCATCACGTCGACGTGGCGGCCTTCCATGATCGCCTTGCAATGCTCGCACACGCCGCAGGGGTCGGTGGTCGGGCCGCCGTTCCCGTCTGGGCCGATGCAGTTCATCCCCTTGGCGATGATCCGCGCCGTGGTCGTTTTCCCGGTGCCGCGGATGCCGGTCATGATGAAGGCCTGCGCGATGCGGTCGGCCTTGAAGGCGTTGCGCAGGGTGCGGACCATCGCGTCCTGCCCCACGAGATCGGCGAAGGTCTCGGGCCGGTACTTGCGGGCAAGGACCTGATAGGCGGCGGGGGCGGTGTCTTCGGGCATCTGGGTTCCGGCTGAATCGGGCACGGGACGAGCCTAAAGGAAGCGGCGGGCGGCCCCAAGCCCGGATAGCGGGTGCTTGCCGGAACGGCAGGCGGCGGTTAGGATCGGCGGGCCGCTCAGGGGCGGCATCCGGGTCCGCGGAAAGCTGTGACAGCACCCCCGAGACGAAACCGACCCACATTCGGTTGAACTCATGCCCGGTTGGCGGACCGGCGGGCGGATAGAGGGATACCGATGACACTTCATCCAGACAAGCTGAGACGCGTGGCCAAGGGGCTGCGCAAGGCGTTCGCGGCGGGCGAGCCTGCGGCGATGGCGCGGGTGCATGCCGTTCTGCCGGACGCACGCCAGTTGCGGCACACGGATGCGCTGCACGTGATCGCACGCGAAGAGGGTTTTGCCAGCTGGCCGCGCCTGAAATTCGCGGCAGAGGCGCTGAACATGGATCGCGCGCAGAAGGCGGTGCGTCTGGATACGGCGCTGCACTTCGGCCAGCACTGGGTGGTCGAGGCGCTGCTGGCGGAACTGCCCGATCTGGGGCGTGACGACCTTGGGCTGGCAGCCGCGTTGTACGACATCGACCACGTGCGCGCCGTTCTGGCGCGCGATCCGGGGGCGGCGCTGCGAGAGATCCGTGGGCGGCGTCCGATCCTGCACCTTTCCTTCTCGCAGCATGTTCACGGCGGCGGCGACGCGACCGACATGCTTGCGGTGGCAGAGGCGTTGTTGGCCGCCGGGGCGGACGTGAACGACAGCTATGCCCATCAGGGCGATCCGACCGCGCCGCTTTCGGCGCTTTATGGAGCTTTGGGGCATGCAAACAACATGGCGCTGGCCGGGTGGCTGTTGTCCAACGGCGCCGATCCGAACGATGGCGAGTCGCTGTATCACTCCACCGAGCTTGGACACCGCGACGGGTTGCGGTTGCTGTTGGATCACGGTGCGCGGCCCGAGGGCACAAACGCGCTGCCCCGCGCGCTGGACTTCAACGATCACGAGGCCGTCCGGATGCTTCTTGCCGCCGGCGCTGATCCGAACGAGGGGATCACGCAGCACCCCTCGGGCGAGCCGCCGTTCGTCATCCCGGCGCTGCATCAGGCCGCGCGGCGTATGTGCGACGGCGAGATGGCCGGGATCTTGCTAGGGGCCGGGGCCGACCCGTCGCGGCGCTACAAAGGCGTGACGCCCTACGCGATGGCCCGCGTGTTCGGAAACGATGCGGTGGCAAAACGAATCGAGCAGGCCGGGGGCGACACCGATCTCGCCCCGGAAGAGACCATTCTGGCCGCTGCGGCGGACGATACGTTACCCCGTGGCGCAACTTTGGCGGTCAATGGCTTGCCGGAGGTCTACCGGGTCTTGCCGCGAGAAATGATGCATCTCCGAGGCAAATTTTCTCACATCCAGAGACTGATAGAGCTTGGCCTTGATCCCGACGCGACCGACGGGATGGGGCTTCCGCCGGTGCAGATCGCGGGCTGGGAAGGGCTTCCCGATGCGCTGAAGTTTTTTCTCTCGCTTAATCCAAATCTTAAGCATATCAATGGGTACGGGGGTGATCTGCTGTCCACGATCATCCATGGGTCCGAGAACTGCCCGGCCCGGAATGAGCCATCCGAAAACAGGGATCATGTCGCCTGCGCGCGCCTTGCCCTCGAAGCGGGTGTCCCGCTTCCAAGACGTGCGATCGCCTTCGCGGGCGACGAGGCAATGGCGGCCTTTCTGGCCGACTGGGCCGAAGCGCATCCCGGGCAAGTGACGGAACCGTCGCCCTAGCGGGGTGCCACCATCCCTTGGGAGGTCGGCCAAGATGACTGTCGAAACGACACGCGAATCCTGGCTTTGGGTGAAGGTCCTGCTTGCCGCCTGGCTGGTGGCCTGGCTTGGGTCCTTCGCCGCCTTCTGGATGGCGCCGAACGACGATCTGGGACTGACCCGCAGTTGGAACAAGCTTCGCGTTCTGATGCTGTGGCAGGGTGTGGCGACGCTGTTCGCCATGCTCTGCGCGGTTCAGGCGCCGATGCTGCCACGGGGCTCGCGCCGGCGGCGGGCGGCCTATCTGCCGCTGGGTGTGCTGGTGGCCACGGTGGCCGGCGCCAGCATGATGGCCCTGTGGGCGGGAATGGCCTGAGGGGACTGCCTGAGATGACAGCCTGAAACGCGAACGGCGCCCCGTGGGGCGCCGTCGTAGGGTGAGAGGCTGATCACGACCCAAGCGGGTCTCGTTACGGCTGCTTCCTTCCGGACCTGACCGGGTTGGCGAGGCGCCTGCCCGCGCCAACCTCTCAAGGCGTCATTTAGGCGATCCGGCGAAGGGTTTCAAGCCGTGTGGCGACGCTTACAGCGTGATCCGGAACCGCGCGAAACCGTCCGGACCGTCGCCCGCCAGTTCCATGTCGACGCCGGTGACCGTCTCGACATACTGCTCTGCCGCCGGGCCGGTATCGAACAGCACCGTCGCGCCATCGAGAGGGGCGAAGGTCCAGTTGGCATCCGCCGACGGGTTGATGGTGCCCTGTTCCACGATGTAGCGCACAATGACGTCGCGGTTGGTGTCCGGGCCCTCGAAGATGATCGTCGACCCATCCGCACCGGGAAAGCTGCCGCCGCCCGAGGCGCGGTAGTTGTTCGTGGCAATCACGAATTCCTGCGCGGGATCGATGGGCGCTCCGTCGAACTGAAGGTTCACGATGCGGTTCGTGTCCGGATTGATCACGTTGCCGTCGCGGTCGAACTTCATCGGCTGCGACAGGTCGATCTGATATGTCACCCCGTCGATGACGTCGAAGTTGTAGCTAGGGAAGTCGGGGTTCAGCAGCACCGCGTCGGTCGCGCCCGGCTCGACCTGGTTGAACATGCCCGCCGATCGTTCCAGCCACTCTTTCACCTGCGCGCCGGTGATCTTCACCGCGCGGATGGTGTTCGGGTACAGGTACAGGTCGGACACGTTCTTGATCGCGACGTCGCCCGCCGGAACGTCGGTATAGTACTCGGGGCCGCCGCGACCGCCGGCCTTGAAGGGCGCGGCTGCGGACAGGATCGGCAGGCTTTCGTACTCGGTGCCCTGCATCATCTGCTCGATGTACCAAAGTTGCGCCTGGCTCACGATCTGAACCGACGGGTCATCGGCCACGAGCGCGAAATAGGAATGCAGCGGTGCAGAAGTCTTGCCGACCGCGCGGCGGACATAAGCCAGCGTATCGTCGTGTTCTTTCTGGACCGCGGCTTCGACCTCGGGATCGCTTTCGACAAGCGGCGTGATGGAACGGTCCTCGTTGCGCTGCGAGATCGGGCGGGCCGAGGTCTCGGAACTGACGACCTTCCACGCGTTCCCGTCCATCTCGAGCATCAGGTCGATCAGGCCAAGGTGCGAACCCCAGAAGCCGCCCATCGTGGCGGGCTTTCCGTGGATCGTGCCGGCGGTCGTGTCGACAGCGGCGAACTCGTCATAGGTCGGGCTGGGGAACACAAGGTGGCTGTGGCCGGTCATCACGGCGTCGATGCCGTCGACCGCGGCCAGCGGAACGCTGGCGTTTTCCATGCCGTCGGTGTGGTCAGCCGATCCGATGCCAGAGTGCGACAGCGCGATCACGATATCCGCGCCGGCCTCGACCATTTCCGGCACCCACGCTTCGGCGGTTGCGACGATGTCGCGGACCTGCACGTTGCCTTCAAGGTGCTTGCGGTCCCAGTTCATGATCTGCGGCGGGGTGAAGCCGATAATGCCGACCTTGATCTGGTGCTCGTTCCCGGCGCCGTCGGTCACGGTCTTGTCGAGGATCACGTAGGGCTTGAACAGGGTCTTGTCGTCGCGCGGACCAGCACCCTGTTCCAGCGCCACGTTGGACAGCACGACGGGGAAGTCGGCGCCCGCCATCGACTTCATCAGGAAGTCGAGGCCGTAGTTGAATTCGTGGTTGCCGATGGTGGTGGCGTCGTAGCCCAGCGTGTTCATCGCGGTGATGATCGGATGCATGTCACCCTCTTTCATCCCGCGCTCGTAGGCGATGAAGTCGCCCATCGGGTTGCCTTGGATCAGGTCGCCGTTGTCCAGCAGCATCGAGTTCGTCGCCTCGGCGCGGATCTCGTCGACGATCGAGGCGGTGCGGGCAAGGCCCACCGTGTCGACCGGTTTGTCGGCGTAATAGTCGTAGGGGAAGACGTGGACGTGCAGGTCGGTCGTCTCCATCAGGCGCAGGTGCACCTGGTTCGCGGCGGCGCGGGCGGAATAGGGGTGCAGTGCGATCAGCGAGGCGCCGGCGGCGGTGCCTGCAAGAAAAGAGCGGCGGTTGAGAATGATGGAGGGCTTGGTGGTCATGTCGATTCTCCCTGGACTATGCCGCCGAGCCTATAGCCTCGGCATGTGACACCAAAGCGATGGAATACGCCGCGGCGCGTTCGCGCCGACTGGTGCCGCTTTGGGCGGCGCAGAGGGCCCGATTGCCTCGGCCGTCGGTGCGTGCCAACAAGGGTGGAAACCAAGGGGGCAGGTGCGTGCGGATCGCGGAAACGGTGACTTTCGGAGGCTCGGCGCTGAACCGGGCGGCAGAACTGCGCGGTGACGCCGCGGGCATGGCGGCACGGATGGTCGACCCCGACGCGGGCTTCCTGCCGATATGGCGCGGCAAACCCCTGTTCACCAACGCCGAGCAGGATGGGCTGGCATGGCTGCCGCCCGGTCACACTGTCGTCGCAGGGGGCGAGGCGGTGTTTCTCGGGCTGGAAGGCGACGCGCCGCGTTTCGCCTGCGATGTCTCGGACTGGGAACCTGAAGAACTTCCCGACACGCTTGGGGCCTTTCTCGACCCGTCGCAACAGCGCCATCCCGACCTGCCGGGCGCAGAGGTGTTCGCCGAACTGCGCGCGGCGATGACCCGGATGACGCCGCGCGACGCGGAACTGGCGGCCACCGCCAAGGCGGTCACCGGTTGGCACGACAGCCATGGACACTGTGCCCGCTGCGGTCAGCCGACGGTAATCGCAATGAGCGGCTGGCAACGCGACTGCCCGGCCTGCGGCACGCACCACTTCCCGCGCACCGACCCGGTCGTGATCATGCTGATCACGCGTGGCAACAAGGTCCTGATGGGGCGCAGCCCGCACTGGCCCGAGGGGATGTATTCGCTGCTGGCCGGCTTCGTCGAACCAGGAGAGACCATCGAAGCGGCGGTGCGCCGCGAGGTCTGGGAAGAGGCGGGCGTGAAGGTCGGCGAGGTCGGCTATCTGGCGTCGCAGCCGTGGCCGTTCCCCTCGTCGCTGATGTTCGGCTGCCGGGGCGAGGCGCTGAGCGACGACATTACCATCGACCCGGTCGAAATCGCCGACGCGATCTGGGTTGGGCGCGAAGAGATGATGGATGTGTTCGCCGGAAACAGCCAGCGGTTGAAACCGGCAAGGAAGGGCGCGATTGCGCATTTCCTGATTTGGAACTGGCTGGCTGACAGGCTAGACTAGCGCGGGGCAGGGCAGACAAACGGGCGAAACCGATGAAGTTTTCCACGCGCGAGGATATCGAAGCGCCGATCGAGCACGTCTGGGCATCGGTCACCCGCTTCAAGCGGTTCGAGCGGCAGTTGCTGCGTCGAGGGGCCGAGGTTGTACGCGCCGACGGCGGGCGGCCCGGACTGGGCACCGAATGGAACGTGAGGTTCCAGTACCGTGGCAAGCCGCGCACGGTAGAGGCCAAGATCACCGAATTCGACCGGCCGCACGGCATGAATCTCGCCAGCCAATCGGGCGGTGTCGAGGGTCTGGTCTCTGTCGATCTGGTTGCGCTGTCGCCGCGTCGCACGCGGCTTCAGGTGGGTGTCGAACTGACCGCGACGAACCTGTCCGCGCGGTTGCTGGTCCAGTCGCTCAAATTCGCCAAGGCCAACCTCAGCAAGCGGTTCAGCGACCGGATCTACGAGTTCGCGCAGGACGTGGAAGACGGGTACATCAACGCCGGCTAAGCGCCGGGCTTCCTTCGCATCAGCTTCGGAAGCCGGTGTCGGCGTTTGCGGCGCGATGTCCCCGCTTGCGCGGGGATCCGTGGATCATCGAAGCGAACGCCGGTCAGGCGTCCGGCGGAATGACGCCCTTGCGCAGCATGAAGCACCCGTAAAAGCGGCGTTCGCCGGTCTGGATCACCGCATAGGCTTCCTTGGCGAGGTCGTAGAACGCGAAACGCTCGATGCTGATCATCTTGCGCGGCTCGCCTTCGGCGGCGTCGATCACCGTCTGAACCTCTGCCTGAACCGGCGGGACCTCGTCGGGTGCGTCGACAATCTCCATCCGGCCCGCGAAGTCGGGCACGAACGTGTCCAGCGGCAGAACCGACAGCACGGCTTCGGCGGCCTCGGCCGAGGTCAGGTTGTCCATCCGCAGCAGGTCGCCATACACCGTCTGGTGCGCGATGCTGTCAGAGGGGAAGTTGGTGTCGGACAGGATCAGATAGTCCCCGTGACCCATGGCGCGCAAAGCGTAGAGCACCTCTGCGTTGAGGCGCGGGTCGATGCCTTTGAGCATGGTCTTCCTCCGGAAGTCTTGGGGCGGCGTCAGGCCAGACGCGCGCCCGTGGATTTGTCGAACAGATGGATCGCTGCGGGATCGGCGGCAAGGTTGATCGTGTCGCCGACACGATAATCGCCGCGTTCGCGCAGGACCGAGGTCACCTCGGATCCGCCGGAGCGGATGACAAGGTGGGTTTCGGCGCCGGTCGGTTCGACCACCGCGACCTCTCCCGGCAGACCTTCGGCGGCGGGCGACAGCGCTTCGGGGCGGATGCCCACCGTCACCTCGCGCCCGTCCTCGCAATGCGCATTGCCTGCGATCCGCAGTTGCGTCGCCCCCGTGTCGGCCATGATCACGCCGTCGCGCTGGCGCAGCACGGCCGGCAGCATGTTCATCGACGGCGAGCCGATGAAGCTTGCGACGAAAGTGTTGGCGGGCGTGTCGTACAGTTCCAGCGGCGTGCCGATCTGTTCGATATGGCCGCCTTGCATCACCACGATGCGGTCGGCCATGGTCATCGCTTCGATCTGGTCGTGGGTGACGTAGACGGTGGTCGTCTTCAGCCGCTGGTGCAGTTCCCGGATTTCGGTCCGCATCTGCACGCGCAGTTTGGCGTCGAGGTTGGATAGCGGTTCATCGAACAGGAAGACCTGCGGGTCGCGCACGATGGCACGACCCATCGCCACCCGCTGCCGCTGGCCGCCGGACAACGCGCGCGGATAGCGGTTGAGATACTCGGTCAGCCCAAGGATTTCGGCCGCGCGGCGCACCCGGTCCTGAATCTCGTCCTTCGGCATCCCGGCCATCTTCAGCGAGAAGGCCATGTTGGCGCCGACCGTCTTGTGCGGGTACAGCGCGTAGTTCTGGAACACCATCGCGATGTCGCGCTTGGATGGCGGCAGGTTGTTCACCACACGCTCGCCGATCGAGATCGTGCCGGACGTGATCCCTTCAAGTCCGGCGATCATCCGCAGCAATGTGGACTTGCCGCAGCCCGACGGGCCGACAAGCACCACGAACTCGCCATCGGATATGTCAAATTCCACGCCGTGGATGACCTCCAGCGAACCGTAGTTCTTGCGAAGATCGCGGATCCGTACCTCGGCCATGCGCCTGAATTCCTCCCTTGTCCCCTCCGGACCCGCGCAGGTTAAGCGAAGGGACAAGCGCCTGTCCATCGCCGAAATTTTAGGCCCGAAGTATGCTTGACAGGTCACGAAGACGCGCCGCACAGTTGGCCGCGTGCGACCTCGCGTCGCTGCCGGCAACGGGAGAGGAGGCCCGACCCGGCGACAAGACAGGGAGGATGTCTTTATGAGAAGAGAAGTTTACAACTATTTGCAGCGGACCGGTCGGCTTAAGCGCCGGGACGTCCTTAAAGGTATGGCGGGCATGGGTACGCTCGCCGCGTTTTCCGGCGTGTCCACCGGCGCAAGCGTGCGCCCGGCCTGGGCCGCGAGCCATGGCGCGTTGCGCGCCGAAATCCTGAAGATCCCCGGTGTGGGGATGGGCAGCCCGACGGATGCCGATTGGCAGAAGGTCGGCGAGATGTGCCTTGGCCCGATCAAGGAAGTCGTGTCCGAGGGCGAGTTCGCCGGCGTCGAACTGACGTTCATGGGGCTCAACAACCAGAACCTTCACAACTTCCTGTTCCGCGGTTTCCTGAAGCCGTGGGAGGCCTACACCGGCGCCAAAATCAACTGGATCGACCTTGCGCAGGCTGACTACAACGCCCGTCTGCAGCAGTCGATCGCCACCGGCACCGTCGACTTCGACATCATCGAGATGGGTGCGCCCTTCGAGGGTGACGTTCTGGGCCGCGGCATGGCATCCGAGATGCCCGACTGGGTCGCCGAGATCATCGACATGGACGACTACGTCGACTACCTCAAGGCGCCGGTCGGCACGTGGGACGGCAAGACCTACCGCGTCTCGATCGACGGCGACTGCCACACCTTCGCATACCGCAAGGACTATTTCGGCGAGGGCTCGCTGACCGGGCGCGAGGTGCCGACCACCTGGCAGGAAATCAACGAGGTCTCGAAGATGCTGGCCGGTCAATCCGACCCGCTGACCGGGCTGGATGCGCATGGCTATCTCGACCCGCTGAAGGGCTGGGGCGGCTTTGGCTTCTACTTCCTCGAAAACCGCGCCGCGCCCTACGTGAAGCATCCGGACGATCCGGCCTGGCTGTTCGACCCGGACACCATGAAGCCCCGCGTCAACAACCCGGGCTGGGTGCAGGCGATCCAGGACGTGATGGATCTCATCGCGACCGAGAACGCCTATCCGCCAGACCAGATCAACGCCGACCCCGGCACGACCGCGTTCCAGCAGTTCCTTGCCGGCACCGGCTCGATGCTGACCTGGTGGGGCGACGTGGGCTCTAGCGCGCGCACCTCTGACACCTCGGTGGTGGGCGACGTCGTGGGCTTTGGCATCAACCCGGCCTCGGACCGTCGCTACAACGCGGCGTCCGGCGAATGGGAAGACACCATGAACGAGGCGCCGAACATGGCCTACCTCGGGTGGGGCGTCTATGTCATGGCCACGGTCGAAGGCGACGAGAAGAAGAAGAAAGCCGCATGGTCGGCTGCCGCGCACCTTGGCGGCAAGGACCTGTCGCTGTGGGCTTCGGCCTATCCGTCGGGCTTCCAGCCCTACCGCAACTCGCACTTCCAGTACGACGAGTGGGAAGAAGCCGGGTACGACCGCGAGTACATCGAGGACTATCTCGGATCGAACCTCGACAGCTACAACCACCCCAACGCGGCGCTGGAACCCCGTATTCCGGGCATCTTCCAGTACTACTCGGTCGCCGAGGACGAACTGGCGAAGGGCTTCGCGGGCCAGTACGGCAGCGCGCAAGAGACCGCCGACGCCATCGCGGCAGCGTGGGAGACGATCACCGACCAGATCGGCCGGGACCAGCAGATCGAGCTGTACAAAGCCTCGCTGGGTCTGTGAGTTGATCCTGTTGACGAAACCTCGGGGCGCGGCGCAGGTCGCGCCCCGTTTCTTCCAGCCGGAGGATTGCCTTGCGCTGGCTGATACGCGGCATGCTGGTGGTTTTGGTTCTGCTGGGGGCGTGGCACGCCCTGCAATGGAACTTCTACCGCGGCGCCCTGCCGGAGGGGCTGGGTATCTGGTGGCGCAGCTATGCGCAGAACCGCACATGGGGCTTCGGGCCGGGCGGCAACGAGACGGGCTTCAACGAATTCATCCTGCCGGACGCGGCGGCCGAACGGTTGGCCAAGGGCGGGCCGGACTATCTTGCGACGCTGGAGCCGATCGGCTCGCGGCGCGGGTGGTTCAGGGATGGCGGCTTTGCCGGCTGGTCCGAGACGCCGGTCCCGGTGGAACCGCCATGGGTGCTGCGGCCCGGCCACGCAGTTGCGGGGACGGGGCCGGACGGGCCGTCGATCTTGCACCTCCTCGACCGGTACGGCGGCCTGATCGCGATCCCGCCAGAGCGCAGGGCGCGGATCGACACCGCGCTGACCGCGCCGGGGAGTTTCTATGCATTCGGCGCGGGAGGACGGGTCATCGTCATCTCGCCGCCGCAACGACGCGCATGGGTGGCCTACGCGGGCTGAGCCGCTGCGCATCAGGGGGAGACACAGGGTAATGGCAACGGAAGAGGGCGACCTTCTTCACGTCGTGACGGACGACGACATCGGGCCGGGACGCAGGCGCATCGGCCATTTGCTGGTCTGGGGCTCGTTCGGGCTGCTGATCGCGGTTTTCGCGGTGCTGACGCTGGCGCAGACCGGCCGGATCGGGCTGGAATTCGGCAACTGGCGTCCGGCGCTGTACGCGGCGCTGTTCTGGGGCATCTGCCTAGGCGTCGCGCAGGTGGTGCTTTACGGCGAACAGGGCAAACGGACGCTGTTCATCCTTCCGGCGACCCTGTTCGTGATCGCGATGGTGGTGTTCCCGCTGGTCTTCGCGCTGGGCATCGCGTTTTCGAACTGGAACCTGTCGTCGCTGGAGGGCCGCAGCTTCAACGGCTTCGACAACGTGGTGCAGATGTGGAACGACCCGTTCTACTGGAACGCGCTGAAGAACATGGTCTGGTACACGCTGGCGATCATCGTGGAATACGTCATCGCGCTCGGCCTTGCCCTGATCCTTGCCAGCGAGATCAAGGCGCGGAAGTTCTTCCGCGTCGCGTTCCTGTTGCCGCTGATGCTGTCTCCGGTCGCGGTGTCGTGGATGATCGGCAAGTCGATGCTCGAGGGCCGCTTCGGCCCCATCGCGCGGCTGGCGCGCTGGCTGGGCTGGGACCGGCCCGCCTTTTTCTCGGACCCCGAGATCGCGCGGACCATGATCATGATCATGGATGCCTGGACCTTCATTCCCTTCATGATGATCATGCTGCTGGCGGGGCTTCAGGCGATCCCGCGCGACGTGCAGGAAGCCGCCCGCGTCGACGGCGCGTCCGGTTGGCGCGGCTTCTGGGAGGTCACCTTTCCGCTGATGCTGCCGGTGTCGATCACCGCGATCCTGATCCGCATCATCTTCAAGCTGAAGCTGGCCGACATCATCATCAACGTCACCTCCGGCGGCCCCGGCGGCGCGACGGACAGCGTGACCAGCTTCATCTTCCGCGAATACCGTGACCGGTCGAACGTGGGCTACGGAACATTGCTGGCGATCGTCTATCTCGTGCTGATCGTGATCTCGATCACGATCTTCATGAAGCTCGTCGACCGCTGGATGAATCCGAGGTACTGATATGACCGACGCAACCCAGACCTCTGCCCAGATCTTTCATGACAGCGAGCACGACACCGGCGGTCGCGTGAAATGGTTCGCCGGGCGCCTGGCGATCTACGGCATCCTGATCATCTGGACCATCGTGTGCTTGTTCCCGATCTACTGGACGCTGACGACCTCGTTCAAGCTGGCGCCGAACGTGATGCAGGGCCACATGATCCCGTGGGTGGACTACCAGCCAAGCTGGAAGGGCTTCGAAAGCATCGGCATGTCGCCGCGCCTGCTGGGACAGGAATCGACGGTGCGCGAGGAATTCCTGAAGCGCTTCACCAATTCGGTGATCACGGCGGGCTCGGCCTCGTTGCTGGCGGTGATCCTCGGGTCGATGACGGCCTACGGCCTGTCGCGGTTCCGCTATCGCTTCGGCTTCATGCGGAACCCGGACATCTCGTTCTTCTTCCTGTCGCAGCTGATCCTGCCGCCGGTGGTGCTCGCCCTGCCGTTCCTTGTGCTCTACAAAGAGCTCGACTTTCTCGACACCCGGATCGGGCTGATCCTGCTGTATACGCTGACGGTGCTGCCCATCGTCATCTGGATCATGCGCGACCAGTTCCAGTCTATCCCGGTCGAACTGGAAGAGGCCGCGCTGGTCGACGGCCTGTCGATCTGGGGGGCGTTCCTGACCATCGTCCTGCCCATCGCGCTGCCGGGCATGGTAGCGGCCTTCATCCTGTCGCTGGTGCTGACGTGGAACGAGTACTTCTTCGCAGCGCTTCTCACCTCTACGGACGCCAAAACGCTGCCGGTGATGGTCGCGTCCCAGACCGGATCGCAGGGGATCAACTGGTGGGCGATGGCGGCGCTGTCCTCGGCGGCGATCATCCCGCTGATCATCATCGGCGTCCTGCTGGAACGCTACATCATCAAGGGGATGGCCGCAGGCGCGGTGAAGTGATGGACGGGGTTTGGCCCCGTCGCACCGGAGGTGCGCATTAATGAGTTAGGGGGGCTTGGCCCCCCCTGCGCCTGCGGCGCATTCACCCCCAGGATATTTGAGGACCAAAGAAGCTGGGGGTTGCGGGCCTAGTGCGCCGCCACCGACACGGTGTCGACGATGGAGCGGCCACCGTCCACGGTCAGGATCTGGCCCGTCATGAAGCCCGAGCCCTCGGACGCAAGAAACCGCGTCGCCTCTGCCAGTTCGGTCGCGCTGGCGATCCGGGCAAGCGGCGTGTTGCGGATGATGTCGTCCCGGCACCCTTCCTTGATCTTCAGCGTGTCCTTCAGGCTGGCGCTCATGACGCTGCCGAAGGCCACCGCGTTGACGCGGATGTTGTGCGGAGCAAGCGCCACCGCCATCGCGCGGGTCATCTGGTCCAGCGCTGCGCAACTGATCGAATAGCCCAGCAGGTCCGGATGGGTGCGGCGCGCAGCGATCGAGCTGAGGTTTACGATGGACCCCTGACACGGCTTGTCCTCTTCCTCGGCCTGCTTGATCATCCGCTTGGCGACAAGCTGGGTCAGGCGGAGCGAGGTCATGAGGTTCTGCTGTAGCAGTTGCTCGACGCTGTCCTCTTCCGGGCACAGCGCTTCGGAATAGGCGACCTGACGGCTGGCGTTGACGAGGATGTCGACGGTGTCGAACGCGTCGATGGTCGCCGAGAGCAGGTTGGCGATCGACAGCTTCTCGCGCAGGTCGCCGGCGAAATAGCGGGCGCGGGAGTCGTCTTTCGAAGCCTCTTCGCCGATCTCGCGCACAAGGCCCTCTTCGTCCATGTCGGCGAAGACGACGTTGGCATCCATTTCGAGGAAGTGCCGCGCGATCGCGAGACCCACGCCGTTTGCGGCGCCGGTCACGATGGCGGTCTTGCCTGCGATGGAGAAAGACATGAGTGAGTGTCCTGATTCCTGAGGGGCAGCCTAGCGGCGGTTCCCGCTATCGGGAAGCGCCCTTTGCGGCAATGGGTTTCGCGGCGCAAAGGATCTTGAACCGGCCGGTCCCGGCCAGTTCCTCGACCTCGCGAAAGCGCGCGCGGGCCTCGGTCTCGTAGGGCAGGTGACGGTTCGCAACCATCCAGAGACGGCCCGAGGGTTTGAGCATCGCGGCCGCCGCCGCGATGAAGCCGCGGCCAAGCGCGGGGTCGGCGGCGCGGCTGGTATGGAAGGGCGGGTTCGACACGACGGCGTCCACCGGCGAGCCGGGCCGCCACGTCAGCGCGTCGGCCCAGTGGAACTGTGCGCGGGGATCGTTGACGTTCAGACGGGCGCAATCCAGCGCGGCGCTTTCAGCCTCGACCAGATGCAGTTCCTCGACCCCGCTGCGCTTCAGGACCTCTGCCGCCAGATAGCCCCACCCGGCGCCAAGGTCGACGACCCGCTTGGGCATCGCCTGCGGCAGCACCTCGGCCAGCGCGGCGGATCCGGCGTCGATCCCGTCGGCAGAGAACACGCCCGGCGCGGTGACGAAGCCGCCGATGTCCTGCCCGGCTTCCGGCGCGGCCCAGGCCGAGAAATCGCCGGTCGCGGTGAAGATCTTGCCGTGCGCTTTCGAGATCACCTCGCCCACGCTGCCAAGCTTGCGGCAATCGCGCAGCAGGCTTTCGACGCCGTCGTCCTTCTGCCCGTCAACGATCACGGTGCCGCCGGTCAGGGCCGCCGCCTGCGCCACCAGGGCGCGCGCCTCGGCCTTGGCGCGGGGCACGCAGACCAGCGCGGCGGCAAAGTCGCCCTTGGGCGCGATGCCGGTGTCGTAGCCCTGCGACGCGAAAACGTCGTGGTCGGGGCGGAAGCCCTGTATCACCTGCACGCGGTCCTTCGGCAGCGCCGAAAGGTCCGCGCCGGCGCGCGGGCGGAACACTGCGATGCGGCCGGCATCGGGCAGCTGGCACGCGCCGTTTTCCAGCGCGGTGGTCAGTCGTGTCGAGGACATGGGGTGCGGGCCCGGGGCCCTATTCCTTTTCCATGGTGCACTGCAGCGGATGCTGGTGCCGGCGGGCGAAGTCCATGACCTGACCCACCTTGGTCTCGGCAATCTCGAAGCTGAACACGCCGACCACGGCGACGCCTTTCTTGTGGACGGTCAGCATAAGTTCGAACGCCTGCGCGTGGTTCATGCCGAAGAAACGCTCCAGCACGTGGACCACGAACTCCATCGGCGTGAAGTCGTCGTTCAGAAGCAGGACCTTGTAGAGGGGCGGGCGTTTCGTCTTCGCACGCGTCTCCACCACGACGCCGGTATCCCCGCCGTCATCGTCCTTGTTCGTCATGATCTCGGGCCAATGCATCCCGTGCATAAACTCCGCCGAATGTCTTGATTGCCTGGAGCGACTATATAAGGTCACCGTTCCCCATGAAAAGGGGGGCCATGGCCCTGTGGCGCCCTATACAGAGTAAGTTGGACGGATGGCGGAAAAGTTAACGACGATCGCGTTCGATGCGGACGACACATTGTGGCACAACGAGCAGTTCTACCGCATCACGCAGGACCGATTCTCCGAGCTGTTGGCGGACCACGCCGATCCCGATCACCTTGACCGGCGCCTGTTGGAGGCCGAGCGGCGCAACATCGGCCACTACGGATTCGGCATCAAGGGCTTCATGCTGTCGATGATCGAGACCGCGATCGAGGTGACCGACAGCCGGGTGCCAGCGACCGTGATCTCGGAAATCATCGCGGCGGGGCAGGAGATGCTGCGCCATCCGATCGAGCTTTTGCCGCATGCCGAGGATGCCGTCGCCGCGGCGGCCGAGCGCTATCGGGTGCTGCTGATCACCAAGGGCGACCTGCTGGACCAAGAGCGAAAGCTGGCGCAGTCGGGGCTGGGCGATCTGTTCGACGGGGTCGAGATCGTCTCGGACAAGACCGCGCCGGTCTATTCGCGGATCTTCACCAGCCACGCCGACGGCCCTGCACGGGCGATGATGGTGGGCAACTCCATGAAATCCGACGTGCTGCCCGCGATCGAGGCGGGCGGCTGGGGCGTCTATGTCCCGCACGGCCAGACCTGGGCGCTGGAACATGCAGAGCCGCCCGAGGGGCACGGCCGCTTCCGCGAGATCCCCGATCTTGGTGCATTGATGCCACTATTGTTCGAATTTGAATAGCCGCGCTGCCACATTCTCGCCACAAAGGAAACATCTAGCGGTCGCGCGCGGCCTATCCGCAACATGTCGCGCGTCGCTTGAAGAGGTATTTCAAACACATTGAAAATCTTCTGTTTTCGGCTTTCGGGGGCCATGCTACGCTGACCTCAATGATTTGACCGGGCGAGAAACGATCCGGCGGAACGAGGCAGTACAGGATTGGTGACGTGACCGCGCGCCTTAAGCACATGGCCCGTCTGGGTCTTTTCTTCGTTATTGTAGCATTCTTCGCGCCCCTGTCGGCGGCAGCAGCGCCTTATGCAGCATATGTGATAGACGCCAGGACCGGAGAGGTCCTGCATTCGGACAACTCCGAAACCCGGCTCCACCCGGCATCGCTGACCAAGATGATGACGTTGTACATCGTCTTTCAGGCCGTGGAGCACGGCGAGATCACGATGGACACCGAGGTGACCATCTCGAAATTCGCGGCGTCAGAGCCGCCCTCGAAACTCGGCCTGCGCCCGGGGCAGCGGATCAAGCTGCGGTACCTGGTGCGGGCGGCGGCGATCAAGTCGGCCAACGACGCGGCGACCGCGCTGGGCGAGGCGATCTCGGGCTCCGAGGCGGCCTTCGCCGAACGGATGAACCGGACCGCCAAGGCGATGGGGATGCGGAACACGACCTTCCGCAACGCGCACGGCCTGACCGACAGCGCCCACCTGTCGACCGCGCGGGATATGGCGCTGCTGGGGCGGCACCTGTTCTACGACTATCCTGAATACTACAACCTGTTCAGCCGCATCACGACCGATGCCGGGCTGCGCGAGGTGGCGAACACGAACCGCCGCTTCCTGAGCGCCTACAAGGGCGCCGACGGGATCAAGACCGGCTACACCCGCGCCGCGGGCTTCAACCTCGTCGCCTCGGCAGAGCGGGGCGGGGTACGCATCATCGCCGCCGTCTTCGGTGGACGTTCGACCCCGTGGCGGAACGAGGAAATGGCGCGCCTGCTGGACCTCGGGTTTTCCAAGGCGCCGTCCCGCGTGGCCGTGCGCCGCCCGGCCAAGCCGGCCTATACGCCGGGCGCGGACCTCGGCCGCATCCGCTATGCGCAGCGCGCGCCCGACCGTAGCCCGATGCCGCGCCTGCGGCCCGGACCCGGCGTCGAGGCGCTGCCGGACGAATTGCTGGTCGCGATGGCCGAGACCATCGAGGAAACGGTGGTCGCCATCGAAGCGACGGCGCCCGCGGCCTCGACCCTGCCCGAAGGCGCCCGCACGCCGCCGCCCTCGAATCCGGGCGTGGTGACCGCCGCGCTTCCGGTCGGCGAACCTGCGCCCCTGCCGGTGCCACGCCCGGCGTCGCTGACGACCGAGGTCGCCGCGGCCCCCGATCCGGTGGTCGAAGCGGAACGCGTCGTGGTCGAACGGCTGTCCACCAGCGGCGACCGCCACTGGGGCATCAACGTGGGCCTGTACAGCTCGCGCTATCAGGCCGAGCGGGTGCTGTTGCAGACCGCGCTGACCGAACTGGGCACGCTGGACGAGGCGCTGCGGAAGGTGAAGCAGAGCAACAAGGGGTTCGAAGCGAACTTCGTCGGGCTCACCGCCGAAGCCGCCGAGATGGCCTGCGAACGACTGAAGGCGCGCAACATCGCCTGCACCACTATGGGCCCGGCGTCCTAAGCCAAAGTGCCGCAAGGTGCCGGGGGGCGTTGCCCCCCGCGCGCAGATTGCGCGCTCCCCCCGAGGTATTTCGAAAGAGAAGAAGCAGCCCACGCGCGGCGCTTCTTTGGTCCCAAAATATCCTGGGGGAGACGCGCGGCACGCGCGGCGGGGGCAAAGCCCCCAATGATGCGCAACGCGGGCGGGATCAGGCGACGGCGGCGTCGTCCATGAAGGCGGCGGCCATCAGTTCCTTCGTGTAGTCGGATTGCGGGTTCTCGAAGATTTCTTCGGCGGTTCCCGATTCCACCACGTCGCCCTGTTTCATCACGAACACCCGGTGCGACAGCGCGCGCACCACCCTCAGGTCGTGGCTTATGAACAGGTAGGCCAGCCCGTGCTTTTCCTGCAGACGACGCAGCAGGTCGACGATCTGGACCTGCACCGTCATGTCCAGCGCAGACGTCGGTTCGTCCAGCACCACCAGTTTGGGGCGCAGCACCATGGCGCGGGCGATTGCGATGCGCTGCCGCTGGCCGCCGGAGAATTCGTGCGGGTAGCGATCCATCAGGGCCGGGTCGAGGCCGACCTCGGTCATGATCTCTGCGACCAGCTCGCGCCGGGGCCGATGATCTTCGGAGCCATGGATCTTCAGCCCCTCCGATATGATCTGCTCGACCGTCATCCGGGGGCTGAGCGAGCCGTAGGGGTCCTGGAACACGATCTGCATTTCCGATCGCAGGTCGCGCATTGCGCCGCTGCGAAGGTTCTGGATCGGGCGGCCGTCGAAGACGATTTTCCCCTCTGACGAGATCAGCTTCATGATCGCCAGCGCCAGCGTCGTCTTGCCGGACCCGGATTCGCCCACGATCCCCAGCGTCTCGCCCGCGCGCACGCTGACGGAGGCGTCGTTCACCGCTTTCACGTGACCCACGACCTTGCGCAGCAGGCCGCGCTGGATCGGGAACCAGATGCGCAGATGCTCGGTCTCGACGATCTCGGGTGCGTTGGCCGGGACGGGCAGGGGATGGCCCGCCGCCTCGGCGCTGAGCAGCTTGATGGTGTAGGGGTGGGTCGGGTTGTCGAAGATCTCGGCGGTGGTGCCCTGTTCGACGATCTCACCGTCCTTCATCACGCAGACCCGGTCGGCGAAACGCCGGACGATGTTCAGGTCATGGGTGATGAACAACAGGCTCATCCCCTCGGCGTCTTTCAGTTCGGCCAGCAGGTCGAGGATCTGCGCCTGGATCGTGACGTCCAGTGCGGTGGTCGGTTCGTCCGCGATCAGAAGGTCCGGCCCGTTCGCCAGCGCCATCGCGATCATCACACGCTGCCGCTGGCCGCCGGACAGCTGGTGCGGGTAGTCCTTCAGCCGCGTTTCGGCATCGCGGATGCCCACCTTTGTCAGCAGTTCGACGATCCGGTCCTTGACCGCCGCGCCGCGCAGGCCCTGGTGCAGTTCGATCGACTCGCGCAGCTGCTTTTCCAGCGTGTGGAGCGGGTTCAGCGAGGTCATCGGTTCCTGGAAGATGAACGAGATGTCGTTGCCGCGCACGTTCTTCAGTTGCTCGAACGAGGCGCCGACCATCTGCTGGCCCTTGTAAAGGACCGAGCCGTCCACCTCGGCGCTGTCGGGCAGCAGCGAGACGGTGCTGAGCGCCGTCACCGACTTGCCCGAACCGGACTCACCCACAAGGGCCACGGTTTCGCCCTTGCCGACGGTGAAGCTGTTGCCCTTCACCGCGTGCACCGTCGCGCCGTCCTGGCGGAAGCGCACGTTCAGGTCGCGGACTTCGAGGATCGGCGTCATGCGAAGGTCTTTCTGGGGTCGAAGGCGTCGCGGATGCCTTCGAAGACGAAGACGAGAAGCGACAGCATGATGGCGAAGGTGAAGAACGCCGTGAAGGCCAGCCATGGCGCCTGCAGGTTCTGCTTGGCCTGAAGCGTCAGTTCACCCAGCGACGGGGCCGACGAGGGCAGGCCGAAGCCAAGGAAGTCCAGCGAGGCCAGCGTGCCGATGGTGCCGGTGATGATGAAGGGCAGCATGGTCAGGGTGGCGACCATCGCGTTCGGCAGCATGTGGCGGAACATGATGGTCCAGTTGCCGACCCCCAGCGCCCGCGCCGCGCGGACGTATTCGAAGTTGCGTGCGCGCAGGAATTCCGCGCGCACCACGCCCACCAGTGCGGGCCAGCCGAACAGCGCGGTCAGGAACACCAGCAGCCAGAAACTTCGGCCCAGGATCGCGAACATGATGATGATGATGTAAAGCGACGGGGTGGAGACCCAGATCTCGATCAGGCGCTGGAACACAAGGTCCAGCCACCCGCCGAAGAAGCCCTGCACCGCGCCCGCGATGATGCCCACGACGCTGGCAATCGAGGTCACGATGATGGTGAACAGGATCGACAGTCGGAAGCCGTAGATTACCCGCGCCAGCACGTCGCGGGCGGTGTCGTCGGTCCCCAGCCAGTGCTGGCTGTCCGGCGCCGACGGCGCGGTGCCCGAGATGTCGTTGATTGTGTTGTAGGAATAGGGGATCGGCGGCCAAAGCATCCAGCCTTGTTCGATCGCCCCGCCATCGACCGTGCCGGTCTCGGCCTGCGCCATCACGCCTTCGGGGTCGTCGAAGCAGCTTTCCAGCCCGCCCGAGACGATCAGGCATTTTACCTCGATATCGGCATAGACCGCCTCGGTCGCGAAATCGCCGCCGAACTGGGTCTCGGGATAGAACTTGAAGATCGGCATGTAGTAGTCGCCGCGGTAGTTCACGAGGATCGGCTTGTCGTTGGCGAGGAACTCGGCGAACAGCGACAGGCCGAACAGGATGCCGAAGATGATCGCCGACCAATAGGCCCGGCGGTTGCGCTTGAAGTTGCGCCAGCGGCGCTGGTTCAGCGGCGACAGGGTCATCCGCCGGCGGCGGACGGGCGGCACCGGTGCCGCGGGATCGCCGGGCGTGGGTTCGGGTTGCAGACCGGCGGGGGCGGTGCTGGGCTGGTGCGTCTGATCCATCTCAGGCCTCCCGCCGCTCGAAGTCGATCCGCGGGTCGACGAAGACATACATCAGGTCCGAGATGATGCCGATCACCAGCGACATCAGCCCGAACACGAAGAGCGTGCCGAAGATCACCGGATAGTCGCGGGCGACCGCCGCCTCGAAGCCCAGGCGGCCCAGACCGTCCAGCGAGAAGATCGTCTCGATGATGATCGACCCCGAGAAGAACACGCCGATGAACACCGCCGGGAAGCCTGCGATCACGATCAGCATCGCGTTGCGGAACACGTGGCCGTACAGCACGCGGCGCTCGGACAGGCCCTTGGCGCGGGCGGTCATCACGTACTGCTTCTTGATCTCGTCGAGGAACGAGTTCTTGGTCAGCAGCGTCAGCGTCGCGAAACTGGAGATCAGCGAGGCGATGACCGGCAGGGTGATGTGCCAGAAGTAGTCGGCGATCTTGCCGATCAGCGTCAGCTGGTCCCAGTTGTCCGAGGTCAGTCCCCTGAGCGGGAAGATTTTCCAGTACGACCCACCCGCGAACAGCACCAGCAGCAGGATCGCGAACAGGAACCCCGGGATCGCGTAGCCCACGATGATTGCCGACGAGGTCCAGGTGTCGAACGAGGTTCCGTCCTTCACCGCCTTGCGGATGCCCAGCGGGATAGAGATCAGGTAGGCGATCAGCGTCGACCACAGCCCGAGAGAGATCGAGACCGGCATCTTTTCGATGATCAGGTCGACCACGCTGATGGATCGGAAATAGCTCTCGCCGAAGTCGAAATGCAGATAGTTCCACATCATCGTCAGGAACCGTTCAAGCGGCGGCTTGTCGAAGCCGAATTCGCGCTCGAGTTCCTCGATGAACTCTGGCGGCAGCCCGCGCGCGCCGAGATAGCGGTCACCGGCGCCGCCGCCACCGCCGGCGGCGTTCGTGGCGGCTTCGTTGCCGCCGCCCGAGATCGACTCGAACACGTCGCCCGTGCCTTCCATGTTGGCGATGATCTGTTCGATCGGGCCGCCGGGCACAAACTGGGTCAGAACGAAGTTCACGATCATGATCCCCAGTAGGGTAGGGATCACCAGCAGGAATCTGCGAAGAATATAGGCTCCCAAGGGGAGAAGCTCCTTACTTCACTGCGCCGGCAGAACGAAGGTCGGCCGCGGCGTCCTCGTCGTACCACCAGAAGCTCAGGTACCCAAGCGCCAGCGGCGGCAGGTCTTCGGGGTGACGGTACATGTCGTAGTAGGCGACGGTGTTCACGTTCTTGAACCACTGCGGCACCCAGAAGCCCTTGGCGCGCAGGACGCGGTCCAGCGCGTGGGTCGCGGTGGCCAGCTCGTCCAGCGTCGGGGCATCGACAACGATCTCGATCAGCCGGTCGACGGCTTCATCCTGCAGGCCCATCAGGTTGCGCGAGCTGTCTTCTGCCGTGTCCGAGCCGTACCACTGGTACAGGCCGATGCCCGGCTCGAACCCCATCGAGAAGGTGTGGTTGACCAAGTCGTAGTCGCTGCTGCGGCGGCGGTCGACATATTGCGAGATGTCGACGCGTTCCAGCTTGGCGTCGATCCCGATCGAGCGGAGGTTCTGGATGTAGGGGTTGATGATACGGTCGAAGGTCGGGCTGTAGGACAGCACGGTCAGCGTCAGGGGCTGGCCGTCCTTGGTGCGGAAGCCGCCGCTGCCGGCCGTCCAGCCCGCCTCTTCCAGAAGGTTGGCGGCTTCGCGGCGCACGCGGCGGCCCGGAAGGTTCTCGGACGCCTCGTTGACCGGCGCCATCACGGCTTCGTCGGTAAGGATCGACGCGTCAAGCAGTCCCTCGTCCACCAGCGGTTGAAGCAGCGCGACCTCGGCCTCGGTCGGGGTGCCGGTGGCTTCTAGTGGCGAGTTCTCCCAGAACGAATTCACCCGTTCGTACAGCCCGTAGAACAGCGTGTCGTTCGACCATTCGAAGTTGAACATCATGCGAACCGCTGCGCGGACCTTCGGATCCTGCCACTTCGGGTCGCGAAGGTTGAAGACGAAAGACTGGCCCGAGCCGATGTTGCCGTCCGGCAGTTCTGCGGTCTTCACCCAGCCCTTCTGTACGGCGGGAAAGTTGTAGCCGGTCGCCCAGTCCTTCGACGAGTTCTCGATCCGGAAGGTGTATTCGCCTGCCTTGAATGCCTCGAACGCGGCAGAGCTGTCGGCGTAATACTCGACGCGGATCGTCTCGAAATTGTTCTGGCCGATGTTCAGGGGGTGGTCGGCGCCCCAGAAGTTCTCGTCGTAGCGATAGATGATCTGGCGGCCGACATCGAAGCTGTCGACCTTGTAGGCGCCGGTCGCCATGAAGGGTTCAAGCGTGCTTTCGTCCAGCCGTGCGCCGGTTTCCTCGAACCACGCCTTCGAGAAGGCGTTGGTGCCGCCAGCGATTCCGATGACGTCACGGCGGGGGGCTTCGTCCGTGAAGGTGAATTTCACGCGGTACTCGTCCAGCACCTCGACGCTTTCGATATAGCTTTTCACCACGTTCACGTATTCGGTGATGCCCTGTTCCATGAACAGTTCGAACGTGAACTTGATGTCCTCGGCGGTCATCGTGGTGCCGTCCCAGAACTTCACGTCGTCGCGCAGGTTGAAGATCACCCAGTCGCGGCTTTCGGGATATTCCAGCGTCTCGCACAGATAGCAGTACAGGCCATAGGGATCGTCCGCCGTGGCGGCCAGCATGTCCTCGTACATCAGTTCGGTCAGCGCCGCCGATACGCCCTTGCGGGTGTAGTTGTTGAAGCTGTCGAAGTTGCCCGATGCCCATTCGCTGATCTCGCCGCCCTTGGGTGCGACCGGATTGACATAGTCGAGATGGGAGAAGCCCTCGGGGTATTTCAGTTCGCCGAAGTTCGACACCCCGTGTGCGACGATGACCTCTTCGTCGGTCTCCTGCGCATGGGCGGTGGCGGCGAGGGCGGCCAGCGCGGCGGGCAGGGCGATCCGGCGGATCATGGTTGCGGTTCGGGGCATGTCGGGCTCCTTCCAAGGGACAGGCGGGTGCTTTGCACCAGGTACAGCCTAGCGTGTCTGTCGGGCGTGTCTTGCGCGAATTTTAAGAAAAATATCCTAATAGCAAGTTGCAGTCCGTCAAACGCGCGTGATCCGGCCGTTACACATGCAAAAGGGCCGCCCTTTGGGGGGCGGCCCTTGGCAAAACTGCTTGATCGGCGGGCGATCAGTCGTCGAGGCTGTCCAGCCACGCGATCAGGTTGGCGCGGTCCTCGACATCGTCCATGCCGCCGTAGGTCATCTTGGTGCCCGGCGCAGCGCCGCGCGGGTCTTCCAGGAAGTGGCTCAGGTTCTCGGGGGTCCAGGTCTCGCCGATCTGCTCCAGCGCGCCGGAGTAGGCATAGCCATCGACCGTGTCGATGCCGCGGCCAACCACGCCGTACAGCGTCGGGCCGGTGCCGTTCGCGCCGGGCTCGACCTTGTGGCAGGCCTGGCAGGGGCGGAACAGGCGCTCGCCCGCGGCGGCGTCGGCGGCGGCATAAACCTCGGCGAAGTCCACTTCGGGCTCGGGCTCGGCGGCGCTGTCGCTGTCCTCGACCTCGATCGTGTAGGCTTGGTGATGCTCGTCGCCGTGACCGGATTCGCCGACGTGGTACAGGGTCTCGCCAACCCAGCCGCCAAGAAGGAAGATCAGGAACGTGCCGCAGAAGCCGCCCACGACCTTGGTTACCGTCATTGTGTCGAACATATCGCGCCTAGCTCCGTCCAGATTCCGGCGCTATCTATCCGGTTCCCTTCCTCCGGTTCAAGGGATATGAGGCGCGACCAAACGACCTTTTCGGCATTTTTGGCGGACCTTACACGAAATGAGCGGACGTATCGCATTCCAAGGGGAGCCCGGCGCCTATTCTCATCAGGCCTGCCGAGACGCGCGACCGGACATGGAGGCGCTGCCCTGCCACACGTTTGAAGACGTGATTTCAGCCGTGAATACGGGCGCTGCGGACCTTGCGATGCTGCCAGTCGAGAACACGACCTATGGCCGCGTGGCCGACATCCACCGGCTGCTGCCGGAAAGCGGGCTGCACATCGTCGACGAAGCCTTCGTGCGGGTTCACATCTCGCTGATGGCGCTGCCGGGCGTGCCGATCGAGGATATCGAGAAGGTCCGCGCCCATCTGGTGCTCATCCCGCAATGCGCCGCGTTCCTGTCGGAATACGGAATCAAGGGCGAGGCCGCAGCCGACAGCGCCGGCGCGGCCGAGGAACTGTCGAAGGCCGGTCTGCGGACCGAGGGCGTGCTGGCCTCGGATCTCGCGGCAGAGATCTACGGGCTGAACATCCTTGCCCGACACATCGAGGACCACGCGCACAACACGACCCGGTTCCTGATCATGTCGCCGAAGCCCGAGCACGACCGCCGGGACGACCGCATGATGACGACCTTCGTGTTTCGCGTGCGGAACATTCCCGCCGCGCTGTACAAGGCGATGGGCGGCTTCGCGACGAATGGCGTCAACATGACCAAGCTGGAAAGCTACATGGTCGACGGCTCGTTCACCGCGACGCAGTTCTACGCCGACATTCAGGGGCACCCGGACGACCCGCACGTCGCCCGCGCGCTGGAAGAGCTGGAATACTTCACCTCGTACCTGAAGATCCTCGGCACCTACCCGGCGGACCCCGCGCGCGGCTAAGGCTACGGCCGGTTCCGGTCGCGCCGTCCGCCCAGCAGCCCACAGCTTTTCAGGTCGCGGCCGGCGGCCCGTGCGGCGGTCATCGCGATCAGCCGTAGGTCCATCGCGACCGAGCGGCGCCTGCGGTAGATCAAATCCAGTTCGGCTTTGCGGGGGACGCAGCGGCGGGAATAGACCGCGTCGGTTTCTTGAGCGGTCTCGCAGTCGGCCAGCAGCCTTTCCTCGTGCCGGTGATAGTACAGCGTCGCCAGTCCGGTGATGCCGGGCCGGCATTGCAGCACTTCGACGTACAACTCCGGGAAGCGCTGGACATACAGGCGCAGTGGCGGGCGGGGGCCGACAAAGCTGATGTCGCCGCGCAGCACGTTCCAAAGCTGCGGGATCTCGTCCATCCGTGTCCGCCGCAGGAACCGACCGTGCTTCGTCAGCCGCGCGGCCTTGTCGCCACCCGAGACGCCGCTGTCGGTGTCGACCACGGTCATCGTACGGAATTTCCAAAGCTGGAACGGCTCGGACGCGGTCTTCATCCGTTCCGAAACATAAAATACCGGCCTGCCGTCGCGGACGAGGATCAGCAGCGCGATCACCAGAGCCACGGGCGCAAGCACCACCGACAACAGCAGCGCAAGGATCAGGTCGAGCGCGCGCTTGCCGGGGGTCATGCCGCAGCCTCTGCTTCCGCCAGCCCGGCAAGCAGGGCGGGTGCCGGGCGGTCGGGAAGGGGGACCATCGCCTTCAGGCGCGACAGGTCCATCGAAACCTCGCGCAGCGCGGTCTCTGGCGCGGGCCGGGTGTCATAGCCCGCGTCCGCCGCATCCATCAGGGCCGCCATCTCGACCGGCGGATCGGCGGCGAGGTTCAGCACCGGCGGCAGGTCCGACTGACGGACCAGCGCCACCAGCACCTCTGCCAGCAGCGTGGGGTCGATATACGAACGGGCGGGCGTCGCCCCGTCGGCGAACCGGTCCAGCGTGATCGCCCGTCCGGCCGCGATGTTGCGAAACAGCGCGTCCGCGCCAGCGACGTTGCCCAGCCGCAGCGCGGTCACCGCGACGTCGCTTGCCGCTTCTGCGGCGCGCCGCTCCATGTCCAGCTTCGACGCGCCGTAGGCGGTGGCCGGGGCGCAGGGGCCGTCCTCTGCGTGGCCAGCGCCGGGGCCGTAGACGGCCATCGACGAGAACAGGAACACCCGCTGGCAGCCCGCCCGCCGCGCCGCCTCGATCACCGCCAGCGCGACTTCGGCGTTCAGGTCGAAGCTGTCCGCTCCCGGTGTCGCGCCCGCGAGGCATAGAACCGCATCCTGCCCGCATAGCGCGGGCGCCAGAGCCGCCGGGCCGTCCATCAACGTCCACGTTACATCAGCGCCGCTGCGGGCGCACCACGTTACCGGCACATCGCGGAAAGGCCGGCGCAGCAATTGCCCAACCCGGCTGTTTCCTCCCACGACCAGCAATTTGGCGTCCATCGCGTCCTCTTGTCCCGTCACCGGTCTAGCCCCACGGTCCGGGCTCCGCCAGAGCAGGCGCGCGGCGGGGCGGCAGGATGGCCACAGATGTGCACATATCCGCCACGGGTTCGGGCGGTCTCCGGGGGTCGCCTTGACCTCGCACCCGGCGCGCGGCAACCCTGCCCTGCGAGGGAGGTTCAATTTCGGCCCGAAGCGCATTCGCGCACAGGCAGCTCCTTCAAGGGGGGATTTCCATGAGCCGCAACCTGATCGCCATTCTGCGCGGCATCACACCCGACGATGCGGTGGCCACCGCCGCCGCGCTGATCGAGGCGGGGATCGACCGGATCGAGGTTCCGCTGAACTCTCCGCGCCCCTTCGACAGCATCGAGGCGATGGTCGATGTCCACGGTGACGCCGCTCTGATCGGCGCGGGCACCGTGCTGACCCCGGAAGATGTTGCGCGCGTGCATTCCGTTGGCGGGAAGCTGATCGTTTCGCCGAATTGCGACGAGGCGGTGATCCGCACGACGGTCGATGCGGGCATGCAAAGCTATCCCGGCGTATTCAGCGCCACCGAGTGCTTCAACGCGCTGAAATGGGGCGCGACCGGGCTGAAGATCTTCCCGGCGGCCCAAATGGGACCCGCCGGCCTTAAGGCGCTGCGCGCCGTGCTGCCGGACGGCACGCAGGTCTACGCGGTGGGCGGTGTCGGTCCGACCGACTTTGCCGCGTGGCATGCGGCGGGGATCGACGGCTTCGGCATCGGCTCTTCGCTGTACAAGCCCGGCAACCCGGTCGAGGTCACCGCCGCCAACGCGGCAGAGACCGTTGCCGCATATGACGAGGTGTGGGTATGAGCGACGTTTACGACAACCGCCGTTGCGAGCTGGGCGAGGGGCCGCTGTGGCACCCGGAGCGCCAGCAGCTGTTCTGGTTCGACATCCTGTCGAACCAGCTTCTGACCCAGCGCGACGGCGCGCCGTGGCGCTGGCAGTTCGACGAGATCGTCACCGCCGCGGGCTGGATCGACCGCGACCGCCTGCTGATCGCCAGCGAGACGCGGCTGTTCACCTTCGACCTCGAAACCGGTGACGAAACCTATGTCTGCGGGCTGGAAACCGAAGACGAGACGACCCGCTCGAACGACGGCCGCGCCGACCGGCAGGGCGGGTTCTGGATCGGCACGATGGGAAAGCAGGCGGAAGACGGCAAGGGCGCGATCTATCGCTGGTACGATGGCGAGCTTCGCAAGATCGTCTCGGACATCACCATCCCCAACGCGATCTGCTTCACCCCGGACGGCGCCGCCGCCTACTACGCCTGTTCCCGCGCCGGGATCGTGTGGCGCGAGGCGCTTGACGCGGATGGCTGGCCCGCGGGAGAGAAAGAGGTCTTTCTCGACTTCACCGGCGAGGACTTCGCCCCCGACGGCGCGGTTACCGACGTCGAGGGCAACTTCTGGAATGCCCAGTGGGGCGGCTACCGCGTCGCGGTCTACGACCCTTCGGGCGCGTTCATCGAGGCGCACGAGATCCCGGCGGCGCACACGTCCTGCCCCGCCTTCGGTGGCCCGGACCTGTCGACGGTCTACGTCACCACCGCGCTCGAGAACCTGCCGCCCGAAGAGGCCGCGCGGTCCGAGAACGGAATGACCTATCAATTCGCTTCCGGCGCCCGCGGGCTGCCAGAGCCGCGCGTGGAGATCTGAGTATGGCGGTGGAAACTTTTGGCACGACGCAGGACGGCGAGACCGTTTACCGGCTTCTGCTGGGCAACGGGCCGCTGTCGGTCGCCGTGCTGACCTACGGGGCGAACCTGCAGGACGTGCGGCTGGAGGGCGTGGCGCATTCGCTGACTGTCGGCAGCCCGGAACTGGCCGCCTACGAAGGCAAGATGGCAAGCTGCGGCGGCCTGATGGGCCCGGTGGTGAACCGCATCGCCGGCGGCACCGCCGAGATCGACGGCACCCGCTTCGAGTTCACCAAGAACTTCGGGGGCCGGCACACCATCCACGGCGGCGACGCTGCGTTTCACCGGCGCGTCTGGGAGATCGTGGAAGAAGGTCCATCGCACGCGGTTCTCCGGGTGAAGGCGCCGGACGGCGAGGCTGGCTTTCCCGGCAACCGCGTTGTGACTGCCCGGTTCGATGTGCTGGAAGACGCCACGCTGCGCCTGACGGTCGATGCCGAAACCGACGCTCCGACGCTGATGAACCTTGCCAACCACAGCTATTGGCGGATGGATGACGCGCCCACGGTGAAAGGGCAGGTGCTGACGCTTGCCGCCGATCACGTGCTGCCGCGCGACGAGGACATGATCGTGACCGGAGAGATCCTTCCGGTCGACGGCACCCGATTTGACTATCGCGAGGGCCGCGCGCTGGAGGCCGGGGCCGAGGGGCTGATCGACAACAGCTTCTGCCTGTCCCGCGCGCGCGTCGCTCTGCGGCCGGTGGCGTCTTTGCAAGGCCAAAGCGGCGTGCGGATGGAGATGTCCACCACCGAGCCGGGTGTGCAGGTGTTCGACGGCCATATCCTCGAGCTGCCGCAATACGCAGGCAACGACGGCCCTTCGCCTGTCGCCTATTGCGGCGTCGCGCTGGAAGCGCAGTTCTGGCCGGGCGCCACCGCTCATCCGGAGTTCCCCAGCTTCGTGCTGCGTCCCGGAGACGACTGGCAACAAGTGACCGAGTGGCGGTTTGCGCGGTAGGCCAAAGCCGGGGGCTCTGCCCCCGGACCCCCGGGATATTTCCGGTCCGAAGAAGCTGAGGAGGGCATGCCGGTGAAAGGAAGTGTCGAGGTGCGGCAGGCGATCATCGACGCCTGTCTCGAGATGAACAGCAGCGGGCTGAACCAGGGCACGTCGGGCAACATCTCGGTGCGCGAGGGCGACGGGATCCTGATCACGCCCTCCGGCCAGCCCTATGCGAGGATGAAACCCGAAGACATCGTCTGGCTGGGCTTCGACGGCAGCCGAGAAGGCGCGCTGAAGCCCTCGACCGAGTTCCGGTTTCACCTCGACATCCTGCGCGCCAAGCCCGAGATGAACGCGGTGGTGCATGCGCATCCGACCGCCTGCACGACGCTGGCGATCATGGAAAAGGGCATCCCGCCGCTGCACTACATGGTGGCGGTCGCCGGCGGGCACGACATTCGCTGCGCGCCCTACGCGACCTTCGGAACCGCAGAGTTGTCGGAACTTGCCGTCGCGGCGCTGGAAGACCGGGCGGCGTGCCTTCTGGCGCATCACGGCAGCATCGCCTGCGGCAACTCGCTGGACAAGGCGATGTGGCTGGCGGTGGAGGTCGAAGCGCTGGCCAAGCAGTACCTCGGCTGCCTGCCCTTCGGCGAACCGCCGTTGCTGAGCGTCGAGGAAATCGACCGGGTGCTGGAGAAAGTAAAAGGCTACGGCCTGCAGAAGTGAGCCCTGGTCCGCCTTTGGCGGCAAAAGGTCCGGGGGACCTTTTGAGGGGCGAACGGGCGGAGCCCCCCCGGTCCGCGCTATCGGCGATGCGTCCGCCTAGCCCTCGTCGCGTTCCGGCAGGCCGAGATACTTCGTCAGAAGCCGCTTCAACTGCCCGATCTCGCGCGGCGTCAGTCCATTCGGCCGCTCCGCGTCATGCGCCAGCAGCCGTGGCAGCGTGCGGCCGACCACAGCCTCGCCCTCTGGGGTCAATGACAGATGGATCGCACGGCGGTCCGCCGGGTCTGACTGGCGCTCGACCCAGCCGGAGGACTCGAACCCTTTCAGAAGCTTCGTCATGTAGGCCAGCTTGATCACCAGCATCTCGGCGACCTCGCCATGCCGGATGCCCGGGTTCTCGTGGATCACCGTCAGCACCGACAATTGCGCGGTGCTGAGCCCTTCCAGCGCCTCAAGCTGCTCGTCCATCCGGTAGACATGCGCCTGCGCCATCGACAGCAGAAAGCCGGACATCTCCGTCAGCACGCCAAAGCTTCGCGTTCCGTCGCCGGCCATACCCGTTCCCGCCTCCCGAAATCGTTTCCCCGTGAACTTCTGGTCCGTTGTTGTGACACGGGCGCTTGCGTCGCGGCAAGCCTGATCTGCGCGGGCGGGATGGCGCGGGCTTCGGGATGTGCTATTCGGCAGCCACCGCGCCGCACCGGCGCGCCGGACTTGAGGCGAGGAACGACATGGCCAAGACGATCTACATCCTGAACGGACCCAACCTGAACCTGCTGGGCAAGCGCCAGCCCGAGATCTACGGCCACGACACCCTGGAAGACGTCGAGCGCAACTGCCGCGCCGTGCTGGCCGAAGGCTTCGACCTCAAGCTGATGCAGTCGAACTGGGAGGGCCAGATCGTCGACTGGATCCACGAGGCGCGCGAACAAGCCTGCGGCATCGTCATCAACCCCGCTGCATTGACACATACCTCGGTCGCGGTGCTGGACGCGCTGAACACCTTCGTGGGCCCGGTGATCGAGATCCACATCTCCAACGTCCACAAGCGCGAGAGCTTCCGGCATCACTCTTACGTTTCGATGCGCGCCGACGGCGTCATCGCGGGGCTGGGGATCGAGGGCTACGAGGCCGCCGTCCGCCGCGTCTGCACCCTGGCCGCCTGAGGCCGGCGCGATGACACAGCTGATCACCGGCCACACAAGGATCATCGCTCATCTCGGCGTGCCGACCGAAAGCTTCCGCGCGCCGATGATTTACAACCCGTTCTTCGAGGAACGCGGCGTGGATTGCGTCGTGGTGCCGATGGGCTGCGGGCCTGACGACTTCCCGCAGTTCATGCGCATGGTCGCGCGGCTGACGAATTTCGCAGGCGCTCTGATCACAATGCCGCACAAGGTGCCCGTGGTGGACCTGCTGGACGAGGTCTCGCCCGCGGTCCGGATCTGCGGCGCCTGCAACGCGGTGAAAGCCGACGGCGAAGGCAGGCTGGTCGGCGACATGTTCGACGGCGAGGGCTTCGCGCGCGGTCTCTTGCGGAAGGGGTGCGAGATCGCCGGACGCTCGGCGCTGGTGGTGGGCTCGGGCGGCGTCGGCTCTGCCATCGCCGCGTCGCTGGCCAAGGCGGGTCTGTCCCGGCTGGGGCTTTTCGACGTGAACGGCGCCGCTGCCGAGCGGCTGGCCGGTCGGCTTGGCGAAAGCTACCCGGACGTCGCCGTCTCGACCGGATCGAACGACCCGGACGGCTGGGACATCGTCGTGAATGCAACGCCGCTGGGCATGAAGGCGGGCGACCCGATGCCGATGGACGTCGCGCGCATCGCGCCCGAGACCTTCGTCGGCGAGGTGGTGATGAAGCGCGAAGAGACAGCCTTCCTCGCCGCCGCCCGCGCCCGTGGCTGCGCCACGCAGGTCGGCGCCGACATGCTGTTCGAGCAGATCCCGGCCTATCTCGAATTCTTCGGCCTGCCTTCGACGACGCCGGATGTACTCCGCCGCGTGTCACGGTTAACGTATTAACGAACAAGCCAAGGGAGGAGCGACACAATGGAAATCCCCAAGAACCGGTTCAAGGAGGCGATCCTCGCCGGCAAGCCGCAAGTGGGCATCTGGTGCTCGATCCCCGATCCGGCGATGGCCGAGATGCTGGCCAACACCGGCTACGACTGGATGATGTTCGACACCGAACACTCGCCGATGGATCCCTTGAACGTGCAGCCGATGCTGCAGGCGGCGGCGCCTTATGACGTGTCCTGCGCGGTGCGTCCCACCGGGCTGGACCCGCTGCAGATCAAGAAATTCCTCGATGCCGGCGCCCAGACGGTGATGATCCCCTACATCCAGACACCCGAGGAAGCCGAACTCGCCGTGGCGGCGGTGTCCTATCCGCCCGACGGCATGCGCGGCGTCGCTGGCGTCATGCGCGCCAGCCGCTGGGGTGCCGTGGCCGACTATGGCCGCAAGGCGCGCGACGAGATCTGCCTGATCCTGCAGATCGAGACGAAGGAAGCGGTGGACCGGCTGGAAGAAATCGCCGCCGTCCCCGGCGTGGACGCAATCTTCGTGGGGCCTGCCGACATGGCGGCCTCGCTGGGCTACATCGGGCAGAACGGCCACCCCGAGGTGCGCAAGGCCTGCGCCGATGCGATCCGCCGCATCCGGGCCGCGGGCAAGCCGGCGGGCTTCCTGTCGCCCGACGACTCGCTGCTTGAAGAGATGGTGGACGCAGGCTCGGTCTTCACCGCTGTCGACCTCGACGTGACCATCCTGCGCCGCGGCGCGCTGGCGCGTGCGAAAGCGTGGAAGGACAAGCTCGGCGGGTAGGGGCCTGCCCGGCCTGACGCCGGGGCCTTCTTCTCTTCCAAAAATACCTCGGGGGAGTCGCGAAGCGACGGGGGCGGAGCCCCCATGCGCGCCAGTGCCCGGCAGCCGCGGGGGGTTGGACATTCCCCGCGCCGCCCCCTAGCGTCCGGGCATGAGTTCCGCGTCCCTTCTCGACACCCGTTATTCCTGGACCCGGCTGGCGATCACGCTGGCCGTGGCGTCGATCGGGAATGTCGGCATGTGGGCGGTCATCATGGTGCTGCCCTCGGTCGAGGCCGAGTTCGGCGTATCGCGCGCCGACGCTTCGCTGCCGTGGACGCTGACGATGGTGGGCTATGCGCTGGGCAACCTGTTGCTTGGCCGCGCCATCGACCGGTTCGGAGTCACCCGTGTCCTGCTGATCGCGGCTGTGTCCAATGCCCTGGGATTCACGCTGGCGTCGATGAGCGGCGGCATCCTGATGCTCGCCGCCTGTCAGCTTCTGATCGGCTTCGGTACCGCGGCCAGCTTCGGGCCGCTGATTGCCGATATCTCGCAATGGTTCCTGCGTCGTCGCGGTGTCGCGGTCGGCATCGCGGCAGCGGGAAATTACCTGTCGGGCGCGGTCTGGCCGTGGCTTCTGTCGGACGTGCTGGTGAACCGGGGCTGGACGGCGGTCTATCTGACACTTGCCGTCATCACGCTTGCTTTGATGATCCCCGGCGCCTTGGCGTTGCGCCGCCGGGTGCCGCCCGAGGCGCAGGCCGAGGCCGACGCGGTCTCGCACCTCAATCGCGGGCGGGTCAACCTGTCGCCCGCCGTGCTGCAATGGGCGCTTGTGATCGCCGGGGTCGGCTGCTGTGTCGCGATGTCGATGCCGCAGGTCCATATCGTCGCTCTGTGCACCGATCTTGGCTATGGCCCGGCAGTCGGCACAGAGATGCTGTCGCTGATGCTTTGGGGCGGGGTGGTCTCGCGCTTCGTCTCGGGCCTGCTGGCGGATCGGCTGGGCGGCGTGATGACGCTGCTGGTCGGCTCGACGCTGCAATGCATCGCGTTGTTTCTTTACCTTCCGGCGGGCGGCATGGCGTCGCTTTACGCCGTCTCGCTGGTCTTCGGTCTCAGCCAGGGCGGCATCGTCCCGAGCTATGCGCTGATCGTCCGCGAATACATGCCCGCGCGCGAGGCGGGCGCCCGTGTCGGCCTTGTGATCTTCGCCACCATTCTCGGGATGGCGCTGGGCGGCTGGATGTCGGGCTGGATCTACGACCAGACGGGCAGCTACACGATGGCATTCCTGAACGGCATCGGATGGAACCTTCTGAACCTCGCGATTGTCGGCTACATCTTCTTCACCACGCGGCGGCGGGCGGGGATGGCCCATGCCTGACGCCACGCACCATGTCGCTTTCAGACGCGCCCTGTCGCGTCCCCGCCTGTTAGACCCCACGCGACCCAGACACACCGGAGGCCCAAGATGAACGTGAACCTCACCCCCAATGACCTGTCCCACGTGGTCGCGGCCGACCGCGCCCACGTCTGGCATCACCTGACCCAGCACAAACCGTACGAGACGATCGACCCCCGCGTGATCGTCGAGGGGCGCGGCATGAAGGTCTGGGACGCCACCGGCAAGGAATACATCGACGCCGTCTCTGGCGGCGTCTGGACCGTCAACGTGGGCTACGGCCGCGAGACCATCGCGGACGCGGTGCGCGATCAGCTGGTGAAGATGAACTTCTTCGGCGGCTCGATGGGGTCGGTCCCCGGCGCGCTGTTTGCCGAGAAGCTGCTGGAGAAGATGCCGGGCATGAGCCGCGTCTACTATTCCAACAGCGGCTCCGAGGCGAACGAGAAGGCGTTCAAGATGGTCCGCCAGATTTCGCAGCGCTTCCACGGCGGCAAGAAATGGAAAATCCTGTACCGCGACCGCGATTATCACGGCACCACCATCGCCTGTCTCGGCGCGGGCGGGCAGGACGAACGCGGTGCGCTTTACGGCCCGTTCCCGGATGGCTTCGTGCGGGTGCCGCACTGCCTTGAGTACCGCAAACAGTGGGAGGACCTGTCGGGCGAAGAGTACGGTCGCCGCGCCGCGGACGCCATCGAGGAAGTGATCCTGCGCGAAGGGCCCGACACCGTCGGCGCGATCTGTCTTGAGCCCGTCACCGCCGGCGGCGGCGTCATCGTCCCGCCCGAGGGCTACTGGCCCCGCGTGCAGGAGATCTGCCGCAAGTATGACATCCTGCTGCATATTGACGAGGTCGTCTGCGGGCTGGGCCGCACCGGCACCTGGTTCGGTTACCAGAACTGGGGCGTCGAGCCGGACTTCGTGACGATGGCCAAGGGCGTCGCCTCGGGCTACGCGGCGATCTCCTGCACGGTGACGACCGAGAAGGTCTTCGAGATGTTCAAGGACGATGCCAGCGATCCGCTGTCCTACTTCCGCGACATCTCGACCTTCGGTGGCTGCACCGCCGGTCCGGCGGCGGCGCTGGAAAACATGCGCATCATCGAGGACGAGGGCCTTCTGGAGAACTGTCTTGCCATGGGCGAGCGCCTGATGGGGAACCTCGCCGCGCTGAAAGAGAAGCACGCCGTCGTCGGCGACGTGCGCGGCAAGGGCCTGTTCTGCGGCGCCGAACTGGTGGCCGACCGCGAGACGAAGCAGCCGGTCGAAGAGAAGAAGGCGCAGGCCGTGGTCGCCGCCGCGATGGCGCGGGGCGTCATCATCGGCTGTACCAACCGTTCGCTGCCGGGGATGAACACCACGCTGTGTCTCAGCCCCGCGCTGATCGCCACGCCTGCCGAGATCGACCGGATCACCGACGCCATCGACGGCGCGCTGACCGAGGTTTTCGGCTGACACCGCCTTTCGGCGCCCTTTGGCGGGGCGCCGAACCGGGGTAGCATCCCCTCGCATCAGTCATGAAATGCGAGGGGGCCCCATGACCACGACACTGGTTCACATCACCACCGGCCCAGCCGATCCGAACAAGGCGACGCTTGGCCTGCTGATCGCGCTGACAGCGCAGACCGAAGGGCACGACGTGACCGTCTTCCTTGCGGGCGATGGCGTTCACCTTCTGGCACAGGCGCATCGGGAACTTGAGGGCGAAGGCACCGGCGTCGTGGGCGAGCATCTTGCCCGCCATGGCGCGAAGGGCACGCGGTTCCTTGTGTCCGGCAAATCCGCGAAAGCGCGCGGGTACGGCGACGATTTGCTGGACGGTCTGAACGCCTCTTTCGCGATGCCGGAGAAGCTGGTCGAGGTCGCCGCGGCGGCGGATACCGTGCTGTGTTACTGATCCGCCGTGCCAGGACCTTCCCGTCTGGTGCGGCCCGACTGTTTCATGCGTGATCCATTGCATCGCCCCGGCCTTTTTGCCATGACGCCCGGGCATCAGCGAAAGGCTTCGGGCGATGGATCATTTTCTGTATCGTGACGGTCTCCTCCACGCCGAGGACGTGCCCGTCCCCGAGATCGCGGCAGCGGTGGGAACGCCGTTCTACGTCTATTCGACCGCCACGCTGACCCGGCATTTCAAGCTGTTCGACGACGGGCTGGACGGGGTGCCGCACCTTGTCTGTTACGCTATGAAGGCGAACTCGAACCAAGCTGTCCTGCGGGTGCTGGAACAGCTTGGCGCCGGTGTCGACGTCGTGTCGGGCGGCGAGTATGCCCGCGCCAGAGCCGCCGGTTTCTCGGGCGACCGCATCGTGTTCTCGGGCGTCGGCAAGACGCGCGAAGAGATGCGGCAGGTGCTGGAAGGCGGCGTCCGCCAGATCAATCTTGAAAGCGAGCCCGAGATGCGGCTGCTGTCCGAGGTGGCGGCATCCATGGGCGTCACGGTGCCCGTGACCGTGCGGGTGAACCCGGACGTGGATGCGAAGACGCACGAGAAGATCGCCACCGGCAAGAAAGAGAACAAGTTCGGCATCCCGATCGCCCGTGCGCGCGAGGTCTATGCCGAAGTCGCCGCGCTGCCGGGGCTGGAGGTCGTGGGAATCGACGTGCACATCGGCAGCCAGCTGACCGATCTTCAGCCTTTCCGCGATGCCTACAATCTGGTCGTGTCGCTTACGGAACAGCTTCGCGCCGACGGTCATGCCATTCGCCGCCTCGATCTGGGCGGCGGGCTTGGCATTCCGTACGAGCGGTCGAACGCGGCGCCTCCGTTGCCCACCGATTACTGCGAGATGGTCAAGGACGTCATCGGCCCCACCGGCTGCGAGGTCGAGATCGAGCCGGGCCGGCTTATCGCCGGGAATGCAGGCATCCTCGTCAGCGGCGTGATCTACGTGAAGTCCGGCGAGGGCCGCGATTTTCTTATTCTCGACAGTGCGATGAACGACCTGATCCGGCCTGCGATGTACGGCAGTCATCATGACATCGTGCCGGTGATCGAGCCTGCGGCGGGTGTCGAATACGCGCCCTACGACATCGTTGGACCGGTCTGCGAATCTGGGGATACCTTCGCCAAGCAGCGGCAGATGCCGCCCGTCGCGGCGGGCGATCTGGTCGCCTTCCGGTCCGCCGGGGCCTATGGCGCGGTGATGTCGTCAGAGTACAACACGCGGCCGCTTATCCCCGAAGTGCTGGTGCACGAAGATCAATTTGCCGTCATCCGCCCGCGACCTTCCTTTGACGAAATCATCGCCCGCGATAAGGTGCCTGCATGGTTGTAACGCGCGATCCGGCGCGACAACCGATGGCACGGGTATATGACCGAGACGACGAAGCTTTCTGACGCCGCACTCGACCGTTTGCGCTGGCCGCTGGCCCTGACCCGCACGGGCATGGTCGCCGAACGCGCGCTTCGGGCATTCTGGCCGCTCTGGACCGTCCTTCTGCTGGCGCTTGCCGCGCTGATGCTTGGGGTTCACGAAACCTTGCCGCTGGAAGTCACGTGGGCCGGCATTGTCGTCGCCGTTCTCGGACTGATCGGTGCGCTTTGGTACGGCATTCGCCGGTTCCACTGGCCCTCGCGGGCCGAGGCGCTGGATCGTCTGGACCGCACGCTTCCCGGCCGCCCGATTTCCGCGCTGGCCGATACGCAGGCAATCGGCGCCACCGACGCCGCGAGTCAGGCGGTGTGGAAGGCGCATGTCACCCGCATGGCCGAGCGCGCCGCTTCCGCCCGCGCCGTCGAGCCGAACCTTCGAATTGCAGACCGCGATCCCTATGCGCTGCGCTTCGTGGCGGCGCTGGCCTTCGCGGTGGCGCTGCTTTTCGGGTCTTTCCTGTCGGTCGCCACGGTGTCCGAGGCCGTACCCGGCGGCAGCAGCACCGTTGCGCAGGGCCCCAGCTGGGAAGGCTGGGTCGAACCGCCCGCCTACACCGGCAAGCCCTCGCTGTATCTCAATGACATCAAGCCCGGCACCTTCGAGGTTCCCGAGGCCAGCCGCGTCACGATCCGCCTGTATGGCGACGTTGGCGAACTGACGGTGACCGAGACGGTCTCGGGCCGGACGCATGAAGTGCCCGCCGCCAGCGACGAGGCGCAGAACTTCGAGGTCACGCAGGCCGGGCGCATCGCCATCGACGGCCCGAACGGCGCCGCGTGGGACATCAGCGTCACGCCGGACACGGCCCCGCAGGTCACCATCCTCGGCGAGCCCGAGCGTGGGCTGTCGGGCGAGATGCGCCAGACCTTCTCGGTCAGCGACGACTATGGCGTCGTCGCGGGCCGGGCCGAGATCACGCTGGACCTTGCCGCGATCGACCGCCGCTATGGTCTGGCTCCCGATCCCGAACCGCGCGAGCCGATCACGCTGGACCTTCCCATGACGATCTCTGGCGACCGGTCCGAGTTCGAGGAAGTCCTGATCGAGAACCTCGCGGAACACCCGTGGGCGACGCTGCCCGTGACGATGGTGTTCTACGCGACCGACGACCTTGGACAGGAAGGGCAGTCCGAGCCTGCCCACGTCGTCCTGCCGGGGCGCCGCTTTTTCGACCCGCTTGCCGGCGCGATCATCGAGATGCGCCGCGACATGCTGTGGAACCGTGACGAGAACGGCCGCCGCGTGGCGCAGGTTCTGCGCGCGGTCAGCTATCACCCGGACGAAGTTTTCGACAGCGACACCGCCTATCTGAAGCTGCGGACGTTGCAGCGTCAGCTGGAGCTGTTCAACCAGTACGGCATGACCGAGGAACAGCGCGACGAGATCGCGCAGATCCTGTGGGACCTTGCCGTCCTGATCGAGGACGGCAGCCTGTCCGACGCGCTGGAGCGCCTGCGCGAGGCGCGCGAACGTCTGGAAGAGGCGATGCGCAACGGCGCGACCGACGAAGAGATCGCGGAACTGATGCGCGAACTGCGCGAGGCGACGCAGGACTACATGCGTCAGCTGGCCGAACAGCAGCGCCAGAACGGCGAGAACCCGGACGGACAGGACCAGGCGCAGGGCGAACGGCAGGAGATCACCGGCGACCAGATCGAAGCGCTGATGGAACGGCTGCAGCAGCTTATGGAAGAAGGCCGCATGGACGAGGCCATGGAGCTGATGGAGCGACTGGCGGAGATGCTCGAGAACCTCGAGATCACCGAGGGCAACGGTCAGGGCTCGCCGGGGCAGGAAGCTATGGAAGGGCTGGGCGAGATGCTGCGCGATCAGCAGGATCTCAGCGACGAGACCTTCGGCGACCTTCAGGACCAGTTCGGCCAGAACGGCCAGCAGGGCGAACGTGGCGAGGACGGGCAGCGGGGCAACGGCCAGCAGCAAGGCGACGGTCAGGGTCAGGGGCAGGGTCAAAGCGGCCCGCCGAACGGATCGAACGGCCAGGGCCAAGGGCAGGGGCAAGGTCAGGGTGAACTTGACGGCGAAGCGCTTGCCGACCGCCAGCAGGCCCTGCGCGAGGAACTGAACCGCCAGCGCAACAACATGCCGGGCGCGGGCACCCCCGAGGGCGACGCCGCCGGCGAGGCGCTGGACCGCGCCGGCCGCGCCATGGACGAGGCCGAGGAAGCGCTGCGCAACGACGATCTTGCTGGCGCTCTGGACAGCCAGTCCGACGCCATCGAGGCGCTGCGCGAGGGGATGCGGAACCTCGGCGAGATGATGGCTCAGGAACAGAACAACCAGGGCCAGCAGGGCGAGGCGCAGGGACAGGCCGACAACAGTCAGGCCCGCGATCCGCTGGGCCGCGAGCCGGGGGCGAACGGTCAGATCGGCACCAACGAAGAGATGCTTCAGGGTGACGACATCTACGGTCGTGCGCGCGAACTTCTCGAGGAACTGCGCCGCCGCTCTGCCGAGCAGACCCGGCCCGACGAAGAACTCGACTACCTGCGGCGGCTGCTGGACCGGTTCTGACAGCCGTCGCTAGCCGCCGGTCAGGTGCCTGACACGATCCATCAGTTGCATCCGTAGCCCGAACCGGCGTTCACCGGCGGCGCTGTAGTGATCGCCGTCAAGGAAGTAGAGCCCCTCGCAATCCGTCAGGTCCTCGGGCAGGCGCAGGTCCACAAGGTCCTGCTGCGAGACATAGGCGACCGGCGAGCTTTCCAGCCGCTTCGCGACAGCATCGTCAAGCCGGGCAAAGGCGTCGCGCTGACCGGGACGCAGGGCATAGGGATAACGGCAACCGCGCCATGCCATGCTGTCGACGTTTACGTGCGGCTCCAGCCTCGGGCCAAGCCACAGCACCGGCGCGTGCGGGGCCAGCGTTTCGAGGTAGTCCACCACCGCCTCGATGCGTTTCTCATGCGGTGTAAAGCCGTCGAACGGCAGCGCGTCGCCGACGAAATCCGTCCGGGTGGCGGCGTTGCCGTCGGCATTGCGCAGCAGATAGAAGGCGGCCTGCGAGAACACGATGGCGCGGAAGTCTCCATCCGGCAGAAGGTCGACTGTGTCGGCATAGGGGCAGCCGCGCAGCGGTCCGTGCGGGCGGCAACCGGGCGAGACGATGCCGACGACGAAGGGTTCTTCCGGCGCGGTCGCGACCATCACGCCCATGATATCGACACCGTGGCTGTCGCCCAGAACCATCACGCCGGGGCCGAACCTGTCGCGGCAATCGCGGATCCGCGCCCGGGTTTCGGGATCAAGCGTCGCGGTGCTGAACACGCAAGCGCCGTCGTCGAAGCCTTCGGTCTCGATCGCGGCGTTCGCCTGCCGCTCTGCGTCGATCATCCGAACCATCGCCCGGCGGTCGGCGGGCAGAATGGCATAGTATGGCGTGCGCCAGCCGTCGCCATAGCCCACCGCCGCGCCCAGCGCCGAAAAGCTGCCGATGGCCGCCAGTGACAGACCGAACACGGCATCGCGCGAGACGCGGTCGCGCTGGCGGAACGGCCGTTCGACAAAACGCCACGACAGCCACGCAAGCGCGCCGGTCAGCGCGAACAGCGCGACGAGGGCGGTCCAATGCAGCCCGTCCGGCCACCGCATGCGGGCGAAGACCAAAACCGGTTGGTGCCAGAGGTACAGGGAGTAGCTGACAAGACCGACGGCCACCGGCCCACGCAGCGCCAGGGTGCGGCCCACAGGCTCGGCCTCTGACGCGAACAGCAGCACAAGGCAGGTGCCGGCAACCGGCAGCAGGGTGTAATGCGAGGGGAAGGGCAGGTCGCCGTGATAGGCCGCGATGGCTGCGGCGATCATCACCAGTCCGGCCGCCGCCGGAAGCCAGTGCGCGCGGACCTTGGGCATCGCAACCGTGCAAAGCGCGCCAGCCAGCAATTCCCAGAACCGGGTCGGCGACAGGAAGAAGTTCGCGACCGGCCATGCCCGCGCCCCCCACAGGGCCAGCGCGAAACTCGCCAGCGCCATCGCCAGCAGTCCGGGCACAAGCCAGGACCGCCGCCAGCGGACCAGCGCCAGCAGGATCAGCGGAAACAGGATGTAGAACTGTTCCTCGACCGACAGGCTCCACGTGTGCAGCAGCGGAAGCTCTTCCGCCGTGGGTGCGAAATACCCGGTTTCCAGCCAGAACAGGATGTTGGACCAGAAGGTCCCGGCCGCGAGGACGCTGCGCCCGAACAAGGCGATGTCGCCCGGCAGCATCAGCGCCACGGCGAAAGGGATGCATGCCGCCATCACGACGAACAGCGCGGGCAGGATGCGGCGGGCCCGGCGTTCGTAGAAGGTCAGGATCGAGAACCGGTCGTCCTGGATGTCCTGAAGCAGAAGGCCGGTGATCAGAAAGCCCGAGATGACGAAGAACACGTCGACCCCGACATAGCCGCCGCCGAAGCCCGGAACCCCCGCATGGAACAGCACGACCGGAAGCACGGCGACTGCGCGCAATCCGTCGATTTCCGGCCGGTATCGCATCGCTTTCGACCCCTTCGCGCCGCGAGGCGGGGCGCTAGCCTCCGATCAGGCCGTTGATCCTGACGACGATGCTCTCGATCCCGCCATTCACCGCGACCCGCACCTGGTTCACCGCGTCGACATAAGCCCGCAAGGCGGGTTCGGCCGCGGGCGCCGTGTCGGCGATATCGGGAGCGAAAGCGTATACCGCCACAAGCATCGCGACGATGATCACGACGATGAGAAAGCCAGAGCGGAAGCTCATCCCGGTTTCGGCGGGCGGCGGCGCCATCTCCGGCATCGTGTCGACGGTTTCGCGCTCGTCCTGTCCGCGCAGGGTCGAATTGATTTCGTCTACGTCGGGAAGCAGGCCGCTGCGGGTGCCGGGGGTATCGTCGATCTCGTCCTCGGTGTGACCGCGCATCTTCGCCATGCGGTCACGCGCGGCGGCAGAGCGATCCTGCGGCGTGTCGTCCTCGTCAAGCCCAAGGTCGGGCTGCGACTGCATCTCGGTCGCCGCTTCGGCGCGGCGTGCGGCCGACTCCCGTTCGGCTTCCTCGCGCAGGATATCGGCTATCTCGGGCTCGAGCTCGCGGCGGTTCGGAGCAGCGACGGGCTGGTCCTCTTCGTCCTCGTAATCTTCGTCATAGTCGTCGCCGTAGACCGCTCCGTCTTCCTCTTCGGAGGGCGTTTCCCATGCGGGCGGGACGCTTTCTTCCGCGTCGTCCTCGTAATCTTCCTCGTAGGTGTCTTCATAGGCGGCGCGGGCGCGTGCGGGGTCGTCGCCGGTGCTCTCGCCCTGATCGTCTGTCTCGGTTGCGGAAACATCCGCCGCGAAAGCGGCGTCCAGCGCGTCCTCTTCATCCTCGGGCTCGACGCCTTCGGGATGCTGGAACCAGCCGTGGCCGCAATTCGAACACTGGACGTCACGTCCGGCGGGCGGGATCAGGCCCGCGTCAACTTCGTATGTCGCGCCGCAGTTCGGGCAAATCAGCCGCATAACGTCCCTTTCGGATCGCCCCAGAGGTACCTCACGATCCCTTCCGCTTTTCCACAGGGTTTATCAGGCCCTTGGGGCAATTCAAAGCTTTTGCGCCGGGCCCGATTGCAACCGATCCCCAAGTTCGGCAAAAGAGCCGCAGTCTTAACACAGATCGGGGTGCCCAGGTGATCGAGCTCGACGACGTGTCCTACAGTTACGGCGGCGGCGAGCTTCTATCCGGAATAAGCCTGACCTTGCAGCCCGGCTCGTTCCATTTCCTGACCGGGCCGTCCGGGGCAGGGAAGACCACCTTTCTCAAGCTTTGCTATGGCGATCTTCTGCCGACCGCCGGGCGGGTGTCGGCCTTCGGGCAGGACGTGCGGGACATGGGCCGCGACGACATCGCGCGGCTTCGGCGGCGTGTGGGTGTGGTGCATCAGGACTGCGAGTTCCTTGATCACCTGTCCGTGGAAGAGAACGTCGCGCTGCCTCTTACTGTTTCCGGTCGGGATACAATCAACGAGGTTGCCAACCTGTCCGACCTGCTGTCGTGGGTCGGTCTGTCGGCGCAGGCGCGGTCGCTGCCGCCAGAACTGTCGGGCGGTGAACGGCAACGGGCGGCGCTGGCGCGCGCCGTGATTATGGCGCCCGAGATCATCATCGCCGACGAGCCCACCGGGAACATCGACTGGGAAATGTCGCTGCGTCTTCTGACACTGCTGGTCGAGCTCAACCGGATGGGCAAGACCATCGTGATCGCAACCCACGACCTGAACCTGATCCGGTCGGCAAAGGCGCAGGTGCAGGCGCGCGTGCTGCGCATCCGCGACCGTCAGCTTCAGCTTGCGGGAGCCGACCTATGAGCGTTCTGGGAGACATCGTGGGCGTCGCGCGCGGCGACCATCAGGCCGACCGCGTGGTTCCGCCCACAGGCCACACCGCGTGGCTGACGCTGTTCACGTCGGGCGCGATGGCCTTCCTTGCCGTTTTCGCGCTGGCGCTGTCTTTGGCGACGGGCCGCCTTGCCACCAACTGGGGCAACGAACTGGCCCGCACCGCCACCGTTCGGATTTCCGCCCCCGCGGGGCAGGAGGACGCGCAGGTCCGCGCCGCGATGCAGGTGCTGGAGACGACGCCCGGCATCGCCGAGGTTCGCGTCCTGACCGACGAGGAACAGCGGGCGTTGTTGGAACCGTGGTTCGGACCGGACCTGCCGATCGAGGCGCTTCCGGTGCCGCGCATGATCGAAGTGATCGAGGACGGTGACGGCTACGATTCCGAGGGCCTGCGCCTGCGCCTGACCGCCGAGGCGCCAGGCGCGGTGCTGGACGACCACACCCGCTGGCGGCGACCGCTGGTGTCCGCAGCCAGCCGCCTGCGGACGCTCGGCCTGCTGTCGATCCTGCTGATCGGCGCCGCGACCGCGGCGATGATCACTCTGGCCGCCAATGCCGCGCTGGCCGCCAATGCGCAGGTTATCCGCGTACTCAGACTGGTCGGCGCGCGCGACGTCTACATCGCCCGCGCCTTCGTGCGCCGCTTCACCCTGCGGGCGGTCACCGGCGCGGCGGCGGGCACCGTGGCGGGCATGGCGGCGATTGCCCTGCTGCCTTCGGCCTCGACCGAGGGCGGGTTCCTGACCGGGCTTGGCTTCCAGGGCTGGCACTGGCTCTGGCCGCTGGTGATCCCCGTGCTGGCCGCTATCGTGGCCTTCTGGGCGACCCGGACTGCCGCTTTCCGGTCCCTGAGGGAGTTGATGTAATGCAGTGGATCCGCTCGCTGATCTTCGTGGTGCAAATGTACCTCGCGATGGCGGTGCTGGCGGTATGGTACATCATCCCCGCGATCCGGTCGCCCAAGGGCGCCTATGACGGGATCCACACCTATTGCCGCTATGTGCGCTGGTCCGCGCGCTGGCTGGTCGGGCTGAAGACCGAGATCCGCGGCCCGGTGCCGACGGACGAGGTTCTGATCGCCTCCAAACACCAGTCCTTTCTCGACATCATCATGCTGTGCTCGGTGCTGCCGCGTCCCAAGTTCATCATGAAGAAGGAATTGAAGTGGGCGCCGATCCTCGGCTGGTTCGCCCTGCGCATCGGCTGCGTCCCGGTCGATCGCGGCAAGCGCGGCGCCGCCATCGCGCGGATGATCGAGGATGTCGAGAAGGGCGCGGCGCTGCCCGGACAGCTGATCATCTATCCGCAGGGCACCCGCGTCGCCCCCGGCGTTCAGCGCCAGTACAAGGTCGGCAGCGCCGTGCTGTACGAACAGCTTGGTCAGGACTGCGTGCCCGCCGCTACCAATGTCGGCCTGTTCTGGGCGCGCACGGGTATATACCGCAAGCCCGGCCTTGCCGTGCTTGAGTTCCTGCCCCGGATCGAAGCCGGACTCGACCGCGACACCTACATGCAACGGCTGGAGGCCGAGGTCGAAACCGCCTCCAACGGCCTGCTGGCCGAGGCCGGTTTCCAGCTGGAGTTCCAATGATGGACTACATCGAAGACATCGCCGCGCTCGAGGCGCTGTATCCCGAGCCGCCGGTGGAACGCTCGCTGACCAAGGTCGTGCCGCAGATGACGCCGATGTACCGCAAATGGATCATGGCCTCGCGCTTATGTATCCTGTCCACGGTCGGCCCCGAGGGCACCGACGCCAGCCCGCGCGGCGATGACGGCCCCGTGGTCGCCGAGCTGGACCCGCATCGGCTGGCGCTGCCGGACTGGCGCGGCAACAACCGGATCGACAGCCTGCGCAACATCGTCCGCGACCCGCGCGTCTCGCTGATGTTCATGGTGCCCGGCTCGCAGAACGTGGTGCGGGTGAACGGCACCGGCCGGATCAGCGCCGATCCGGCCCTGCTGCAAAGCTTCGAGCAGAAGGGCATGCACCCGCGCTCGGCCATCGTGGTCGAGGTCGCCGAGATCTATTTCCAGTGCGCCAAGGCCCTGATCCGCTCGGGCCTCTGGTCCCGTGGCGATGAAAGCGACGCGGTGCCGAGCGCGGGCGATTTCGTCAAGGAAATCGACGAGGGTTTTGACGGCGAAGCCTACGACCGCACCTACCCGGAATACGCCAAACCCCGGCTCTGGTAGACGGTACAGTTTCGGAACTGGCCTTGCGCGGAAGGTCCGTGGCATCGTCCTGACCGTGACCCAACGGAAAGGCGAGGCGTATGCCCGAGGTTTTCGGATACCAGGTGGACGAGGCGATCACGTCGCCAGAGGAATTGCGGCAGCACTACAAGATGCCGTCCCGCTATGTCAGCGACAAGGTCATTGACCATATCGATCCTCTTGCGGAACGCTTTCTCGCAGCCACATCGCTGGTGTTCCTCTCGACCCGCCGCCCGGACGGACAGATCGACCTCAGCCCTCGCGGCGATCCTCCGGGGTTTCTGAAGGTGCTGTCGCCGCGTCTTCTGGCACTGCCCGACCGGTTGGGAAACAACCGGGTGGACGCGTTCGAGGATCTGCTGCGCGATCCGCAGGTCGGGCTGATCTGCGTCATTCCCGGACATCGCGACACCCTGCGCATCTCTGGCGAGGCGCGGCTGGTCGTTGACCGGGACCTGTGCGACAGCCTGTCGGTTCAGGGCAAGTCCGCTCAGGCCGCGTTACTGATCCGCGTGAACCGTGTGCTGTGCCATTGCCCTAAGGCTTTCGTGCGCGGCGGCGTCTGGGATGTTGACGGATGGCCTGCGCGCGAGACGATCCCGACGCTGGGAGAGATGATGGTGGCCCATGGTGCGCTTTCCGACACCGTTGCCGAGGTCGACGGCATCGTGAAGCGCGACGGGGAAACGCGGCTGTACTGACCCGGGCTATCCCGTTCGCGATCCTGCGGCCGCCCGGACCGTGCGGGTGCCAAGCTTCTTCTCGATATGCTCGATCACCTTCGTCGCGATGTCCTGTCCGGTCACGCCCTCGACGCCTTCGAGGCCCGGGGACGAGTTCACTTCCAGCACCTTCGGCCCACTATCGCTGCGCAGCAGATCGACGCCCGCGAAATCCAGCCGCATCGCTTTCGCGGCGCGCAACGCCGTCTCGCGTTCCTGCCGGGTGATTTTCACCGTGCTCGCCGTGCCACCCTGATGCAGGTTCGACCGGAAATCGCCCGGCGTACCCTGCCGCCGCATCGAGGCGACGACCTTGCCGCCCAGCACGACACAGCGGATATCCTCGCCCGACGCTTCCTTGACGAAATGCTGCACAAGGAAATCGGCCCGCAGACCCCGGAAGGCCGAGATCACGCTGTCCGCCGCCTTCCGCGTCTCGGCCAGCACCACGCCCTTGCCCTGCGTGCTTTCCAGCAGCTTCAGGATCACCGGAGCGTCGCCCACGAGGTTGATCAGGTTCTTCGAATCCTTCGGGCTGCGCGCGAAGGCGGTGTCGGGCATGCCGATCCGGTGCCGCGCCAGAACCTGATGCGCGTGCAGCTTGTCGCGCGAAACCGAGATGCCCTCGGATCCGGTCAGGCAAAAGGTGCCCATCCCCTCGAACTGACGCACCACGGCGGTGCCGTAGTTGGTGATCGACGCGCCGATGCGCGGAATGATCGCGTCGTAATGGGGCAGCTTGCGGCCGTCATAGTGGACTTCGCCGCCGACGCCCTGGATGTGCATATAACAGCGCGAGGTGTCGATCACCTCCATCGTATGGCCGCGCGCCTCGGCCGCGGCGACGAGCCGTTTGCTGGAATAATTGTCGGGCTCGCGCGTCAGGATTGCCATGCGCAGCACGCGCTTCGTCCACTTGGACCGGGGCACGGCGCGATACTCGTCGAAGCTCAGTTCAGGCTGTTGGAAACTGGCCGACGGCGCGACCTGCACATCGTCCTGCAGCGCCGAGCGCCCCAGCAGCATCCGGTAGGCCATGCCGCTGCGGTCGGTCAGCGAAATCTCGATCGGCCAACTCCGCCCACCGATCAGGATGTCGGTCTCGATCACATAGCGATACTCGGTCTCACCGTTCGACGATGTCACCTCGCGCTGGTCCTTCAGCGGGGCCGAGCACATGATCTCCAGCTTCGGATCGTCCGGGTTCGGGTGGATGCCGAAACGCACCATCGGGCGGTCGGCGGGACCGAAAGGCTCGATGGCGAACGCGTGCAGCGCCGAGGTCCGCGCGCCGGTATCGACCTTCGCCTTGATCGCCGGCAGCCCCAGTTCGGGCAGCGCAAGCCATTCTTCCCAGCCCAAGGTAAACCCTGTCATGTCCTGTCCTCGTTACCCGATTGATCTTGCGGGCCTCGCGCCCGCGCCGCGGAATCGCCGCGCCTGTCGGCGCCCGTGTTGCCAGAGACATGTAGGGCGCGCCATGACGATTTCATGAACGACGCCGCCCGGGCGACCCGACACACGCAAAAGGGCGGCAGGCATGCAACGTCGGCCTCCGCCCGCTTCTTCTCTTCCGAAATACCTCGGGGGAGTCGCGCAGCGACGGGGGCAGAGCCCCCTCTGGCCCGGCGGGCTAGTGCCGCGTCAGGCCGCCAGTCCCTTCGACCCCATCGACAGGAACTTCTTGCGCCGGTCCTTGACCAGCGCATCGCGGTCCTTGCCGTCGAGCCCTTTCAGCATCGCCTCCAGCGCCTTGCGCACGCCATCCGTGGCGGCCAGCGGGTCGCGATGCGCACCGCCCAGCGGTTCGGGGATGATCTTGTCGATCACGCCAAGCTTGCTGAGATCCTGCGCCGTCAGGCGCAGCGCTTCCGCCGCTTCCCGCATCTTCTCGGCGTCTTTCCACAGGATCGACGCGCAGCCCTCGGGCGAGATGACCGAGTAGATCGAATGTTCCAGCATCGCGACCTTGTTGGCCGTGGCAAAGGCCACCGCGCCACCGGATCCGCCCTCGCCGATGATCACCGACACCATCGGCACGCCAAGCTGCAGGCAGCGCTGGGTCGAGCGGGCAATCGCCTCGGACTGGCCGCGTTCCTCCGCGCCCTTGCCGGGATAAGCGCCGGGGGTGTCCACAAGTGCGATGACCGGCAGGTTGAAGCGGTCGGCAAGGTCCATCAGGCGGATCGCCTTCCGATAGCCTTCCGGGCGCGCCATGCCGAAATTGCGTTCGATCCTGCTTTTGGTGTCATTGCCCTTCTCGTGGCCGATCACCACGACAGAGCGGTCGCCGAACCGGGCCAGCCCGCCCATCACCGCGTGATCGTCGGCAAAGTTCCGGTCGCCGGCCAGCGGCGTGTACTCGGTGAACAGAGCCTCGATATAATCCTTGCAGTGCGGCCGGTCGGGATGCCGCGCCACCTGGCATTTCCGCCACGGGATCAGGTTCTTGTACAGGTCCTTCAGCATCTGGGATGCTTTCTGGTCCAGCGCGGCGGCCTCTTTCTCGACGTCCATTCCCTCGCTCGTCCGTGCGAGCGCCCGGAGTTCGTTGGCCTTGCCTTCGATCTCGGCAAGCGGCTTTTCGAATTCGAGGTAGTGGGTCATGGATGGTCCCTGAGAGTGAGCGGTTGCGCGCTATATGACGATGCCGGACGTTCTTTGCAACGGGCTGCGCGGGGTCAGACCCCCCGCGTGATGCCCCCGTCGATGCGCAGGTTCTGCCCGGTGACGTATCGGCCTTCGGGACCGGCAAGGTACGAGATCAGCCCCGACACCTCGGCCATCGTCCCCGCGCGGCCGAGCGGAACGGGGGCAAGCCGTTCGTCGTTGTGCGGGCGGCTGTCGATGAAGCCCGGCAGGATGTTGTTGACGGTGATGCCGTCGGGACCGTGCTTGTCCGACAGAAGCTTGGTGAAGTTCCCCAGCGCCGCGCGGAACACGCCCGAGGTCGGAAAGCGCGGGTCCGGTTCGTAGGCCGCGAAGGTCGAGATGTTGATGATTGCGCCGCCGCCGTTCGCGGCCATGACCGGCACGACCAGCCGGCAGGGGCGGATCACGTTCAGCAGGTAGGCTTCCATGCCCCGGTGCCAGTCCTCGTCGGTGATGTCGAGCACGCCGCCTTTCGGCCCGTCGCCCGCCGAGTTCACCAGCACGTCGATCCGGCCCCATGCCTCCATCGCGCGGTCGACCAGCGCCTGATGCGTCGCCGGGTCGAGGTTCGAGCCGGTCACGCCGACGCCGCCCAGTTCTTCCGCCAGCGCTTCGCCCTTGCCCGAGGACGACAGGATCGCCACGCGGAACCCGTCCGCCGCCAGCCGCCGCGCCGCATCCGCTCCCATGCCGGAGCCTCCCGCCGTGATCAGCGCCACCTTCTGCTCGGTCATGTCCGTTCCTCCTGTCCGTCGGCCGGAAACTTGCACCTCGCGCCCGCCGCTGCAAGTCGGCAAGATTTGCGAACCGGGGGCAGGGCACAAGGGTCCCGGAACGAACCGGAGGATACGGAATGGCGGGACGCTACGAAGACAGGCTGCTGCGGGTGCTGGATTACATCCACGACAATCCCGCGGGCGACCTGTCGCTTGACGCTCTGGCCGACGTCGCCGCGATGTCGCGGTTTCACTGGCACCGCGTGTTCTGCGCGATGACCGGCGAAACCTGCGCACAGGCGGTGCGGCGGTTGCGCCTGCATCGCGCCGCCGGGTGGCTGATCCACTCCGAATGGTCGCTGGAGACGGTGGCCGAGCGGGCGGGCTACGCCAGCAAGCAAAGCTTTTACCGGGCCTTTGGCGAGGCGTTCGGCATGACTCCGGGTGCGTTCCGAAACCGCGGCGAGCTTCGGTCGCCGCTTCTGAAACCAGAGAAAGGAACCTACCCCGTGTTTCCCATCGAGATCATGACCCAGCCCGCCCGACGCCTTGCCGGTCTGCCCCACCGTGGCGACTATATGGACGTCGCCGAGAAATTCGAGAAATGCGCGATGCTGTTCGCAGCCCGCGCCCTGTGGCCGCACGGCAGCCAGATGATCGGCGTCTACTATGACGACCCCGACGCGGTGGCCGAAGCCGACCTGCGCAGCTTCGCGGGGATCAGCGTCGACAGCGGCGCCGCCGTGGATGCGCCGCTGGAAGAATTGCACCTGCCCGGCGGGCGTTATGCGGTTATGCACTACAAGGGACCGTATCCGGGGCTGAAAGCGGCCTATGCGCATCTCTACGGCTCATGGCTGCCGGAGTCGGGTGAGGAACTGGGCGATCACCCGCCCGTCGAGGTCTATCTGAACGCCCCCGTCGACACCGCGCCCGAGGATCTGCTGACCGAGGTTTGCGTGCCGCTCAGGTAGAGCTCCACAGCACCGGGATCAGCGACAATACCAGCAGCCCCGCCATCGTCCAGTTGAACGCCCGGATGCGGGCGGGCTTGTCCAGAAGCCGCCGGGCCTGTTGTCCGGCGGCGGCCCACAGGCTGATCACCGGCAGCGAGATCACCGCGAACGTCGCGATCACCAGCCCGATCGCAGGCAGGTCCCGACCCGGTGCATAAAGCGTGATCGCCGCCAGCACCATCGTCCACGCTTTCGGGTTCACCCATTGAAACAGCGCCGCCTGTAGCCCGGTCATCGGCGCGCCTTCGGCCGCGCCCGGCTCTGGTGGCGCGGCGTTTGCGATCTTCCATGCCAGCCAAAGCAGGTAGGTCACGCTAAGCGCCGTCAGGATCAGGTGCAGCGGCGGGAACACATCGAACGCGCGGGCAAGGCCAAGGCCCACCAGCAGGTTCATCACCGCCACGCCTACCGCGATGCCAAGGATATGCGGGATCGTTCGGCGATAGCCGAAGTTGGCGCCCGAGGCGAGCAGCATAAGGTTGTTCGGCCCCGGCGTGCCGGTCTGAACCAGCGCGAACAGCGCGAGGGCGGGAAGGTATGCGGTATCCATGCGGCGCAATCTTTCACGATCTCAGTCGCATGAGGTTGCGATTTGCGTTGCGCGAGGCGGTAAATTGACAACTATTGGCGCCTATGGACCGAATAGACGATCACATATTGCGTATTTTGTCCCGCGATGGGCGGATCAGCAACATCACTCTTGCGGCAGAGGTCGGCCTTTCTCCGTCCGCCTGCCTTCGGCGCGTTCAGGAACTGGAACGCTCGGGCATCATCAAGGGCTACCGCGCCGTCCTTGATGCCGCCCGGCTTGGCCACGGGTTCACGGCCTATGTCGGCGTTGGCCTGTCGAACCACAATTCCACCGCGCTCGACGCCTTCGAACGCGCGATGCGGCTGGCCCCGGAGGTGCGCGAGTTGCACAACACCACCGGCACCATCGAATACCTGATGCGAGTGGAATGCCCCGACCTTGCCGCCTATCAGCGGTTCCACCGCGAGGTGCTGGGCGCGCAGCCGATGGTCAGCGCGATCACGACATACGTCATCATGGGCAGCCCGAAGGACGAGCGGGCGTAGTACTGCATGTGTTTAACATGCTACTTAACGGTGCTATTCCAGACATCCATGCCGGGCCTTCTGCCGCGTTAGCTTTGAGATGCGCACTGATTTGGGCCGGTATGGTGCCGGTTTGGCAATAGCCCGGAAGGTAAGCATTTTTTAAGGAGGCAATCATGGCAGTGCAGTATACAGGAAACACGTTGACTGGGGTCGTCGTCTCGGGGAGCGGCGATACGTGGTTTACCCGCGAGGGGTATTACGTCGCTTCGGACGCAGACGGGTTCGATGCGGTTGATTTGGACAATTTGGAATACTTTCTTGATGGCGACATCTTTGCCGGAGACGACGGCATTGTCGCGACGTCCGGCTCGAACAACTTTGACGTCGTGATCGGCGCGAATGCGTCGGTCAACGCCGGCGGCGACGGGATTCAGTTCCTCGGAAACTCGCTTAGCGACACGGGCCACGACATCGTCAACTATGGAAGCATCACGGGATCTGGGGGCGAAGGCGTGGATGTTCGCGCCAGCCTGTCGTCGCTGACGAACCACGGCGCGATTACCGCCTCATCCGTCGGGGTGTACTTCTCGGGCGAGGGCAACAGGGTTATCAACTACGGGGAAATGACTTCCCACAACACCTACACGGCGTGGCTTGTCGGCGACAACGCGCAACTGGTGAATTACGGAACCATAACCGGCGGCCAGGGAGTCGACGCAATTATCGTGAGCGGCGACGACACAGAGGTCGTGAATGCTGGCACTGTCATTGGAACAATCGGACTTTCCATCGGCAACGTCGATACCGTCGCCATCGCCCGGAACACGGGTAGCATCATTGCTCAGGAGATCGGTGTCGAACTCAACGGCAACATCGGTGCGGCCGTGCTGGACTTCTCGAATTCCGGAGAGATCCGGGTTGCAAGCGGCGGCCTCGCAATCGAGGCCGACGAAACCACGAACCTGATTTACAACACCGGTATCATCGAAGGCCGTATCGAACTGGGTGACGGTAACGACGTGTACGACGGTCGTGGCGGCACTCTGATTGGCGTTGCCGATGGCGGTGGCGGGGCCGATACCTACTGGGTCGATGACAGCACTACAGAGGTGTTTGAAAGCCCTGGTGGCGGGGTGGACACGGTCTATGCCTCAGTTGATTTCGCGCTGGGCGGGTTCATCGAGAATCTGACCCTTGTCGGTGCAACCGACGTCGACGGCGCGGGCAACAGTTCGCAGAACATTGTTACCGGTAACGTGGCCGACAACTATATTTCGGGCGACGGGTCGCGCGATACGCTGTCCGGCGGCAGCGGAAGTGACACCGTGGACGGCGGGCGCGGCGACGACGTGCTGAACGGCGACGCGGGCGACGACATCCTGCTGGGCCGCGCCGGGGTCGACATCATGGACGGCGGAGAAGGCGACGATTTCCTGTTCGGCGGAGTCGGCGGCGACATCATGCTTGGCAACGACGGCAACGACACGCTGAAGGGCGGGCTTGGCTCTGACACTATGACCGGGGGCGACGGGCAGGATATCTTTGTGTTCAGCCGCGTGTCCGACAGCCCGTCCGGCGGTTCGGATGTCATCCTGGACTTCACGCCAGGAACAGACGTTCTGGATTTCAGCGGGATGCTGTCGGGCGTATTCGACCTGTCGATCCTTGGCCCCTATTCCGGGACGGGGCCCAGCATACGCACAAGCGTGAACACCTCGGGCGACACCATTGTGTTCGTGGATGCCGACGGCGACGGCGGCACCGACATGCGTATCGAACTGGATCAGGTGACCGGCGTGACCGAAAGCGACTTTCTCCTGTGACGGTCCGCGCCGCCCGACCTGGTTAGGCGGCGCCGATCATCTCGGCCTGGCGCACGATCACCTCGGCCTGCTTGATCGACGCGATGTCGACCAGCCGGCCCTTGTAGACCGTCGCGCCGGCACCGCTGGCCTTGGCGTCCTCCATCGCGGCAAGGATCTCGCGCGCCTCGGTCACCTTTTCGGCGGACGGGGTGAAGACCTCGTTCGCCAGTGCCACCTGCTTGGGGTGGATCGCCCACTTGCCGACCATGCCCAACGTGGCGGAGCGGCGCGACTGGGCGACGAAGCCGTCGTTGTCCGAGAAATCCCCGAACGGGCCATCGACAGGCAGAACCCCGTGGGTGCGGCAGGCGGCCACGATGGCGGCTTGCGCCCAATGCCACGGGTCGGGCCAGTACCGCTGGCCCTCGCGCACCATGTAATAGTCTTCCTGCGTGCCACCGATGCCGGTGGTCTGCATCCCCATGGACGCGGCGAAATCGGCCGCGCCGAGGCTCATGGCCTCAAGGCGCGGGGAGCCGGCGGCGATGTCCTCCACATGCGCGATGCCGGCTGCACTTTCGATGATGACTTCGAACTTGATCGGCTTCTCGCGGCCGACGGCGCGTTCGGCAGCGGTCACGAGGGCGTCCACCGCATACAGATCGGCGGCACAGCCGACTTTGGGGATCATGATGCGGTCCAGACGGTGCGAGGCCTTCTCGACCACCTCGATCACGTCGCGGTACCAATAAGGCGTGTCCAGTCCGTTGATCCGCACCGACAGCGTCTTGTCGCCCCAGTCCACGTCGCCGATCGCCTCGATCACGTTGGCGCGCGCCTGCACCTTGTCGTCGGGCGCGACGGAATCCTCGAGGTCGAGGTTGATCACGTCCGCCGCGCTGGCCGCCATCTTCTCGAAGATCGCGGGACGCGAGCCGGGGCCGAACAGCTGGCAGCGGTTCGGGCAGGCAGGGGCGGCGGGCTGTATGCGGAAGGACATTCGGAACCTCTTCGCAACAAGATTTCAAGTTCAGCGCCGTTCTCGATATATTGTTGCTTTCACGTGTGCAACCCGCTTTTTGCGGCGCAGCGGGCCTTTCGCCGATGCGGCACGAGGCGCAGGGTGGGACGGGAGGCGCGCATACGCGTTCGCAAACTGCACATCTTTCGAGCATCCGACGATCTGCCGGAGAATCTTCGCACATATCGTCAAAACGACGCAGAGATTTGCGCGTTGACCCTGCAATCCGCCGAACTTGGCAAACATCCTCGACTTGCCCGCCGCTAGACTATCTCGTCAGAAAACGGAGAAACGCGCAATGATCGAGACCCCCTATCTACTGTTCCTCGGCGATGCCCCTGACGGGCTGGCGGCCAAGGTCGCCCAAGGCATCAAGGACTGGCGTCCGCAATACGCGCTGGGCCAGTACCGGATGGACGGGTGCAAGGCGGATCTCAGGATCGAGGACATGGATCTTGCCGCCGCCAAGGACGCGGGCGCCAAGACGCTGGTGATCGGCGTCGCCAACCGTGGCGGCGTGATCAGCCAGGAATGGAAGAAAGTCCTGATCGCGGCGCTGGAAGAGGGCTTCGATCTTGCCTCTGGCCTGCACAACCTTTTGCGCGATGAAGAGGACCTTGCCGCCGTCGCCAAGTCCTGCGGCCGCCAGTTGCACGACGTGCGCGTTCCGTCGGTGAAATATCCGATCGCGAACGGCAAGAAACGGTCGGGCAAACGCTGCCTTGCCGTCGGCACCGATTGCTCGGTCGGCAAGATGTACACCGCGCTGGCGATGGACAAGGTGATGAAAGAGCGCGGCATGAAGTCGTCGTTTCGCGCCACTGGCCAGACCGGCATCCTGATCACCGGCAACGGCGTTCCGCTGGACGCGGTGGTCGCCGACTTCATGGCCGGCTCGATCGAGTGGCTTACGCCGGACAATGACGACGACCATTGGGACATGATCGAGGGGCAGGGCAGCTTGTTCCACGTGTCCTACTCGGGCGTCACGCTGGCGCTGGTCCACGGCGGCCAGCCCGACGCGCTGGTGTTGTGCCACGAACCCACGCGGACCCACATGCGCGGGCTGCCCGAATATGACCTGCCGACGCTGGAAGCGCTGCGGGACACCGCGCTGCCGCTGGCGAAGGTGGCGAACCCGGCTTGCCAGGTCGTCGGCGTGTCGATCAATACTGCCGGCATGGGCGAAGACGAGGCGCTGTCGTATCTGGAGAAGGTCGAGAAGCAGATGGGCCTTCCCACCGCCGACCCGTTCCGTCAGGGTGCCGAGCGTCTGGCCGACGCGCTGGACGCCATCTGATCCGCCTGCGGGCAAAGAGACCAAACGCGGGGGCCGTCATGGCCCCCGAAACGTTTACGACACGATATACGGCACGAGTAACGACTGGGGGAGCGCCATGAAACTCGACATCACGCAGGACGCCTTCAAGATCGCTGGCAGCTTCGTCATCTCGGGGCGCGGCGACAAGAAGCCCTGGGTGCGGACCGAAGCCTGGGTGCTGACCGTCACCATCGAACGCGACGGCATCGTCGGGCGCGGCGAATGCACCCCTTACCCGCGCTACAACGAGACACTGGAAAGCTCGACGGACGAGATCCTTGCGGTCGAGGCGCAGTTGAAGGCCGGGCTGGACCGGCAGGGGTTGCTGACCGCGATGAAGCCGGGTGCCGCACGGAACGCAGTGGACTGCGCGCTGTGGGACTGGGAGGCCAAGGCGGCAGGCAAGCGGGTCTGGGAACTGGCCGGCCTGCCAGAGCCCAAGCCGGTGCCGACCGTCTTCACCCTGTCGCTGGGCGAACCCGACGACATGCGCGCCAAGGCGGCCGAGAACGCGCACCGCCCGGTGCTGAAGGTCAAGCTGGGCGGCGAGGGCGACATTGCCCGGCTTCGCGCCGTTCGCGAGGGGGCGCCGCAGTCCCGTATCGTGATCGACGCGAATGAGGGCTGGACGCTGGACACCTACCGCGAGATGGCCGCCGTACTGCCCGACCTTGGCGTCGACATGGTGGAACAGCCGTTGCCCGCCGGGGACGACGGGGCGCTTCTGGGCATCGACCGTCCTCTGCCGGTCTGTGCCGACGAAAGCTGCCACGACCGGACGTCGTTGCCGAAGCTCAAGGGCAAGTACGACATCGTCAACATCAAGCTCGACAAGACCGGCGGCCTGACCGAAGCACTGGCCCTGCGCGAGGCTGCGTTGGCCGAGGGCTATGGCATCATGGTCGGCTGCATGATGGGGTCGTCGCTGGCGATGGCGCCCGCGCATCTGGTGGCGCAGGGGGCGACGGTGGTCGACCTCGATCCGCCGCTGCTGCTGTCGACGGACCGCGAGGATCCGATGTTCTACGACGACGCGGGCGCGCATCCGCCGTCCGCGGCGCTTTGGGGTTGATTTCGGCGGGGAAAATCCGGTGAGGGCAGGTCGCTTGCGCCGTTGCGGCTGACCTCCTATAGCCGCGCGCAACAGGTCCACCGAACCAAGGGGTACGCCCGATGATCCTTGACCGCCGCACTTTCCTGATGGCGTCCGCCGCCGCAGCCGCCGCACCGTCCATGGGGCTGGCCGCTGCCGGTTATGCACCCCGGCCGAATGGCTGGCGGGGCTTTACCCTGACCACCAGCGTCGCGTTGCCCCGCGCGGGCGCGCCGGCGCAGGTCTGGGTGCCGGTACCCTCGCTGACCGCGGCAGAGTGGTCCCGCCCCGGCGACACGACCTTCACCACCACAGCCGACCGGGCCGAACTGGTGGTGGACAACGCGCAGGGCATTGCCTTTGTCCATGCCGCGTGGGACGCGGGCGACACTCCGGCCACGCTGGATGTGGTTTCGCGCGCCGCCACGCAAAGCCGTGCGGTGACGTTCGACACCACCGGCGCCTCGCTGACGGCTGACGAGCGCGCCCGCCACACCGCCCCGACAGACCTGATCCCCACCGATGGCATCGTCCGCGAGACCGCGCTGATGATCACGGACGGTATTCCGGACGACCTGACCAAGGCGCGCGCGATCTTCGACTGGGTCGTCGAAAGCACCGAGCGGAATCCGGAAACCCGGGGCTGCGGGCTGGGCGATGTGGCCTCGATGCTGACGCTGGGCGACCTGACCGGCAAGTGCGCCGACCTGAACGCGCTGTACGTGGGCCTTGCCCGCGCTGCCGGTCTTCCGGCGCGCGATCTCTACGGTCTGCGCGTCGCGCAGTCGGCCTTCGGCTATAAAAGCCTTGGCGCCGGGTCCGAGACGGTGACCAAGGCGCAGCACTGCCGCGCTGAGGTCTTCGTCGAGGGCATCGGCTGGATCCCCGCCGACCCGGCCGACGTGCGCAAGGTCGTGCTCGAGGAGCCGCCGAAAACCCTGACGCTGGCCGATCCCGAGGTGCAGGACGTCCGCGCCGCGCTGTTCGGTTCCGCCGAGGGCAACTGGCTGGTCTACAACGACGCCCATGATGTCGTGCTGCCGGGGGCCACGTCCGGCACGCTGCCGTTCCTGATGTACCCGCATGCCGAGATCGACGGCGTCGAGCAGGACGAACTGTCTCCCGACGATTTCGTCTATACGATCACCGCGCGCGAGATCGTCTGAGCGGACACGCGCCGCTCAGGACGAGGCGGCAAGATCCATGTGGCGCTTGAAGCGCGGGTCCATCCTTGGATCCGCGCCCGCCGCTTCCGCCAGCCGCACCACGTAGTCCGCGCAGCAAAGGTGGTGCAGCCGCGCGACGCCGGGGATTGCCATCGCCTCGGCATACAGCGGATCGAAGCGGGGGGCATAGCGCAGGGCCGACAGGTCTTCGACCTCGTTTCGGTTGTAGTTGTCCCAGAACTCGTCGGTGTATCGGTCCTTCCCGGCCGAGGGGCTGGCGATGCCGCGCTTCAGCGCATAGCTCTCGGGCGTGCGGGTGATGTAGTGGTTCATCTGCGCGCCGACATGCGTGACCCGGTCGGGCGCCGTCGCGCGCTGCGCCGCGCCGTCCGGGTTGTAGCGGCCCAGCTTGCGCCCCTCGCCATCCAGCCAGACGTTTCCGGCCTCGCCCCAGATGCCGGGGCCAAGGAACCGCTGCGGACTGTGCGCGCCATAGACCGCGAATTCCAGCGGTCGGCGGATCAGCGATTTGAACGAGGTATTGGCCTTGTGATCCGTCTCTGCCGCGCGAGTGAAGAAACGGTGCTGAAGCGCATCCTCCCACCTGGCGTGACCCGAGGTGCCGAAGCACTTCCAGTGGAAGCCGATGCCGTGGAACCGGTTGTCCGACGTATCGCCAAGGTAGCTGGCAACCGTGCCGTCTCCGATATGGAAGACAAGAAACTCGTCCACGTCGCAGACCAGCAGCCATTCATGGGCGGCGGTCTGCGGGTGGTTGCGGATGGCGCGGTGCGCGGTGCGCTTGGGCGGGGTGCCGGGATCGGGCGAATGGGTGGTATGTGTCAGCCAGCCCGCCTCGTGCAGCAGGTTCAGCAGCTGGGGTGAATGATCCGTGCAATCGTTCGTCGCGATCAGGATGTCGAACCCAAGCATCCGGTACCACGTGACCCACTCGACGAGAAAGGCGCCCTCGTTCCGCATTCCTGCGGCCACGAGAAACTCCGAACTCTGCGTCATGACACGTAATCCCTGCCGGTTCCCTGTCGCAGGTATACCCGCCCGGCGCGCCACGTAAACCTAGCGCCCCACCCAAGGTTGACCGGGCGCGGCGCGGCTGCCACTGTCCGCGCCGGGGCGGTAACGGCAGGCGCATATGGACATCCGAAACCAGGTGATCGGGCTGATCCGGTTTTCCTTCGCGACGATCGGGAATTTCTATCCGGGCTTCGAGACGATCGAGGACATGGAAGCCTTCCTGTTCGACCCGGAACGTCTGGAGCGGCGGTTCCGGCTGTTCGAGGTCTACTGCCTGCCGTCGCTGGCGCAACAGACCGACCCGGACTTTACCTGCATCCTGCTGGTCGGTGCGAACATGCCCGCCGCGTGGAAGGACCGACTGAAGGAGATGTGCGCCAGAGTCCCGGCGATCCGCATCATCGAGGCCGAGCCGCAGCATCACTACGCCGGTATCCGCGCCGCCTTCGCCGAGATCCCGTCAGAGGGGTTCACGCACCGCACCACCTTCCGGTTCGACGACGACGATGCGCTGGACAACGGTTTCATCGCGCGGCTGAAGGACATCGCGCCCAAGGCGGCGGCTGTGGGCGGTATCGACAACCCGACCGCCATCGCCCACAACCTTGGCTTCTATCTTGAGCGGCGGGACGACAAGACGATCGTCTACCCCACGTGCGAACGCACGCCGATCAGCGTGGGGGCGGCGCTGATCGCGCCGGTCAGCTGGCGCGACAATATCTACAAGGTGGACCACCGGCAGTTGCCGCAGTTCTTCAACGCATGGTCGGACACCCAGCACTATGCCTATGTCCGCACGATCCATCAGGACAATAAGGCAAACCCGCATCGGACGGGCGAGAAGCTGCAACTGCCGAACAAGGAAATCGACGCGATCCTGCGCGAGAACTTCGGCCGCAAGCTTGGGGCGTTCAAACACATCGATTGAAGTCGCGCTTACGGGCAGGACGTTCCGGGAATTCCTGCGCCGCACGCACTTCTCAAGGCCCGTGTCTCGCCCCGCGCACTTCGGCTCTGGCGCGGCCCGGGTTTCGCTGATAGCTGCCGAAGCATGACGACGTCATCCAATTCCGACAACCTGCGCGGCGCGGCCCTCATGGCGGGCTCCATGGCCTGCTTCACCATGAACGACACCGCGATGAAGGCGCTGTCGGACGAGTTGCCTATGTTTCAGGCGGTGTTCCTGCGCGGGATCGCCACCTCGGTCTGGATGTACCTTTTGGCCCGCGCGCTGGGTGGCCTGCGCTTCAACTTCTCGCGCCGTGACTGGACGCTCATCGCGATCCGGAACGTGACCGAGATCGGCGCGGCCTATTTCTTCGTTTCGGCCTTCTTCAACATGCCCATCGCCAACGCGACCGCGATCCTGCAGGCGATGCCGCTGTCGGTCACGCTGGCGGGCGCACTGTTTCTGGGCGAGACCGTCGGCTGGCGCCGGATCAGCGCGATCCTCGTCGGCTTCGCGGGGGTGATGCTGATCGTGCGGCCGGGGGGCGAAGGGTTCAACTTCTACTCGATCTACGCGCTGATCGCCGTGGCTCTGGTGACCGTGCGGGATCTTCTGTCCCGCCAGCTGTCGTCCGACGTGCCGTCGATGACGGTCGCCTTCTTCAACGCGGTCGCGGTCATGATCTTCTTCGGCATCGGCTCGATCTTCATAGAGTGGCAGCCGGTTTCCGGGCTGGCCGCGATGCAGATGGGCATGGCCTCGGTTCTGCTGATCGGGGGCTATGTGTTCTCTGTCTCGGCGATGCGGGTGGGCGAGGTCGCGGTGATCGCGCCGTTTCGGTACACCAGCCTGCTTTGGGCCCTGCTGCTGGGGTTCGTCGTGTTTGCCGACTGGCCGGACCGGCTGACGTTGCTGGGCGCGGCGATCGTGGTCGCGACGGGGGTCTACACGTTTTACCGGGAAAGAAACCTCAGCAGATCCACTCCGAAAGCGCTCCGCATCCGTTGACAGCGGGGGCGTCGTTCCCCACCTACAGGCGGTGACGCTCTCTGCTTGACGCGCCGGGAGGGCGGGCTGTTGACAAGGGTCGGGACTCACCCTATACGGCGCGCACTTGGGCAGGGGGCCTCCTGCCTTTAACAGAACTGTAGTGGTCACGATCCAGGCATATGCCTCGATCCTCTGAATGCCCACCGCATCGTTCCCGCGAACGGGGACGGGGGCGGTTTTCGTGTTTTGCGGACGCGCGGAGCACGCCAGATGAACCGGGGACGCGCGCCCCAGAGATGAACATGAAGTGTTGCAACACGGGGAATAAACCGGAATGCCAACGATCCAACAGCTGATCCGCAAGCCGCGGCAGCCCAAAGTCAAACGGTCCAAGTCTCAGCACTTGGAGAGCTGCCCGCAAAAGCGTGGCGTCTGCACGCGTGTCTACACGACGACGCCGAAGAAGCCGAACTCGGCCATGCGTAAGGTTGCCAAGGTGCGCCTGACGAACGGTTACGAGGTCATCAGCTACATCCCGGGTGAAAGCCACAACCTGCAGGAGCACTCGGTGGTCCTGATCCGTGGCGGCCGTGTGAAAGACCTTCCGGGCGTTCGTTACCACATCCTCCGCGGTGTTCTGGATACCCAGGGCGTCAAGGACCGTAAGCAGCGCCGGTCGAAGTACGGCGCCAAGAAGCCGAAATAAGAGGATCTGACAGATGTCCCGCCGTCACGCTGCTGAAAAACGCGAGATTCTGCCCGACGCCAAGTATGGCGATCGCGTGCTGACGAAGTTCATGAACAACCTGATGATCGACGGTAAAAAGTCGGTCGCGGAAAGCATCGTCTACAACGCCTTCGAGCGCGTTGAAGGCAAGCTGAAGAAAGCTCCCGTGGAAGTGTTCCACGAGGCGCTGGACAACATCAAGCCGGCCGTCGAGGTCCGCTCCCGCCGTGTTGGTGGTGCGACCTACCAGGTTCCGGTCGAGGTGCGCCCCGAGCGTCGTGAAGCGCTGGCGATCCGCTGGCTGATCACCGCCTCGCGCGCCCGCAACGAGAACACCATGGAAGAACGCCTTGCTGGCGAGCTGATCGACGCGGTCAACGGCCGCGGTTCTGCCGTCAAGAAGCGCGAAGACACCCACAAGATGGCCGACGCGAACAAAGCGTTCAGCCATTACCGCTGGTAATTCAGATCTAAGGGCCCTCCAATGGCACGCGACTACCCCCTCGAGCGCTACCGTAACTTCGGTATCATGGCGCACATCGACGCCGGCAAAACCACGACGACCGAGCGGATCCTGTACTACACCGGCCGGTCCCACAAGATCGGCGAAGTTCACGATGGCGCCGCCACCATGGACTGGATGGAACAGGAGCAGGAGCGTGGCATCACGATCACCTCTGCTGCCACGACGACGTTCTGGCAGTGGCAGGAAGATCCGACCGAGGAAGGCACCTCGGACACCAAGTTCCGCTACAACATCATCGACACCCCCGGCCACGTGGACTTCACCATCGAAGTGGAGCGTTCGCTGGCCGTTCTCGACGGCGCGATCTGTCTTCTGGACGGTAACGCGGGCGTCGAGCCGCAGACCGAAACCGTGTGGCGTCAGGCTGACCGCTACAAGGTTCCACGCATCGTGTTCGTCAACAAGATGGACAAGATCGGCGCGGACTTCTTCAACTGCGTGAAGATGATCAAGGACCGCACGGGCGCGACCCCCGTTCCGGTGAACTTCCCGATCGGCGCCGAGGATCAGCTGGAAGGCATCGTCGACCTCGTGACCATGGAAGAGTGGGTCTGGAAGGGCGAAGACCTGGGCGCCTCGTGGGTGCGCGGTCCGATCCGTGACGAACTGAAAGACCTGGCCGACGAGTGGCGCTCGACCCTGATCGAGAACGCCGTCGAGCAGGACGACGACGCCATGGAAGCCTACCTGGAAGGCGAAGAGCCCGACGTCCCGACCCTGCGGAAACTGATCCGCAAGGGCACGCTGTCGCTGTCCTTCGTTCCGGTTCTGGGTGGTTCGGCCTTCAAGAACAAAGGTGTCCAGCCGCTGCTGAACGCCGTTGTCGACTTCCTGCCGGGTCCGCTTGACGTTCCGCCGTACATGGGCTTCTCGCCGGACGACGAAACGGAAGAGCGTAACATCGCGCGTCACGCCAACGACGACGAGCCCTTCTCGGGCCTCGCGTTCAAAATCATGAACGACCCGTTCGTCGGCTCGCTGACCTTTACCCGGATCTACTCGGGCGTCCTCAAGAAGGGCGACTCGATCACGAACTCGACGAAGGGCAAGCGCGAGCGCATCGGTCGTATGATGATGATGCACTCGAACAACCGTGAAGAGATCGACGAGGCGTTCGCGGGCGACATCATCGCGCTGGCCGGTCTGAAAGAGACCACCACCGGTGACACCCTCTGCGACAGCCAGAAGCAGGTCGTCCTCGAAACCATGACCTTCCCCGATCCGGTTATCGAGATCGCGGTCGAGCCGAAGACGAAGGCCGACCAGGAGAAGATGTCCCAGGGTCTGCAGCGCCTTGCCGCCGAAGACCCGTCCTTCCGCGTCGAGACCGACATCGAGTCGGGTCAGACCATCATGAAGGGCATGGGCGAACTTCACCTGGACATCCTGGTTGACCGTCTGAAGCGCGAGTTCAAGGTCGAGGCGAACATCGGTGCGCCGCAGGTGGCCTATCGCGAGACCATCTCGAAAGAGGTCGAGCACACCTACACCCACAAGAAACAGTCGGGTGGTTCGGGTCAGTTCGCCGAGGTCAAGCTCATCATCACCCCGACCGAGCCGGGCGAAGGTTACTCCTTCGAGTCGCGCATCGTCGGCGGTGCGGTGCCGAAGGAATACATCCCCGGCGTCGAGAAGGGCATCAAGTCGGTCATGGACTCCGGTCCGCTGGCAGGCTTCCCGGTGATCGACTTCAAGGTTGCTCTGGTCGACGGTAAGTTCCACGACGTTGACTCCAGCGTTCTCGCCTTCGAAATCGCGGCCCGCATGGGTATGCGCGAAGGGATGCGGAAAGCCGGCGCCAAGCTTCTGGAACCGATCATGAAGGTCGAGGTGCTGACGCCGGAAGAATACACCGGCAACATCATCGGCGATCTGACGTCCCGCCGGGGTCAGGTGCAGGGCCAGGAGAACCGCGGCAACGCGATCGCCATCAACGCCTTCGTGCCGCTGGCCAACATGTTCGGCTACATCAACAACCTGCGCTCGATGTCCTCGGGCCGCGCGCAGTTCACGATGCAGTTCGACCATTATGAACCGGTGCCGCAGAACATCTCGGACGAGATCCAGTCGAAGTACGCCTAAGTGCGGTGCGTGGGAGACCACGCACCCTACCCCGTAGGGTGCGCGATGATGCGCACCGCAAAAGAACAAGGAGGCCACCATGGCTAAGGAAAAGTTTGAACGTAACAAACCGCACGTCAACATCGGCACGATTGGCCACGTTGACCATGGCAAGACGACGCTGACGGCGGCCATCACGAAGTACTTCGGTGACTTCCGTGCGTATGACCAGATCGACGGCGCGCCGGAAGAGAAGGCCCGCGGCATCACGATCTCGACCGCTCACGTGGAATACGAGACCGAGAACCGTCACTACGCACACGTCGACTGCCCCGGCCACGCCGACTACGTGAAGAACATGATCACCGGTGCCGCCCAGATGGACGGCGCGATCCTGGTCGTGAACGCCGCTGACGGCCCGATGCCGCAGACGCGCGAGCACATCCTGCTGGCCCGTCAGGTCGGCGTTCCGGCGCTGGTCGTGTTCCTGAACAAGGTCGACCAGGTGGACGACGAGGAACTGCTCGAGCTGGTCGAGATGGAAGTTCGCGAACTGCTGAGCTCGTACGAGTTCCCGGGCGACGACATTCCGATCATCGCGGGTTCGGCTCTGGCCGCCATGAACGGCGACAACCCGGAGATCGGTGAAGAGAAGATCAAGGAACTTCTCGCCGCCGTCGATGAGTACATCCCGACCCCCGAGCGTGCTGTGGACCAGCCGTTCCTGATGCCGATCGAAGACGTGTTCTCGATCTCGGGCCGCGGTACCGTTGTGACCGGCCGTGTCGAGCGTGGCGTGGTGAACGTGGGCGACGAACTGGAAATCGTCGGCATCAAGGACACCAAGAAGACGACCTGCACCGGCGTGGAAATGTTCCGCAAGCTGCTGGATCGCGGTGAAGCCGGCGACAACATCGGCGCGCTGCTGCGCGGTATCGACCGTGAAGGCGTCGAGCGTGGCCAGGTTCTCTGCAAGCCGGGTTCGGTGAAGCCGCACACGAAGTTCAAGGCCGAGGCCTACATCCTCACCAAAGAGGAAGGTGGCCGTCACACCCCGTTCTTCGCGAACTACCGTCCGCAGTTCTACTTCCGGACCACGGACGTGACCGGCACCGTGACCCTGGCCGACGGCACCGAGATGGTGATGCCGGGCGACAACGTGTCGTTCACGGTTGAACTGATCGCGCCGATCGCGATGGAAAACGGCCTGCGCTTCGCCATCCGTGAAGGCGGCCGCACCGTCGGCGCCGGCGTCGTGTCGGAAATCATCGAGTAA
>NZ_JBNAGE010000003.1:0-987923 GCF_049801035.1 Psychromarinibacter sp. S121
ATGGCTAAGGAAAAGTTTGAACGTAACAAACCGCACGTCAACATCGGCACGATTGGCCACGTTGACCATGGCAAGACGACGCTGACGGCGGCCATCACGAAGTACTTCGGTGACTTCCGTGCGTATGACCAGATCGACGGCGCGCCGGAAGAGAAGGCCCGCGGCATCACGATCTCGACCGCTCACGTGGAATACGAGACCGAGAACCGTCACTACGCACACGTCGACTGCCCCGGCCACGCCGACTACGTGAAGAACATGATCACCGGTGCCGCCCAGATGGACGGCGCGATCCTGGTCGTGAACGCCGCTGACGGCCCGATGCCGCAGACGCGCGAGCACATCCTGCTGGCCCGTCAGGTCGGCGTTCCGGCGCTGGTCGTGTTCCTGAACAAGGTCGACCAGGTGGACGACGAGGAACTGCTCGAGCTGGTCGAGATGGAAGTTCGCGAACTGCTGAGCTCGTACGAGTTCCCGGGCGACGACATTCCGATCATCGCGGGTTCGGCTCTGGCCGCCATGAACGGCGACAACCCGGAGATCGGTGAAGAGAAGATCAAGGAACTTCTCGCCGCCGTCGATGAGTACATCCCGACCCCCGAGCGTGCTGTGGACCAGCCGTTCCTGATGCCGATCGAAGACGTGTTCTCGATCTCGGGCCGCGGTACCGTTGTGACCGGCCGTGTCGAGCGTGGCGTGGTGAACGTGGGCGACGAACTGGAAATCGTCGGCATCAAGGACACCAAGAAGACGACCTGCACCGGCGTGGAAATGTTCCGCAAGCTGCTGGATCGCGGTGAAGCCGGCGACAACATCGGCGCGCTGCTGCGCGGTATCGACCGTGAAGGCGTCGAGCGTGGCCAGGTTCTCTGCAAGCCGGGTTCGGTGAAGCCGCACACGAAGTTCAAGGCCGAGGCCTACATCCTCACCAAAGAGGAAGGTGGCCGTCACACCCCGTTCTTCGCGAACTACCGTCCGCAGTTCTACTTCCGGACCACGGACGTGACCGGCACCGTGACCCTGGCCGACGGCACCGAGATGGTGATGCCGGGCGACAACGTGTCGTTCACGGTTGAACTGATCGCGCCGATCGCGATGGAAAACGGCCTGCGCTTCGCCATCCGTGAAGGCGGCCGCACCGTCGGCGCCGGCGTCGTGTCGGAAATCATCGAGTAAGCAACGGCCCAGGCCTGAGCAAACTCGCCGTACGGGCGGCGGGCGACCCCACGGGGTCGCCGAAAGCCCGGACCACCGGCCTTCGGGCTGAAACCGGTTCGAAGAGGGGCGGCTGAACCGCCCCTCCTCTCAACTGAAAAGGAAAAGAAAATGGCAGTTCAAAGCCAAAACATCCGTATCCGCCTGAAGGCGTTCGATTACCGTGTGCTGGATGCCAGCACGCAGGAAATCGTCAACACCGCCAAGCGGACCGGCGCCCAGGTGCGCGGGCCGATCCCGCTGCCGAACAAGATCGAGAAGTTCACCGTTCTGCGCGGTCCGCACGTCGACAAGAAGTCGCGCGACCAGTGGGAAATCCGTACCCACAAGCGCCTTCTGGACATCGTGGACCCGACCCCGCAGACCGTGGACGCGCTGATGAAGCTCGACCTGGCTGCCGGCGTCGACGTGCAGATCTCGGTTTAAGGGGGGTAACGGACAATGTTGCGCTCTGGAGTTATCGCAAAGAAGGTCGGGATGACCCGTATCTTCCAGGAAGACGGCAAGCAGGTGCCGGTCACCGTTCTGCAGCTGGACAAGCTGCAGGTCGTGGCGACGCGCACCGTCGAGAAGGACGGCTACAGCGCCGTTCAGCTTGGTGCCGGAACCGCCAAGGCCAAGCGGACCTCGGCCCCGATGCGTGGCGTCTTCGCCGCCGCCAAGGTCGAACCGAAGCGGAAGATCGCCGAGTTCCGGGTTGCCCCCGAGAACCTGATCAACGTGGGCGAGGAAATCACCGCGAACCATTACTTCGAAGGTCAGTTCGTCGACGTGTCGGGAACTTCGATCGGTAAAGGCTTCGCCGGTGCCATGAAACGCCACAACTTCGGTGGTCTGCGCGCCTCGCACGGTGTGTCGATCAGCCACCGTTCGCACGGCTCGACCGGTCAGTGTCAGGACCCGGGTCGCGTGTTCAAAGGCAAGAAGATGGCCGGCCACATGGGCGCTGCCCGCGTGACCACGCAGAACCTGCAGGTCGTCAAGACCGACGCCGACCGTGGCCTGATCATGGTCAAGGGCGCCGTGCCGGGCCACAAGGGTGGCTGGGTCACCATCAAGGACGCGGTGAAGAAGCCGACGCCCGAGAACGTGATCTATCCCGCCGCGCTGAAGTCGGCCGCCGAGGAAGCCGAGCGTCTCGCCGCTCAGGCCGCTGAGGAAGCCGCCGCCGCCGAGGCAGCCGAAGCCGAACGCCTTGCCGCCGAGCAGGCCGCCGCCGAGGAAGCCGCGCTGAAAGAAGCCGAAGCCTCGATCGAGGCCGAGAAGTCCGAAGGTGGTGACGACGCCGCTTCGGAAGGAGGCGAAGAGAAATGAAGACCGACGTCCTCAAACTGGATGGCGCCGCTGCCGGTTCCGTGGATCTCGATGACGAGATCTTCGGCCTGGAGCCCCGCGCCGACATCCTGCACCGCGTCGTGCGCTGGCAGCGCGCGCGTGACCAGCAGGGCACGCACAAGGTCAAGACCCGGTCCGAGACCAGCTATTCGACCAAGAAGATCTACCGCCAGAAAGGCACCGGCGGCGCTCGCCACGGTGACCGCAACGCGCCGATCTTCCGGAAGGGTGGTATCTACAAGGGTCCGACCCCGCGCAGCCACGCCCACGACCTGCCGAAGAAATTCCGCAAGCTGGGTCTGAAGCACGCGCTGTCGGCGAAGCTCAAGGAAGGTTCGCTGGTCATCCTCGACTCCGCCGAGTCCGAGGGCAAGACCGCCGCGCTGGCCAAGCAGATCAAGTCGCTGGGCTGGAAGCGCGCGCTGATCATCGATGGTGCGACCGTGAACGAGGGCTTTGCCCGCGCCGCGGCGAACATCGACGGTCTCGACGTGCTGCCCTCGGTCGGTGCCAACGTGTACGACATCCTGCGCCGTGACACCCTGGTGATCACGAAAGCCGGTGTCGAAGCCCTGGAGGCTCGCCTGAAATGAGCAAAGCAGAACTCTACGACGTGATCCGCAAGCCGATCATCACCGAGAAAGCGACCATGGCTTCCGAAGCCAACGCGGTTGTCTTCGAAGTGGCGATGGCCTCGACCAAGCCGCAGATCCGCGAAGCGGTCGAAGGCCTGTTCGGTGTCAAGGTGAAGGCGGTCAACACCACCATCACCAAAGGCAAGGTCAAGCGCTTCCGCGGCCGTCCCGGCAAGCGGAAAGACGTCAAGAAAGCCTACGTGACCCTCGAAGAGGGCAACACGATCGACGTGTCGACCGGTCTTTGAACCGGTCGGTGGGCTGAAAACCCACCCAACGGATTAGAAAGGGCCCTCGCAACTGCGGGGGCCCTTTTTCGTTCCTGTGTCCGAGCGGCGATTTTGTTCTGGAAGCGCGGCCCTTGATGGATGCCCCGTAGGATGGGGTTACACCCCATCCCCGGCGCGAACACCGACCAGTCCCGACACACCACATCTTCAACCCGCCGTGAGATGATTGAACGCAAACCGCCCATCATGCGTAGACCAAGGGAACCCAAGACACACAGACACCCGGAGACACCAACATGCCCGCCTTCCGTACACTTCTTACTCCTCTCGCCATCGCGCTTGGCGCAACCACGCTGGCCTCTGCCGCCGCGGCGCAATCCAGCGGGCCGGAGATCTTCCGCCCCCTCGATCCGGCAGTCTCCGATCTGAACAGCTATCGGTGGGACAAGCGGGTCGTTCTGCTGTTCGGCGCGGGCGAAGATGACGGCACTTATACCGCTGCGCGCGACCAACTGGCGGCAGTGGCCCCGGCGCTGGAAGACCGGGACATTGTCGTGCTGACCGACACGGCGCCCGAACAGCAGGGCGCGATCCGGCAGGGGCTGGAGGTCGACGGCTTCGCAATGGTTCTGGTCGGCAAGGACGGTGGCGTGAAGATCAACAGCGCCGAGCCGGTCAGCCCGGACGCGCTGTTCGCTACGATCGACGCGATGCCGATGCGCCGCCGCGAGATGTCGGGCGGCTGAGGCCCGGCCGGCCAGGGCAGCCCACCCGCATTGGCCTTGACCCCCGGGGGCACTTTCCTTAAAGGGGGTCATCCGCAACGCCCCGGATTCGTCCGGGGCTTTGTATTTGTTCGCAAGAACAGAAAACCGGGGACCTTCGGGGCCCTATACCTCGGCGCTTCATCCACATAACGAAGCGCCCAAACATAGCGGGCCGCAAAGGTCTGCATTGCTAAACGGAAGACAGAAAGCATGGCACTCAAGTCGTACAAGCCGACGACGCCGGGCCAGCGCGGGCTGGTGCTGATCGACCGTTCGGAGCTGTGGAAAGGACGTCCTGTCAAGTCCCTCACCGAGGGTCTGACCAAGAAGGGCGGCCGGAACAACACCGGACGTATTACCCAGCGCCGCCGTGGTGGCGGAGCGAAGCGGCTCTACCGCATCGTCGACTTCAAACGGAACAAGTTTGACGTCGAAGGCGTGATCGTCCGCATCGAATATGACCCCAACCGTACCGCGTTCATCGCGCTGGTGCAGTACACCGATGGCGAGCAGGCCTACATCCTGGCCCCGCAGCGTCTTGGCGTCGGCGACAAGGTGATCGCCGCGGCGAAGGCCGACATCAAGCCGGGCAACGCGATGCCGTTCTCGGGCCTGCCGATCGGTACCATCGTCCACAACGTCGAGATGAAGCCCGGCAAGGGCGGCCAGATCGCGCGCGCCGCGGGCACCTATGCCCAGTTCGTCGGCCGTGACGGTGGCTACGCTCAGATCCGCCTGTCCTCGGGCGAACTGCGCATGGTCCGCCAGGAATGCATGGCCACCGTCGGTGCCGTGTCGAACCCCGACAACTCGAACCAGAACTTCGGTAAAGCGGGCCGGATGCGTCACTATGGCAAGCGTCCCTCCGTCCGCGGTGTCGTCATGAACCCGATCGATCACCCCCACGGCGGTGGTGAAGGCCGGACTTCGGGCGGTCGTCACCCGGTGACCCCGTGGGGCAAGCCGACCAAGGGTGCGAAGACCCGCAGCCGCAAGAAGGCGTCGTCGAAGCTCATCATTCGCAGCCGTCACGCCAGGAAGAAGGGGCGCTAATTCATGGCACGTGCAGTTTGGAAAGGCCCCTTTGTCGACTCTTATGTCCTCAAGAAGGCCGAGAAGGCTCGTGAATCGAGCCGCAATGAAGTCATCAAGATCTGGTCGCGTCGTTCGACCATCCTGCCGCAGTTCGTGGGCCTCACCTTTGGCGTCTACAACGGCAAGAAGCACATTCCCGTGCTGGTCACCGAAGACATGATCGGCCAGAAGTTCGGTGAATACTCGCCGACGCGGACCTACTACGGTCACGCGGCCGACAAGAAAGCCAAGAGGAAGTAAGCGTCATGGGTAAGGAAAAGAATCCGCGCCGCGTGGCGGAGAACGAAGCGATGGCGAAGCTGCGCATGCTGCGTACTTCCCCGCAGAAACTGAACCTGGTTGCGGCGATGATCCGTGGCAAGAAGGTCGACAAGGCTCTGAACGACCTGACCTTCAGCCGCAAGCGGATCGCCGAGGACGTGAAGAAATGCCTTCAGTCCGCGATCGCCAACGCCGAGAACAACCACGGCCTGGACGTCGATGAACTCATCGTCGCCGAAGCCTGGGTCGGTAAGAACCTGATCATGAAGCGTGGCCGTCCGCGGGCACGTGGCCGGTTCGGCAAGATCCACAAGCCGTTCTCGGAGCTTACCATCAAGGTCCGCCAGGTCGAGGAGCAAGCCTAATGGGTCATAAAGTCAATCCGATCGGCATGCGTCTGCAGGTGAACCGCACCTGGGACAGCCGCTGGTACGCCGACACCAAAGACTACGGCAACCTCCTGCTCGAAGACGTCGCGATCCGTGAGTTCATCGAGAAGGAATGCAAGCAGGCCGGCGTCAGCCGCGTCATCATCGAGCGCCCGCACAAGAAGTGCCGGGTGACCGTCCACACTGCGCGTCCGGGCGTGATCATCGGCAAAAAAGGCGCCGATATCGAAACCCTGCGCAAGAAGCTGGCGAAGATGACCGACAGCGAGCTGCACCTCAACATCGTCGAGGTTCGCAAGCCCGAGCTGGACGCCCGTCTGGTGGCCGACTCGATCGCTCAGCAGCTGGAGCGTCGTGTCTCGTTCCGTCGCGCCATGAAGCGCGCGGTGCAGAACTCGATGCGGATGGGTGCCCTGGGCATCCGGGTCAACGTCGCGGGCCGCCTTGGCGGCGCCGAGATCGCCCGGACCGAGTGGTATCGCGAAGGCCGTGTGCCGCTGCACACCCTGCGCGCCGACATCGACTATGCGACCGTCGAAGCCGAAACGCCCTACGGCATCATCGGCATCAAGGTCTGGATCTTCAAAGGCGAGATCATGGAGCACGACCCGTCGGCTCGCGATCGTCGTCAGGCGGAGCTCCAGGAAGGTCCCGCGCCCCGTGGCGCCGGCGGTGGTCGCGACCGCGATCGTCGCAACTGAGGAGTTTGAGAGATGCTGCAACCGAAGCGCACAAAATTCCGCAAGATGCACAAGGGCCGGATCCGTGGCGAAGCCAAGGGCGGTTCCGACCTGAACTTCGGCACGTTTGGTCTTAAGGCCATCCAGCCCGAGCGCATCACCGCCCGCCAGATCGAGGCCGCTCGTCGTGCCATGACGCGTCACATGAAGCGTCAGGGCCGTGTCTGGATCCGGATCTTCCCGGATACCCCGGTGACCTCGAAGCCCACCGAAGTCCGGATGGGTAAAGGTAAGGGTTCGGTCGATTACTGGGCCTGCAAGGTCAAGCCCGGCCGCGTGATGTTCGAACTCGACGGTGTGTCGGAGCCGATCGCCCGCGAGGCCCTGCGCCTTGCCGCGATGAAGCTGCCGATCAAGTCGCGTATCGTTCAGCGCGAAGACTGGTAAGCGGGGATGGGGTAGAACCCCATCCTACGAAATATCGGAAGGGCGGGGTAATCCCGCCCTTTTCCTTTTGTGGGCGCATCGCCTATGGATCGTCCCGACCCGAACCCATGAGGCCGCCATGTTCACGATCCGCTCTCTCTTCGCCACGCGCCTGTACCAGGCCGGCCTGTCCGATCTTGGCGGGGCCGTCGACCAGGACGAGTTGCTGGCGTCGTGCTACACCATCGCCGAGGATGACGAGGCGGGGCAGGAGTGGTGCGAGAAGAACGACTATCCCGGCTATACCTCTTATGCCTCGCTGACCGATCTGCCGTGGCGGTTCCCCATCTTCGCGGACGTCGTGAAGTGCCTCGACGCCCACGTCGCGGCGTTTGCCGAGAACCTTGCCTTCGATCTGGGCGACAAGGCGCTGGTGCTGGAAGACCTTTGGATCAACATCCTGCCCGAGGGCGGGACCCATTCGAGCCACATACATCCGCATTCGGTGATCTCGGGCACGACCTATGTCGCGATGCCGGAAGGGACGTCCGCCCTGAAGCTGGAAGACCCGCGCCTGCCGATGATGATGGCCGCGCCGACGCGGTTGAAGGGCGCGGACGAGGACCTGAAGCCATTCATCTACGTGAAGCCCGCCGTTGGCGACGTGCTGCTGTGGGAAAGCTGGCTGCGGCACGAGGTGCCGATGAATATGTCGGAAGACGACCGGATCTCGGTGAGCTTCAACTATAAGTGGGAATAAGCGCCGGTCCGGCGAAGCCGGAAAGTGCCCGCGTACCATCTCGCCCCGATGCAAAAGCTGGGGTGATCGTGCGAAGTGCAGCACGGCCCCACGGGGGCGGGGCGGACGGCACCAGACCTCTGCGCCTTAGCCAGATTGGTCAAAACACCCGCATTCCCCGCCAAGGGGGTTGCCAAACACGCCCTCGGGGCGTAATGGGGCCGCTCTATCACGAACTCCACCGGAATCAGCGTAACCCGGCCAAGGGGCGCTCCGGTGATGTTGAAAGGAAGACGACATGGCACTTGATGCCAAGGAACTGCGTGACAAGACGCCGGACCAGCTGCGCGATCAGCTGTCCGATCTCAAGAAAGAAGCCTTCAACCTGCGCTTTCAGCAGGCTTCGGGCCAACTCGAAAGCACCGCGCGCATGCGCTCGGTGAAGCGCGACGTTGCGCGCGTTAAGACCATCCTGAACGAAAAAGCGGCGGCCGCCGCGTCGGAGGCGTAAGACTATGCCCAAACGTATCCTGCAAGGCACCGTCACCTCGGACAAGAACGACCAGACGGTCACCGTCTCGGTCGAGCGTCGCTTCAAGCACCCGCTGCTGCACAAGACCGTTCGGAAGTCCAAGAAGTACCGGGCTCACGATCCGGAAAACCAATTCAAGGTCGGCGATACCGTGCGCATTCAAGAATGCCCGCCGGTCTCGAAGTCGAAACGCTGGGAGGTGGTGACCGCCTAAGGTCCCACCATCCGGTTTGATCGAAACCCTGGGGGGTAGAACAAGACCAACCCCCATAGGTCGGGAGAAACCAAATGATCCAGATGCAGACCAATCTGGATGTCGCTGACAACTCCGGTGCCCGGAAAGTTCAGTGCATCAAGGTCCTGGGTGGTTCCAAGCGTAAGTACGCTTCGGTGGGCGACATCATCGTCGTCTCCGTGAAGGAAGCCATCCCGCGCGGCCGCGTTAAGAAAGGTGACGTCCGTAAGGCCGTCGTCGTGCGCACCGCCAAGGAAGTCCGTCGTGAAGACGGCACCGCCATCCGCTTTGACCGCAACGCCGCCGTGATCCTGAACAACGCAGGTGAGCCGGTTGGTACCCGTATCTTCGGGCCGGTTGTGCGCGAACTGCGTGCCAAGAACTTCATGAAGATCATCTCGCTCGCCCCGGAGGTGCTGTAAGATGGCCGCTAAACTGAAAAAAGGCGACAAGGTCGTCGTCCTGTCCGGCAAGGACAAGGGCAAGGAAGGCGAGATCGTCTCTGTCGACCCGAAAGCCGGTAAGGCCGTGGTCGAAGGCATCAACGTCGCGATCCGCCACACCAAGCAGACCCAGACCACGCAGGGCGGCCGTCGTCCGCAGGCGATGCCCATCGACCTGTCGAACCTGGCTTTCCTCGATGCAAACGGCAAAGCGACCCGCGTCGGCTTCAAGATGGAAGACGGCAAGAAAGTCCGCTTCGCCAAGACCACGGGAGACGTGATCTGATGCTGGACGCTGCGAACTACACCCCCCGCCTGCGCACCCTTTACCGCGACACCATCCGTGGCGCGATGAAGGAAGAGTTCGGCTACAAGAACGACATGCAGATCCCCTCGCTGGAGAAGATCGTTCTGAACATCGGCTGTGGCGCCGAGGCCGTGAAGGACTCGAAGAAGGCGAAATCGGCTCAGGAAGACCTGACCAAGATCGCCGGTCAGAAGGCCGTCACCACGATCGCCAAGAAGTCCATCGCCGGCTTCCGCGTTCGTGAAGACATGCCGCTGGGCGCGAAAGTCACCCTGCGCGGTGACCAGATGTACGAATTCCTGGATCGCCTGATCACCATCGCGCTGCCGCGCGTCCGCGACTTCCGCGGCGTGAAGCCGTCGTTCGACGGCCGTGGCAACTTTGCGATGGGCCTCAAGGAACACATCGTGTTCCCCGAAATCGACTTCGACAAGGTCGACGAGGTCTGGGGCATGGACATCATCATCACCACCAACGCGTCGAACGACGCGGAAGCAAAGGCGCTGTTGAAGCACTTCAACATGCCGTTCACCGCTTAAGGAGCGACACATCATGGCTAAGAAAGCAATGATCGAACGCGAGAAGAAGCGCCAGAAGCTGGTGGACAAGTACGCCGCCAAACGCGCCTCGCTGAAAGAGATCGTGAACGACGAATCCAAGCCGATGGAAGAGCGTTTCCGCGCTTCCCTGAAGCTTGCCAAACTGCCGCGCAACAGCTCGGCCACCCGTCTTCACAACCGTTGCCAGCTGACCGGACGTCCGCACGCTTACTACCGTAAGCTGAAGGTCTCGCGGATCATGCTGCGTGAACTGGGCTCCGCCGGGCAGATCCCCGGCATGGTCAAGTCGAGCTGGTAAGGAGGGTATGAAATGAACGATCCTCTCGGAGATATGCTGACCCGGATCCGGAACGCGCAACTGCGCGGCAAATCCACCGTGGTCACCCCCGCCTCGAAACTGCGTGCCTGGGTCCTGGATGTGCTGACCGACGAAGGTTACATCCGCGGCTACGAACCCACGACGACCGTCGACGGCCACCCGGCCATCGAAATCAGCCTGAAGTACTACGAAGGCACCCCGGTCATTCGTGAACTCAAGCGCGTCTCCAAGCCCGGTCGCCGGGTCTACATGAGCGTCAAGGACGTCCCGCAGGTCCGTCAGGGTCTCGGCGTCTCGATCGTCTCCACGTCGAAAGGCGTGATGTCGGATGCAAACGCCCGCAGCCAGAACGTTGGCGGCGAGGTGCTTTGCACGGTCTTCTAAGGAGGGGCTGATGTCTCGTATTGGGAAAAAACCGGTCGAGCTGCCCTCTGGCGTAGAAGCCAAGGTGTCCGGCCAGACCGTTGAAGTGAAGGGGCCGAAAGGCACCCGCAGCTTCACCGCGACCGATGATGTGAACATCGCGGTCGAGGACAACACCGTCACCGTCACTCCGCGCGGCAGCTCCAAGCGTGCCAAGCAGCAGTGGGGGATGTCCCGCACCCAGGTCGCGAACCTGGTGACCGGCGTGACCGAGGGCTTCAAGAAAGAGCTCGAGATCAACGGCGTCGGCTATCGTGCGCAGGCTCAGGGCAACGTCCTGAAACTGTCGCTCGGCCTCAGCCACGAGGTGAACTTCGATGTCCCCGAGGGCATCACGGTCACCACGCCGAAACCGACCGAGATCATTGTCGAAGGCAACGATCAGCAGCGTGTCGGCGAAGTCGCGGCGAAGATTCGCGAGTGGCGGAAGCCGGAGCCCTACAAGGGCAAGGGCATCAAGTACAAAGACGAATATATCTTCCGCAAGGAAGGTAAGAAGAAGTAAGGACCGGATAAATGGCACTTTCCAAACGGGAACTGTTCCAGAAGCGCCGTCTGCGCGTCCGGAACAAGCTTCGCAAGATGAACGCCGGGCGCGTGCGCCTGTCGGTTCATCGTTCGAACAAGAACATCAGCGTCCAGCTGATCGACGACGTTCAGGGCGTGACCCTGGCTTCGGCTTCGTCGATGGAGAAGGACCTGGGTGTCGTGGGCCGCAACAACGTCGAAGCCGCCGCCAAGGTGGGTTCCGCGATTGCCGAGCGCGCCAAGAAAGCCGGTGTCGAGGAATGCTACTTCGACCGTGGTGGCTTCCTGTTTCACGGCAAGGTCAAAGCGCTGGCCGATGCGGCCCGCGAAGGCGGCCTGAAGTTCTGATCACGGCGGGCGCGCGTCTTGCGCGCCCTTCGACCTATGCGGGCGGCTTGTCCGCCCCGATGATCCGGGAGCCAACGGCTCACCTGGATTGGATCTGACCGGCGCCCGGTGCGCCACGTACAAGGAGGCCGCATGGCCAGAGAACCCAACCAGCGGGGCAACCGTCGCGAGCGCGATGAAGCTCCGGAATTCGCCGATCGCCTTGTCGCGATCAACCGCGTTTCGAAGACCGTCAAAGGCGGTAAGCGTTTCGGTTTCGCCGCGCTCGTCGTCGTGGGCGACCAGAAGGGCCGCGTCGGCTTTGGCAAGGGCAAGGCCAAGGAGGTCCCCGAGGCCATCCGTAAAGCCACCGAGCAAGCCAAGCGCCAAATGATCCGCGTGCCGCTGCGCGAAGGCCGCACCCTGCACCATGACGTCTTCGGCCGTCACGGCGCTGGCCGCGTCGTCATGCGCACCGCGCCCGCCGGTACCGGTATCATCGCCGGTGGTCCGATGCGCGCCGTGTTCGAGATGCTGGGCGTTCAGGACGTCGTCGCCAAGTCGATCGGCACCCAGAACCCCTACAACATGATCCGTGCGACCATCGACGGGCTGAAAAGCGAATCCAGCCCCCGTCAGGTTGCGCAGCGCCGCGGCAAGAAAGTGGCCGACATCCTGCCCAAGCGGGACGACGTGCCGCAGGAATCGTCGCAAGTCGCCGAGGAGGCTTGATCCATGGCCAAGACCATCGTTGTTAAGCAGATCGGCTCGCCGATCCGTCGCCCCGAAGTCCAGCGCAAGACGCTGATCGGGCTGGGCCTCAACAAGATGCACAAGACCCGGGAACTGGAAGACACCCCCGCGATCCGCGGCATGGTCGCCAAGATCCCCCACCTTGTGGAGATCGTCGAAGAGCGCGGCTAAGCCGACCTTCGCATCTTGAAGAATTGAAAACGCCGCGGTTCATCCGCGGCGTTTTTCGTTTTTCGCTCGGTCTGGATCGGGTCTATTGGCCGTCAGGGCTGGCGGTTCCGCTCGGACGGGTCGGCGCTTTGGCGGCCTTTGATGAACATGCGCTCTACGTAGGCCAGCGGATGCGTCGGGTGCAGACGAACACGCCCCCGCAGCGGCGACCGCAGGTAGGCTTTCACGTCAGGCTCGCGCCGTTTCCAGGCGGCCCGGTCGCTTCGGGCGTCGTGCTGGACCCCGGCGCCGACGGCACAAGAGGGCCGACGCAGCGCGCTGCGCCACCGGATCAGCGCCGCGGCTTGGCGCACGGCCTGTTCCGGCACCGACCACTCGCCCGTGTCGTCCCGTTCCAGCCCGTCGGCAAAGGCAACCACGCCGGCACAACGGTCGAGATCCACGAACCCGTCGGGGTCATGCTTGTAGGCGTTTTTTCGCATCCCGTCCCGCAGCGCGGTCGGGACAGACAGCATACCGGCCCGCATCCGCCGCTCGGCGTCGTCCGACGCCGGCTCGGAAAGCTCCGCCACCGGGAACATCTGGTACAGGTACACCGCCGACACCAGCGACAGGGCAGGGTGTGCGGCCATGGTCAGCAGCACCTTTTGCTGACCCTCGTCCTCCAGCGCCCAGTCGCGCGTCTGCGCGATGGCGTTCAGGTGGGCGGGCTCTGCCGCCGTGACGGCGGTCATCTGGACCCACCAGTCATCACTTTCGTTGATCGTCCAGCCTTTTGACATGGTCGACTCCGCTTTGTTATCGGCGGAACGAAACATTGGAATGAGACGGAGAAGGGGCAGTTTCAAAGCGATTCCCGAGCAGAGCAAGAAAAAGGGGTATTCCGTCGCGTAAAAAGGGGCAGCAGCGACATCTAATGGGACTGGTAAACCACCTGTCGCCGGGCGGTGCAATCGCGCTAGACTGCGGACGCGTGTCGTGGTTCATCCGGCGCGCGGAAGCGCCCGAAAAACGATCAGTCACCCGCCCCTGAAAGGAGCCGCCCTTGCCGGAACTCAGCCTCGCCGCTCTGGTTCGCGAGTTCATCACGCTGTTCGTGGTGATCGACCCGATCGGGACGCTGCCGGTGTTCTATTTCGCGACTCAGGGCGTGCCGGAACGGCTGCACTGGCGGATCGCCGTGCGCGCGGTGCTGGTGGCCGCGGGGGTGCTGTTGCTGTTCCTCGTTGCGGGGCAGTTGCTGCTGGAAGGGCTGGGGCTGGGGCTTGGGTCTTTCCAGATTGCGGGCGGGATCATCCTGTTCCTGTTCGCGATGACCATGATCTTCGGCGAGTCGAAATCGGAGAAAGAGATCGAAGCCGCCGAAAAGGACCATCTCGCCGGCGCGGTCTATCCGCTTGCGATGCCGTCCATCGCGTCGCCCGGCGCGATGCTGGCGGTGGTGATCCTGACCGACAATCACCGCCACTCGATCCACGATCAGGTGATCACCGGCGGCCTGCTTTTGCTGGTGCTGGGCGTGACGCTCAGCGTGTTGCTGCTGGCCTCGCCGCTGAAGCGCCTGATCGGGAACACCGGCGCCAACATCGTCAGCCGGGTGATGGGCATCATTCTTGCCACCGTCGCGGTGGATTCGGTCCTCAGCGGCTTCGACGCGGTGGGCGTGATCAACGTCACGGGCCAATAAGCGGCATCGCTGTTGCGCCATTGCGCAGGTGCGGCGTAGGTTGACCAAGGGTCAACCGCGTTTCTGCGGGGGAGGTGCCGCATGGAAGTCGCCAACCTCTACAGCCAGTTCTGCCCGGTCGCGATGGCGTCCGAGGTGTTCTGCACCCGCTGGACACCGTTGGTGGTCCGCGAGCTTTTGTGCGGCAGCACCCGTTTCAACGACATCCGGCGCGGCGTGCCCAAGATGTCGCCGTCGCTACTATCGAAACGGCTGAAAGAGCTGGAGCTTGCCGGTGTCGTCCAGACCGTCCCCGGCGAGGGCGGCAAGGCCGAGTACCGGCTGACCGAAGCAGGCGAGGAACTGCGCCCCCTGATCGTCGGCATCGGGAATTGGGGCCAGCGCTGGGTCGAGTCGCGTCTGTCCCTGCGCAATCTCGATCCGTCCCTGCTGATGTGGGACATCCGCCGCAACTTCGAACCGGATCCGAGGCCCGCCGCGCGCTGTACGATTCAGTTCCAGTATCGCGGCCTCGACCGTCTGCTGCAGGACTGGTGGCTGTTGGTCGAGCCAGAGGCCATCGACCTGTGCCGCGACGATCCGGGCCACGAGGTCGACGTGCTGATCGACGCCGACCTGCGCGCGATGACGTCGGTGTGGATGGGGCTGTCGAAACTGTCAGAAGAGCTCGACGCGGGCAGCATCGAAATCGAAGGCGATCCGACCCTCGCGCGGCAGGTGCAGGGCTGGCTGAAGCTGTCGATCTTCGCCCACGAACCGCGCCGGGTTCCCTGATACGCCGAACGGCAAGCGTGGGCCCGGACAAGGTCCGGACCCATGCGGATCGTTAAGGCAGGGCTACTGCATGTAGACCGGTCGTGGCGTGTCGGCGGTTTCGGGCGGCAGCACCGGCACCGTCACATCCGGCACCTCGCCGGTCAGCGATTGCAGGAAAGCGACGATAAGCCCGGCTTCTTCCTCGGTTACCGGCTCGCCCAACTGGCTTTCCGCCATGATTTCCACCGCCGTTTCCAGATCCCAGACCTTGCCGGAGTGGAAGTAGGGCGCGGTCACGCCGATGTTGCGCAGCGGCGCGGCGCGGAACACATACTCGTCATCCACGGTTTCCGTGACCGCGAACCGGCCCTTGTCACCCTCGGGCAAAACGTCGGCGCCCGGTTTCTCGACAAGGCCGAAGGGGTAGTAATCCTGCCCGCCAAGGTTCACGCCGGCGTGGCAGGCGATACAGCCCTTGTCCATAAACAGTTCGAGCCCCGCGGTCGCGTCGGCGTCAAGCGCGGCATCGTCACCATTCAGCCACGCGTCGAACGGTGCGGGCGTGATCAGCGTGGCCTCGAAGACCTCGATCGCTTTCGCCATGTTGTCGAAGCTTGCGGGGTCAGTCTCGTCAGGGAATGCCGCTTCGAACATCGACACGTAAGCCGGCATCGAGTTCAGCATCGCGACCACGTTGTCCGGCGTGTTGGCCATTTCGACACCGGCCTGAACCGGGCCCTTGGCCTGTTCCTTCAGGTCGCTGGCGCGGCCATCCCAGAACTGGGCGATATTGAGCACGGCGTTCAGCACCGTGGGCGCGTTGCGCGGACCCTTCTGCCAGCCGTGGCCCACCGACGTTTCGAGGTTGTCGTCACCCCCGGTCGCGAGGTTGTGGCAAGAGTAGCAAGAAAACACCCCCGAAGCCGACATGCGCGGGTCGAAATACAGGGCCTTGCCCAGCTCGACCTTCTCGGGCGAGGCGGGGTTGTCGGCGATGGCTGGTGTTGTAGAGGGCAGGGGCTGGAACATCTCCAGCGCCCATTCGCGTAGCTCTTCTGTTGTAGTTTCCTGTGCAGCGGCCGTGGTGGCGAACGAACCGGTCGCCAAGGCTGTGGTCGCGGCAAGGACGGCGAGTTTGGATCTCATCTGGATCTCCCGAGTCGGAACCGTTCGCGCGCCCGCCCGAGGCTATGCGCTTCACGCCTTCAAGCTTTGATTTAGATCAATTCTAAAGAAGAGCATGGAGCCATGTGCGGGGTGCATATCGCCACGCGGACCTTTCTGCGACGGAATGCGGGTTTTGGCGCGTTAGACCCCCGAAGACAGAAATCGAAAGGAGCGGTCATGTCCCTGACCAAACCCATCAGCCGCCGCGGCGCCCTTGTCGGCATCGCGGTCACCGCCACCGGCACCATGCTGCCCCGCGCGCTGCTTGCACAGGATACGCCCTACCTGTTGCCGGACACCGACGTCTGTTCGGTCATGCCCGAGGTGACCGAAGGTCCTTATTACCTCGACGATGTGCTGGTGCGCCGCGATATCCGCGAGGATCGTGAAGGCGTGCCGGTTCTGCTGCGCATGCAGGTCGTCGATGCCTCCTGCGCCCCGATCCCCGGCGCGCGGGTCGACGTCTGGCACTGCGACGCGCAAGGGGTCTATTCCTCCTTCGGGGGCGGCGAGGCCGGTCAGTCCAGCGAAACGGGCGAGACCTTCCTGCGGGGCACCCAGATGGCGGACGACACCGGGCTGGTCGAGTTCGATACGATCTACCCCGGCTGGTACCGGGGCCGCACGACCCATATTCATTACAAGGTCTGGCTGGACGAGACCAACATCCTCACCGGGCAGATCTTCTTCCCGGACGCGCTGTCGGAATACCTTTACGATCACGCCATGCCCTACCTGCGTGACGGCACCCGCGATACGGTGAACTCGATCGACGGGATCGCCCAGCAGGCCAGCTATGCCGCCTTCGCCGACGTGAAGGAACAGTCGGACGGCTATGTCGTGCAGTTGATCGTCGGGGTCAGCCCCGATGCCGTGTCGCAGGATGTCGGCATGCCCGGCGGCGACCGTCCGTCGGGTCCGCCCCCGGGGGGTGAGACCGCCGGTGGCCCTCCGCCGGACGGTGGCATGGGCGGCCCGACCGGCAGCCGCGACGGCGCAAGCCTGATTCCCGGCGCTGACGAGGCCTAGGGCCACCGGTTCGGCCCGCCGCGCCCGCAGGTTCCGAAACAGAAGTGGTCCGGTTCGCGCGGGGCCATTTCGACCAAAGAAACAAGGGGTCCGGAAGGGGGCCTCGCCACGCTGGTACAGTTCCTGAACTATCGCAATTCGGTTTCTCCTGCGATTCTCCCCTTATCGAATTCAGATATTGGGAGAACCGAAATGACTATCATGGACGCACCGGCGCAGGACGCCACCACGGCCCGCAAGGATTTTGGCGCGATCGCAGACCGGCTTGCCGCCGGCTTCGCGAAATCCGCCGCCGAGAACGATAGCGGCGACTGTTTCGTCGCCAGCCACTACGATCAATTGAAGTCCGAGGGCCTGATCACCGCAGGTGTCCCCGAAGCACTCGGCGGCGGCGGCGCAGATGTACGCGCCCTTTGCGACATCATTCGTCGCCTCGCGCATGGGTGCAGTTCGACCGCGCTGGCCTTTTCGATGCACTCGCATCAGGTCGCCTTCCCGGCATGGCGCTGGCACCACCAGCCTGCCGCCGTCCCGATGGTCGAACCGCTGCTGAAGCGCATCGCCGCCGAGCGCCTTGTCCTGCTGTCCTCGGGCGGCGGCGACTGGATCGGCGGCTCGGGCAAGGCGGTGGCGGTCGAAGGCGGCTACAAGGTTACCGCCCGCAAGATGTTCGTCTCGGGCGCACCGGCGGGCGATATCCTGATGACCTCGGCGGTGGTCGACGAAGACGACGGCGCGAAGGTCATCCACTTCCCCTGTCCGATGGCCGCGCCCGAGGTGTCCGTCCTCGACACGTGGCACACGCTGGGCATGCGGGCGACCGGATCGCACGACGTGATGATCGACGGTCTGTTCGTCCCCGCCGACAAGGTGCCGGTGAAGCGCCCCGCCGGGCAATGGCATCCGCTGTTCTTCATGCTGGGCACCATCGCCTTCCCGCTGATCTACGCCGCCTATCTTGGCGTCGCCGAACGCGCCCGCGACATCGCGGTCGGCATCGCCTCGGGCCGCACCGCATCGCCGGTGACGCGCGCCCGTGCGGGCGAGATGGACACGGCGCTGACGGCCTGTCGGCTGGCGCACCAGCACATGATCGCCACGGTGGACCTGAACGCGCCCTCGGCGGAAACCGTGAATCAGGTGATGACGGGTCGCCGGCTGGTCGAGGAGAACGCGATCCGCTGCGTCGAGAAGTCGATGGAACTGGCGGGCGGCGCGGGCTTTTACCGCAAGGCCGAGCTGGAGCGACTGTTCCGCGACATTCAGGCGGCGCGCTATCACCCGCTGCAGAAGGAAATCCAGACCGAATATGCCGGCGCCATGGCGCTTGGCCAGTCGATCGACACGATCTACTGATCCTCCCCGCAGGCTACGGAAGGGGCGGCCTGAACGGTCGCCCCGTCTGTTTCCCGAGCCCTTGAACGCCCCGCCGATCCCGTCTATACGCCTCCGGTGGTCCCGAGGGGGCCCGAATCCGACAATCGAAGAAACGCCGAGGTCGGCCCATCCGTCGCTGGGGGCCGCATCCGGCAAGGAGAAGCGACAATGAAACTGAACGAACTCCGGGACAATCCCGGCGCCAATAAAAAGCGCATGCGTGTGGGCCGTGGCCCCGGCTCTGGCAAAGGCAAGACTGCCGGCCGTGGTATCAAGGGTCAGAAGTCCCGTTCGGGCGTGGCGATCAACGGGTACGAGGGCGGCCAGATGCCGCTGTACCAGCGCCTGCCGAAGCGCGGCTTCAACAAGCCGAACCGCAAGAAATTCGCCGTCGTGAACCTTGGCCTGATCGCCAAGTTCATCGAAGCCGGCAAGATCGACGCCAAGTCCACGATCACCGAGGACGTGCTGGTCGAGAGCGGCCTCGTCCGCCGCAAGCTGGACGGTGTCCGCGTGCTCGCCAAGGGTGACTTCGACAGCAAGGTGACCCTCGAGGTGACCGGCGCGTCGAAATCGGCAGTCGAGGCGGTCGAGAAGGCCGGCGGCTCGCTGACCGTCAAAACCCCGGCAGCGGCCGAGTAAGTGGTTGTGAGCGCCACCACCGGCGCTTACATCGCTATCTGTGTTTCCAAGCGCCGCCCCGGGAGACCGTGAGGCGGCGCATCTTTAAGAGAGATCGCGCATGGCATCGGCAGTCGAGCAAATGGCCGCGAACATGAGCTGGTCGTCCTTCGGTAAGGCGACCGAGCTGCGGCAGCGGATTTTCTTCACCATCGGTCTGCTGATCGTCTACCGGCTCGGGACCTACATCCCGGTGCCCGGCATCGATGGCAACGCCCTTCGCGAGTTCATGGAACAGGCGACCGCCGGTCTCGGTGGCGTCCTGAACATGTTCACCGGCGGCGCGATCAGCCGGATGGGCATCTTCGCCCTCGGCATCATGCCCTACATCTCGGCCTCGATCATCGTCCAGCTGCTGGCGGCCATGGTGCCGTCGCTGGAACAGATGAAGAAAGAGGGCGAGCAGGGCCGCAAGAAACTGAACCAGTGGACGCGCTACGGCACCGTGGCGCTGGCGCTGTTCCAGGGCTATGGGCTTGCCGTCTCGCTGGAAGCGGGCGACCTGGCCACCAACCCCGGCTGGTACTTCCGCGCCGCAACGGTGATCACGCTGGTCGGCGGTACGATGTTCCTGATGTGGCTGGGTGAACAGATCACCGCCCGCGGCATCGGCAACGGTATCTCGCTGATCATCTTCGTCGGCATCGTGGCGGAAATCCCGACCGCGCTGGCGCAATTCTTCGCCTCGGGCCGCTCCGGCGCCCTGAGCCCGGCGGTGATCGTCGGCGTGATCGTGATGGTGGTCGCGGTGATCGCCTTCGTGGTCTTCATGGAACGATCGCTCCGGAAGATCCACATCCAGTATCCGCGCCGTCAGGCCGGCATGAAGATGTACGAGGGCGGCTCGTCGCACCTGCCGATCAAGGTGAACCCGGCGGGCGTCATCCCGGCGATCTTCGCCTCGTCGCTGTTGCTGCTGCCGACCACGATCTCGACCTTCTCGGGCAGCCAGACCGGCCCGGTGATGTCGACGATCCTCGCCTACTTCGGCCCCGGCCAGCCGCTGTACCTGGCGTTCTTCGCGCTGATGATCGTGTTCTTCACGTTCTTCTACACGTTCAACGTCTCGTTCAAGACCGACGACGTGGCCGAGAACCTGCAAAAGCAGAACGGCTTCGTGCCCGGCATCCGTCCCGGCAAGAAGACCGAGGAATACCTCGACTACGTGGTGACGCGCATCCTTGTGCTGGGGGCCGCCTACCTTGCGGCAGTTTGTCTCCTGCCCGAGATTCTGCGTTCACAGTTCACGATCCCCTTCTATTTTGGCGGCACCTCGGTTCTGATCGTCGTGTCCGTGTCGATGGACACCGTGCAGCAGGTGCAGTCGCATCTTCTTGCGCACCAGTACGAAGACCTGATCGAGAAATCCCAGCTTCGCGGCAAACGCCGTCCGAAGAAGGGCCCGGCAAGGCGCTGACAAAGGCGCCGCATTGGAGGAGACGGCGCGGGGTCCCACCCGCGCCGAAAGCTTAGGGGACAGTCCAACATGAACATCATTCTTCTCGGCCCGCCCGGTGCCGGTAAGGGAACCCAGGCCCAAATCCTGGTGGAAGAACGCGGCATGGTGCAGCTGTCGACCGGCGACATGCTGCGCGAGGCCCGCACCTCGGGCACGGAGATGGGCAAGAAGGTGGCAGAGGTCATGGACCGCGGCGACCTCGTGACCGACGAGATCGTAATCGGCCTGATCCGCGAAAAGCTCGAATCCGGCAATGCCGGCGGCGGCTTCATCTTCGACGGCTTCCCGCGTACGCTGGCGCAGGCGGACGCCCTTGGCGCCCTGTTGGCGGAAGAAGGCCAGGCGCTGGACGCGGTGATCGAGATGCAGGTCGACGATGACACGCTGGTCGCGCGCGTCGTGAACCGCGCCGAAGAAGCCCGCGCGGCGGGCAAGCCGGTGCGCGCCGACGACAACGCCGAAAGCATGAAGACCCGGCTGATGGCCTACTACAAGCAGACCTCGCCGCTGATCGGCTACTACTACGCCAAGGGCAAACTGACCTCGATCGACGGCCTCGGCGCGATCGACGAAGTGCGCGCCAGCATCGCCAAGGTGCTTGGCTGAGCGGACGGCCCGACTTGAAGACTCGTAGGGGCGCGTGTCACGGAATTCGTGACCGCGCCCTTTCTCGTTTCTGATGTCGGTCGCGGCGCAAGCTTGCCACTTCTAATGCCGTAAAGGCCGACACGCGGCGGGATCCGCGCGTGCAGGCCCCAAAGAACTTCGTCCCAGGCGGTGCCCGGGGTATCAAAAGCCACGCCCCGCCCCACTGTCCGGAGTTGAAGATGAACCGCCTGCTGCCCGCCATCGCCCTGTCTCTCGCCGCAACGTTGCCCGCCGCTGCCCAGACCAGCCGCCTTGCGACCGATCCCGCGATGTGCGGCTACTGGGAGGGCGAGGGGCCGGAGGATGCCATGGTCCTGACCGAAACGACGATGGAAGGGATCGAGACCTTCTGCGAATTCGAACCGGCCCTGCCGCTGAACTGGGACGCGGACCGCACCTTCTCGCGGCTCGGCTACTGCGCATCGCCGGGCTACATCGCCCCGGTCATGATCGCGTTTCAATACGGCACGTGGGAGCCCGGCGTGATCGAGGTCTGGTTTCAGGACGCCGACGGTCCACTGATCTTCACGGCCTGCCCCGCGGACTGAACCGCCGCGCCTGCGTCCTCGGGCGGCAAAGGGGCTCTGCCCCCGCCGCGCCTGCGGCGCGTCTCCCCCGAGGTATTTCGGAAGAGAAGAAGGCAAGAGGCGCTCCTTCTTCTCTTTGAAAATACCTCGGGGAGCGCGAGGGGCTGGCCCCTCGCTTCCTGGCTTGGGACAGGGACTTCAGGTTCAGACCAGCCGGCCCCACAGGTCGTATTCGCCGGCCTCGTCGACTTCGACCGTCACGATGTCGCCCGCGGACAGCGCTTCGAAGCCTTCGTCGATGAACAGGTTGCCGTCGATCTCGGGGGCGTCGTGCATGGTGCGGCAGGTGGCGGCGTCTTCCTCGACGAGATCGACGATGACCTGCATCCGCTTGCCGACCTTGGCCTCCAGCCGCGCCTCGGAGATGGCCTGCGCCTTCTCCATGAACCGCTCCCAGCGGTCCTGCTTGATCTCTTCGGGCACGTGGTCGGGCAGCGCGTTCGAGCGGGCGCCGTCGACGTTTTCGTATTTGAAACAGCCGACGCGGTCGAGTTGCGCCTCGTCCAGCCAGTCCAGCAGGGTCTGGAACTCGGCCTCGGTTTCGCCGGGGTAGCCGACGATGAAGGTCGAGCGCAGCGCGAGGTCGGGGCAGGCGGCGCGCCATGCCGCGATCTCGTCCAGCGTGCGCGCGGCGGCGGCGGGGCGAGCCATGCGGCGCAGCGTGTCGGGGTGGGCATGCTGGAACGGGATGTCGAGATACGGAAGCACGCCGCCGGTCGCCATCAGGTCCGTCATCATCGGCACAAGCTCGCGGACGTGCGGATAGGGATAGACATAATGCAGCCGCACCCAAGCGCCCAGCTGGCCAAGGTCGCGCGCCAGGGACAGGATCGGCGCCTTCTCGTCGCGGTCCTTCCAGTCGGTGCCGTAGGCCGAGGTATCCTGGCTGATCACCAGCAATTCGCGCACGCCCGCCTCGACCAGTTTCTCTGCCTCGCGCAGCACGGCCTTGTGCGGCCGCGAGGCGAGTTTGCCGCGCATGTCGGGGATGATGCAGAACTTGCAGGCGTGATTGCAGCCTTCCGAGATCTTCAGATAGCTGTAGTGCCGGGGCGTCAGCGACACACCGGTCGAGGGCAGCAGGTCCACGAAGGGATCGGGTGACGGCGGCACCGCGCCGTGCACCGCGTCCAGCACCTGCTCGTACTGGTGCGGCCCCGTCACGGCCAGCACTTTCGGATGCGCGCCGGTGATATACTCCGGTTCCGCGCCAAGGCAGCCGGTCACGATCACCCGCCCATTCTCTGTCAGCGCCTCGCCGATGGCGTCGAGGCTTTCGGCCTTCGCACTGTCGAGGAAACCGCAGGTGTTCACGATAACCGCGTCGGCGCCGGAATAGTCGGCCGAGATGCCATAGCCTTCCGCCCGCAGCCGCGTCAGGATGCGCTCGCTGTCGACCAGCGCCTTGGGGCAGCCCAGCGAGACCATGCCGATGGTCGGCTGGCCGTCGCGACGGGTCTCGGATACGCGGGCGCGCGCCAGATCGGGGCGCAGGTCGGGAGGATTCTGGGACATGCGCGCGATATAGGGCCTAAGCGACGCTGACGGAAGCGGTCATTCGGGGCTGCTGGCGTGGATCAAGCCCGGCCGGGACGCGCCGCGCGCCTTCATCCTTCCGGCAAGCCCAGACGCCGCAGGGCGTCGACATAGTCCGGCTGGAAGTCGCGGGCCGAAGGCGGGATGCAGTTCATCAAGTATCGCGCGGTCAGGTGCGGATAGTGTTCCAGCAGTTTTTCGAGTGCCGCGTCCGAGTCTGCGTCGCGTCCCATCAGCTTGTAGACCCCGGCCAGCACCCGGTAGACCCAGGTGCAGCCGGGATTGGCGTGCATGCCTTCGTGGATCAGGCGGATCGCCTCCTCGTAGCGACCCAGCACGCGTACGGCGACGGCTTGCCCGAAGAAGATGTTGAAACGGAACGGGTCCAGCGGGCTAAGTTCCTCGGCCCGGTCGAAGACGTCCAGCGCGTCGGCGGCGCGGTCGATATAGGTGTACAGCCAACCCCGACGCATCAGACCCCACGCGTTGTTCGGGTCGATGGTCAGGGCGCGGTCGATGATCCGCTCGGCCAGCCGCACCTCGCCGGAAGAGAGGGTGATCGCCGCACCGATGGCGACAAGGGACGGCGCGTGGTCGCCTACCCGTTCCAACGCCGCGCGCGCGGTGGTCAGGGCGGCGCGGTGGTCGCTGTCGGGATCGTCGGACCACATGTAGGACGGCTGCTGCGCCAGCGCCCACGCTTTGTAGGCCAGCGCCGGGGCATAGTCCGGGTCGCGCTCCAGCGCCGCGTTCAGCAGGGCGACGGCGCGGGCGTTCTCGTCTTTCTGATGGGCCCAGAAATGGGGAAGGGCGGTCAGCACGAGATCGTAGGCGGACCGGTCCTCGGGCCGGAAACTGCGGGCGCGCAGGATCTCGGCACGCCGCAGGCTGGGCGAAAGTTGGCCCGCCACATGGGCGGCGATCCGGTCCTGCAGGTCGAACAGGTCGTCCATCCGGTCGTCGTATCGTTCTGACCAGAGCGTCTCGCCGGTTTCGCCACCGACCAGTTGCACCGCGATCCGGACCCTGTCGCCCGAGCGGCGTACCGAGCCTTCGACAAGATAGTCGGCCCGCAGGCGGCGCGCGGTCTCTTGCACGTCCAGCGCCTCGCCCTTCAGCGCAAAAGCCGACTGGCGCGCGATCACGCGGAAGGCCTGCACATGGCTGAGCGCGCCGGTGATCTCTTCGACGATGCCGTCGGCGAACATGTCGCCGGCCCCGCCGGACAACTCGTCGAACGGAAGCACGGCGACGGCGGGCTCGCGCCCCTCGGGGCGGGCGGCGGCCGGGGCGCGGACCCCATCGACCAGCGCCTGCAGGTCGGCGGGCACCTGTGTTCCGTGTTCGGTGTGCTGCCGTTCGACGTAGCGGCGAAACGCGGCGTGGGCGGTTGCGCGGTCCCCGCCCGCCGCGACGGCGTCGATCAGGCAGCGCAACGCCGCTTCGCTGTCCGGGGCGTGGTCAAGCGCGCGGGCCGCTTCCGCCTGCGCCGTCCTGCCGTCGCCGGCCGCCAAAGCCGCACGGGCGGCGGTCAAAGACCTGTCGGCCAGATCGTCGGCCCGCCGCGAACGTGCATCGCGCAGCCAGTCCTCGAACGCGCCGGAACTGATCGCGACACCGTCCAGCAGCACCGCGCCCGGAGGTGGGGGCGCGACAGCCGCACCAATCAGCCGCACGCAGTCGCGGTCCGCGTCAAGCACGCCTTCCGGCAGCACCTTGCGCAGCGCCGACAACTCTTGCCGCAGCGATCCGCGCGCCTGCGTCTCGGCGCGGTCGCCCCACAGCAACGTCGCCAGCGTCTCGCGCGAGGCGCGGGTATCGGGCGACAGCGCGAGGAACGCCAGCATCGCCCGTCCGCGCGCAGACAGACCGGCGACGGGCGCGCCGCTTTCGTCCCGCGCCTCGAACGGCCCGTCGATCCTCAGTTCCAGCTTCGATTGCATGCCGCGTCGCTTCGTGAATTCCCGCAGCATCATTTTTGACGCGCTTTTGACGGAAGGCCACCCGGAAATCGGGGTCGCTTTGACGAGAACTCTACGGTCGTCTGCGACAGTGAGTCCAACGAAGCAACCCAAGGAGTTGGACCGATGACCACCCGTACCGAAAGCACCGCCCGTTTCGTCCCGCAGGTCACGCGCCGCAAGGGCCTGCTGGCCTGGCTTCTTCAGCGTGACGCGCAGTATCGCGAAAGCCGCAAGATGCAGCGTATGACCCCGGAACAGCGCCGCGACGTCGGCCTGCCCGCCAGCGATGCGCCGATGGCGAACAAGTTCTTCCTGACCGGCCAATGGTGAAACCATCGGGCCGGGATGACGGAAAACTCCCGCCGTTCTCCCGGTCTGCCGCTTCGCCCGCTTGAGTGGCGGGGCCGCGCCGCCTATCCTGACGGTAATTAATCAGGGCAGGGGCAAGAAAATGCGTTGGATCGTCCGGATCGTGCTGGCGCTGGGCGTCGTCGTTTTGCTTGGGGTGGCGGCCTTGCTGCTGTTTCCCACCGAACGGATCGCACGCATCGCCACCGAACGTTTCGAGGCCGCGACGGGCCGCGAGATGACCATCTCGGGTGATATCCGTCCATCCATCTATCCTGTTCTGGGCGTTTCCACCGGACCGGTGACCATCGCGAATGCCGACTGGTCCGACGCGGGGCCGATGCTGAAGGCGGACGGTCTGTCATTGGGCGTCGACCTCATGGCGCTGATCCGGGGTGACATCCACATCACCAACGTCGCGGCGGATGCGCCCGAGGTGTTGCTGGAAATCGCGGCGGACGGACGCCGGAATTGGGATATGTCCAGCCCTGCCGCCGCCGATACCGTCCCGACCGAAGAGGTGCCCGAGACGGTCGAGACCCCCGGCGGCCTGCCGGTCTTCGCAGTGGACGAGGCACGGGTGACGACCGGGCGGGTCGTTTTCATCGATCACGCCGCCGGGGCGCGCACGGAGGTCTCCGCAATCGACGTGACGGCGCATCTTCCCGATTTCGGAGGCGCCGCCGATGCAAAAGTCTCGGCCATTATGCGCGGACAGCAGGTCGGGGCCGAGGTGACGGTGTCGCAACTTGCCGCTTTCCTGCAAAGCGGAGCCGTTCCCGTCAGCCTTGCCGCCACCGTGGGGGGCAACAGCATTGCCTTCGACGGTCGCGCCGGTCTGTCGCCGATGGCGGCGGGCGGCCGCCTGACGGCGGACATGGCGGCGATGGCGGACCTGTTCGCTCTGCTCGATCAGCCTGCACCGGCGATCCCCGAGGGGCTGGGCCGCAAGATCGCGTTGAACGCCGAGGTGACGGCCACGGATGAGGGGCGGCTGACCCTGCGCGATGGCACCCTGACGCTGGACAGCAACCGGCTGGCGGTCGAGGCGGATGTGGACCTGTCGGGGGCGAAGCCCAGCATCGTAGGCCGGCTGACGGGCGGGGCACTGGACTTCTCTGCGCTGGGTGGTGGCAGCGGCGGGAGCTCGGGTGGTGGATCCGGCGGTGGCGCGGCGACCGGCTGGCCGACGGACCGCATCGATGTCAGCGCGCTGCACACGGTGAACGCGGATATCTCGCTTGCGGCGGACAGCGTCGATCTTGGCATCGTCTCCCTGGGCCGGACCGGTCTGCGCACGACCCTGGCCGACGGCCGCGCCGTCACCGAGATCCGCGAACTGGGCGCATATGGCGGCACCATCGCCGGCGCCTTCGTGGTCAACGGGAACGGCGGTCTGTCGATCCGCGCGAACCTGACCGGCGCGGGGCTCGCGCTGCAACCTCTGCTGGTTCAGATGGCGGACTATGACCGGCTGGACGCGCCGGCAGAGTTCACGCTGAACATGCTGGGCGTCGGGGACAGCGTCGATGCACTGATGCGCAGCCTTTCGGGCGACGGCGCGCTACAGCTTGGGCAGGGAGAGATGCGTGGGCTCGATATCGCCGGGATGATCCGCAATCTTGACGCCTCTTACGTGGGCGAGGGACAGAAGACGATCTTCGACAGCGTCGGGATGACCTTCACCGTGGACGGCGGCGTGCTGCGCAACGACGACTTCGCACTAGCCGCACCGATCCTGACGGCGACGGGCGAGGGGACGGTTGGTATCGGCGAGCAGGTTCTCGACTATCGCCTGTTGCCGGTTTTGCTGGAACAGCAGACCGGGCAGGGCTTGCGGGTGCCGCTGATCATCTCGGGGCCGTGGGCCGATCCGCGCTTCAAGCTGGATCTCGAAGCGATGGTCAAGCAAGAGTTCGGCGACGAGATCGAGGAACTGAAAGACCGGGCCGAAGACGTGGTGACCGAGAAGATCAGCGAGGAACTCGGGATCGAGGTCGAGAGCCTCGACAACATCGAGGACACGCTGAAGGAAGAGCTTACCAACCGCGCGGCGGGAGAGTTGTTGAAGCTGCTGGGCGGGAACTGATCCCGCGACACCAATGCGACAAAAGAAAACGCCGCCCCGGAAGGACGGCGTTTTTCGTTTCGGTCTGGCCTGCCTTAGCGGCGACGGTCGCGGCGCGAGCTCATCGGCTGGAAGGCGACGCTGACATGGGCTTCGCAATAGGGCTTGCCGGCCTGAACCGACAGGCCGCAGAACCAGAAGTCATCGGTCGCCGGATCGCCGATCGGCCATTTGCAGGTCCGCTCGGTCAGTTCCATCAGGCTGATGCGCTTCGCCTTCTTCTCGACCTCGCGCACGTTGGCGAGCGTCTCGGGGCTGATCTCGTTCGCCGAAGGCTGCGGCGGCAGCGGCTGCCCGGCGGGGATGATCGCCTTGCGGGCGACCGGCGCGGGCTTCTCGGCTTCGACGGCAGGAGCGGCGGCTTTCGCGGGCTCGGGCTTGGGCGCGGGTTTCGCGGTCTCGGCGCGGGGTGCCGGCTTTTCAGTCTCTGCCGGTTTCGCCTCGGCGGTAGAGCCGCCGCCGCTGGCGCGGTTCGACAGGCCCAGACGGTGCACCTTGCCGATCACGGCATTGCGGGTGACGCCGCCCAGTTCCTTGGCGATCTGGCTGGCGCTCTGGCCTTCCGACCACATCTTCTTCAGAAGTTCCACGCGCTCGTCGGTCCAGGACATGTCCGGTTCCTCAATCTCTCAACAACGGCTCTTTCGCGCCGGGCAATATGCCGCCCGACCCGCGAAGGCCGAATTTCATCTGGGTCATCCTATTTTATGGATCATGGCAGCGGATACAAGGTCACCCGCCGTCAGGGCGGGCCCGATGCGGCATTTTCTGGCGCACCGTGCCGCCTTCGCGACTCGCGCCATGCCAACAAAGCCGCACCGGCCACGATGATCGCCGCGCCAAGCCAAGACACCGCGTCCGGCACCACGCCGAACACCGCGAAATCGTAAAGCGTCGCGAAGACGAGCGTGCCATAGCTGAACGGCGCGACCAGACTTGCGTCCGCCCGCGCCATCGCGTTCACGAAACAGATCTGGGCGGTCAGCATCGCCAGCCCGATCGCCGCCAGCGCGGCCCACTGGGCGGCGGTGGGCGGGGTCCAGACCGGCAGCACCGCAAGCGTCGCGATGCAAAGGCCGAAGCCGTTATTGATCAGCAGGATCTGGAACGGCCCCTCGCGGCCCGACAGGAACTTGATGCTGATGACCTCGGCCCCCAGCATCACCGCCGCGCCAAGGGCAAGCAGGGCGGCGGGCTGGAACGTCTCGGGGCCCGGCCGCAAAAGGATCATTGCCCCCGCCAGCGCGATCACGGCGGCGGACCAGCGGATGCGGCCCACCGTCTCGCCCAGGATCGGGATCGCCAGCAACATGGCGAAGACGGGGTTCAGGAAGCTGATCGCGGTGGCGTCGCTGAGCGGGATGAAGGCCGCCGCCGCGAACATCAGACTGACGCCCGCCCAGCCGAACAGCGAGCGCAGCGCGTGGACCTTCCAGCGTGGCGACTCCAACCGTAGCCGCAGGGTGGCGGCGGCAAAGCCGATGGCGAGGAAGGCGAACAGGAACCGCCCGTGGCTGACCTGCAGCGCGTGCAACGGAGGGCCGAACCGGCCCGTGCCGATGGCCTTGGCCAGCAGGGTCGTGGCGGCGATGAAGACCGTCGCCAGCACCATCAGCAGGATGGCCAGCCGGGTGTTCTGAACGCGGGGCGCAAACATGCCTGTGCTATGCGCCGCGGGCCGTCCTTGGGCAATCTGTTAAATTCCCCGCTTCCCTTCGCGACCCGCCTGCGGTATCGACCTCGGCATGATCGTACGCGCACATACGCTTTCCGCACGACGCCGACGCTAAGCCGCCGGCGAACGATCCCGCATGGGCCACCGGACCATGCACCTAGATACCCCCTCAAACATTGACAGCCTGCCGTCTATCCGGCACTTCAAAGGCTTCCATACAAGGACCATCGACATGATCCCGTCCGTTCTGCCGACCTATAACCGGGCTCCGCTTTCCTTCGTGAAAGGCGAGGGCAGCTGGCTGATCGACACCGAGGGGCGCCGATTTCTGGATCTCTGCGCCGGGATCGCCACCACGTCGCTGGGCCATGCGAACCCGGACCTTGTCGCCGCGCTGACCGAGCAGGCGAATGCCGTGTGGCACGTCTCGAACCTTTACACCATTCCGCAGCAGCAGAAGCTGGCGGACATGCTGGTCGAGAACACCTTTGCCGACACCGTGTTCTTCACCAACTCGGGCACCGAGGCCTGCGAACTGGCCGTGAAGATGGCGCGCAAGCACCAGCATGACGCGGGCCATCCGGGCAAGACGCAGATCCTGACCTTTACCGGCAACTTCCACGGCCGCTCTTCTGCCGCCATCGCCGCCTCGGGGACCGAGAAGATGGCGAAGGGCTTCGAGCCGCTGCTGCCGGGCTTCACCATCCTGCCCTTCGGCGACATCGATGCGGTGAAAGAAGCCGCGGGCGAGAACACCGCCGCCATCCTGATCGAGCCGATCCAGGGCGAGGGCGGCATACGCCCGCTGCCGGACGACCAGCTTCAGGCGCTGCGGACGATCTGCGACGAGACTGGCGCGCTGCTGATCTTCGACGAGGTACAGTGCGGCATGGGTCGGACCGGACGTCTGTTCGCCCATGAATGGGCTGGTGTGACGCCGGATATCATGATGGTCGCCAAGGGCATCGGCGGCGGCTTCCCGCTTGGTGCGGTGATGGCGACCGAGCATGCCGCGTCCGGCATGGTCGCAGGCACCCATGGCTCGACCTACGGCGGCAACCCGCTGGGCTGCGCCGTCGGCGCCAAGGTGATGGAGATCGTCACCGGCGAGGGTTTCCTTGACGAGGTGAACCGCAAGGCCGGTCTGCTGCGCCAGAAGCTTGAGGGGCTCGTGGCCGCGCATCCCGAGGTGTTCGATCACGTGCGGGGGCAGGGCCTGATGCTGGGCCTTGTCTGCAAGCCCGCCGTGCAGGCCGCCGACGTGGTCAAGGCGGGCTATGCGCAGGAGATGCTGCTGGTTCCGGCGGCCGAGAATACCGTCCGCCTGCTGCCCGCGCTGACCATCGGCGACGATGAGATCGCCGAAACCGTCACCCGCCTCGACCGCGCCGCCGCCACCCTTGACGTGACGCAACCCGCCTGATCCCCCAAAAGGGTCAAACGACAAACGGCGTCCCGGGGCACCGGCCTTGGGATCGCCGCAAGGAACTGACGATGAACCATTTTCTCGACATTCACACGACCGATGCCAAGGACCTTCGGTCGATCATCGACACCGCGCAGGCGATGAAGACCGCGCGCAACGGCCGCCCGAAAGGCACCAAGGACGACGACCAGCCGCTGGCGGGTCGCATGGTTGCGCTGATCTTTGAAAAACCCTCGACCCGGACCCGGATTTCCTTCGACGTGGGCGTGCGCCAGATGGGCGGCGAGACGATGGTTCTGTCCGGCGCCGACATGCAGCTGGGCCATGGCGAGACCATCGCCGACACCGCCCGCGTGCTGTCGCGCTATGTCGATCTGATCATGATCCGGACCTTTGAAGAGGCGACGCTGCTGGAGATGGCGGAATATGCCGACGTGCCGGTGATCAACGGCCTGACGAACCGCACGCACCCCTGCCAGATCATGGCCGACGTCATGACCTTCGAGGAACACCGCGGCCCCATCGCCGACAAGAAGGTCGTGTGGTCCGGCGACGGCAACAACGTCTTCGCCTCCTTCGCCCATGCGGCGGGCCAGTTCGGTTTCGACCTGACCTTCACCGGCCCCGAGACGCTGGACCCCGAACCCGCGTGGTTCGAGTACTGCGCCGGCAAGGGCCGCCCGATCACGGTACAGCGCGACCCGGTCAAGGCGGTCACCGACGCCGATCTGGTGGTCACCGACACCTGGGTGTCGATGCACGACCCGCAGTCGGCCCGCGAGCGGCGCCACAACCAGCTTCGCCCCTACCAGGTGAACGAAGCGCTGATGAAACATGCCAAGGACGACGCGCTGTTCATGCACTGTCTGCCCGCTCACCGCGACGACGAGGCGACCAGCGCGGTGATGGACGGCCCGCATTCGGTGATCTTCGACGAGGCAGAGAACCGTCTGCACGCCCAGAAGGCAGTCATGCGCTACTGTCTGGGCGTTTGAACGCATAGCAGCCAGTCAAAGCCGCCGCGATCGCCCGATCTCGGCGGCTTTCGCTTGTCTGAGCCGTCTTCGCGCATACGTTAGCGCAAGCAGGATATGGAGACGACTATGGCAGACGCACGCATCGGGCTTGTTGGCCTTGGGGTAATGGGCGCGAACCTCGCGCTGAACATCGCGGAAAAGGGCTTCCCCGTCGTCGTCCACAACCGCACCACCAGCGTGATCGACGATTTCATCGCCAACGCCGGTGATCTTGCGGACCAACTGGTCGCGGCCGAAGACTATGCCGCGATGGCCGCCGCCCTGACACCGCCCCGCGCGATCATCATCATGGTCAAGGCTGGTGGCCCGGTCGATGCGGTGATCGACGACCTGAAGCCGCATCTCGACAAGGGCGACATCATCATCGACGCCGGCAATGCCGACTTCCACGACACCCGCCGGCGCGAAGCTGCGCTGAAGGACGAAGGCTTCCGCTTCGTCGGCATGGGCGTGTCGGGCGGCGAGGAAGGCGCGCGCCACGGGCCCTCGATCATGGTCGGCGGCGCGCCTGCGGCCTACTCGGAACTGTCCGAGATCGTCGAGGCCATTGCCGCCAAGTATCAGGATGTGCCCTGCGCCGCCCACATGGGCCCCGACGGCGCGGGCCATTTCGTGAAGACCGTCCACAACGGCATCGAATACGCCGACATGCAGATGATCGCCGAGATCTACGGCATCCTGCGCGACGGCGACGGGCGTTCGCCCGAAGCCATCGGTGAAATCTTCGCCGAGTGGAACCAGGGCCCGCTGCAATCCTATCTCGTCGAGATCACCGCCGAGGTACTGCGAGCCACCGATCCCGAGACCGGCGCCCCGATGGTCGACATCATTCAGGATACGGCGGGCCAGAAGGGCACCGGCCGCTGGACGGTGATCGAGGCGCTGAAGCTTGGCCAATCCCCCTCGACCATCGAAGCGGCGGTCGCCGCGCGGTCGTGGTCGGCGGGCAAGCCGCTGCGCGAAGCCGCCGAGGGGCTGCTTGGCGAACTGCCGGGCGCGGAAACCGCGTTGCCGCTGCTGGAAGGCGATCTGGAACGCGCGCTGCTTGCCGCCCGCATCATCGGTTACAGCCAGGGCTTCTCGCTGCTGCGGGCGGCGTCGGACGAGTTCGACTGGAACCTCGATCTGTCGTCCGCCGCCGAAATCTGGCGCGCGGGCTGCATCATCCGGTCGTCGTTGCTGGACGATATCGCCTCGGCCTTCCGCGACGATCTTCCGGGCGACACGCTGGTCCTCGCGCCTGCCTTCGTAAGGATGCTGAACGACGCGATCCCGGCCCTGCGCCGGGTGGTGTCGCAGTCGGCGATCAACGGTCTGGCCGTTCCCGCGCTGTCCTCGGCGCTGGCCTATTACGACACGCTGCGGAAGGGTCGCGGAACCGCCGCGCTGATCCAGGGCCAGCGCGACTTCTTCGGGGCGCACGGGTTCGAGCGGACCGACAAGGATGGCACCGACTACCATGGACCGTGGGGCCAGTAGCGCCCGCGGCCAGCGATCACGAGAAGGGCCGCCGGTGGGCGGCCTTTCATTTTTCAGGCTTTTGACGCTGATTTTTGCGGTCTTTGTCGGCCAAAGATTCACAAATCCAACAGGTTGCCGCTTCTACTTTCGCGGCTTCGCCCGAAGGGTCGGGTCGGCTTGTGTGGGATCTTCCGGCCACGGATGCTTGGGATACTGCCCGCGCATGTCTTTCCTGACGTCTGCATAGCTTGTCGCCCAGAAGCCTGGCAAGTCGGTCGTGACCTGCACCGGTCGCCGTGCCGGAGACAGCAGCGTCACCCGCAGCGGCAGCCGTTCCGGACCGACGACCGGATGTGTGGTGACGCCGAACATCTCTTGCAGGCGCACCTCGATGCCCGGTGCGCCTCCGGCATAGTCGACGGGAACCTTCCGCCCCAGCGGCGTCTCGAAATCCGAGGGCGCGAGCCGGTCCAGCTCTTGCTGCTGCGCCCAGTCGAGCCGCGACAGGATCGCCGCCGACAGGTCCAGCCCCTCTAGCGAGCGGCGGCCCACCAGATGCGGATACAGCCAGTCGTCCAGCGCCGCCATCAGCCCGTCATCTGAACAGTCGGGCAGGTCCGCGCCCTGCGACCGCAACAGTTCAATCCGCGATTGCACGCGGCGCGCGCGGTCGGACCACGGCAGGCCTATGTCGCGCGCCGCGTCGAGAAGGGCGCGGGCGAAGGCTTCGGCGGGCGGGTTCTTCCAGACGCGGTCGTCCAGCACCAGCGCGCCGAACATCTCGTGCCGCCGCGCCTCGACCCGGCGGTGCCGTTTCGACCAGCGGCAGACGTCGTGCCATGCGATGCGGTCGGCATAGAGGCCGCGCAGTTCCGCCTCGGTCATCGCAACGGCCTGCCGGACCTTCGCCTCGCGCCCGCGACCGTCAAGATCGGTCGCCACGATCAGGCGACTGCCGGCCAGTGCATCGGATGCGTCCATCTCGGCCCCGGTGCCGCCGGACAGCAGCCAGCGCGGCGCGTCGCCGGGGCGGCGCAGACCAACACGGTCGGGGTAAGCGAGGGCCGCCATTTCGGCAGGGGACAGACCCCTGTCGCGCCCGCTCGCCAGCCGCGCCAGTCGCTTCGCCTCGGACGCGATCCGTTCCAGACCGGGGTTGCCCCTTGGCCGTTTCAGCGCCCGCAGCCGCAGCGTCAGGTCGCAGCCTTCACCCCGCAGCGGATCGCGTTCGTTCAATAGGGCGGCCAACTCTGCCGCAGAAGGCCCCGCCGATTCCAGCATATGTGCAAGCCGGGGATGCAAAGGCAACGCCGCCAGCCGCCGGCCGTGGTCGGTGATGGATCCGCTCGTATCCAGCGCGCCAAGGTCGCGCAGAAGCGCCTGCGCGTCGTCCAGCCCGCCGTCCGGCGGCGGGGTCATCAGCGCTAGATCGCCGGTCCCTGCCACGCCCCACAGCGCCAGTTCCAACGCCAGCCCGCAGAGGTCGGCGGTGACGATCTCGGGTGGCGGGAACGCCAGCAGCCCGCCTTCCTCGCCCTTCGTCCAAAGCCGGTAGCAGACGCCCGGCGCCACCCGTCCGGCCCGGCCCCCGCGCTGGGTCGCCTCGGCGCGCGTCACGCGCTCTGTCACCAGCCGCGACATGCCCCGGCCCGGATCGAACCGCGCCCGCCGCGCCTGCCCGCCGTCCACCACGACCCTCACGTCTTGAATGGTCAGCGCCGTTTCCGCGATGGAAGTGGCCAGTACCAGTTTGCGCCCGTCCTTCAGCGGCGACACAGCCGCGCGCTGGGCGGCGAAGGGCAGGGCGCCGTACAGCGGCTGAACCCGAACGTCCTTCGGCAGCCGCCCCTCTAGCGCCGACTGCACGCGCCGGATCTCTCCCTCGCCGGGCAGGAAGGCGAGGATACCACCCTCGGTCTCACTCGCCGCCTGCACCAGCAGATCCGTCATCGCGGTATCGAACCAGACGCCCTTCGGCACCGGCTTTTCCAGCCAGCGCAGGTCGACCGGATAAGACCGACCTTCAGAGGTTACGACCGGCGCGTCCAGCATCGCGGCCACCGGTTCGGCGTCCAGCGTGGCCGACATCACCAACACCAGCATTTCGGGCCGAAGCGCGCCGCGCACCTCCCACGCCAGCGCCAGACCAAGATCGGCGTTCAGGCTGCGTTCGTGGAATTCGTCAAAGATCAGCGCCCCGATCCCGGTCAGTTCGGGGTCGGATTGCAGCATTCGTGTCAGAATGCCTTCGGTGACCACCTCGATCCGGGTGGCCTTGGAGACCTTGGTGTCGCCCCGCATCCGGTAGCCGACGGTTTGCCCGACATCCTCGCCCAGCACTTCGGCCATCCGCACGGCAGCGCCCCGCGCGGCCAGCCTGCGGGGCTCCAGCATGACGATCCGTCCATCGGCGGGCAGTCCAGCCTCTAGCATCGCCAGCGGCACCCGCGTCGTCTTGCCCGCGCCCGGAGGCGCCTGCAGCACGGCAACCCCCGGCCCGCGCAGGGCGGCCAGCAGGTCGGGAATGGCGTCTTCGATCGGTAGCGTGCTCACCCGCGCCTTATCGGCGATCGACCGTGGCAAGACCATAGACCGATTGCACCTCGACCCGCTCGGCGCTCAGTCGGCCATCCGGGCCGGGGGTGTAGCGGACGGTCATGGGAAAGAAGACATGGCGGCTGAGTTCTTCTTCGGTGAACCCTTCCAGCCGTCGGTATTCGCCCGCGCAGGTCACGCCACCCGCGACGGCGCGTTGCGGACCAAGCCGCACGTGGCTGCGCCGCGCACCGTCGAACAGCACCAGCGTCTTGCCACAGGCCATGCCGTCGCCCAGCACCGCCCACATCGCGGTCAGCGGATCGAGCGTGCCGCCCTGAGTTGCCGGGTCGGGGCTGTCCGCGCCCGGCGGCCGGGGCGAGGTATAACTGCGCACCTCGGGCACGCCGCCCACGTATTTCAGCTCCGCTTCGGACTGCCGCCGTCCGGTATCCGCCGTCTCGGCATAGCTGGCGGGCCGGAAGCGTCCGTTCTGCACCGTCCCCCACGCCCGTGCACGGTACGAGAATGGCCGGAAGAACCCCACCGCGCCCACGCTGTCCACGGCGGCGGCCACCGAATACTGGCCGGGCGCTTCTTCGACCGTCAGCCGCAGTTCGCCAACCCGGAAGCCGCGGATCGCGATGTCGTACCGCGACACGGCGCGGTCGGCGGCAAGCGCCAGACCGGGAAGAAAGACACAGAGAACAAGGGTTAGGACGCGCATCGGCTGGACATTCCCGCAGCTGAGAGGGCACACACTTAACATCCTGTCGCTTTTGGTGACAGCCGAGTAAAGGGGCGGCCGATGACCGGACCGGACACGCAGACTCTCGCCGACCGCGTCGCCGCCGGAGAGCGCCGCGCCCTCGCGCGTGCAATCACGTTGGTTGAAAGCAATCGCGCCGATCACCGCATTGCCGCGACCGCGCTGATGGATGCGCTGCCGGATCGGCAGGCGCTGCGGATCGGTCTGTCGGGCACACCCGGCGTTGGCAAATCCACCTTCATCGAAGCCTTCGGCAAATCGCTGACCGGGCAGGGCATGCGGATCGCGGTGCTGGCGGTCGATCCGTCCTCGGCGCGGTCCGGCGGGTCGATCCTTGGCGACAAGACGCGGATGGAACAGCTTAGCCGCGATCCCAACGCCTTCATCCGGCCGTCTCCGGCGCAGACGCAGCTTGGTGGCGTGGCGCGGCGCACGCGCGAGGTGATCCGGCTGTGCGAGGCGGCAGGCTTCGACGCGGTGATGATCGAGACGGTGGGTGTGGGCCAGTCCGAGACGATGGTCGCCGACATGACCGATCTGTTCGTGCTGTTGCTGGCGCCGGCGGGCGGCGACGAGTTGCAGGGGGTCAAGCGCGGCATCATGGAGATCGCCGACCTGATCCTTGTGAACAAGGCGGACGGCGACCTGAAACCCGCCGCCACGCGGACCTGCGCCGACTATGCCGGAGCGTTGCGGCTGTTGCGAAAGCGGCCGCAGGACCCGGAGGGATTTCCGAAGGCGCTGACCGTCTCGGCCCTGACGGTCGCCGGGCTGGACGCCGCGTGGGCCGACATGCAGGCGCTGACCGAGTGGCGGCGCGAGAACGGGCACTGGGACCGGCGGCGTCAGGATCAGGCGCGGCACTGGTTTGAAGAAGAGGTCCGGCAGGGCCTGCTGGCGCGTCTCACCGGGGATGCCGAAGCGAAGGCGCGGTTGCAGGCGCTGGGCGATGCAGTGGCGCGAGGTGACACGGCCCCGGCTGCTGCAGCACAGGAAATGCTCTCGACGCTCCGCTGAAGCGGATTTCCGAAAGATTTGACCCCCCGAGAAAACGACGGCTTCGGTCTTGACAGATTTAAATTTCGCACAATTTAATTGTGGGAGTGTAAATCTGAAAGGACCTACCGATGGTTGCCTATACCTCCACCGTCACCTCTACCGGCGGCCGCAACGGCCATATCGAATCCGAAGACGGCCTGCTGTCCACCGACGTCGCCATGCCGACCGCCATGGGCGGCACCGGCACGGCCACCAACCCCGAGCAGCTGTTCGCGGGCGGGTTCGCCGCTTGCTTCGGCAGCGCCGTGATGGGCGTCGCGAAGAAGCACAAGGCCGAGTTGAAAGACGATGACGTCAAGGTGGTCGCCACCGTGGGCATTGGCCAGAACGCGACCGGCGGCTTCGAGCTGACGCTGAAGCTGGATGTCGAGATCGCGGGCGTCGACCAATCGACCGCCGAGTCGATTGCCGCGTCGGCGCACAAGGTCTGCCCCTATTCCAACGCGACGCGTGGTAACATAGATGTAGATGTAACCGCGAAAGCCGTGTGAGTGATGGACGAGTTCGACGACCTTCTGAAGCTGGACCTGCAGATCTGCTTTCCGCTGTATGCGGCGTCGAACCTCGTCACGCGCACCTATCGCGGCGTGCTGGAGCCGCTGGGGCTGACCTATCCGCAGTACCTTGTTCTGCTGGTGCTGTGGGAGGCGGACAGCCCGCAATCGGTAGGCTCGTTGGGCGAACGGCTGCATCTGGACAGCGGCACCCTGACGCCGCTTCTGAAGCGGATGGAATCGGCGGGCCTAGTCCGCCGGTCCCGCGACCCGAAGGACGAACGCCGCGTGCTGGTCGCGCTGACGGACGAGGGGCGGGCGCTGAAAGCGAAGGCCGCGCGGGTTCCGGAGACGCTGTTCGACGCCTTTGGCATGTCGGCGGAAGACATCGAGGCGCTGCGCGATCAGTTGCAGGATGTGGTCCGCCGCCTGTCGAAACGGGACGTTCCGGCAAAGCCCGGCGATTCCGGCCCGAAAGCGGGATGAATCACTTGACGCCCGGTTTGAATTGCCTTTAAAGCACCCGAACTGAATTCACGGCGCTGCGAATGCGGCGCCTGACCGCTTTAAGCCGAGGATGAAACCATGTCGCGCCGCTGCGAACTGACCGGAAAAGGTCCGATGGTTGGCAACAACGTCAGCCACGCCAACAACAAGACCAAGCGTCGCTTTCTGCCGAACCTGAACGACGTGTCGCTGATGTCCGAAACGCTGGGCCGTCCGGTCAAGCTGCGGATCTCTGCCGCTGCCCTGCGCACGGTGGACCACCGCGGTGGCATCGACGCCTTCCTTGCGAAAGCCAAGGATGCAGAGCTGTCGGCCAACGCGCTGAAGATCAAGAAAGAAATCGCGAAGGCTCAGTCAGCCGCCTGATCCCTTCCGGGTTTCTTGTCTGACGGCCTCGTTCCACCGGGAACGGGGCTGTTTGCATTTGTGGCGTCGGGTCTATCCGCCCAGAACCTCGGCCACCCACGCGGGCACGATGTCGGTGGCCTTGCCCTGCCGCTGCTGGTCGAAGTCCAGCACATTGGCAGAGGCTTCGAGATTCAGTTCCAGCGTTTCTGCGCCGGCGTCTGACGCGACGCGGACGAATCCCGCCGCGGGGTAGACCTCTCCCGAGGTTCCGATGGACACGAACAGGTCGCAGTCGGTCAGCGCCTCGAAGATCTCGTCCATCAGATAGGGCATTTCCCCGAACCAGACGACGTCCGGCCGCGTGGTGGGTGCGCCGCAGGCGGGGCAGGGGTCTTCGGGCCGGGTGGCCGCAGGCGCGTCCCAGCGCGCGCCACAGGCGGCGCACAGGGCGCAGGCCAGTTCGCCGTGCATGTGCCAGACCGCACGGCTTCCGGCGCGCTCGTGCAGGTCGTCGATATTCTGGGTAACCACCAGCACTTCGCCGCTGGCAAGCCCTGTCTCCAGCCGCGCCAGCGCCGCGTGGGCCGCGTTCGGGGCCGCGCCCCGGCAATTGTCGCGCCGGGCGTTATAGAAGTCATGCACCAGCGCCGGGTTGCGCGCGAACCCTTCAGGCGTCGCGACGTCGTTCAGGTCGTATCTGGTCCACAGCCCGTCCACGTCGCGGAATGTGCCAAGCCCGCTTTCCGCGGATATCCCCGCCCCGGTCAGGATCACGATTTTCGGCATTGGCTGGCCCCCTTCTTCGCCCCGAGACTGCCCGCCAGCGCCCGCGACGGCAACGCTTGACCTTCCCGCCCGCAGGCCATTTCCTGACGCCCATGATCCAAAGTGTCCTGTTCGTCTGCCTTGGCAACATCTGCCGGTCCCCGATGGCCGAGGGTGTGTTCCGCACCCTTGCCGAACGCGAGGGGCTAGATCTGACCATCGACAGCGCCGCCACCGGCGACTGGCACACCGGTGATCCTCCCTATCCGCCAGCCATCGAAGCCGCCGCCGCGCGTGGCTATGACATCTCGGCGCAGCGTGCGCGGCAGGTGAGGCCCGACGATTTCATGCGCTTCGATCTGGTGCTGGGCATGGATGGATCGAACCTGTCGAACCTTCAGGCGATCCGGCCCGAGGGCGGCGTCGAGCCGAAGCTGTTTCTAAGCTATGCGCCTGAAACGGGGCGCGATGCGGTGCCCGATCCCTATTACACGCGCGATTTCGACGAGGCGCTGGACCTTGTGGAAGCGGGTGCGAAAGGGCTGCTGAAGGCGATCCGGGGCTAGGCCGCCGTCCGCCGCGTCAGCGGCAATAGCTTTCCGCCGTGGCGCCGAACACCTTGTAGCGCTTCCAGAACACCTCGTGCGAGGCATTGTCCGACTGGCGGATCTCCTGCGCCATATGCGGGTCCTTGAAGAACCGTGCCGCCATCCGCTGGTCGCTGGATGACAGCGTGCGGTCCGCAACGGCCTGAATGCAGCCGCACAATTTCGGGTTCGCCGCGCCACGGGGGGACGACAGGCAGGCGCGTTCGATTGCGCCCGCATAGGCGGTTCCGGAACACAGCAAGGCCAACGCCGTCGCAACGATCAATTTCCGCATGCCTTGCTCCTGTCCCGTACCTGCGAAGTTAACGCAATTATACAATTCCGACTTTCTGCCAGATTCGCGGCGATCCTCAAAACCAAATTATGGTTTTGAACCGGCAACCTGCAAAGAGTTGATGAAGTCGCAGGGTCAGGCGCGGACCGGTGACGGAATGCGGACAAGGTGGTTGTCCCATGCAACCGCGTGGCGCGACAGGTCCATCCCGGGCGTAGAGATGAGCCCGGTTCCGGCGGTGAAGACGAACCCGTCCGGACCCGCGTTCACACCGCAGACGTCCACGCTTTCGACCGTGTCCACCAGCGCCGCGTCGTCAGACGAGAACACCTGCACCAGCCCGCCGCGCGGCGAGGTGATGGCGAACCGGTCGCCGTCGTCGGAGAAAGAAACGCTGCCGGCATAGCCTTCCATCCGACGGTGGCTCTCTGCGTCGGCCATCGCAAACCGCATATCGCCGCCGCGGCGGTGCAGACCGGCCAGCGCCGGGCTGTCGGTCACGTCGCCTTGCCACTGCATCGCGAAGGCCACCAGCCCGTCGGCGCGCACCGAAAGATGGCGCAACGAGTTCTTGTGGTAGTCGCGCGGCAGGTCGACCGTCTCAAGCAACTCGCCCCCGATGGTGACGTAGGACAGGTTCGGCTGCATCATCGGGATGTTCAGCTTGGCGCGGCCCGAGGCCGGGTGCGTCTCGATCCCGCCATTGGCAACGGCCAGTACGTCAGTGCCGGGGATCAGCAGCGTGTCATGCGGCCCGACCCCGCCCGAGTCGAATTCGCCAAGGCGTGTGTAGCCGGCGGTTGCGTCCCACATGCCGATCACGCCGCGCGCGTTCTCGAAGTCGTTCTCGGGCGTGAACAGGATGTCGCCGCCCGGAGAGAACGCGCCGTGGCCATAGAAGTGACGGCCCTCGGGGGCTTCCAGCGTCGCGTGGATACGCCCGCCCGCGCAGTCCAGCACCACGGCGAAGGTGCCGGGGCGGCGCGCGAAGGCGACGGCTTCGGGGCGGGTCGGGTGCGCGGCTGCGGCATGGCCACGGTCGGGCAGGGGCAGGCGAAACACCTCTGCGCCAGTGTCGGTCAGCCCGAACAGGTTGTAGGCACCGTCCGGCAGCTGCGCCGCCGCAAGATAGGCGGGCGCCCCGGCATCGGCCCAGCTGACCTTCGGCGTCAGACCTGTCGCCATCAACCCCGCCAGAAATCCGCGCCGCGTTGCCATTTCAGTCTCCGTCCATCGCGTTGAATCCGGTGCCCACGCCAAGAAGCGGCCCCAGCGACGTGCCAAGCAACTCGCGGATGCGGTCGATGTTCTGTTGAAGGATCTCGATCTTCAGCCGTTGCTGCGGATCGTCGACACCTTCCAGAACCGGGTCATCCTCCAGTTCCTTGGCCTGCTCGAACGCGCGGTCATAGGCGGCATCAAGCGTGTCGGTGACCGTCTCGGAGTCTTCGGCCAGCAGCCGGACCAGTTGCCGCGTGCCTTCCAAAGACAGCACCACGTTGCGCAGCGCGCGGCCCGAGCGGCGCGCCTCTGCCCGGTTTGGGCGCGGTCGGTCGAAGGTGCCCAGCGGACGGCCAAGCCGGGTGTCGGAAGTGAACTGCAAACCGGTCGCGACCGCGCCGAAGAACCGCTGCGCCGCTTCCTCGCGGCTGCGGTAGGTGTCGTTCTCGCCCGCCGTCAGCATCACCTCGGCATAGCCGTCCTGCCAGCCGGCAAGGATCGCCTCGGCGTTGGCCTCGATGTCGCGCGCCACGGCCCGAACCAGGGCGCAGCGGTAGTCTTCCGGCTCGGCGGCGGTGAATTGCGGATCGTACAGCAGGAATTCCATCGCGTAGAAGCCGCGCGCGGCGATCGAGACGTGGGAGAATTCTTCCTGCGTTTCGATCACCGGATCCTCGGTCTCGATCAGCGTGGCCAGCTCGCGCGGGGTGAAGCCGCGGGTGTCGGGCCAGAAAGCCAGCGCAAAGGCGCGGTCCTCGTCCTCGGATGGCCCGAAACGGATATGGCTGACCCGCACCCACGCGTCGAAGGCGGCGTTATAGGCGGCGCGCAGATCGTGACTGTCGGCGCTGCAACTGGCCTGTGCGGCGGTGTCCAGTTCCACGGCGCGCCGCGCCAGCGTCTCGTAGCCGGGGATCACGTGGCGGTCGATGATCGTGCCGATGTCATAGGCCGAAGCCGTCGCGGCGCTGACGAACAACGCGAGGCCGGAGAGAAGGTTACGCAACATATCAAAGGCTCTCCAGGAAACGGATCAGGGCGGCGCGATCCTCGGGCGGCATGTCGACCACCGCATCGCGCTGTGCCTGTGCCTCGCCACCATGCCACAGGATCGCCTCCAGAAGCGACCGCGCACGGCCATCGTGCAGGAAATAGGTGTGACCCGACACGGTCTCTGTCAGGCCGATCCCCCACAGCGGCGGCGTGCGCCATTCATAGCCGTCCGCGCGGGCCTCGGGTCGGTGGTCGGCCAGCCCTTCACCCATGTCATGCAGCAGCAGGTCCGAGTAGGGCCAAATCAACTGGAAGCTCTGCGCGACCTCGCCCTCAAGCCGGTGGGTGACAAAGGAAGGCGTATGGCACGAGATGCAGCCGGTCTCATAGAACACCCGCTTGCCGTTCAGCACCTCGGGGTCGCCCACGTCGCGCCGGGCGGGCACCGCGAGGTTTTGCGAGTAGAAAGTGACCAGATCCAGCCCCTGCTGGTCGATCTCGTACACCCGGTCGTCCCCGTCGCCATGCCGCGCGGCCATGCAATCCGCCTGAAGGTCGGTGCATTCGCCCGCCCCGGACGTGAACAGCGGGTTGGAGATGCCGATGTCGCCGACGAAGGCCGACGCGGTCTGTTCCATCACCGTCGGATTGCCGGCCTTCCAGCCGAACCGGCCCAGCATCGGAATGTCGTACTGCGCCGACCAGACGATGTTCGGCCGTCCCGAAACGCCGTCGCCATCCGCGTCGTCTTCGTCCGCGTTCGCAAGGATGTCGGCCGCCGGGATCGCTTCCAGCAGGCCCATCCCCAGCATGTGCGGCGCGACACGGGGGCTAAGCATCGCGTCCGGGTGCAGGGGGCCATAGCCAAGGGCGTCGGCGGTGTAGGTCGGTTCGCGCAGATAGGCGACCTCGCCCCCCGACAGCGGCACCTCGATCTCTTCATAGTCGATCTGAAGCTTGTACTCGGCGGCGTGGCCGGGCAGTGCGAAATCCTGAAGCTGGGTGCCGTAGGTCGGCTCGGGCAGCGTGGCGATATAGTCCTCGATCTCGGCGATACCGTCTTCGGGGCCGCCGGGAATGGACACGCGCAGGAACATCGAAACGGCGTTGTCCTCCGGCCCCTCTGGCGGGTGGCCGCGGCCGTCCTTGATGTGGCACCGCTGACACGAGCGCGCGTTGAACAGCGGCCCCAGACCGTCCGAGGCCAGCGTCGACGAGGGCGCAGAGACCCAGATCTTCTTGAACAGCCCGTTGCCGACTTTGAATTCCAGCTCGCCCTCGAAGCCGATGTTGGCGGACGGCTGCGAGAAGGCATCGGCGTTGTCGCGGGCGCGGACGGTGGTGGCGCCGGCGGACATTTCCTCGAACCGGGCCGGGGTATCGAATGTATCGGCAGGCGTCGTGACCGCTTCGATCCGCGCGCTTTCGTCGTCGGTGCGCGGGATGATCTGAAGGTGCGGTTCGTCAAGCGGGCCGCCGATTGCGGCGCTGGCGATGCAGGTGAGGGCGAACGCTAGTGCGGGCTTGCGTGTCACGGGACGTCTCCGGCTTCGATCGCTGCGGTTATCTTATGAAAGCTGTCGGAATTGAAGCCCTTCAGGTTCAAGACTGGGCAACGGCGGGTGTGACACCTTGGCGCTGAGGGCGTTGCGGCAGGGCTTCGCAAACCAAAACGGCCCCGCGATGCGGGGCCGTCCGGTTTGCCTGATGGCTGGTGTTACTGGAACACCGCGTCCGGGTCGTCCAGCGAGTCGGAGCCTTCGAACTCGATCTGGTCCAGACCCAACGTCGAGACCACGCGCTCGATGCTGCCCGTCTGGTCGATCAGCGCGTTGACGCCGCCCATCACAAGCCGTTCGCCGTCGACATTGCCGCGTTCCAGCATCTGGTCATAGGCAAAGCCCGCTTCGGCGGTGGCCTTGATCTGACCCAGCGCCCGCATGGTGGCGGCCAGTTTCAGCTGCATCTCGGTGTCGAGATCGGCATCGGTCGCGGCGACCAGATCGCTCAGCGACGCGCCGTCCACGACGCTGCCGTCGATGCGGGCATATTCGCCGAGATAGACGTTCTGGATGCCCATGCCGTCGTAGTAGTGGCTGTTGTGCGTGTTGTCCGAGAAGCAGTCGTGCTCTTCCTCGGGGTCGTTCAGCATCAGGCCAAGGCGCATACGCTCGCCCGCCTGCTCGCCGTAGGACAGGCTGCCCATGCCGGTCAGCATCGCCACGATGCCGGCGTCGACGTCACCCATCAGCGTCGTGCGGGCCTCGCCGCCTTCTTCCCACTGGGCGGTGATCCACTCGAGATCCGAGATGAGAAGTTCGGTCGCGGCCGAAAGATAGTCGGCGCGGCGGTCGCAGTTGCCGCCGGTGCAGTCGTCGCCCTGCAGGTAGTCGGTGTAGGGACGGGCGCCCGCGCCGGTGCCGTGGCCGTTCAGGTCCTGACCCCAAAGCAGGAATTCAATCGCGTGATAACCGGTGGCGACGTTCGCCTCGACACCGTCAGCCTCGTGCAGCGTGTCGGACAGCAGTTCGGGCGTGATGTCGGTCGCGTCGATCTCTTCGCCCGACAGGGTGAAGGTCGGGTTGGCGATGACGTTCAGCGCCGCGAATTCGTTCTCGTCCGTCGGGCCGCCGTAAGAGCCGTCCACATAGTCGATCAAGCCTTCATCCAGCGGCCATGCGTTCACCTTGCCTTCCCAGTCGTCGACGATCGCGTTGCCGAAGCGGTAAACTTCGGTCTGCTGATACGGCACGCGGGCGGCCAGCCATGCCTCTTTCGCGGCCTGAAGCGTCAGGTCGGACGGTTCGGCGATCAGCGCGTCGATCGCGGCCTTCAGCGTCTGGGCAGTCGCGAGGCTGTCAGCGTATTTGGCGGCAGCAATATCCGCATAGGTGGTCAGAACGGCCTCTTTCGAGACGTCGGCAGCAAAAACGCTGCCGGTCAGGCCGAGGGTGAGGGCCGTGGCGCTCGCGGCGGTCTTGAGGTGTCGCATTTGGCTAGTGGTCCTTATCTAGGTCTAGTGCAGGGTTGGTTGTGCGTTGTGCTTCCGGCCCGTTGTTCGGGACAGAAGCGAAATCCGTTTCAGGGCAAGCCCGAAGGTCTGGGCCAGATCGGCCAGCTGCGGCGCCATGTCGGCGCGCACGATGTTCATCGCAATCAGCAGGGCGTCTTCACGGTCGCCCTCGCAGGCGGACGAGACGAAAGTGGCAAAGCAGCTTTCGTCGCCGCCAAGGCATTTGCAGTCGAGGCTGTGCCGCATCAGCGGCCGCCGGCCATAGCGGGCGCAGATGTCCATGATCTGATCCAGCGCGCGCGTCGTCACCGGACCCTGCTGCGGACCAAGGTGCATTGCGAAATCGCGGTCCGCCAGCGCCTGAGCCTCGGGGCCGTCGCTCCACATGCGAAGGTACATCACCGCCCCGGCACCGACGGCGTCCAGTTCGGTGACGTATCCGACGGGCGCGCCGCCGCGCCGGGTATGCGCTGACGGCTCGGTCATTTCGTGAGGATCAGCTTGCCCGCGCGCGTGATGCGCAGCGTGTAGCACTGGTCGCCCAGCAGGATCTTCGCCTCGCGGCCACCGGCGACAAGATCTTCGGCGCGATAGGTCGGGAATCCGGTCTGCGCCTCGATCACCTGTTTCGCTTCGTAGGTCATGTCCGCACCTCGGAGCGTCGGTCGAGGTTGTCCAGCAGCCACTCGACGCCATGGCCAGCGGCCAGACCGCCTTCGGCCAGAATGTTCAGAATATCCGCCGCGACGAGGCTCTGTCGGGCACCAGCCTCTGTCCGGCGGGGCATGTCCTTCGAGGGTGTCATCGCTCCACTCCGTTGTTCGTTCCGGGCTTCCCCGGAGGGACCGGGGTGGCTGGTGATACGGGCGAAAAGGTGAGCGATTCAGTCGGATTTGTCAATCCGACTATTTTACTAGGTTTTCGCCAACCGAACGCAATTCAGCACGCGCGCGATTCGTCCTTCCGAACGCCACCCGGACACGCCCGTTTTGGGTGCGTTTCAGGCGCGCTTCGGGCGCGGCTTGCGGGATGTAGCGATAAATCCGACCGGCGAAAGGCGATGCGTGGCGACATGCCCCTGCGTCAATGGTAAGCGCACTTCAGATATCCGTTCGAAAGCGACGCTGGGGACGCAGGATGAACGACACGAAAGACGCGCGGTTCTGGGATCGCGCCGCCGCGAAGTATGCCAAAAGCCCGGTTTCGGACGAAGCCGGCTATGCGCGAAGCATCGAACGGACCGCCGAGCTGTTGCGGCCCGAGATGCGCGTGCTGGAACTTGGATGCGGGACGGGCAGCACCGCCCTGCGGCTGGCCCCTCATGTCGGCGGCTACATCGGCACCGACATATCATCCGAAATGATCGCCATCGCCGAAAACAAGTCCGCCGCCGCGCCGGTGGCCGGGCTTAGCTTTCGCCCCGCGACGGTCGAAGACATGGCGCACGAACCGATGCGGTGGGATGCCGTCCTCGGGTTCAACTATCTGCATCTCGTGCGCGACCTGCCATCCACCCTGAACCTTGTCATGGACCTGCTGGTGCCGGGTGGGTTGTTCGTCAGCAAGACGGCCTGCCTGTCCGACATGAGCCCGCTGATCCCTTACCTTGCGCTGCCGCTGATGAAGATGGTCGGCAAGGCGCCGTCGGTCGGCGTTTTCTCGGCAACCGAACTCGAAGCGATGATCCGAGACGCCGGGTTCGACGTGCTGGCGGTCGAGCGCCATGCCACGAAGGGACGCGACACCCGCCCCTTCATCATCGCGCGGAAGCCCTAGCCCCGGAACACCTTCGCCAGCGCCTCGGGCAGCGGTGCGGACACCAGCCCGCTGCCGTCCGGCGCGCGCTGTGTCCAGACACGGGTTTCCTTGCCCTCGACGCGCAGCACACCGTCCTTTTCCAGCCGGTGGGTCACGTCGAAGCTTGAGGTGCCCACACGGGTCACGGTCGAGGTGATCGTCACCTCTTCGCCGAAGGTGCAGGGCACGTGGAACTCGGCCCCGGTTTTCACGACCGGAGCCCCGGCGGCGCCGAACTCTTCCAGCATCTTGCTTTTGCCGAATCCGGCCGCGCCGTACAGCAACGCGGTGCAGTGGTCGAAATAGACAAAGAACTTTGGGTTGAAGACGATCCCGGCGGGATCGCAATCGCCCCACTCGATGAGGCGGCGGGTGGTGTTCGAGAACATCGGAACCTTCAGGGCTATGTCGGGTGAACCTCTTTGACGTCCACCGATTGCGTGGTGGTCTGGGCGCCCGCGGTCCGCAGCGCGCCCTTGACGGGTGCCAGGTCGAAATAGTCCCGCCCCCGCGCGACGACAACATGATCGAGCCCGGCCAGCATGCGGTTCGTCGGGTCAAGCTCGACCCAGCCCATGTCGGCGCCGCACCAGGCACGGACCCATGCGTGCATCGCATCCGCGCCTTCCAGCTTTTCCTCGCCTTCGGGCGGCAGGGTGCGCAGGTAGCCAGAGACATAGCCCGCCGGGATGCCCAGCCCGCGCAGGGCGGCGATGGTGATGTGGGTGAAATCCTGGCAGACGCCGCGTTTCAGGCGGAAGGCCTCGTCCACCGGGGTGTCGACCATCGTGGCCTCGGGGTCGAAGGTCAGCCCGTCATGCACCGCGTCGCAGATCGTCCGCGTGATCGAGAAGGCGGTGAAGCAGCCCGCCGACACCTCGCGCGCCCACGCGACGATCTCGGGATGATAGCCTACGCGTTCCGAGGGGAACAGAAAGTGGTGTGGTGCGGCGGGGCCGATCGAGGCGTGCTGCGTCAGTTCGTTCGCCAGCGACGGAAGGTCGGGCGAGACGTCCAGTGCGGGGGGCGCGTCGTGGCGTTCGACGCGGGCGGTGACGCGGAACTCGGTCTCGGACACCGGGTCGTCATAGGCGATGTCGACGCAGGCGTTATCGAAGAAATCGCGCCGCGTGACCCGCTCTGACGGGGTGGGGTGGATGGTCAGGCTGGATGCGATGACACGCTGCTCGCCGGGCAGATCCGCCGGAACGATCCGCAGGATGTGCCGGCCCGCGTCGGCAGAACTGTCGTAGTCGTAGGCGATCTTCAGGCTGATGTCGTAAAGCATGGACGTCACCGCAAATAGCTTTGGGCCAGCAGCCCGGTCAGCGCGGCGGTTTCGCCGGCGACCTCGGACAGGCGGGCGTCATCGAAATCGTCTGCGGTGGCGACGGCAAGGTCGGTCTCCATCCGCATCACCTGCCGCAGCACCGGGGTCATCCGGGGGCCTTCGTGATGGACGGGCAGATAGCGCAGATGCTCGTGCATCATGGTCAACTGATGCAGCACCGACCGCGGGTTCAGCGCATCGAGCAGCAGCAGGTCCAGCACGGTCTCGCGCCCGGCGCCCACCGCGAACCGGCGGCGGTGGCTCATGATCGAGTCGCCCGCCTCGATGGCGATGTCGCTGCTGCCCTCGGGCGCCTCTTCCGACGTGAAGGCGCACAGTACGTTCGAGGTCGCCCACGCGCGTTCCATCGCGCGCCCGATGGACAGGAAGCGCCAGCCGGTGAACCGGTACATGTTCTCGTGCACAAGGCCCGAGAAACCGGAAATCTTGCGAAGGAAGACGCTCATCGCGCGCGCCGCGTCATCGCCGGGACGCAGCTTCGGCGCCAGTCGCTCCATCGTGCGCAGCAGGTCGGTCAGCGCGTTCCAGCCGTCGACCGAGAACCGGTCGCGGATGCTGCCCGCGCTGCGCAGCGCCGCGCGCACATCCTCGGTCGTGGCCATCGGTGTCTCGCAGCCAAGCGTCTCGAGGTAGTCGGCGAGGTATTCGTTCAGCGGCAGATCGGGGCGCCCGGTCTCTGCCAGCCGCAGGTGATAGGCGCGCAGCAACCGGATCTTGTGTTCCGCGCGTTCGGTGTAGCGGCCAAGCCAGAACAGGTTGTCCGCCGCCCGGGACGGAAGCGAAACGGTCTGACGGCGGCGAAAGCCGGTCTCGGCAGGCTTCAGCAGCGTCTCGCCCGCGTCTTTCTCGCGCCCGACGATCCAGACGTCGCTGACGGCGCCACCTTTCTGCATCGCGACGTTGGCGGATTCCGAGGAGTTGCCGACGCGGGCGAAGCCTCCGGGCATCACCTGCCAGCCGTCCGGCGTCCGGGCAAGGAACACGCGCAGGCTCATCGGGCGGGGCACCAGCCGCCCGTTCTCCAGCGCCGGCGTGGTCGAAAGCGACACGATCTCTTGCGCCGCAAGCGACCCTGCAAGCGTGTCGATCCGCGACGGGTCGATCGGCTCGCCCTCTGGCGTGCGGCCCGCGATAGTGACCTCTTCGCCGTGGTCGAAGGGCAGGCCGGTCGACATCGCGCGGTCCAGCGTCATCCGGTCGAGGTTCGCTTTGACATAGTCGCGCGCCGCCGCACCGCCGCACCACCACGTCGCGATGTTCGGCAGCGCCAGCGGCTTGCCGGTCAAATGCTCGGCGATGCGTGGCAGGAAGGCCATCAGCGCGCGGATCTCCAGCGCGCCCGAGCCCACCGCGTTGACCATGTTCACCGACCCCGCGCGCAGCGCGCCCAGCAGGCCGGGGGTGCCGATCTGAGAGCTTTCGCGCAACTCCAGCGGGTCGATCCAGTTGGAATCGAGCCGCCGCCACAGCACGGACACGGGCTGCGGCCCGCTGACGGTGTGAACCATCAGGTCGCCGTTGTGGACTACAAGGTCCTCGCCCTGCACCAGCAGGAAGCCGAGGTAACGCGCGATATAGGCGTGCTCGAAGTAAGTGTCGTTCATCGGCCCGGGCGTCAGGATCGCCACCCGGCTGCCGTCACCGTTGCGCAGGTCCAGCATCGCGTCGCGGAACAGCCGGAAGAACCGGGCGATGCGCACGACGTTGCTGCGGCTCATGATGTCGGGGAAGGCGCGCGCCGTCGCCATCCGGGTTTCCAGCGCAAAGCCTGCGCCGGACGGCGCCTGCGTGCGGTCGCACAGCACCCACCAGTTGCCGTCGGGGCCGCGGCCGATGTCGAAGGCGACGTGGTGCAGGAAACTGCCCGACCGGGGGCGGACCCCCACCATCGGGCGCAGCCATTCCGGGTTACCGGCCAGCAGGTCGGGCGGGATGACCCCGTCGCGCACCAGCGTGCCGGGGCCGTAGATGTCGGCCATCACCCGTTCCAGCAGGTCCGCGCGTTCGATCAGGCCAATGGCGATCTGGTGCCATTCCTCGATGTCGATCAGCAGCGGCAGGTGTGACAGGGGCCAGTCGCGTTCAGCGCCGTCCTCTGGTCCGTAATGGCGGAAGAACACGCCCGCGTCGCGCAGGTACTGATCGCCCCGCGAAGTGGCGAGCGTCAGCTCGTCCTTCGGCAGCGCGGCGAGGTCCTGCAGGAAGTTGATCCAGACCGAGCGGACATTGCCCTCGGTGTCCATCAATTCGTCGGCCACCCCGGCAAGGGGCTTGTAGTCGCGCAGAAGCCGCGCGGCGCGGGCCATCCAGTCCGGCGGCCCGCTTCGGCCGGGCATGTCAGACATCGGGCGGCCTGCGCAGATCGAGCGTCATCGGGAACTCGGGATGCGGATGCTCTGGCGGCGGTGTGTAGGCGCCCGGCGTGTGGCCATGCGCCTCGAACCGCGCCAGTCGCCGCGCCTCGGCCTCGTTCGCGTTGACCGGGAAGGTCTCATAGTTCCGTCCGCCCGGGTGCGCGACGTGATAGACGCAGCCGCCCAGCGGTCGGCCGGTCCAGGTGTCGTAGATGTCGAACGTCAGCGGGGCATCGACCGGCGTCACCGGGTGCATCGCCGCCGCGGCCTGCCACGCTTTGAACCGCACGCCGGCCACCGACACGCCGCTGTCGCCGGTCGGGCGCAACGGCACGCGGCGGGTGTTGCAGGTAACGATGTAGCGACCGGGGTCGGCGGCGGTCAGCTTCACCTGAAGCCGCTCGGTCGAGCTGTCGGTATAGCGAACGGTGCCGCCGATGGCGCCAGTCTCGCCCAGCACGTGCCACGGCTCCAGGGCCTGACGCAGTTCCAGCGTTACGTTGCCCACGGTCACCTCGCCGCAGAACGGGAAGCGGAACTCTTGCTGCGCTTCGTACCAGTCCGAACGGAAGTCGAAGCCGTGCTGCCGCAGGTCATCCAGTACGTCCATGAAATCCTGCCAGACATAATGCGGCAGCATGAACCGGTCGTGCAGCGTCGTCCCCCAGCGGGTGAAGTTACCGCCGATGGGATCGTCCCACATCCGCACCAGCAGGGCGCGGATCAGCAGTTGCTGGGCCAGCGACATGCGCGGGTCGGGCGGCATCTCGAAGCCGCGAAACTCCACAAGGCCCAGACGCCCGGTCGGGCCATCGGGGGAATACAGCTTGTCGATGCAGATCTCGGCCCGGTGGGTGTTGCCGGTGACATCCGTCAGCAGGTTGCGCAACAGCCGGTCGGTCAGCCACGGCATCGGCGGCGTGCCCTGTTCCGGGTGCGGGATCTGGCTAAGCGCGATTTCCAGCTCGTACAGCCCGTCGTGGCGCGCCTCGTCGATGCGGGGCGCCTGCGAGGTCGGGCCGATGAACAGGCCCGAGAATAGGTAGGACAGCGACGGGTGCCGCTGCCAGTAAAGCACCAGCGACCGCATCAGGTCGGGCCGCCGCAGGAAGGGCGAGTCGAGCGTCGATGCACCACCCACCACGACATGATTGCCGCCGCCGGTGCCGGTGTGCTTGCCGTCGATCATGAACTTGTCGGCGCCGAGGCGCGACTGGCGCGCCTCGTCATAGACGCCCTCGGTGATCGCCTTGCAGTCGTCCCAAGACCGGGCGGGGTGGATGTTCACCTCGATCACGCCGGGATCGGGGGCGACGCGGATGACATTCATCCGGGGATCGTGCGGCGGCGAGTAGCCTTCGATATGGATCGGCAGGCCCAACTCTTCGGCGGTATCCTCGGCGGCGGTCAGCAGTTCGAGGTAATCCTCGACCGCCTCGACCGGCGGCATGAAAAGGCACAGGCGGCCGTCGCGCGGCTCGATCGCGATGGCGGTGCGCACCTCGCTGTTCTCGGGGTCGATGCCCTGTTCCACAATCGTCTGGCGCGGCCCGGCGTCGCGCGCGGCGCTGACCGGCTGCGTGTGATCCGAGGATACCTCGGGCACCATGTCGGCCTGCTGTTCGGCCTCTTCCGTCGCGATGCGCTGCAGTTCTTCCAGCAGCTTCTGGCGGCGCTCTGACAGCGCGGCATGAGTGTCGGGCAGCTCGCCCTCGATGACCGACGGATCGGCGGGGTAGGTGTAGGGATAGGACGATGGGGGAACGTGCGGCAGCGAGCCCAGCGGCAGGCGGAAGCCCACGGGGCTGTCACCGGGTACAAGGAACAGGTGACCGCGGCGCGTCTTCCAGTACTCGCTGCGCCAGCGGGTCGAGGGCTGCGCCTTGGACTGCCAGCGTTGCAGGGGCAGGGCATAGCCCGCCGGTTTCTCAAGCCCGCGGCTGAACACGCGGGCGATCCGGGCGCGCGCCTCGGGGTCCTTCAGCTTGCTGTCCTCGGGCGTGACGTTCGGCGGCAGTTCGCCCTCTTTCAGGATCCACTCGGCCGGGTCCTCGTAGGTTGGCTGGACGTGCCCGGGGTCGACACCCAGCCGTTCGGCGAACCCGCTCAGGAACCTGTCGGCGTTGTCGGGCGTGGCCGTGTCCTGCTTTTCCTCGGTCGCGATCAGCTTTTCGTTCTTCCAGATCGGCTTGCCGTCGGTGCGCCAGTATAGGCTGAAGGTCCAGCGCGGCAGCGTCTCGCCCGGGTACCACTTGCCTTGACCGTAGTGCAGGAAGCCGCCCGGCGCGAAACGGTCGCGCAGACGGCGGATCAGCTTGTCGGCCAGCCCGCGTTTCTGCGGGCCGACGGCGGCGGTGTTCCACTCGTCCGACTCGAAATCGTCGATCGACACGAAGGTCGGTTCGCCGCCCATGGTCAGCCGCATATCGGCGGATTTGATCGCCGCGTCGACCTTGTCGCCCAGCTTGTCGAGATCCTCCCACGCCTCTTCAGAGAAGGGCTTGGTGATGCGGGGATGTTCGGCGGTGCGGGTGACCTTCATGTCGAAGGAGAAATCCACCTCGGCAAAGCTTGCGACCCCGCTGATCGGGGCGGCGTTGCGATAGTGCGGGGTGGCGGCCAGCGGGATGTGGCTTTCGCCGGTCAGCAGGCCAGAGGTCGGGTCGACGCCGATCCAGCCCGCGCCGGGGATGTAGGCCTCGCACCAGGCGTGCAGGTCGGTGAAGTCGTGGTCGGTCCCCGCAGGGCCGTCCAGCGCCACGAGGTCGGGTTTCAGCTGGATCAGGTAGCCGGAACAGAACCGTGCGGCGATGCCGAGATGGCGCAGGACGTTGACCAGCAACCACGAGGTGTCGCGGCACGAGCCCTTGCCGATCTCCAGCGTCTGCTCGGGCGTCTGAACGCCCGGCTCCATCCGGATCACATAGCCGATCTCGTTCGACAGCCGCGTGTTCAGCGCCACGATCAGGTCGACCGTATTGATATCCTTGGTGTCGACGGACGCCACGAAGTCCTTGACCCTCGGCGTCATCGGTTCGGGCTTGAGGTAGATCGACAGGTCGTCCCGGATCGCCTCGTCATAGTCGAACGGATACCCCTCGGCGGTTTCCTCGACGAAGAAGTCGAACGGGTTGTAGACCGACATGTCGGCGGTCAGGTCGACCTCGATCTTGAACTCCATCACCGGGTCGGGAAACACGAAGCGCGCCTGCCAGTTGCCGTAGGCGTCTTGCTGGTGGTTCACGAAATGCCCGCCGGGCGAGACCTTCAGCGAGTGCGACAGGACCGGGGTGCGGCTGTGCGGCGCCGGTCTGAGCCGGATGATCTGGGGGCCGAGCGTAACCGGGCGGTCATATTTGTAATGCGTCAGGTGATAGATGGATGCGGTGATCGCCATGGAGTGGTCGCGCCCTTTCTTCTTCCGCACCGACTTTCCACGTTTTGAAGAGGCGGCACAACAGATTGTGCTGATCCAAGCGGCACTTGGCGTCCCAAGCCCGAAAATTGTGCGCGCCGGACCTTGCGTCATTTTCCGGACGCCCAAGCCGGTCAGCGAGACGCACGAACTTTCGCGTGTCTCGGCGAAGGGCGCGACCTGACTCAAACGCACCTGAAATTTGCTCATTCCCTCCGCATGACGATTATTAATTAAGCACAGGCTTCTGGTGGCGAGATCCGGGGCGGGATTGCTGGACGCCGCCACGTGGTTCGGAAAATTTGCGGCGGGACGATTCACAGAGAGGAGAGGAACTCGTGTTTCATCGTACTATCCTGACCGCCGCCGCGACCGTCGTCGCCATGGCCGGCGGTGCGCTGGGGCAGACCAGCGTGCCCTTCGCGCTCGACTGGAAATTCGAAGGTCCGGCCGCGCCGTATTTCACCGCCATCGACGAAGGCTACTTCGCCGAGGCCGGTCTCGAGGTCGAGATCACCGCTGGCTCGGGTTCGCTTGACGCGATCCCGAAGGTCGCCACCGGCGCATTCCCGATCGGCTTTGCCGACATCAACTCGCTGATCCGGTTCCTCGACCAGAACCCGGGTGCGCCGGTTACCGCCGTCATGATGATCTACGACGCGCCGCCCTTCGCCATCGTCGGCCGCAAGTCGCTGGGCGTCGAGATGCCGAAAGACCTTGAAGGCAAGGTGCTTGGCGCGCCGCCGCCCGATGGCGCATGGGCCCAGTTCCCGATCTTCGCGGCCGAGAACGATCTGGACGTCGACGCGATCACCGTCGAGCCGGTCGGCTTCCCGACCCGCGAGCCGATGCTGGCCGAAGGCAACGTGGCCGCCGTCACCGGCTACAACTTCTCGTCCTTCCTGAACACCAAGCGCCTTGGCGTGCCGGAAGATGACATCAGCGTCATCATGTTCTCGGACTACGGAGTCGACCTCTATGGCAACGCGGTGATCGTGAACACCGACTTCGCCGCCGAGAACCCGGATGTCGTGAAGGCGTTCCTTGTCGCCGTCGGCAAGGGCTGGGCCGATGCCGTGGCCGATCCGGCTGCCGTCATCCCGAGCCTGATGGAGCGTAACCCGGCCGCCGACGCCGAGCTTGAGACCGAGCGCCTTGCGCTGACGATCGACGGCAACGTGCTGACCGACTACGTGATGGAAAACGGCCTTGGCGGGATCGACATGGCGCGTCTGGAAAGCGCGGTCGCGCAGATCGGCACCGTCTACGAGTTCCAGAACGAACCCGACGTGTCGCTGTATTTCACCGATGAGTACCTGCCGGAAGAGCCGGTAATGCTGAAGTGACGCGGGCGGGGGCGTAGCTGCGCCCCCGTTCAACGGAAATGCGGGCGGCGCTGCCTCCCCCTCCCTGACCCTCCCCCGTTCCGGGAGAGGGGACCACGGGTGGAGAGCGGGGCATGCCGTCAGAGGCCCGGGCGCGTGGGGATGCGCGCCCGGAGACCTCGGAGACCTCATCGGGGCGGGCATGACATGACATCTATGATCGAGATCACCGGCGTGAAGCACGCCTACAAGACGGCGGCCGGTCCATTGCCGGTGCTGAACGGGTTGGAACTGTCGGTGGCCGAGGGCGGTTTCGTCGCGGTCGTCGGGCCCTCGGGCTGCGGCAAGTCCACCCTGACGCGGCTGGTGGCCGGGCTGATGAAGCCTGACGAAGGCGTGGTAAAGCTGCACGGCCAGCCGGTGAAGGGCCCGCGCGCGACCGTTGGAATGGCGTTCCAGAATCCGGTGCTACTGGAATGGCGCTCGATCCTTCAGAACGTGATGCTGCCCTTGGAGATCGTGCCGACCAAGACCTCGAAGAAACAGCAGGAAGAGCGCGCGCGCTACCTGCTGTCGCTGGTGGGGCTTGAGGGGTTCGAGGACAAGCGCCCGTCGGAACTGTCGGGCGGGATGCGGCAGCGGGCCAGCTTGTGCCGCGCGCTGGTCCACCAGCCCGAGGTTCTGATCCTTGACGAACCCTTCGGCGCGCTCGACGCCTTCACGCGCGAGGATCTGTGGCAGACGATGCATCAGGTGAAAGCGAAAGAGCCCTTCACCGGCGTCCTGATCACCCACGACCTGCGCGAGTCGATCTTCCTTGCCGATCAGGTCGTCGTGCTGTCGGGCCGCCCGGCGCGCACGCAATACGTGCTGGAGGTGCCGGACACCGGGCCACGGGACCTCGATCATCTGTATACGCCCGAAGCGGCGGAGATGCTGGCGATCCTGCGCCACCAGATTGAAATCGCGCAGGGCCGCGCCCCGGCAGAGGAGTCGGCGGCATGACCCTGTTGCGTCAGATCCTCGTCCCCGTCCTCGCTGTTGTCGTCTTCCTCGGGCTCTGGGAGCTTCTGGTCTGGGCGAATGGCTGGCCGAACTACAAGATGGCTTCTCCGTCCGACCTGCCGCCGGCCTTCGCGCGGTACTGGGAACTGTTCCTCGTGATGGGCTGGCAGACGCTGTGGCGCACCGTGGTGGGCCTGCTGCTGGCCATCGTCGTCGGCGTTCTGCTGGGCATGGTCATGGGCTTCTCGCGCACCATGCGCGAGGCGCTTTATCCCCTGCTGGTCGGCTTCAACGCGATCCCGAAAGCGACCGTGGTGCCCATCGTCGCGCTGATCTTCGTGGGCAAGCACGACTTCAACACGATCCTGATCGCCTTCATGATCTCGTTCTTCCCGATCGCCGTGTCGATCTCGATCGGCCTGTCGACGCTGGAGCCCGAGTACCGAGACATCCTGCGGGCGCTGGGCGCGTCGCAGGCCACGATCTTCTGGAAAATCGCGCTGCCCAAGACGCTGCCGGAATTCTTCGGCGCGCTGAAGGTGGCGGTGACGCTGGCCTTCATCGGGACCAACCTGATGGAGATCGTATCGCCACACGGGCGCGGGCTGGGGGCGTTGTTCGACAGCGGCAAGACGAACTCGGATTATCCGCTGATGTTCGCCGTCCTGATCGCGCTCGCGGCGCTGGGTATCCTGCTGTACTACATCGTGGTGGCGCTGGAGCGGGTCTTCGCGGGCTGGGCCGAGCGGTCGCCGACGTAGGATTTCAGGGGTTGCCGTCGCAGGGGGCTCTGCCCCCCGCGCGCGCGGCGCGCTCCCCCCGGGATATTTTCAGACCGACGAAGAGGCGAGGCGGCGCCATTCGGCGATGTAGCGCTCTGCTCCCTGCAGGGGCGTGACGGGCTGACCGGCTGGCGGCGGCACGTCGTCCGGGCGGAACAGGCATGCGGCGCCGGCGCTGGTGCCGGTGGCAGAGGGGACGGCCGCAACGTTGTGGCCGCAGGCGGCGAGCATCGCCAGCCACGCCGTGTTCCGGGCGAAGGCGCCCTCGACAAAGACCGGCCCCGCGTGGCCGAGGCGCGCGAGTGTGTCCGCCGTTTCGATGGCGAGGGCGAAGCTGGCGGCGGCCGTGCGGTGCGGGCTGGTTTCCGGCGGTTCGGTGAGGTGCCATCGCGGGCCGGGGAGCAGCATGATGCTTTTGGCCAGCGTGTCGGCGAGGTCGGTTGCCGAGGGTGGCGGGCCCGCCATCTCGGCATAGGTGCGCCCGCCGGGGAACATCGCGGCGGGAAGCGGGCGGCCGAGGGCATCGGTATTGATCTGCGCGGTGTCGGGGGCGTTCGCACCGGGCGCCATGGCGACGATCCACGTGCCGGTCGAGACCACCGCGAAGGGCGGCTTTCGGGTGACGAGGTAGGGAAACAGCGAGGCGTCGGAATCGTGGATGCCGCAGAGGACCGGCGTGTCGGCATTCAGGCCGGTCTGGGCAGCGACCCCGGGCAGGATCGGCCCGAGGATCTCGTGACAGTCGCGGACAGGCGGCAGCGTCAGCCCCAGGTAGCCCGCCAACGGGGACGGTCGGTTTGTGCGGCTGTTCCACAGGTCGGTATGCGCGCCGAGACTGGTCGGTTCGCTGCCGGTCACGCCGGTCAGGCGAAAGGCCCAGTATTGCGGCCAGCCGAGGGCGTGGGCGGTGCGGGCCTTCAGGGACGGGTCCTGCGTCAGTTGCCAGTGAAATTGCGCGCCAAGGTTCAGACCCGCATCCAGCCGCGGGCTGCCGGTTTGGTGTTGTGGCGGACGCAGCGCGTCATAGGCGGCAGCGGCGGCCGACGGGATCGGGTCGTCGTAGACCATCACCGGCGCGGCCAGTGATCCGTCCGATGCGACCAGCGCGCCGCAGGCGCCGTGCGCCACCGGTACGATCCCGTGAACGCCGTGTTCCGCCTGCATCCGTGCAAGGCCGTCGAGCAGGAACTGCCACAGCGCTTCGGTGTCGAAATGCGGCCAAGGCGGGCCGGGGCGCACCTTGTTCGGGCGGCTTTCGACGGCGATTTCGGACAGGGTGGCAAGGTCGACCAGCACCAGCTTGGCATTGGTGCGGCCGATGTCGAACACGGCGATGTTGCGGGGCTCCTCCATGCGCGGCACCGTGGCGGGCGGGTGTGGCGGCGTCAACGGCTCTGGCGCGGCGGCGGCGGCTGTCCTAGGACGGACGGCAAAGGGAGGACGGCATGACGGATCTGGGGCGGAACCATATCGCGGGCGAATGGGTCGACGGCGGCGCGGGCACGATCCCGGTCACCGATCCGGCAACGGGCGAGCTTGTGGCGCAGCAGGCGCTGGCCGATGCCGCCGATGTGGACCGCGCGGTCGCGGCGGCGCGCGCCTGTCACGCAAGTGGCGTACTGACAGACATGCGGCCCCTGGAGCGCGGGCGGCTGGTGCAGCGGATGGGCGACGTCTTTCGCGCGAATGCCGACGACATCGCGACGCTTCTGACGCGCGAGCAGGGCAAGCCCCTGTGGGAAGCGCGCGGCGAGGTGGAGAACGCGGCAAAGTATTTCGAGTACTTCGGCAATCAGGCCAGCACGGTCGAGGGGAAGTCTATTCCGCTGGGGGCGGGGTACCTCGATTTCACGCTGATGGAGCCCTATGGCGTGTCGGCCCAGATCATCCCGTGGAACTTTCCGCTGGAGATCGCGGCGCGGTCGATCGCCTGCGGGATCGCGACCGGCAACGCCTGTGTGGTGAAAAGTTCAGAGATGACGCCTCTGTCGTCAGGCTGGTTCGCGCGGGCGGGCGAGGCGGTGGGCCTTCCCAAGGGCGCGCTGAACGTCCTGACGGGTTACGGGCACGAGGCGGGGGCGGCGCTGGCAAGCCACCCCGGCATCGACATGATTGTCTTCACCGGTTCGGTCGCGACGGGGCAGCGCATCGCCTCGGCGGCGGCGCAGTCGCTGATTCCCTGCGTTCTGGAACTGGGCGGAAAGTCGGCGGCGGTCGTGCATCCGGATGCCGACCTCGACGGTTTCCTGACCAGCGTGCGGAAGGGCATCTTCACCAACGCCGGGCAGGTCTGTTCCGCCATGTCCCGGGTGGTCGCCCACGAGGACGTGCATGACGAGATCGCCGACCGGATGGTGGCGCTTGCCACGTCCATGTCGGTCGGGCCGGGGCTGGAGCGGACCGCGTTCGGGGCGAACATGGGGCCGATGGTAAGCGAGGCGCAGCGCGACCGCGCGGTGCGGATGGTCGCCGAGGCCGAGGCGGCAGGAGCGAAGGTCGTCACGGGCGGGCGGCCGTTGAACCGGCCCGGCGCGTTCATGGAGCCGACTGTGCTGACCGGTGTGACACCAGACATGGAGATCGCGCAGGAAGAGGTATTCGGCCCGGTGGTAGCGCTGATACGGTGGCGGGACGAGGACGAAGCGATCCGGATCGCCAACGGCACCAAGTACGGGCTGGTCGCAGGGGTGTTCACCCGCGATCTGGACCGCGCGGCGCGCGCGGCGGGCCGCCTGCGCGCCGGGCAGGTCTTTGTCAACGAATGGTTCGCTGGCGGGGTCGAAACCCCGTTCGGCGGTTATGGCCGGTCAGGCTATGGCCGCGAGAAGGGACGCGAGGCGCTGTGGAATTACGTTCAGACCAAGAACGTGGCGATCCGGGTGTCGTGAGGGCGCGGTTGCGCCCTCAGAAATCGACCTCGACGCCCGGCAGCCGCAGCTCGGTCACTAGGTCGCGCAGTTCCTGACGGGCGGCGACCATCGAGATGTTGAACTGCTTCACGCCGATGTCCTTCAGGTCCAGCAGTGTCAGGCCACGCGGGAACAGCTCGCGGAAGGTCACGCGTTCGGTGAAGCCGGGGGCGATGCGGAAGCCAAGGCGCTTGGACAGCTTCTTCAGCGCCGCGACCATCAGTTCCTTGTTGACCATGCGCTGAGGACCGACGCGGTTGCGCACCACGATCCAGTCGATCGGGGTCAGACCGGCCTGCGCACGAAGTTGCCGCGCCGACCAGACCATTTCCGAATAGACCGAGGGACCCTGAATATCGCGGGTCTCGCCGTCCATCTTCGCCAGCAGATCGAAGTCGAGGAAACTGTCGTTCAGCGGTGTGATCAGCGTGTCGGCCAGCGAGTGCGCCACCTGGCTGAGGCGGGTGTGCGAGCCGGGGCAGTCGATCAGGATGAAATCGCAGATCGGCTCCAGCCCGGCCACCGCCATCGACAGGCGGCGGTCATAGATGTTCTCACCCTCTGCAAGGTCGCGCTTTTCGACGTCGGGCAGATCGCGGAACTCGGGCACGGCAAGGTCCACGTCATGCTTCTGCATGTAGACAAGCCGGTTCTCGAGATAGCGGGTCAGCGTCTTCTGGCGCAGGTCGAGGTCGATGACGCCGATGCTGTGCCCCATCCGCGCAACCGCGGTCGCGACGTGCATCGACACGGTGGACTTGCCTGCACCACCTTTTTCGTTCCCGACGACGATGATATGCGCCACGGCCTGTCCCCTTGTTTGGCCCGTTTCAGAGCCCTTTGCCCGTTTTCAGGCACTATATGTGGTGTGCCGCAGGTTGAAAAGCGCCGGGGATGCCGTTTGGGTGTAAATGCGGTGGATAACCCGGCGAATTGTGCAAGGGGCCGTGGATATCCTTGGCGACGGGGTCAGTCGGCGAAGGCGCAGGCCTTCTCGAGTCCGATCAGGAACATGTCGAGATCCTTCTGACGGGCGTAGGGATAGGTGGCAAGCACATAGTCCCTGTCGAAGCCGGGCTGGATCTTGCGCAGGCGCGCCAGCGACCGCTGCGCCAGTTCCGGTTCGTCGAAATAGCCGAAGGTCGCGACACAGCGCTGAATGCCGCGGGCATAGTCCCGCGCCATCGCGAACAACTGGCGCGCGGCTTCGACCGAGACCTCCCGGTTGCCAAGGAACATCTCGCATGTGGTGATGTCGCCAAGCGCGGCGGCGCGGCCGATATAGCTTGGGTTGAGGCGGAAGATCAGGTGCAGATGTTCCAGCCCTTCTTCCGGAAGGCCCAGCCACTCCGACGCACAGCCGGCGGCATGACGGGCCAGTGCCGCCGAGGGGTTGAGCCGGACCGCTTCAAGGCTGTGGTGCCGCCCCGCGGCGTAGTTCTGATAGCCGAAAATCTGTGTCAGTCCGATATAGCAATGCGCCTCCCACACGTCGGGGTCCTGCCGCACCGCCTGTTCGCTGAGCGCCAGCGCCTTCTCGAAGGCCGCGGCCCGGTCGTCGACCCAGTCCAGCAACCCGGCGCGGAACCAGTAGCGGGAGATGCGGACCATTGCGGGGACGAAATCGGGCGCCAATTGCAGCGCCTGTTCCATCAGTCGGACCTGTTCGAGATTGGCTTCGATGCTGCCGTAGCCCTCGCCGCCAAGCCGGTTCACCTCGTCGGCTTGTGCCAGCAACTGCCATGGTCCGATCGATGCCGGGCGGGTGCGGGCGATCCGCATCGCCTCGGCATGCGAGATCTGCGGTTCGAGCTGCGCGACGATGGCGCGGCTTACCTCTTCCTGAAAGTCGAAGATGTCCTCCAGCGTTCCGCTGAACTGTTGCGACCAGCGCGAACGACCGGTTTCGACCTCGGTCAGCGACACGGAAATCCGCACGCGGCTGCCGGCGCAGCGCAGGGTGCCCGTCACCGCATAGGACGCGCGCACCGACCTGGCGGTCGTCCGCATGTCGACCTCTTTCACCGATTTCCAGCCGATCGCTTCGGGGCCGATGACCGGGAACCACCGCCAGCAACTCAGCGCGTCGCGCAGGTCTTCCGTAAGGCCGGCGGCAATCATCGCGTCGTCCGGGCCGGCTGACAGGGCCTCGAACGGGAAAAGCAGAACTGCGGGGCGCAGGAACAGGTCAGGCCCCGGAACCGGGGCGGGGTCTTCGACTGCGGGTTCGAAGGTCGCGCGGGTGTCGCGCAGCCAATCCTCGAACCCCTCGGATGGCAGGTCGAAGCCTTCCAGAAAATCACCGCCGCCAGTGGCGTCGCAGGCCAGGGCGGAGGGGGTCAGCCAGACCTGCTGGCGGTTCGCGTCCAGCACGCCGTCGGGAAGCACGCGACGCAGCGCCGTCAGTTCCTGCCGCAAGGATCCGCGCGCCTGCTCCTCGCCACGGTCGCTCCACAGCAGGTCGGCAAGAAAGGCACGTTCCGCCCGCATGTCGCGCCGTTGAGACAGCACGGCCAGCAGGGCAAGGCCCCGGCGAGATACGCCGGTCAGGTCTGCGCCGCCGGCATCCGTCACGCGCGGCGCGCCGGCGACGTGCAGGATGATGCGGGGGTGGGCGTGGATTTCGTTCATGTCGCGCGTTGCTTGGGGTCGTTGGCCCCCCGATCCTATGCGCGGCCACGGCGTTGACGCAAAGGAAAGCGGGTCTGCCCGACGATTCCTGCCCCGCGAAAACGAAAAACGCCGCCCCAAGGGGCGGCGTCCTGTACGCGATAACCTTCGAGGCTCAGAAGCCGAGGCCGGCGTACTTGTTCTTGAACTTCGACACGCGGCCGCCGGTGTCCATCAGGCGGGTGCCGCCACCGGTCCAGGCCGGGTGAACCGAGGGATCGACGTCAAGCGAGATAGTGTCGCCTTCCGAACCCCAGGTGCTTTTCATCTGAACCACGGTGCCATCGACCAGTTTGACGTCGATGATGTGGTAGTCGGGATGGGTATCTTTTTTCATCGTCCGGTTTCCTTACGCCTCGGCGCCCTTGGGGGCCTTGTAGTTGGTGACTTCGGCGATACGGGCCGATTTGCCGCGACGCGAGCGCAGGTAGTACAGCTTCGCACGGCGGACCTTGCCGCGGCGGACCACGGTGATCGAGTCGATGTTGGTCGAGTACAGCGGGAACACACGCTCCACCCCTTCGCCGAAGGAAATCTTGCGGACGGTGAACGAGCCCGCGATGCCCGAGCCGTTCTTGCGGCTGATGCAGACGCCTTCGTAGTTCTGCACCCGGGTGCGGGTGCCTTCGGTCACTTTGTAACCGACGCGGATGGTGTCACCGGCCTTGAAATCCGGGATATCCTTGCCGAGCTCAGCGATCTGCTCGGCTTCCAGTTGCGCGATCAGGTCCATCTGATCCACTCCTATATTGCCCCCGGTTTTCCCGGGAAGGTTAATGCCGCCTCAGAGCTCTCGGTCTTCTGTCGGGTCCGCCGCAGCGCCCGCCGGAGATACAGGTCGTCGTTCCTTGGTCTGCCACTCTCGGGGTCCGGCGAGGCGGGGCGAAGAAACCCCCTTGTCCGATCCCGTTCCGGAACAGCAGTAGCACCTGAATCGGGTCGCCCCGTCAGGTCCGGCGTCTTCTAGGCAAAGCAGGGTGGGTTGGCAAGGAAAAAGGCCGCGTTCCCCTGGCGGCCTAGCCCTTGTCCGCCTTGGTCCGCGCCGCATACGCTTCCCACAGGTCGGGGCGCCGCTCTCGCGTGATGGCTTCCGCCTGCTGGCGGCGCCATTTCGCGATCTCGCCATGGTGGCCAGACAGCAAAACCGGCGGGATCTCGTGGCCTTTCCACTCGGCGGGCTTGGTGTATTGCGGATGCTCAAGCAGACCATCCGAGAAACTTTCCTCCTCGGTCGATGCCTCGTTGCCCAGCACGTCCGGAAGCAACCGCACGGTGGCGTCAAGCATGGCCTGCGCGGCAATCTCGCCGCCGGTCAGGACGAAGTCGCCAAGGCTGACTTCCTCGATGCCGTAGTGGTCGATGACGCGTTGATCCAGCCCCTCGAACCGACCGCAGACCATGGTCACGCCACGCGCCTTGGACAGCCGTTTCGCCATCGCCTGATCGAACCGGCGGCCACGCGGAGAAAGATACAGCACCGGCCAATCCTGGGCCGAAGCCGTGCTGCGGCGGGCCGCGAAATCCAGCGCGCGGCCCATGATGTCGGCCCGCAAGACCATGCCAGCGCCGCCTCCCGCCGGAGTGTCGTCGACATTGCGGTGGCGGCCTTCGCCAAAGATCCGAAGGTCGATGGGGTCGATCTGCCAAAGCCCGCGTTCCAGCGCGCGTCCGGTCAGAGAATGACCCAGCACACCGGGGAACGCTTCGGGGAAAAGGGTGATCACCCGCGCCGTCCACGCCCCGGCAAGGTCGGGGCGGTCCGTCATCAGGTCACGGGGCTGGGCGCTTGCGCCGATGGCGAGGCGGCCATGAGATTTCGCGGGTTTGTCGTCCTGGCTCATGGCCGCTCAATAGCGGAAATCGTGGCGGATGCCAGAGGTCAGGCGATTGCGATGACGCCGAACAGGACCAGCAGGAACAGCACCAGAACCACAAGGATCAGAAGTTTCGCGCCGGACAGCGCAAGGCCGGACAGGCGGCCGAAGCCAAGAAGACCGGCCACGGCGGCCACGGCGAGGAGGATGAGAATCCAGGAAAGCATGTGTTGTCGTCCTTCGTTTGGCGCGCGAAATGCGCGGCATTTGAAGCGACAACGCCGGAAACCGGGCGGCTGTTCCTGAACCGCCGCCCGTCGGTGCCCGTGTCAGATGGACAACTTCTTGAAAATCGGCTCGGGGACGGACCGGATGATCAGCATGATGTAGCGCCAGAAGAACGGCGTATAGATCACGTTCTTCTTCTTGCGGACCGCTTTGAGGATGTCGGCGGCGACCTTCTCGGGCGGCGCGACAAGGAACATGCCTTCGATGCCCCACGTCATTGCCGTGTCGACGAACCCGGGCTTCACGGTGACCACGTGGCAGCCCGAGCGGGTCAGCCGGTTGCGCAAGCCCGACAGGTAAGTCGCGAAACCCGCCTTCGCGGCGCCGTAGACATAGTTGCCAAGCCGCCCGCGGTCGCCCGCGACCGAGCCGACGCCGACGACGGTGCCCTTGCCACGCGACTCCATCACGGGGGCCAGCATCGTCAGAAAGCGGGCAGGGCCGGTGAAGCTGTCGATCACGGTGCCGTCGACCAAGGAAGGGTCGGCGTCGATCTGCGCCTGTTCGGGCATCGAGCCCACGAAGACGGCGGCGTTGATCGTGCCTTCCAGCGCCTCGGCGCGGGCGATCAGGGGGCCGAAAGTGCCGGGGTCGCGGGCGTCGAACAGCACCGCTTCGGCAAGCTTCGCGCCGCGCAGACGGGCGTCGTTGGCCATCGCCTCGAGTTCGGCCATGTCGCGGCCGGCAAGGATCACGCTGTCGCCGCGTTCGGCCACGGCCCGTGCCAGCGCGCGCGCCATCGAAGAGGTTGCGCCAAGAAGGATCCAGGTCTCGGTCATGCCGCACTCCGCAAGCTCAGCCGACGCACGAGGTCGGTCTTCAGCACGCCATCGGGGTCGATCTTCGCCACCTCGGCCCGCCATTCCTCAAGTTCCGGATACATCTGCGGAATTCGGTCCGCCGAGCACAAAGCATCCTTCGCGAAATAGATCCGCCCGCCCGCGTCCGCCGTCTGCGCCTCGAGCCGCTGGATAAGCTTGACCGCGTCGGGACGCGCGCGCAGGTCGCAGGCCAGCGTATAACCTTCCATCGGGAAACTCAGGTGTCCCGCGCGGCCCGGCCCGGTGCGTTTGAGCACCGCCAGCGGCGAGGCAAGGCCCGACACCGCGACGCGGCCCAGCATGTCGCGGATCACCTCGACGGCGGTCAGCGGCACAACGCACTGGAACTGGTGGAAGCCGCGCTTGCCGTACAGCCTGTTCCAGTCGTGGATCTTGTCGAGCGGGAAGAAGAAGTTGTCGAGCGGCTTGACCACGGTGCGCCCGCGCTTGGGGACGCGGGCGTAATAGGCGCGGTTGAACATGCGCACCACAGGGGACGACAGGGCGAAGCCCGGCGCGTCCAAGGGCACGGTTTTCGACGGCTTCTTTGGCGGAACGAGGCCGGCGATGGTCTCGCCTTCCTCCAGAATGCCACGGCCAAGCCGGGCGCCGGTGGCGGTCGTGTCGATCCAGCCGACCGTATAGCTGGCGTGACTTTCGTCCAGCAAGGCGCGGAAGGCGTCGAAATCGGGCGCGCGGCGTTCCGTGACGGTCATCACGTCGCCCTTGATCCTGCGCATCCGAAGCTGCGCCGAGGCGATCACTCCTGTCTGCCCAAGCCCGCCTGCGGTGGCGCGGAACAGGGGCGTATCGGGCTTCACGGTCTGCGCCGTCCCGTCCGGAGCGATCAGCGTCAGTTCGGTGACGTGCTGGCAGAAGCTGCCGTCGTGGTGGTGGTTTTTGCCGTGAACGTCATTGCCGATGGCGCCGCCCACGGTGGCAAAGCCGGTGCCGGGCAGGACCATCGGGATCCAGCCCTTGGGGCCCAGCGTATCGACGATCTCGCCCAGTGTGACGCCGGCCTCGACGGTCAGCAGGCCCTGTTCGGCATCGAAAGCAAGGAACTTGTCCAGCCGGGTCATGTCGACGGCGCGTCCGCCGGTGTTCAGGCAGGCGTCGCCGTAGGACCGGCGCATCCCGATCGCGGGGGCGGGTTCCTCGCCCATTAGCGCATCGAGAGCGGCGCGGCGTTCGGGGCGCGCCAGTTGTCCCTCGGCCCGCAGGGCGCGGCCCCAGCCATGATATTCAGCGGTTTTCCAGCGCATGTCTTTCCTTCGTGCGGCCCCTTGCAGCCGGGGCTCTGTCCGTCGCTCGTGCAACGGCATCTAGATACAAACTTGGGCGAAACTATGGACCTGTTTCTACAATGCGAACACTGGAAGCATCGCCGCATGCCGGTCCGGGCGGTCTCTTACGCATTCCTGCGGATGATGTGTGCACATGCGCACCTCGATCACGAATTGGTTCCAGTCATGTGCATTGATGGCGCGACACGCTGCGCCTAAATCGCTCTCACAGACGGCGACACACAGCCGCCAGAACGATCAAGGAGACAGAAAATGAAAACCATCATCGCAGCCGCGTTGGCGCTTACCGTCGCATCGCCGGTCCTGGCCAACGACCAGCTTGCTCGCAGCCTTGGCGTCGAGCCCGGCCAGTACACGCTGGAACAACTCGTCGCAATCAAGGCCGCTCAGGACGAGTCGGGCAACGATGCCCGCGTGAACCTGAAGAACCTTGCCGAGCAATCGACCCGCTCGGTGCAGGTCCCGACCGCGCTTCAGTAATCAAACCCTGACAGGAGGCAAGACAAGGGCGGACAATCACCACGTCCACCCGGCAATTCATGGCATTGGCTCATAACGCTTCTGCAGAATGTGCATCAGTAAACAAAACGTAATCAAAATTACATCTGATGTGCATTGAAGAACCGAAAAGCCTCCATAAATTCCATCCCACAGCGGGCACGACCCGTGAACCTGAACCTGAAAGAAAGAGACTAGACATGAAAACCATCATCGCAGCCGCCCTCGCCCTGACCGCCGCTTCGCCCGTTCTGGCCAACGACCAACTGGCCCGCAGCCTTGGGGTCGAGCCCGGCCAGTACACCCTGGAAGAGCTTGTCGTGCTGAAAGGCGCAGCTTCGGAAGACGGCAACGAAGGCCGTGTGTACCTGAACAACCTGGAAGACGCGTCGCGCTCGACGCAGAACCCGGTCGCGATCGACGCGTTCCGTTCGGCGGCAGAAGCCGACTGATCGACCGCTTCAGGGCGATCAAAAAAGGGGTCCATTACGGACCCCTTTTTCTTTGCCTTCAATTTCCGTCGGTGCATTTGGATCGTTATGTGTGTGCGTCAGTGCACAGCCAGACGTCTAACGTGAGGTAAATGTGCATTGAAGGTCAGAAGGCGCCCCATACATCCCACTCATCAGCGGCAAGAGCCGCCACAGAAATGAAAAGGAAGATCACCATGAAAACCGCAATCGCAGCCGTTCTCGCCCTCGCCGTCGCTGGTCCCGCACTGGCCGACAACGCTCAGCTCGCCAAAAGCCTCGGCGTTCAGCCGGGCGAATACTCGACCGCCGAACTGGTGGTTCTGAAAGGCGCTCAGGGCAAGTCGGGCAACGAAGGCCGCGTCTACCTTGGCAACTTCGATCTCGAGCAGACCGCTCCGGTGAACCAGCAAGCCGTGCGCGAGTTCCTCGTCATCGACGCCGAGTAATCCGCGTCGGCGAAAGAAAAGGGGGCCGGCGGCCCCCTTTCAATACGATAGCCAGAGGCCGCGTCACACGATCGCGGCTTCTGTCTTTTCCATCACTTCGTCAGCGCTGACACCCGGCGCAAGTTCGACGATCTTCAAGCCGCCCTCGACCACGTCCAGCACGCCAAGGTTGGTGATGATCCGGTCCACGACGCCGGTGCCGGTCAGCGGCAGGGTGCATTCCTTGAGAACCTTGGACTCGCCCGCCTTGTTGGTGTGGTCCATGACCACGACCACGCGCTTGACGCCTGCGACCAGATCCATCGCGCCGCCCATGCCCTTGACCAGCTTGCCGGGGATCATCCAGTTCGCAAGGTCGCCGTTCTCGGCCACTTCCATCGCCCCAAGGATCGCCATCGCGATCTTGCCGCCGCGGATCATGCCGAAGCTGGTCGAGCTGTCGAAATAGCTCGTCCGCTCCAGCTCGGTCACCGTCTGCTTGCCGGCATTGATCAGGTCGGCGTCCACCGCGTCTTCGGTGGGGAAGGGACCGATGCCCAGCATGCCGTTCTCGGACTGCAGCGTCACGTCCACGCCGTCCGGGATGTAGTTCGCCACAAGGGTCGGAATCCCGATCCCGAGGTTCACGTACATGCCGTCTTCAAGCTCTTGCGCGGCGCGCTCGGCCATCTGGTTTCTGTCCCAGGCCATCCCTGCTGTCTCCTCGGTCCTATAGGGTCTCGATCGGAATCTTCAGGCGGATTGTCGTGCCTTTATCGCCGGATGTCACGTCCCGTTCGGCCTCGAGTTCCATCATTAGGCCCAGCACCACCCGACCGCCGACCGACTTGGTGGTCGGCCATTCGACGCCATCGGTGAATCCGGTTCCGTTGTCCGTCACCGTAACCTCGATCGCGGTCGAGCCAAGCGGGATCATCGAGACGTTCAGCACGCCCTCTGTCCGCCCCTCGAACGCGTGCTGCAGCGCATTCGTCATGATTTCGGACAGCAGCAGGCCGATCTTTGCGGCGACCTCGGAACTGCAGGTCGCATCCTCGATCTGCGAGTTCACGCGGACGCCCGCGCGCCCGTCGAGATGCGCCGTCGTGCTGACTAGCCGCGACAGATACGACCCCAGCGACACGTTGCCGGTGCGGCGCGAGACCGTGGGCTCGCTCAGTTCCTCGTACAGCAACAGCAACGACTCGACACGTCGCGCCAGCGATTGCGTCGGCGCGGGGTCGGGCGCGGTGCGGCCCTGCAGCCGGATCATGCTGACGATCATCGCAAGGTGGTTCTTCACCCGGTGCTTCAGTTCGCGAAGCGCCTGCTGCGTGACATTGGCCGAGTTGCGCGCCTCGTTGTCGCTCAGCGCCTTCTGGATCCCCAGAAAATGGCTCAGCTTGCCCTCGGTGTCGTACACCGGGGTCAGCAGCAGGCGGTTGAGGAACTGCACACCGTCGGCGCGGTAGTTCACGATGTCGACCGTCGTCTCGGTTTCGGTCTTCAGGGCATCGCGGATGCGCTGGATGTCATCCTCGTCCGTTTCGCCACCCTGCAGGAAACGACAGTTGCGACCGATGGCCGAACTCGCGCCGAAACCCGTCACCCGCTCGAACGCGCGATTGACGTAGACAATGGGATTGTCCGGCAGATTGGGGTCCGTAAGGACCATTGAAATCGGAGATTCGGCGAGTATGCGAAACGCTTCGCTATCCGGAAGAGTGTTTAGAATAGGTTCCTTGTCCATCGGCACTGCTGTGTCATGATCCTGTCCAAAGTGATATCGCCCGTCAGCCATTTCCGCTTTTCCAGCCTTGTTTTCAAGGCTGTCGACGCTGCAAAGCGGCATCTATTTCAAAAATGTGAGGGGTCGTAACATTTCCCGCGCCTTGCGTGAGACGCGGGAAGCCGGTTCGGCGAAAGACCGCCGCCCCGGGGGCGGCGATCCGCGCGTCAGGCGGCGCGTGTGGTCCGCTGTTCGATGCGTTTCTCGAACTCGCCCTGCACGATCCGGTGTACATAGACACCCGGCAGGTGGATCGAGTCCGGGTCAAGCGAGCCGCGGGGCACGATTTCCTCGACCTCCACGACGCAGACCTTGCCGCACATCGCCGCCGGCGGGTTGAAGTTGCGGGCGGTCTTGCGGAACACGAGGTTGCCGGTGTCGTCCGCTTTCCACGCCTTCACGATGGACAGGTCCGCGACGATAGCCTTCTCAAGAATGTAGGTCTCGCCGTCGAAGTCCTTGTGTTCCTTGCCCTCGGCGATCTGGGTGCCCACACCGGTCTTGGTGTAGAAGCCGGGAATGCCGACGCCGCCAGCGCGCATACGCTCGGCCAGCGTGCCTTGCGGGTTGAACTCCAGCTCAAGCTCGCCCGACAGGTACTGGCGCATGAACTCGGCATTCTCGCCCACGTAAGAGGACATCATCTTCTTGATCTGCTTGGTCTGAAGCATCAGCCCCAGGCCGAAATCGTCGACACCGCAGTTGTTCGACGCGACCGTCAGGTCCTTGACCCCGCTGTCGCGGATCGCCGCGATCAGGTTTTCCGGGATGCCGCACAGGCCGAAGCCCCCCGCAGCGATCAGCATGCCATCCGTCAGCAGCCCGTCGAGCGCCTCTGCAGCCGATCCATACACCTTCTTCATGAACACTTCCCCTCCGCACGGTGGTCGCCTTGGTTTTGGCGTGGCCCGTGCCGAGAGTCAACGAAGGCGGCCCCTTGCGGGCGCCGCCTTCGGAAATCTGCCTTCGGGACAGTCGGTTGCGATCAGATAAGCCGCACTTGAGTGCCGACCTCGGCCTTGCCGAACAGGTCGACGATCATCTCGTTGTACAGGCCAATGCAGCCGTCGGACGACGGACGTCCGATCTTGCGCGTGTCATGCGTGCCGTGGATCAGGTAGGCGGGCCAGCTGAGGTACAGAGCATGCGAGCCCAGCGGGTTGTCCGGCGCGCCGCCGGCGACCGGTTTCCAGTCGGGGAAGCGTTCCATCTGGCTGGCGGTCGGGGTCCAGCTGGGCCCCACCTTCTTGCGCACGATCTCGGTATAGCCGCGCTTGGTCAGTTCGTCGGTCTTCGGCACGGACGTCGGGTAGACGTTATAGGTCTCGCCGTCACCGGACCAGAAGTGCAGCGTACGGTTCACCGTGTCGCACACGATGCAGCCCTTGCCGAGTTCATCGAAATGGTCGCGCCAGTCCTGCGCCTGCCAGCTGGAGGCGTTGCGCGTCGCTGTCAGCACGTCCTGTGCGCGGGCGATGGCCGGCAGCATCAGGGCGGCGGCTGCGCCGGCGATCACCTGCCGGCGGCTGAAGTGTCTGTCCTGCATGGATCAATCCTGCGGTTGAGAGTCGAGTTCCGGGCGTCTGTAGACTTACCTGCGCCCCATGCGCCGGTCTTTCCACTCACGAATGCTTGATATTGAATATCAGGGCCGCAAAGTCACACTTCGGCGCGCCGGCGGGCGTCTGTTTGCTCGCCGGCGCGTCGAATGTCAGTCTTTGTCGGTCTCTGATGCCGAAGTCTTGGCCGCCGGTTTCTTCGCAGCGGTTTTCTTCGCGGTCGTTTTCTTGGCCGTGCTCTTCTTCGCAACGGCCTTCTTCTTGGCCGGGGCTTTCTTGCCAGCCTTCGCGGCGCGTTCCGCGATCAGTTCGACCGCCTGCTCCATGGTCAGCTGTTCGGGCTCGATCGTGTCGGGGATCGTCGCGTTGATCTTCTCCCACTTCACGTAGGGCCCGTATTTGCCCTTGTAGATTGCCACCGGGCCACCCGCATCCGGGTGGTCGCCCAACTCGCGCACCGGCGCCGCCGCCCGGCCGCGCCCGCCGCGCGAGGCGACCTTTTCGGCTAGAAGCTGCACCGCGCGGTTCATGCCGACGGTCCAGACCTCTTCGATCTCTTCGAGGTTGGCGTTGGTGCCGCCCCGGTCCGACGTCGACTCGGCGTGTTTGATGTAGGGACCGTAGCGGCCGATGTTGGCCCAGACGTTCACGCCATCCTCGGGGTGTTGCCCGATAAGACGCGGCAGCACCAGCAGCCGCACCGCCTGTTCCAGCGTCACATCTTCCGGCGGCCACTCTTTCGGCACCGACTGGCGCGGCGGCTTCGGCTGTTCCTTGGTCGCTGCGCCGCGCTGCACGAAGGGGCCGAAACGGCCCTTGAACACGCGGATCTCGTCGCCCTCGTCCTCGCCCAGAAGCTTGCCCTCGGGCGGGATCGCGCTGGCCTCGGCCTCGGCATCCGGCGGGCCGAACGGACGGGTGTAGCGGCAGTCGGGATAGTTCGAACAGCCGATGAACGCGCCGCCCGAGCGTGCGGTGCGCATCGACAGCCGGCCATTGCCGCAGTTCGGGCAGACACGCGGGTCCGAACCGTCCTCGGTCGGCGGATAGAGATGCGGCGCCAAGACCTCGTCGATCTTGTCCAGCACCTCCGAGATCCGAAGCTCTGAGGTTTCGTCGATATGGGCTTTGAAGTCGCGCCAGAACTTGTCCAGCACATCCTTCCACTCGCGCTCGCCGCTGGTGATGTCGTCCAGCTCGCCTTCCAGCTCGGCGGTGAAGTCGTAGCCAACGTATTTGCGGAAGTAGTTGATCAGGAAGATCGTGACCAGCCGCCCCTTGTCCTCGGGGATCAGCCGGTTCTTGTCCTTCCGCACATAGCCGCGGTCCTGAATGGTCGTGACGATCGAGGCATAGGTCGACGGCCGCCCGATCCCCAGCTCTTCCATCTTCTTGACCAGCGTCGCCTCGGTATAGCGGGGCGGCGGCTGGGTGAAGTGCTGCTCGGGGGTGATGGTCTTCTTGTCGGCCTTCTCGCCCTGGGTGATCTGCGGCAGGCGCTTGTCGTCATCGTCCACGACGGCGTCGTCGCGGCCTTCTTCGTAGACCTTCAGGAACCCGTCGAACAGAACGACCTGCCCGGTGGCGCGCAGCTCCACCTGTCCGTCGGCGCTGGCGACGTCGACGGTGGTCCGCTCCATCCGCGCGGCTTCCATCTGGCTGGCGATCGTCCGCTTCCAGATCAGGTCGTACAGCTTGCGCTGATCCGCGTCGGATACCTTCAACGCGTCGGGCGCCAGCGTCATCTCGGTGGGGCGGATGCACTCGTGCGCTTCCTGCGCGTTCTTCGCCTTGTTCTTGTACATGCGGGGGCTCGACGGCACGTACTCGGCGCCATAGCGATCCTTGATCGCGTCGCGCGCGGCATGCACCGCCTCGGGTGCCATGTCGATGCCGTCGGTCCGCATGTAGGTGATGTACCCGGCCTCATACAGCCGCTGCGCCGTGCTCATCGTCTGGCGCGCGCCGAAGCCGAACTTGCGGCTGGCTTCCTGCTGCAGGGTCGAGGTCATGAAGGGCGCGGACGGGTTGCGGCTGGCGGGTTTCGCCTCGACCGACTTCACCGTCAGGTCGCGGCTGGTGATCGCCTGCACGGCCAGTTCGGCCTGCGTCGAATTCTCGATGTCGTAGCGGTCCAGCTTCTTGCCGGCGAGAACCGTCAGACGCGCCTCGTATTCCTGGCCGCGCGGCGTCGACAGCAACGCCTTCACCGACCAGTATTCGCGGGCGCGGAACGCCTCGATCTCCATCTCGCGCTCGACGATCAGGCGCAGGCAGACCGATTGCACCCGGCCCGCGGATTTCGCGCCGGGCAGCTTACGCCACAGGACGGGGCTCAGGTTGAAGCCCACCAGATAGTCCAGCGCGCGGCGGGCAAGATAGGCCTCGACCAGATCCTCGTCGACCTTGCGCGGGTTTTTCATCGCCTCGGTGACGGCGTTCTTGGTGATCGCGTTGAACACCACGCGGCTCACCTCGGTGTCCGCCTTGATCGCCTTGCGCTTGCGCAGGGTCTCTTCAAGGTGCCAGCTGATCGCCTCCCCCTCGCGGTCGGGGTCGGTCGCAAGGATCAGCGTCGGGTCGTCCTTCAGTGCGTCGGCGATCGCCTTCACATGCTTTTTCGAGTCGCTCGCGACTTCCCAAAGCATCTCGAATCCATGGTCGGGATCGACCGAGCCGTCCTTCGGAGGCAGGTCGCGCACGTGCCCGTAAGAGGCGAGAACCGTGAAGTCGTTGCCCAGATACTTGTTGATCGTCTTGGCCTTGGCCGGAGATTCGACAACGACGACTGGCATGGAAACCCCTTCGATTCAGCAATGACTGCCCATGGCGGCGGACCATGTGGCTTCTGCGCGGGGAATGTCAATGTGGCGTTCCCGACGCCGACCGGCCCGCAATTGGCGACTTTGCGGCGGCTATTCAACCCCCGTCGCGACGTCGGGCCGACTCTGCGGGCGGTTGTGCGACACGGCCGATACCCAGTGGCCCCCATGCAGCACCGGCAAAGGGCGCCCTGCTTCTTCTCTTTCCAAATACCTCGGGGGAGTCGCGCACAGCGCGACGGGGGCAGCGCCCCCTGGGGCGTCACGTGCGCGCCAGCAGACCGCCGGGCCGGCGCTCGATCCGGCCCTCCAGTTCCAGTGTCACCAGTTCCGCGCCGATTTCGCCGGCGGGGGCCTTCAGATCGCGGATCAGCTGGTCCTCGGCCACGGGGCTGGGCCCCAGCCGGTCAAGGATCTGGCCGTGCAAGGCCGCAATTTCCGCCAGCGGCCTGTGCGGCGGATCGCGGCGGGGCGCGGGGGCGGCGTCGGGGATTTTCGCCGGTCGTGGTTCCGTGTCCGCCACGGGCGTCAGCGCCTCGACCACGTCGGCGGCCCCGCGCACCAGCGTCGCCCCGTCGCGGATCAGCATGTTGCAGCCGGCGGCGCGCCCGTCGAACGGGTGGCCCGGCACCGCCATCACCTCGCGCCCCTGGTCCAGCGCGCTGCGGGCGGTGATCAGGCTGCCGGACTTTGCCGCCGCCTCTACCACCACCACAGCCTGCGCGAGGCCCGAGATGATGCGGTTGCGCGCCGGGAAATGCCGCGCCTGCGGCTGCATGCCCATCGGCTGTTCGGACACACGAAGCCCGCGTTCGCCGATCTCCTGCGCCAGCACCGCGTTTTCCGCCGGGTAGATGACATCGACGCCGCCCGCCTGCACCGCGACGGTGCCGCCGCCTAGCGAAGCGAGGTGCGCCGCGGTGTCGACGCCGCGCGCCAAGCCCGACACGACCGCGAATCCCGCGGCGGTCAGCCCTTCGGCCAGGTTCTTGGCCATGCGGGTGCCAAGGCTGGAGGAATTCCGCGCGCCGACCAGCGCGATCAACCGGCGGTCAAGAAGGGAAATGTCGCCCAGGCACCACAGCACCGGCGGCGCATCGGGAAGTTCGGCCAGCAGCGCGGGATAGGCGGCATCGCCGAAAGCAACCGGAACCGCCCCGGCCAGCCGGCCGAGCCGCAGTTCTTCTTGCGCAACCTCGACAGGGCAAGGGGCGTAACGGTCAACGCCGGCGGCGCGGGCGACCTCGGGCAGGGCGTCCAGCGCGTCGGCCGCGGTGCCGCGTTCCGAGATAAGTCTGTGGAAGGTGGTTGGCCCGACACGTCGGGAGCGCAAGAGGCGGAACCAGGTGACCCAATCATCCTCGCTTCGGGGTGGGGTGAGGGGGTGGGGTGAAGGGAGTAATTCCTCGGCCATTCCGGTTCCGCCAACTTGCAGGACCAGTTATGTCGCCAGAGTGGTTAAAGAGTCGTAAATCGAACCATTGATGAGGCGAAATTTCGCCAAGATCTTGGTTCGATTGAACTAAAATGTGTGCTTCGGCGCCGGTCCGGTGCCAAGTTGCTTGTGGCAAATCACCGAAACCCAGCTGCCTTGGTATTCGGGCACGCTGTCGGTCTCTTCGCGCGTTACCGAATAACCCTGCCTCGCATAGAATCGCGCGGCCCGTTCGTTGCCCTTCACATAGTCGAGCTCGGCGCGTTCGACGCCTGCCTTCGCCATCGCCGCCTCTGCCGCTGTCATCAGGCGCGCGGCAAGGCCCGTCCCGCGCGCGGTGCGGGACAGAAACAGGTATTGGATCAGATCATCCTTCCAGTGGATGAAACCGCCGATGTCCCCGCCGATCTTGCCGATCCCACCGACCATCAGATGAGGAGGAAGCGTATGCAACCGGCGCAGGAACGCGTCCGGCTGCATCTTCGCGGTCATCTCGTCGGGAACCCGCCCCGCGTGGGCGTCGTGCCAGCCCTCGTGCCAGACCCGGGCGACAGCTGCATGGTCGGCCGGGGTCATGGCGCGCAGGAACATCAGGCGGCCGAGCCGCCCACCGTCAGCCCGCCGATCAGAAGCGTCGGCTGGCCCACGCCCACGGGCACCCACTGGCCCGCCTTCCCGCAGTTGCCGATGCCGGGGTCCAGCGCCATGTCGTTGCCGATGGCGCGGATTTGCTGCAACGAGGTCGGCCCGTCGCCGATCAGCGTCGCGCCCTTCACCGGCGCGCCGATCTTGCCGTTCTTCACGCGGTAAGCCTCGGTGCAGGAGAACACGAACTTGCCGTTGGTGATGTCGACCTGACCGCCGCCGAATCCCACGGCATAGATACCGTCCTTCAATTCGGCCACGATCTCTTCGGGCTTCGCGTCGCCGCCCAGCATGTAGGTGTTCGTCATCCGGGGCATCGGGATGTGCGCATAGCTTTCCCGCCGTCCATTGCCGGTGGGCTTCACGCCCATCAGCCGCGCGTTCTGGCGGTCCTGCATGTAGCCGACAAGGATGCCGTCCTCGATCAGGACGTTCTTGCCCGACGGCGTGCCCTCGTCATCCACCGTCAGCGAACCGCGGCGGTCGGGGATGGTGCCATCGTCCAGCACGGTGACGCCCGGAGCCGCGACGCGCTGGCCCATCAGCCCGGCGAAGGCCGAGGTCTTCTTGCGATTGAAGTCGCCTTCCAGCCCGTGCCCGACGGCCTCGTGCAGCAGGACACCCGGCCACCCGGCGCCAAGCGCCACATCCATCACGCCGGCGGGCGCGGGTTCGGCGGACAGGTTCACCAGCGCCACCCGCAGCGCCTCGCGCGCGGCGGCTTCCCAGTTGGCGCGGTCGACCAGCCCGGTCAGACCCACGCGACCGCCGCCGCCATGACTGCCGGATTCGCGGCGGCCGTTCTCTTCGACGATGACCGACACGTTCAGCCGCGCCATCGGGCGCACGTCGCGAACCAGCGTGCCTTCGGGCCGCAGAATTTCGACTTCCTGCAACGAGGCGGCCAGCGCGGCGGTCACCTGTACCACGCGCTTGTCCAGCCCGCGGGCGAAGGCGTCGATTTCGCGAAGAGTGTCGATCTTCACCGGGAAGGCGAAGTCGTCCATCGGGTTGTGGTCGCCGTACAGCTTCACATTCGTGTGTTGCGGCGCCTCTGCCAGCGTGCCGCCGCCATCGCCCACGGCAAGCCGCGCCGTCTCGACCGCGCGCTTCAACGCATTTTCCGAGATTTCGCTGGAATGCGCATAGCCCGCCGTCTCGCCGCGCACCGCGCGCAAACCGAAGCCTTCGGTCGCGTCATAGCTGGCAGAGCGCACCCGACCGTCGTCGAAAACAATGGATTCAGACCGCCGTCGTTCCAGAAACAGTTCGCCGTCGTCCGCGCCGGACACCGCCGCGCGCAGGTGCGACAGGGCGTTTTCCTCGTCCAAGGCGGTCTCGAACGGGCGAAACGGAACGTCGGTCATTAGTCAGAATCCTCGGGTTAGGAATTGATCCATGTCAAAAAGCGGCCTAATGCCGCAACACGGATGCTTGAGAGCGTCCCCCTAATATGGTTTCAAACCGCCGAGACACAACGGGGATTCCCTGCGCCTGCGCGGGACCCGTCAGCCGCGGCGGCACGAGCCGCCCAGCCGTATGGGAGAGCACATGCGTTTGAACAAGATCATCGCGGGCGCCGGGTCCGCATTCGCTGCCATCCTCGCGACCGGGGCCGCCTGGGCGCAGGACGGTCTTGAAGGACTCGAGTCCATCGGCAAGCCGGTCCCGAACGGAACCGGGTTCCAGCCCGCGGCGACCGAACTGGCCAGCGACCTTCAGTGGCTGGATGGCATGATCCTTGCGATCATCACCGCGATCGTCATCTTCGTGATGCTGCTGATGCTGATCATCGCGCTGCGCTTCAACCAGAAGGCCAACAAAGAGCCGGCGACCTTCACCCACAACTCGCCGCTCGAAGTGACGTGGACCCTCGTCCCGATCCTGATCCTTGTGTTCATCGGTGCCTTCTCGCTGCCGACGCTCTTCAAGCAGCAGGAAATCCCCGAGGCGGATCTCGTCATCAAGGTCACCGGGCACCAGTGGTACTGGACCTACGAATACATCGAAGAAGGAATCGCGTTCGACAGCTTCATGCTGGGCGAGGACGAACTGGCCGACTACGGCTATGCGCCGGACGAGTGGAAGCTGGCGACCGACACCGCCGTGGTGATCCCGACCGGGACGACCGTGGTGATGCAGGTGACCGCGGACGACGTGATCCATTCGTGGACCATCCCCGCCTTCGGCGTGAAGCAGGACGCCGTTCCGGGCCGCCTTGCCGAGCTGTGGTTCGAGGTCGAGCCGGGCATGGAAGGCGTCTACTTCGGCCAGTGTTCGGAACTGTGCGGCAAGGACCATGCGTACATGCCGATCACCGTGAAGGCGGTCACGCCGGAAGAATACGCCACCTGGCTGGAAGGTCCGGCGCAGGACTACGCCGAGAACCCGGCGCCCCGCGCCGTCGAGGTGGCCGCGGCCGAGTGATCGCCGCCTGAACGACGCGAGGTGCGCCGGACGCGCGCCTCGCGGAAGGTTATGCAGGGTGCGTTCGAGACGCACCTTTCGTCAAAGGGAAGCGCATGAGCGATACCCATGTCAGCGATTTCGACCGCGAAGCGGGCTTCGGCGACTACTTCGCCCTTCTGAAGCCCCGCGTGATGTCGCTGGTGATCTTCACCGCGCTGGTGGGCCTAGTGGCCGCGCCGGTTTCCGTACACCCGGTCGTCGCGCTGTCGTCGATCCTGTTCATCGCCATCGGGGCAGGGGCCTCGGGCGCGCTGAACATGTGGTGGGACGCCGATATCGACGCCGTGATGAAGCGCACCGTGAAACGCCCCGTGCCGTCGGGCCGCGTCCACGCGGACGAGGCGCTGGCGATCGGCGTCGCGCTGTCGGGCCTGTCGGTGGTGATGCTTGCGCTGGCCGCCAACATTCTGGCCGGCGCGCTGCTGGCCTTCACCATCTTCTTCTACGCCGTGATCTACACGATGATCCTGAAGCGCTGGACGCCGCAGAATATCGTGATCGGCGGCGCTGCCGGCGCCTTCCCTCCGATGATCGGCTGGGCCGTCGCGACCGGCGGCATCTCGGTCGAGTCGGTGCTGATGTTCGCGCTGACCTTCATGTGGACGCCGCCCCACTTCTGGGCGCTGGCGCTGTTCATGAAGGGCGACTACGACAAGGCCAACGTGCCGATGCTGACCGTCACCCACGGCCGCCGCGTCACCCGCAATCATGTGCTGGGCTACACGCTGGCGCTGGTGCCGGTCGCGATGGGCATCGGCTTCACCTCGATCGGCGGTTACGTCTATCTTGCGGTGGCAACCGTGCTGAACGTGCTGTTCCTCAAGGGAGCCTTCGACGTTTGGCGCCGTGACGAGGCCGCGGCGGAAGCCGACGGTTACAAGGTCGAAAAGGCCCTGTTCCGCCTGTCGCTGTCCTATCTCTTCCTGCATTTCGCGGCGATCCTCGTCGAGGCGACGCTGCGGTCCTTCGGGCTGGGAGGCTGGTAACATGGCGATCCGCGCGGAACACGAGATTCACAAACGCCGCTTCTCGCGCAACCTTGGTGTGGGGCTGGCTTTGGCGGCCTTCGTCGGCCTGATCTTCGCGCTGAGCGTGGTCAAGGTGCAGACCGGCGGCCTGCTGGAAGGGTATGACCACCAGCCGCGCACCTCGATGCTACCCCCGACAGAGGAGAGCAGCGAATGAAGCTTCAAGGAACCCAGAAGACCGCCGCCATCACCGTTGGTACCGTCCTTGTGATGGGCGCGCTGGCCTGGGCGTCGGTGCCGTTCTACAACTGGTTCTGCCGTGTCACCGGGTTCGGCGGCACCACCGGCGTCTCGACCGCCGGCGCGGATCACGTGCTGGACGAGACCATCAAGATCCGCTTCGACGGATCGCTCGACAAGAACATGCCGTGGACCTTCAAGCCGGTCGAACGCGAGATCGAACTGAAGATCGGCGAGACCGGGCTTGCCTTCTACGAAGCCTACAACCCGACCGACCGCCCCGTGGCCGGTCAGGCAAGCTACAACGTGACGCCTTACGAGGCGGGCGGTTTCTTCACCAAGATCGACTGCTTCTGCTTCACCGAACAGGTGCTGCAGCCGGGCGAGCGGGTGCAGATGCCGGTGACGTTCTACGTGGACCCCGAGATCGTGGAAGACCGCGACGCCAAGTATGTCCACACGATCACGTTGTCCTACACCTTCTACGAAATCGACCTGCCCGAGGCCCACGCCGCGCTGGCGACCGAGGGCGACACGGTCTACAACGAATAAAGTCGCGCAAGACGAGGGAACGCTGCAATGGCGCACGAAAAGAACCACGACTACCACATCCTGCCCCCGTCGATCTGGCCCTTCGCCGGGTCGGTCTCGGCCTTCGTCATGCTGTACGGCGCGGTCCGCTACTTCCACGAAGCCGGCCCCTGGGTGATGCTCATCGGCCTCGTCGGCGTGCTTTACACCATGTTCGGCTGGTGGTCCGAGGTTGTGGCGGAAAGCAAGGCGGGGGATCACACCCCGGTCGTCGCCATCGGCCTGCGCTATGGCTTCATCATGTTCATCATGTCCGAGGTCATGTTCTTCGCGGCATGGTTCTGGTCGTTCTTCAAACACGCGATGTACCCAGGCGGCCCCGAGACCCCGGTCGAGTACCAAGTCTGGCCGCCCGCCAACATCGAGACGTTCGACCCGTGGCACCTGCCGCTGATCAACACGCTGATCCTGCTGTGTTCGGGCGCCGCCTGTACCTGGGCGCACCACGCTCTGGCGCACGAGAACAACCGCAAGGACCTTGTTAACGGCCTGATCCTGTCGGTCCTGCTGGGCATCCTGTTCACGATCTTCCAGGTCTACGAATACAGCCACGCGGCCTTCGGCTTCTCGGGCAACATCTACGGCGCCAACTTCTTCATGGCGACGGGCTTCCACGGCTTCCACGTCGTGATCGGCACGATCTTCCTGTTCGTCTGCCTGATGCGCGCGCTGGCCGGCCACTTCACGCCCGAAAAGCACGTCGGTTTCGAGGCCGCCGCTTGGTACTGGCACTTTGTCGACGTGGTCTGGCTGTTCCTGTTCATGTCGATCTACATCTGGGGCAGCTGATCTGCCTCGCGGGTCGTGCCTGCGGCACCGGCCCGGAGGAAGGAATGACAAGGGCGCGGGTCCAACCTGCGCCCTTTGTCTTTTCCGGCGGCGCTTTTCCGATGCCGTGTCCCAAACGCAGCCGCACTATGTTGCCGCACCGTCTGGCATCCCTCCGCGCGAGGGACTAGGACACGGGTCATGAAGAAGTTCCTCGCCCCGCTCCTGATCGGCGTCATCGGATGCGCCATCCTCCTGTCGCTGGGGGTCTGGCAGGTGAAGCGGCTTGCGTGGAAAGAGACGATGCTCTCCCGGATCGAGCAGCAGATCGTCGGCGACCCGGTCCCCCTGTTCGCGGGCCCGCTGGAAGAATATCAGGCGGTCGAGGCCACCGGCACCATCACCGGCGAAGAGGCCCACGTGCTGACCGCGGTGAAGAACATCGGCGCGGTCTTCCGCATCGTCTCGGTCTTCGAGACCGAGGGCAGGCGCATCCTTCTGGATCGCGGCTACGTGCCCGAGACCGAGAAGACGGCAGACCGCCCGCCCGTCGAAGATGTGCGCATCATCGGCAACTTCCGGACGGTCCAGGAAAGCGACCGCTTTACGCCCGAACCGGACCGCGACACGAACTTCTGGTTCGCCCGCGACGTGCCCAAACTGGCCGAGGCGCTGGACGCCGAACCGATCCTTGTCGTCCTGCGCGAAAGCGACGAACAAGATCCCCCTGTCACACCGTGGCCCGTCGGCACCGAAGGCATCCCAAACGACCATCTGAACTACGCGATCACGTGGTTTATGATGGCGGCGGCCTGGGCGGGGATGACAGGCCTGTGGCTGTGGCGTATCAACCGTCGGACCGACTGATTCAGAGGGCGACCAATGCGTTACATCTCCACCCGCGGCCAGGCACCCGTCCTGAGTTTCGAAGAGGCGATGCTGACCGGGCTGGCCCGTGACGGCGGGCTCTACCTGCCCGAGGACATCCCGCAGATGTCGGCGGACGACATCGCCGCGCTGGCCGGGCTGTCCTACGAACAGATCGCGTTTCGCGTGATGAAGCCGTTCATCGGCGACAGCTTCACCGACGAGGAATTCAAAGGCATCATCGAACGCGCCTACGCGGGCTTCGGTCATGCCGCCCGCGCGCCGCTTGTGCAGCTTGGCCCGAACCACTTCCTGCTGGAACTCTTCCACGGGCCGACGCTGGCCTTCAAGGACTTCGCGATGCAGCTGATCGGCCAGCTGTTTCAGGCCGCTCTGGGCCGCCGCGGCGACCGCGTGACCATCGTTGGCGCAACCTCGGGCGATACCGGCTCGGCCGCGATCGAGGCGTTCCGGGGTCTCGACAACGTCGACGTCTTCATCCTGTTCCCCGAGGGCCGCGTGTCCGAGGTGCAACGCCGCCAGATGACCACGCCGTCCGAGGCGAACGTGCACGCACTGGCCGTGAAGGGCGACTTCGACGACTGTCAGGCCGCGCTGAAGGATATGTTCAACGACTTCGACTTCCGCGACGAGGTGAAACTGGCAGGCGTCAACTCGATCAACTGGGCCCGCGTGCTGGCGCAGGTCGTGTACTATTTCTCGTCCGCCGTGTCGCTGGGCGCGCCGCACCGCAAGGTCAGCTTCACCGTGCCCACCGGCAACTTCGGCGACATCTTCGCGGGCTACGTGGCCAAGCGCATGGGGCTGCCGATCGAACATCTGGTGATCGCGACCAACCAGAACGACATTCTGCACCGCACCATGGAGTCCGGCGCGCATGTGAAAGAGGGCGTCACGCCCTCGATCAGCCCGTCGATGGACATTCAGGTCTCGTCGAACTTCGAACGCGCGCTGTACTACGCCTACGGGCAGGACGGCGCCGCCGTCGCGCACGAGATGGAGGCGTTGAAATCCGAGGGCGGCTTCACCGTCAGTCAGGGCGCGCTGGAATTCCTGCGCGAAACGTTCCTGTCGGGCCGCGCGTCGGAACAGGAAACCTCGGCCACCATCCGCGCGGCTTTCGCGGCGACGGGAGAGACACTGTGCCCGCACAGCGCAGTCGGTGTGAAGGTTGCCGAAGAGAACCTCGGCGTGACGCCGATGATTACGCTGGCCACCGCGCACCCCGCGAAGTTCCCCGACGCGGTCGAGGCCGCCGCCGGAACACGGCCGCCCCTTCCCAAGCGCATGTCGGACCTATATGACCGTTCGGAACGGTTCAGCGTCGTCGACAACGACCTTGGCGCCATCGAGAACCTGATTAGGGAGCGCATCGCCACGTGACCGTAAAGATCCATACCCTGTCGAACGGCTTTCGGGTCGTGACCGAACGGATGCCCTCGATGAAATCCGTGTCGCTGGGGATATGGGTGATGGCCGGCGGGCGCCACGAGCGCCCCGAGCAGAACGGGATCGCGCATTTCCTCGAGCACATGGCGTTCAAGGGCACGAAGTCCCGCAGCGCGCTTCAGATCGCGGAAGAGATCGAAGACGTCGGCGGCTATATCAACGCCTACACCAGCCGCGAGATGACGGCCTATTACGCCCGCGTGCTGGAAGACGACGTCCGGCTGGCGCTGGATGTGATCTCGGACATCGTGCTGAACCCGGTGTTCGAAGACAACGAGATCGAGGTCGAGCGCGGCGTGATCCTGCAGGAGATCGGGCAGGTGCTGGACACCCCCGACGACGTGATCTTCGACTGGCTGCAGGAAGTGGCCTATCCCGATCAGGCGCTGGGCCGCACTATTCTTGGCCCGTCCGAGCGCGTGCGCGGCTTTTCCCGCGACGACCTGAAATCCTTCGTGGCCGAACACTACGGTCCCGAGAAGATGATCCTCGCCGCCGCCGGCGCCGTCGACCATGACGAGATCGCCGCAGAGGCCGAGAAACTGTTCGGACATCTGCCGCGCACTGCGCCTGACCGGATGGAGCCAGGCCGCTTCCTTGGCGGCGAACGGCTGGAGGTGCGCCCGCTGGAGCAGGTGCATTTCGCGCTGGCCTTCGAGACGCCCGGCTACCGCGATGACGAGATCTACACCGCGCAGATCTATTCCACCGCTCTGGGCGGCGGGATGTCCTCGCGCCTGTTCCAGGAAGCGCGCGAGCGGCGCGGGCTGTGCTACACCATCTTCGCGCAGACCGGCGCCTATGCGGACACCGGCCTGACGACGATCTACGCCGGCACCGCCGCCGAGCAGATCGGCGATCTTGCCGGTCTGACCATCGACGAACTGAAGCGCGCCGCCGACGACATGACCGACGCCGAGATCGCGCGCGCCCGCGCCCAGATGAAGGCGGGTCTGCTGATGGGGCTGGAAAGCCCCTCGGCCCGCGCCGAACGGCTGGCGCGGCTGGTGTCGATCTGGGGCCGCGTACCCAGCCTCGACGAGGTGGTGGCGAAGATCGACGCGGTCGGCACCGACCGGGTGACGGCCTTCGCGGAGAAGGTGGCCGGCGACGCCCGCGCGGCGCTGACCATGTATGGCCCCGTCGACCACGCCCCGCGCATCGCCGAGCTGCGGGAGCGTCTCGCTGCCTGATGCTGAACCGACGTCGCAAGCTGCGCCTTGTCACTGACCGGATGTTCCTGCGTGCGCCGCAGCACGCTGACTTCCGGGGCTGGACGGCGCTGCGGCAAGCCTCCGCAGATTTCCTCAAACCGTGGGAGCCGACCTGGTCCGCGGACCATCTGACCCGCAAGGCCTTCACCAACCGTGTCTACTGGGCGCAGCGGTCCATCGTCGGCGGCACCGCCGTGCCGCTGTTCCTGTTCCGCCGCGAAGGCGAGGTGCTCCTGGGCGCGATCACGCTGGACAACATCCGCCGCGGCCCGGCGCAGTCCGGTACGCTGGGCTACTGGATCGGCGAGCCCTTCGCGCGGCAGGGCTACATGGGCGAGGCGATCGAGGCGATGGTTCACCACGGGTTCAACGAACTCGACCTCAGCCGCATCGAGGCCGCCTGCCTGCCCGAGAACGCCGCCTCGCGCGGGGTGCTCGAAAAGTCCGGTTTCAAATACGAAGGCGTCGCGCAAAGCTACCTTCAGATCAACGGCCGCTGGCGCAATCACGTGCTGTACTCGAACCTGCGACGCGACCGGCGGGGCAAGACCGACGTCGGCTAGCGGGCAACCCGCGCCCTGCTTCTTTGGTCCGCAAATATCCCGGGGAGCGCGAGGGGCAGCGCCCCTCGTTCCCGTAGCCTCGTATCGCGTTTCAGCCGGGCAGCGGCAGCACCGCGCCGGGATTCATGATCCCCAGCGGGTCCAGCGCATCCTTTATCGCCCGCATCGCGGCCAGCTTCGCCGGATCGCCATAGCGCTGCAGGTCCTCCGCCTTCAGCCGCCCGATCCCGTGTTCCGCACTGATCGAGCCATCGAAGCTGTCGACAAGATCATGGACCGCGCGCTGAACACGGCCTTTCTCGGCGATGCGTTCGTCACGGCTTTGGCCCTTGGGCGGATAGACGTTGTAGTGCAGGTTGCCGTCGCCCAGATGCCCGAAGCAGTTGATGCGATAGTCGCCAAGCTTCGCCAGAACCCCCGGCGCCGTGCGAATGAACTCGGGGATGCGCGAGATCGGCAGCGAAATGTCGTGCGACGAGATCGCGCCGATCAGCTTGTTCGCTTCCGGGATCGCCTCGCGCATGCGCCAGAACTCGGCGCGCTGCTGCTCTGATTGGGCGATCAGCCCGTCCGACACCAATTCGCGCTCGTGGGCCTCGACGAACAGCGTCTCAAGCGTCTCGGCCGGGTCGCGCCCGGCGTCCAGCCCAAGGTCGATCAGCACCATCCAATCCGGCGGCTCGGGGAAGGGCAGGCGCACTTCGGGGATGGTTTCCGACAGAAATGTCGGCCCCATCCCCGAGATCAGTTCGAACGCGTTGATGCCGGACCCTGCGACGTCGCCAGCCAGCGCCAGCAGATCCAGCGCCGCATCAGGGTCGCGCACCACCATCACCGCGGTGCCGGTCTCGGCGGGACGCGGGAACAGGCGCAGCGCGGCGGCGGTGATCACGCCCAGCGTGCCCTCGGCCCCGATCAGCAGGTTGCGCAGGTCATAGCCGGTGTTGTCCTTCCGCAGCCGTTTCAGGCCATGCCAGATCGACCCGTCAGGCAGCACCGCCTCCAGCCCAAGGCACAACTCGCGGGCATTGCCATAGCGCAGGACGTTCACACCGCCCGCGTTGGTGCCCAGAAGCCCGCCCATCCGGGCAGAGCCCTCGGCGCCCAACGACAGGGGGAACAGCCGGTCGGCCGCCTCGGCGGCGGCCTGCACGTCGACAAGGATCGCGCCCGCCTCTGCGACCAGCACGTTCTCGGCCGGATACGTGGCGCGGATCTTCGTCATGCGCTCCAGCGACAGGACCAAAGGCGCCGGGCCGTCCGGCATCACCTGCCCGGTGACTAGCCCGGTGCCGCCGCCATAAGGAATCACCGGCACACGCGCCTCGGCGGCGGCGCGGATCGTCTCGGCCACCTCCTCGGTCGAGCCGGGGGCTACCACAAGGCCGATCTCGCCGGGCTTGCCGCCCCGCGGGGTCTCGGCATAGCGGGCTGTGTCGTCCTTGAACGCCGCCTGCGGCAGGCGGCTGCGAAGGGTCTCGGCGAAGGCGTCGGTCACGGAATTCAGCATGGGTTCGGTGAACCATGACGCCGGGTCGGGCGCAAGTCCGCGCGCTATCGCGACGGCAGGTCTGGCGAAGGTGGTGACGGCTGTCTCTCGATTGCCTGCGCGTCCACGTGCAGGACAGGCAGCCGCACCGCCCTATTCCTCGAACACCGGCAGGAACTGTGGTTCCAGCACCATGACCGTGGGCCGGGATGGCAGGTCGCGCAGCGACACCACGTATTCCGAGCCGCCCGCGTACTGGATGTCGAACGCCTCGGACATGCGGGCGAGGAAGGCGTCCAGCGCGCCGCGGCCGAACCAGTGCATCGGGATAACAACCGAGCTTTTGAGCCGCTCCATGATGCGCACCGCCACGTCGACGGGAATCGTCATGCCGCCATCCACGGCGATCATGACCACGTCCAACCGGCCGATGGCGGCGTATTGCTCGTCAGAGGGTTCGTGGTGCAGGTGGCCCATGTGACCGATGCACAGCCCCTCGACTTCGAAAATGAAGATCGAGTTGCCGTCGTTCTCGCGCCCCGAGAAACCGGAACGGATGTCGGTCGACACATTGCGGATCAGCACGTCGTCCAGAACGAGGTGATGATCCGCCGGGCCCGGCCCCTCGGCGTTCCAGCCCCTCAGCACGTTCGGGATGCGGTCGTCCGGGTTCGCGGTCCAGTGCGAGGAATGCGCGTGGTTCATCGTCACCACGTCCGGCACGAAATCCTGACTGCCGATATAGCCGTTGTAGTCGGTGATGCCGGTGAACCCGCCGGGTGTCTGGATCAGGAACATCGAGTGATCGATATAACTGATCCGCACCGAGAACTCCGGGATCGGATCGCTGTAGGCCGCCTTGTGGATGTACTCCAGCCCCGGCGCGGCGTCCGCGATGGCGATGCAGTGGGACATGCGGCGCTCTTGCGCTCCGGCAGCGGTCGCGACAGCCAGCGCGAGACCGGCGAGGGCGTAACGGATCATGGCGGGCTCCCTGTTCTTTCCCCAACGATACCTCGCACCCCGGCTTCCCCCTAGCGCCGCATGTGCCGGGGCCGATCACAGCCGCGTCAGGTGCCGCCTTTCCGTGCAGCGCGCGCACAGGGCTTGTGCGGGTGGGTGGCACAGGGGCCCCTGTCGGCGAGCGCGACGCTGGCCTAGGTAAAGGGCAAGCAAAGGAGACGATCATGGAAGTCGGGCTTTATACATTCGGCGATGTCGGCACGGACCCTGTAACCGGGACGCGCATCGACGCGCCCGAGCGGCTGCGCAACCTTGTCGAAGAGATCGAACTCGCCGATCAGGTCGGGCTGGATGTCTTCGGTCTGGGCGAGCATCACCGCCCGAACTACGCCGTGTCGTCCCCGGCTGTCGCGCTGGCCGGTGCAGCGAGGACGACGAAGTCGATCCGGCTCAGCTCGGCCGTGTCGGTGCTTAGCTCTGACGATCCGGTGCGGGTCTATCAGCAGTTCGCCACGCTCGACGGCCTGTCGGGCGGTCGCGCCGAGCTGATGGTTGGCCGCGGGTCGTTCATCGAAAGCTTCCCGCTGTTCGGCTATGACCTCGACGACTACAACGCGCTGTTCGACGAGAAGCTGGCGATGCTGCTTCAGATCGACCACGAGCCGTCGCTGAAATGGCCGGGGACAGAGTTCACGCAGGCCGTGGGCGGCGCGGGGGTCTATCCGCGTCCTCAGAACGGAAATCTGCCGATCTGGATCGCCGCCGGCGGGACGCCGCAGTCGATGGTCCGCGCCGGTGCGCTGGGCCTGCCGCTTGCGCTGGCCATCATCGGAGGCGAGCCGCGCCGCTTCAAACCGCTCGCCGACCTTTACCGCCGCGCGGCGGCGGAAGCGGGCCACGCGGACAAGGCGCGGGTGTCGCTAAACGTGCATGGCTATGTGGGCGAGAACGGCAAGGCTGCCGCCGACCTGTTCTTCCCGGCGCAGAAGCAGGTGATGGACCAGATCGGACGCGAACGCGGCTGGGGTCCGCAAAGCCGGGAGCAGTTCGACGCCGGGATGGGTCCGGAAGGCGCGATGTTCGTCGGCGACCCGTCCGAGGTGTCGGACAAGATCCTTGGTCTCAAGGACGATCTGGGCTTTGACCGCGTCTCGATCCAGATGGCGATCGGCGTGATCGACCACAAAGAGATGCTGAAGGCGATCGAAGTTCTGGGCACCAAGGTGGCGCCGTTGCTGCGGGCGGGCTAGGCCGCCCGTCCGGCTCAGAGACCCTCGAACGCGCAGAGGCTGTGGACCTCCATCCCCATCTTCGCCAGCTTGTCGCGCCCGCCCAGTTCCGGCAGGTCGATGATAAAGGCGCAGCCAACGATCTTGGCGCCCAGCCGTTCCAGCAGCTTGATCCCGGCCTCGGCGGTGCCGCCGGTGGCCAGCAGGTCATCGACCACCAGCACGGTCTCTCCCGCCGTGACGGCGTCGTCGTGGATCTCGACGATCGCCTCGCCGTATTCCAGCTTGTAGTCCTGACTGATCGTGGTGCCCGGCAGCTTGCCCTTCTTGCGGATCGGCACGAAGCCGGTGCCAAGCTGGTGCGCGATGGCGCCGCCGATGATGAAGCCGCGCGCTTCCAGCCCCACAACCTTGTCGATCCGCTGACCGGCGTAGGGGTGCAGCATCTGGTCGATCGCCATGCGGAACCCGCGCGGGTCGGCGAACAACGTCGTCACGTCCCGGAACATGATCCCCTCGTGCGGGAAGTCGACGATGGTGCGGATGTAGTCTTTGACGGATTTCGTAGCGATCATGAGGTGGCCCTTCCGGCTGGCGTCGGGGCCGATTATGTCGCCGATCACCCCGCGCGTTGCAAGCGCCGTCCGGCGCGCGCTCTGCGGCCCGTCCGAACTAAGTAGCGTTTTTCCCGTTCCTTTTCCCGATCCGTGGGGCTAGGGTGCGTAAAGCGGTTGTATGTCTGTTGTATATACAACTCGACAAGTCGAAGAACTGGAGCGACGACGCGTGAGCAAGAAGGCCGACAAGAAAACCGGCAAGAAGGACAGCCAGCTGATCCTGCGGCTCGACAAGGAAGAGCGCGACGCGTTCGTGAAGCTTTGCAAACAGCAAGACACCAGCGCCGCGCGCGAGATCCGGCGCTTCATCCGCGAGTACCTCGGCGAACACGCGGAAGGCTGACCCATACGCCTCCCTACATCAGCAGGGAGGGGCCATTCCGCGCCTCACCACAGCGCCGGCTTCGCCACCATCATCCAGAACACCCCCACCAGCGCCCCGAAGGCGGGCCACCCCAGCGCGAACCACAGACGGTACAGCCGCCGCGCCTCGTCCGGCAGCGGCTCGCCGTTGTCCATCGCGTCGCGCGCAAGGTCGCGGATGCGGATCTGCAGGCGTACCACGGGCGCCCAGCAGACGAAGGCCAAAGCATAGGCCGCATAGGTCACGATCAGCCAAGACGCGTCCCAGCCCCAGCCGCCCAAGAAGACCAGCGCCAGACCCGTGGCCGGCTGAACGATCCCCGCCGGCGTGGTGAAGATCCAGTCCGCGACCACCACGCCCGAGGCCACCGAGTGCACGGTCTCGACCCGCCCGGTGCGCATCGCCCAGACCATCTGGAACGCGGTGCCGATCCCGGTGCCGAACAGTACGGTTGATGACAGGATGTGCAGCCACTTCAGGACAAGGTACCAGTCCATCAGCGCTCTTCCTCCAGCACACGGTGGATGAGGATCAGCAAAAGGATCGGCAGGTTCTTGAGCAGCGCTCCGAACGGATCGAGCCACAGCGACGGGTCGAGAACCGACAAAGCGACCGTATAGCCCGCGACCATGGCGACCTGCACCCAAGCCAGCAGCCGCAACCGCCACGCGGCCAACAGCGCTGCGGCAATGCCAAGATCCACCAGTCCGCCCAAACGCCCCAGCGCCAGCGCGGCCATGTCGGGCAGGTCGGTATCGACCGAGCCGAGGACCGTGGCTGAAGGCAGAAACAAGCCCAACAGCCCCGACACCAGCCACATCAGCGCCAGTACCAGCCGCACTGTGGGCTTCAGAAGAAACAGCCGGGCGTGCCACAGGTCCTGCGTGCCCGCGGGCCGCGCGGCAAGGAACTCCGAAACGCCGCGCGTGCGTCCTTCCGGGGGCGGAGTGCTTTCGATCCCATGCGCGAGTTGATCCACCGCCACCGCAGAGATGGGGCCGAGCTTCAAGAGCGACCCGATCCGTCCGAACCCGCGCGCCAGCGGCAGGGGCATGCGCAGCACCGGCACCGGCGGCTGCCCCATCCAGCCACGAAGTCGCGTGGTGAGCTCTGCCAGCGACAGGCTTTCGGCCCCGCCGACCTCGACGGTGCCATCCGGCGGGCCGCTCAGCGTTTGCACCACAAGCCCGGCCAGATCGGCGGCATGCATGGGGTTCACGCGCTGGGTGCCGTCGCCGACCACTGGAGTGACAAAGGGCATCGCCGCCATCGCGCGCAGCAGCGAGGTGCCCCCATACGAGGTCTCTCCCATCACCAGCCCGGGCCGCAGGATCGTGGACGGGCAGGGCGCCTGGTCCAGCAGGGCCTCGCCCGCGCGGCGCCAGCGTCCGAAGGGCGTGTCGGCCTCGATCCCGATGGCCGAGATCAGCACGATCTGCGCGTCCTTGTGCAACGCGGTGTGGATCGCGCGTGGCGCAAGGACATGCACCGCCTCGAATGCCGCTTCGGAGGCGTCCAGCAAACCGGCGGCGTTCACCACGCCTACGGCCTCGGCAAGATGCGGTTGCCAGAAGGCCGTATCGTGCGTGGCGGTGTCGGTCAGGTCGGCGCGCAGAACTTCGTACCCCTGCGCCGCCAGCGCCGAGGTGCGGCGGGCCACACAAAGCGGCGCATAGCCCGCATCCCGCAGGGCGGCGGCGATATGGCGGCCGATGAACCCGTCGGCGCCCAGAAGCAGAACGCGGCCGCCCATCGCGGGGTCAGAGCACCCGGCCGGCCACCGCGTCGAGCTTCGACAGAAGCGCCGGGTCGCGTTTATCCGGCGCGGTCATCAGCGCGAATTCCAGCGCGCGGTCGCAGCCATGCGGGCAGGCCTCGCGCTCCGCGCCCAGCAGGCCGGGCAGCTTCGCGACAAGATTGCGGGCTTTCTCGGCGTTGCCGGTCAGGGTGGCGATGATGTCGGTGATGTCGACGGCGCCGTGATCGGGATGCCAGCTGTCATAGTCGGTGATCATCGCGACCGAGGCGTAGCAAAGCTCGGCCTCGCGGGCGAGTTTCGCCTCGGGCATGTTGGTCATCCCGATCACGTCGCAGCCCCACGCCTCGCGGTACATCTTCGATTCCGCCATGGACGAGAACTGCGGGCCCTCCATCGCAAGATAGGTGCCGCCGTCGTGCACGGTGATGCCAAGATCCTTGGCCGCCGCGACGCAGGCCGCCGACAGGCGCGGGCAGGTCGGATGGGCGACGCTGACGTGGGCGACGCAGCCGGTGCCGAAGAACGACTTCTCGCGGGCGAAGGTGCGGTCGACGAACTGGTCCACGACGACGAAATCACCCGGCGCCATTTCCTCGCGGAACGAGCCGCAGGCCGACACGCTGATCACATCGGTCACGCCGATCCGCTTCAACGCGTCGATATTGGCGCGATAGGGGACGGTCGAGGGCGAATGCACGTGGCCACGCCCGTGGCGCGGCAGGAAGGCCATCTTCACCCCGTCCAGCGAACCGGTCAGGATCTCGTCCGAGGGATCGCCCCACGGGCTGTCCACCGTCTGCCATTCCGCGCCTTCCAGCCCGGCGATCTCGTAGACCCCCGATCCGCCGATGATCCCGATGACCGTGTCCGCCATTCCGCTGCTCCTGTTGCTGACTTCCGATTGATACGCACCCAGTGCCGCGGTTGCAAAGGTGGACTGCCCTGTTGCCGCAAGGTGCCGCTTTGCGCCCGCCGACAGGGCCAATGCGCCCGACCGCCCTTGGCACCGCGATGCCCATGATCTAGGACATCCGCGACCTGCCCGAACGGCACCCAGCCGTGTCAGTTTGGGCGTCCCGCGTGTCGTGACGTCGTTCCGCATGCCGGTTCCCGCGAAGAAATCGCGTGAAACCCGGCGGTCAAAGCGGTATTGCTGCGATGCAGAAAATTCCTGGCCGGGCGCCCTCCCGGCCATTTCGTTTTGAAGGAGACGGGATGAGCAGAGCCCTGCAAAGCATCCTTGGCCTGACCGGACGCGTGTCGTCGGGGTCGGGCACCAAGCTTGACGCCGCCCAGATGAAGACCGAGGTCCTGTCGGGTCTGACAGTTGCCCTTGCGCTGGTGCCCGAGGCGGTGGCTTTCGCCTTCGTCGCCGGGGTGCACCCGCTGGTCGGCCTGTACGCGGCCTTCATCGTGGGCCTGATCACCGCCTGTTTCGGCGGCCGGCCGGGGATGATCTCGGGCGCGACCGGCGCGCTGGCGGTGGTGATGGTGTCGCTGGTGGCGCAGCACGGGGTCGAATACCTGTTCGCCACCGTGGTGCTGATGGGCATACTGCAGGTGATCGCGGGCATCATGCGCTGGGGCAAGTTCATCCGGCTGGTGCCGACCCCGGTGATGCTGGGCTTCGTGAACGGCCTCGCCATCGTGATCTTCCTTGCCCAGTTGACGCAGTTCCAGATCCCCGGCACCGCCGAGGCGTCGGGCCACGGCATGTCGGGCGGCCAGTGGCTGTCAGGCTTCCAGCTGTACCTGATGCTGGCGCTGGTGGCGCTGACCATGGCAGTGATCTGGCTGCTGCCCAAGGTGACCAACATCATCCCCGCACCGCTGGCGGGCATCGCCATCACGGCGGGCATCGTGATCATCTTCGGTCTCGACAGCCCGCGCGTGGGCGACATGGCCTCGATCGAGGGGAGCTTGCCGCCGTTTCACATCCCGATGGTGCCGCTGAACTGGGAAACCTTCGAGATCATCGTACCCTACGCGGTGATCCTTGCCGCCATCGGCCTGATCGAAAGCCTGCTGACGCTGAACCTCGTGTCCGAGATCACGGGCGAGCGCGGTGGCGCCAGCCAGGAATGCGTGGCGCAGGGCGCGTCGAACATCGTCACGGGGTTCTTCGGCGGCATGGGCGGTTGCGCCATGATCGGCCAGTCGATGATCAACGTGAAGTCGGGCGGCCGCACCCGCGTGTCGGGCATCACCGCCGCGTTGTTCCTGCTGTGCTTCATCCTGTTCGCCGCACCGCTGATCGAGCAGATCCCGCTGGCCGCACTGGTGGGCGTGATGTTCATGGTCGTGATCGGCACCTTCGCATGGAACTCGCTGAAGATCCTGTGGAAGGTGCCGTTTGTGGACGCCTTCGTCATCGTGCTGGTGACCGGCGTTACCGTCGCCTATGACCTTGCCACCGCCGTTGTGGTGGGCGTGATCGTCTCGGCTCTGGCCTATTCGTGGAAGAACGCCACCCGCATTCACGCGGTGGCCTACACCACGCCGGAAGGCGCCAAGGTCTATCAGGTGCAGGGGCCGCTGTTCTTCGGCTCTGCCGCCGGTTTCGCCGAGATGTTCAACGTCGAGGAAGATCCGGGCCGGGTGGTCATCGACTTCCAGAACAGTCGCGTCGCGGACCAGTCCGCGCTGACCGCGATCGAGTCGCTGGCCCTGAAATACGAGGCTGCCGGCAAACGGCTGGAACTGCGCCACCTGAGCCGCGACTGCCACCGCCTGCTGACGCGCGCGGGTCAGCTGATGGTCGACAGCGACGACGACCCCGACTACGGCGTCGCCGTGGATTACGGCGTGCGCACCGGCCAGCTGGGCGCGGGCCACTGAAACGACGGGGCGTGCGCAAGAGGGTGCGCGCCCCAACACCCCGCGCCGGTTTGGTCGCGGATCGCGCGGAAAGCGCCTGACGCCGGGGAAGGAAGATTGACACGGATGCCGATTGCCGCATTCGTTAGTCATGACCGACAAGATCACGCCGACCCCGGCGCCACCGCCGTCGCGCCAGCGCAGCCGCGAACTGGTCGAAACGACCCTGCCAATTCTCGCGCTGTTGCTGTTGCTGCTGCTCGGTTTCACCACCGTTCAGCCGTTCCTGCCCGCCATCCTATGGGGCATCTTCCTGAGCGTGTCGCTGCGGCCAGTCTACGAACGTCTCACACGGACGCTTGGTGGCAGGCGCGGCAGGGCGAGCATCGTGCTGGGCCTGATCCTGACCGTACTTCTGGTGTTGCCGATCCTCGGGCTGTCGCGGTCGGTGATCGCCTTCATCCCCGATGCGCTGATCTGGTTTTCGGAACAGGGCACCGACCTGATCGGCGCGGAAGAAGGTGAAATCGGTGTCGAGCTAAACCCGATCACCGGTGAGATCACTTCGATCTGGGACACGATCATCCGTGACCTTCAGTTCATCCGCAGCCATTTCGGCGAAGAGCTGAAGCCAGCCGCGTTCTGGCTGATCCGGGAGGGGCGGTTCATTGGCGTTTTCGTGATGGAGTTCGCGCTGGGCGTCCTGCTGGCGATCATCCTGCTGCACCGCGCCGCGCCCCTGTCACGCGCGGCGGCCGCGCTACTTTACCGCGTCGGCGGAGCGTTCGGGCTGGAACTGGCGGATCAGGCGGTGGTCACCATCCGCTCTACCGTCCTTGGGGTGCTGGGCTCGGCGGCGGCGCAGGCAGCAGTCGCGTCGGTTGCGTATTTCATCGTTGGCGTGCCGCACTGGCCGATCCTCGCGCTGCTGACGCTGATGCTTGGCCTCATTCAGGTCGGTCCGATCCTGGTCTGGCTGCCCATCGCGTTCTGGCTTTGGTCGAACGAGGCCATCGGCATGGCGATCTTCATGTGTGTCTGGGGGCTTCTGGTGGTCGGTCTGACCGACAACGTGGTGAAGTCCTTCGTCGTCTCGCGCGGCGCGCACCTTCCGGCGATCCTTGCCCTGTTCGGAGCGATCGGCGGGATGCTGACATGGGGCGTGGTGGGCATTTTCCTTGGCCCCGTGATCCTTGCCGTTTGCTATCAGCTGGTCACCAAGTGGATGGAAAGCGAGGATGACCCGCCACCCGAGGCTGAAGCGTCCTTGCAGGACTAGCGGCGCTCAGGCCACGTCGATCTCTTCCGGCATCGGGTTCCAGTCGAACCGCGCACGCACCAGCCCGTGATCGCTGGCGCCCTCGCTGTCCTCGAAGGACTCGCGGTTCAGGTGGTCGTTGTAATTCTCCATATCCCGGAACGACCAGCGACGTTTGCGGGAATGGTCGTAGAACTCTTCGCTGACAAGGATGTGGTCTAGGCTCTCGCGTTTGTCCTTGTAGACGTGGGTGTAATAGACGTGCCGAAGGGATCGGTACTGCTGCAGGCGTTCCACTGAATACAGGCCTTTGTCCGCGCTGTGCCCGGCGGTCGACTTCTCGACCAGTCGATATGTGGGCTGGGCCGAGATCAGCTCGGTCGACACCGACAGCGAGTCGTCGTTGAGGTCGCCCAGCACGACGGTGGGCGAGATCTGGTCTTCGTCCTCGGCCATCATCACGCCATCCAGCATCGCCCTAAGCGCCCCGGCCTCGATGATCCGCCGCACATGCGCCAAGGCGGATTTGGCGATATTCGGATAGGTTTGCAGGATCTGCGGCATGGGGGCCGCGAAAGACACCCGTGCCGGGCCCTTCGACTTCAGATGCGCCACGAAGACGGTCACCGGCGGCGGCTTGGGCGAGGTGCCCTCGGACTGGATCTCCGCCTTCAGGACGGGGCGCGAGAACCGGTTGATGGTGATCGTGATCTCTTCCGAGGCGCCATCGGTTTCCTTCACCCCGTCATAGACGTAGCCCGCCGGAAATTCGGCAACCCAGTCGGCGCCGGGAAGAAGCTGTGCGTTGCCGTGTCGATCCTTCCGCACCGCCAGCGCCACCTGCGGCTGCCCGATGCCCGGCGCATCGCGGGCCACGATGTCATAGTCGGTCTCAAGCCCGGCTGCCGCAAAGGCCTCGGTCAGGGCGGCGGCGGACCAGAGTTCTTGAAAAGCGATCACCTCGGCATCCAGCTTGGCAATCTGCGCGCCCGTCCACGCGATCTTGCGGGCATAGGCCGCGCGGCCCTCGGCATCGTCGGGAAAGGGTGGGCTGTTGGTCGAATAGGTCAGCCCGCCGGGCACCTGAAGGTTCAGAAGGTTGAACGTCGCGAAGCTGAGATCCCGCATGTTGCGTGCCATCGGAAGTGCTCCCTGCATGTGGCCGGTGGCCGCAGGGTATCATGTGGCGGGCGCCGGACTTATGCGGGAATCCCGGTATGGCGGCGGCCCAAAAGGGCCGATTCCCGGCTTAATCGTCCGGACGTTTCAGGCTGAACAACTCGGTGATCTTCGCATAGTCGCGATATCCCAGACGGGTCAGCGGCTGGTAGCGGGTGATGTCGAAGGTGCCGTCGACAAGACAGTCATCGCGCATGTGGACGCCTGTGACTTCGCCCAGAACCAGCCAGTTCGCCTCGCCCTCCAGCTTCACGATCTGGGTCATCCGGCATTCGAGGTTCGCCGGCGCGGCGGCGACGCGCGGGCAGTCGATCGTCTCGCACTCGACTTTTTCCAGACCCGCCGCCGCGAACTCGTCCTCGCCCGCAGGCAGCGCCGCCGAGGTGGCGTTCATCGCGTCCCGCATCGCGTATTCCACGATGTTCACGCAGAACACGCCGGTTTCACGGATCTGCGCCACGCTGTCCTTCGTGTCGCCCCGGTCGGACTTGGCCGAGGTCGAGGCGAACATCACCTGCGGCGGCACGTAGGCCACCGCGTTGAAGAAAGAGTAGGGGGCAAGGTTGTCGCCCGTCCCGCCACGGGTCGAGATCCAGCCGATGGGGCGGGGGGTGACGATGGCGTTGAACGGGTTGTGCGGCAGGCCGTGGCCATCTTCGGGGCGGTAGAACATAGGGGGCTCCGCTGGGGTATTCGTTGCTGCGTTGCCCCCCCTTAGCCCGCGTGCTAGGCCGCATTCCAGCCGAAAACAGGATGGCCGCCACGGCGGACCGCCGGAACCGCCGAGGACAGGGGCGCTTGTACCGCACAGCCCAGGAACAGCCCAACGACTGGTGGGAGGTCGAGGAACTCTTCAACCTGTGCTTCGCGCCGGGTCGCGAGATGCTGTCCTCGTACCGCCTGCGCGATGACGTTGCGCCGGTGCCCGAGCTGTGTCGCGTGGCGCGCGACGAGTACGACGCGCTTGCCGCCGCCATCCGGTATTGGCCGGTGCGCGTGGGTGGGGCGGAAACCCTGCTTCTGGGGCCGGTGGCGACCCACCCGATCCATCAGGGCGAAGGTCTGGCGGCGCTGATCATCCAGGAAAGCCTTGCCCTCGCCCGTGACGCCGGGTGGAGCCGCGTGCTGCTGGTGGGTGACGAGCCCTATTACGGACGCTTCGGTTTCTCGCGCCGCGATGGCGTCGAGATGCCTCCGCCGACCAACCCGGCGCGGATTTTGGGGCTGTCTTTGTCCGAAGACGACGCGTGGACCGGGGTCGCCGGGCACGTGACCCGGTGGGTCGACGACTGATTTCAGGCGGTTCCGGGCTTCGTTTCTGTGCTTCGGTACAATTTCTGTATCGTGAAAGCCCAGCGTTTGTTGACTTTGTCGCACGCCTAGCGCGCAACACCGCATCGTCCAACCGCAAGTGATCACAATGGTTTTATGAGATTCCGGTGACCTTTTCCGGGGGTCGCGGCGTTGGTGGTCCAGAAGGCGGCGCAACCCTGTCGCCAGTGTAAAAAGTATGAAAGGAGCGCTTACAATGAAACGCTTTCTTATGACTTCGGCCCTCGTCCTGACCACCGCCACCGGCGCGGCATTCGCCCAGGCGAACGACCCGGACACGATGCAGCTGCGCGCTTCTGTTGGCCAGTGGATCGGCGGCTCGACCTATAACGTCGACGTCGACAGCCTGACCGACGAGCAGATCGCCGCCATGTATGGTGCGATCACCAGCTCGGAAGACCAGAGCGAGCAGGACGCGGCCATCCGCGCCGTTCTGAATGACAACAACGTCATGATGGAAGAACGCCCGGCCAACATCATGGTCGGCGACGTCGAGACGCCGCGCAACCAGCTGTACACCTCGGTCGAGATGGCGCTGGTCGGCACCGAATACGAAGGCATGGCTTACACCCTGACCGACGAAGAGCTGGCGGCCGTTTACGGCACCATCAACAGCTCGGACAGCGAAAGCCAGCTGAGCACCCAGCTGAGCTCGTACTTCGATAACTGATAGGCACTGCCTGTAGTTAAGAAGGGGGTCGCCACTCTGGCGGCCCCTTTTTCGTGGCCAGTGCGCTAGGACCCGTTCCGGCCCTGCGTCGCCAGCCAATCCATCACCGATTGACGCACCGACTGCACGCCGCTTTCCCGCGCGGTCGAGATCACGTCGCGCACCTCGGTCAGGTCGACGCGTCGCAGCAGGCTTTTGACGGGGCCGATGGACGCGGGACGCATCGACAGTTTCTTCAGCCCCATCGCCGCGAAACACAGCGCCTCGACCGGGCGGCCCGCATCCTCACCGCAGAAGCTGACATCGGTCCCGGCCTCGTCGCAGCGTTCCACGATGCGTTCTATCAGCGACAGGAAGCTGCTGTTCAGCGTGTCATAGCGCCGTCGCACTCTTTCGTTCTCTCGGTCGGCGGCGAAGAAGAACTGTTTCAGGTCATTGCCGCCGATCGAGATGAAATCCGCCATCTCGTAAAATTGCCGCGGCGCGTAGGCGAGGCTGGGCGTCTCGAGCATCGTGCCGATCTCCACCCGTTCGGGCAGAACGTGGCCAAGCGCATATTCGCGTTCCAGTTCGCGGTACACGTGATCGCGCCCGGCGCGGAATTCGTCGAACTGGGCGACCATCGGGAACATGATCGTCAAAGGCCGCCCTTTCGCGGCACGGATCAGCGCCTGAAGCTGCATCCGCATCACGCCCGGCTTGTCCAGGCCGACCCGGATCGCGCGCCACCCCAGCGCGGGGTTCGGCTCGTCCGAGGCTTTCATGTAGGGCAGCACCTTGTCCGATCCGATGTCGAGCGTGCGGAACTGCACCCGCCGCCCGTTCGCGGCATCCAGCACGCGGGCATAGATGTTCACCAGCTCGCCGCGCTTTGGCATCCGGTTGCGGATCAGGAACTGAAGCTCGGTGCGGAACAGCCCCACACCTTCGGCGCCAGAACTTTCCATGGACGGCAGGTCAGCCATCAGGCCGGCGTTCATGTACAACTCGACGTGCTGGCCGTCCTTCGTCACCGCCGGCACGTCCCGCAACGAGACATAGCGTTTCTGCGCCTCGGCCATCATCGCCATCTTGTCGCGGAAGGCGCTGACCACGCTTTCCTCGGGACGCAGGTGAACCACGCCCTGATCGCCATCGACCATGATCGGATCGCCGTTCAACGCCTCTGCGATGATGTTCTTTGCATGGATCACCAGCGGGATCGCCCACGCCCGCGCCACGATCGCCGCGTGACTGCCGACCGAGCCCTCTTCCAGCACGATGGCCTTCAGCGTGCGCCCGTATTCCAGCAGTTCCGCAGGTCCGATGTTGCGGGCGACAAGCACCGGGTCGGCAGGCATCTCGGCCCCGGTTTCCTTGCCCTGACCGGACAGGATGCGCAGCAGTCGGTTCGACAGGTCGTCCAGATCGTGCAGCCGCTCGCGCAGGTAGGCGTCGGGCACCTGCTCCATCCGGGTACGGGCCTGCGACTGTTCCTTCTCCACCGCCGCTTCGGCGGACAGGCCGCGGTCGATGTCGGCCTCGATCCGGCGCATCCAAGACCGGGAGTTGGCGAACATCTTGTAGGCTTCCAGAACCTCGCGCTGGTCCTTGTCGCCGGGTTCCAGCCGGTTCAGCATTTCGTCCACCGACAGGCGCAGCGTGTCGATGGCGACCTGCAGGCGCGCCTTCTCGACCTCGGGATCGTCGGCCACGGGGTTGGCGACCACGACACGCGGTTCATGCAGCCAGACATGACCCTCGGCGGTGCCCTCTTGCCCGGTGGTGCCCTGGTACATGACCGCCTGCTGGTGCAGCGCGCGCAATGCCGCGCCCTCACCGACGAAGGCGCCCAGTTCGGCCATCTCGGCCAGCACCATCGCGACCACTTCCAGCGCGTAGACCTCGTCGTCGGAGTATCGGCGCGCCTCTTTCGACTGGACGACCAGAACGCCCAACGTCTCGCCCAGACGCTGAACGGGCAGGCCGAGGAAGCTGGAAAAGACCTCTTCCCCGGTTTCTGGCATATAGCGGAAGCCGCGCGTCGCAGGCGCGTTCTCGGTGTTCAGCGGACGCCCGGTGCCCGCGACGCGGCCCACAAGACCTTCGCCGATCCGCATTCGCGTCTTGTGCACGGCTTCGGGCTTCAAACCCTGCGTGGCGCACAGTTCCAGCGTCTCGGAATCGCGGAACAGATAGACCGAGCACACATCGGTCCGCATGCTGTCTGCGATCAGATGGGTAATCTTGTCCAGCCGCGCCTGACCCGCACCCTCTTCGGCAAGCGTGTCGCGCAGCCGGCCAAGCAGTTTCCGGCTTTCAGATTCGGTTCCGTCGGCCATGCCGTTGATTCTGTCCCGCCAATCCCGTGCGTGTTCCGCGCTGCCACCCTAAACGCAGAATTGCGCCAGCGAAACGATCATTCTCCGGGCAGAGCCCCGCAACCGCGCCTGCCCGAAACGGCGGCACAGTTGTTTCGCGGCTGTCATGTCCTTAAACCTGTTGGAAAAAGTTAACGCACAATCGCGACGTAAAACAGGGACAGGAGACGGCAGTCATGCCGCGCAGACTGATTTTGATCGTGGGCCTTGTCGGCCTTCAGGCGCTCGCGCTTATTGTGGTTCTGGGCATCACCTACTGGGCCTCGCAGGACGTGCTCTTGCGATTTGCCGAGAACCTGACCGCCCGCATCGCACGCGACGCGACAGCCTATACCGAGGATTTTCTGGACCCGGCAGACGATGCCGCGCAACTGTCGCAGCGCCTGCTGGAAGCGGGCGTCGTCGCGCCGGATGACCGCGAGACGCTCAGCCGCTACCTGTTCGACCTGTTAAAGACGCGGGACAACTTCGACGGTGCCTACTTCGGCTTCGCCAACGGCGATTTCGTGTATGTAAGCCGGGATGCAAGCGAGCCGCGCGCCGCCTTCAGGCTCAAGACCATAACGGCCGCGCCTGATCGCGAAGTTGCCCTGTCGTGGCATACCGAGCGTTTCCGGCAGGTGTCGGGCCGGGAAGAGCCCGAGGACGACTATGACCCGCGCGACCGCCCATGGTATCGGGCCGCGCTGGATGCCGACGACGTGTCGTGGACGCCGCCCTATATCTTCTTCTCGTCGCAGCGTCCCGGTGTCACCGTATCGATGCCGGTCGACGACCCCTTGACGGGGGGCGTGCTGGGGGCGGTGGGCGTCGACATCGGGATCGAGTCGTTGTCGACCTTCCTCGAAGGGCTCGAGATCAGCCCGAACGGTTCCGCCGCGATCGTGTCGGACAGCGGCGATATCGTCGCCCACTCGGAAGAGGACTTCGTGGCCGAGGCCGGCGCCGACGGAACCGTCCGGTTCAACACGGTCGAGGGGGCGGCCGACCCGCTGCTGACCCGCGCCGCGGCGTCAATCCCCGGCGGGTTGGATGGGTTGTTCGCGGGCGAAATCCGGGTGTCCCATTTCCGCGCGAATGGCGAGGCATGGCTGGCCGCCGTTCAGCGTCTGCGGCTTGAGCGGACGCCTTGGACGGTGGTCACGTGGCTGCCCGAGTCAGACATTCTCGAACCGCTTCACCAAGTCCGATCGACCGCGCTATGGGTGGCGCTGGCGGCGCTGGTCGCGACGGCATTGCTGGGCCTGCTGTACGGCAGGGTCCTGATGCGCCGCGACTGAAACGCCTTCCGCCAAAAGGAAAACGCCCCTCGCGGGGCGTTTTCGGGTTCGGCCGGAAAGGCATCGCCTCAGGCGGATTTCTCCAGCTCGAACGTGTCGTGCAGCGCCTGCACCGCCAGTTCCATGTACTTGCGGTCGATGAGGACCGAGATCTTGATCTCCGAGGTCGTGATGACCTTGATGTTGATCCCCTCGTCCTTCAGGGCGTTGAACATCTTCGCCGCAACGCCCGCGTGCGAGCGCATGCCGATCCCGACGACCGACACTTTGGCGACGTTGATGTCGGCCACAAGGTCGTGGAAGTTGATGTCGCCCGCTTCCTTGGCCTTGTTCATTGCCGCCTCGGCCCGCGCCACCTGATTGGTGGGGCACGAGAAGGTCATGTCGGTGCGGCCTTCCTCGGCGATGTTCTGGACGATCATGTCCACGTTCACGCCCGCATCCGCCAGCGGCCCGAAGATCGCGGCGGCGATCCCGGGACGGTCCGCCACCGAGATCAGGGTCATTTTCGCTTCGTCGCGGCTATAGGCGACACCGGCAACCACATTGCTTTCCACGATATCCTCCTCGTCGCACACGAGAGTCCCGGCGCTTTCGTCCATCTCGCCAAAGCTGGACAGCACCCTGAGTTTCACCTTGTAGCGCATCGCCAGCTCGACCGAGCGGGTTTGCAGCACCTTCGCGCCGAGGCTGGCGAGTTCCAGCATCTCCTCGAAGGCGATGCGGTCCAGTTTGCGCGCCTTGTCCGAAATCCGCGGGTCGGTGGTATAGACACCGTCCACGTCGGTGTAGATGTCGCAGCGCTCGGCGCCGAACGCTGCGGCAAAGGCCACCGCCGTCGTGTCGCTGCCGCCGCGGCCAAGCGTGGTGATCCGGCCCTCGGGGCTGATGCCCTGAAACCCCGCGACCACCGCGACCTTCATGCCTTCGCCGAACTTCGCCATGATGTTCTCGGGCGGGATCTCTTCGATCCGGGCGGCGGAGTGGGCGCTGGTCGTCTTCAGCGGCACCTGCCAGCCCTGCCAACTGCGCGCGGGGATATCCATCTCTTGCAGCGTCAGAGCCATCAGACCGGCGGTCACGTTCTCGCCCGAGGACACGACAGCATCGTACTCGCGAGCGTCGAACAGCGGCGAGGTCTCTTCGACGAAACCCACCAGCTTGTTGGTTTCCCCGGACATCGCCGAGACGATGACGATCACGTCATAGCCGTTCGCGACCTCGACGCCGACGCGCTTGGCGGCGCGGCGGATGCGGTCCAGCGTGGCGACAGAGGTGCCGCCGAATTTCATAACAAGGATCGGCATAAGGGGCCATTTCCCATCTTCAGGTCGCGGGTGTCATATGCGCGGCGGCAGGGACAGGCAAGGGCGCACTGGCCGGCCCTGGCGGGCATTCGGGCCGGATCGACGCCGCGTCTGGCAATCCCGCGCCGGATGCGGTTGTTTCAGGTCCAAGAAGGAGATCCCGATGCACCTGACCGAGGACGATCTGAAGCGAGCGGCCGATCTGGTCTACACCCAGATGCCGCCGACCCCGCAATATGCTTGGCCACAACTGAAGGCCCGGCTTGGATGCGACGTCTGGGTCAAGCATGAGAACCACACGCCCACCGGCGCGTTCAAGGTCCGTGGCGGCATCACCTTCATCGATTGGCTGCGACGCACCCATCCCGACGTGCCCGGCATCTGCACCGCCACACGCGGCAACCATGGCCAAAGTCAGGCGCGCGCCGCAACGGCTGCCGGGCTGCAGGCGCTGGTCTATGTGCCGCATGGAAACTCGGTCGAGAAGAACGCCTCGATGCGCGCCTTCGGGGCGGAACTCGTCGAGCATGGCCACGACTTCGACACCGCCCGGGTCGAAGCGTTCCGCGTCGCGGAAGAGCAGGGGCTGGCCATCGTGCCGCCTTACCATGACGAACTCGTGCGCGGCGTCGCCACCTATGCCTACGAACTGTTCACCGCCGCGCCCGATCTCGACACGGTTTACGTGCCCATCGGCTGTGGGTCGGGGATCTGCGGCACCATCCTCGCCCGCGACGCGCTGGGCCTGAAGACCGAGATCGTCGCCGTGGTGGCCGAGGGCGCGCCCTGCGCCCGCCTGTCTGTCGAGGCCGGGCGACTGGTCGAGACGAATTCCGCCGACACCATGGCTGACGGTATGGCGGTACGGGTGCCGGTGCAGGCGGCGTTCGACGTCTATTCCAAGGGCGCCGCGCGGTTCGTCACCGTGACGGACGCCGAGATCATGGACGCAATGCGGGTGCTGTACGAGGACACGCACAACCTTGCCGAAGGCTCTGGCGCGGCTGCACTGGCCGCGCTGATGCAGGAGAAGGACGCGATGGCGGGCAAGAAGGCAGGGGTTATCCTGTCCGGCGGGAATATCGACGCCGGCGTGTTCGCGGGGGTGCTGGCGGGCTAGGCCGCCGCCCGCGATGGCGGCTCTGCGCGGTCCTGCCGTCTAGGCCCGCAAGCCTCGCATCAATAGGGATGCTCTCGCCCGTCCCATGTCAGGAAACGGCCTGTCGTCTCGACGCAGAGTTCCTCGAACCGCGCGCGAAGCCCGGCGGCGCTTTCGGCTTCCGAGATGTCGGCGCCGGTGCCGCCCATGTCGGTGCGGACCCAGCCCGGGTGATAGATGCCGACAGCGATGCCTTCGGGCTTCAACTCGGTCGACAGGTTGCGCCCGAGGTTCAGCGCCGCGGCTTTCGATGCGCGGTAGATCAGCGACCCGCCCGGCGCGCGGACATGGCTGGCCATCTGGCTGGAGATGATCGCGATCCGCCCCGCTTCGGAGAGGCGCAGCGAGGGAAGCAAAGCCTGCACCGTCAGAAACACGCCGGTCACGTTCGCCGCGAAGCTGTCGGCCCACATCGCCGCCGGGTAGCCCGCGTTCAAAGACTGTCCCTTGTCCAGATAGACGCCCGCATTGCACACCAGCAGGTCCAGCGGCTTGCCCTGCATCCGCTCGGCCACGACCCGGTGCGCCGCGGGGTCGGTGACGTCAAGCGTCAGCCAGTTGCCTTCGGGCGGGGTCGCGCCGCGGCTGGTCCCGATCACGTCGGTGCCGTCGGCAAGGTAGCTGTCGAAAAGAGCGCGGCCAATGCCGCGGTTCGCGCCTGTAATGAGTGTTGTCATGGCCGTGACCCTAGCGGCGCGGCCATCAGGCGCAAGGGATCAGTTGGACTTGCGGGTGGGGCGGAAGGGCAGGGGCGCGACCGGCACGCCGTCCTCGATCAGGCGCTTGGCTTCTTCGGGCTTCGCCTCGCCATAGATCGACCGGTGCGGGATCTCGCCCTCGTGCATCTTGCGCGCTTCCGACGCGAACCCCATGCCCACATAGTCCGACGTCTTCTCGACGTGTTTGCGAAGTTCGGTAAGCTTCGTTTCCATCTCGGACGCGGGTGCGCTCAGGCTTTCTTCCTTGGGCTTGGCGGTCTTCTTCCGCGCGGTCTGGACGCCCGGCGCCATCAGCACCTTGCGCACCTCGGTCGAGCCACATTCCGGGCAGGCCACCATCCCGCCCGCGCACAGCTTGTCGAACGCCTCGGCGCTGGCGAACCAGCTTTCGAACCCGTGGTCTTCGTTGCATTTCAGCGCGTAGCGGATCATTTCCGGTCCCGGAGTGATGTCGATATTATGTAGATATTCGACGCCGGGCGGAATGCAAGCTGCGGCGGTGCGTCAGGGTTTCCGCGCGGGTCACCTGTCGGTTGCCGTCGGCCACGCATGGACCCGTGCCGTTTCAGGATAGACAACGGCGCCGCGCGACCAATCTTAAGCGCAGAAGGTCCGCCACGCGGACAGCGAAACGAGGAAGCGCCGTCCAATGATCCGGCCCTATGACACAACGGGCAGATATGCTGACGAGTGAACCAATCGCCGACGCCGGCCCCCGGTTCATCGGCGCCGAGATCTATCGTACGTCCAGCTATGGCGGCTGGCATCCGCTGAGGGTGCCGCGCGTGTCGACGGTGATGGACATGTCCCGCGCGATGGGCTGGCTGCCGCGCGACCGCTTCGTCACCAGTCCGCGCGCCAAACCCGCCGCTTTGGCCGCGTGGCACAGTCCCGGCTATCTTGACGCGCTGGTGCGGGCAGAGGCGGAACAGCGCGTCACCGACGAGACCCGCGACCGGCATGGGCTGGGTACAACCTCGAACCCCGTGTTCCCCGAGATGTACCGCCGCCCCGCGACGGCGGCGGGCGGGTCGATCCTTGCCGGCGAACTGCTGGCGGGCGGCGGCGTGATCTACAATCCCGCGGGCGGCACCCACCACGGCATGCCCGACCGGGCGAACGGCTTCTGCTATCTGAACGACCCGGTGCTGGCGATCCTGTCGATGCGGGCGCGCGGCGTGCGCCGGGTGGCCTATGTGGACATCGACGCGCATCACCCCGACGGGGTGGAAGCCGCCTTCGCCAACGATCCCGACACCCTGATGATCTCGGTCCACGAGGAACGCCGCTGGCCCTTCACCGGAGGGCTAGAGGATCAGGGTGGCGGGCAGGTCTTTAATCTGCCGGTCCCGCGCGGGTTCAACGACTCCGAGATGCGGGCCGTGCTGCAAGCGCTGATCCTGCCCGCCGTCGCCGCTTTTCGTCCCGATGCGGTGGTCCTGCAATGCGGATCGGACGCGCTGGAGGAAGACCCGCTGTCCCGCCTCGCGCTGTCGAACAACGCACATTGGGAGGTGGTGGCGGCGCTAAGGCCGCTTACCCCGCGCTATCTTGTGCTGGGCGGGGGCGGCTACAACCCATGGTCGGTGGGCCGGTGCTGGACCGGGGTATGGGGCACACTGACCCGACAAGAGATCCCGGACCGCCTGCCGGTCGAGGCGGAAGAAGTCATGCGGGCGATCCATTGGACGGGCAACAGCCGGGCCCGCAACCCTTCTCCCTTGCTGTTCGAAACCCTGCGGGATGCCCCGCGCGAAGGCCCTGTCGGCGCCGAACTGCGCGCCCGGCTCGACGAGCTGGAAGCAAGGGTGAGGGCAATGGCGCGCGTCTGGGTCTGACCTTTCGGCCCGGCGATGGTTGCGCTACCGTCCGGCCAAATCTTTCATGGGAGTGATGATATGGCCGATCCGATCCGTTGGGGCGTTCTGGGCGCCGCGAATTTCGCGAAGAACCACATGGCGCCGGCGATCCACGCCGCAAGCGGGGCAAAGCTGTCGGCGCTGGCGACCTCGTCTCCGGACAAGGCCGAAGGCTTCAAGGCGTTCTGCCCCGACCTGAAGGTCCACGGCAGCTATGGCGACCTGCTCGCCGACCCCGAGATCGACGCGGTCTATGTCCCGCTGCCGAACCACCTGCACGTGGAATGGACGGTGAAGGCGCTGGAAGCGGGCAAGCACGTCCTGACGGAAAAGCCGATCAGCATGGCCGAGGCAGAGTTCGACACCCTGATCGCCGCGCGGGACAAGGCGGGGCTGTTGGCGGCAGAGGCCTACATGATCGTGCACCACCCCCAGTGGCAGCGCGCGAAAGAGCTGTATGAAAGCGGCGCCATCGGCAAGCTGGTGCTGGTCGACGGCGTGTTCTCGTACGACAACCGCGCCGACCCCGGCAACATCCGCAACAAGCCCGAAACCGGTGGCGGATCATTGCCCGACATCGGCGTCTATACTTTCGGCTCGGCCCGGTTCGTCACCGGCGAAGAACCCGAGACGGTGCAGTCGACCATCCGGCGCGAGAACGGTGTGGACGTCTTTGCTCATGTCACCGCCGACTTCCCATCCTTCCGCTATTCCTCGATCACCTCGATGCGGATGTTCCCGCGCCAAGAGATGACGTTCCACGGCGAGGCGGGCGTGATGAAGGTAACCTGCCCGTTCAACGCCAATGTCTTCGGACTTGCGCAGGTGACGGTGGAGCGCGAAGGCATGCAGGTCACGACCGAACGCTGGCCCGGCGTGAACCACTACGTCCTGCAGGTCGAGAACTTTGGCCGCGCCGTGCGCGGCGAGGCGGCCTATCCGTGCCCGCTGGAGTTCAGTCGCGGCACCCAGCGGATGATCGACATGGTGCTGGCGGCAGAATAAGTCCGCCGCCAGACAATCGCGCCGGCGTCACTCGATGCCGGTGCGGCGTGCGTCCCAAAGGGTGATGGCGAACAGCACAAGGCCCGCCGCACTCAGCCCGGCGCCCACGTAACCGGAGGCGGGGAAGCCATGGCCGGCGTCCACGGCGCGGGCGGCAAGGAAGGGGCCAAGCGCGTTCGCCGTATTGAACGCCGCGTGATGAAGCGAGGCGGCCAATTGCTGCGCGTCGCCTGCGACATTCATCAGCCGGGTCTGCATCACGGTGGACACGCCGCCGAGGACCCCCATGAACAGGATCACAAGGCCCATCGCCCAGAAGCCGTAGTTCACCGCCAGCGGGAACAGGGTCAAGACGATGATGCCGCCGCCGAACGCGATATAGGCCGTAGCATTCATTGCCTTGTCGGCAAGGTGACCCATCACGAGGTTGAAGATCATCATGCCGAGGCCCGCGATCATCAGCATCAGCGCGACCTCGGTCTCGGACCCGCCCAGCGTCGTTTTCACCGTCGATGCGATGTAGGTGTAAACGGCGAAGAACCCGCCAAAGCCGATGGCGCCGGTCAGCAGCGTCAAAAGCACCTGCCGGTTCTTCAGCGCGCCGAGTTCCTTCAACGGGTCGGCGTTCGGGTCCGCCGGGGTGCGCGGCGCTTTCAGATGAACGGCGACTGCGGTGGCAAGTGACAGCGCGCCCACCAGCACGAAGCCCGCGCGCCATCCGATGTACTGGCTCAGCCAGCTTGCCGCCGGCACGCCCACGGTCGTGGCGATCGTCAGGCCGACGAAGACCTTCGACACCGCCGACGCCCGCTTGTTGCGCGGAACGACGGACGCGGCGACCAAGGCGGCCACGCCGAAGTAGGCGCCATGCGGCAGGCCCGACAGGAAGCGCGAGGCGGTGAACAGGCCAAAGCTGGGCGCCATGGCCGACAGGGTGTTGAACACCGCGAAGGCCAGCATTAGCCAGATCAGCAGCATGCGCTTGCGCATCCGGGCGCCAGCGACGGCCAGAACCGGCGCCCCCACGACGACCCCCAGCGCATAGGCGCTGATCGCGTCGGCGGCGCGCGCTTCGGACACGCCGAGGTCGGCGGCGAAGTTCGGCAAAAGCGCCATCGCGGCGAATTCGGTGGTGCCGATGGCGAAGCCGCCCATCGACAGGGCGAAAAGGACGGCGCGGGGCGAAATGACCCGTTCGACGCCAACCGGTTGCGTGCCGGCGACGGCGACTGTCTGATCGGTCATAGTGACCTGCTTTCCGAGCTTGGGGGACCGGAAGATCCCGTGTTTCGCATCTCCCTGACGAAAGAGCTATCTGGGGCACAGCTTTGGGGCAAGCATGCGATCAGCATGGAAATTGGATGGCCGCCATGCACGGATTGCATGGCGCGCTGACGGGCGTGGGAAGTCAGAGCTTGCGGAACACCATGACCAGTCCCCGGTCGTCCTTGTGCGGGTGGTCCGCGCCCTCGTAGATCGCGATCTCGCGGAAGGTGACGGGCGTGATCGCGCCCTGCGCCACAAGCGTCGCCAGCGCCGAACCGAAGCCCATGCCATCCAGCACCGCCGGGATGGTGCCGCAGGCGAACAGCGCCCCCGCGCGGGTAACGCGCAGCAATTCGGGCAGGCAGACCGGCCCGACGTGGCCATGGGTGAAGGTCCCGCAGGACACCACGCCGCCATAGACCCCGTCCGGCATCTGAAGCGTTTGCGTCAGGTCGCCAAGGATGCGGCGGCGGTAGAGGCCCTTCGCCTCGGCGCGGGCCAACATCTCGGGCGCGATGTCGATGCCGTCTACCGTCAGGTCGCGCAGGTGCTCGGCGACAAGCCCGGTCCCGGCGCCGATGTCCAGAACGGGCTGGTTCTCGCGCATGTCCGACAGGAAGATGTGGGCGATCTCGCGCGGCGCGACATAGCCCCAGCCCTCGCCAAAGCTGTCGTCGTAGCTGGCCGCCCAGTTCCCGTACAGACGCTTTGCATCCTCGGGGCCGTCAATTTCATAGGCTTTGTCTAGGTCGTAGTCGGTTGGCATGGCGACGGTCTCCCTGTGCTGCCATTGGCTTAGCCGCGCCATGTGAAGCTTCTGCGACGGTAGGGGCCCGTACCTGCCGATCTTGCGTCCGTCCGCCACCCGCCTAACATGAGCGCCGAATCCGATGGGTCGTGGAGGCGGTGCGATGAGCGATGAACATGACAAGTTCCAAGGGCGTGTGAGCGGCCCTCAGTTCGAACCGCGCGAGAAGGATGGCCTGTTCATCCGGCTGGTCTTCATGATCCTGATCTGGGTGATGCTGTCGCTGGCCAGCACGGTGCTTGGCGTTGCGACGGTGATCCAGTTCGTCGTGATGGTGATCAACAAGGGCGAGCCGAACCCGCGTCTGGCCGAGTTCGGCGAGTCGCTGGGCATCTGGATCGCCAAGGCCGCGCGCTATCAGACAGCGGCAAGCGACGTGAAGCCCTGGCCCTGGACCGAGTTGGACTGAGACCAGTGGCCGACACGCTGATCGAGGCGCGGGTGACCGGCAAGGTGCAGGGTGTCTGGTTCCGCGCCTGGACACGGGAACAGGCCGTCGCGCTGGGCCTGCGGGGCTGGGTCAGGAACGAGCCCGACGGAGCGGTTCGCGCGCTGCTGGTCGGACCCGAGGCAACCGTCAAAAGAATGGTCGACCTGTTGCACCAAGGCCCGGACCGCGCCCGGGTGGACGCGGTGGAAACCCGCAGCGCCACGATCGCCGCCGACGGAGAGTCCGCCGGCGGTTTCGAGATCCGCCGTTAGTTCCGCTTTTTCGAGCCGCTGTTCTTCGACTGCCCGCCCGTAGAGAACGGATCGTCCGAGAACGGATCGCCGGCCGTTTCATCTTCAAGCCGCGGCGCGACGCGCGATTGCTCGCGCTGGCAGTTCTCGACCTCGTCCCACGCCCGGCGCGATCCGGTCAGCTTCAGATTGTCGATTTCGGCGCCGTTGTAAGAGATAGACATATTCAGCGCGGCCTGGAATTCGTTGATGAATTCCATCTTGGTCGACTGCGCGTGCAGATAGACGGTCTCGCCCGGATTGAACTGAAGCCCGGTGGCCGAAACGTCCCAGACAGGCCGGCTGCCGAACCGGATTTGCAGGTCATACGCCTGTTCGTCCCGCAGCGAGGTCCATTTGTCGTTGCCAATCAGAAAATAGAAATTGTCCTTCTCGGGATTGCGGCCGATGCGAAGCACGGTGCCGCCGTTCCAGGATGCCAATGCGTAGCAGCCATTGCCGATGGTCGCGTCGACCGAGATGTCCCAGTCGCCCACCGACTTCCACAGGGTTCCGTCCTGCGCGTGGGTGGGGCCGGCGAAAGCGGCCAAAGCCAGGCCGAGGGCAAGGGTCAAGTCTTTGACGAACATGGATGAAGCCTCCGAAAATGCACTTGCAGCGATTTTCGCATGACCCTCTGTGTTCAGGCAAGTCAGGTTGTCCGGAATTTGAACGGGATTCGGTATATCCCGGCTCTCTTTATGCGAGTGTCAGGGGCATCGGCGCGGGCTTGATCTGGGTCAACGAAACATTCTTTTCCGTGAATGCATGTTCGCGCCCGAGACTGAAACGCAGGATGGAGGCCAGGATGCTCAGGCTGGCGATGACCTTGTTCTCGATGATCGCGACAACGCTGATGGGGACCTTCGTGGTGGTGGCGCTTGTCACCGGATACGACACGCTTGTTCCGCTGGTCACGGCGGCGGCGCTGGGTCTGGTGGTGTCGGTGCCCGCGTCGTGGCTGATCGCGCGGGGGCTGTCGTCCTAGGCGTCGAACCAAGTGTGCAGGGTTGCCACGAACTCGCGCGGCTTGTCTGCGTGCAGCCAGTGGCCCGCGCCGGGAAGCTTGGCGAAGCGGGCATTGGGGAAGTAGCCCTTGATACGCTCACGATGCTCGGGAAGCACATAGTCGCTTTCGGCGCCGGACAGGAACAATGCGGGGGTTTCCACCTGTCCGTCGATCTGCGGCCAGCCGGTGATGCCCGACATCTCGGCGTCGAGCACGTCGAGATTCAGCCGCCACATCTTCTCTTTCACGTCCAGCGACTGCAGCAGGAACGCGCGGGTGCCCCGGTCGGTAACCTCGGATTGCAGCGCCCGGTCGGCGTCGCTGCGCGTAGAGACGGCTGACAGGTCCACGCCCCGCATCGCGGCGATCAGGTGGCTTTGAGAATGCGTATAGGCCACCGGCGCGATGTCCCCCACCAGCAGCCGGCGCACCAGCTCCGGGCGCGTCAGAGTCAGCACCATCGCCGCCTTGCCGCCCATCGAATGCCCGACGACGTCCGCGTGCCCACCGTGCGCCATGATCACCTCGGCCAGATCGCCCGCCATGTCGTGATAGCTTTGGCTGTCCGCGCGCGGGCTTTGTCCGTGGTTGCGCATGTCGACCGTGATCACCTGTCGCGATTCGGCCATGCGCTTGGCGATCGCGCCCCAGTTCCGCGCCGAGCCGAACAGGCCATGCACGATCAGAAGCGGCGGGTGTTGCGTCGGTGCGCCAGTGAGAACGGTGTTTAGCATGGCCGATCCATAGCGCCGGGGGGCAGGGGTGGAAAGGGCCCGCGGTGGCCGGGTAGTCTTGGGTCTGCTGCACACCGGGGGGTTGGGCAATGAACATGACCGATGGTCTGAACGCGCGGTCCGCCGCGCTGGCGACCTTGTTCGAGAAGAAACTGAAGATCCGTGGCGACGGGCTGGAAGAAAAGCTGCGCCACGGCAAGCGCCGCCTGCCGCACTGGGTGCGGGTCGAGGCGGGCAAGCTTGTGGCGGCGCAGCAGCTCGCCGCGCATCCAAAGCTGGCAGCTCAGGTCGATGCCGACGGGCTGGACGTCGCCGCGACGCGGTGCGAGCGCTGGGCGCGCGGCGTCGACCTGTCGCAACAACGGCGGGACGCGGCGCTGCGGATGGTCGCGGGCATCGCGATGAACCTGCTTATCGTCGCCGGCGCGTTCATCGCGTGGCTGGTCTGGTCCGGCAACCTTTAGGCCCGCGCCCCGTCGTATTCTTCGTCCGTGACGTGCTGTTCCCAGTCGATGTGCTTGCCGTCCAGCGCCTCGTGAATGGCAAGGTGGCACATCGCGGTGTCCGGGCCCGCGCCGTGCCAGTGGCGTTCCCCGGGCGGAATCCAGATCGTGTCGCCGGGGCGGATCACCTGGATCTTCTCGCCTTCGGTCTGAAACAGGCCCGACCCCGACACGACGTGCAGCGTCTGGCCCAGCGGATGCGTGTGCCAAGCGGTGCGGGCGCGCGGTTCGAAGGTGACATAGGCCGCCCGGACGCGGGCCGGTTCCGGCGCGTCTACGATGGGATCCTGCCGCACGCGGCCAGTGAAGTATTCGGCGGGAGGCGTGATCGAGGCGCGGGCGCCGGTGGGGGTGAGTTCCATGGGTGTCTCCTTTGTTGCGGGGCAGGAGAACACGCGCATGGCGGGCTTGCCAAGCCCGCGCGACGTTCAGTCGGGTTGCGTCGCGGTGTCGAGAAGGTCTTCGGGCGTCAGTGCACGGGTCCGCAGATGGTGGCGCAGCGTGTGCGCCACTGACAGCGCATCGTCCAATGCATCGTGGGCACGGCGGCCAGGCACCTCGATGCCGTGCCAATCCGCCAGCTCGTTGCTTTGGGTGGTCGTCACCGCCTCGGGCGGCATTCCCGTCTTCAACAAAAGCTGCGCCGCATTGCCGAAGCGGTTCGCGGGGAACGGCGGGGCGATCCCCGCGACGAAGCAGCTGATGCCGATGGCCGTCAGTTCATCCTTGCCCCACGCCCACATCGGGGCCTCGTGGACGAAACCCGTGAAGCGATGCAGCGCTTCCGTCAGGGGAAGACCTTCGGCGGCGAGGGTCTCGGGCGTGATGCCGGTCAGATCGGTGAAATAGGGGTCGAGGCTGCAAGGCGCGCCAAAGCGGTCCAGCGGCGCCACGAAGACCCTCAGTGTGTCGAGCACCGGAAAGTCGTCATCCAGCCCCAGCCGCACCGCGCCGATCTGCGCCAGCAGCGGGTCGGGATCGTGCGGACCACACCAATTGCGCCGCATGGCGCCTTCTGCCGTCAGGAACTCGCAGTCGTAGATGACGGCCGCGGGGCGGTCCATGGCGGGTCCTCCCCGGAAACGGAAAACCCCCGCGCGTTAGGCGCGGGGGTTCGGAGTGTCAGAGAGTCGGGTAGATCGGGAACTTGCGGCACAGCGCGGTGACTTCTGCCTTCACCTTGTCCTCGACCTCGGCGTTGCCGTCCTCGCCATTCGCGGCCAGCCCGTCGATCACCTCGACGATCCAATCGGCGATCTGGCGGAACTCCGGCTCGCCGAAACCGCGGGTGGTCCCGGCGGGGGTGCCCAGACGGATGCCCGAGGTCACGAAGGGCTTCTCCGGGTCGAAGGGCACGCCGTTCTTGTTGCAGGTGATGTGCGCGCGGCCCAGCGCGGCCTCGGCGGCCTTGCCGGTGACGCCCTTGGGACGCAGGTCGGCCAGCATCAGGTGGTTGTCGGTGCCGCCCGACACGATGTCGATGCCGCCCTTCATCAGCTGGTCGGCCATTGCACGCGCGTTGGCCTTCACCTGCGCGGCATAGTCCTTGAACTCGGGGCGCAGCGCCTCGGCAAAGGCGACGGCCTTGCCCGCGATGGCGTGCATCAGCGGCCCGCCCTGCAGACCGGGGAACACGGCCGAGTTGATCTTCTTCGCGATCGCCTCGTCATTGGTCAGGATCAGGCCGCCGCGCGGACCACGCAGCGATTTGTGCGTGGTCGAGGTGACGACGTGGGCGTGCGGAACCGGCGAGGCATGGACGCCACCGGCCACGAGGCCCGCGATATGCGCCATGTCCACGTGCAGGTAGGCGCCGACCTCGTCCGCGATGGCGCGGAACGCGGCCCAGTCCCACTCGCGCGAATAGGCGGTGCCGCCGGCGAGGATCAGCTTCGGCTTGTGCTCCAGCGCCTTGGCGCGGATCTCGTCCATGTCCAGCAGGTTGTCCTGCTGGCGGACGCCGTAGGACACGACGTTGAACCACTTGCCGGACATGTTGACCGGCGAACCGTGGGTCAGGTGGCCGCCCGAGTTCAGGTCGAGCCCCATGAAGGTGTCGCCCGGCTGAAGCAGCGCCAGGAACACGGCCTGGTTCATCTGCGAACCCGAGTTCGGCTGCACGTTGGCAAAGCCCGCGCCGAACAGTTCCTTGGCGCGCTCGATGGCCAGCGTCTCGGCCACGTCGACATACTGGCAGCCGCCGTAATAGCGCTTGCCCGGATAGCCTTCGGCGTACTTGTTGGTCATGATCGAGCCCTGCGCCTGCAGGACGGCCAGCGAGACGATGTTCTCGGAGGCGATCAGTTCGATCTCGTCCTGCTGACGACCCAGTTCGTCCTGGATGGCGCCGAACAGTTCGGGGTCGCGGTCAGAGAGGTTTTCGGTGAAGAAGCCGGAATCGCGGTGTGGCGCGTTCATGGGTACTTTCCCTTCGGGCAGCCTTGGATTTGCCCGGCCTCTTACCGCACCGCGGCCCCGGTATGAAGCCCCCTAAACGACGCGCCGTGTCGCTTGCGCGGCATCGGGCGGTTTTCCTTGTGTTTTCTTTCCTCGCTTGCAATCTGACCCAAGGAGCGCGCCGATGCAGAAGATCGCCTTCGTGGCAAACGATACCGAGGTCGCCCGGACGGCCCTGACCGAACTGGCGGGGCGCTACGGGTCCGCAAAGCTGGAAGAGGCAGACGTGATCGTCGCGCTGGGCGGCGACGGTTTCATGCTTCAAACCTTGCACGGCACCATGCATCTGGATGTCCCGGTCTACGGAATGAACCGGGGCACCGTGGGCTTTCTGATGAACGGCTACAGCGACGACAACCTGATCGAGCGCTTGGAACAGGCCGAGGAAACCGTGATCCACCCGCTTCACATGAAGGCGGAAACGCCAGAGGGGCGGATTCACGAAGCGCTTGCGATAAACGAGGTATCGCTGCTGCGCGCGGGTCCGCAGGCGGCGAAGCTGCGCATCACCGTCGACACGCGGGTCCGGATGGAAGAACTGGTCTGCGACGGCGCGCTGGTGTCGACCCCGGCCGGTTCGACGGCCTACAACTACTCGGCCCACGGACCCATCCTGCCGATCGGGTCCGACGTGCTGGCGCTGACGGCCATCGCGCCGTTCCGGCCCCGCCGTTGGCGCGGTGCGCTGCTGCCGATGACAGCGGCGGTCCGTTTCGACGTTCTGGAGCCCGAGAAGCGTCCGGTTATGGCCGATGCCGACAGCCGTGCGGTCGAGCGGGTGACCTCGGTCGAGATTCGGGCGGATCGCTCGGTCCGCCACCGGCTGATGTTCGATCCCGGCCACGGACTTGAGGAACGACTGATCAGCGAACAATTCGTCTGACCGTTGGCCGCGCGGCTAACGCAGAGTAAGTTTGTTTCGCCGGTTACTTCAAACATGTAATGTTTCTGCGGCTTTTCTAAGCGGGTTTTGTTTCTGCGGGGCAAGGGATGGTCTGGTTTTCCAGACTTGCCCGCCAGATCAAAGCTTTCGGACCTGTATGCAAATCAGGGGAAGTCCTTGATGTAGTATAAATCTTGATTATTGGTGCGATAAGAAGGAATGAGCGATTTTTCACAGCATTAATTTTAGGTATCGTTGTAAACTGCGAAAGGATCCTCAAGTTTAATTCACAAGATATCAATTTATCGTCAGTTTTTCTGATTTGTTATTTATCTACGTTCGGTTGTTTTTCATCAATTTTTCTGGAAAGTCACAACTTTTGGGTGTGTGATGGCCAAGTAGTACTTGCCGCGTTGTTGTCTTGATAGCGCATACTAGCGTCAATTTTCTGCCATCGGCCCGCAGTAACTTGCTGCTGCCAATGCGCCGGAACTAGGGTAGTCCCAGTAAGGAGTGGCTCATGTTGGAAACACCGGAAAGCCGTACAGTGATGATGCTGTACGAACTTCAGCGGGAAGTGCGCGAGATGCGCCGCGAGATGAAGGTTCGCTTCGATGCGATGGAGGCCCGGCTTGCCGGGGCGGAAGCCCGTCTTGCAGGTCTGACCGGCGACAGCGCCGATCCCCATCCGACAGTGCTTCCGAAAGAACACTGAACCACGCCGGCGCCCCCGGATCGCTCCGGAGGCCGCCGTTGTTCCTTCTTCAGCTGGCGACTGCCAGCGGGTATCCAAGATCGCCGACCGCGACGCGGATCTCGTCCAGGATCGCGGGATCGTCGATGGTGGCGGGCATCTTGAAATCCTGACCGTCCGCGATCTTCACCATCGTCGCCCGCAGGATCTTTCCCGATCGTGTCTTCGGCAGCCGGTCGACCACCGTCACCAGCTTGAACGCGGCCACCGGTCCGATCTTGTCGCGCACCAGCTTAACGCATTCCTTCGCGATCTCGTCATGGGGCCGGTTCACACCGGTGGTCAGGCAGACAAAGCCCATCGGCAGCTGACCTTTCAGCGCATCCGTGACACCGATCACCGCGCATTCCGCGACGTCGGGGTGCGAGGCCAGAACCTCTTCCATTCCGCCCGTCGACAGGCGGTGTCCGGCCACGTTGATCACGTCATCGGTGCGGGCCATGATCCACAGATAGCCGTCCTCGTCCTTCATCCCCGCGTCGCCGGTCTCGTAATAGCCGGGGAAGTGGGACAGGTAGGATTTCTTGAACCGCTCGGGCGCGTTCCACAGGGTCGGAAGCGTGCCCGGCGGCAACGGCAGCTTGACCGCGATGGCGCCCAGAGTGCCCGGCGCGACCTCGTGGCCCTCGTCATCCAGGATGCGGATGTCATATCCCGGCATCGCAACGGTCGGAGAGCCGATCTTGACCGGTAGCGCCTCGATCCCTGCCGGGTTGCCGGCGATGGTCCAGCCGGTCTCGGTCTGCCACCAGTGGTCGTATACCGGCTTGCCGGTCATTTGCTGCGTCCACTCGATCGTGTCGGGATCGGCGCGCTCGCCCGCAAGGTAGATCGCGCGCAGGTGCGACAGGTCGTACTTCTTGATGAACTCGCCCTTCGGGTCCTCGCGTTTCACGGCGCGGAAGGCGGTGGGGGCGGTGAAGAAGCTGCGTACCTTGTGCTCCGAGATCACCCGCCAGAACGTACCGGCGTCAGGGGTGCCGATCGGTTTGCCTTCAAAGACGATAGTGGTGTTGCCGTGGACCAGCGGACCATAGCAGATATAGCTGTGACCCACGACCCAGCCGACGTCGGACGCGGCCCAGAACACGTCACCGGGATCGACGTTGTAGATGTTCTTCATCGTCCAGTTCAAAGCCACAAGGTGCCCGGCGGTCGGTCGGACAACCCCTTTCGGCTGGCCTGTCGTTCCCGAGGTATAGAGGATGTAGGCCGGGTGGTTGCCCTCGACCGGCACGCATTCGGCGGGTTCGACACCGAACTGGAACCCGTGCCAGTTCACGTCACGGCCTTCCTCCAGATGCGCCACTTCCTGCTCGCGCTGGAAGATCACGCAGAACTCCGGCTGGTGCTCGGACAGGGCAAGCGCGCCGTCCAGCAAGGGCTTGTAGTGAACGATCCGCCCCGGCTCGATCCCGCAGGAGGCGGCGATGATGCACTTGGGCTTGCAGTCGTCGACCCGCACCGCAAGCTCGTTCGCGGCAAAGCCGCCGAACACGACCGAATGGACCGCGCCGATCCGCGCGCAGGCCAGCATCGCCTCCAGCGCCTCGGGGATCATCGGCATGTAGATGATGACGCGGTCGCCCTTTTCGACGCCCTTGGCCCGAAGCGCACCCGCCAACTGCGCCACGCGGTTGCGCAGGTTCACGTAGGTGATGCGGCGGGTGACGCCCGAAACGGGGCTGTCTTGGATGATCGCGACCTGATCGCCGCGTCCGGCTTCGACATGACGGTCGACCGCGTTCCAGCAGGCATTGACCTTGGCATCCGCGAACCACTCGTAGAAATGGTCGCCCCGGTCGAACAACGCCTGCTTTGGCGGCTCGACCCAGTCGATGGCCTCGGCCTGTTTCAGCCAGTAGCCCTCTGGGTCATCCTGCCACGACTTGTAGACGTCCGCGTATGCCATTGTATGCATCCTCCTCGCTCCTGACCGGGAAATTACTCGGGGGAAAGGCGTTCGGGCAAGCCGCGTGACTGCGCTATCCGGTCACTGTTGGCGATAACGTGCCCGTGAACAGGCGCATGGCCAATCGGGCGGTCTGATCACGAGTTGTGTTTCAGCGCGGATGTGAATTGCAGACTCGCGGAAAAAGGCGCTGAGATTCTCGCGTGGCGGGCAATTACGCCGCGCCATTCACCAAGGATGAACGCCCATGGGCGACAAGAAACCCGCGCCGAAGAAGGCTGGCGGGACGAAGCCGAAGTAACCCCGAAACAGCGTGAAAAAGGCCCGCGCCGCCCCATCCCGGACGGCGCGGTTTTGTCTCTGGCAACACCGGCAGTCCCGCCCGCACCGTCGGCCCTACGGCATCAGCGGCCAGATCAGCGGAATCAGGGCAGAGGCCAGCAGGCCGACGCTCAGGTTCAGCGGTATGCCCACTTTCAGGAAGTCCGTGAACCGATAGCCGCCGGGGCCGTAGACCATCATGTTGGTCTGATAGCCGATGGGCGTGGCGAAGCTTGCCGAGGCGGCGACCATCACCGCCACCACCAACGGCCGCGCGTCGAAGCCCATGGCGTCGGCCAGAGCGATGGCGATGGGCGTGACGACCACGGCGACCGCGTTGTTCGATACCAATTCAGTCAGCACCGAGGTTAGAAGGTACACCGCCCAGATCACGAAGAACGGCGGCAACTGTGTCAAAGCCGGTGCGATGGCGCGCACGATCAGTTCGACCGCCCCCGTCGCCTCTAGCGCCGCGCCGATGGCCAGCATCGAGAAGATCAGCGCCAGCAACCGCCCGTCGACAAAGCCGAAGGCCTCGTCCGCGTCGATGCATCGGGTGATCAGCACGGTCGCCACGGCGATCACCGCCAACATCAGGATCGGCGCCACGCCAAGGGCGGCCAGCACGACGATCAGCAGCAGCGCACCGACGGCAATGGGGGCATGGCTGCGGCGGAAGCCACGGGCGGCGGGGCGGGTGACATCGACAAGGTCCATGTCCTGCGCCAGCCGCTGAATATCCTCGGCCGCGCCTTCCAGCAGCAGCGTGTCGCCCACGTGGACGACAAGGTCGTCCAGCTGCCGCCCGATGTTCTGGTTCCGGCGATGGACGGCCAGCGGGTACACACCGTAGCGACGCCGCAGGCGCAGGTCGCCCAGACGCCGGCCGACCATGCGGCAGCCCGGCGTGATCAGCACCTCGACCGTCTGCGTCTCGACCGCCGAAATCTGATCAACGCGCTTCAAAGACTTGTTCCGCTGGAGGCTGAGAAGTTCGGTCATCTGCGTCCGCAGGACAACCCGGTCGCCCACCTGCAACTCGACCCCGTCAAGGTTGCGGCGCAGGGACTCGTCGCCGCGGATCACGTCGATCAGACGCACGCCGTCCCGCTTGAACAGTTGGACGCCCAGCACCTCGCGGCCGATCAGGTTGCTGTCGGGCGGGATCACCGCCTCGGTAAAGAACTTCATCCGCGACCGGCCGGTCGACAGCATGTCGGCCATGCTGTCCCGCGCGGGCAGCAGGCGCGGAGCGATGACCCGCAGATACAGCGCGCCCCATGCGACGAGGGCCAGACCCAGCGGCGTCACCTCGAAGATGGTGAAGGGGGCAAGGCCGTAGCTGCGCGCGACACCGTCCACCAGCAGGTTCGTCGAGGTTCCGATCAGCGTCAGCGTCCCGCCAAGGATCGCGCCGTAACTCAGCGGGATCAGCAGTTTCGATGCCGGCATGTCCAGCTTGTGCGCCAGTTGCACGAAGACCGGGATCATGACCACGACGACCGGCGTGTTGTTCACCACCGCCGACGCGGCGACGACGAAGGCCATCAGCATCGCGATGGTGGCCTTGGGATTGGTGGTCACGCGTCTTTGGGCGCTTTGGGTAAACGCCTCCAACGCGCCTGTCCGGACCAGCGCGCCCATCACGATGAACATCGCGGCGATGGTCCACGGGGCAGGGTTGGAAAGCACTTCCAGCCCGCGATCATAGGGCAGAAGGCCCAGCACCAGCATCAGCGCCACGCCCCCGATGGCGACGACTTCGGTCGGAAAGGCCTCGCGGACGAACAGCGCGAACATCAGGGCAACGACGCCTAGCGTCACGAAAGCCTGTGTCTCGGGCGTGAGGAACGGTTGGATCATTCGGCGAGTGTCCGTGTCGGGCCAGTCGGTTGCAAACCGGAACGCATCCTTACGTGCTGCCGCGCCGCGCACAAGCGGCGGCGCCACGATTGCGGGTGTCACTGTGGCTCTGCCGCCGTGGCGTGCAGCCGGTCACCCGGTCGCTCACGCGCTGGGCGTCCCCGGCCCGGACGGGGCAAGGCGGCCGCCCTGGCGCACCATCTCGACCCGTGTGGCCTTGCCAGTCAGGTCGTCGGTCTCGACGTAAAGGCCCGAAACCGTGCCTTCGCCCTCGGCGGGCTTGAAACGGCCACCGGGCATGCCCGTGATGAACCGGCGCAGCGGTTCGGACTTCTCCATCCCTATGACAGAGTTGTAGTCGCCGCACATCCCCGCGTCGGATTGGAAAGCGGTGCCGCCCGGCAGGATCATCGCGTCGCCGGTCGGGACATGGGTATGCGTCCCCACCACGACCGAGGCGCGTCCGTCGCACCAGTGGCCCATCGCCATCTTCTCGGACGTCGCTTCGCAATGGATGTCGACAAGGATCGCCTGCGCCTGACCGCCCAGCGGATGCGCCTTCAGCGTTCTTTCCAGCGCCGAGAACGGATCGTCGAACGGACGCTTCATGAACACCTGTCCCAGCGCCTGCGTCACCAGCACCTTACGGCCGCGTGTCGCTTCGAACACGCGCGCGCCCTGACCCGGAGCGGACTTGGCATAGTTCAACGGGCGGACGATACGCGGCTCGGTCTCGATGAATTGCAGCATGTCGCGCTGGTCGAAGGCATGATCGCCCAGCGTCAGGCAGTCGGCGCCCGCCTCGAGAAGCAGCTTGGCATGCGCGCCGGACAGTCCGACGCCATTGGTCGCGTTCTCGCCGTTGACCACGACGAAATCGAGCGACCACTCGGATCGAAGCCGCGGCAGGTGGGTTGTGATCGCGTCGCGCCCGGAACGGCCCACGACATCGCCAAGGAAGAGAATTCGCATGGGGTGAAGGGGTAGGCCGGGGCGGGGGGCAAGGGCAAGGGGAAAGCGCCGGACAAGGGGCGCCGGTCAGGCGAAGGTCAGCGTCTCTGCCTCGGTCACGATGGCGTCCAGAGGCTGATCCGTTGGTTCCAGCGGCAGGCTGTCGGTTTCCTGCGCGGCCCACGCAAAGCCCACGGCCACAACCGGACCGTTGGCGCGCAGACGTTCCAGCGTCCGGTCGTAAAAGCCGCCGCCATACCCGATCCGCGCGCCGTCACAGGTAAAGGCGACCAGCGGCACGATGACGATCCGGGGGGTCATCGGGCGGGCGTCCGCGGGAACGCGCGCGCCGAAGGGCCCGTCCTGCATCTCGGTCTCGGGTGTCCAAAGGTGAAAGTGCAGCGGCAGGCCCGCGGCCTCGATCACCGGTACGCCGACCTGCGCCGTGCCTGCGTGCAGGGCCATCGCCGGAAGCGGGTCGATCTCGGTCCGCATCGGCATGTAACCGGCCAAGGGCAGGCCCGCGTGCAGAGCGAGATAGGCCGACAGCCGCGCGGCGCCCGCGCTTCGGTCCCCGGTCTCGAAAGCCTGCTTGCGGCGGGCGAATGCGGCTTCGCGCGCCGCGGTTTTCGCCGCCGCAAGATCGCTCACAGCAGGACCACCGCGGCGAGGCCGAGGAAGGCGAAGAAGCCCACCACATCCGTCACCGTCGTCACGAAAGTCCCCGAGGCCAGCGCCGGGTCGATGTTGAGGCGGTCCAGCACCACAGGGATCACCGTCCCGGCCAGCCCTGCGACCACAAGGTTGATCACCATCGCCGCCGCGATGACCGCGCCCAGCAGCGGCGCGTTGAACCACGCCCAGCCGACCACGCCCATGACGACCGCGAAGATCAGCCCGTTCACCGCGCCCACCAGCACCTCGCGCCGGATGACCCGCAGGACGTTCGACCCGGTAAGGTCCTTCGTCGCGATGGCCCGCACCGCGACCGTCAACGACTGGGTGCCCGCGTTGCCGCCCATCGACGCCACGATCGGCATCAGCACCGCCAGCGCCACGTATTGCGCAATGGTGTCCTCGAACAGCGAGATCACCAGCGACGCGATGATCGCCGTCGCGAGGTTCACCGCCAGCCAGGGCGCGCGCCGCCGGGTCGTGGCGACCACCTTGTCCGAAAGGCTCGACTCGTCGCCGACACCGGCGAGACGCAGGATGTCTTCCTGAGCTTCTTCATCCAGAACGATCATCGCATCGTCGATGGTGATCACGCCGACCAGCTTGCCGTCCTCGTCCACCACCGGCGCGGAAATCAGGTGGTACTGGTTGAACGCATAGGCGACGTCGGCCTCTTTCTCGGTGGCCTCGATGGTGCGGAAGGTCTCTTCCGCGATATCCTTCAGCTTCACGTCCCGCTTGTGGGCAAGGATCTTTCCCAGCGTGACGTTGCCCACCGGGTGATAGCGCGGGTCGACCAGCGTCAGGTGATAGAAGTCATCGGGCAGATCGTCGCGCGACCGCAGCCAGTCGATCGCCTCGCCCACGGTCCAGTGCTCGGGGCCGGCCACGACCTCGCGTTGCATCAGACGCCCGGCGGAATATTCCGGGTAGGACAGCGCCTGCTCGACGGCAAGGCGGTCGTTGTCCTCCAGCGCGTCAAGGATCACCTTCTGCTGGTCGTCTTCGAGGTCCTCGATGATATCGACGACGTCGTCCGATTCCAGTTCACGCACCGCCTCGGACAGGACGTCCGGGGACAGAAGTTCCAGCACCTCTTCCCGAATCGACTCGTCGAGTTCCGACAGCGTGTCGCCGTCGATCTCGTGTACGCTCAGGATCGCCGCGCGCTCGCTGCTGTCGACCTGTTCCAGAAGGTCGGCGATGTCGGCGGGGTGCAGCGGCTCCATCAACTCGTTGACGGTTTCCGCATCCTCCGCCTCGGCGGCCTCGAGGATCGCTAGGACCCGCTCTCTGCCCAGACCATAGCGGTCTTCTTCGCGGGGCTCTTCGGTCGCGGTTTCTTCCACCATGGCCTGCCTCTTTTCGCCGTTTCGCCCGTCATATAGAGGGACCGGCGCGGAAAACAGGGGTCAGTTCCGGATTTACGGCGACTGGCGTCACGCCTATCGTCCTCTGCGGCGCGGCGAAGGGGCGAGATATGACGAAACGGCTGATCCTTGGGCAGACCCTGTCTTTCGCGGGCGATCCCTTTCACGAACCTTTGTCCGAAGTCGCGCGGCATGAACGGCGCGGGGCGGTTCTGGTCGAGGATGGCCGGATCGCCGCCATCGGACCGGCGGACGACCTGCGCGCGGCGCATCCGCAGGCCGAAATCACCGACCACGGCGACGCGCTGATCACCGCCGGTTTCGTCGACGCCCATGCGCACTATCCGCAGACCGCGATGATCGCGAGTTGGGGCAAGCGGCTTATCGACTGGCTGAACAGCTACACCTTTCCGGAAGAGATGCGCTTTGCCGACGCGGATTATGCGGCCGAGATCGCCGCGCGCTACTTCGACCTGACGCTGTCCAACGGAACCACCACCGTCTGCAGCTACTGCACCATCCACCCCGAAAGCGTCGATGCCTTCTTTGCCGAGGCCCAACGGCGCGGTCTACGTGCGCTGGCGGGCAAGACCTGCATGGACCGTAACGCGCCCGAAGGCCTGCGTGACACGCCCGCGCGCGCCTATGACGAAAGCAAAGCGCTGCTTAAGACGTGGCACGGCGTTGACCGCCTGAGCTATGTGATCACGCCCCGCTTTTCGCCCACTTCCACCCCCGAACAACTCGAAGCGATGGGCGCGTTGTGGGCAGAGTTCCCGGACTGCCCGATGCAGACCCACCTCAGCGAACAGACCGACGAGATCGCGTGGGTGAAGGACCTGTTCCCCGACGCCCGCGATTACCTCGATACCTACGAGACGTTCGGCCTTTTGGGCGGGCGCGGGCTGTACGGGCACGCCATTCATCTGGAACCGCGCGAACGGGACCGCTTGCGCGAAGTCGATGCAGCGCTGATCCACTGCCCGACATCGAACACCTTCATCGGCTCGGGCATCTTCGACATGGCCGGTTTGATGGCGGCCGGTCAGCGCGTGGGTCTGGCGACGGACACCGGCGGCGGGTCTTCCTTCTCGATGCTGCGGACGATGGCGGCGGCCTACGAGATCGGCCAGCTTAACGGCAGCGCCCTGCATCCGGCACAGCTTTACTGGCTGGCGACGCAAGGCTCGGCGCGCGCGCTGCGGCTGGACGACCGGATCGGCAATCTGGCTCCGGGCATGGACGCCGACCTTGTGGTGCTGGACCTCGCTTCGACCCCCGCCATCGCGCAGCGTGCGGCGCGGGCCGACGACCTGTGGGAGGCGCTGTTCCCGACCATCATGATGGGCGACGACCGTGCGGTTCAGGCGGTCTACGTCGGCGGGGCGCCGGTCGGCACGGCCTGAGCCAAGGGCGCGGCGCATGACCGGCATGCGTGGCCGCCGGCAGGTCGGGCGCTAGGTCCGGGACCGGAAACGGAACCGGAGGCAGACATGGCACGCATTTTCCTGATTGGCGCAACCGGGGGTGTCGGACATCGGCTGGCGCCGATGCTCATCCACGCAGGGCACGAGGTCAGCGGCCTTTACCGCAGTCCCGAGCAGGCGGAGGCGCTGCGCGCCGAAGGCATAGCGCCGGTCGAAGGTGATCTGATGGAGATCGACGCCAAGGCGCTGGGCCGTGCCGTGGCGGGTCATGATGTCATTGTCTTTTCCGCCGGGGCGGCGGGCAGCGGGCTGGACCGAACCGCCGAGATCGACGGGCAGGGTCCGGTCAAGATGATCGAAGCCGCCCGCTCAAACGGCATCCGCCGGCTCTATCTTGTCTCGGCCATGCCCGAAGCCGGGCGCGGGGGCGATGTGAAAGACGGGTTCGAGTTCTACATGCGGACGAAAAAAGAGGCCGACGCCGCGCTGGCGGCCAGCGGGCTCGATTGGGTCATCCTGCGCCCCGGCACGCTGCTGCACGAGGACGGCGACGGCATGGTCTCGCTGGCGCGGGCGGTGACCTATGGCACGGTGAAACGCGGGAACGTGGCGCAGGCGCTGGCCGCGCTGATCGACCGCCCGGAAATCCGGCAAGAGGTGCTGGACCTGACCGACGGCCAAACGCCGCTGGCCGAAGCGGTGGACGCGCTGGTTCGACCGTAGAAGCTGCGGAGACAGGAAAGGGCGACCCTTGCGAGTCGCCCTCCGCGGAACTGCCAGGTTCCTTGTCCGGCTGGCGCCTTTGGCTCCGGCCGGGCTCGCGAGAGGTCAGCCGAACGCCGCGCCGTCCTGACGCCAGACCGAGATCACAGCCGAACGCGGCTTGCCTTCTCCGTCCGGCCACGCGCCGCCCGGGTGCTGGATGCCGACGAACGCCACCTTCAGGTCCGGGCTCCAGGTCAGACCGGTCACCTCGGCGCCGTTCGGGGCGGTCAGGAAGCGGGCGATCTCGCCGGTCTCGGGGTTGCCGACCAGCATCTGGTTGTTGCCCATCCCGGCGAAGTCGCCTTCGTTGCTGTCGTCGCCGTCGGTCTGGATCCACAGCATCCCATCGGTCGAGAAGGCCATGCCGTCGGGCGAGTTGAACATGTTGCCCGGCGTAACGTTCTCGGACCCGCCATAGGCGTTGTCATAGACCTCGGGGTTGCCGGCCATCACGTACAGATCCCACGTGAAGTCGATGGTGCCGTGATCCTCGTTCTCGGGACGCCAACGCACGATCTGGCCGTACTCGTTGGTTTCACGCGGGTTGGCGGCGTTCACTTCCATGCCCTCGTTGCCGCGACGCGAGTTGTTGGTCAGGGCGCAATAGGCTTCGGCCCGCAGCGGGTTGGCAGCGATCCATTCCGGACGGTCCATGCTGGTCGCGCCGACCGCCGAAGCCGCCATGCGCGTGTAAACCAGGATCTCTTCCAGCGGCATGCCGGTGCTTTCCGGCGTCAGGGCCAGCCACTCGCCGGTCATGTCGTCGTTGAACTTCGCGGCGTACAGCGTGCCGTCCGACAGCAGACCTTCGGTCGAGCCGCCTTCGGTCCACGTGCCGTTCGAAACGAACTTGTACATGAACTCGCCACGCTCGTCGTCGCCCATGTAGACCACGATACGGCCGTCGGCGGCCTGCACCATCTCGGCATTCTCGTGCTTGAACCGGCCAAGCGCGGTGTGCTTCACCGGTGTGCTGTCCGGGTCGGTCGGGTCGATCTCGGTCACCCAGCCGTGGCGGTTCGGCTCGTTCGGCTCTTGCGACAGGTCATAGCGCGGGTCGTGGACCTCATAGGCATAGCGGCCCTCGCCGCCGATGCCATAGCGCACGAAATCGGGGCGCTCGTCGTAGGCGCCGGTGGCGCCGAAGTAGCCGTTGAAGTTCTCTTCGCAGGTCAGATACGTGCCCCACAGGGTCTTGCCCGAACCGCAGTTGTTCATCGTGCCCTTGGGCGACATGCCTTCCGGGTCGGCATTGGTCTGCACCAGCGCGGAACCGGCGGCGGGGCCGTCCATGGTCATCAGCGTTTCGTGGGTGATGCGGCGGTTGTAGGGGCTGTCGACCACGACTTCCCAGCCATTGCCCTGATCGGCGATCTCCAGAACCGTGACGCCCTGCATGTTCTTCAGCAGGACAACCTCGTCGGCGTTCTTCGGCATGCCTTCGGAATCGGCGGGCAGGTTGATCTTCGGGTTCACGTATTCCGAGTTGATCGCCAGCAGCACGTGTCCGTCATGGGTGAAGGTTTCCATGCCGTCGGTGTTCTCGCCGAACACCTTGTCCGACATCTCGACCGGCACGCCGGTCTCGGGCGAATAGGCGCCCTCGGCCTCCGAGAACAGCGCGTCACCCCAGCGTACCAGCGGCTTCCATTCGAAACCGGCGGGGACGTGGATGTCGTGGTCGGTGAAGATGCCGATGGGCTCGAAGTTGAAGCCGGCGGCCTGTGCGCGGGCCGAAGTGGCCGAGCCAAGGACGCCCGAGCCGAAGACGGCGGCAGCAGAGCCGAAGGTCAGGGCGCCGCCCAGAAATCCACGGCGGGAGATGGCGCGCTCGACAACGGCGTCGAAATCATTGGTGGCGGGGCGGGGGTCACGGAGTTCGTCGAAATCGTCCCAGGACAGATTGACCGTTTTCCGGATGTCCATGTCGTTCTTCCTCTGGCTGACAGGCTGGATTGGCGCGGCAGGATGGCGCGCGCCGGGCCTGCGTTTCATGCGCCTGTGACGGCCCGGTGACAGCTGCACGACAGCGGAATGAAGTTATGTATGTTATCACATAACGGTGATGGAGGCGGTGGACGGAAGGTGGCAACCTTCCGTCGGCTTCCGTCCGATTCCGGCGGTCCGGTCTGGGTTCAGCCTTCGGCGAGCGCCCGTGCCAGCCGGGTCTGCTTCTCAACAAGGGTCGGCAGGTCGATGGTCACCAGCCCGCCGTCGCGTACGATCTGGCGGCCCTCGACGAACAGGTCCTTCACCCGCGTCGGCCCCGCCAGCAGCAAAGCAGCGGGGTCCCACGAGCCCGCGCTCTCGATGCCCGAAACGTCCCAGACGGCGATGTCGGCGCGATAGCCCTTGCGGATCTGCCCGCATTCGCCGCCGCGCCCCAGCACCTCGGCCCCGCCGCGTGTCGCGATCTCAAGCGCTTCCCGCGCGCTCATCGCGTCCGCTCCGTTCGCCACCCGCTGCAACAGCATCGCGGTGCGCGCTTCGGCCACAAGGTTGCCGCTGTCGTTCGAGGCAGAGCCATCGACCCCCAGACCGACCTTCACGCCCGCATCCCGCATCGCCCGGACCGGCGCGATCCCGGACCCGAGACGGCAATTGGAACAGGGACAATGCGCCACGCCGGTATGGCTGCGCGCGAACAAGTCGATCTCCTTGCCGTCCAGTTTCACGCAATGGGCATGCCACACGTCCGGCCCGGTCCAGCCAAGGTCTTCGGCATACTGCCCCGGACGGCAGCCGAATTTCTCTTCGCTATAGGCAATGTCCTCGACGTTCTCGGCAAGGTGGGTGTGCAGCATCACCTTCTTGTCGCGGGCGAGAATAGCGGTGTCCCGCATCAATTCGCGGCTGACCGAGAAGGGCGAGCAAGGAGCAAGCCCCACGCGCACCATCGACCCGGGCGAGGGGTCGTGGAAGGCGTCCACGACGCGCACCATGTCGGCAAGGATGTTCGGCTCTGCCTCCACCAGCGAATCCGGCGGCAGGCCGCCGAGGCTTTCACCGATCGACATCGCGCCGCGGGTGGGATGGAACCGCATCCCGATCTCCTGCGCGGCGGCGATGGTGTCGTCCAGCCGGGCACCGTTCGGGAACAGGTACAGGTGATCCGAGGTCAGCGTGCAGCCCGAAAGCGCCAGTTCGGCAAGCCCAGCCAGCGCCGAGACGCGCATCTCTTCCGGGCCGAAGCGCGCCCAGATCGGGTACAGCGTTTGCAGCCAGCCGAACAACAGCGCATCCTGCCCGGCGGGAACGGCGCGGGTCAGCGTTTGGTACAGGTGGTGATGCGTGTTCACGAGGCCGGGGGTCACCACGCAGCCCGCCGCCTGCACAAGCTCGCCGTCCGACCGCAGCCCGCTGCCGATCTCGGCAATCACGCCATCGACGATACGAATGTCGCAGTCGGCGAACTCTCCGCGCCGGTCGTCCATGGTCAGGACGGTGCGGGCGTTCTGGATCAGGATTTCCGGCATGCTGGGGTTCCCTTGGACAAGGCGCCCCTCAAAGCTAGCCGATCAGCGCTGCACCTCAACCCCGCGCAGGTACTCCAGCGCCTCGGCGTGGATCTCGCGGTTCGCTGCGGCCAGCACTCGGCCCCCCATGGGGCAGGGGTTGCCGTCCCAGTCTGTGACGATGCCGCCTGCGGCCTCGATCACCGCGATGGGGGCCTGCACGTCGTAGGCGTACAGCCCCGACTCGGCCACCACGTCGATCTGCCCGGCCGCGATCAGCGCATACGCGTAGCAGTCCATGCCATAGCGCGTCAGCCGCGCCGCCTCGCTGAGCTTGTGGAAGGCCGCGCCTTCGGACGGGGTGCCGACTTCGGGGAAGGTGGTGAAAACGATGGCTTCGGACAGCTTCCGCGCCGGGCGGGTCTTCAGCGTGCGGCGCCCCAAGGGCCCGGTCATCCACGCGTCACCCAGCCCGCCCACGAACCGCTCGCCGGTGTAGGGCTGGTCGATCACGCCAAGAACGGGGCCGGACGCGGGGCCGACAGCGATCAGAACGCCCCACGTCGGGGTGCCCGACAGGAAACCGCGCGTGCCGTCGATCGGGTCCAGGACCCACGTCAGCCCGGTCGAGCCTTCCACGGTGCCGTATTCTTCGCCAAGGATGCCGTCATCGGGGCGACGGTCGGCCAGAACGGCGCGCATCGCCTCTTCGGCGGCGCGGTCCGCGACGGTTACAGGGTCGAAACCCACGTCGTCCTTGTTGTCGGCGCCCAGTCCTTCTGCACGAAAATGCGGAAGGATCGCCGCGCGTGCGGCGTCCGCCAGCGCCTCTGCCGTCGCCAGAAGATCGGCACGTAGCGCGCTGTCAGTTATCGTGTCGGGGGCCGTCATGGACTGGATTACCTCGCCGGGGGAATGCCCCCGGCGCGGTAATCGGAATCGAGGCGGGCCGTCAAGCCCGGCTCAGGGCACGTGGCACCTGAAGCTCAGGCGACGTCGCTCATCACACGGGCCAGCTCAAAAAGCCGGCGGCGCTGGTTCTCGGGCATGGCGTAATAGGAGCGCACCAGTTCCAGCGCTTCCTTGTCGGCCAGGATGTCGCCCGGCACGCCGCTTTTCTCTTCGGCGGGCGCATCGACGCTTTCATCGATACCGTCGAAGAAGAAGCGGACATCCACGTCCAGAGCTTCGGCGATGTCCCACAGGCGCGAGGCGCTGATGCGGTTCATGCCCGTCTCGTACTTCTGAATTTGCTGGAACTTGATTCCAACCTTGCTAGCCAGCTGTTGCTGGGTCATGCCGACCAACCAGCGGCGGTGCCGCACGCGCTTGCCGACATGAACATCCACGGGATGCTTCATCGTTGTCTTCCTTACAACTCACAACAGAAACATCAAAATCACGTCGAGCGGGAATCGCACAACCTACCTTTTTGGGTAGTTTGGTCACAAACGATTAGGAAAGCGTGTGAAATGGCTGCAAACATGGGGTGCGCCGGCGCCAGGTTTCAAAACTGTTACGCAATGTGAAGTTGAGGAATCTGCCTGTGGGTATTTCCCGTTTATCAACTGTAGGTTTAGTTACCTAGCGTAAGGTGCGACAGGCTGCCGCAGGGTTAAGTCGATTGGTATCGTTAACGTGGTTAAACGTGCGATAATTTTAGGCAAATGGTCAAACATTACCAGATAAGCGAGTATGGCGGGGTCCCAGGCTTCGCAGAGGGTGAGTCGGGTCAACCTGCGGCGGGCGAGGTGTCGATCCGAATCGCCGCATGCGGACTGAACTTCGCAGATCTCCTGACGATCGAGGGGACTTATCAGGACCGGCCAGAGCCTCCGGTGACGCTTGGCAAGGAATTCTCGGGTACCGTCGAAGCCGCCGGAGAAGGCTGCACGCTTCGGCCCGGAACCCGGGTCGCGGTATATTCGGGGCAGGGCGGTCTGGCCGAGGCAGGCTGTTTTCCCGAAGCGCGCTGCCTTCCGATCCCCGATTTGATGCCCTTCGATGTCGCCGCTGGCTTTCAGGTCGCCTATGGCACCAGCCACGTGGCGCTGGAACGCGCGGCCCTGAAAGCGGGAGAGACGCTGCTGGTCCTTGGCGCGGCGGGGGGCGTGGGCCTGACGGCAGTCGAGATCGGCCGCGCGATGGGCGCCACGGTGATCGCCTGCGCCCGGGGCGCGGACAGGCTGGATGCCGCGCGAGAGGCCGGGGCGCATCACCTCATAGATACCGAAACGCAGGACATCCGAGACACGGTGAAAGGACTTGGCCGGGCGGACGTGGTCTATGACCCGGTCGGCGGCGACCAGTTTCGCGCAGCGTTCCGCGCGGTGAAGCCCGGCGCAAGGATGCTGGCCATCGGTTTCGCCAGCGGCGACGTTCCCCAGATCCCGGCCAACCACCTTATGGTCAAGAACGTCTCGGTGATCGGCGTGAACTGGGGCGGCTTCCTGCAATTCGACCCGAAGACACTGGCCGACAGCCTGCGCACGCTGATCCGCTGGTACGAAGAGGGCAAGCTTCGCCCCAACATCGGCCACCGCCTGCCGTTCGACCAAACGCCGCAAGCGCTGGATCTGCTGCGTGACCGGAAGGCGGTGGGGAAGATTGTCGTCGAAATCGCCTGACGCCTGTCGGCGCCTTACAGCGTGCGATAGCCCTGCCGGATCATCTCCATCAGGTGCCCGACAAAGCCGCCGTTGCTGGCGGTGCCGCCGTACATGTTGATCTTCTGCACGCCCAGTTCGGGAAGCTGCCCGCAGGACGGCAGCTGTTCCAGTTGCTGCGGCTGTGTTCCTTCCAGCATCACCGTCACGGCAAGGTCGGCGGCGACCGTCGCTTCGACAGTACGGTCCGAATCCGACTCCACCGCCTGAATCCAATCGATCTCTGCCGCGTTCAGCCGATCCTGCGTGTCGATGCGGAACGAGCAGTTGCGGCAGTTGGCCAGCGGCAGCGGCGTATGCTTCCACGCCGACCCGCCCGGCGCGCCCATCCAGCGCAACGGCAGTTCCGCCAGCGTCTCGCCGCCGCTGCCCAGGTCCGGCTCGGTCGTCAGGATCACGTCGCACTCCCCGCGCGCGTGCATCCGCTTCAGCCCGGTGGTGAAAAGCGAGATCAGCCGCACTTTCACCCGCGGGTACTCGGCCGAGAAGCGTTGCAGCACCTGCGGGATGACGGGATGGACGATGTCATGCGGCACGCCCAGCGTGACCTCGCCCTCAAAGGCATGATCGGTCAGCCGCGCGAACAGCTCGTCGTTCAGGTCCACCATCCGGCGCGCATAGGCCAGCAGCTGCTCGCCCGCCGCCGTCAGCGAGATCTTCCGGTTCGAGCGGTCCAGCAGTTCCAGCCCCATCAGCTCTTCCAGCCGCTTCAGCTGCATCGACACCGCCGATTGCGTGAGGTTCAAAAACCCGGCGGCGCGGGTGACGCCCCCGGTCTGGGCGACGGCGACGAACGAGCGAAGCACGGAAACGTCGAGGTTGCGCATCATCACAGTCCTTGATGGTTCGGTTCAGAAACATTCGTTTCACTATTGCTTACCCGTCGGCATATATCAAGCTCATGAATGAAAGACGCCGCTGACGCCACAGATATGAAAGGATGCACCCATGACCCAGCATGTCCGCACCCACGCCCACCTGCCCGGACGCACCCGGTTCGCCCGCGCCCGCCATCGTTCGCTTTTGCGCACTGTCCTCGACCTGGCCGCGTTGCGCCGCCAGCGGCTAGAGCTTGGCCGGATGGACGCGCACATGCTTGAAGATATCGGCGTCAGCCGGGAACAGGCGGCGTCCGAAGCCAGCCGCCCTGTCTGGGATGCGCCCGGCTATTGGACGACCTGAGGCAACAATGCTGTGAACGCCATGCCTCCAGACCGGAAAAGCTTGAAAACCCTCGCGACCTTCCCGATATTCCCTTGGAAAGGCGGCCGCGAGGGCCGCTTGCTTTATCCATCTAGGAGGAATTGATGGCTGATTTCCGGACGGCGCGTGGTGTTGCAGGCGTTCGCACCGCCCAGATCGACGAGGGACTGCGCGCCCACATGAACAAGGTCTACGGCACGATGTCCGTTGGCCTTCTGGTTACGGCCGGCGTTGCCTGGGCCGTCGGGTCGAGCGACGCTCTGCTGTCGATCTTCCGGGATCCCGCGACGCTGCAGCCCAACATCCTGGGCTGGGTGGCGATGTTCCTGCCGCTGATCATGGTTTTTGCCTTCGGCGCGATGATCAACCGTCTTTCGGCGGCTGGCGCGCAGCTGTTCTTCTACGTGTTCGCCGCGGCCATGGGCCTGTCGATCGCATGGATCTTCGCCGCCTTCACCGGCATCTCGATCGCGCAGACGTTCCTTGTGACCTCGATCTCCTTCGCGGGCCTGTCCCTATGGGGCTACACCACGAAGAAGGACATCTCGGGCTGGGGGTCGTTCCTGATCATGGGCCTGATCGGCCTGATCGTCGCGTCCATCGTGAACATCTTCCTGGCATCGCCGGCGATCCACTTCGCGATCTCCATCATCGGCGTGCTGATCTTCGCTGCGCTGACGGCGTATGACACGCAGAAGATCAAGAACGACTACATCCAGCACGCACATGCGATGGATCAGGAATGGCTCGGCAAGTCGGCGATCATGGGGGCTCTGAACCTCTATCTCGACTTCATCAACCTGTTCATGTTCCTGCTGCAGTTCCTCGGCAATCGCGAGTAACGCGCGGAACATTCCAGATCGAAGGGCCGGCCATTGCGCCGGCCCTTTTGTTTTCGGGGGAACGGGCAGTGCGTATCCGACGTCCGACACCAGACGCGCGCAAGGCGGTGGGGCGGCGCTTTGGGGCGGTCGGCTAAAGCGTCCGTCGCATCTCGATCGCGGGGAAGGTGATGCCGGGGCGAAGTTCCAGCAGGTATTCGCGGTCGCCGGTGAACCCCAGCGCGCGGTAGAACGGCACGGCGGTCCGCGTCGCGGCGCAATCGAGATGCGCCAGCCCGGCCTCGCGCGCCGTCGTGATGGTCTTCTCAAGGATCGCGCGCCCGATGCCGCGCCGCGTGTGGCGGTCGCTGGTCACGACGTGCCGCACCTCGCCGCTGTGGCGATATCGTTTCCGGGTCCAGCCCCCGGCGCCGACAAGCGCGCCCTCGGCATCCTCGGCGACATAGTAGGTGCCGCAATACAGAAGCTCTGGATTCGCGCGCGCGATCAGCGGCAGGGCGGTGACCATGGTCGACGGCGGATAGTCCCGCGACAGCAGGCGCGGATAGGCGCGCGCCAGCAGCGCGTCCAACGCGCCAAGGTCGCCGGGATGAGCCGGCCGGACGGTCAGGGTCAGGTCCATGACTTCAACATGGGGGCTTTCTGCCAAAAGAAAAAGCCGCGCTTGTGGCGCGGCCTTCATCTGTCGTCAATTGGGGGCAGATTACTTGATCTTGCCTTCCTTGTACTCGACATGCGCACGCGCGACCGGGTCGTATTTCCGCACGGTCATTTTCTCGGTCATGGTGCGCGCGTTTTTCTTGGTCACGTAGAAGTGGCCGGTGCCGGCGGTCGAGTTCAGCCGGATCTTGATCGTGGTGGGCTTTGCCATTTCGTCTTGCTCCGTCGCACGGGCGGTGCATCGCCCGGAGAAAATCTTGAAGCCCGCCTTTTACTGTTTAATCGCCCCGAGTCAACCGGTTTCCCCAGAAGGAAACGCGGCGAAACGGCGGGCGGGCGGTTCTGTATGCGCGGACGGCCTGTAAGCCGGATTCTGTCGTCGGCAGGCGGACCTGCCGGAGATGACCATTCATCTGGAACGCGCGTCGCCGCGCGCCTTCAGCTGCCTACCCGGATCTCTGGGGCAAGGCGCCCTGTCCCCGTTGCCGGGGCGCGAGATCCCTATTCGGCATTGCTCCCGGTGGGGCTTGCCGTGCCGGTCCGGTTGCCCGTCCCGCGGTGGGCTCTTACCCCACCGTTTCACCCTGGCCGCCGGCACGCCGGCGGTGGTCTGTTTTCTGTGGCGCTTTCCCTCGGGTTGCCCCGGCCGGGCGTTACCCGGCACCGTCGCCTTGTGGAGTCCGGACTTTCCTCGACCCCGAAGGGCCGCGGCCATCCGGCCATCCGCGCGGATCGGCACCTAAGCGGCGCCGGGGCCGCCGTCAACAGGGAAGCGGTGCGCAAGGTCGGCCATCGCGCGGCTGTCCTCGGGCGTCAGCGGCCCCTCGGCCCATGGCCGGAACCGCAGTCGGAAGGCGGCAAGCCGCGCCTCGGGGCTCAGGTCAGGCGCATATCCGAAGCTGGTCGCAGCGTCCGTGAAGTCGCCCTCGGCGCCTTCTGCGGGCCAGACCGACAGTCCACCCCGCGCCAGACGCCGCCAGTCGAATCGCGGGCCGGGATCTCCCTTGCGCAGGGGCGCCATGTCGGAATGCCCGATCACCCGCTCGGGCGGGATGCGCCAACGGTCGAGGATGCCGCCCAGCAGCGCCTCAAGCGCCTGCATCTGGGGTTCGGAAAACGGATGCGCGCCGGTGTTGTCCAGCTCGATCCCGATCGAGCGCGAGTTCACGTCCGTCACGTCGCCCCAGCGCCCCGCGCCCGCATGCCAGGCGCGCATGGCCTCGTCGACCAACTGCAGGACCGCGCCATCGTTGCCGATCAGGTAGTGTGCAGAGACCTCGAACTGCGGGTCGCACAGCCGGTCGCGCGCGGCCTTGCAGCTGTCCATGGCGGTGAAATGGATCACCACCATGTCAGGTGTTGCGCCCCCACGCCGGGGGCCGAAATTCGGGGAGGGGTGGTCGATCACCCTGCGGCGCGACGGAACACCGAGGGATCCCAGCCGCAGGCGTAGCCGTCGCCGTCGGGATCGAGGCCCAGCTTGTCCTTCTCCGGCCCGCCATTGGCAAGGAAGTCACGCTGCGCGATGTCGGCCGAAACGTAACCGGCGCAGGCGTTTTCCTTCTTGCCCGAGAACAGCGTGGTGCGGCGATAGACCTGCGTGCCGACCGGGTGCTTGGTCGACAGCGCGTAGGTCACGACGTTCGGCCCCTCGGTCCCGGTGCGGGTCGGCAGAGCGGTCGGGCGCGCGGCTTCGTATTCGGACGCCAGCGCGGCCATGCGGGCTGCGTCGCCTTCGATGCTCACGCGTTCGGACACGGCTGCGAAGTTCTGCTCGTCCGAGATCCCGCCCGACGTGGGCGCCGTGACCGGAGACGCAGGCAGTTCGGACGGGTCGATGACCACGGCGGTGTTGCGCGGCGGCGAAGCGGGCGTCGTGGCGGCAGGCGCCGACGGCGCGCTGTCGGGCGCGCGCGTGTAGGTGTTGTAGTCGCTATAGTCGCCGAAGCCGACACCACGCTTGGGTGTGTCCGGGTTCGAGTCGGGCGTCTCTGCACAGGCCCCGAGAAGGGCCAGTGCTGCCACCGCCAAAAGCGTCTTCTTCATGTCCGTTAGTCCTGCCCGGATCTGTTTGGGCAGGCTTCTACCACCATTTGCCGGGCTTGGAAACATAGCCCGCAGCGCTTTCCAAGGCGTAGGCCGTGTTCAGCAGGTCGGCTTCCTCCCACGGACGGCCGATAAGCTGAAGCCCCAGCGGCAGACCCTGCTTGTCCAGACCGGCGGGCACAGAGATGCCCGGCAGGCCGGCAAGGTTGACGGTCACGGTGAACACGTCGTTCAGGTACATCTGCACCGGATCGGCCTCGGACATCTCGCCCAGCCCGAACGCGGCGGACGGGGTCGCGGGGGTCAGGATCGCGTCGATGCCCTGTGCGAAGACGTCGTCGAAGTCCTTCTTGATCAGCGCGCGGACCTTGCGGGCCCGGTTGTAATAGGCGTCATAGAAGCCCGCCGACAGCACGTAGGTGCCGACCATCACGCGGCGCTGCACCTCGTGGCCGAAGCCCTCGGCGCGGGTCTTCTCGTACATCTCGGTCACGCCGTCGCCCTGCGCCAGCTTGGCGCGGCGGCCAAAGCGGACGCCGTCATAGCGGGCAAGGTTCGAAGACGCCTCGGCGGGCGCGATGACGTAATAGGCGGGCAGCGCGTACTTGGTGTGCGGCAACGAGATGTCGACGATCTCGGCGCCCGCGTCCTTCATCATGGCGGTGCCGTCGGCCCAGAGCTTTTCGATCTCGGCGGGCATGCCCTCCATGCGGTATTCCTTTGGGATACCGATCTTCTTGCCCTTGATGTCGCCGGTCAGCGCCGCCTCGAAGTCGGGCACGGCCAGATCGGCCGAGGTCGAATCCTTGGGGTCGTGGCCGCACATCGCCTGCAGCATGATCGCCGCGTCGCGCACGTCCTTGGTCATCGGGCCGGCCTGATCCAGCGACGAGGCGAAGGCGACGATGCCCCAGCGCGAGCAGCGGCCATAGGTCGGCTTGATTCCGGTGATGCCGGTGAAAGCGGCGGGCTGGCGGATCGAGCCGCCGGTATCGGTGCCGGTCGCGCCAAGGCACAGGTCGGCAGCCACCGCAGCCGCAGAGCCGCCGGACGAGCCGCCGGGGGTCAGCGGCGTGTCGTCATTGCCGCGCCGCCACGGGTTCACCGCATTGCCATAGACAGAGGTTTCGTTCGACGAGCCCATCGCGAACTCGTCCATGTTCAGCTTGCCCAGCATGACCGCGCCCGCGTCGAACAGCTTGTGCGACACGGTGGATTCGTACTCGGGGCGGAAGCCTTCAAGGATGCGGCTCGCCGCCTGGCTGGGAACGCCACGGGTGCAGAACAGGTCCTTGATGCCCAGGGGGATGCCGCACATGGCGGGCGCGTCGCCGCCGCTGATGCGGGCGTCGGCCTTGCGGGCTTGTTCCAGCGCGATCTCGGGCGTCTTGTGGACGAACGCATTCAGCGCGTCCGCCGCCTCGATCTCGGAGATGCAGGCTTCGGTCAGTTCGACCGAGGTCACGTCGCCCGCGCGCAGCTTGTCGCGGGCTTCGGCGATGGTGAGTTTCGTCAGATCGGACATGGCGTTACTCCACCACCTTCGGCACCGCAAAGAACCCCTCGCGCGCGTCGGGCGCGTTGGCGAGCACTTCATCCTGGATGTTGCCGTCGGTCACGACGTCCTCGCGGCGCTTCAGCCGCATCGGCGTGACCGAGACCATGGGCTCGACGCCCTCGACGTCCACCTCGTTCAGCTGTTCGATGAAGCCGAGGATGGTGTTGAATTCCTGCGCGAGCGCGGGAAGCGCGTCGTCTTCCACCTTGATGCGGGCGAGCTTCGCCACGTGGGCCGCCGTAGCCTTGTCGATGGACATGGATCTCTCCGGGATGTGCGTTCGAGACACGCGTTTAGCGTCCGCATGGGCGGGCTGCAAGGGAAGGGCGTGCGTTCGCGCGCCGGGCGGGGCGTTCCGGTGCGAAACATCGGCCTTCCGCGGTGCGGCACTGGCCCCTCGCGGCATCCCGTTCTAGGGTCCGCCGGGGTGCCGCCCGGCCGCCCGCATTCCCCGGAGTCCCGCATGTCGCTTGCCCTGACCATACTTCCGATCGCGCTTGCCATCGCGCTGGGCTGGGCGGCGCGGGCGTCGGGGCTGATCAAGGCGGATCTCTGGCCGGGGATCGAGGCGCTGAGCTTCAAGCTGCTGATCCCGGCGATCCTGATCAACTCTATCGCCAAGACCGACCTGTCGCCCTCGCGGATCGGCGCCTTCGCGATGGCGCTGCTGCTGACCATCGGCATCGCCGGGGTTCTGGTGCTGGTGGCGGGGCGGGTGCTGACCGTGCCGGGGCCGACGCGGTCGACCTATTTTCAGGGGACGATCCGGTACAACGGGTTCATCGGGCTGGCGGCGGCGGACCTGATCATCGGACCCGCCGGCCTGTCGCTGATCGCGGTGTCGATGGCGGTGCTGATCCCCGTCATCAACGTCGCGGTGATCATCGCGATGGCGATCCTTTGCGGTGGCTCGACCGGCCCGCGCAGGCTGCTGCGGTCGGTGCTGACCAATCCGCTGGTTCTTGGCTCTTGCGGCGGTGTCGCGATCAACCTGCTGTTCGGCGGGTTGCCGGTCTGGCTGGACGATCTGACCGAGATCGTCGGTCGCGCCGCGCTGGGCGTCGGACTGCTGGCCGTGGGGGCGGGGATGAGCCTGAACCGGATGATGCACGTATCCGCAAGGGTCGTGGTGGCCTGCCTGCTGCGTCCCTTCGTGGTGACGGCGATCTTCCTGGTCATCGCTGTCGCCCTTGGCCTGTCCTTGAACGAGATGCTGGGCGGCATCCTCGTCTTCTCGGTCCCGGCGGCTGCGAACGGTTACATCGTGGCCCGGCTGATGGGCGGCGACGCCGACACCTACGCGGACATGCTGGCGTGGCAGACGATCCTGTGCCTGTTCGCGATCCCGTTCTACGCCGCCCTGGTGACGTGACGGCGGTAGGTCTCGATCATCCAGCCCAGCATCGCGGCATTCAGGACATGCCACAGGAAATGCGTACCGTGCGGCCACGCGCTGCACACTGCATTGTCAAGGCTGCGCAGGGTGATCGAAACGGCCAGAACGCCCGCGCCAAGACCCAGCCTGCGGGCGGTGACGGGGCTGCGGCCCGCCACCGCCAGCGCGTACAGCGCGATCAACAGCGCGACGGGCCAATACATCGCCGACAGTCGCAAGAACGGCAGTTGCGCGAAGACCCACGTGCCGGCGGCGGCGAAGGGCAGAAACAGCAGCACGCCGAACAGCGAGGCGCCGACGCCGAGGCCCCAGAAACTGCGGTTGGCGGCATAGAGATAGATCAGCACGAAGACGGCGATGGACAGGCTGTCCGCCATGCCGCTCCATGCGGTCGCCAGTATATGCCACGCGCCGGACGACAGGCCGATTGCGGCAAGCACCAAAACCATCAGCCGTGCCGCGGGCATGCGGTCGCGTCCCAGCCGCACCCACATGATCGCGGCCGCCAGCAGGAAGGCGAGGTTCGTGACGGCGTTCAGCGGTTCCGACCACAGGCCGAAATCGGTTCGCTCGCAATAGGCGATGATACGGTCGGTCCAGTTCATACCCTGCCAGCGACGCCCGAAACGCGACGCGGACAGCGCGTCGCAAATTGATCCCCAGACCTACTGTGTGTTTCGCGCGCGAAACATTCAATGGATACCATCGCCTCGACGGCCCGGCGCGCTACCCTGTCGGACGACACGAATCGTCCGCGCACGACGCGTCAGACACACAAGGGAGACGACGATGAAGATCACCTGGCTCGGCCACTCCGGCTTTCGCATCGAGATCGGCAAGCAGATCCTGCTGATCGACCCGTGGTTCGACGGCAACCCCGCGTTCCCGGAGGACAAGAAGGAAGAGGCGATCGTCGGCGCCAGTCACGTGCTGCTGAGCCACGGTCACGGCGACCACTCGGCCAACGCGGTCGGGATCGCGTCCGATCTTGGCATTCCGGTGGTCGGCATGTTCGACCTGATGAGTTTTTGGGAAGCCCGCCACGGCATCCAGACCGTCGGTTTCAACAAGGGCGGCACGGTGGACCTTGGTGACGTGAAGGTCACGATGGTGAACGCGGTGCATTCCTCGTCCATCTCGTCGGACAACGGCCCGATCTATACCGGGTCCGAGGCCGGGTTCATGATCGAAGGCGAAGGCCACGTGATCTATTTCTCGGGCGACACCGACGTGATGGCGGACATGAAGGTCTTCAACGATCTCCACAAACCCGACATCGGCATCCTCGCCTGCGGTGGCCATTTCACCATGGACATGCGCCGGGCGGCCTATGCGGCGCGCGAGTTCTTCGACTTCAAGACGGTGATCCCCTGCCACTACAAGACTTTCCCGCTGTTGGCGCAGTCCGCCGACCCGCTGGTCGAGGCGTTGCCGGGCGTCGATGTGAAGGTGCCGGAAGTGATGGAGTCGATCACCTTCTGATCCCGCCCCGCCGATGGTCCGGTGCGGCATTTCGGTGCCGCCGCCCCTATGGCCGGATGTCCGGCAGGCCCCCGTGCATGGCGCGGGGGCTTGAACGCAAGGGCCCGCAGGGATAGAAGCCAGCGCCAGACCCCGGGACATTACCAAGAGGCATACATGGCCGGCCATTCAAAATGGGCGAACATCCAGCACCGCAAGGGCCGTCAGGACGCCTTGCGGTCGAAGCTGTTTTCCAAGCTGTCGAAAGAGATCACCGTCGCCGCCAAGATGGGCGACCCCGATCCCGACAAGAACCCGCGTCTGCGCCTTGCCGTGAAACAGGCGAAATCGCAGTCGATGCCGAACGACAACATCGACCGCGCGATCAAGAAGGCCGTCGCTGGCGAGGGCGAGGGCTTTGAAGAGATCCGGTACGAGGGCTACGGGCCCGGCGGCGTCGCCGTCATCGTCGAGGCGATGACCGACAACCGCAACCGCACGGCGTCCACAGTCCGGTCGACCTTCGGCAAGAACGGTGGCAACCTTGGCGAGACCGGGTCGGTCGGCTTCATGTTCGAGCGCAAGGGCGAGGTGACCTATCCCGCGTCCGTGGGCGATGCGGACACCGTGATGATGGCCGCGATCGAGGCGGGCGCGGAAGACGTGGAAAGCTCGGACGAGGGCCACATCATCTATTGCGCCGACACCGACCTGAACGAGGTCGCCACCGCGCTTGAGGCCGAGCTTGGGGAATCGGAAGAGACCAAGCTGATCTGGAAGCCCACCACGACCACCGAACTTGACCTTGAGCAGATGCAAAAGCTGATGCGGCTGATCGAGGCGCTGGAAGACGACGATGACGTCCAGCGCGTCACCGCGAACTTCGAGGTCTCGGACGAGGTGATGGAGCAACTCGACGCCTGACCGGCATCCGATTGCGCGAGACTAGAGAGGCGGGCCAGTGGCCCGCCTTTTTCGTTTGCGCAGGCGTGGGCCTGTGTGGGGGCTCTGCCCCCGCCGCTGCGCGGCTCCCCCGAGGTATTTCGAAAGAGAAGAAGCGGGGAAGGGGCGGCGGGCCCGAATAATTCAAAGCACCGATTTTTGGGCAGTTGCGGGCAGGTATCACGGCTTCTCGCATGGCTTGGAAGAAAGGCTTTGACAGAATCGTGACGCTGCGGTCTCAATTAATTCAAATCAAATGACCGGTCAGATCGCATGACTTAATAATCCGGTCCAACAGGGAAACTTTGCGCGCATGGCGCTTTCGGGAACCAATCAGGGGCAGGCCCGCCTGCTGAACCGGCGCACGGTGCTGGAGGCGATCCGCCAGCATGGCCCGATCAGCCGGGCCGAGATCGCGCGGGCGGTGGGTCTGACGACCCAGACCGTCTCGACGATCACGTCCGAGCTGCACGAGCGCGGTTTCCTGATCGAGCGGCCGGGCAAGCCCAAGGGACGCGGGTTCCCGGCGCCCTCGTTCGAGATCGCGCCGGACGGCGGCTTTGCGATCGGTGTCTCGATCTCGCCGCGCGGGCTGGAGGCGGGGCTGATGAACGTTGCCGGCGATCTGGTGACCCGGAAAACCGTCGACGCGCCGCGCCTGACCGCGACCGAGGCCTTCGGGAAGATCACCGACCTGGTGGCGGGGATCGCCAAGGGGCGCGACGAGGACAAGATCCTTGGTGTCGGCATGTCGCTTCCCGGCCCCTTCGGTGTCGACGGGATGAGCTTTGTCGGGTCCACCACGATGGAAGGCTGGACCGAGACCGACATCCGGGACGGGCTGCGGGAGTGCGTGCCTTTCACCGCTTTCGTCGACGGCGACATGTCCGCCGCGGCGCATGGCGAACGGCTGTACGGGCGGGGCACCGAGTTTCGCGATTTTTTCTATCTTTACATGGGCGTCGGCCTTGGCGGCGCGATGATCTTCAACAACCAGGTCATGCGCGGCGCGAACGGCAACGCCTCGGAGGTCGGGCATATCCCGATCGTGCTGAACGGCGAGCCATGTTTCTGCGGCAACCGCGGCTGCCTGGAGCGCTACTTCTCGATGGAAGCCTACGACCGCCGCTCTGCCGAGATCGGCGAGGACGCGTGGCTGGAAGAGGTCGCGCCGATCTTCCGCGCGGCGATCGTCACCATCGAGAACCTTTACGATCCCGAAACCATCGTGCTGGGCGGTCAGGCGCCCGCCGCGCTGCAGGCGCACATCCTGAAGCTGGCCGAGGATCTGCCGGGCTCGCTGGGCGCGCGGTCCGACCGGGTGGTGCCGCGCATCGTGCCGTCGCGGGCGGGCGCGGACGCGGTGATCCGGGGCGCGGCGTCGCTAGCCGTGAGCCGCGTCTTCGCGCCCTCGGGCGACACGCCGACGCCGGCGGGCGGCCAGCCCGCGCCCGACCTTTTCGCCCGCCGCCTCGAGAAAGTGACCCAATGACCGAACCGCTGCTGAAACTCACGGACATCACCCGCCATTTCGGCGCCATCCAGGCGCTGCGCGGCATCGACATGGAGGTCCGGCCGGGCGAGGTCGTGGCTTTGCTGGGCGACAACGGCGCGGGCAAGTCGACGCTGGTCAAGATCATCTCGGGCGGGCTGAAGCCATCGTCGGGGACCGTGTTCTTCGACGGGCAGGAACGGCATTTCGGGTCGCCGTCCGAGGCGAAGGCGGCGGGGATCGAGACGGTTTATCAGGACCTGTCGCTGTGCGTGAACGCCGACGTCGTGGCGAATTTCTTCATGGGCCGCGAGATCACGAAGAAATTCCTCGGCATCCCCGTCCTTCAGGAGAAGGAGATGGAGGCGATCACCGCGAAGGCGATCAAGGAGGCGGGCACCAAGATCCCCTCGCTGCGCACCAATGTCGAACATCTGTCCGGGGGCCAGCGGCAGGCCATCGAGCTGAACCGTTTCGTCCACTTCGGCGGCAAGCTGGTGCTGCTGGACGAGCCCTTCGCGGCGCTGGGCGTCGAACAGACCGCCAAGGGGCTGGAGATGATCCGCAAGGTCGCCGAACGCGGCGTGGGCGTGATCGTCATCACCCACATCATGGCACAGGCCTTCCAGGTCGCCGACCGCATTGTCGTCATCCGCCAGGGCAAGGTGGCGGGCGATATCGAAACCGAAAAAACCACCCCGGAACAGGCTGTCGAGCTGATTACCGGGGGCACCCTGTCTATCGCCGGAGCGGGCAGGGGACACGCATCGACCGATCCGGTTCAACAGGGAAAAGGAAGCTGAGAAGATGAAACTGACACGTCGTTTGTTCCTTGGCGCGACCACGGCCATGGCCTTGGCAAGCAGCGCCTACGCACAGGACAAGGGCACCATCTATTACATGGTCCCGACGCTGCTGGACGAGTTCCAGACCACCTCGGTCGACGCGATCGAAAAGTTCATGGGCGAGGTCGGCTATGAGGTCGTCACGCTGAACGCGGACAACAAGACCGACCTGCAGCAAAGCCAGATGGCCGACACGATCCTGCTGGATCCCGAGGCCATCGTGATCGCTCCGGTCGATTTCAACGCGCTGGTCCCGGCCATCGAGGAAGCCCGCGCCGCGGGCATTCCGGTGATGATCTTCGACCGGCAGATCACCGAGACGATGATCGACTTCACCTCGGTCGCGGGCACCATCGAGATCGGCCACGTCGCCGCGGGCGAGATCAAGCGTCTGCTGACCGAGAAGAACGGCTCTGTCACCGGCACGGTGCTGCAGGTGCTGGGCGATCCGGGCGATCCCTACACGCTGGACATCCAGAAGGGCTTTGAAGAGCTGATGGCCGGTGAGGATGTCGAGATCATCACCCATCCGGCGATGCAGTGGGAAGCCTCGAACGCGGGCACCATCGTGGCCGACGAGCTGCTGGCGACCCCGGACATCGACCTGATCTTCGTCCACGCCGCGCACCTTTCGGTGGCTGCCGTCGCCTCGCTTGAGGCTGCGGGCAAGGCGCCGGGCGATGTCATGGTCGTGTCGTCGAACGGCGCGCCGGTGGGTCTGGACCTGATCCGTCAGGGCTGGCAGCAGGTCGAGGTCGAACAGCCGCTGTTCGCGCAGGCCGCCGCGCTGGCGATGTTCGCCGACAAGATCGTTGCGGGCGAAGAGATCGAGCCGGGCACCTATGACGTGCTGGGTCTGGAATCCACCGTGACGATCGAGGACTGGGGTCCCAACATCAAGATCCCGGGCGCCGCGATCACGCCGGAAAACGTGGACGACCCGACCTTCTGGGGCAACCTTCAGGCTCCTGACGATCCCATCACGCCGGTCGAATAAGCCGGCCTGATGGCACGTGCGCCGGGCCGCGTCTCCCTTCCGCGGCCCGGCGCCTTCCCTTACACGATTTCCGATCCGAAAGGCCGCCCGCGATGACACCCGCGCGACGACGCATGCTCGAGTTCCTGCTCGACAACCTTGTGTGGCTGATGCTGATCGCCGTTCTGGTGATCTTCTCGCTTACCGTTCCCCGCTATTTCCAGTTCGGCATCTTCGCCAATATCCTCGAGCAGTCGACCTACGTCGGTGTGATGGCCATCGGCCTTGCCATCGTGATCATCTCGGGCAACCTCGACCTGTCGGTCGAATCCACGGCCGCCTTGGCGGCGATGATCACGGGGCTATTGTTCGCCTCGTCGGGGATCGGGATGGGGCTGACGCTGGGCCCGTCCTTCATCGCCATTCCGCTGTCGATGCTGATCGCCATGGCGGTGGGGGTCGTCATCGGCTTCATAAACGGCTTCTTCGTGATCAAGGTCGGGATGTCCGCCTTTATCGTGACGCTCGCCTCGTTCATCTGGGTGCGCGGCCTGGTCGTCGCGATCTCGGGCGGGCGTTCGGCGCAATCGCTGGACCCTGCGATCCGCGTGCTGGGGGTCGAGCGTCTGTTCGGCGTGCCGTTGCTGGCGTGGTTCGCGGTGCTGTGTTTCGTGATCTTCTCGCTGATCATGGCGAAAACACCGTTCGGGCGGTACATCACGCTGGTCGGCGGCAACGAGGTCGCGACCTACCGCGCCGGTATCCCGGCGAACAAGATCCTGTGGATGTCCTTCGTGATCGCGGGCGCGCTGGCGGGGCTGGCCGGCTGGCTGCTGGCGATCCGGACTTCGGGCGCGACGGCGAACCTTGGCACGGGGATGCTGTTCAACGCCTTCGCAGCGGTGGTCATCGGGGGCGTGTCGTTGAAGGGCGGCATCGGCAAGCTGCCGGGCGTCTACGCTGGGGTGTTGCTGATCTACTCGATCCACACCGCGATCAACCTGATGCGGCTGCCGGCGCACTGGACGCAGGTGATCCTTGGCCTTCTGGTGCTGGCCGCCGTACTTCTGGATACGCTGAAACTGCGACTGAGGGAGAAGCTGCTATGACGGGCAGGCTGGAGGGACGCGCCGCGCTGGTGATCGGCGGCGCACGCGGGATCGGCGGCGGCATCGCCACCCGGTTCGCGGCAGAGGGTGCGCGGGTGGCCATCGCGGATCTGGAAGATACCGAGGGAGAGGCGCTGGCCGCCGAACTGGGCGGGTTCTACCGGCACACGGACATCTCTGACGCGGACGAGGCGGATGCCGCCGTGGCCGAGGTGGTGGACCGGTTCGGTAAGATCGACATCCTTGTGCAGAACGCGGGGATCTATCCGTGGACGCTGATCGAGGACACCAGCGCAGAGGAATGGCACAAGGTTCTTGGCGTGAACCTTGGCGGCTGCTTTCTGGCGACCAAGGCGGCGGTGAAGCACATGAAGACGCAAGGCTACGGGCGGATCGTGCTGACGTCGTCGATCACCGGGCCGCGCGTGACTTCGCCCGGACACGGCCATTACTCGGCCTCGAAGGCAGGAATCAACGGGTTCATCCGCTCCGCCGCTATCGAGTTCGCGGGCTACGGCGTGACGGTCAACGGGATCGAGCCGGGCAACATCCTGACCGAGGGGATGAAGGCGCACCGCTCGGCCGAGTTCATCAAGGACATGGAAAGCGCCATTCCCGTTGGGCGCATGGGCACCCCCGCCGACATTGCGGCGGCGGCGCTGTTTCTTGCCTCGGAAGAGGCGGAGTTCATCACCGGGACGACCATCGTGGTGGATGGCGGGCAGATCCTGCCCGAGGGCAATGACTTTCGGATGCCGGTGGGGTGACCCTTCCCGGCCAGATCATCAACGCCGCAGGTACGCTGACACGCCTTTCGGGCGCGCCCCTTGCGCCGGGCGTGGCCGAGGCGATGGTGGCCGCCGATGCGGTTTCGGTCGACATGGTGGCCTTTCACGCCTACGCGGGTGAAAAGATCGCGGCGGCGACGGGGGCCGAAAGCGGACTGGCCACGGCGGGTGCGTCAGCGGGGCTGCTGCTGGCCGCCGCCGCCTGTCTGGCGCGGGATGATATCGCCCGCATGAACGCTTTGCCGGGTGGGCGTGGGCCAAGCGAGATCGTCGTCGCGCGGTCGCATCGCAACAGCTATGACCATGCCGCACGGGTGGCCGGGGCCACGCTTGTCGAGGTGGGGCTGCCCGATCCAACGGCCGAGGCCGGGCGCCGCGACGTGGAGCCTTGGGAAGTGGCGGCGGCGCTGGGCCCCGATACGGCGGCCGTCTACTTCACCGCGACGCGCGCGACCTACGACCTGCTGCCCGCCGTGGTCGAGGTGGCGCATGCGCAGGCCGTTCCCGTCATCGTCGATGCGGCGGCCGAATTGCCGCCCGCCGCCAACCTGCACCGTTTCATCGCGGATGGCGCCGACCTTGTGGCGTTCTCGGGCGGCAAGGTGCTGGGCGGACCGGCGGGGACGGGGATGCTGGCGGGACGGCGCGACCTGATCGCCTCGGCGGCGCTGCAGTGCCTTGACCTGGACGTCCACGCTAGCGATTTCGCGCCGCCGCCGGACTTCATCGACATGACCCGCTATGCCGGGCTGCCCCGCCACGGCGTTGGGCGGTCGGCAAAGCTGGGCAAGCACGAGATCGCGGGGCTGCTGGCTGCGCTGGATTGCTTCCTGTCCGAACCGGATGCGGATCGCCACGCGCGGTGGCTGACCGTCTGCGAACGGGTGGCCGGCGCTCTGGGCGGCGCAACCATCGCCCATGCCGACGATACGGACCGCATCCCGGTGGTAGAGCTTGCCTTTCCGGATGCGGCTGCGGCCCGCGTGCGTGACGCGGCACTGAGGGCGCGCGCGCTGCCGGTTCACCTTGGCACCGATCCGTTCCGGCCCTCGGTCCTGTCGATCAACCCGGTCTGTCTGCGCGAGGCGGACATCGGGCCATTGCTGGCGGCGTTGACGGACTGACCGCACCTCAGCCGTAGGCCGCCAGCATCTCTTTCAGATCCTCCAGCGTGTTCGCCTCGCCCACCGGCTTGTCCTCGCGCCAGCGGGACATGCGGGGAAACCGCAGCGCGACGCCAGACTTGTGGCGCGGGCTTTCCTGAATGCCCTCGAAATGGATCTCGAACACGTGGTGCGGTTTCACCGCGCGCACCGGGCCATAGCGTTCCAGCGTATTCTTGCGGACCCAGGCGGTGATGCGGCGGAATTCGGCGTCGGTCAGCCCGGAATAGGCCTTGGTGAAGGGCACCAGCTGGTCGCCGTCCCAGACCGCGAAGGTGAAGTCGGTGAACAGGTTGGCGCGGCGGCCATGACCCTGCTGGGCGTAGATCATCACCGCATCGATCGACAGCGGATCAACCTTCCACTTCCACCAGTCGCCCTTCTTCCGCCCCACCTGATAGGCAGAGGACATGCGTTTCAGCATCAATCCCTCGGCCCCGATCTCGCGCGAGCCTTCGCGGGTGGCGGCCATCGCCGTCCAGTCGGGAACGTCGATGCGGGGCGACAGGCGGATGGGCGCGTCGGCGGGAAGGCCGGCAACAAGGGTTTCCAGCAAGGCGCGGCGGTCGGCCAGAGGACGCTCGCGGATGTCCTCGCCCTGCCATTCCAGCAGGTCGTAGGCTTTCAGGATCACCGGCGCCTCGGTCAACAGCTTCTTCGGCACCGTCTTGCGGCCGATGCGCTTTTGCAGCCGCGCGAAGGGCAGGGGGGCGTCACCTTCCCACGCAAGGATCTCGCCGTCGATCACGGTGCCCTCGGGTACGAAGTCGCGGGCGGCGGCGAGTTCGGGGAAGCGGTCGGTCATCAGTTCCTCGCCCCGCGACCAGACGTGGTGCTGGCCGCCGCGCAGGACAAGCTGGCCCCGGATGCCGTCCCACTTGTGCTCGGCCAGCCAGTCGGTGACGGGGCCAAGGTCTTCGGGCGCGTCCTCCAGCTGGTAGGCGAGGAAAAACGGATAGGGGCGCGACAGGTCCTCGTCCGGGTCGGGTTCCAGCACCAGGCGGCGGTAAGTGGTGCTGTCGGGGGTCCAGTCGCCCATCAGCCGCAGGGCAAGGTCGGGCTCGTCGATGCCGGTCGCCTTCGACAGCGCGCGGGTCATCAGCTTGGCCGATACCCCGACCCGGAAACCACCGGTCAGAAGCTTGTTGAACAGGAACCGCTCGGTCGCGTCGAGCCGATCCCAGGCGTCGCGGACAAGGGCTTTGCGCTCGGGCTCGTCCAGTGTAGGAAGACGGCGGATTTCAGTGATCCAGTGGGTCAGTGAATGGTCCGACTTCTGCCGGTTCGGCGGCAGGACAAGGGCGATGGTCTCGGCAAGGTCGCCGACGATCGGATAAGACTCTTCGAACAACCACAGCGGTATTTTTGCGGACTCTGCCGCCCATTCTCGCAGTATTGTGGCATTCACCGCACGTTTCGGGCGGCGGCCCGACAGCAGCGCAACGGTCCACAGACGGTCGTCCTCGGGGGCTTCGCCGAAGTAATCGGCCAGCGCCTCGACCTTCGCAGTGGTCCGGGTCGTCTGGTCCAGACGGGTGAAAAGGCCGGCGAAACGCTTCATGGCCGGAGTGTCAGAATTGCGGGCGGCATCATGCCTCTTCCTCCTCGGCCCGGTCGAGGCTTTCGCCCTCGAACTCGGTCTCGACCACGGCGGCATCGTAACCCTGTTCCTCCAGCCAGCGGCGGAACACCGAGGTGTAGCCGTGGGTGACGAACACACGCTCGGCCCCGGTTTCGCGGATCGCGGCGTTCAGCCCGTCCCAGTCGGCGTGGTCCGACATCACGAACCCCCGGTCCGCGGCCCGCCGACGGCGCACGCCGCGCAGCCGCATCCAGCCCGAGGCGAAAGCGGTCGATACCGTGCCGAACCTGCGCAGCCACGGTGTGCCCAGTCCCGAGGGTGTCGACAGCACCAGCGCGCCGGGGTGGTCTTTCGGGTTCACCTCTGGCGTCACGCGAATCGTGTCTGGCAGCGCAAGGCCCTGCCCACGCAGCACCTCGTTCACGTTCTCGACCGCGCCATGCGTCAGGATGGGTCCGATAGAGGTGTCGAGCCCCGCCAGGATGCGCTGCGCCTTTCCCAGCGCGTAGGCCGCCAGCACCGGGGTGCGGCCATCCGCGACGGTCGACGCCCACCATCGGTTGATCTCGTCCTCGGTCGTGGCCTGCGGCGCCCATGTGAACACGGGAAGCCCGAAGGTGCATTCGGTGATGAAGGCGTGGCAGCGCACGGGTTCGAACGGCTCGGACAGCCCGTCGGGTTCGGTCTTGTAGTCGCCGGACACGACCCAGACCTCGCCGTCGACCTCGATCCGGATCTGCGCCGAGCCGGGGACATGCCCCGCAGGGTGGAACGACACCTTGGCACCGCCGATGGTCCGCGTCTCTCCGTAACGGATGGTGTCCAGCGTGATCTCGCCCAGCCGGTGCCGGATCACCGGGGCGGCAGCCTCGGTCGCCAGATAGCGGGCGTGGCCGGGGCGGGCGTGGTCAGAGTGGCCATGGGTGATCAGCGCGCGGTCCACGGGACGCCACGGATCGACGTGAAAGTCGCCAGCGGGACAGTAAATGCCCTGAGGGGTGAAGGTCAGCACGGCCATGAAGCGATGATAGCGCGGGCCGCCCGGCTGGCGAGTGCCGGGAAAACGGGACACCTGTAAACCAAATTACACGCAGTTGCCGCAGGTTGCCCCTTTCCTGTGGACAGTTCGCCGGGTCACGGTATGTCAGAGGGAAAGGGGACAGGCGGCGGTATCGAGGATTGCCCGGCTGAAAGGCAATTCCACGCAGCCAAAACGACAGCCACGACGCGCCCCCTTGCGCATCGTGCGAGGGATTGGGAAGGTAAAGCCATGAGTAAGGCCGCTGAACCACGCTATTTCAACGAGATGGAAGCCGGAGGCGCCGTGCGCGGCCCCTATGCCGGTATCCAGGACTGGGTCAACGAGATGCCGGCCGAGCTTCGGTCGCTCAAGCAGCACGAAGCGGAAAACCTGTTCAGGCGCATCGGCATCACCTTCGCGGTCTATGGCGAGGGCGGCGATCCGGACCGCCTGATCCCCTTCGACATGTTCCCCCGGGTCTTCGCGGCGGACGAGTGGCGCAAGCTGGAACGCGGTATCAAACAGCGGGCGCGGGCGCTGAATGCCTTCCTCGGCGATGTTTACGGGCGCGGCGAGATCGTGCGCGCGGGCAAGATCCCCGAGCGGCTGGTCTATACCAACGAGGCCTACGAGAAGGCCGTGGTGGGCATCGTGCCGCCGAAAGGCGTCTACAGTCATATCGTGGGCATCGACCTTGTGCGCGTTGGGCCGGACGAGTTCTACGTGCTGGAGGACAACTGCCGGACGCCATCGGGCGTGTCCTACATGCTGGAAAACCGCGAAATCATGATGCGGATGTTCCCGCAGTTGTTCCAACAGAACCGCATCGCGCCGGTCGATGGCTATGGTCGTGCGCTGAAACGCACGCTGGCTAGCGTCGCGCCCAAGAAATGCGACGGCGACCCGCGCTGCGTGATCCTGACGCCGGGCCATTTCAACAGTGCCTATTACGAGCACTCGTTCCTTGCCGACACGATGGGGCTGGACCTTGTCGAGGGGCAGGATCTGTTCGTCGACGGCGATTTCGTCTGGATGAAGACGACAGAAGGCCCGCAGAAGGTGGACGTGATCTATCGCCGGATCGACGACGCCTTCCTTGATCCGCTGTGCTTCAAACCGGACTCGATGCTGGGTATTCCGGGCCTGATGAACGTGTATCGCTCGGGCGGCGTGACGATCTGCTCGGCACCGGGCGCGGGCGTGGCGGACGACAAGGCGATCTATACCTTCGTGCCCGAGATGGTCCGCTTTTATCTTGGCGAAGAGCCGATCCTGCAGAACGTGCCCACGTGGCAATGCGGCAAGGCGGACGAGTGCAAATACGTGCTTGAGAACCTCAAGGAGCTGGTGGTCAAGGAAGTCCACGGTTCTGGCGGCTATGGCATGCTGGTGGGACCGAAGTCGACCGAAGCCCAGATCGAGGCGTTCCGCGCCAAGATCGAGGCCGACCCCGACAACTATATCGCGCAGCCGACGCTGGCGCTGTCGACCTGTCCGACCTTCGTGGAGGAAGGCGTCGCGCCGCGGCATGTCGATCTGCGGCCCTATTGCCTTGTGGGCGAGGATATCGAGCTTGTGCCCGGCGGTCTGACGCGGGTGGCTTTGACGGAAGGTTCGCTTGTCGTGAACTCCAGCCAGGGTGGCGGGGTGAAGGACACGTGGGTGTTGGCGGAATGATGGGGCGCGCGACCCCCTCCCTGACCCTCTCCCTGGACGGGGGAGGAGAGTGCGTTTCGCCCTGTTGCGCGCGTGTTTCTCTTGAACTTTTGACGACCAACTCGGAGCCCTTCCCATGCTGAGCCGGACCGCGGAAAACCTTTTCTGGATCGGGCGTTACATGGAACGGGCCGAGGCGTCTGCGCGGCTTTTGGACGTGGGCGCGCGCAATGCGCTGCTGCCGAACATCGGCGGCGGTTACCGCAACGAGTGGGAGTCGATCCTAGAGGCCAGCGGCACCCTGCCGGCCTTCAAGGAGAAGTACGGCGACCCGGTGCAGCGCAACGTCGAAAGCCACATGTTCTTCGACAAGGACAACCCGTCCTCGATCCTGTCCTGCATCACCGCCGCGCGCGAGAACGGGCGCATCGTGCGGACCGCGATCACCGGTCAGGTGTGGGACGCGCTGAACACCGCGTTCCAGGAAATCCGCGAGATGCAGCGGACCGAGCGCAGCCAGCTGCCGCTGGCGGATCTTACGGAATGGACGATGCGTACGGCCGCTTTGGTGCGCGGGGCCGCCTCGGTCACGATGCTGCGGAACGACGGCTTTCACTTCATGAAGACCGGCTACGCGCTGGAGCGGGCCGATAACACCGCGCGTTTTCTTGACGTGAAGTACTACGTTCTGTTGCCGGGCGTCAGCTATGTCGGCTCGGGCATCGACAACTACCAGTGGTCGACGCTGCTGCGTGCGCTGAGTTCCTATCGCGCCTTCGGTTTTGCCTATGGCGGCGAGGTGACCGCCGACAAGATCGCGGATTTCCTGATCCTGAACACGCAATGCGCCCGGTCCCTGTTGTCCTGCACGCTGGAGATCAACGACAGCCTCGATTTCCTGGCGCGCGCCTATCACCGCGCCACCGGCGCGCAGCAGGTCGCGCGCGGAATGATGGGCGAGTTGGCGGAAGCACGGGTCGAGGACATCTTCCAGGAAGGGCTGCACGAGTTCCTGACCCGGATCATCGAAGAGATCAACGGGCTTAGCGCTGCGATCCACGCGAGCTATCTGACGGGGAGGGTGGAATGAGACTGAGCGTTTCGCACCGGACGCATTATTCCTTCGGCGAACCGATCGCCGGGGTCGTCCAGAGCCACCGCCTTCAGCCGGCGGATTGCGAGAACCAGCGGATCCTGAACTGGTCGGTGACCGTCGAGGGCGGGTTGGCCGGCGCGGGCTTTCGCGACGGCGCCGGTGACTGGGTCCAGACCGTGACGCTGCGCCGTGCTGTGGCCGGGGTGTCGATCCTTGTGGAGGGACTGGTCGAGACGCAGGACCTGAACGGCGTGCTGACCGGACATTCCGAGAAGGTGCACCCGTCGGTCTATCTGCGCGACACGCGGGCCACCATGCCCAGCATCGCGATCCGCCGCATGGCCGAGGAACTGGCCGCGTCCGAGACCTCGCCGCTGGATCTCGCGCACGGTCTGTCGCGCAAGGTGTCCGAGTTGATCGAGTACCGTCCGGGCGAAACCGACGCCAGCACCTCGGCGACCGAGGCGCTGGAGCTTGGCTATGGCGTCTGCCAGGACCACGCACACGTTCTGATCGCCGCCGCGATCTCGGTCGGGATTCCGGCGCGCTATGTCGCGGGCTACCTGTATTCCGAGGCCGGCGACGAAATGGCCGAGGCCAGCCACGCATGGGCGGAACTGCACCTCGAGGGGCTGGGCTGGGTCGGTTTCGACGCGGCGAACGAATGCTGCCCCGATGGCCGCTATATCCGCCTTGGGTCCGGGTTCGACGCGCTTGACGCTGCGCCCATTCGGGGCGTGGCGCACGGTGAGACGACAGAGCATCTTGACGTGGAAGTGAGCGTCGGCCAAGTGCAGCAGTAGGGTGCGGTCGTCACGGGCGTCCGCCGCGGGGATGTGGAGTTCGGGCGTCTGTCATGACCTATTGCGTAGGGCTGCTTCTGGATGCCGGCATGGTGCTGCTGTCTGACACGCGCACGAATGCCGGGCTGGACAACATCTCGACATATCGAAAGATGTTCACCTTCGAGGAACCGGGCGAACGGGTCGTCGTGATCCTGACCGCCGGGTCTTTGAGCGTCACCCAGACGACGATGGCGCGTCTTCAGGAAGCGGCGGAAGATACCTCGCCCGACGCGCCGCCGTCGATCATGACCGCCGACACGATCCTTCAGGTGGCCTCTGTCGTGGGGGACACGCTGGCCGCCGTCAGTAAGGACATCTCGTCCCGGATGACCCAGAACGCGGATGGCGCGACGGCCAGCATGCTGGTGGCGGGACAGCGCAAGGGCGGCGAGATGCGGCTGTTCCTGATCTATCCCGAAGGAAACTTCATTGAGGCCACGGCCGACACCCCGTTCCTGCAGATCGGCGAGCACAAATACGGCAAGCCGATCCTCGACCGGGTCGTGCGTCCGGAGACCACGCTGTCAGATGCCCGCAAGGCGGTGCTGCTGAGCATGGACTCGACCCTGCGCTCGAACCTGTCGGTCGGGATGCCACTGGACCTCGCGGTGATCGAAAAGGACGACTGCCGCGTCAGCAGCTATCGCCGGATCGAGGCGCAGGACGAAGGCTTTCAGGAAATGTCCAACGCCTGGAGTCAGGCGCTGCGCGACAGTTTCCAGCGGATCGAAATCTGACCCCGCGGACCCCGTTTCGTCAGGGCCCGGTTATCTCGTAGACGATGGTGACGCTCGCGGTGGTGTCGACCTCGCCGGCGGCGATCGGCACGGCAGAGGCGATGGCGGCCTCGCGCATCATGATCGGCCCGCCGCCGCCACCCGATTCGCTAAGCTCGAGAACGTTGCCCAAAGTGACGCCTGCGGCCTCGGCATAGGTCTCGGCCCGCGCACGCGCGTCGGCGACCGCAAGGCGGCGCGCCTCGTCCAGCGCTGGGGCCGGATTCTGCAATGCGAAGCGCAGTTCGCGGAACTCGTTGGCGCCCGCTCCGATGGCGGCGTCCAGAACTTCGCCCATGCCGTCGAGGTCACGGATGCGGACGGTGACCGTGTTCGACGCGCGGAACCCCGTGATCTCGTCGCCGCCGCCCGATACGCTGTTGCGGTTCGACCAGACCGGCGAAAGTGACAGGTCCGACGTCTGCATATCGGTGTCGGCGACACCCGTTTCGGCCAGCAGGGCAAGGACATCTGCGGTCGCGGCGCTGGTTGCGTCCATCGCCTCGGCGGAGGTGTCGCCACGGCTGGTGACGCCAAGCGTCAGCACCGCAAGGTCGGGGATGCCGGACACGACACCGGTGCCAGTCACGGTCAGCCGGTTCGGGGCCGCGTCCTGTGCCATGGCGGCGGTCGCGATGGGAAGGGCGAGGCACAGTGCGGCCACGGCAAGACGGGGCGCGGCAAAGACGGATCGCATTGATAAATTCCTCCCGGTAATTTGACCGGGAAACTGAGCCCCGGGCAGGCCGCGGGCAAGCCCCCGGACGGGTGTTTTACTTCCACTCGGCGGTTTGTTGCTATACATAACCCACTGAAAGGGAGCGCGACTCCCATGCGCTCCCCCGACATATTATAGACTGAAGCATGAAACCCAGTTTCGCCCTGAACCTTACCCATGACGGAATTAGCCTTCTCCACCGCGCGCAGGCGGGATGGCTGAACGTGGGTGACGTGTCTTTGGACGCGCCCGATCTGGTCGATGAGCTGGTCGTCCTTCGGCGCACCGCCTCGGACCTCGAGGCGGCCGGGCTGAGCACGAAGCTTGTGATCCCGAACTCGCAGATCCTGTATCTGGAGGTCGATGCGCCGGGGCCAACGAAGGCGGAGCGCCAGTCGCAGATCCGCGAGGCGCTGGTGGGCGTGACGCCCTACGACGTGCGCGATCTGAACTTCGACTGGCGGATCAAGAAGGGTAAGGCGCAGGTCGCCGTTGTCGCGCGCGAGACCCTGCTGGAGGCAGAGACCTTCGCGACCCAGTACCGGTTCAATCCGATGTCCTTCGTCGCGATGCCCAGCCCTTCGGAATTCGATGGCGAGCCGTTCTTCGGCCCGACCCGCCATGCCGAGCGTGTGCTGAACGGCGGCGAGTCCGTCGAGCCGGACAAGAAGCGCATCCAGGTTCTTGGCAAGCTGGGCGAAGTGTCCGATGCGGAACCGGAGCCCGAGCGCAAGAAAAAGCGCAAGGCTGAGGCGAAGACCGATGCGAAGACCGAGGTAGAGCCCGAGGGCGCGCCGGAAGCGGTTGCCGCCTCTGAGCCTGCCGAAGCGACATCCGAGGCTGAGGCCGCGAAGGCGGTCAACGACACCGCGTCCGGGGACGTGGCCCCGGATGTCACATCGTCCGACAGCGAACCTGCGATTCCGGCAGATGAGCCGCTTGCCGACCCGTTGCCGCCTGCGAATGACCGGCTTCTGGATCACGTGGCGGACCGCTTTGCGTCACCGGCCACTGGCAAGCCTGACACCATGGGCGACACGCCTGACGCACCCGAGCCTGCCCGGTCGTCCTCTGCCGACCGCAGGTGGCCGCAAGAGCAGTCCGCAGGTGAGCTTGCTGCCGCCTTGCTGGCGCTTCCCGATGGCGACGACGACGAGCCGAATTCTTCGCCTTTCTCCTTTACATCGCGCCGTCCCCGCTCGACGGCCCGTGTGAACGGCGAGGCGCTGCCGCCTGTCACGCCCGAGCCGCAGACGGAATCCACGTCTACGCCGGCCAAGAGCGGCCCGGTCATCGACGATCTGCCGCCGCTGTCGAACCCGCGCAGCGCGCCGGTCCACGCGCCGACCCGCCCGACGGCGCTGCAGGACGATGCGCCCTCGAAGGACGACGCGGGCTCTGCCGATGCATGGGACACGGTCGTGCCAAGCGGCCGCGCGGTTCTGCCGGTTTCCCCCGCTTCGGACACATCCGGGCTGGACGCTTCGGATGGCGACAATGCGGCTGCCCGCTCGGCGATGGTGGACCCCGCCGCGCCCGAACTTGCGCCGAAGACCGATCCCGTGCTGGCCGCGGCGCTTGCGCCGGGGGCTGCCGCGACCGACGAGGCGAAGAAGCCTCGGGGAAGCAAGCTGGCCGAGACGCTGATGCGCATGGGCCGGCCGAAAGAGCAGAAGAAGGCCGAGGTCGAGGATATGGCCGCCGCGCTGCGCCAGCCGCTGCCGACCAGCGCGCCGCTGAAGCGTGGCCCTTCCGCGCTGCCGAAACCGCTGCCGGCGGGCATGCCGACATCGGCGCGTGGCCCGGTTCCGGTGCCGCCGACACCGCCCCGGGCCGGCCGGTCGAGCGAAGCCGACGCGATGACCGTCTTCGGCGCGCGTGGCCAGACGCCGCCACGCGAGCGACCGAAGTTTCTTGGCGCGGCGATTGCGCTGGGCCTTCTGCTGGCGCTGGTCGCAGTCGTGCTGTGGTCCACCTATGTCATGAACGACGTGGCCTCTGGCTGGTTCGGTCTTGGCGGCGACCCCGAGATCGCCGAGGTCGAAGAACCCGCGCCGGTCATCCTGCCCGAAGCGCTTGATACGCCGTCCGCCGAGACTGCGCCGGAGAGCATTCCAGAGGCCGCGCCCGAAGCTGTCGTCGAAACCGCGCCCGACCCGGAACCCGCCCCGGAAGAGGCCGAGCCGTCGGTGCCGCTGCCGGGCATCGAGGTCACCGATCTTCAGCCCGAGCCCGAGCAAGCTGCGCCCGCTGCCCCCGAAACGCCGCTGGACGGCGAAGAATTCGCCGGTCTATCCGCCGAGAACCAGCCCGCCGCCGATGAGCCGCCGGCATCCGCCGAGACCTCTGGCGAGACGCCGGAACTGGTCGAGGAACCCGGCCCGGTGGTCGACACGCCGGACATCGACATGGCCGCCGTTGCCCCGCCGCCCGCGCTAAGCGACATGCCGCGTGGGCCGGAACTGGACGACGGTCCCGCCCCCGACATCGCGACCATTGCGCCGTCGCAGCCCGATGGCACCGAGACGCCCGCCGACGAAAGCGCCGCGCCCGCCGGTGGTGGCGAGGCTCCGGGCACTCTGGAGATCGTGCGCCTCGAAGAGCCGCCGGTCGCCGAAGACGCGCCGCAGGCCGAGGTATCGGCTCCCGCGCCCAGCCGTGTGCCCGCGCCCTCGGTTGCCGAGGCGGATGCGATTTACGAAAGCACCGGCATTTCCGTCCTCGCGCCGCCCGCCATCGAAAGCCCCGGTATCGACCGGCTGGACGGGACGGTCTTGTCCTCCACAGACGTCGCGCTGGCCGATCCCTCGCCGCGCGCGCTGCCGACCGAGGAAGACCTGACCGCCTCTGACACGCCCCCGATCGTGGGCCTGCCGCCGTTCCCGCTGGTGACCGAGTTTGATCTGGACGAGCGCGGCCTTGTGCGCGCAACGGAAGAGGGCGCGATCTCTCCGCAGGGCACTTTGGTGATCCGTGGCACTCCGCCGGTCGTTCCGCCGGTCCGCCCGGGCACCGAGCCGCCGGAAGAGGAAACGCTTCTGGAAGAACCTGCCGCCGACGTGCAGGACGCCGAGCTTGAAGCCGAGATCGCGGCGCTTGCCCCGGACGAGGACGATGCACTGGCGGGTCTGCTGTCCGAGGAGGATCTGGCCGAGGTCGACGAGCGTGCGCAGTTCGGCGGGCTGACCCGCGAGGAACTGTCCGAGATCCGGCCGTCCCTGCGCCCGGGCGATGCGCCGGCTGCCGAGGTCGACGCCGCAGCGGCCCCCGAGACACCCGACACGCCCGATACGGATGTGGCCGGGGCCGATGAAGAAGCTGTTGCCGAAGAGGTCGCCGACGCCGCCGAAGAGGTGGTTCTGGAGCTTGAGGCGGAAACCGCCGCGACGGACGACGCGGCGCCCGACGAAGAGGTTGCCGCCGCCGACGAGACCCCGGAAGAAGAGACCGCACCCGATCCGCTGATCGACTTTGCCGACGTGGTTCCGCCGCTGCGCCCTGGTACCGTGCTGGCCTCTGCAGACGCGACCACGGAGGGCGAGGCGACCGACAATGTTCAAAGCCCGTCGCTGGCTGCCGCGCTTCTGGAAGCACCCGAAGCCGAGGTTGAAACCGCCGAAGTGGAAGAGACCTTCGACGGCGCGACCGAACTGGCCGTGGACGCGTCGCTGACCCCGCCGACGCGGCCTGCGGGCTTCGCCTCGATCGTGCAGGCTGCGTTGGAAGAGGCCGCCGCCGCGCCGCCGGCTCCGCCTGCCGAAACCGCGCAGCCCGACCCGACGCCCGTCGTGAATGCTCCGGTCCGCGCGCCCGAAATCCCGACCAGCGCAAGCGTCGCAGCGACGGCGACCGACGAGAACGCGCTGCGCCTGAACCGCGTGAACCTGATCGGGGTCTACGGCTCTGCCAGCAACCGCCGCGCTTTGGTGCGGCTGTCGTCCGGGCGCTACGTGAAGGTTCAGGTGGGCGATACCGTCGATGGCGGCAAGGTCGCCGCGATCGGTGACGGCCAGCTTGTCTATACCAAGGGCGGCCGCACCATCACGCTGGAGATGCCCAGCGGCTGATCCGGCGCTTCAAGGCATATCCGCCCTTGATGCGCACCCCTGAAACGGTTCGGGGGCGGCCCCTTCCGGAACCACCCCCGTCCTCCCTGCCGGACCTTCCTCCCAGAACGGCCTCCCAGAATGGCCTCCGCGAAGGCCTCCCTGCCGGAGTGGTCGGCTTATTCAGCGGCGGTGTTCAACTCGCCGCTGTCGATTTGCTCTTGCTCGATCGACTCGAACAGGGCCTTGAAGTTCCCCTCGCCAAAGCCGTCGTCGCCCTTGCGCTGGATGAACTCGAAGAAGATCGGCCCGATGACCGTTTTCGAGAAAATCTGCAGCAGGATCTTCGTTTCGCCCCCGTCCACGACGCCTTCGCCGTCGATCAGGATGCCGTGTTTCTTCATCCGGTCGATCGGTTCGTCATGGCCCGCCACGCGGTCCTTCGACATCGCGTAATAGGCGTCCGGCGGACCCGGCATGAACTTGACGCCCATGTCCGCGATGGCATCGGTCGAGGCATAGATGTCATCGCTGCCGACAGCGATGTGTTGGATGCCCTCGCCGTTGTATTTCTTGAGGTAGGACACGATCTGCCCCGTCTCGCCCCGGTCCTCGTTGATCGGGATGCGGATGCGGCCGCAGGGCGAGGTCAGCGCGCGGCTGAACAGGCCGGTGTACTTGCCCTGAATGTCGAAGAACCGGATCTCACGGAAGTTGAACAGGTCGCCGTAAAATCGGAACCACGTGTCCATGTTGCCCTTGAACACGTTGTGGGTCAGGTGGTCGAGGTAGAAGAACCCGACGCCCTTCGGCTTCGACTGGGCGATCCAGTCGAATTCGCCGTTGTAGGGCGAGCTTTCGTAATAGTCCTCGATGAAATAGATCAGCGAACCGCCGATGCCGACGATGGCGGGGACGTCCATCGTCTTGCCGTCGCCTTCATAGGGCGTGGCGCCTTTCGCGACCGCATGGTCGAAGGCGTGCCGGGCATCCACCACGCGCCAAGCCATCGACGGCGCGCAGGGGCCATGCTCTTCGACGAAGGTGCGGGCGTGGCTGCCCGGTTCGTCGTTCAGCACATAGGTGATGTCACCCTGCTGCCAAAGCTCGATCGCCTTGGTCTTGTGGTTCGCGACATGCTCGTACCCCATCCGGGTGAACAATTCGCGAAGCTGTTCCGGCTCGGGATGGGCGAATTCCACGAACTCGAACCCGTCGGTGCCGGCGGGGTTTTCCTTGGTGATCTCGGATTTCGGGGCGTCATGCGGGAAGGGTCCCATGGCGGGTCTCCTTTGTTCGGGCGTTTCGCACAGTGTGACTCGGTTCGCGTGCCGTGTTTGCGCGAAGTGGGGGGCGGATTGCTGTCTGCATGCGGGGAATTGATGCCGTGAGGTGAAATGGTGCATGGTTCCCGCATGGATATTGACGAGACGGACAAGCGCCTGCTGGCGGCCCTGCAAAAGGACGCGACGCTGACGGCCGAGGCGCTGGGCGCCGCGCTGAACCTGTCGGCCAGTCAGGCGGGGCGCCGGCGGCAGCGGTTGGAGCAGGCGGGCTTTATCGAGCGTTACTCGGCCCGGCTGGATGCCGCGCGGCTGGGGCTGGCTGTGCAGGCCTTCGTGCAGGTGCAGATGGCAACCCACGAGCCCGAGAAGGTGAAGGGCTTCACACGAATCGTGCGCAATCGCCCGGAGATCGTCAGCGCATGGACGCTGACCGGCGAGGCGGACTATTTGCTGCGCGTCTACTGCGCCGATCTCGCCGGGCTCAACGTTTTGATCCATCAGGTACTTCTGCCCCACCCGGCGGTGGCGAGGGTGCAAAGCCAGATCGTCATGGATCAGTTCAAGGCCGACGCGCCGCTGCCGACCTGACGGCTTAAGGCAAACGTAAGGACTGCGAGGGTATGGAGGCTGAGACCCCCGCGGCCGATGCCCGCCCATGTCCGGAGCGTACCTGATGAGCCTTGACCAAACGCAAGACCAAGACCTGCTGGATGCCGAAACGGACGAGGCGGGCCATCCGGACGGGCCGGGTTTCGTCGAACGCCGGCGCGAGGCGCGACCATCCAGCGGCGAGGCGCCCTTTCACCTGAACGAGGTGTTCTTTTCGCGCACCGACGCGCGCGGTGTCATTCAGGCCGGGAACTACGTGTTCCGACGCGTCGCCGACTACGAATGGTCGGACATGCTGGGCGCGCCGCACAAGATGATCCGCCACCCCGACTCGCCCAAGGGTCTGTTCTGGCTGTTCTGGGACACCCTGAAGAAGGGAGAGACGATTGGCGCATACGTCAAGAACCGCGCGCGTGACGGCTTGCACTATTGGGTGTTCGCCGTGGCGATGCCCTGTGCCGGCGGCTATCTGTCGGCCCGGATCAAGCCGACCAGCCCGATGCTGGAAACCATCGACAAGCTGTACACCGAACTGCGTCTGCTTGAGCAGAAAGAAGGGCTGAGCCCGGAAGACAGCGCGCAGTGGCTCCTCAAGAAGGTGCGCGGCCTCGGGTTCGAAGACTACGCCTCTTTCGCGACACATGCGCTAAGCGAGGAACTTCTTGCGCGGGACGACGGCCTGGACCTGCCGGTCGACGAACACATCGCGGGCTTCCGGAAGATGCGCAAGGCGGCCGACGCCCTGAAGGAAGAGACCGAGAAACTGGTCCGCGAATTCGAAATGACAGAGATCATTCCGCACAACATGCGGGTCATCGCCTCTCGGCTGGAACCCAACGGCGGCCCGATCTCGACGCTCTCGACCAACTACGGCGGCATGTCGCGCGAGATGTCGAGCTGGTTCGAAACTCACGTCGTGGGCGAGAACAGCAACTTCTCGAAGATCGGCATCACGGTGGGGCAAAGCATGTTCATCGAGTGCATGACGCGCATCCTGCGGGAATGCGCGCAGCAGCTGGATTCCGAACGGCGTCAGCTTGGCAGCGTCGATCTGGATCAAGAGCGGGGCTACCTGACCCAGCTTGTGTCCGAGTATCAGCGCATGTCCCGGCAGGGACAGGACCAGGTGTCAGAGGAAACATACCGTATCCTCGACGCCTGCAAGAAGATGAACCGCCACATCCTTGGCCTGTCGACCACGCGGGTCATGTGCAAGATCGAAGGCGCTCGGCTGACCGAAGGGCGCGAAAGCCTGACCGACATCATCGGCGAGTTGAACGGCATCCAGCAGCGCATCCGCGCCAACCTTGCCCGGATCGAAGATCTAAGCGGAACGATCCGGTCGCTGCTGACCTGATCGCCAGCCGGGTCAAAGCCCGGCCCGTCCCGGCGGCAAACTGCCCGAATTTGCAGCCGCCGCCCGGACATTCGGCGGCATGCACTGTCCCCCTGCGGCTCGGCTGGTATAACCCTGCGCGAACCCCTTCGTTCCGACACGCCGCAAGAGTGATTCCCGTCGATGGATACCTTCCTGTTCCAGGCCACGATCTATCTGGCCACGACCGTGATCGCGGTGCCGATCGCGGCGCGGCTGGGGCTGGGATCGGTTCTGGGATACCTGTTGGCGGGTCTGCTGATCGGGCCAATCCTAGGGCTGGTGGGCGCGAACGCGGACCTGCAGCATTTCGCCGAATTCGGCGTGGTGATGATGCTGTTCCTGATCGGGCTGGAACTGGAACCCCGCGCGCTTTGGGACATGCGGACAAAGCTGATCGGGCTGGGGGTATCGCAGATCGTGCTCACCATGGCGCTGATCGCCGGCGGCGCGATGCTGCTGGGCCAGCCCCCCGCCGCCGCGCTGGCCATCGGCATGATCTTCGCGCTGTCCTCGACCGCCATCGTGCTTCAGACCCTGTCCGAGAAGGGATTGATGCAAACCGCGGGTGGACGGTCGGCCTTTTCGGTTCTGCTGAGCCAGGACATCGCGGTGATCCCGATGCTGATCGTCCTGCCGCTGCTGCAAGGCGAGATGCGGACCGTGTTCAACCCCGATGGTTCGGTCAGTCGCCCGATCGATCAGGCCGTCCACGCCGCCGAGGATCATGGCCACGACGTCGCCCTGTCGCTGATCGAGGGGTTGCCGGGCTGGGGCGCGATGCTGGTGACACTCGCGGTGATCGCGGCGGTCATCCTGATCGGCGTCTACCTGATCCGCCCGTTGTTCCACTTCATCCACGCCACGCGTCTCAGCGAGCTGTACACCGCCTTCGCGCTGCTGATCGTGGTCGGCGTCGCCTTCCTGATGACCCTGGTCGGCCTGTCACCGGCGCTTGGGTCGTTCCTTGCCGGCGTGGTCCTGGCGAACTCGGAGCTGCGGCACGAACTGGAATCCAGCATCGAGCCGTTCAAGGGCATGCTGCTGGGCCTGTTCTTCATCACGGTGGGCGCGGGCATCGACATCGGGCTGGTGCTGGGCCAGCCGTTCCTGCTGCTTGGCCTGACGCTGGCGGTCATGGCGATCAAGGGCCTTGTGCTGTTCGGACTGGGCCGCCTGTTCCGCCTGAAGACCCGCGACCAATGGCTGTTCACGCTGGGTCTCGCGCAGGCGGGCGAATTCGGCTTCGTGCTCCTGTCCTTCTCGGCGCAGCAGGGCGTGCTTGCGCCGCAGACCTCGCAGAACCTGCTGATGGTCATCGCCCTGTCGATGCTTCTGACGCCCTTGTTCTTCCTGGCGCAGGATTACCTGTCGAAACGCGGTCGCGAGGCAGAGGTTCAGCATACGCCGGACGAGATCGGCGCAGAGGGGCCGATCATCATCGCCGGGATGGGGCGGTTCGGGCAGGCGGTGAATCGGATGGTGCAGATGGCCGGGTTCCGGACCACCGTGCTGGACAACAACCTCGCCACGATCCAGCTGATGCGCAAGTTCGGGTACAAGGGCTTCTTCGGCGATCCGACCCGCCCCGAGGTGCTGCGCGCCGCCGGGCTGAAGGAAGCGCGCGTATTGGTGGTGGCAATGGATGGGCGCGACGACGTCACCCGTCTGGTCGCCTTCGCGCGGCGCGAGCGGCCCGATCTGCACATCGTCGCCCGGGCGCGGGACCGGGTGCACGTCTACCAGCTGTATCGCGCAGGGGCGAATGACATCGTCCGCGAGATGTTCGATTCCAGCCTGCGGGCCGGGCGCTATGTTCTTGAGAACATGGGGCTGACCGACTTCGAAGCGGCCGAGATGGAGCGGACCTATTTCCAGTACGACCGTGCCGCGGTCCTGGCGCTGGCCGAGGTCTGGAAGCCCGGAGTGCCGGTCGACCAGAACCCCGACTATGTCGCGCGCACTCATGAACTGAACGCCGAACTGGAATCGGCGCTGCTGAAGCAATTCGCCGAGAACGAGAAGCGGAAGACCGACTAGCCTTCGGACACGCCCGCCTCGGCGAAGGTCGCCATGCCCGAGTGGCACGCGATGGCCCCCTTCAGCACGCCGATCGCCAATGCGGCGCCGGTGCCTTCGCCCAGCCTGAGGCCCAGCGACAACAGCGGCTCTAGCCCGAACTGGCCCAGCAGCCGCCCGTGCGCCGCCTCAGCCGAGCGGTGGCCCGCGACGCAGTGGTCAAGCCCGCCGTCCGCCATCCGGTGCAGCACCCCTGCGGCAGCGCAGCAGGGGAAACCGTCCAGCAGGACAGGCACGCCGTAGTGACGTGCCGCTAGGATCGCGCCGGTCATCGCGGCCAGTTCGCGCCCGCCAAGGCGACGCAGGCATTCGAGCGGATCCGACAGCGCCTTGGCATGAAGGGCCAGCGCCTCGTCCACCACCTGCGCCTTCAGCGTCAGCCCGGCGTCGTCGACCCCGGTTCCGCGCCCGACCCAGTCTGCGCCGGTGCCGCCGTACAGCCCGGCGGACAACGCGGCGGCGGCCGTGGTGTTGGCGATGCCCATCTCGCCCACGACCAGCAGATCCGCCTGCGGGTCCAGCGCGGTCCAGCCGGTGTGAAGCGCATCGTAAAGCTCGTCTTCGGTCATCGCGGCACCGGCGGTGAAGTCGGCGGTCGGCGTGTCCAGCGACAGCGCGTGCACGTCGATGGATGCGCCGAAGCAGTCGGCAAGCTGGTTGATCGCGGCGCCGCCCGCGCGGAAGTTGGCGACCATCTGCACCGTCACCTCGGGCGGGAAGGCCGATACACCGCGCGCCGCGACGCCGTGGTTGCCAGCGAAGACGATCACCTGCGGGCGGTCGACCGAGGGCCGCGCATCGCCGCGCCAGCCTGCGTACCATTGCGCCAGATCCTCCAGCCGACCCAGCGCGGCGGGGGGCTTCGTCAGTTGCGCATTGCGCGCGGCGGCTCCGGCGCGGGCGGCGGCGTCAGGCCCCGGCAGGTCGGTCATCGCGGTGCGGAAGGCGGGCAGGTCGGCAGGGCAGTGGGCGGCCATTCTTCTCTCTCGTTGCGGGATCTGCCCGTTGTCTCTATCCGGGAGGGCATGGAGAGAACAGACGGAATTGCGGGCGACATCGTCGCGGCGCTGGGCCTGCTGACGCGGCTGCCGTTGCCGGTCCGCGGGGTGGATCGCGGCGCAGGGGCGGCCTGGGCCTGGCCACTGGCGGGGCTGGTGGTGGCGTTGCTGGCGGTCGTGATCGCAGGCGTGGCGCACTGGGCCGGTCTGCCGGTGGTGCTGAGCGCGGGCCTTCTCGTGGCCTCTGCCGTAGTGATGACCGGCGCGCTGCACGAGGACGGGCTGGCCGATGTCGCGGACGGGTTCTGGGGCGGCTACACCGTCGCGCGGCGTCTGGAGATCATGAAGGACAGCCGGATCGGCAGCTATGGCGTGATTGCGCTGGTGCTGTCGCTGGGCCTGCGCTGGCAGGCGGTGGCGGTGCTGATGAGCGGCGCATGGGTCGGCCCGGTGCTGGCGGCGGCGCTGCTGTCGCGGGCGCCGATGGCCGTGCTGTCGCAAGAGATGGCGAACGCGCGCGGGTCGGGCCTGTCGCAATCGGTCGGGCGGCCGGGACAGGCCGTCGCGGCGACGGGTCTGCTGGTGGCGCTTGGTCTGTCGGTGCTGGTGGCGGGGCCGGGTGCGATCTGGGTGGCGCTGCTTGTGGCAGGGGCCGCGCTATGCGCGGCGGGCCTGGCGCGCGCCAAGATCGGCGGGCAGACCGGCGACGTTCTGGGAGCGACGCAGCAGGTGTGCGAGATCGTCGCGCTGTGCGCCTTCGCGGCCATGGTCTAAGCCGGGCAGGGCGCTACCAGGGCACACGAAAAGAAACCGCCGCCCGAAGGCGGCGGTGACTGTCCGAAATGTCCCGAAAGATCAGGCGGCGCGGCTGATCAGCACGTCGTCGACCTGCTTCTGGGCCGCGGTCTCGTCGGCACCGGAAACGGCGGCGACTTCGCGGGTCAGGCGTTCCAGCGCAGCTTCGTAAAGCTGACGTTCGGAATAGGACTGTTCGCGCTGATCGTCGGTGCGGTGCAGGTCGCGCACCACCTCGGCAATCGCGATCAGGTCGCCCGAGTTGATCTTCTGTTCGTATTCCTGGGCTCGGCGCGACCACATGGCGCGCTTTACCTTGGCCTTGCCCTTCAGCGTCTTCATCGCCTGAGACACGATATCGGGCGTCGACAGCGAACGAAGCCCGGCCTCAGAGGCCTTGTGGGTCGGGACCCGCAGCGTCATCTTGTCCTTCTCGAAGGAGATCACGAAGAGCTCCAGCTTGATGCCTGCGATCTCCTGCTCCTCGATCGACACGATCTGGCCGACGCCATGCGCCGGGTACACCACGTAGTCGTTCGGGCGGAATTCCATTTTCTTGGTCTTAGTCATGCAGCGTCCTTCCTCGAAGGTCCGAACGGACCTGAGACGGGCTCCCCGGGGCCACCGGCACCCCCAGGTCCCGGAATTTGGCGCCAAAAAAGCCAACCTCAGGAACGGGTCCCTGCGGACGGCTTCGGGTTTCCGGCGTCGATATCGCACCAATATAGCATCAAAAGCCCCCATTTGGAAGCTCGATGCGATTGGCAGCGCTGAAAAAGCCGCTAAAACAGCGACTTGACGCCGTCGATTTTACCTAATTCGGTTAACCCGACGTAACGTCATTCGTACGAAACCTACGAATCGCGCCTTAGCCGCCTTCGCCCGGTTTCTCAGAGAAGTACTTTTCCAACTTTCCAGGCTCACCATCCCGCTCGGCCGCGTCGGGCAGAGGATCTTTCTTGGTGATGATCACCGGCCAGATTTCCGAGTACTTGCGGTTGAACTCGACCCATTTCTCGGTGTCAGGCTCGGTGTCCGGCAAGATCGCCTCGGCCGGGCACTCGGGTTCGCAAACGCCGCAGTCGATGCATTCGTCCGGGTGAATCACCAGGAAGTTTTCGCCCTCGTAGAAACAGTCGACGGGGCAGACTTCCACGCAGTCGGTGTATTTGCAGGCGATGCAGTTGTCGGTGACGACGTAGGTCATGTGTAGTGATCCGGATCTTGGCTCGGGCCCGTAGCTAGCTTGACCTGCCGGATCATTCAAGGCCGTGTTGGCGCATCGCGTCGGACTTGCGGCGGTCTTTCTTGGTCGGACGGCCGCCGCCTTCGAATTTCGGCGCCGGTGCCGGACGGTCCGCCGGCTCTGGGGCAGGAGGCGAGAGGTCTTCGTACAGCGCCTGCGCCTCGGGCGCGGGGCCGCGCCGGGTGCCGGGCGCAAGGATGCGCACGACGCGGATCCTTTTCGCCTGCGGGAAGGTCAAAGTGTCGCCCGGGCCGACTGCCTGCGCGGGCTTGGACACCCGGGCCGAGTTGACCCGGACGTGCCCGGCCGAGACGGTTTTTGCCGCAAGGCCGCGCGTCTTGAAGAAACGCGCGTACCACAACCACTTGTCCAGCCGGATGGTGGCGCGGGGCTCGGTCAAGTCACTGCTTGTCCTTCAGCCCCATCAGCGCGGCGGCGAAGGGGTTGTCGGGGTCGATCTTGTCCTTCTTGGGCGGACGCGATTCATAGGTGCGGCTCTGGTTGCCGCCGCCCTTGTTGCCGGCATTCTGGCGCTTGCCCTTGCCGCCGCCCTTGCCTGATTTCGGCTTGCCTCCGCGCGGCTTGCCCTGACCCTTCTGGCCACGGTTGCCCGCGCCGCCACCCTCGCGGCGGCGGCCAAAGCCTGCCCACGTAAACGTGTAGAAGGTCTCGATCTCGGGGCCGGCGACATCCGCGTCGGGCGCGGTGCCCTGCGGTGTCTCGTCGTCAGAGGTCTGTGGGATGCCATCGTCGATTTTCTCGACATTGTCGGCGGTCTCGTCGACCGGCGCGATGCCTTCGTCCGCAATAGCCTCGACCTCGGCAGCCGGTGCGGGTTCCTCGGCGGGGGCAGGGGTCTCGGGCGCCTCGACGATGCCGCCTTCGGGCGGCGTGTCGGCGTCCATCACAGGCGTGTCCGCAGCGGGGGCGTCACCTTCGGCTTCCGGCACCACCTCGGTCACCGGCTTGACCTTCTCGCGCTCGCCCTTCTCGGCCTTGTAGCCAAGGCCTTCCATCAGGCCGGCGAACTGGTCCAGCGTCATGCCGGTGATCGACAGCATGTCGGCGGTCGCTTCGAACCCGCCACGGCTGTCTTCCGAGCGCAGCATGTCGGCCAGACGTTCCAGCATGTCGATGCGGATCGCGCGGTCGCCCGCTTTCCGGTAGCCGGCCATCGTGTGATAGGTCTCTGGCGCGGTCGGATCGGACGGAATGGTCACAAGACCCGGGGGCGGGCTTTCGGGGAATTCCTGCAGGTTCTGAGCCAGCGACCACAGCACCAGCCGCAGACGGGTCGGCGCGGGCTTCAGCAGCAGCGGCATGAAGATGGTGAACTGGCCGAAGCGGATGCCGTGTTTGCGCAGCGCGCCGCGCGCGTCCTGATCGAGATCCTTGACCTCTTGCGTGACCTGATCACGGGGTAGGACACCCATCGACTCGACCATGCGGAAGGCGAAGCCACGGGCAAGGCCGGTCATGGCCTCGTCGCGGGACATGGCCAGAAGCGGTTCGAACAGGGTCGCGATCTTGCGGTCGATGAAGTGCTGCAGGCGGCGCTGCACCTTCTGCGCGACATCGTGGCCGGCTTCCTCGTCGACGAAGGCCTGCGCTTCGGGTTTCAGAGGCTCGGAGCCGGCGACCAGCTTGCCGATCGCATGTTCGCCCCACATCAGGCCGCCCTGATCGGTAAAGTCGATCTCGGTATCGGGCGCGTTGTAGAACCGGTCGGCGCGCAGATGGAACTCGGGCTTGAGGGCCTGCAAAGAGGCCTGGCGCAATGTCTTCGCCTCGTCGGGGCTTGCCGCCTTGTCCTGACTGAAGCGGAATCCCTCCAGCCGGCCAATAAACTGGCCCTCAACCGTCACTTCGCCCTTGTCGTTCACCTCGGCCACAAGGCTCTCCTTCTGCTTGAGCCGCCGCAGCAATACGCTGGTGCGCCGGTCCACAAATCTTTGCGTCAGACGCTCGTGCAGGGCGTCCGACAGTCGGTCTTCTACCGCGCGGGTCGCCCCACGCCAATGGCTTTCGTCATCGAGCCAGCCGGCTCGCTGTGCGACATATGTCCATGTACGGATATAGGCCAGTCTTTTGGAAAGGGCGTCGATTTCGCCATCGGTGCGGTCGATCCGGCGGACCTGTGCCGACAGCCAGTCGTCCGGCACCCGCCCGAACTCGTGCAGATAGCCGAAGATCTTCTCCAGCAGGCCCGCGTGCTCGGCGTGACTGATGCCGCGGAAATCGGGGATGCGGCAGACATCCCACAGAAGCTTGACCGACTTCGGGTCGGTGGCGCGGTGGCGGATGCCGTCGACGGCGGACAGCAGTTTCAGCGCCATCAGGTCGTCCGCCTCGCGGCCACGGGTCAGCCACTCGTCGTCGGTGCGTTCCTCGAGCGAGGCGATCAGCCGGTCGGTCGTGCCGAAGTCCAGCCGCGAGTTGCGCCACTGAAGCTTGCGGATCGGGGCAAACCGGTGCTCTTGGATCGCCTCCGCCATGCCCTCGTCCAGCGCCGGCGCTTCGCCCGTGACGCCAAAGGTGCCGTCCTTGGTATAGCGGCCCGCACGGCCCGCGATCTGCGCCAGTTCGTTCGGCATCAGGTATCGCATCCGGCGGCCATCGAACTTGGACAACGACGAGAACGCCACGTGGTCGATGTCGAGGTTCAGACCCATCCCGATGGCGTCGGTCGCCACGAGATAGTCGACGTCGCCGTTCTGGTACAGATCCACCTGTGCGTTGCGGGTGCGGGGGCTGAGCGCGCCCATCACGACCGCCGCGCCGCCCTTCTGGCGGCGCAGAAGCTCGGCGATTGCGTAGACCTGATCGACCGAGAAGCCGACGATGGCGGATCGCCGGGGCATCCGGCTGATCTTCTTCTGCCCGATATAGGTGAGGTCCGAGAATCGCTCGCGCCGCACGAAGTTCACGCCGGGCACCTGCGCCGCGATGGCGCCGCGCATGGTGTCGGCGCCCAGCAGCAGCGTCTCGTGGGTGCCGCGTGCGCGCAACAGGCGGTCGGTGAACACGTGGCCACGTTCCGGATCGGCGCACAGCTGGATCTCGTCCAGCGCCACGAAATCGGCCATCAGGCCTTCGGGCATCGCCTCGGTCGTGCAGACCCAGTACTGGGTGCGGTCGGGAACGATTCGCTCTTCCCCGGTGACCAAAGCCACCACGGAAGGCCCGCGCATCGCGACGATCCGGTCGTAGACCTCGCGCGCCAGCAGGCGCAGCGGAAGCCCGATGACGCCGGTGCGGTGCGCCAGCATCCGTTCTATCGCGTAGTGGGTCTTGCCGGTGTTGGTCGGGCCCAGAACCGCCGTAACTCGCGCCTGTCCGGCCATCGTTCGCCTCTGCCTTCGGGTTGCGGGGTCTTCCGTGGAAGCCCGGCGTGCGGGATTGAGATCCCGAGCCACCCTCAGGGGCGGCTTTGACCCGGTCCTGTTTGTTTCACCTGTGCCTCATGTAGTGCAGCACACCGCACTTGTATAGGCAGCGGGGCCGCTCCGTCAGAGCGTCTGGCCGCCGAACTCGCGTTCCAGCCGGTCAAGCGCGGCCTTCGTCTCTGGGCGGTGGGGGTTGATCGCGGCCACCATGCGCCACGCTTCCAGCGCATCCTCGCGCATGCCGACCTCTTCCAGAATGACGGCAAGGCCGGCCAAGGCGTCGAAATGGTCAGGGTTCAGCGAAAGGGCGCGGCCGATGTCTTCCAGCGCCGGGCCGTACATCCCCAGCTGGAAGAAGGCGGTGGCGCGGTTGGTCCAGCCTTCGGCAAAGTCGGGGGCGTGGTCGGTCAGCGCGGTGAAGTGCTCGACCGCCAGCTTCCAGTCCTGCGCCTCCATCGCGTCGATCCCGCGCTGCAACAGCAGGTCCATCGACGCGGACCCGGACCGCTGCCACTCGGTGCGGATCCGGCGTTCCAGCTGCATCCAGTTGGTCGTGTCGGGGTTTGCCAGTTCGGCAAGCATCCCGTCGACATCCGCATCCTGTGCAAGCACCGGAGCGGTGGCGAGGAGATATGCCGCAACGACAGATTTGCAGAACCGTATCGATTTTTTCATAACGGAAGCATACTGCCGACGCAGCGAAAAGCGAGCCCTGCGCGGGTCACAAACGAAGGAGCCTTTCGATGAGTGAAGTTATCGACGCCGCTGTTGCGGCCCTGAACGAGAAAGACACTTCCGAGTTCGACGGAAAGGCAAAATTCCTGATCGAGGATGAGGGCGCGATCGTGCTCGATTCGGCCGGGGCGCGCGCCGCGGACGAGGATGCGGACGTGACGCTCAGCGCCGACGCAGAGACGTTTCAAGCGATCCTGTCGGGTGCGATGGACCCGACTTCGGCTTTCATGACCGGCAAGCTCAGCGTCGACGGTGACATGGGCATGGCGATGCAGCTGGGCGCGGTTCTCAGCTGACATGAGCACAGCCGCGCCGTTCTTTCAGGAGGTCTCGCGAGGGCCCGACAGTGTTCGTGCGCTTTGGGTGACCGCCCGCGACGGCGCGCGGCTTCGCATCGCGCTTTGGCCGGGCGGGTCGCAGGGGACGGTCCTGCTGTTTCCCGGCCGCACCGAATATGTCGAGAAGTACGGCGTGATGGCGGGCGAGCTGGAACGCATCGGCCTGTCCACCATCGCGATTGACTGGCGCGGGCAGGGGCTGGCCGAGCGGGCGCTGGAAGACACTGCGACCGGGCATGTCGTCGATTTCACCGACTACCAGCACGACGTTGCCGCCCTGTTGTCGACGGCGCAGGCAGAAGGGTTGCCAGAGCCCTATTTCCTGATCGCGCATTCGATGGGCGGCTGTATCGGCCTGCGGGCCGTGCTGGAACACCTGCCGGTCAAGGCTGCGGTGTTCACCGGCCCGATGTGGGGCATCAAGATCAGCCGCTCGCTGCGGCCCGTCGCTTGGATCATGTCGTGGTTCGCACGGCAGTTCGGGCACGGCTATCGCTATGTGCCGGGCACCAGTCCCGAAACCTACGTCAAGACCGCGCTGTTCGAGGACAACCTGCTGACCACGGATCGCGAGATGTTCGATTACATGATCGAACAGCTGCGCGAGCATCCCGAACTGGCGCTGGGCGGTCCCAGCCTGCATTGGCTGTACGAGGCGCTGGTCGAAACCCGCCATCTTGCGCGGCAGCCATCGCCGGATTTGCCTTGTCTCACCTTCCTCGGCACGAACGAGCGGATCGTCGATACCGCGGCGGTGCATGCGCGGGTGGCGATGTGGCCCAAGGGGCGGCTTCAGATGGTCGAAGGCGGCGAGCATGAGATCATGATGGAAGGCCCCGAGGCACGGCAGCGGTTCATCGCCGACCTTGAAGGCTTCTGGTTCGGTCAGGACTGACTGTCCGCCTCAGGCGATGCTGCGCGGTCCGGTGACGGGCCGCCTGCCGCCAAGAAACTGCAGCAGATCGCGGAAGGGCAGGGGCCCCGAGATCGCGTAGCCCTGTACCCTGTCGCACCGCAGCGACCGCAGCCGCGACAGCGCCGCCTCCGTCTCGACCGCCTTTGCGGTGACCGTCAACTGCAGTTCTGCCGCGATCATCTGGACCGCCCTCAGGATAGCCTCGGTGCTGGCGTCGGACAGGTAGGCGGTCATCGCCGGCGCCATGTTCAGGCCGCTGACCTCCAGCCTTCGCATCTTGGGCAACGCGGCGTGACCCGTCCCGAAATCGTCGATGGCCACGCCGAAGCCCCGCGTCGTCAGTTGCCGCACCGCGGTCTCGACCCTTCCGTCCGCATCGGTCGCGATTTCCGTCTCGCTGATTTCGAGCGTCAGGTCGGCAGGGTCCAGCCCGTGACCCAGAACCTCCCACAGCAGAGCCTCGGCAAGGTCGGGCTCGGCCAGCGTGTCGGCCGAAAGGTTCATCGACATTGCGGGCCGCGCGCAGCCAAGCGCCCGCAGATGCGCCGTTGCAGCAAGTCCCTTCGACCGGACGATGGCGTCCATGTGCCCCGACAGCCCGATCTCTGCGGCGGCGTCCAGAAAGGCGTCGGGCGTCAGCAGCCCCCGCGTCGGATGCGGCCAGCGCGCCAGAACCTCGATCCCAACGACGGTGTTCGTTGCAAGCTCGACAATGGGCTGGAAATGGGGTTCGAAACTGCGGTTCTCGACCGCTGCCCGCAACTCGGCATGCAGGGTGCGCCGCGCTTCGGCGGTTTCGCGCATCTGCGGGGTGAACGCCTGCACCCCGCGCCGCCCCCGCCGCTTGACCTCGTACAAGGCGAGGTCTGCGTTCGCGATCAGCCGTTCCGCCGTACCGTCCCCCGCAGCGGCCAGCGCCGTTCCGATGCTGGCAGGACAGGCAAGCGCGCTGTCGCCCCACGGGATCGGCGTTGCCAGCGCCACGGACAGGCTGTGCGCCAGCGCCGCGATGTCTTCGCCTTCGGGATCCGAGCGGGTGACGATCAGGAACTCGTCCCCGCCGATCCGTGCCACCACATCCGTCGGGCCAGCGGTTTCGCGCATGACCTTGGCCGCATGGCACAGCACCGCATCGCCGGCGGCATGGCCCAACCGGTCGTTGGTGTCCTTGAAATGATCGAGGTCCACGTGCAGCACCCCGATGACCCGCCCGAATGCGTCGGGGTCGTGCAGCACATCGGGCGCCTCCAGCACCCGCATTAGCCGGTTGCGGTTCGCCAGTCCGGTCAGCGGATCGGTCTCGGCCATGCGCACGTTGCGCCGAAGCTGTTGCATCAGCCGCGCCTGTGCACCGATCCAGCGCGCCGCCGCCATGACATGCCGCACCTGAAGGTCGGTGAATTTGTCGCGCGAGCGTCGTACCAACCCCACGACGCCGACCGTCTCGTTCCCGCTGCGCATCGGCGCCATCAGCACCCGGCCAAACCCCTGTTCGTGCAAGAGCCGCATCGCGGGGTCGGTTTCGCGCCCAAGTTCGGACCGCCCGATCTGAAGGACTTCACCGCCATCCAGCACCCGTGCCCGCGGTGAACCGGGGCTGAGCGGCACAAGATCGGCCTCAAGATCATGCACCCCGTCACGGCGGAAACTGCGGGCGATCAGCCGCCCCTCGTCAATGAAACTGAGCTTGGCGCGATCCGCCTCGATCAGCCGGGGCAGCCACGCAGCCGATACCGCCAGCACCTGTTCGATGCTGCCCGCGCTTGAAAGTTCCTCGATAAAGGCGACCGGCAACCGGATCGCCGCATATGCCGATTGGGTCATGGTGCCTGTCCTCGGGCACGGCTTAGGCGATCTTCGTTGAAGAAGCCTTTACCCGGACGGTCAGACGGTGCGCCTTACTTCGACTGCGTTCGCTCGGCCAGTTGTAACACCAGCCGCCGGGGCAGCAGCGGGATGATCCAGTTCAGTGCAAGGCTCAGGAAGGGTGAATTGATCTTCACCAGCCGCCCTTCCATCATCGCGTCATAGCCCATCTTGGCGACGGATGCCGCATCCGCCCCGCCCGCCTTGACCATCGCGGTGCCTTCCATGTCGGCGGCTTCGGCAAAGCCTGTCTCGACATAACCCGGCGCCAGAACGGTACAGGTCACGCCACGCGGCCGAAGTTCCTGGTCGATGGCCTGAGAGAACGAGTTCACGAAGGCCTTGGTCGCAAAATAGGTGGCCTGCTGCGGCCCCGGCATGAAGCCGGCGGTCGAGCCGACGTTCAGGATCCGCCCGCTGCCGCGCCCGGCCATGTCGCGACCGAACAGGTGCGTCAGGACCATCAGCGCCTTGATGTTCAGGTCGATCATCGCAAGGTGCCGCGGAAGGTCGCGCTCGATGAATTTTCCCTGCCCGCCGAAACCCGCGTTGTTGATCAGGATGTCCGGGGTCAGCCCGGCGGCGCGCACGTCGGAATACAGCGCCTGCGCCGCGCCCTCTTGCCCGAGATCGGCGGGAAAGACATGCGCGTCGATCCCGTGCCGCCCCTCCAGTTCGCTTTTCAACTCGTGCAGTTCGGCCTCGCGCCGGGCGGTCAGAATGACCGTGCCGCCGGTCGCGGCATGTATCCGTGCGAATTCCTTTCCAAGGCCGGAAGACGCTCCGGTGACGAGCGCTGTGGCGGGCATGGTGTTTCCCTTCGGGGTTCGGTTGCGTGAATCCAGCTAGCCCGCGTCGCGCGCAGGCAAATCAAATGTGATCGCGCGCCGGAGAGACCGGCGCGCGCAACGCGTCAGGCGGACGCTTTCGCCAGCGCCTGATCGAGATCGCGGATCAGGTCGTCGGCATCCTCGATCCCGATCGACAGGCGCACCACGTTCGGCGCTGCGCCTGCGGCGACCTGCTGCTCCTCGGACAACTGCCGGTGGGTGGTCGAGGCCGAGTGGATCACAAGGCTTCGCGTATCGCCAAGGTTGGCGACGTGGCTGAACAGGTCGAGACTGTCGACCAGCTTTACGCAGGCGTCGTAGCCGCCTTTCAGGGCAACGGTGAACAGCGCGCCCGCGCCCTTCGGATACAGCCGCTTAACCCGGTCGGCGTAGGGCGAACTGTCGAGCCCGGCATAGGTCACCGCCTCGACCGCGTCATGTGCCTCGAGCCAGGCGGCGACCGTCTTGGCATTCGCGACATGCCGCTCCATCCGCAGCGACAGCGTTTCGATCCCCATCAGCGTGTAATGCGCCGCCTGCGGGTTCATCGTCATCCCGAGGTCGCGCAAGCCGACGGCGATCGAGTGGAAGGTAAAGGCGAGGGGGCCGAAGGTCTCGGCGAACTTCAGGCCGTGATAGGCGGGCTCGGGTTCGGACATCGAGGGGAACTTGCCCGACGCAGCCCAGTCGAACCGGCCCGAATCCACGATGGCGCCGCCGGTCACGGTGCCGTTGCCGGTCAGGTATTTCGTGGTCGAATGCACGACCAGCGTCGCCCCGTGCTCGATCGGGCGGCAGAGGTACGGCGTGGCCGAGGTGTTGTCCACGATCAGCGGCAACCCGGCCGCGTCCGCGATGGCCGCCATCGCTTCAAGGTCGGTGACATAGCCGCCGGGGTTGGCGACGGATTCACAGAAGATCGCACGGGTGTCGTCGTCGATTGCCGCCTTCACGGCGTCGAGATCGTCGGTGTCGACGAACTTCGCCGACCAGCCGAACCGTTTGATGGTCTGGCTGAACTGGGTGACCGTGCCGCCGTACAGCCGTGTCGAGGCCACCACGTTGCGGCCCGGAGCCATCAGCGGGAACAGCGCCATGATCTGCGCCGCGTGGCCCGACGAACAGCACACCGCACCCGCGCCACCTTCCAAGGTGGCGATCCGTTCCTGCAACACGGCGACGGTTGGGTTGGTGAGGCGAGAATAGATGAACCCCACTTCCTGAAGATTGAACAGCGCGGCGGCATGGTCCGCATCGCGGAACACATAGGCGGTGGTCTGGTAAATCGGGGTCTGCCGCGCGCCGGTCGCCGGATCGGGCCGGGCGCCTGCGTGAACCTGCAGCGTGTCGAAACCGTAAGTCGGGGTGTCGTTCATCATTGCCTCCCTGAAATGAACTCTGCTGCCATCTGTAGGCGAGTAAGGCGGGGGCTGTCCATCTTTGGGGCCTGCGCCGGCCCGGATGGCAAACGAAGTCAACTATGCGAAATCGTTGATGTTTGGCCCGGTGACCGCGGGGCGTCGCGCGTCAGTCGGGTGCGGAACCCAACAGGCGGAGGACATAGTCGCGGATGTCGCCGGGCCATTCGGCCATATGCACTGCCATCCCGGCGGCGTCGCCCGCGAACAGCGCGCGCATCGCCTCCTCATAGCCCGGACGGTCCCCGGCAAGCGCGGTGGCGGCGCTATAGGCCGCGTCCTGCCTCTGCCTCGGCGTCGCTGCATCGGCGCGCATCGCGTCCTCGACCAGCCGCCGCAGCATGGCGGACGCCCCCCCGCGCTGGCCCGCAAGCCAGTCCCAATGCCGCGGAAGAAGCGTCACTTCGCGCGCCTTGACCCCCAGCTTCGGACGTCCGCGCCGGGGCGGCGTGTCCGCGCCCTGATGACGCGCGGCCACTTCGGCCGGTGCGCCGCGCAGATCGAGATCGACAACCCTGCCGGTTGCATCGTCGAACGCCAGCACATCCCCGCCACGCGCGGCGGCGGCCTGCATTTCGGCGGCGACCTCGGCCACCGTGCCCTGCGCCAGAAGGCGCGCGCTTTCGAATACGGTCAGTTGCATAGGCGCCTTTTACACCCGGGTAAAAGTATGTCAATTAAAACCCGGATAAAAAAGAATCGCAGCGCGGAGTGACAGCGATGGACCGTCGGGCCGTAAAGGCGGAATGGAAGGACAGGGCGCCGGACGCGGGCGTCTACGCGGTGCGCATGGGCCCCACGCTCTGGATCGGCGCGACGATGCGGCTTGGCGCGGCAGAACAGCGGCTGCGCTTCAGCCTGAAGACCGGCGGCGCGCGCCCGCTGGCCCTGCAGCAGGCCTATAGCGGCGAGATGGCGTTCGAGGTTTTGGAGCAGTTCGAGGACGACATCTCGCAAATGGCGCGCGAGCGGTTGTTGAAAGAGCGGCTGGCGCACTGGGTCGAAAAGACCGGCGGAATCGCGTTGTAGCAGGGGGCTCCGCCCCCGTCGCTTCGCTCCCCCCGAGGTATTTGGAAAGAGAAGAAGGACGGGGCGCCTTTGCCGCTTCTTCTCTTGAGCAAATACCTCGGGGGAGACGCGCCGCAGGCGCGGCGGGGGCAGAGCCCCCCTGTGTCAGTGGCCCAGATGCGCGGCGGCGAGGCCGGCTAGGGTCATCGCGTCGCCGTCTGCGGTCAGCGGAGTCAGGCCCTGCGCCTCGAGCGCCTGCGCGTAGAGCTGCGACAGCGCCGGCGCGCCGATCAGCACCACGGGCTGGCCCAGCCAGTAGGGGCGGGCGGCGGCGAGTTCCATGCCGATCAGCCAGCCGGACAGGCGGGCGCGGGCGGTGTCCGCCGGAAGCTTTGCCAGCAGCCCTTCGGCGCGCAGCGAGAAGGCGCGGGCGGCGAAGCTTTCCGGCCGCGAGAGCGATTCCGACACCGCCTCGAGAAAGGCGTCGCCGTCGAAGCCCTCGGTCGTCACGCTGTGGCGCAGGACCGACTGGCCCGCGATCAGCGCGAAAAGTTCGCCCGACATGAAGGTGCGGAAGCTGACGACCTCCCGCGCGCTGATGTGGGCCCACTTGGTGTGGGTGCCGGGCAGGCAGAGGATGCCGTCGTATTCGGGATTGGCCGCCACGAAGCCCGCGATCTGTGTTTCCTCGCCGCGCATCACGTCGGCGGGGGACGCTTGCGACAGGCCGGGGATGATCCGCACGTCGAGACGTTCGTCATGCACCAGCGCCCGGATCAGGCCGCCGCCGGCCGGCGCGCAGGGCACCGGGCGATAGGGCGCCTCGACCCAGCCCTGCCTGGCGCCGACCATGCCGCAGGCGACGACCGGCGTGGCGCCTTCCGGCTTCAGCCACGGCTCGACCAGCTTCAGCAGCGCCGGTTCGAACGCCTCGGGCGACAGGCGGCCCATGCCGTCCTCGCTGTGGGCCGAGGCGCGGATCTCCGGCCCCGTCATCGCCCACGCCCTCAGGTGGCTGGTGCCCCAGTCGACCGCGATCCAGTCGTCGCTCATGTCCGTTCCTTACTCCTGATGTATGCCGTCCGCCGTGAAGCCGCCGCCCTGATAGACCACGTCGGGCGCATCCGCCGCGGGCTTTTCGCATTTGGCGTTGACCGCGTCGCGGTAATCCTCGGCATTGTCCTGCGGTTTCCAGCCGAGCCATGCAACCTTGGAATTGTCCCAGAAGTTCGCGGTGTTGGCGGAGTTGCCATAGATCACCGGGCAACCGAGCCGTGGCACATCCAGGCAGCGGCGGATCAGGCGTTCGAGATCGTCGAAGCTAAGCCACGTGGTCAGCGCGCGGTGGTTCGCCGGTTCCGGGAAGCACGAGCCGATGCGGATCGAGGCGGTCTCGATCCCGAACTTCTCGAAATACATCGAGGCGAGCATCTCGCCGAACACCTTGGACACGCCGTACAGGCCGTCTGGCTTGGGGTAGACCGTGTTGTCGATCACCTCGTTTTGCTTGAAGAACCCGACCGCGTGGTTCGAACTGGCGAAGACGACGCGCTTGCAGCCATGGATGCGGCAGGCCTCGTACAGGTTGTACATCCCGTCGATGTTGGCGTTCTTCACGACGCTCCACGGCGCCTCGACCGGCTGGCCGCCGAAGTGGACGATGGCGTCGCAGCCTTCCACCATCTTCGACACCGCCTCGGCGTCGCCAAGGTCGCAGGTCACGACCTCTTCGTTGTCGCCCGCCGGGTCCATGCCGCCGCGGTCGGCCAGGCGCACAATCTCGGCAAGGTCGCCCAGCCGGGCGCGCATCTGGCGGCCGAGGTTGCCCCCGGCGCCGGTGATCAGCAGTCGTTTCATGGTCTCACTCCCTGTTCAGTTGAAGTCGTGGTGCCCGCGCGCGGCGGCGCGGGCAAGGAAATCCAGCACGGCGACGCGCATCGGCGCGGTTTCTCCGTGCCCGGCGTCCGGGTCGATGGCGCAGGTCAGTGCCGGGTCGTGGTTGGCATAAGCCGCGCGCAGCCGGGTCAGCGCCGCGTCGCGGGCAGCGGGCGGCGTCAGGTGGTCCTTGCCGCCGTGGCAGGCAAACTGCGGGCGGGGCGCGATCAGGCCGGCGACGTCGCCCGCCTCGGCGAGGTTGAGGAAACCGGGCACGGACAGGTAGAAGCCGTGGCGCGCGTGGGTGCCGTCCTCGATCAGCGGGGCGATGTCGGCCAGCATGCACAGGTGCGCGCAGCCCGCCACACGCGGTTCCAGCGCGGCAAGCCAGTAGGCATGCGCCGCGCCCATCGACAGGCCCAGCGTGAAGATGCGGGACGCGTCTATATCGGCGCGCTGGGCGAGATAGCCGAAGGCCGCGCCAAGGTCGTTCAGCATGTGGCCGAACAGGCTTTCGCCCCGCCAGAACAGCGCCTTGGCCATGTCGTTCTCGTCGCCCTCGTCGCGGCGGTCGCCGAAGCCGGCCATGTCGACGCAAAGGGCGGCGAAGCCGGCGTTGGCCAGCGCCGCGCCGTAGCCCGGGGCCTGCAGGAACCGGCTGCCCTGCATCATCTCGCGGCGTCCAAGGCGATAGTCGCCGCCATGGGCATGGCAGTACAGCACCGCGGGGCAGGGGAGGCGCCGGTCCGGCAGGATAAGCGTCGCGGGCATCGGGCCGCGCGGGCCCCGCAGCACGAGTTCTTCCAGCGGCAAGCCGCCGTCGGAGCGTGACGCCTTTTGCGACAGCAGCGTGGCCGGGCGCGGCGACCAGCCGGTCAGGTCCTGAAGCCGGGAGCGAAGCGCATCAGCCGTCATGGGAAGGCGATGGACCCGTCGGGGCGTTTGGGCAGTTTGCGCTCCCAGTGCACGTAGCGGTCGGTCTTCAGGTAATCCTCGTCGATCTCCACGCCCCAGCCGGGACGGTCGGGGCGAAGGTCCAGGTGCCCGTCGACCGGCAGGTAGGGATCCTTGACGTAAGCCGCGCTTTCGTCGCTGTCCGACAGCCCGTGCCCGGTATAGGCGGCACCGTGCGGCAGGCGGTATTCGAGGATCTTGAAGTTGGGGCAGGCGGCAGAGAAGTGCAGGTTCACCGCCGTCGCCAGCGGTCCCATCGGGTTGTGCGGCGCGACGTTCACGTAGAACGCCTCGGCCAGCGCGGCGATCTTGCGCATTTCGTAAAGCCCGCCCACCACGCAGATGTCGGGCTGCACGATATCGGCGCCCCCGGCCTGTAGCAGCCGCAGGAATTCCCAGCGGTTGTACAGCGACTCGCCCGTGGCAAGCGGCACTTTCAGTTGCTTCTTGAGAGCCCCCCACGCGTCGATGTTTTCTGGTCGCATGGGTTCTTCGTAAAACAGCGGGTGGTGCGGGGCCAGCACGTCGCCCAGTTGCGCGGCCTGCCACGGTTCCCACAGCTTGGCGTGGGCGTCATAGGCGAACTCGAAGTCCGGACACAGCGCGGCGGTTTTCTCGACCCAGTCGCCGGTGGCCTTCAGCACCTTGCCCCAAGGTTCCGCGTGGATATCGTTGCGGTAGGGGGACAGTTTGAACGCCGTCAGCCCGTATTCCTCGTTCTTCGCGGTGCAGAAGTCACGGATGTCCTCGGGCTCGGGCGCCGAGTAGACGCCCAGGTAGACCCGCACCCGGTCGCGGACGTGGCCGCCCAGCAGCCGGTAGACCGGCACGCCAAGCGCCTTTGCGTTCAGGTCCCACAGCGCATGATCGATGCCCGAGATCGCGGCCAGCCCCATGGCGCCGGGCGGAAAGCGCGACTGTTGCAGCAGCTTGAGGATCAGCCGTTCGATGCAGGTGGCGTCCTCGCCTTCGATCTGGAGGTAGAGGTAGTCCAGCAAGGGCGGCAGCGCGCGGTCGGGCCCGTGGTTATAGCACTCGCCCCAACCTGTGATGCCCTCGTCGGTGTCGATGGCGACCAGAACGCGCGGGCGGTCGCGATCGGCGGACATATAGCTGCGAAGGCCGGTGATCTTCATTGGAAATGCCTTTTCGGGTTCTGAACGGGGCCGGGGATGGCCCGCGGTGCTGGCGCGGCGTCCCGGAATGTCTGGTCAGGTCAAGGCAGCCGGGGGCTGCGGGCGTCGTGTGGTGAACCGGCCCCGTGCGATGGCAGAGGGCCGGGGACAAAGTTTCAGCCGGGGAAGCGGGCCTGCGGGACGCCCTGACAGCCGGTGCCGGTGACGGCGAACAGGCTGCCGGCCTCGGGCTGTTTCGGGTCGTCCGCCGCACCGATGGACGTGACATAGAGGATATCGAGGTTCGCGCCGCCCCACATCGGCTTGGTGGGCCGTTCCACCGGCATGTCGATGGTCATGTCGACCGTCCCGTCCGGTGTGATGCGGTACAACTGCCAGCCGCCGACGCCCGCTTGCCAATAACAGCCATCGGCATCGACCGTGCCGCCGTCGGGCCGCCCCGGCACGACGCGGGTGTCGAAGAACACGCGCGGCTCGCCCGGCGAGCCGGTATCGGTGTCGTAGTCGGCGGCCCAGATCGTGCGGACGTCCGGGTTGGAATCGGAGAAGTACATCGTCCGGCCGTCGGGCGAGAAGGCGAGGCCGTTGGTGGTGAAGATGCCGTCCTTCCACTTGGTGACCGAGAAATCCGGGTCCATGCGGTAGAACGCGCCCTGCGGTGCAGGAGGGCCGCCATCGTCTTTCATCGTCCCGGCCCAGAACCGGCCCTGCATGTCGGTGGTGCCGTCGTTGAACCGATTGCCGGGAAGATCCGCCTCGGGGTCTGTCAGCTCGGACCGTTCGCCGGTGTCCGGGTCAAACAGCCAGAAGCCGCTTTTGGCCGCGACCACCATCCCGCCCTGTTCGCGGATCGCGAAACAGCCGACCGGTTCGCCGAAGTCGAAGGTGATGTTGGCGCCGCTTTCCTCGGTGCGGTGAATCAGGCCGGCCTTTATGTCGACCCACCACAGGGCCTGCCCGCGATCATCCCACACGGCACCCTCGCCAAGCTGCGAACGGCTTGGCAGCACGCATTCTACCTGCATGTCTCCTCCCTAGACTCCCTTGAATATCCTCTCGCGCGAGGCGGCGAGGTGCTGGTCCATCGCCCGTTCCGCGGCCTTGCTGTCGCCGGCCTCGATCGCGTCGACGATTCCGTAGTGTTCGTTCCGCATCCCGGCCTTGCCACGGGCATATCCGGACGCGGTCAGGCGGCGCAGGAAATGGCCCATGAACATGGTGTGCGGCCGCAGCATGTGCAGCGTTTCCAGCAGGAACCGGTTGCCCGCGATCTCGGCGATGCGGATGTGGAAATTCACGTCTTGCTCGACCGTGGCGACGCCCGCCTCGATGTCCTTGTCCATCTGCGTCAGCCGCCGCCGCAGATCGGCCACCTGCTCGGGCGAGGCGCGGCCAGCGGCCAGCGCGGCGGTGCGCGTCTCTATCATCCGCCGGTAGTCGAAGAAGGCGGTCATGTCGTCGATCGACCCGATCGGGGTGAACCCGCCCTCGGAGTCCGAATCCCCGGAACTGACGAAGCTGCCCGCGCCCCGGCGCGAGGTGACCAGTCCGGCGTCCCGAAGCCGGGCCAGCGCCGCGCGCACGACGGGGCGCGACACGCCGAATTCCGACGACAATTCCATCTCGGACGGCAGCCGTTGCCCAAGCCCATAGGTGCCGGACTGGATACGTTCGAGAAGTGATTGATAAATCTGTTCTTCCAGACGCGGCCCGGCCCCCGCGCCGCTGTCGCGCGCGGTCTCTCGCAAGAGGTTCCTGGCTTCTTCCGTTGTCCTGTCGCCGGTGTCGTTCAATTGTCTGTCCCGCTTTTGCGTGACCTCCCCGCGTTCGGCATAGCGCAGATCCGGTCTGACAACCACATTACAGCATCGTTTTAATTGTTTGACAACTGATGACAACTGGTGGCACGGTTTGACCCGGCGGGACCTCAACGAGTCCCGGCAATGGGAGGAAAATCTGATGACAGTATTCTGGCGCGGACTGCGCCCATTGACGTTTGCCGGTGCGGCTCTTGGCGTGATGCTGAGCCCGCTATCGGCCCTTGCCTATCAGGAGGCCCCCGCTCTGGCAGAGCGTGTCGCGGCCGGGGATCTGCCGCCGGTGGAGGAACGGCTGCCAGAGAGCCCCGAGGTCGTGACGCCGTTCGAGTCGGTGGGCACCTATGGCGGCAAGATCCGCCGCGTCCTTGGCGGTTCGAATGACCACAACTCGATCCTGCGGTTCATCGGCAACCAGGGCCTGACCCGCTGGAAGCCCGACTTCTCGGAAGTGATCCCGAACGTTGCGGAAAGCTGGGAGGTCAACGAGGAGGGCTCCGAGTTCACCTTCCACCTGCGTGCGGGCATGAAGTGGTCGGACGGCGAGCCGTTCACCGCGGACGACATCCTGTTCTTCGTCAACGACCTGCTGCACAACGAAGAGTTCTATCCGAACCCGCCGGCGCGCTTCGTGGTCAACGGCGAGGCGATGACCGCCGAGAAGGTCGACGATTACACCGTCATCCTGAAGTTCGCGGCGCCCTACGGCACCTTCCTGACAGAGCTGGCGACCCCGCTGGCGCAGGAGCCGGTCCTGTGGGCCAAGCACTATTGCGAGCAGTTCCACCCGACCTACAACGCGGACGTTCAGTCGATGGTCGACGAGACCGAGGCCGTCGAGGACTGGCCGGCCCTGTTCCGCCTGAAGTGCGGCGAGGTCGAGGCTCCGAACCGCTGGGCCAACGCCGAGCGTCCGACGCTGGACCCGTGGGTCGTCGTCGAAGGCGGCGAGTACAACGCCGGCGCCACCCAGGTGGTGATGGAGCGCAACCCGTATTTCTGGCAGGTCGATACCGACGGAAACCAGCTTCCCTACATCGACGCGGTCGAGCAGAACGTGGCGCAGGACAATGAAACCCTCGTTCTCGAGGCGATTGCCGGCAACATCGACATGCAGCGTCGCCGGATCTCGGGACTGGCCAACAAGCCCGTCTTTGCCGAGAACGCCGAGAAGGCGGGGATCAACATCCTGGATATGGTGAACTCGAACTCGAACACCATGGCGATCCACTTCAACCACACCCACAAAGACCCGGTGATGCGCGAGATGATCCGCAACAAGCTGGTCCGCGAGGCGCTGTCGCTGGCGATCGATCGGGAAGAGATCATCGACATCGTGTACCAGGGCCAGGGCATTCCGTGGCAGATCGGGCCGCGCCCCGACCACGGGCTCTACAACGAGCAGCTTGGCACCCAGTTCACGGATTACGATCCCGACCGCGCCAACGAACTGCTGGACGAGGCCGGTTATGCCGAGCGTGACGGCGACGGCTATCGCCTTCTGCCGGACGGCCGCCGGTTCACCTTCAATGTCCAGTACACGGGCATCGAGCAGCCGGACTGGGGCGACTCGCTGGAGATCATCAGCGAGCAGTGGGAAGAGATCGGCGTCGAGCTGAACATCTCGTCCGTCGAACGGTCGATCTACTACTCGCGCGGCGAGGCCAACGAGCATGACTTCATGGTCTGGGGCGCGCCGGGTGGTCTGGACCCGACCCTCAGCCCGCGTGACGTGCTGGCGGTTCACCCGCAGGCCTCGTGGTTCGCGATCCCGTGGACCCGCTGGTACCTGTCCGGCGGTGCTGACGGCGAAGAGCCCTCGGAGTCGATGAAGAAGCGTCTCGAACTGTACGACGCCTTCAAGAAGGAAGCCGATCAGGACAAGGCGCTGGATATCTTCCGCGAGATCCACCAGATGGCGGCGGACGAGATGGAGATCATCGGCATCTCGCTGGCTCCGAACCTTGTCGGCGTCGTGAAGAAGGATCTGGGCAACGTGCCGCCCTCGATCCCCGCTTCGTGGATGTATCCGGACCCGGCGCCGACGCTTCCGGCAACCTACTACTGGAAGAAGTAAGTCTTACAACTTCCAAAGGGTGCGCGCATAGCGCGCACCCTACGAGTTGGGGTTCGCTGGGTGCGGCCACGCGTGTCCACCCATCCTGCCCGTAGGGTGCGCCCCCGCGCGCACCGTTACGAGCCGGGCGTGTCACCACCCCTTCCTGTCCGTAGGGTGCGCGCCTGCGCGCACCATCCGCAGAAAGCCACGCCATGCTGTTGCGCTATATCCTGAAGCGGATCTTCTGGATGATCCCGTTTCTCTTCGCCGTCTCCATCGTGGCGTTCCTGCTGATCCAGGCGCCTCCGGGCGACTATCTCACGACCTATATCGCCAAGCTGGGTGAATCGAACGAGGTGCTGGATCAAGCGTCGATCGAGAACCTGCGCGAACGCTTCGGGCTCGATAAGCCGCTGTACGTTCAATACTTCCGCTGGGTCGGCAACCTGCTGCAGGGCGATTTCGGCATGTCGTTCGAATGGCGGCAGCCGGTCAGCGATCTGATCTGGGGCCGCATGGCGCTGACGGTCACGCTGTCTTTCGCGACGCTGTTGTTCACCTGGGCCGTCGCCTTTCCGATCGGCGTCTACTCGGCCGTTCGCAAGTATTCCATCGGCGACTACGTCGCCACCACGCTGGGCTTCATCGGCCTCGCGACCCCGAATTTCCTGCTGGCGCTGATCCTGATGTACATCGGCGTCGTCCACTTCGGCGCCGACGTCGGTGGCCTGTTCTCGAACGAATACAAGAACGCCCCGTGGAGCTGGGCCAAGGTCTGGGACCTGATCCAGCATCTTTGGCTGCCGGTGATCGTTCTGGGCACCTCGGCCACCGCTTCGCTGATCCGCATCATGCGCGCCAACCTGTTGGACGAACTGCACCGTCCCTACGTGGACACCGCCCGCGCCAAGGGTCTGTCCGAATTCTGGCTGATCATGAAATACCCGGTCCGAGTCGCGCTGAACCCGTTCATCTCGACCATCGGCTGGGTGCTGCCCAACCTCGTCTCGGGCGCGGTCGTCACCGCCATCGTGCTGTCGCTGCCCACGGCGGGGCCGCTGATGCTGCAGGCGCTGCTGGCGCAGGACATGTACCTTGCCGGCGCCTTCGTGCTGCTGCTGTCGTCGCTGACGGTGGTGGGCATGCTGATCTCTGACATCCTCCTCGTCCTTCTGGACCCGCGGGTGAAATATGACTGACACGACCGAAGCCATGGGCGAGACCGCCGCCGACACCGCGGAAATCGCAGCAGAGACCGGCCACCGCGGCCGCGATGTCGCCATCGCAAGCCAGTGGCAGCTGATCTGGTGGGCGTTCCGGCGGCACAAGCTGGCGATGATCGGGCTGTGGGTGATCGGCCTGATGTACCTGATCGCGCTGTTCTGCGAGATCGTGGCGCCGAACGATCCCACGCAGCAGAACCGGCGCGGCGTCTACCACCCGCCGCAGATGGTCCACTTCATCGACCGCAGCGAAGACGGCTGGCGGATCAAGCCCTACGTCTGGGAGATGGACCGCGAGCGCGACCCCGAGACGCTGGCGATCACATACGTGCCGTCGGGCGAGAAGACGTACCTCACGCTGTTCGGGCGCGGCGAGGAATACCGGATGTGGGGGCTGTTCGACTGGGACGTGCACCTGCTGGCGACCGAGAAGCCGCGCGACAACTTCTACATCTTCGGCGCCGACCGGCTGGGCCGGGACATGTTCAGCAGGGTCGTCTATGGCACCCGCGTGTCGATGTCGATCGGCCTTGTGGGCGTGGCCATCGCGATGGTGCTGGGCATCGCGCTGGGCGGGGCGTCGGGCTATTACGGCGGTCGCGTGGACGCGGTGATCCAGCGGCTGATCGAGTTCGTTCTGTCGCTGCCGACCATCCCGATCTGGCTGGCGCTGGCCGCGGCGCTGCCGCCGTCATGGCCGGTCTACCAGCAGTATTTCGTGATCACCCTGATCGTGTCGCTGGTGGGCTGGACCGAACTGGGCCGGGTGGTGCGCGGCCGCTTCCTTGCGATGAAGAACGAGGATTTCGTGATCGCCGCCCGTCTCGACGGCGCGAGCGAGCGGCGGATCATCGTGCGGCACATGCTGCCGTCGCTGACCTCGCACATCATCGCCTCGCTGACGCTGGCGATCCCGCTGATGATCCTTGCCGAAACCTCGTTGTCGTTCCTCGGCCTCGGCCTGCAGCCGCCCGCGATCTCGTGGGGGGTCCTGCTGAAAGAGGCGCAGAACATCCGCTCGATCAGCCAGGCGCCCTGGCTGTTCATCCCCGGTGGCTTCGTCGTGGTGGCGGTGCTGGCCTTCAACTTCCTCGGAGACGGAATGCGCGATGCGGCAGATCCCTACAGTCACTGACCGGCCGGCCCGCCCGGCGATCCGAATGGCGTGGGCGTCGGAGCGAGGGGCGCCGCCCCTCGCGCTCCCCGGAGGTATTTGGAAAGAGAAGAAGCAGGGAGGGCGCGCGCGATGAGCCGGCCTGTCATCCAGATCGAGAACCTGAACGTCGGGTTCAACGTGCGGCAGGGGATGCTGGACGTGCTGCACGGGATCAGCTTCGACCTGCACCGGGGCAAGACCACCTGCGTCGTCGGCGAAAGCGGGTCAGGAAAGTCGGTCACCGCGCGGACGATTTTGAACATGGTGCCGCGCCCGGGTGTCATCAACGGCGGGCGCATCCTGTTCAACCCCGAGAGCGGCGAGACCATCGAGCTGACCGCGCTGGACCCGCGAGGCCGCGAGATCCGGGCGATCCGGGGCGGGCGCGTCGGCATGATCTTTCAGGAGCCGATGTCCTCGCTGTCGCCGGTGCATACCATCGGCAGCCAGATCGTCGAGGCGATCCGACTGCACCGCGACGTGTCGAAGAAGGACGCCAAGGCGATGGCGGTCGAAAGCCTGCGGCAGGTGGAGATCCCGAACCCGGAGAAGGCGGTGGACCGTTATGCGTTCGAGTTCTCCGGCGGGATGCGGCAGCGGGCGATGATCGCGATGGCTCTGGCTTGCCGGCCCGAGGTGCTGATCGCGGACGAGCCGACCACCGCGCTGGACGTCACCACGCAGGCCGAGATCCTCGACCTGATGCGGCGGCTGCAGGAAGAACTCGGCATGGCGATCATGTTCATTACCCACGATATGGGGGTGGTGGCCGAGATCGCCGACGAGGTGGTGGTGATGGAGAAGGGGCACGTGGTCGAGAAGGGCGACGTGAACCGGATCTTCTATCACGCGGAGCACCCGTATACGCAGAAGCTGCTGGGCGCGGTGCGGCGGCTGGAGGAGCCCGCGACCGCCAAGGTCCGGCCCGCGCAGGATGCGCCGGATATCCTGAAGGTGCGCGACCTGCAGCTGCATTTCGAGAAGCGCGAGGGTTTCTTGCAGCGGGTGACGGATGTGACCCGCGCGGTCGACGGGATCAGCTTTGACCTCAGGAAGGGCGAGGCGCTGGGGATCGTCGGCGAAAGCGGCTCGGGCAAGACGACGGTCGGGCGCTGCATCGCGCGGGTCTACGATCCGCAGGCCGGGTCGGTGGATTACGCAGGGCGCGACCTTGTCACCGCCGGGAAGGAGGAACTGCGCGACACGCGGCAGCAGATCCGGATGATCTTTCAGGACCCGTTCGCCAGCCTTAACCCGCGGATGACCGTGAAGCAGCTGATCGCGGAGCCGCTGATCGTCAACGGCATCGCGCAGGGAAAGGAACTGGACGAGCGGGTCGCGAAGCTGTTGACCGAGGTGGGGCTCGACCCAGGGATGATGGAGCGCTATCCGCACGCGTTCAGCGGCGGCCAGCGCCAGCGCATCGTGGTGGCGCGGGCCATCGCGCTGGAACCGAAGCTGGTGATCGCGGACGAGCCGACCAGCGCGCTTGACGTGTCGATCCGGACGCAGGTGCTGGACCTGCTGTTGAAGCTGCAGGCCGAGATGGGGCTGTCCTTCATCTTCATCAGTCACGACATGGCGGTGATCCGGTACTTCTGCGACCGCGTCGCGGTGATGTACCGAGGCAAGATCGTCGAGATCGGAGAGACCGAGCAGATCATCACCGACCCGCAGCATCCCTACACCAAGGCGCTGCTGTCCTCGGTTCCGATCTCGGATCCGTCGCAGCGCGGCACACGGCAGCGGCATCGCTACGTGGAGACGGCATGAAGATCACCGGGGTCAACACCTACCTGATGCAGGCGGGCGCACGGCCCGACCTGACACGCGCCATGGGGGCGGACGCGGACTTTCGCGGCTCGCGCTGCTGGCTGTTCGTCGAGATCGAGACCGACGAGGGGATCACGGGCGTCGGCGAATGCTCCGGCTGGCCGCGGGTGGTCGAAACCGCGGTGCGTGACCTCGCCACGGTGATGGTGGGCGAGGATCCCTCGTCGATCGACCGGCTGTGGGGCGTGCTGTACCGCGCGATGATGGGGCACGGGCTGACCGGCACGGTGGGCTCGGGCGCTTTGTCCGGGATCGAGATGGCGCTGTGGGACATCAAGGGCAAGGCGCTGGGCGCGCCGGTCTGGCAGTTGCTGGGCGGCGCGATCCGCGAGCGTATCCCTGTCTATGGCCACGCCCATACCGCCGACGAGGCGCTGGCGCTGAAGGGCATGGGCTATACCGCGCTGAAGACGCCGTTCACCGGCATCGTCGATTTCGATCGCATCGCGATGCTGCGCGACACGGTGGGGCCGGAGATGGACATCGCTGTCGACGCGCACGGGCCGTCGTGGATGAATGTCTCGGACGCGATCCTTGTGGGGCGTGAACTGGAGGCGTTCGATCTTCTGTTCTACGAGGATCCGGTGCCGCCCGAGAACCTGGACATGCTCGCACGTCTGCGGGACCACGTGGCGGTGCCTCTGGCGGCGGGAGAGCGGGTCGGCACGGTGCACGGGTTGCGGCCCTATATCGAGCGCGACCTTGTCGACGTGGTTCAGCCCGACACCGGGCGGGGCGGCGGCATCACCCAGATGCGCAAGATCGCCACCATGGCAGAGCCGCACGGCATCATGCTTGCGCCGCACTCCGGCTCGTTGGGGCCGGTGGCGGAGTTCGCGGCGTTGCACATCATGGCCACGGTGCCGAATGCGCTGCTGCTGGAACGCATCGAGTTCGACTGGGAGGGTCGCTACGACGTGGTGACGCCTGTCCTGAAGGTCGAGGATGGCTGCCTGCCGATCCCGACCGCGCCGGGGCTGGGGGTCGAACTGGTCAAGGACGAGATCGCGAAATACCCCGTGATCCGCAACGTGGCGAAGGCGCCGGCGGACAACGGTCGCGCCTATGTGCCCGGCACGGCCGCCGAGGCGGTGCATGTACAGACCCGGCGGGGCCGGGCAAGGAGCCTTCGCGCATGACGGAACAGATGGCGCTGGCGCCCGGCATGGCCGCGACGCTGGCAGAGGAAACGCGCCTGAAGGCGCTGAACGACCCCGATGCGACGGCGGCGTACTGGGCCGAGGGTGCGCCCGGCGTCGCCGCGGTCGAGGACCTGACCTATCCAGGCGCCGCCGGGCAGACACAGGCGGCGCGGCTGTACCGGGGTTCGGACGCGGCGACGGCGCCGGTGCTGCTGTACCTGCACGGGGGCGGCTGGACCGGGGGCAGCATCGCGTTGAACGAGGCAGCCTGCCGCGCGCTTGCCGCTGAAAGCGGTTGGGCCGTGATGTCCGTAAGCTACCGGCTGGCGCCCGCCGACCCCTATCCGGCGGGTCTGAACGACGCGCAGGCGGCGTTGGCGTGGCTGGCCGACAACGCCGCCTCGCTTGGGCTGGATCCGGCGCGGATTGCGATTGGCGGCGCGTCGGCAGGAGCCAACCTTGCGCTCGCCTGTGCGCTGTCGCGTCCCGGCGCCACGGTTGGGCTGCTGCTGGTTTACGGCGTGTACGACCGCGATTTCGGTCGCGACAGCTATCGCCGGTTCGGCGAGGGTCCGGGGCTGAGCGCCGCGCGGATGCAAGAGCTGTTCTCAATGTACGCGCCCGACGCGGGTAACGAGCCGCTGGTCGTGCCGCTGCATTCCACCGATCTGTCCACGCTTCCGCCCGCCTGCCTGATTGCCGCCGAACTGGACGTTCTGGCCGATGAAAGCGCCGACATGGCCGAGGCGCTGCGCAAGGCGGGCGTCGACACCGATTACCACCAAGAGCCGGGGGTAACCCACGGCTTCATCAACCGCGGGCGCCATCTGCCCGCCGCCCGCGCCTGCCTGTCGCGCGGGGCCGATTTCCTGCAACGCCTGTCCGGGGACCACACCTGATGAAGATCGAAACCGTCGAGGCGATCACCTTTCGCCATTCCACCAACACCGTCCGCGACAGCGACGGTCACGGCCACCCCGGCCCGGTCAGCCAGACCACCAGTTCGCTTCTGGTCATCACCTGCGATGACGGCACACAGGGAATGGTCGCCTGCCGGGGCGGCGATGTGCGCGAGTATCTGCTAGAGCGGTTCGTCCGCCCCAACCTGATCGGCAAGGACCCTCTGGCGACCGAGAAGCTGTGGTACGGGGTCTACAAGTGGCAGCGCCTGTCCGGGGGCGAGTTGACCGACCGCGCGCTGGCGGCGGTGGATCTTGCGCTTTGGGACCTCAAGGGCAAGGCGGCGGGCATGCCGGTCTGGAAGATGCTGGGCGGGTATCGCCCGAAGATCCTTGCCTATGGCTCGACGATGTGCGGCGACGATCTGGAGAACGGGCTGGCGACGCCCGAGGATTACGCGAACTTCGCCGAGTGGATGGTCAAGCGCGGCTACAAGGCGATCAAGCTGCATGGCTGGATGCCGCCGGTTCCCGGCGCGCCCGACGTGCGGATGGACTACAAGGCCTGCGCCGCCGTGCGCGAGGTGGTGGGGCCGGACTTTCCGCTGATGCTGGATCCGCATCACTTCTATTCACGCACCGACGTGCTGTGGCTGGCCGAGAAGCTGGCGGACCTGGACTACCGCTGGATGGAAGAGCCGATGGAAGAGGCGTCGATGTCCTCTTACAAGTGGCTGACGTCGAACTCGCGGCTGAACATCCTTGGCCCCGAGACGATGACCGGCAAGCACTGGACCCGCGGCGAGTGGGTCAAGCACGACGCCTGCGACCTTGTCCGGTCCGGTGTCTGGGACGTGGGTGGCATCTCTCCGGCGATGAAATGCGCCAACATGGCGGAGTGCTTCCACATGTCCTGCGAGATGCACGGCACCGGGGCGGGCAACCTTGCCGTGGCGCTGGCGATCCCGAACACGTCCTTCTACGAGCGCGGGCTGCTGCATCCGTTCATCGACTACGACGAGCCCAAGGAATACCAGAACCGGATCGACGACGAGATGGATGCCGACGGCTACGTTCATGGCCGCGACGAGCCGGGGCTCGGGCAGGATCTGAACATGGACTACATCGAGGCGAACCGGGTGAACGGGTGAACCGATCACAGATAAGGAGCGAAGCCGTGGCTGCGCCGACCTGCGGGGTGGCGCACCGACATCGCCACGGATCGCTTTATATCGGCCAAGCTTGGACGACCTCTGGCGCTGCCTGTGCCGCCAGACAAGCGCCGCCCCGGGGGGCGGGTCGGCGCTGGCGCGGCGGCCCTGCGGGCCTTGTTTCCGCGCCGTGGAACCCGCCGGGCCTAGCAACAGCATAGAGAGCAAGAATGACCGACCTTCGCATCGCCGACATTCGCGTGACGCCGATCGCCTTTTACGACCCGCCGCTGCTGAACAACTCGGGCTGCCACCAGCCCTATGCCCTGCGCTCGGTGATCGAGGTCGAGACAGAAGACGGCGTCATCGGTCTTGGCGAAAGCTACGGTACCGAGGATGTGCTGGCCGGGCTGGCCGCGCTTGCTCCTGCTTGCCGGGGACTGGCCGTTACCGACCTGAACGGACTGTGGGCGCGGACCGCCCATGCGCTGCCCGATGCCCCGACGCGTCTGCGTCTGCGGGTTGGCGGTGCGGTCGAGGTTGCGATGTGGGACGCGCTGGGCAAGGCGACGGGGCAGCGCGTGGTGGATCTGCTGGGGGGGCAGGTGCGTCCGTCGGTGCCGTTCTCGGCCTATCTGTTCTACAAGTTCGCGGGCCACGCGAACGAACAGCCTGACGACTGGGGCGAGGTTCTGTCACCCGAACAACTGGTCGACGAGGCCCGAAGCCTGGTCGCCGCCTACGGGTTCAAGGCGATCAAGCTGAAGGCCGGCGTGCTGGAACCGCTGGCCGAGATCGCGGGGCTCGAGGCGTTGCGCGACGCCTTCCCCGACGCGCCGCTGCGGATCGACCCGAACGGAGGCTGGCATGTCCACACGGTGCTGGACCTGCTGCCCCGGCTGGAAGGGCTGGTGGAATATCTGGAAGACCCGACGAAGGGCATCGACGGCAACGCGGTGATTCAGGCGGCGACCGACGTGCCGCTGGCCACAAACATGTATGTCGTCGAGCCGTCCCACCTGCCGCCCAACATGAAACACGATGCCTTCCGCGTGATCCTGTCGGATCACCACTATTGGGGCGGGCTGAAGGCGAGCCGCGATTTGGCCGAGATCTGCCGGATCTGGGGGCTGGGCCTGTCGATGCACTCGAACTCGCACCTTGGCATCTCTCTGGCGGCGATGACGCATCTGGCGGCGGCGACGCCGAACCTGACCTACGACTGCGACACGCACCAGCCGTGGCAGACCGACGAGGTGATCGAGGGCGGCAAGCTGCCCATCGTGGACGGGGCTGTAAAGGTGCCGGAGGGGCCGGGGCTGGGCGTCACGCTGGACCGGGCGGAACTGAAACGGCTGAAAGCGAATTTCGAGGCGCTGGAGTATCGCACCCGCGACGACGCGACCGAGATGCGCAAGCACTGGCCCGACTGGAAGTTCGGGCGGCCGAAGTTCTGACCGTGGTCGCGAGATGCGCCACGAAAAAGGCCGCCGGGATGTCCGGCGGCCTTTTGCATCTGGATCGACTGGATCAGAGGATCTTCTGACCCGTCTTTTCCCAGTCCTTCATGAAGGCATCGAGCCCCTTGTCCGTCAGGACGTGGTTCGCCATCGCCTTGATCACGGCGGGCGGCGCGGTGGCCACGTCGGCGCCGATCTTGGCGGCTTCGGACATATGGTTGGCCGAGCGGATCGAGGCCGCAAGGATCTGGGTCTCGAAGCCGTAGTTGTCATAGATCTCGCGGATGTCGGCGATCAGTTCCATCCCGTCGAGGTTCAGGTCGTCGAGGCGGCCGATGAAGGGCGAGATGAACGTCGCGCCGGCCTTGGCCGCCAGCAGCGCCTGGTTGGCCGAGAAGCACAGGGTCACGTTGACCATGTTGCCTTCGCCCGACAGCACCTTGCAGGCCTTCAGGCCGTCCCAGGTCAGCGGCACCTTGATCGTGATGTTGTCGGCGATCTTCTTAAGCTCGCGGCCTTCGGCGATCATGCCTTCGGCGTCCAGCGCCACGGTCTCGGCGGACACGGGGCCGTCGACCATGTCGCAGATTTCCTTGGTGACTTCCTTGATGTCACGGCCGGACTTCATGATCAGCGAGGGGTTGGTGGTCACACCGTCGACCATGCCGAGCTCGTGAAGCTCGCGGATCGCATCGACGTCTGCGGTGTCTACGAAGAATTTCATCTGGGCCTCCTAGGGGGACGCTTGCGGTTGGGGCACTGTTAGCGCATGCCAACGGAGTGTTAAAGTAGAACCGGGCCGTCCACCGGCGAGAGGGCGCATCATGGACATCTACCGTCTGGCCGGACTGGCCCTTGCCATGGGCGGGAAGGCATGGTTCGTCGACCGCATGGTCTGGCTATACGAAGACATGACGCGCGAGGGAGACGCGTGAGCGAACTGCCGTCGCATTTCGAGGAGGGCGCACTGGTTGGCGTGCTGACCACGCAGCCGCTCGACCGCCTGCTGGACTACAAGGCGCCCGAGGGCGGATGCTTTGTCGGCGCCTTCGTAGAGGTGCCGCTTGGACCCCGCAAAGTGCTGGGCGTCGTCTGGGGGCCGGGCCGCGGCGACTTTGACATATCGAAGATTCGCAGCGTGATCAGGGTGCTGGACGCTGCCCCGATGCTTGACGAAATGCGACAATTCCTTGGGCGGGCGGCGGACTACACGCTGACCCCGATGCCCGCGATGCTGCGGCTGGCGACGCGCTCGCCCGGGCTGGGCGATCCACCCTCGATGCGCAAGGTCTACCGGTTGGGGCAGTCCGAGCCCGACCGCATGACTGACGCCCGTCGCCGCGTGCTGGAGGTGCTGAAGGAATACGGCGGGCTGTCCTTCACGCTTGGCGAACTGGCAGAGACGGCGGGCGTGACATCGTCGGTCGTGAAGGGGTTGGTGAAACAGGGCGCCGTGTCAGAAGAGGAAAGCCCGCGCGACCTGCCGTACCCGCTATTGGACCCCGAGCTGCCGGGCAAGGAACTGACCGGCGATCAGGCCGCGGGGGCCGAGGCGCTGGCAGCCGCGATCCGGTCGGGGGCCTACGGCACAACGCTGCTGAAGGGCGTAACCGGCTCTGGCAAAACGGAAGTCTACCTTGAAGCCGTGGCCGAATGCCTGCGCCGGGGGCGGCAGGCGTTGGTGCTGCTGCCCGAGATCGCGCTGACGGCGGAGTTCCTGAAGCGGGTCGAGGCGCGGTTCGGTGCGATGCCGACCGAATGGCACTCGGGCGTAACGATGACCGAGCGGCGGCGGGCGTGGAAGATGGTGGGCGAGGGCGGCGCGCAGCTTGTCGTCGGCGCGCGCTCGGCGCTGTTTCTGCCCTTCCGCGATCTTGGATTGATCGTCATCGACGAGGAACACGATACCTCGTACAAGCAGGAAGATGGCGTCCTGTACAATGCCCGCGACATGGCAGTGCTGCGCGCGTCCATCGCGTCCGCGCAGGTGATCCTTGCGTCGGCCACCCCGTCGCTGGAAAGCTGGGTCAATGCCGAAAGCGGGAAATATACAAGGCTAGAGCTGAAATCACGCTTTGGGGCGTCCGAATTGCCGGATATGTCCGCGATCGACATGCGGGACGAAGAGCTTCCTTCCAGCCGCTGGGTGTCGCCGTCGTTGCAGGCAGCGGTGCGCGAACGGCTTGAGGCTGGCGAGCAATCGCTGCTGTTTCTGAACCGGCGCGGCTATGCCCCGGTCACCATCTGCCGGGCCTGCGGCCACCAGATTGCCTGCGACCACTGCGACGCCCGGATGGTCGAGCACCGGTTTCTGAAGCGGCTGGTGTGCCACCAGTGCGGCGAGACGAAACCTATGCCCACGGTCTGCCCGTCTTGCGAGGCGGAAGACAAGCTGGCCCCGGTCGGCCCCGGCGTCGAGCGATTGCACGAGGAAGCGGCGGAACTGTTCCCCGACGCGCGGATCGCGGTGCTGTCGTCGGACCTGTTCGGCTCGGCGCGGGCTTTGAAAGCCAAGGTCGAGGAAATCGCGTCCGGCGCGGCGGATATCGTGATCGGCACGCAATTGGTCGCGAAGGGCCACAACTTTCCGCTGCTGACCTTGGTCGGCGTGATCGACGCCGACCTCGGGCTTCAGGGCTCGGACCTGCGCGCGGCAGAGCGGACGTTCCAGTTGATGCGGCAGGTGGCGGGCCGGGCAGGGCGGGCGGAAAGAGCGGGCATCGCGCTGTTGCAGACCTTCCAGCCCGAGCATCCGGTGATCCGGGCGATCCTGTCGGGCGACGAGGAAGGCTTTTGGCGCGCAGAGGCGGCCGAACGAAAGGCAGCCGGCGTGCCGCCCTATGGCCGGATGGCCGGTATCGTGCTGTCCTCCCCCGACGCGCAAGAGGCTTTCGACGTCGGCGGAGCCTTGTCGCGGGCTGACGGGCCGCTGCGGCGGATCGGGGCGCAGGTCTACGGCCCGGCCCCGGCGCCGATTGCCCGGATCCGGGGACGGCACCGGGTGCGGCTGCTGGTGAAGGCCGAGAAAACCGCGCCGTTACAGGCGGCGCTGGCGCAGTGGGTGGCGCAGATCAGGCTGCCCAACAACCTGCGCCTGTCGATCGATATCGACCCGCAAAGTTTCTACTGATCGCGCCTTACTGCGCCGCCATCGCCATCGGCGCCCAAGCGCGCTGGGTCGGGACGAACAGAGCAATCTCGTCGCCGACGGCCAGCGGACCCTCGCGTTCGACCCAAGCCGTCACGCCGCGCAGGCCTTCGGCCGAGGGCTTGAACGCCTTGCCGTGGCCGGGCCGTTCCTTTTCGATCTCTTTCGCCGGAAACTGGCACGGCCCGTTTTCAAGGTCGATGGTCAGAACGGTGCCTGCGGGCGTCTGAAGTCGCGAACCGGGCGGAACGTGGCTGAAGTCCGGGATGCCCTCCACCACCATGGACGCGCCCAGAAGGGCGGGGTCCAGTGCCTCCAGCCCCATCTTCGACGCGATCAGGGCCAGTTCCTCGACGGACAGGATAGAGATCTGCCGGGTGTTTCGGATCTCGGTGCCGCGTTCGTATAGCATGGTGAACCGCGAACAGGAGGGCCGCGTCAGCCCGCCGTGCGCCTCGCCCTCGAAACCGGTCATCGCGGCGTCGACGCGATCCAGCGGTTCGGCGCGCAGGCTGGCGTCGCGGTTGGGCACGCGGCCAAGCCACGCGATTTTGGCGGTAAGATCGGAGCGGACAAGCGCGGGCATCGGGCGGGTTCCTTGGGCTGATTTCCGGCTGCAGTCTGCCACCGCCGCCCGCCAGCGGCAATCCGCAGCCGCCCAAAGAAAAACCCCGCGCCGGGGCGCGGGGTTTTCCAGATCTGGTCAGAACCGGGATCAGGTCGGTTCGGGGTTCATCCCGCCGTCGCCGGAAGGCTTCGCCTTGGGTTTGGTCTTGGGGATCGCCGTGACGCTGGCGGTGCCGCCCTTGTCGTCGCGGTGATCGTCCTCGTCGTCGCCACGGTTCAGCGGTTCGCCGGCGATCACCTTGGTGATCTCGTCGCCGGTCAGCGTCTCATACTCCAACAGACCCTGTGCCAGACGATGCAGATCCTCGTTCCGTTCGGTGAGGATGCGCTTGGCCACTTCGTAACCCTCGTCGATCAGGTCTTTCACCTTCGCGTCGATGCGCTTTTGCATGTCGTCAGAGTGGTTGGTGCCGCCACCGTAAGCGCCAAGATAGGACTGCTGTTCGTTGGCATAGTCGACATAGCCCAGTTCCTCGGCAAAGCCGAACTGGGTCACCATGGCTCGCGCAATCTTGGACACCTGCTGGATGTCCGAAGCGGCGCCCGAGGTCACGTTCTCCTTGCCGAAGATCAGCTCTTCCGCGACGCGTCCGCCCATCGCCATGGCGATCTTGGACTTGTACTTGGTCAGCGTGACCGACAGCTGGTCGCGTTCCGGCAGCGACAGCACCAGACCCAGCGCGCGGCCGCGCGGGATGATGGTCGCCTTGTGGATCGGGTCATGTTGCGGGACGTTCAGGCCGACGATCGCATGGCCCGCCTCGTGGTAGGCGGTCAGCTTCTTCTCGTCGTCGGTCATGACCATCGAGCGGCGTTCGCTGCCCATCATAACCTTGTCCTTCGCGTTCTCGAAGTCTTCCATCGTGACGAACCGGCGACCCACGCGAGCGGCCATCAGCGCCGCCTCGTTCACGAGGTTCGCAAGGTCGGCGCCCGAGAAGCCCGGCGTACCGCGCGCGATGATGCGCAGGTCCACGTCGGGACCCAGCGGCACCTTGCGGGCGTGGACCGACAGGATCTTCTCGCGGCCCTTGATGTCCGGGTTCGGCACCTGCACCTGACGGTCGAAACGGCCGGGACGCAGCAGGGCGGGGTCCAGCACGTCGGGACGGTTGGTCGCGGCGACGATGATGATGCCTTCGTTGGCCTCGAAGCCGTCCATCTCGACAAGCAGCTGGTTCAGCGTCTGCTCGCGCTCGTCGTTGCCGCCGCCGTAGCCAACGCCACGCGACCGGCCAACGGCGTCGATTTCGTCGATGAAGACGATGCAGGGCGCGTTCTTCTTGGCCTGCTCGAACATGTCGCGGACACGGCTGGCGCCGACGCCAACGAACATCTCGACGAAGTCAGAACCGGAGATGGTGAAGAACGGCACGCCCGCTTCGCCCGCGATGGCGCGGGCAAGCAGCGTCTTACCGGTACCCGGAGGGCCGACCAGAAGCGCGCCTTTGGGGATCTTACCGCCAAGACGGCTGAACTTCTGCGGGTTACGCAGGAATTCGACGATCTCTTCCAGCTCGTCCTTCGCCTCGTCGATGCCGGCGACATCGTCGAAGGTGACGCGGCCATGCTTCTCGGTCAGCAGCTTGGCGCGCGACTTGCCGAAGCCCATCGCGCCGCCACGGCCACCGCCCTGCATCCGGTTCATGAAGTAGATCCAGACGCCGATCAGCAGCAGGAAGGGCAGGAAGGTCATCAGGATCGTCTGGAACCCGGACTGTTCCTGCGGTTTCGCGTTCACCGTCACGTTGTTGGTGATCAGCATGTCGGTGATGTTCGCGTCGTCGGGGCGGACGGTCATGTAGTCCTGTCCGTCGTTCCCGCGGAACAGGACACGCTCGCCGTCGATGGTGACCGAGCTGACCTCGTCATCCTGCACGCGCTCGACGAATTCGGAATAGCTGATCGAGCGGGTCGTCATCGTGGACTGACCGCCGCTGAACAGGTTGAACAGCGCAAGGATCAGCAGGAACAGCACGACCCAAAACGCGATATTTCTGGCGTTACCCAAAAGTGGACCTCCAAGAATTGCCCGACGCCGGAGCCTGCGCGGACCTGCTGGACTAAAATAGGCATCGGAGCGGGATCTTCAACGAGAAAGGCCACCTGAAACGCCGGTGTGCGGAAGGGTCACGGCAGGGTTGTCGCCGTCAGGCCGACACCAGCGCCGCGGTGAACCTCTGGACGTCGCCGGCAGAGGCGCAGTTCCAGTCCTCCTGCGCCTTCGGGTCTCCGACCGGGGCGAAGGGGCAATAGACCAGCACGTCGCCGCGCCAGACCGATGGCGCGGCCAGCATGGACCGGCGCGGCAGGGTGCCGGCCTTCCAGTCTGGATCAAGCCGCGCGGCACCAGCCTCGCCAAGCGCGCGGATCACCGTGTCGGGGCTGTGCGCGCCCTCCACGGTCCAGCGATTGTCCCATGTGTCGCGGGTGCTTACGGCGGGCGGGGTGGCTGCGGCCTCGCGCCCGATGCGAAGCTGGGCGGCCTCGGCGCCGATAGCGCACCCGGCCAGCGTCGCCGGTCCCGGATCGCCGGTCCAGTCGCGGTTGACCATACGCATCAAAGCCGCGCCGCGGGGGGCATGCTGTGCAGCCGTGTGGAACCGCAGCGCCGCCGTAAGGGTGCGGCGGCGGAACTCGGCGGTCAGCTGCGACCACGCGCCGAGGTCGATCACAATATCGGGACCATCAAGGCGCCAATGCCCTGAAAGGCGATGCAGCAATTCCTCGCCGATGTCGCGGCGGGTCGCGGCAAGGTTGCCTATGGATTGGGCAATCGAGGCGTCCGGCAGGTCGAGCGCCGCCAAGGCCGCGCGGATTCGCGCGCGGTCATACGAGGTGTCGCTGTTCGTCGGATCCTCTGCCCAGTCCACGCCGCGCGCCCGCAGGTCGTCGCGCAGCGCTTCGCGCGACGCGCCAAGCAAGGGGCGGTGGAAGGCGACGCCGTCCCGGTCGAACACCGGGCGCATGCCGCACAAACCGTCAAGGCCAGCGCCGCGCGACAGGCCCATGAAGAAGCTCTCGACATTGTCGTCGCGGGTGTGGCCGAGCGCGCAGGTCATCAGTCCTTCGGCGCGGCACCATTCGGCCAGCGCGGCATAGCGACCTACGCGCGCGGCTTCCGACAGGTTGCCGTCGCCGTCCCAGCGCCAGTTGAGCGTGGCATGGCGGACCCCGAGCCTGTCGCAGATGCCTGCGACCATGCGCGCCTCGTCGGTCGCCTCGGGGCGCAGGCCGTGGTCGACGGTCAGCGCCGCGGCCACGAGACCCCGGTCGTGCAGCAGATGCAGCAATGCGAGGGAGTCACCGCCGCCCGAGACCGCGACGGCCATTGGGGTGGATTGGGAGAACGCCGCGAGATGCGCCTCGAGCGCCGCCCCGGCGGGCTGGGTCACTGGCAGGCCAGCGACTGCGACCGGGCGACGGCGTTCTCGGCCTGCGCCGTGCCGGGGAAACGCTGGCCGACCTGAGCAAGCATCACGCAGGCTTCCTCGACCTGACCCAGTTCCCCCAGCGAGACGCCGAGGTTCAGCAACGAGGCCGGGGCACGGGTGCCGTCCGGGCTGCTTTTGAAGCTGTCGAGGAAAGCGCGCGCCGCACCTGCGGTGTCGCCGGTGGACCGCAAAGCCTCGCCCCGCAGGTAATGCGCTTCGGCGTTCAGTGGGCCGCCGGGGTAGGTGTCGGTAAAGCCACGGAACAACTGCGCCGCCTGCGCGAATTCGCCTGCGTCATAGGCCGCCTTCGCGTTGTCGAAGTCGGTCTGCTCGCTCATCGCAAGCTCGCCGCCGCCGGTGGTCGGCTCGCCGGTCGGAGCGGCGGGCAGGGTGGCGTCGACCTGAGGAGCCGCCGCCGGTCCGGTTTCAACCCCGCCAAGCGTCGAGGTCTCGCCCAATGTGCCGATGTCGCAATCGGCCTCCAGCTCGCACAGGCGGAATTCCAGGTCGCCGATGCGGTTGGTGCCGTCGGTGACCACGCGGTTGACCTTCATTTCCATCTGCTCGGCCTCGGCCGTCAGGCGCTGAAGCTCTGCCTCGATCCGGTCAAGCCGTTCGATGGCCGTGGCGCCGCCAAGCGCCACGTTGGGGTTTCCGGTGGTCGACAGTTCGCGCTTCAGACGCTGGATCTCGACATACAGGATCGACAGCTCCTGCCGGATATCCGCCAGGGTGCTGTCCTGCGCCGCCGCCGGAACAGCCGCCAACAGCGACAGGGCCAGCAATCCCGCTTTCGTCACGCGCTTCACGTCGTTTCCTCCGTCAGTCCGGTCAGACGCCCGTGCCGACCGCCAGAACGGTCACGGCACGGCGGTTCTTCTGGTAACACGCCTCTTCCGAACAGATCTCCAGCGGGCGTTCCTTGCCGTAAGAGATGGTCTGCAGGCGGTTCGCCGCAACCCCTTGCGAGATCAGGTACTCGCGAACAGAGTTCGCGCGCCGTTCGCCGAGGTTGAAGTTGTAGACCCGCGTGCCCTGCTCGTCGGCGTGGCCTTCGATGGTGGCGGTGTATTCGGGGTTCGCGTTCAGCCACTCGGCCTGACGCGCAAGGATCGCCGTCGCGGTCGGGTTCAGGGTGCTCTGGTCGACCTCGAACAGCACGCGGTCGCCGACCGTTGCGGTGAAGTAGGCCGGAGACGCCGGGTTCGACGGATCGCCCGCGTTCGGGTTGTTCGGATCGTAGGCGTCGGGGTTGGTCAGCGGGTCGTCGCCCGCGCCATAACCGTAGGGCTCGTTCTGCGAACAGGCCGCAACGGCGGCCAGCGCCAGCGCGCCGATGGCAATCCGGAAGGGGGTCATTTGGTCATGCCTCGTTGGGTCATTGGGTGCTCGATGCCATTATCCTAGCATCTCGCACGGGGATTGGGAATCTCTGGCGTTTACTGCAGCAACGGCGACCACGCGGGGTCCGACGCGGCGCCGTCAAGCGGGACCCGGCGCAGGTTGCGGCCCGAGATGTCGACCGAGTACAGCGACGGCGCACCGCTGGCACCCTGGCTTTCGCGGGTGAACATGATCACCCGGCCATTCGGCGACCAGCTGGGGCTTTCGTCGAGGAACGAGGCGGTCAGCAGCCGTTCCTCGGACCCGTCGGTGCGCATCACGCCGATGTGGAAGCGGCCGTTGTTCTGCTTCACGAAGGCGATCATGTCACCTCGCGGCGACCAGACGGGCGCACCGTATCGGCCCGCGCCCGAGCTGATCCGCGTCGCCTCGCCGCCCGAGGCCGGCATGACGTACAGCTGCTGGGTGCCCGAACGGTCGCTTTCGAACACGATGAACCGGCCGTCCGGCGACATGCTGGGCGAGGTCTCGATCGACGGAGCAGAGGTCAGCTGGCGGGTCTGGCCGCTGGCCATGTTCAGCTCGTACAGGTCCGAGTTGCCGCCACGCGCCAGCGAGTAGATCACGCGGCTGCCGTCGGGGCTGAAGGCTGCGCCGACCGACATGGCCCCGGCTTCGTTTTCAAGCACACGACGCTGCACGGTGTTCACGTCTAGCACGTGGATACGAGGGCTGCCCGTTTCGTAGCTGGTGTACAGCACCCGGTTGCCGTCGGGCGAGAAGCGCGGCGCAAGCACGATGGAATTGCTGTCGGTCAGGTATTCGAGGTTCGCGCCGTCGTAATCCATGATCCCAAGGCGGGTGCGGCGGTCGTCCTTCGGGCCGGTCTGGCTGACGAAGACGACGCGGCTGTCGAAATACGCGCCTTCGCCGGTGATGCGGGAATAGACCGCGTCCGCCACCTTGTGCGACATGCGCCGCCAGCTGTCCTGGCTGGCCACGAATTGCAGGCCGTCGCCCATCTGGCTTTCGGCGAACACGTCGAACAGGCGGAACTTCACGATGACCTGGTTGCCCTGGATCGAAACCGCTCCGGTGATCAGCGCCTGCGCGTTGATCGCTTTCCAGTCGGAATATTGCACCGGGCTTTGGAAGCTGGTGACACCCGAGATGTAGGCGCCCTGCGGGATCTCGCGGAACAGGCCGGTATTGGTCAGGTCGGCGGACACGACACGGGTGATCTGGGCGGCCATCGCCTCGGCTCCGGGCGTCTCGGCCACGAAAATCGGCGCCGCGAAGGGCAGCGGTTCGATCACACCCTCGGTGATCTCGATCCGAAGGGGCCCCGGGCTTTGCGCCGCGGCGGGGGTCAGGCCGGTGAGTGCCAGAAGGATGGTCAGCACGATCAGGCGGGTCATTTGATCCTCGTCGTCTCCGGTTGGGTCCGCGTCATCCGCGGTGCGGCAGCGCCGCAGGGTACAGTGTAGCCCGGTTGCGCCTTTTGCACAGCGGCGCGCCTTTGGCTGGGCAGGGGAGTGCCGGAAGCGCGGTTCATCGCAGTCGCATCCCTTCCGGGTTGAACGTCATCTCGATATCGCGCCAGTGCTCGTACTTCGCTTCGGGCAGCGGGAAGCCCCGCGCGCCGCAGCGGATGATGGCGCGTCGGGCCGCTTCATAGGCTTGCGTGACGCTTTGATCCGACCCGCCCTCGGAGGAAATCAGGCGGATTGAGTTGCTGTCCGGCGTGCCATCGCGATTCATCGAAACGCCGACGATCACGGTCGTTCGCAGAGCATCGGTCGAGGACGCGCCGAGGTTCCAGCATTGCTGGACGGCAACGCGCAGCCCTTCGCGTTCGCTGTTGTTCAACGGCGGACCGGCGGGCGTACTGCTGGCCGGCGGTGCAGACGGCGCTTCGGAAACCGCGTCGGCCACGGCGCCGGCAATGGCGTCGGCCAGTGGGTCGGCGTCGGGCGCAGGCGTTTCGGCCGGGGCCTCTTCCGGAGTTTCAGACTGCGTTTCCGCAGGCGGTTCCGGGGCGTCCGTCACCTCGACGGGTTCCTCGACGGCCTCGGTCTCCGGCGCGGGGGCAGGCGGCGGGGCAGGGCGCGCGGTCGGGGCCGGGGAACTTGCCGGTGCGCGGTTCGCTTCGGTCGCGATCTCGGTGGTCGCCTCTTCCGGCGCGGCCTCGGGCTGTTCTTCGGCCTGCTGGTCGCTGTCGGCGTTCTCGTCCACGCGCGGGGCGGGGGTGTCGGCGATCTCGGGCACGTCGGGGGCTTCGGGCACGGGGATCGGCGCAACGCGCGGAATGTCGCGCGGCGCGGCTTCCTCGGCCGGGGGCGTGATGTCGGGGATCGCGGTGTCTTCGACCGGCGGCGCGATTTCTTCGGGCGGAGTATCTGTCACCTCTGCCTCGGGGGCCGGCGGTTCCTCGGCCTCGACCGGGGTATCCTGCGGAGGTTCGGGGACTTCAGGCGCAGGCGGTTCGGGCTGTTCGACGGGCGCTTCGGGTCGCATGGTCGGGGCCGGCGAGTCCTCGACCACCGGTTCTTCCGGTTCCGGCACCGCAACGGTCGCTTCCGGCGCATCGGCCTCGACCTCGGGGCGCTGGAGGGCTGCGAACTCTTCGGCCGAGATCAGCGAGACGTCGGCCGCGTTGAACTCAGGCTCCTCGTCGCGGGGCTGCAACAGCCCGCCGAACATCAGGAAAGCCAACAACAGGCCGTGGCCTGCGCCGGATATGGTTGTCCCAGTGTCCAATTCGCGTCAGCCGCCCGTGGAATCCATGGTCGGGCCACCGGTTTCGGTGACCAGCCCGATGTTCTTGAACCCGCCCGCGTTCAGCGCGCCCATCAGTTCGGCGACCCGCGCGTAGGGAATGTTGCCGTCGGCCCGCAGGAAGATCTTGTTGCTGGTCCGCTCTGCCGCGATCGCGCGCAGGCGACCGATCAGCTCGTCCCGCGCGATTTCGGTGGTCTGGATCATGATCGTGCCTTCGGCGTCGATGGTCACCGTCAGCGGCTCCTCCTGATCGACCGGCAGCGCCTCGGCCGCCGTCTCGGGCAGCTCGATCGGCACGCCGACGGTCAGCAGCGGCGCGGACACCATGAAGATGATCAGCAGCACCAGCATGACGTCCACGAACGGCGTCACGTTGATCTCGGACATCGCGGCCGAGTGGCCACGGCGCACGCGCCGCCCGCGGCGCTTGCCGCCACCGCCGCCCTTGATGACCCCGGCACCCATGTCAGGCGCCCAGCTGGCGGCTGAGGATGGTCGAGAATTCGTCGGCGAAGCTTTCGTAGCCCGCGACGATCTTGTCGCTGTCGGCGGACAGCTTGTTGTAGGCGACGACCGCCGGGATGGCCGCAAGCAGGCCAAGGCCGGTCGCAAGCAGCGCCTCGGCGATACCGGGCGCCACGACGGCAAGCGAGGTGTTCTGCTGGCCCGCGATCTCGATGAACGAGTTCATGATGCCCCAGACCGTACCGAACAGGCCGACGAACGGAGCGGTCGAGCCAACCGTTGCAAGGAAGGGCAGGCCGGCGGTCAGGTCTTCGGCTTCCTTGTTGATGGCGACATCCATGGACCGGTCGATCCGGGCCTGCGCACCTGCGATAAGCCCGCCGTCCTGCCGGTGGCTGCGGCGCCACTCCAGCATGCCGGCGGCGAAAATCTTCTCGGACGCGCCGTCCGGGGCGGTCCCGATCTGGTCGTACAGTTCGTCCAGCGGCTCGCCGGACCAGAATGCCCCGTCGAACGCCGCTTGCTCGTTGCGGGCGGCGCGATAGGCGATGGCCTTGCGGATGATGATCGCCCAACCCCAAAAGGAGGCCGCGAGCAGAAGGATCATCACCATCTGCACGACAAAAGACGCGCGCCAGAACAGCGCGAAGAAGGAAAAATCGGCTTCCATAGGTCCTGCTCTTTGTTCGGCCCGGGTTGTCAGGCTCTTTCTTGCCTTCGTCCTTACCGGATTATCAGGTCAAAATCCAGAATCAGTGGAAGGTGAAAACACGAGCGCGTGTTCAAGGCAGAAGTTGGCGAAGAACCGCCGGAAGCCGGGCCGGCCGCCCGGCGGCGGTCAGCGCAACAAGCGTTACTTTGGCGGAAAACAACAGTGTTTCTTCACGTTTCACGTCCTGTTGCAACACAAGCCGGGCGGCGGTGACCTCGACCGGCGCGGTCTCGACCGTCAGCGTGTCGCCGAAATGCGCGGGCGCAAGGTAATCCGCCTCGACCCGGCGGACCGCGAACACGGTGCCCGAGTCTGCCTTCAGCGCGCGCTGGTCGATGCCAAGCCCCTCGACCAGTTCGGTCCGGGCCCGTTCGATGAACTTCAGGTAATTCGCGTAGTAGACGATGCCGGCAAGGTCAGTGTCTTCATAGTAGACGCGGACGGGAAAGCTGTGGGTCATGGGGTCCTCAAACCCTGTCGGGATCGCGCGGCGCTGGCCCGTGGGTGTGTTCCCACAGATGCCCCAGCCGCCCGGCGCCGCGCAAGGTGGTCTCGAAGAACGCGCCGCGCATGGTTTCGTGAACGATCGGTAAATCGTGCGGATGGCCCGCGGGCAGGGCAAGACAATCGCCTGCCGTGACGTCGTGGTGCGTGTCGCCCACGACGCCGACCGCAGAGCCTTCGAGGACGAACCAGTATTCGTCATAGTCGTGATAATGCCGGTCCATTCGTGTCCGCTTTGGATAATCGACCGGGTCGCCCGCGTCGGTGGCGTCGGGGTCGTCCATCACGGTCCATATGCCACAGCCCGCGACATGGTCGCCCCACGTTCCGCAAAGCCACAGGAATTCCGCGTCGTTGGTGGTCGCGGTGGCCGTCAGGCTGTCAAGCGTTTCGGGCAGGTCCAGATATTGCCCGGCCCGCAGCACCGCGCTTTGCGGGCCGGTCCCGACCTGACACCGCCCGCGCGTCATCAACAGCCGCGCCCGCACGTCCGAACGGATAACCGTCGCCGTGTGTCCAAGTGACGGGGCATGGCGCGCGAAGCTTCGAAGCTCGCACCAGTCCGGCGGGGTGTCGTTGCAGGTAAACCGGGTCATGCGGGGGTGGTAGCATCGCGGCGGCGGACCGGGCAATCGCTGGTCTATGCTCCCGCGACCATCCTTGCATACAGCCGCAACGCATGGCTCGGATCGTTCGCCACCGCGGGCATCACCGGATCGTAGCCCGCCGCGATCACGCCAGCGATTTCCGGATGCAGGATCACCTTGCCGCCCGCCACCGCCAGCGGAGACCGTTCGGAGAAGGCGGTGTCGGACCACAGAAGCACCGACTGGGCAACCTGGCTTAGCGCCAGTTCGTCCGCAGGCACAGCCGACATCGCGGCATCCATCCGCAGGAACACAAAGCACGCCTTCACCGCGCCGTCCGCGTCGAAGCGGAACACGCGGTACTGGTTCGCGTCCGCCGCGACAAGGCGTGCGACCAGCGGTTCAAGCCCTTCGATCATCCGCCCAAGGTCGGGGACCTGCAGCAGTTCCTCCCACTCGCGGAAGAAGAAGAACATCAGGTTCGCGCCAAGTTCCGGGTCGGTCTCGGCCATCTTGTGACCGGCCAACGCCACCACGGCCTCGCACGCGCCTTTGACCACCTCCAGCGTCGCGTCCTCGACGCCGAAGACGATGGGCGCGATGGGGCGGCCCCAGCGCGCGAACAGGTAGGATCCGTCAGAGCGGGTGAAGAGGGCGGCGATGGCTTCGGGCGTCATGTCCATGGCGCGGGGCTAGCGCGACGGGCGCGGGACGGCAAGCCCGCGAGGCGGCGCAACGGCTATTCGAAGAGGTCGGTTTGTCCCGGAGCTTTCGGCGCGTCGAGGCCAAGGTGCGCCCATGCCTTCGCCGCCAGCATCCGCCCGCGCGGGGTGCGCTGGATCAGCCCTTGTTGCAGCAGGTAGGGTTCGATGACCTCTTCGATCGCGTCCCGGCTTTCGCTGAGCGCGGCGCTGATCGTCTCGACCCCCACCGGGCCGCCGCCGTAGTTCTCGGCGATCATCCGAAGGTAACGCCGGTCCGCACCATCCAGACCAAGGTGGTCGACGCCCAGCCGGGTCAAGGCTCCGTCGGCGATCTGCTGACCGATGCGGCCGTCCCCTTCGACCACGGCGAAGTCGACCACGCGGCGCAGGAGGCGTCCGGCGATCCGGGGCGTGCCGCGCGCGCGCTTGGCGATCTCGGACACGCCTTTCGCGTCGGCGTCGATCCCCAGAAGGCGTGCGCCGCGCGCGACGATCTCGGCCAGTTCGCCCGGCGTGTAGAATTGCAGCCGGACCGGGATCCCGAAGCGATCCCGAAGCGGCGTCGTCAGCAGGCCAAGCCGCGTCGTCGCGCCGACAAGCGTGAAGGGCTGCAATTCGATCCGAACGGTCCGCGCGGCCGGGCCTTCGCCGATCACGAGGTCCAGCTCGAAATCCTCCATCGCGGGGTACAGCACTTCTTCGACGACCGGGTTCAGCCGGTGGATCTCGTCGATGAACAGCACGTCATTGCGTTCGAGGTTGGTCAGGATCGCCGCCAGATCGCCCGCCTTCGCCAGCACCGGGCCAGACGTCATGCGGAAGTTCACGCCCAATTCACGCGCGATGATCTGCGCCAGCGTCGTCTTGCCCAGACCGGGCGGGCCGTGGAACAGGGCGTGGTCCATGGCCTCGCCCCGTCTACGGGCGCTTTCGATGAACACGCGCAGGTTCGCCCGCGCCTCGGCCTGCCCGATGAACTCGGACAGCCCCTGCGGCCGCAACGCGCGGTCGACATCCTCGGGCCGGCGGTCTGGGCGCAGGGTGGGATCGGGTTCGCTCATCGCCTCAGCCCTTCGGTGCCAGCAGTTTCAGGGCGGCGCGGATCAGGCCTGCGGTCTCGGTCTCGTCCTGCGCGGCTTCGGCAACGGCTCCGGCGGCTTCGCCGGGCGCGTAGCCGAGGTTGGTGAGGGCGCTCAACGCTTCGGCCTGCGCCGCGGCGGCGCCAGAGGCGCGTTTGGGAGCGGGACGATGCGCCTTCGTCCCCGCTGGCTCGATCACTTCCGCCAGTTCGGTGGTGCCGGACGGGACGGCGCCGCCCATGGCCATCACCGTGTGGGCCTTGTCTTTCAGCTCGTTCACCACGCGCTGCGCGATCTTCGGCCCGACGCCGGGCGCCGCCTTGATCGCGTTCCAGTCGCCAAGAGAGATCGCGCGGCTGACGCCATCGGGGCCCAGCGTGCCAAGGATCGCCATCGAGGCCTTCGCGCCGATGCCTTGCACCGACATCAGCATGCGGTGCCATTCCTTTTCCAGGGGTGTGGTGAAACCGAATAGCTGCAGCAAGTCCTCTCGCACCAGCAGGTCGGTATAAAGCGCCACCGCCTCGCCGGGGCCGGGCAGGGCGGCGAGGGTTCGTTCCGAGACGTGGACGACATAGCCGACTCCACCGACGTCGATCAGCACATGGTCGGTTCCGCGATAGTCGAGCCGCCCGGCGATGCGCCCGATCATGCGGCGCCCCGTGCGGTTTTGGCGTCCGACATGCGCAGCGCGGCCTCCAGCCGGCCCGAGGACCGGGCGTGGTGCGCATGGCAAAGTGCGATGGCAAGGGCGTCGGCAGCATCGGGGCCGCTGATCTCGACACCGGGCAGTTGCAGGCGAACCATGTGGTCGATCTGTTGCTTGGCGGCATGGCCGACGCCGACCACCGTCTTCTTCACCTGGTTCGGGGCGTACTCGCCGACCGCCAGCCCAGCCTGCGCCGGGACCAAAAGCGCAATGGCGCGGGCCTGGCCCAGCTTCAGGGTGCCGGCGCTGTCCTTGTTGACGAAGGTATGTTCGACCGCCGCCGTGTCTGGCGCGAACCGCCCCAGAACCTCGGTCAGTTGCTCGTGCAGGCTAAGCAGGCGGGTCGCCAGTTCGTCGCCGCCCTCGGATCGGCAGACGCCGTTTGCGACATGCGAAATCCGTGTTCCGGCCACGTCGATGATTCCCCAGCCCATCATTCGAAGGCCCGGGTCGATCCCCAAAACACGCATCTGCCTAACCTGCTCGCTCATTTGTTTGTGAAAACTTAGCACGAAACGCGAACATTCGCCAAGCCCGGTTCAGAACGTCGGGTCACAATGTGGACGCTTTCGTTGCCTGAAATCGTCGCCCGGAATGTCGTTTGCGACACTTGCCGGCCCTCGGTAATCGTATAAATAACAGGCTGTTAACAAATCGCCCAAGATATGTGCATGGTGCATGGCATCCATGCAAAAAACTGTCTTGCTCGGTCTCTTCGCGATCTCTAACTGCCGACGGACGACGCATGATGCGCCGCTGAAAAGTGCAGCCTTAGAGGAGATCGCTGATGGCTCTTTATGATACCGCCCGCCCGACCGTCGACGGTCGCCCCGCCATGCGCCCGAACGGCCTGTTCGGCCAGTTCGTCGGCATTTTCGCCGCTTGGAACGACACCCGCGTGACCCGCAATGCGCTGTCGCGCCTGTCGGATCACGAGTTGGACGATCTTGGTCTGCACCGCGGCGACATCGATACGATTTCGCGTCGCGGCCGGTACTGACACCGACGGCATTCCCGGCGGGATCGAAAGGTCATTCGCCGGGTCGGAATAAACGAAGGGCCACGTTCCGGAAATTGGAACGTGGCCCTTTTTTCGCTCTCTGTGGCCCCCACCTTCTCAGAGAGCGAACCTGATTGTATCCACAACCTTCTTGGACACGGGATCCAACGCCATAGCCCCCGCGGCGATGCGTCCGAACGTGCCGCTTTCCGCCAGATCGTGCCGCTTCTCCGCATAGGCCACCGGGCCCATCTGGAGGAACAGGAAGATCTTGAACGCGAAAATCGCGAGCATGAATTGCAGGAACTTTCCCACCGGGAACGTGCGGCGGTACTTTTTCCGACGGGCAAGTTCGAGACCGTCATGGTTGAAACTTTCAACCGAGTGGTCGTGGCGGTTCAGGACAGCGTGTTTCATGGTTCACTAGCAGCAGATAACATTTACAGGGGTCGAACGCGGCAGCGTCGCTCGACAAAGGCAAAATCTTGTCGAAATGGGGCGAAAATGTGGCAACCAGAGCGTGTTGCCCGAATCCGGACGCATTTACACGCATAGCGGGAATTTAACGAATTTATAAGGAAACAGTTTAAAAGTTACCTGAAAACTGTTCGCTACAATTGCGGATAATCGGCGATTGACCCAATGACTCGCCTCTTGGAAATGGGGCGAAAAAAAGACCGCGACACTTGCGTGGCGCGGTCCAGTCCGAACGAAGAGTCTACTCCTCGGGAGTATTCGTGAATTCCTGTCGCATCGCTGCAGAGCCGGATCTGGCGTCCGGCTTGGTCTGCGGGCCTCCTCTGCCCGTGTCCGGCGTCGCGGCGGAATGCTGCGGTTGCGACCGTGTTGTGCGCTACATTGAATTCAAATGTGGCCAGAATTTGACGCAAACCCCAGGCGGGCGGAATTCCGCCCTAATCCTGTCAGCCGCGACGCAGAATCAGGGTCGTCCAGTCAACGATCTCTTCTCGGTTCTCGGCATTGAAGCCGTTCCGGGAATAAACCTCGATAACCTCGTCGGCCTGCTCGTTCAGGATGCCTGAAAGGATCGCGACGCCGCCGGGGGCGGTGGCCTTTGCGATAGAGGGCGAAAGCTCGATCAGCGGGCCCTTCAGGATATTCGCGAAGATCAGGTCGTAGGGCGCGGCGGCCGCCAGCGCCGGGTGATCGAGCCCCGCGGCCTCGTGGCAGGCAACGGCGCCGGCCATGTCATTGGCGGCAAGGTTCGCCTCGGCCACCTCGACGGCGACGGCGTCGATATCGCTGGCCAGAACCTCGGCGTCGGGGAAGGCGCGCTTGGCGGCCATTGCGAGAACGGCGGTGCCGCACCCGAGGTCCAAAGCGGTTTTCGGGGCGAGGCCTGCGTCGATCAGCCGGTCGAACGCGCGAAGGCAGCCCAGCGTTGTTCCGTGGTGCCCGGTGCCGAAGGCCATCGCGGCCTCGATCAGCAGAGCGATCGAGCCATCGGGGATCTTGTCGGCGTCGTGGCTGCCGTAGACGAAGAAGCGCCCGGCGACGACAGGCGCCAGTTCGCGGCGGACCTTGGCGACCCAGTCGGTTTCCGGCAGTTCCGAGATCGCGAATTCGCCCGCTCCGAACGCGGCGGACAACAGGGCGAGGCTGGCCTCGTCGGGCTGTTCGACGAAATAGCCGCCGACCTCCCACAGGCCCGAGCCGTCTTCGACCTCGAAGACACCGACGCCTGTCGGTTCCGGCTCCAGCCGTTCCATAGCTTCGCCAAGCGCCTCGGCGCGGTCCTTGCCCTTGAGGGTCGTCAATGCGGTCCAGGTGGTCATGGCGCCCTATAGCGGCAGCGCAGTCCCCTCCGCAAGCGGCGATCAGATGGGCCGCGCCGGGACGCCCGCAACCTTGCCGTTCGCCGGAACGTCGCGGCTGACCACGGCTCCGGCGGCGATCAGTGCGCCGTCTCCGATGGTGATGCCCGGAAGGATCACGGCACGGCCGCTGATCCAGACGTCGGCCCCGATGATGACGGGCAGGGCACGTTCCAGGCCCTCGGCCCGTTTGTCGGCGTCGTGGTGGTGGTCGGCGCAGTAAATATGCACGCCGGGGCCCAGCAACGTGCGCTCCCCGATTTCGACGCGCGCGGTGTCCAGAATGGTGCAGAACGCGTTGAGATAGGCCCCGTCGCCGATGTGGATGTTCACGCCATACGCACAGTGAAACGGTGCTTCGATCATCGCGCCTTCGCCGAACCCGCCCAGCAGACCGCGAAGACGCGGGCCACAGGCTCCGCGCTGGCCGGGGTCCATCGCAGAATGCTCGCTGACCGCCCTGCGGGCCGCGGCGCGCAGGGCTTCCAGTTCGTCCGTCAGACAGGAATACCAGGCGCCATCCTCGACGCCCGGCAACGCGTTCATCAGGCGCCGGTCCCGATCGGGCAGGTCACGCCCGTGCCGCCCAGCCCGCAATAGCCGCCGGGGTTCTTGGCGAGGTACTGCTGGTGATAATCCTCGGCATAATAGAACTCGGGCGCCGGCAGGATCTCGGTCGTGATGCCACCAAAGCCCGCCTTGGAAAGGCGCGGGGCGAAGTCGGCCTTCGTGCGTTCGGCCGCGGTCTTCTGCGCCTCGGTGAAATAATAGATGCCGGACCGGTATTGGGTGCCCATGTCGTTGCCCTGACGCATGCCCTGCGTCGGGTCGTGGCCCTCCCAGAACACCTGTAGCAGTTCGTCGTAGCTGATCACCTTCGGGTCGTAGATCACCCGCACCACTTCGTTGTGGCCGGTCATACCGGTGCAGACCTCTTCATAGGTCGGGTTCGGCGTGATCCCGGCGGCATAGCCCGCCATGGACAGCCACACACCTTCGGTTTGCCAGAACTTGCGCTCGACGCCCCAGAAACAGCCCATTCCGAAGATCGCTTCTTCCATGCCTTCGGGCACGGGCGATTTCAGGTCGCGGCCGTTGATGAAGTGGGTCTTCGCCGTCGGGATCGGGTTGGGCCGGCCCGGCAGCGCGTCGGCCTCGGTCACCATTTCGGTCTTCTTGCGCTTCAGCGTGAACATGCGTGTCTCCCTTCCTGGGTATCCCGCCCAATATAGGGCACGAGACGCGCGGCTGCTACTCTGCCGGGGCGGCGAGGGGGGTGGCGAACACCGTCTCGTGACCGGGCGCGGGATAGCGCGGGATCATCAGGGCAAGGCACAGCGAGGTGACGGCCATGCAGGCCGCCAGCACAAAGACGCCGCCCGGCGATACGATCCAGAGATAGCCAAGCAGCGCCGGCAGGAAGACCGCTGCGATATGGTTGATCGTAAAGGCGACGGCGGCGGTGGGGGCGATGTCGCCGGGGTCGGCGATTTTCTGGAAGTACGTCTTCAGCGCGAAGGCGAGGGCGAAGAAAATGTGGTCGATCACGTACAGCGTCGCTGCCAGAACCACGCCCCAGCCGAACCAGTAGATGCCGCCGTAGGCAAGGAACACGATGGTCAGCCCGACGTACTCGAAAGTCAGCGCGCGCCGCTCGCCCCAGCGTGCGACGGCGCGGCCCATCAGCGGCGCGAACAGCATGTTGGCAAGGAAGTTGATCAGGAACAGCGCCGTGACCTCGTGTACCTCGAAGCCGAAGCGTTCCACCATCATGAAGGCCGCGAAGACGACGAAGATCTGCCTCCGCGCGCCGGACATGAATTGCAGCGCGTAGTACAGCCAGTACCGGCGGCGCAGCACCATCTTCTTGATCTGCGGGTTCGGCGCTTCGAACTGCGGGTAGGCGAAGAAGCAGAACACAGCGATCAGCGCCGTCACGCCGCCCGAGGCGAGGTAGACGAAATTGTACGACAGATCGAAGGTCTTCCACGTCAGCACCAGCAACCCGTAGGCCAACAGCGACGCGCCGGACCCGATGCCGACGATCCAGCCCAGCAACTGCGGCGCCTTGCCCTTTTCGATCCACTGAAGCTGCAACGACTGGTTCACCGTCTCGAAATAGTGGAACCCGATCGAACTGAGCATGGTGATCGTCAGGATGCCGCCGAGGCTGGGAAACCAAGCCGTCACGGCGGTCGATACGCCCAGCATCAAAAGAGCGACGACGCCCAGCACCTGCTCGCGCATGAACAGGATCAGGGCGATGACGCCGACGGCGAAAAAGCCGGGGATCTCGCGCACAGTGTGAAGCCAGCCGATCTCGACCCCGGTGAAGTCCGCCACCTCGATGACGAAGTTGTTCAAAAGCGCCGACCACGTCGCGAACGCGATGGGCATGGCGAAGGCCATCAGGAACAACAGAGAAACGGGTCGCTGCCAAACGGGCAGGTCGCGGGCGTCCGCGAGGGGAAGGATGCGCATGGCACGTTTCTTAGGAGCATTCCCGCAGCTTGGCGAGAGGGATTCGTGCTGCAGCGCGGCGTCAATTAGGCAGGCGTTAATTAGGAAAGGGCGCGCGCTGCATGCTCGGCGATCTTCTCTGCCTCGAACGCGGACTGCCGTAACTGACCGTTCGGCGAGGCGTGGTACGAGCAGAAGTAAAGCCCCGCACGCCCGCTTGGGCCGCCCGAGACTTTCGGACGCCCCGCCGCGTCCAACACGTCCGGCACGTCTGGCAGGAAGGCGCTGAGGTCGACGCGATAGCCGGTCGCGGTGATCAGCGAGTCGTAGGCGCCTTCGGTGCCATCGGCGAAACACACGCTGGCCCCGTCGAACCGTTCGATCCCCGGGTGTACCGCGACCCGCCCCGCCTTGATCGCCGCCAGAACGCCCACGTCGATCATCGGAACGCGCCCGTCCTCGACGACCTGCCGCACAGGCCCTTTCGCGGCTTTCCGCAGCCCGTAATCCTCGGGTCGGCCCACCAAAGTCTCGATCACCGGCGCGGTCATTCGGTCGGCGGCAGCCGGTCCCAGCGCGCGGCGCAGAAGGCTAAGCGACGTCACGGGGATGCCAAGGATCTCTTGCGGGACGATGTTCACAGGGCTTCTGACGGACAGGCCGGTGACGATGCCCGCGCCCGACAGGTCAGTGGCTATGTCGGCGCCGGAGTTGCCGAAGCCCACCACCAGCACGCGCCGGTCTATGAAGCGGTGCGGGTTGCGGTATTCGGACGCGTGCATCACCGGGCCGGGAAAGCTGTCTAGGCCGGGCCAGCCGGGCCGGTTCGGTTGGCCATTCAGCCCGGTTGCGAAGACCACCACCTCTGCGACGTCGTCGCCATGCTCGTGGCGGACGACCCAGCCGCCATTCTCGGGATCGACGCGGTCCACGGCAAAGCCAAGGCGAACGTCCAGATCGAAGGTCTGCGCGTAGGTCTCAAGATAGGACGCGACATCGGCCCGCGACGGGTACTTCCCGGCGCTGCGCGGGATCGGCAGGCCCGGCAGACCCGAGCGGCCCCGCGAGGTGTGAAGCTTGAGGCTGTCGTAATGGGTGTGCCACGCCGAGCCGACGCGATCGTCGCGTTCCAGCACGGCGACCTCGAACCCCGCCTTCTGCAGGCAGACCGCCGTGGCAAGACCCGAGGGGCCAGCGCCGATGACGATCGCGTTGCGCGTCATGTCAGACGGTCACGGGGATCATCGTCCCCTGCAACATCGCCACGTGGGTACTGTCCTGCCCGGCATCCGCCCAGACATCGGCGGCCACGACGATCAGGCGCTTTTCCGGTTTGATCACCCGGCCCTCCGCGCGCAGGCGGTCGCCTTTCGCCGGGGCCAGCAGGTTGATCTTCATTTCAACGGTCAGAACCTCGTCGTGCTCGTTCAGAAGGGTCAGCGCCGAGTATCCCGCCGCGCTGTCTCCGATACCAAAGCTGACGGCGGCATGAGCGAAGCCGTGCTGCTGGGTTGCGGTTTCGAGGATCGGCGTGGTGATCGTGACGCGGCCCAGACCGATGTCGCCGATCTCGGCGCCGAAGGTTGCCATCAGGCTTTGCCGCGCGAAGCTGTCGCGCACCTTCGCAGCGTATCCGTCGAAACGCGGTTTCACGAGCACCGACCCGGCATCGGGATTTCAGCCGTGAACGGGCCGGTCAGGATCGCCAGCGCCTCGGGGCGCATCAGCCCGGCCAGCGCGGGCGCGTCGGTGCGCAGGCCGCCGGTGTACGTGCCGAAGGCGGGCAGGATCACCCGGTCGCTGTCATACAGGAAGCAGGGCCGCGTCACGGCGCGGCCACGGGCGTTCAGCGTCGCTTTGGGGTGGTAATGGCCCGAGACCTCTCCGCTGGCGCCGGGGCGCGCGATATGCCGGAAGCTGAGCGGCGCGTGCTGAAGCTCGGCCAGATGGGTGCCGCCGATGCTGACGGGGCCGGGATCGTGGTTGCCTTCGATCCAGACCCAGCGACGGCCCGCCATCAGGCGGTTCAGCCACTCGACCGCCTCGACGTCCAGCCCGTCCCGCGCGGCGCCGTCGTCGAAGCTGTCACCAAGGCAGATCACGCTGCGCGGATCCAGCCACTCGATCTCGGCATCCAGCCGCGCAAGGGTATCATGCGTCTCGTAAGGGGGCAGCAGGCTGCCGCCGCGCCGGGCGATGCGCTCCGATTTGCCAAGGTGCAAATCCGAGACAACGAGCAACCGCTGCTCCGGCCACCAAAGCGCGCCGGTGCTACGGGCGATCAGCTCGGTACCCGCCAGAGTGAACGTCTGTTCGTTCTGTAATTGTTCTGCTCGCATGCGCCAAGATAGACTCTGCCGAATGGCAGTCGTCAATAGGGCACACGCCAGCCGCGGCGGGGATTTGCCGTTTCGCTCTCGCCAAGCCCCGCGTCCTGCATCAGGCGCTCTGCTTCCTCGGCGACAAGGCGGTCGGTGGCCATGCCGTGAATGGGTACCTTGCCGACCTCAAGGAACATCGGCGCGGCCAGCGGGGTCACTCGGTCCAGCGTTACGTGGTCGATGCGCCCGCGCGTCCGGTCGAGCATTTCCTCGATGCGCCCGAAGTCGACAAGGCCCTTCAGCGCCTCTTCCTTCGTGATGTCGAGAAGCAGGTGATCAGGGTCATAGCGGCGAAGCGTGTCGTACAGGATGTCGGACGAGAACGTCGCCTGCTTGCCGGTCTTGCGCTGGCCGCCGGTCTGCCGGTCGATCAGCCCAGCGATCACCGCGCTGGCCTTGAAGGTCCGTTTCATCACGGCATTGCCACCCAGCCACGTGTCGAACGCCTCGCGCAGGTCGCCGGGCTCGAACAGCGGGGCGGGGTCGTCAAGCCGGTCGAGGCCCCAGATCAGCACGGCATAATCGGTCGAGACGAAACCCAGCGGATGCAGACCCAGAACCTCCATGCGCTGGGTCAGCAGCAGACCAAGCGTCTGCATCGCGTTGCGTCCCGCGAAGCCGTAGATGCAGGTATGCTCGCGGCCGTCCCAAGGAAAGCTCTCGACCAGCAGGCGGTCGGCCTCCGGCATCTTCGAGACCTCGCGCTGCAGGGCCAGCCAATCGGCGGTGTGGTCTGGAAGCTCGGGCCAGCTGTCTTGCTGGAACATGCGCAGGATGCGGTGCGACAGTTGGGTGGAGGTCGCGAACTTCGTTCCCATGAAGGCCGCGACGCGGGGCTTCGAGTGATTGGTCCGCGTGACCTCGACCGTCGTTTCGCGCAGGCCCTCGTACCGGACGATCCGCCCGGCCATCAGAAAGGTGTCGCCCTTGGTGAGCGTGGCGGCAAAGCCCTCTTCGATCTCGCCCAAGGGCTTGCCCTGGCCGCGCATGCGGACCTTCACCAGTTCGCTGTCCTGAATGGTGCCGATGTTCATTCGGATCTGCCGCGCCGCGCGCGGGTCGCGCAGCGCCCACGTCCCGTCGGGCGCCTGCTTCAGCCGCTGCCAGCGATCATAGGCCCGCAGCGCGTAACCGCCCGTGGCCACGAAATCGAGGCAGGCGTCGAACTCTGGCCGGGTCAGGGCGGCGTAGGGTCCGGCGGTGGTGACTTCGGCGTACAGCGCATCCGCGTCGATCGGGCCGGCGCAGGCGGCGATCAGGACCTGCTGGCACAACACGTCGCGCGGACCGGGGCCGCGCGGGTCGCCGTCGAGGTCTCGCGCCTTCGCCGCTTCCAGCGCCGCGACGCATTCGACGACCTCGAACCGGTTGGCGGGCACCAGCAGCGCCTTGGAGGGCGCGTTGTATCGGTGGTTGGCCCGCCCGATCCTCTGGATCAGCCGCTTCACGTTCTTCGGCGCGCCGACCTGAATGATCAGGTCCACGTCGCCCCAGTCGATGCCAAGATCAAGCGTGCCGGTGCAGACGATGGCCCGCAGTTCGCCGGCCACCATTGCGGCTTCGACCTTCTGGCGCTGCTCGCGGGCAAGGCTGCCGTGGTGGATACCGATGGGCAGATCCTCGTCATTCGCCAGCCAGAGGTTGTGAAAGAAGATCTCGGCCTGCGCGCGGGTGTTGTGGAAGATCAACGTGGTCTTGTGCTTCTTGACCTGCTCCAGCACAGCCGGGATCGCATAGGCGCCGCCGCCGCCCGCCCATGGTGGTTTTTCCTCGGTCTCCAGCATGCGGATGTCCGCATCGGGGCCGGGGTCGGCATAGAGGATTTCGCAAGGGTCGGGGTGACGGGCAAGGAAGCGCGCCAGCGCGGGCGGGTCCTCGACCGTCGCCGACAGGCCAACGCGGCGCAGTCCGGGGCAAAGCGACTGCAGCCGCGCCAGCCCAAGCATCAGCTGATCGCCGCGCTTCGATTCCGCCAGCGCGTGGATCTCGTCGACGATCACCCGCTTCAGCCCGGCGAACATGCGCGGCGCGTCCTCGTAGCTGAGCAGCAGGGCAAGGCTTTCCGGCGTGGTCAGCAGGATATGCGGCGGGTCGGCGCGCTGGCGTTTCTTCGCGGTGGCCGAAGTGTCGCCGGTGCGATCCTCGATCCGGATCGGCAGCCGCATCTCGGCCACGGGAGTCGACAGGTTGCGGCGGATGTCGGCGGCCAGCGCCTTGAGCGGCGAGACATACAGCGTGTGCAGCCCCTGGTGCCCGCCATCCGCCAGTTCCGCCAGCGTCGGCAGGAACCCGGCCAGCGTCTTGCCGCCCCCGGTCGGCGCAACCAGCATCAAGGCGGGCGCGTCGGCGCGCTCCAGCATTGCCTGCTGGTGCGGGTGAACGGTCCATCCCCTAGAGGCGAACCAGTCGGTAAAGGCGAGGGGCAGGGCGGCCATGACGCCAGAGATAGGGCAGGCACCGGGGTCGGGGAAGGGGCGACCGGGTGTGCCTAGAAGAGCGCCTGTTTCAGCGGAAGCTTCACCGTCTCGGGAAAGCCGGCGGCAAGATCGTCCCAGAACCTGCCGTGCAGCACCTCGGGGAAGACGTGCCCGTCAGGCAGCGCACCGCGCGTGAACCAAGCGGCGTCCGATATGGACTCGTCCTCTGCGGGGTTGGCGGTCACGTCGATCTCGCCCGAGACATAATCGGCGACGTACCAGAACTTCACCATCCGCCCGTGGCTGTCGATCAATTCGTCGATGTAGGCGAGATGGCGCGCCCGGGCGCGGATGCCGGTTTCTTCGAAGCATTCGCGCTCGGCGGTATGCGCCAGTTCTTCGGCGCCCTCGGCGCCACCGCCCGGCGGCGCCCAGAAATCGTATCGGCCGGGTTTGAAGTGCCGGGCGAGCAGCAAGGCCTCGCCCCGCAATACCATCGCCCCGGCCGAGATCCGGTGCGTCACGCGCGCTGCCTCAGGAGGCGCACTTGCGCGCGAGACCCTCGGCGATCTGGTTCACTTCGTCGGCAAAGCGGTCAGGGCCCACGGCCCATGCTTCGTCCGCCCATGACACGAAGCGTTCCAGCAGCGGCTTGAACGTCTTGCGTTCTTCCTCGGTCCAGCTGGACAGGAATTCGCCCATCACGAGGTACTTGAACCGCCGTACCGCATCGACGATGGCGTGGCCACGGTCCGTGAGTTCGACAATGGTGCGGCGCGCATCGGTCTGGCTGACAGCGCGACGGGCGAGACCCTTGCCGATCAGGTCCGACACCATGCGCGAGGCGCGCGACGGGTCGATGTTCAGCCGCTGTGCGACGGTGGCCACCATCGTTTCCGGCTCGCGATCCTTGCCGAATTCCTTCGACGGCGCCCAGATCGCGATCAGCACGTCCAGTTGCGGCAGGTCGATTTCCGAATCCAGCCCAAAGGCCTGCAACGCGGCGCGTCCCAGTTCGCGTTTGTTTACGCGCCGACGCCAAGCCTGCAGCGAGGCGTCGATATCCAGCGCATCTTCCGTGACGCTGCGCTCGATTCCCGCGGACGCGAGAAACTCCGCGATGACTTCATCCCGAGACGGTATGGTCTTGCCCTCCAGATCTGATCCCGCCCCTATCATACGGCGGAAATGTCTTTTTACAAATACATGCTATTGACATATATTTGTCTTCGGCACAAATATGGACGCAACACGAAGGCATCAAGGGTGCGACTCGCACCAATTCTCGGCCTTCGGCCATATTTCTTGAGGAAAACCACGTGTCACAGGATTTGCATACGCATCCTGACGGCGTGGACCGAGCGAAACTGAAGCTGACCTTCCTGGCCGTCGTTTCGGTCCTCCTTCTGGCCTCTCTCGGTCAGACCGTCGTCACCACCGCCCTGCCGATCATCGTCGGCGAACTGGGCGGGCTCGATCAGATTACATGGGTCATCACCGCCTACCTGATGGCGGCGACCGTCGGCGCGCCTGTCTTCGGCAAGCTGGGCGACCTTTATGGCCGCAAGCGCGTGCTGCAGATCGGCATCGGCGTCTTTCTGGTGGGCTCGCTGCTGTCCGCCGCAGCCGGCACCATCTGGATGCTGGTGCTGGGCCGCTTCGTTCAGGGCCTTGGCGGCGGCGGCCTGATCGTCGTCTCGATGGCCACGGTCGCCGACGTCGTCCCGCCGCGCCAGCGTGGCCGCTACCAGGGTATCCTTGGCAGCGTCTTCGGTTTCTCGACGGTCATCGGCCCGCTGGCCGGTGGTTTCATCGTCCAGCATTTCCACTGGAGCTGGATGTTCCTTCTGAACATCCCCCTTGGCCTTCTGGCCTTCACCATTCTCGCCATCGTGCTGGAGTCGCTCCCGCCGCGCCGGAAACCGGTCATCGACTATGCCGGCGCGGGACTATTGGCGGCAACCCTCTCCCTTGCTGTCGTCATCGCCAGCATCGGTGGCAATCCCGTCCCCTGGACGAGCCCGGTGATGTTGGCCCTGTATGCGGCGCTGGCCGTCGCGTTCGGGGCCTTCATCACCGCGGAATACCGCGCGAAGGAACCGGTGCTGCCGCTGCAGTTGTTCCGGATCAACAACTTCGTGGTGTCGAACACGGTCGGCACGATCATCGGCGTCGCCATGTTCGGAACGATCACCTTCGTGCCGATGTTCATGCAGGTCGTGAAGGGCCTTTCGCCGGCGGCGTCGGGTCTGTTCATCTTCCCGATGATGCTGGGCATGATCACTGCCTCGACGCTGTCGGGCATCTTCATGTCGCGCACCGGGCGCTACCGCATCCTGCCGGTCTTCTCGACCCTGCTGCTGGCGGTGGCGATGGGCGCCTTGTCGACCCTGTCGCCGTCCACGCCAAACTGGATGATCGTCGTCTGCGTGCTTGCGGCGGGGATCGGCATCGGTCCGGTGATGGGGGTCGGCGTGACCGCGATCCAGAACTCGGTGCCGGGCCACATGGTCGGCGTCGGAACGGCAAGCGCCAACATGTTCCGCCTGATCGGCGGCTCGCTGGGAACCGCGCTGTTCGGGGCGATCTTCGCCCACGGCCTGACGCGAGAGCTTGGCTCGGCGCTGGGCGGGGCCAACCCGCGCGGGCTGACGGCTCAGGCGATTGCGGCCATGGATCCGGAACTTCAGGCGCAGGTCGGTCTGGGTATCGCCCACGCCCTGCAACCAGTGTTCCTGATCGGCGCGGTGATGGCCTGCCTGGCCTGCCTTGTGGCGCTGTTGATGGTTGAACTGCCGCTGTCGGACCGCGTGCCCGACCGCAATTCGGACGAGCCGGCCGCGGTGCCGGCGGAGTAGGGCGGAGGAGCCCTGACGAGCGCCGCCCGTTCGAGGAAGGTCCGGGCGCCGCGTTCGTGGAACAAGGGGGCATGCTCGGGCCCCCTTGTTTCATTTCTGGACCCGCGACTGCGGGCTGCCGGGTCAGGCCTTGGCGGCGATGACCGTGATCTCGACGATCATGTTCGGCGCGGCAAGGTTCGCCTGACCGCAGGCGCGGGCCGGAGCGGCGCCCGAGGGCAGCCAAGCGTCCCACACCGTGTTCATGTCGTTGAAGTCGCGCATGTCGGCGAGCCAGATGATCGCCTGAAGCAGGTGGCTTTTGTCCGAACCGGCTTCGGCCAGCAGCGCGTCGATCTTGTCCAGGCAGTCCTGCGTCTGGGTCTTGATGTCGGCGCCGGCGGTGCCGACTTGGCCGGCCAGATAGACGGTGTCGCCATGCGTCACGATCTGGCTCATGCGGTCGTTGGTGTGTTTGCGTTCGATCTCGGCCATGTCGGTCCTCGGAGTTCGGGTTTCTGTCCGCGGCGATCTAGACGCGGGTCCGAGGCAAGGTCCAGAGCGGATGGATGGAAAAGCGAAGGACGGGCAGGGGCGAATGCCGCCCCGGCCTTACTTCACGATCTTCTCGTCCTTCACAAACATGTTCGCCCAAGCGCGATCGATCAATTCGGGGGTCATCTGATAGGGGATGCCCTCGAACTCGCAGATGGCGATCATCTGGTCGATCAGGAAGATCGGCTGATAGTTCGCATAGACGTTGTCGATCGTCGGGTACTTGTTCTTGATCAGGTGCACGAGGGTTTTCTCGTCCAGCGGCATCTTCTTCTTTTTCGCGACGAGCGCGAAGATTTTGAGGAAATCCTTCTGGCTCGGCCCATCGATCTTGATCTTGAAGAAGATCCGGCGAAGGGCCGCCTTGTCGAAGATCTCGTTCGGGTGGAAGTTGGTCGAGAAGATCACCAGCGTGTCGAACGGAACCTCGAACTTCTCGCCCGATTGCAGGGCAAGGATGTCCTTCGATTCTTCCAGCGGCACGATCCAGCGGTTGATCAGCGCCTGTGGCGGTTCCTTCTGGCGGCCAAGGTCGTCGACGATGAATACGCCGCCGGTGGACTTCAGCTGCAACGGCGCCTGATAGGTGCGCGAGGTCGCGTTGTAGACAAGGTCGAGCATGTCCAGCGAAAGTTCACCGCCGGTGATCACGGTCGGGCGTTCGCACAGCACATAGCGGCGGTCATAGCGGTTCGACACCCGGCGCAGTTGGGTCGGGTCGTCTACCAGCTCTTCGGCGACAGTGTGGACGATCGGGTCGTAAACGGTGATTACCTGACCCGAGTAGAACACGGCGCGCGGCACGAAGATCGTGTCGCCCAACGCATCGCGGATGCCGTTCGAGATCGAGGATTTACCGTTGCCCGGCGGGCCGTACATCAGGATCGAGCGGCCCGAACCGACCGCCGGGCCAAGCTGATCGATCAGCGTCGGCGGCAGGATCAGGTGGCCCATCGCGCCGGTCAGCTGGTCGCGCGACATGTGGATGTTGCGGATCGACTGGCGTTTGACCTGCGTGCCGTAGTCCTCCAGCGGGACGGGCATGGCGCCGTAATATTCCGACTGCGACAGCGCATCCAGCGCGCGGGCCTTGCCGGCATCGGCCAGCTGATATCCCATCTCGCCGCCCGAGGTGGCGTGCAACGTGCCCGTAGCCTCGACAAGGCGCTGGGTGCGGCAGAGGTCTACCAGTTCCTGCGTGACCTGCACCGGCAGCGCAAGGACGCGCGCAAGCTCGGTCACCTGCTCGAGATTGCGGCGGAACATGGTCTTCAGCAGGATGTCCCGCATCACCACGGTCGGCAGTCCGGTGTCCTCGAGGCTCTTCGGCGCCGGGGGTGCCATCACCGGGGCGGCTTGCATGTTCATCGACTGCTCTCCAACGATCTTCTTCGGCGGCCTGATCCTGCCGGGTGTTCCGGCCGCGACCCTTGACAGGTTGACTTGGTTGGTTTTCTGACAGGTTACTGTGGCAAAAAAATGGACACCCCAAGGGCATGAGCAGACCTAATCCCGCAGTTTTCATAGCCTTTCTCGTGGCCGTCATCGTCATCCTCGGATCGGTGACGCTGGCCAAGGGAGGGTTCTATCTGGCCAAGCATGAAGGCGACACGCTGCACCTGCTGCAGATCCTGTTCCGCATGGCCAGCGGAGAGTGGCCGCACATCGACTTCATGACGCCCATCGGCCTTTTGGCCTTTGCGCCGATCGTGTTGTTCCTCAACCTCGGGCTGGGTGTCGGCATCTCGATCCTGCTAAGCCAGGTTCTTTTGGCCTTCATCCTGCTGCCTGCCGTGTTCTGGGCGGGGATGAGCCGCCTGCCGCGCCGCGCGGCCTACCTGTTCGGGCTGTCGGTGCTGGTGCTGGTGATGGCGCTGGTCCACGGCGAGTCCGAGCGGTCGGTGTCGATCTCGATGCACTACAATCGCTGGGCTTGGGCCGTCAGCTATGTGGTGATCGTGTTGGCGGTGCTGCCCCCGCGTGAGATCCGCAACGACGTGCTGGACGGGCTGATCATCGGCGTGGGACTTGCGTTTCTTGCGTTGTGCAAGGTGACCTATTTCGCCGCCTTCCTCGTGCCCGTGGTGGTGGGGCTTCTTGCCAACGGCAACGTCAAGGCGCTGCGGGGTGCACTGGCCAGCGGGCTGGGCGTCGCTTTGATCGTGTCGGTCTTCGCGACGCTGGATTTCTGGTTCGCCTACATGAACGACCTACGCGAGGTCTCGGCGTCCTCGGTTCGCCCCGCGCCGGGCTTCGGTCTGCGCACCATCGTTATGGCGCCCGCCTATCTGGGCGCCTCGGCCGTGGCGCTGGGTGCGATCATCCTGCTGCGGCAGGCCGGTGAAATGACGCTGGGGCTGGCGCTGTTGCTGTTGGCGCCGGGCTTCATCTACGTCACGTGGCAGAACTTCGGGAACGACCCCCAGTGGCTGATGCTGCTGGCCGTCCTGCTGTTGGTGCCAGAAGTGCGCCCGGAACTGCGCAACAGCCTGGGCTGGCCGCTGGCGCAGGCGCTCATCACCGCCGCGGCTATCGCGATCGCCTTCGCCGCGCCCTCGATGCTGAACCTCGCCTACAGCCCGTTCCGGCACCTGAGCCTCGACGTGGACGACTACCAGCCGATCCTTGTGCGAAATCCCGAACACCATGACCTTCAGGTGCGCGAGATCCGGGCGAACCGCGTGGATGGGTTGGTGGCGCTGGACGTGCCGGGCTCGGGGCTCGAGGATCGCGCGGGCAAGGCCAAGCGCGACGAAGAGCGGGTGAGCTTTCAGGGCACGCCCTTGCCCTATTGCGAGTTGCAGATGGGCATCATCGCTTGGTTCGAGGCCATCGTGACGGATCTCGAGGAAAACGGGCTGGCAGACAACAAGCGCGTGTTCGTCGCGGATCTGTTCATGGGGCACTGGATGTTCGGAAGCCTGAGCCGGCTGGAGCACGGTGCGCCGTGGTACTATGGCGGCCTGCCGGGGATCGAAAGCGCGGATTACCTTCTGGTGCCGCTGTGCCCGACGTCGCTGAGTGTCCGGAAGGACATTCTGGAGACCATCGAAGAAGCGGGGATCGCCGTGACAGAGGTGCGCAAGGCGCCGCTGTACTGGCTGTATTCCTTCGACCGGGAAGGCTGACGGCCCTCCCGGCGGAGCAGGGCGGTCAGCCGCCCTGCGCGAGGCTCTCGATCTGGCCGCGCAGGCCTGAGATGTCATAGCCCGCATCCGCTGCGGCCGTCAGCAGCGCGTCGGTGGGCTGCGCGCCCGCATTGCTGAGTGCCCAGACGATCGTCGACCGGGTGCCCGAGCGGCAGTAGGCGAACACGGGGCCCGTGGCGTCGGTGATCGACTGGCCCTGCGTGGTGACCATGTCCATCGTCATCGCGCCGTTCACGACCGGGTTCTCGACATAGGTCAGCCCGGCGGCCTCGGCCGCGGCGCGCATCGCGTCGGACTGGTGCGTCGGAGGCACTTCGTCGTCGGGACGGTTGTTGATGACCATGGTAAAGCCCTGCTCGGCGAGCAGGGCCATGTCGGTCGGTTCGATCTGCGGCGAGACCGCGTAGTCGGGGGTGATGTGCCGGATATCCATGCCGGAATCCTTACGACGACGCAGCGATCCCGTCTACCCAACTGCGCACCGGCGGCGCGACGAGCATGCCGACGATCATGGATGCCACAAAAAGAGGCCCCGACCAGCCCGCGAAGGTCAGCGATGCCATTGCCGGGCCGGGGCACAGGCCGGCAAGTCCCCAGCCGGCGCCGAACAGAACCGAGCCCACGACAAGGTTGTGGCCGATGCGCGGGTTGGGCTTTTCCGGGAAGGTGCCGCCAAGCTTCGGCGCGCGTCCGATCGTGAACCGCCACGCAATCGCCATCGGGATGATGGCGCCGCCCAGAACGAAGGCCAGCGTCGGGTCCCAGTCCCCGAACACGTCCAGCCAGCCTTGAACCTTGGCGGTGTCGACCATGCCCGACACAAGCAGACCGGCGCCGAACAGGCCGCCGGAGATCAGCGCAAAGAAAGCCCGCATCAGATCACTCCCAGGATGTGCTTGAACAGCAGGACCGAGATACCGCCCGCCATCAGGTAGAAGACGGTCGCGACCATGCCCCGCAGCGAGAAGCGCGAGATACCGCAGACTCCGTGCCCCGAGGTGCAGCCGTTCGCCAGACGTGTGCCGATGCCGACCAGAAGGCCCGCGGCGATCAGCACGGCGGGATTGGTCGAGATATGCGTGTCGACCTCGGTATAGATCGGCAGCATCAGCAGGGGCACGACGATCAGCCCCGCGATGAAGGCCGCGCGTTCTGTCCAGTTCGATTTGCCCGAGCCGTCCACCAGCCCGCCGAGAATTCCCGACGCGCCCATGATGCGGCCGTTAACGAGAAGAAAAAGCGCCGCGGCGCTGCCGATCATGAGGCCGCCGACGAGGCCCCAGATCCAGTCCTGTTCGATCATGTCTTAACTCCTTGCCGCGCCATGCTTCCGCACCCCGGCGGGCGCGCTCGGCGGCTGTCCGCGACTTCATATAGCAATTGCTGCATGTGTTGCAATGGCAGCGCCTCCGGCTCCCGCAATCTTGACCTGAATCAAGGCCCGCCGGAAGCCGCCCGCCTATTGTCGCGCAAAGGGAGAAAACTGAATGCCCATGACGACTACGGAAGAACGCCGCAAGGTGCTGGAACGCCGCTTGGCGGAACTCGAAGCGCGGCTCGACGGAATCGAGGCCGAAATCGATTCGCACCAGTCGAAAGACTGGGAAGATCTGGCGACCGAACGCGAGACCGATGAGGTGCTCGAAAGCCTCGGGACCAGTGGTCAGGTGGAGATTTCCATGATCCGCGCGGCTTTGGAACGGATCGACACGGGCGAATACGGATTCTGCGCACGCTGTGGCGAAGTGATTCAACCAGAGCGGCTTGATGTGGTACCCTATACCCCATTGTGCCGTACCTGCGCGGGGGCGACGGCCCGGTCCTGAGGGGGAGCCGACCGGACGATCCGCCACGCGGTTGCAGCTTGCCAGACCGAGAAGGAGGACGCGGAAATGGCATTCGAAAGGTTCAAGGCAACGGTCAGCGGACTGCTGGACGAAATTCAAAGGCACCCCGAAAACCGGGCGATGCTGCAGGAACAACTGCGGCGGACGCTGGCGGAATACGAGGCGCTGGGGCTGCCGCTGCCGGAAGATTACGTGCGTCTCAGCCGCCGGCTGGAAGACGAGGACACGGACGAATTCTTCGACAACGTGCCGGTCTAGACGGGCTTCTCAGCCGCCGGGGCTGAAGTTGGCGGTCGGGCTAAACCCCGACCGTCGTTAAGCCATGTGTCGTTGCTGGGCGCCGGGCCGGCTTGGCTTCGCAGCGCGGCTTGGTCTTCAGCCAAGCACGATCCCGAACACGATGATGATCAGCCCGAACACGGACAGCAGCAGCGCGCCCATGTTCAGCGGAATGACGCGGCGCACGCGGTCGCGCAGTTCGTCGTCGCTCAGTTTCTGACGCTTCGCCCGAACCACGATCGCGATGCACCAGACAAGCCCCGCGAGCCCCACCAGCGACACCGCCGCACCAAGCCAGATCAGCCACTCCATCGCGCTCTCCCGTCAATACGCCCGGTGCGGGTACCCCGGAACCCGCCCACGGGCAAGTCTGCCCCTTGCGGGACGGGGGGGCGGGCGGTAATCCGGAAAGCCAAGAGGCCGGACATCAATGGCCAGAGCAGGAGACCCGCGGAATGGACGACATCGACAACACCCCGCCCGAAAGCTACCGCGTCACCGCCGACGAGCTGCGCCAGTTCATAGAGCGCTACGAGCGGCTGGAGGCCGAGAAGAAGGACATCGCCGATCAGCAGAAAGAGGTGATGGCCGAAGCCAAGGGGCGTGGCTATGACACCAAGGTGATGCGCAAGGTCATCGCGCTGCGCAAGCGCGAGCCCGACGACATCGCCGAGGAAGAAGCGGTTCTCGACATGTACAAGCAGGCGCTTGGCATGGGCTGACCCTGCGGGGTCCTGCTGCGCGGGGCGCGCTTCGACCGGTGCGCGCCCGCGTGGGTTTCTTGACGAACAACGAACCTGCATCGCCCCCCACGGCCGACCGCCGCCGCTGGACAACGGGCGGGGCGACGGGATAACTGCCGGGCATGTCCGGAGAGATCCTTCAGGGGAGCCGGCCGCGGGTGCGGTGGCGGGCGGACCGGTGGTCGGTCGGCGCGGCGGTAATCGCGGCGCTGGTGGTCATGCCGATCCTCTCGGTGATCTGGATCGCCTTCCACCCGACCGAGAACATCTGGCCGCACCTCGTCTCGACGACGCTGCCGCGATACCTTGGCAATACGCTGCTGCTGACCCTGTCCGTGGGCCTGATCTGCGCCGCGACCGGGGCCGGGCTGGCGTGGATCCTCGTGATGTACCGTTTCCCCGGCTCGAAGCTGCTGCAATGGCTGAACCTGCTGCCGTTGGCGATCCCGGCCTATGTCGGTGCCTATGCGCTGGTGGATTTTCTCGAATACGCGGGGCCGGTGCAGACCGGCCTGCGCGGCGCATTCGGTTGGCAGACGGCGCGCGATTACTGGTTCCCGGAAATCCGCTCGCGCTGGGCCGCCATCGTGGTGCTGTCGGGGGCGCTTTATCCCTACGTCTACCTGCTGGCGCGGCAGGCGTTTCGTGACCAGTCGGGCAGCACCTTCGAGGTGGCGCAGGCGCTGGGCGCGGGCCCGTTCCGCCGGTTCTGGCGGGTCGGCCTGCCGCTTGCCCGTCCGGCCATCGCCGCCGGCACGGCGGTTGCCATGATGGAGGCGGTCAGCGATTTCGGGACGGTCGACTATTTCGCGGTCCAGACCCTGACCACCGGCATCTTCAGCGTCTGGCTTCAGTCCGGCAACGCAGGCGGCGCGGCGCAGATCGCAAGCGTCATTCTGGTGCTGATCCTGCTGCTGGTGGGGCTGGAGAAACTCGGCCGTCGCCGCAGCCGGTTCTACCGCATGTCGCGTTCACAGCGCCCGGTCGAGCCGCAGCGCCTGCGGGGCGGGGCGGCGATGCTGGCGCTGGCCATCTGCTCTTTCCCCTTTGCGCTGGGCTTTCTGCTGCCGGGCGGCGTGATCCTGAGCCACGCGCTCGACAACCCGGAACACTGGGTCGATCGCGGGTTGCTGCTGGCCCTGTGGCACACGCTGACCGTCGGCGGCATCGCTTCGGTCATCACCGTGGCGGCGGCGCTGTTTCTCGTCTACGGCGTCCGGCTGGCCCGCAGCGGCGTGCCGCGCGCGCTGCTACCGATCACCACCATCGGCTATGCCGCACCCGGCGCGGTGCTGGGGGTCGGCCTGCTGATCCCGATGGCCACCGCCGACAACGCGATTGCCGACGCGGTCGAAACTGCGACCGGCTGGGACATCGGACTGGTCATGACGGGCTCGGCCTTTGCCATCGTCTATGCCTACGCGGTGCGGTTCTTCGCCATCGCACAGGGCGCGGCGGACGCGGCGATGGGGCGGGTCTCGCCGAACCTGCCGATGGCTGCCCGCTCGCTGGGCCGCACCGCGGGTGGCGCGCTGCGCGAGGTCTACGTGCCGCTGATCAAAGGCTCGGTCGGCACCGCGCTGCTGCTGGTCTTCGTCGATTGCGTGAAGGAATTGCCCGCAACGCTGCTGCTGCGTCCGTTCAACTACAACACGCTGGCAACGCGGGTACATGAGAAGGCATCGCTGGAACAGATCGGCCAAGCCTCGCCCGCGGCCTTGCTGGTGGTTCTTGTCGGACTGATGGCGGTGCTGCTGCTGGCGCGGACGAACCGCTAGCGGCCCGTGCCACGGGCCGTGGGCAATCGCCCCCCAGCAACTCTCTGTCGTGCTGTCGTGGTGCCGGCGGAGGGACTCGAACCCCCGACCCCTTGATTACAAATCAAACGCTCTACCAGCTGAGCTACACCGGCCACGGAGCGCGGTGTAGCGCGCCGCGCTGTCGTGGGCAAGATGGCTGCGACATTCCGGGAGGGCAGGCAGGCTTGTTCCGGTCCTGCCAGCGCTGCGGCCCCGCGCCAGTTCACCCGTAGACCAGAAACGTCTCCAGCAGGTCGGCCCGGTTCAGCATGCCCACCAACCGGCCGTCCTGTAGGACGGGGTAGGCGCGGAAGGGCTGGTCTATGAAGGCCTCGGCGGCGGTGACGATGTCAGTGTCGGCAGGCAGGCTGTGGACCGCCTCGGTCAGATACTGCGCGACCGTGCCGGACCACTGCTGATAATAGCTGGCGTTCAGCGCAGAGCGGAAGCAGTCCTTCTGCGTGAGAATTCCCACAAGCGTTCCGGTGTCATCGACCACGGGCGCGGCGGGCGTGCCGTCGTTCAGAAGTTTCCGCACCGCGTCGCGGATCGGCATCTCGGGCGTCAGGCGAAGGAAGTCGGTGGACATCACCGAAGAGATACGGGTGTCGGGTGTCATCCCCGTTCCCCCTCTGCTGGCGTACGGCGAACAGGGCCCCAGTCCTCCAGAGGAAAAGCGATCGCGACGAATACATCGTATGTCATTCAGCACCTCCCATGACGCTAGGTAAGACGTTGCCGCGCTGTGTCGAGGGGCGCAGTTCGCGGGCAAGGTGCACGGCATGCATCCCTCAGATCCCGAAGTCGTCGTTGAAGATCGCGCTGCGCTCGACGCCCAGCCGGTCGAGCATCGCGAAAACGGCCGAGATCATCACTGGCGGGCCGCAAAGATAGTATTCGCAATCCTCTGGCGCCGGGTGGCGCGACAGGCGGGCGCGGACGATCTCGTGGATAAAGCCCGTCTCGCCCGTCCAGCGGTCGCCCGGAGCGGGGTCGGACAGGGCGGGGGTCCACGTGAAGTTCGGATGCGCCGCCGCGATGGCGTCGAATTCCTCGACATAGAACAGGTCGGCGGCGGTGCGCGCGCCGTAGAAATACGACATCTTCCGGTCGGTGCCCTTGCCGATCTGCTCGTGGATCATCGCCCGCAGCGGCGCCATCCCTACGCCGCCGCCGATGAAAACCATCTCTTTTGCGGTGGGCTGCACGTGGAATTCGCCGAAGGGGCCGGAGCAACCGATGGTGTCGCCGGGCTTCAATGAGAAGATGTAGGACGAGACCGCGCCCGGCGGGATTTCTCCCTCGTGGCCTGCGGGCGGCACCGCGAGGCGGATGTTGAACACGATGCGCCCGGCGTCCTCGGGCCGGTTGGCGATGGAATAGGCGCGGGTCACCGGTTTCGAGGACTGCGCGGTCAGGCGGTCCCAGCGGTTGATCGTCCATGTCTCGCGAAACGGTTCGGGTACGTCGAACCGCGAGAAGTCCAACGCGTAGGGCGGGGCGGTCAGCTGGCCGAAGCCCCCGGCGCGGAAGTCGAAGGCGCGGCCCTCGGGCAGTTCCAGAACGAACTCGCGGATCAGCGGGGCCAGCATCCGGTTCGAGAGGACCTTGCAGTCGAAGGTTTCCGCCGCCAGCACGTCGCCCGGCACCGTCACCTGCGCCGAGCCGCGCAGCACCGTCTGACACGCCAGCCGCACATTCGCCCGCCGCTCGCCTGCGGACAGCACGCCCATCTCGGTCGCCTGCGGAAGGCCCGCGCCCTCGCCGGTGGCGGTGACGCGGCACAGCCCGCAAGTGCCGTTGCCGCCGCAGCCCGCCGGAATGCCGATGCCCGCGCCGTGCAGGACCGACAGCAGCGTCTCTCCGCGCGCCGCCGCGATGTGGCGGGTGTCGTTCACCACGACCTCGACCGCGCCCTGCGGGACCAGCCGCCTGCGCGCAGCCAGCAGTCCGACGGTCAGCGCCATGACAAGGCCGATGATGACAAGGCTGCCAAGGAGGATCTCGTTCATGGGGCCACCATCTGCGCGAAGGACGAAAAGCCCAGCGACATCATCCCGGCAAGGATGAAGGTGATCCCCAGCCCCCGCAGCCCGGCGGGCAGGTCCGCGTAGGCCAGCCGCGCCCGGATCGCGGACAGCAGCGTCACGGCCAGTGCGAAGCCCGCGCCCGAGCCCAGCCCGAAGGCGAGGCTTTCCACCGTGTCGAAGCTGCGTTCCACCATGAACAGCGACCCGGCGAGGATCGCGCATTGCACGGTCAGCAGCGGCAGGAACACCCCGAAGGCGGCATGGATCGAGGGAAAGAACCGCTCCAGCAGCATCTCGAGCAACTGCACCGTCGCGGCGATCACGCCAATGAATGCCAGCAGCGACAGGTAGCTAAGGTCGATCTCGGGGAAGCCCAGCCACCCCAGCGCGCCGGGGGCGAGGACGGCGGCGTAGATCAACTGGTTCAAGGGCGTCACCACCCCCAGCACGCCGATCATCGCCACGCCCAGCCCGATAGCGGTGCCCGGCCGCTTCGACAGGGCGAGGAAGGTGCAAAGGCCCAGGAACAGCGTCAGCGGCATGTTCTCGACGAACATCGCGCGCAGAAACAGCTCTCCGAAGCCGCTCATTGGCGCGTCTCCGCCACTTCGGGGGCGGGAAACTCTGGCGCGTCGGCCTGTTCCGGGCGGATCGAGCGGATGGCCCAGACCAGACCGCCCAGCAGGAAGAAGGCAGAGGGCGCCAGCAGCATCAGCGGCAGCGGCGTGAACCAGCCGCCGGTGTCGGTCGTGGGCAGCACCTGGTAGCCCAGCAGCGCACCCTTGCCGATCAATTCGCGGATCGCGCCGATCAGGCACAGCACCAGCGAGTAGCCCAGCCCGTTGCCCAACGCGTCAGCCATCGCCGGAAGCGGAGGATTCGACCGCGCGAAGCTTTCGGTGCGCCCCAGCACAAGGCAGTTGGTGGTGATCAGGCTGACGAAGACCGACAGCCGCTGCGAGATGTCGAAGAAGAACGCCTGAAGCACCTGGTCGATGACGATGACCAGAGAGGCGACGATGACGATCTGCACGATCAGGCGGATGCTGTTCGGGATGTGCTTGCGGATCAGGCTGACGATGCCGGCGGCCAGCACCACCACCACGGTCAGCGACACCGACATGGTCAGCGCCGTGTCCAGCGACGTGGTGACGGCGAGCGCCGAGCAGATGCCAAGGATCTGCAGCGTGATCGGATTCTTGCGGACCAGCGGTTCGGTCAGGGTGGCAAACAGCGCGGTCATCAGAACTCGCCCCGCTCGATGGCGTCCAACAGCGGGCCATAGCCGTCCGGGCCCAGCCAGAACCGGACGATCCGGCTCATCGCGTTCGAGGTTCGCGTGGCTCCGGTTATGCCGTCGACCTCGTATTCGCTGGCCGACGGACCGCGGGCGACCGAGAACCGCATCACGCCTGCGGCGTCTTCCCACCGCTTCCCGGCAAAGCTGGCCTGCCACGTCGGCTCTTCGATGCGCCCGCCAAGGCCCGGTGTCTCGGACTGTTCCGTGATGGTGATCCCCGCGATGGTCTGCATGTCGCCATGGATCGCCAGCATCGCCTGTATCGGACCGTTGTACCCCGCGCCGAAGATCGGAAGGATCGCCAGCGACACGTCCTCGTCCGCGTCTTTCAGCAGGTAGATCTGCGCAAGGTTGGGGCGTCCGCCGATGCCCGCCATGTCGCGTTCCGGGGTCAATTGCGTCCAGTAGGCCGGATCATCAAGCGCCGTGCTCAGTTCGGCGGGTGTCATGCCGGGGACCGCGTCTGCCTCTTCCAGATCGACGATCACCGTCGAGGCGTGGCCGTCGCTTCCGGCGAGAATGGCGCTCATGCCGGGAATGGCCGCGATCAGCGCCTCCAGCCGTAGCTGCTGTTCCGCCGCGCGGTTGGCCTGCTGGATGGGGCGAAGTACCACCGTCGCGCCGGTGACGGCGAAGGCGCAGGCGGCAGAGACGATAAAGGCCATCGCGACGGTCTTCGGTCGGCTTTCGTTCGGCAGCGCCAGAAGCCGCCGCCACAGCGTGATCGGGTTCAAGTCAGCCAAGGCGTTTCCTTCGGGCAAGCCAGAGTGCGATTGCAAATTCATCAAGCAGGGGCGCGGCGAGCGAGGTCAGCAGCGCCGCCGAGACAGCCGCCTGAACCGGCGCGGCGGTGTCCCAGAACACGGCGAACAGCGCGATCAGCAGGGCATAAAGCAGGCCGTTCAGCCATCGGCCAAGCCCCGTCGCCGCGCTTGCGACGGGGTCGCATACCAGCAGCATCAGCGCCACCAGCGCGCCGGTCCACACCGCCGTCAGGTCGAGACCGGCAAGCATCGCCGCCGCAAAGCCCAAAGCCGCGCCCGCAAGCAACCGCAGCGATGTGACGCCGAACACCACGCCGATCGCGGCTGCCGGCCATGCGGCCCACCCCAGTTGCACCGGCAGTTCCGGCCACGGCGCTGCCGGATAGCTGAAGCCGAGGAAGGCCAGGGCAATGGTCGCCGGGTTCAGCACGTTGCGGCCCCAGCCCCCGAAGGCCAGTTCCGCCATCACGACCCCGAAGCTTGTGCCAAGCAGCAGGGCGAACAGACCAAGGTCTTCGGGCGCAAGCATCGCGATGGCCAGCGCGGTCAGCGCCCCGGCAAAGGACGGCGGCTGTGCGCGGGCCAGCATCCACAGGACATGCCAGATCCCCGCGACCACGAGAAAAAACAGCAGCCGTCCCGCGGCCTCCAGCCCGCCCGCGATCAGCCACGACGCACCCATCGGCAACATCGCGGCCAGCAGCGTAAGCGCGATGGTCTCGCGGTCCCACAGGCCCCGGATCATGCGGGCTCCTCTTCTGCCTGCACCCTGTCGAGCAGGCTGCGCAGCAGCCGTGCAAGGCCCGGATCGGCGTTCGAAACGTAGTCGGCCAGCGCCAGATCCTCTTCCAACAGCGACAGCGCGCCAAGGCGGACGGCGGTTTCGGTGTCTCCCGCTGCAAGCGCACGCAGGAAGGGCATCACCGGCAGCGCCTGGCCCATCGACTGTTCCAGCGCCGCGTTTGGCACCAGCGGCATCGGTCGCGAGGCGAGCCGCAGCGCCGACAGGAACCAGTGACCCTTGTCGTTGCCGGGAACCGGAGACATCACCGAAACCTGACGGTCGCGCGGCCGAAGCCAGCGTGCCTCTTCCCCGTCAAGCGGAGAGCCCGACAGGATGCGGTGCGGACCGGGAACGGTATGGGTATAGGACAGCGCGCGCAGATCGGCGCCCGGCTGGCAGCGGACAAGCCGCGGCTTGGTCAAAGCGGTGCCGGTGACGGCAACCATCCGGGTCTCTGGCACAAGCCCCTCACGCAGCAGCGTCCCGAACGCGGCCACGTCCTCGGCGTGAATGTCCCAGACCGGCCGCCCCACGCGGGCGGGGTGGCGGGCGTGGATCTGGTATCCCGGCAGCCCGTGCGGATGAACGTGGCGATCCGTCACGACGCGCAGCCTGTCCGAGAACCTTGGTTTGCCGACCAGTTCCTCACCCTCGTCCTGACACAGGAAGACGGGGCCGCCGGTCAGCAGGAACAACGACCGCAAGCCACGCTCGAAGTCGGCCTGAACCTCGTGCAGAACGGTGCGCGGGTCGGGGGCCAGAGGCCGCGTGTCGATCGCCATCACGAAGATCGCCGACGGGTCTTCGGCCACCGGCGGCACCCGACCATAGGGCCGCGACCGCAGCCGCCGCCACAGGCCGGACGCCAGAAGCAACGCCCGCAACCGGTCGCTGTCATCTTCCGCGCCAGTCGGATCGAACTGCCTTCGACCCGCGCCCGGTTCGTGGAAGAACTTGATCGACGACAGCCGGTGCCCCGGGCCCAAAGTGATCTCGGCGACCCGTCCCGGCACCGGTGCGGTCACCATGACGTCGGGCTCGCGGCGCGACCGCAGAACCGGCGCGCCCTGCTGGAGCAGATCGCCCTCGCGCACCAGCGGTTCCACCCGGAAATCGTCAGCCGGACGCGCAGTCAGCGCGCATTCGTCCGTGATCGTAAGCTCTGCCGGAAGTCGCGCAGGCGCCTCCTCCGAAAGTCGGAGCAAAAGTCCGGCTGAAGAGAGCCTGGGCACCCTGCGTCTCCTTTTGGGTAAAGGTCAGATATGAATGTAATGCGACACGTGATTGTCGCGAAGCATGTGTTTTGGTACGCTGAGCGTAGCAATTCATTCCAGCATACAGCAAGGTCAGCCATGCGTGAGCAAAGCGAATACTGTCCGACCGCAAGAATATTGCGGGCCGGATTAAAAGTTGCATTTTCAATACTTGTTTTGGGAACGCTCCCAAATGCTGCAATTGCACAAGATGCGGCGTCCACAACGGAAGCCGCCGGCGAAGAGCCCGCATTCGTGATGCCGAACAGCGGCCCGTTCTCTCCCGAGTCGATCCGCATTCCCAACGCCATCGCGATTGGCAACTGGGCGCGGTCCGGGCACAGCGATTCGTCCACCGAGGCGTTTCGTCACTGGGATGAGGATGGCGAAATTCCCGCCACCTGCGCGACGTGCCACTCGGGCTCGGGCTTCCGGGCGTTTCACGGGCTGGACGGCAGCGCGCCGGGGAATGACCAAGCCGTCGCCGTGGGCGGCGTTGTGGATTGCGAGACCTGTCATAGCCCCGGCATCGCGGAAGTGACGGAAATCACCTTGCCGTCGGGCGTGGTGCATCCGGTCAACGGAGGCGAGGCGGCCTGCACGACCTGCCACCAGGGCCGCGCGGCGGGCACAACCGTTGCCGGCGCTATCTCCGGGCTGGAAGAAGACACGGTGTCGGCCGACCTGGGCTTTATCAATCCGCACTACAACATCGGCGCGGCCACGATGCTGGGCGGTTACGGGCAGGTGGGCTATCAGTATCCCGGCAAGACCTATTCGGGCCGGTTCCTGCACGCCAAACCCGTGGCGACCTGCGTGTCGTGCCACGATCCGCACAGCCTTGAGATCACCGAGTTGACCTGCCTGACCTGCCATCAGGCCGATGACCCGATGGACATCCGGATCTCGCGGACAAGCTACGATGGCAGCGGCGACGTCTCGAAGGGGATCAGCGCCGACATCGAGGCCAACGCAGAGGTGTTGATGGAGATGATTGGCGAATATGCCGCCGAGGTGGCCGGCACGCCGATCATCTACGACGGTGCGCACTATCCGTATTTCTATGCGGATTCGAACGCAGACGGTGTGGTGGATCAGGCCGAGGGGCGGGCGACCCGCTACGCAAGCTGGACCCCGCGCCTGCTGCGGGCGGTCTACAATTGGAAGGTCGTGACCGCAGACCCGGGGATCTTCGTGCACAACCCGCACTACGCGCTGGAGTTGTTGTACGACTCGATCGAGGATCTCTCCGGTCCGCTTGGCGCCGATATGGCGTCGATGGGGCTCGTCCGCTGACGGGCCCCACGGTGGCAAACGGAGCGCATCGCGGCGCGTTGTGCTGCTTGGGAAAGCGGCGCGCCTGCGAATACTGAAGCGAGCGAAGCGCAAGGCGCAGCGCCGGGGCAGGGTCAAGAATTCCACCATTGCCCCGCGCATGCGCAGCGATAGTCTGCCCGGATGATTGCTCCGCTGATCTTGGTTCTGCTTTCACTGGGCGCGGTTGCTGCCGCGCTGGCGGTGCCCGCCTACAGCGACTTTCTGCTTCTGGCCGCGCCCTGCGCGATCGCAAGCCTCATTCTGCTGGGCGTTTCGCTGATCCGCGAACGTCGCGCCCGCAAGAAGACCGGCCTGCGCTGGATCCTTGTGGATGGCTCGAACGTCATGCACTGGGACGACGGAACCCCGAAAATCGCTCCGGTGGTGAAACTGGTCGAGCATCTGTCGCAGGCCGGCTACGAGCCCGGCGTCGTGTTCGATGCCAATGCGGGGTACAAGCTGGGCGGTCAGTACATGGACGACCGCGCGCTGGCTCAGAAGCTGAACCTGAACCTGAACCGGGTCATGGTGGTGCCCAGAGGCACGCCGGCGGATTCATTCATCCTGAATGCGGCGCGTGAATTGGGCGCGACGGTCGTGACCAATGACCGGTTCCGCGACTGGGCCGAAGATTATCCGGAGGTGCGAGAGCCCGGATATCTGATCAAGGGAAGCTATCGCGCGGGAAAGCTGAACCTGCGGTTCCCTGCGGAGACATGACACGGGCCGTGCGCTGATCGTCAGCTTGTCGGTTTGCCTCAGTCCGGCGCGGCGGTTGTCACCGCAAGACCGTCCACGAACACGTCAAGCAGGCGCGTCACCGTGGCCTGCCAGCCGTCGCCCTGCTGCATGTAGCAAATCGCGAGAAACGCGCGCATCACCTCTTCCGGCGGCACGTCGCCCCGCAACCGACCCGCGTCGATGCCCCGCTGCATGAGGTCGGCAACCGCCTTGCGCAGCCGCGCCGAGCGCTCGGCGAAGAACTCGGCCGATCCGTCCGTGCTGGGCGCCAGCGCCGTCAGCATGCCGCGTTTCCTGGCCACCATCCGCACGCTCGCATGCATCCAGCGGCGAAGCGCGGCGACGGGATCGTTGCTTTCGGCGCAGAAGGTCTCGGCCAGTGTCACAAGTTCGTCGACCTCGCGCGCATAGACTGCCTGAAACAGCGACTCGCGCGTCGGAAAGTGGCGGTAGAGCGTGCCGATGCCGACGCCTGCCGTCTTCGCCACCGCCTCGAGACTGGCGTCCGGACCGCCGGCGGAAAAGATTTCGGCGGCCGCTTCAAGCAGTTTTTCGCGGTTGCGGATCGAATCCGCCCGCGGCTTTCTGCTTGTTTTCTTGGGTTCGCCGTCCATCTCGTACATCCGAAAGCCCGCCGCGACAGCGACGGGGTTGATAAACGGAGGGTGCCTCCGTATATTGATCTCAGCGGGCACGAAGCCCCGCGTCAAGTCTGCACCGATACAGGCCGGGGCGAAAGAGCCCCCGCCAAGGCCCCCGGGCATCTGCCGCAACGACATCCAACATTCGGAGGGATCATGACCCTTTCCATCAGCCTTACCGTCAACGGCGAACGCCGTGACGTGCCACTGGAGGACCCCCGCGCCACGCTTCTGGACGTGCTTCGCGAGCGGATCGGCCTGACCGGAACCAAGAAGGGCTGCGACCGCGGCCAGTGCGGTGCCTGCACCGTTCTGGTGGACGGACGCCGCATCAACTCGTGCCTTGCGCTGGCGGTCAGCCACGACGGCGCCGAGGTCACGACCATCGAAGGGCTGGCGCAGGGCGACGAGTTGCACCCGGTGCAGGCGGCCTTCGTCGAATGCGACGGCTTCCAGTGCGGTTATTGCACGCCGGGCCAGATCATGAGCGCGGTGGGCCTGATCGCGGAAGGCGGGGCGGACGACCCCGAGCGTATCCGCGAAGGCATGAGCGGCAACATCTGCCGCTGCGCCGCCTATCCGGGGATCACCGCCGCCGTGCAGGACGCGCAAGAACGCATGGCCGCCGAGGAAAGGAAATCCGCATGAACATCTTCGACTACGTGCGGCCCGCCTCGGTGGACGAGGCCGTGACGGCCGGGGCGCAGCCGGGTGCGGCGTTCCTTGCCGGTGGAACCAACCTGATGGACCTGATGAAGATCGGTGTCGCGCAGCCGGGCACGGTGGTCGACATCACCCGCCTGCCGGGGCTCGACGGGATCGATACCTTGCCCGATGGCGGCTGGCGGATCGGCGCTCTGGTCCGGAACTCCGACCTCGCCCGCGATCCGGACTTCGCCGCGGCTTGTCCGGCGGTTGCAGAGGCTTTGCTGTCCGGTGCCTCTGCGCAACTGCGGAACGCGGCGACCGTTGGCGGAAATCTGATGCAGCGGACGCGGTGCAGCTACTTCCAGGACCCGATAAGCGCCTGCAACCGGCGTGAACCCGGTTCGGGATGTTCGGCGCTGGGCGGCGTGACCGAAAGCCACGCGGTGCTTGGCTGGACCGACAAGTGCATCGCCACGCATCCCTCGGACTTCTGCGTGCCGCTTGTCGCGCTGGGTGCGCTGGTCGAGATCGCGGGGCCTGGCGGCAGCCGCGAGATCGCGCTGGAGGACTTTCTGGCGCTGCCGGATGACGAAGGTCCCGGCGGGGCGCAGCTTGGGGCTGGTGAACTGATCACCGCGCTGATTTTGCCGGAAGGCAGCAGCGCCTTCGCCGCCAACGCCCGCTATGTGAAACTGCGCGAGCGGACCTCTTACGCCTTCGCGCTGGTCTCTGCCGCCGCGATGCTGCGGATCGAGGATGAAACCATCGCCGAGGCGCGGATCGCGCTGGGGGGCGTCGCGGCGCGGCCGTGGCGGGTCGCCGCCGCAGAGGCGGCGCTAGCCGGAAAGGCCGCCGTTGCGGACGCCTTCGCGGAAGCCGCCGACCAGCTCGTCGCGCGCGCCACGGCGTCGGGCGACAACGCCCACAAAATCGAACTTGCGCGCCGGATCGCGGTGCGCGCGCTGACACTGGCGGCCGAGGGCACGCCCGCGCGGATGCCCGCGCTGCCCGCATCCGTCTTCGCGAATGGAGCAGACGCCCATGCCTGATACGCTGAACCCCACAGCCGGCCACGTGAAGCTTGGCTCGAACTCCGGCCAGCCGATGAGCCGCCGCGACGGTGTCGCCAAGGTGACCGGCGCTGCCACTTACGCCGCCGACAACCGTCCAGACGGGCTGCTGTACGCGGTCTATGCCGGGGCAGGGATTGCCCGTGGCCGTGTCACCTCGCTGGGCGTCGGCGCCGCCAAGGCGCACCCCGGCGTGGTCGAGGTGATGACGCCCGAGAACCGGCCACCGCTTGCGCTGGACCCGGACGAGAAACACCACTTCTTTGCGTGGCGGATCGAGGCGTTGCAGAACGATACGGTGCGCTATGCCGGGCAGCCCATCGCGGTTGTGATTGCCGAGACGCTGGAAGCCGCGACCGAAGGCGCGCGGCTTCTGGCACCAACCTACGACGAGGAACCGGCTCGCATCGGTTTCGACGGCGGCGAGGCCTATGACCCGCCGACCGTCGGCATCGGCGGCAACCCGACCTTCGAGAAGGGCGATGCCGAGGCCGCCGAAGCGAGGTCCGCGAAGGTGGTTGAAACCAAGATCGCCACCCCGATGCAGTACCACAACGCGATGGAGCCGCATGCGATCGTGGCCCAGTGGGACGGTGACCGGCTGACCATCGACACCCCGAACCAGGCGATTGTCATGGCGCGCGGCGGCTTCGCGGCCTACTTCGGCATCCCGCCGGAAAACGTCACCCTGCGCAGCCCGTTCCTTGGTGGGGGCTTCGGCTCGAAAGCGATCCTCGTCGGTCCGCAACTTCTTTGCATACTCGCCGCGAAGCTGACCGGCCGTCCGGTGAAGCTGACGCTGCGCCGGGATCAGATGTACGGCCCGGTCCAGCACCGGGGCGCAACGCGGCAGACGGTGACGCTGGGCACGGATGGCGACAACCGGCTGACGATGATCAAACACCACTCGGTCGCGACGACCAGCAGCTTCGACGAGTTCATCGAAGGCGCGGCCAACGCCTCGCAGAACACCTATGCCACGCCGGTGCTGAAAAGCAGCCATGGGGCTGTGCGGCAGGACACCGGCACGCCGGGCCCGATGCGCGCGCCGGGCGAGGCGACGGGGTCCGCAGCGCTGGAGGTCGCGATGGACCGGATGGCGGAAGAGGCGGGGATGGACCCGCTGGAGTTCCGCCTGCTGAACTATGCCGAAACCGATCCTGCCTCGGGCAAGGAATACTCGTCGAAGAACCTGCGCGAGTGTTACGCCGAAGGGGCAAAGCGGTTCGGCTGGGCTGGCCGCCCGCTGACGCCGGGGATGATGAAGGACGAGCATGGACGGCTGAAAGGCTGGGGCATGGGCACCGCGATGTTCCCGGCGCCGATGTTTCAGGCTCAGGCGCGGGCTGTGCTGAAGGCGGACGGCACCGCCGTTGTGGAAACCGCAGGTGCGGACATGGGGCAGGGCGCATGGACGGCGCTGGCCCAGATCGCGGCGGACGGCGTCGGGCTTCCGGCGGACAAGGTCGAGTTCCTGTCCGGTACCTCGGACCAGCCGGACGGCGGTGTCGCCGGTGGCTCGGGTCACACCGCCACGGCGGGCAGCGCGCTGTTCGCCGCGGGTTCTGACGCCGTGGCGAAGCTGGCCGAAATCGCGATGAAAGACCCGGACTCGCCGGTGTTCGGTGCCGATAACGCCGGCGTCGAGGCGCGGGAGGGGCGGCTGGTGCGGCTGGACGATGAAAGCCGGTCGGACAGCTACGCCGACATCCTCGCGCGGGCGGGTCTGTCCGAGATCGAGGGCAACGGAACCGGCGCCCGCAACCCGGCGGATGCCGAGGCGCGGGCGATGTTCTCGCATGGTGCCGTCTTCGCCGAGGTGCTGATCGACCCGGACCTGTACCAGATCCGCGTCAGCCGCCTTGTCGGCGCTTTCGCCGCGGGCCGGATCATCAACCCCAAGCTGGCCGCAAGCCAGTTGAACGGCGGGATGATCTGGGGCGTCGGCTTTGCTCTGCACGAGGAAGGCATCCACGACCCGCGCACGGGGCGGCCGGTGAACGGCGATCTGGCCGGCTACCACGTTCCGGTGAATGCCGACGTACCCTTTGTCGAGACGCTTCTGATCGACGAGGAAGATCACTTCGTCAACGCGCTGGGCGTCAAGGGCGTGGGCGAGATGGGCATCTCGGGCACGGTCGGGGCTATCGCCAACGCTGTGTGGCATGCGACGGGAAAGCGGGTGACGTCCTTCCCGATCCACATCTCGGCGTTGCTGTAAGACACGCGGCCCGCGGCGGTGACGTCGCGGGCCCTACGCTTGAGGCCTAGCCCTGAAGCCCCCGAAGTTCCTCGCGCTGTCGCTGCATGAGGCGGAAGGCATCGTAATCACGGTCGTATGCCTTGGCGCGTTCCGGTTCGAATCGGGTGGCTCCGCGCCGCATCGCCTGAGCGGCGGCGGGCAGGTCGGGGAAGAGCCCCGATGCGGTGGCGGCGGCCATGGCTGTTCCCAGCATTACCGTATCCGGCGCGTCCGGGCGCAGGGCTGGCAGCCCGCAGCAGTCCGCGAACAAACGTGTCAGCAGGTCCGACCGCGTCAGCCCTCCGGCGATGGTCAGCGCCTCTGCCGGGTGACCCGCCGCGCGGAACTGATCGACGATCTGCCGCACACCGCAGGCCAGCGCCACCGCAGTCCGCCAGTACAATGCGCACAGCCCGTCGAAGCTGCGGTCCAGCGACAGCCCGGAGATCACGCCAAGCGCAAGCGGATCCGCCAGCGGCGATCGGTTGCCGTTGAAATCCGGCAGCACGTCCAGCCCGCGCCCGAAGGCGGGCCCGTCGCGACCGACGAGTGCCTCCAGCCGCGACAGAACCGCGTCATGCCCGGGCGCTGCCGCACCGTTGTTGCGCGGCCAGCTTGCAAGAACATGGTCCAGAACCGCCCCGGCGGCGGATTGCCCTCCCTCGGTCACCGAGTGGCCGGGCAAGATCGCATTGCGCAGCGGTCCCCACAGGCCGGGGGCCGCGCAGGGCGTGGGCGTCATCGCCATCACGCAGTTCGACGTGCCGGTGATCAGTGCCAGCGTCGACACGGGATCTTCTGCCGAGGCCAGCCCGCCCAACGCCCCCGAGAAGGCATCGACCAGCCCGGCGCCAACCGGTGTTCCGGGCCGAAGCCCAAGTTCGGCGGCTGCGTCTTCCCCCAGTTCACCAACCCGGCTGCCCGGCGGCGCGACCGGATCGGAAAGCCCGGCCCGTTCGGACAGATCGGACAGGCCGACCGTGTCGAGGAAGTCCTGCTGCCAGCCGCCAAGGTCCGGGACATAAGCCCACTTCGCGGTCAAGGTGCAGGCGGACCGGACAGGCGCGCCGATTGCGCGCGAAGTCAGGTGGTCGGTCAGATCCTCGGCGCGGGTCAGCGACGCCCAAAGGTCGGGCCGGTTCCGCTTGACCCACATCAGCTTGGGCGTCTGCATCTCGGGCGACATTGCGCCGCCCTGCCGGTCGATCAGGGGGTGTTCGGTCGCGGTACAGTCCTGCGCCTCGGTCAGACCACGGTGGTCGAACCATGCGATCGTGTCGCGCCCGTCGGGGCCAAGCGGCACGCCGCCCGTCAGCACCAGCGAGCAGGTCGCATCGAAGGCAAGCCCCGAAATCTCGGACGGTGGGATACCGGCGGCGGTAATCGCGCGCTGGACAGCGCCGCAGACGGCCTGCCAGATCTGGTCCGAGGCATATTCGCCATGGCTCGCGCGCTCGGAATGGAAGACGATCTCCGACACTTCGCGCGAAAGCTGCAGGCCGTCTTCAGCGAAGACCCCCGCGCGTACGCTGCGCGTACCGACATCGACGGCACAGAAGTGACGCGCCATCTCCTCCCAATCCTTCTAGGCGTTCCCCTGCAGGACTGCAGGCAGATCCGCCATCGCCGAGATGATGGCGTTCGGCGCGAGATTTGCAACCGCCTGACGCAAATCGGCCGGTTCTGCATGCGCGCCGCCCACGAAGGCTACGACGCGCATGCCCGCGGCCTTGGCGGCCCGAATGCCGGCGGGGCTGTCCTCGACCACCACGCAATCGGCTGGCGCGACGCCCATCTGTCGTGCGGCGTGAAGGAACAGATCGGGCGCAGGCTTGCCGTGTTCGACCATGGTGGCGCTGAAGATATGCGGGTCGAACAGGGGAAGCAGGCCGGTAAGGTCCAGTGACAGGCGAATGCGGTCCGGTTGGCTGGACGAGGCGACGCAAGCCGGGCAGGGGAGCGCGGCGACGGTCTGCGCCACGCCCGCGATGGGTTGCAGATCGGACCGGAACCGTTCGAACAGGCGTGCACGCAGCCGGGTTTTCATCGCGTCATCAAGATCGACGCCATGTTCCTCGCGCAGCCATCGCGCCACGCTGGCCAGCGAACGGCCAAGGAAGCGGGCGTATCCGGTCGACAGGTCAAGCGGACAGCCTTCCTCGGCCAGAACCTCCAACGTGACGGCCAGCGAGATCGGTTCAGAGTCGACCAGCACGCCATCGCAATCGAAGATCACGAGGCCGGGTGGCCGCGTCCAGACCATGCCTCAGCCGTCGCCAAGGTAGTTGCGGAGCGTCTCTGCGGTCCCCTTGGCCCACAGGCTTTCCAGCCAGCAGGCGAACGGACCGGCGAAACGAGGGTCGTTTCCAAGGTCGCCGTAGATCGCCTTTTGCTCCAGCCATGCCTGCGGCCGTTCCCGGGCGGCAAGCGCGACCGGAACCAGCGCGTCCCAGTTGGGATCGTTCGGCTCGATCACCGCGCCGCTGTCGGTGGTTCCGGCGCAATACCGGCACCACAGCGCGCTTTCCAGCGCCAGACCGTCGACCGGGCCGCCGCCCTTCAGCGCATCGCGCAGCGTCGGCACGATGAACTTCGGCTGCCGGTTCGACCCGTCCAGGCACAGCCGCCGAACGGTGTCGCCGATCTTGGGATTCGAGAAGCGCCGTTCGATCAGGTCGAAATAGTCGGCCAGATCGGTGTCGGGCACCGGCGGCACGTTCGGCATGATCTCGGTTTCTTCCAGCTTGCGCAGGAAGGCGCGGACAAGGTCGTTCTCCATCGCCTCGTGGACGAAATGGATGTCCATCAACCCGGCGGGGTAGGCGATGGTCGCATGGCCGCCGTTGAGGATGCGCAGCTTCATCAGCTCGAAGGGCGCCACCTCGGGCACGAACTGCGCGCCGGCCTCCTCGAACGGCGGGCGGCCAAGGGGGAAGTCGTCTTCCAGAACCCACTGGGTGAAGCCCTCGCAGAACACCGGCCAGCCATCCTCGACACCGAAGTCGTCGGCAAGGATCTTGCGCTCGCGGTCGGTGGTGGCCGGGGTGATCCGGTCGACCATCGAATTCGGGAAGGACACGTTCGCGACGATCCAGTCGGCGAACTCCGGGTCGGACATCCGCGCAAGGCCGGTCAGCGTGTTGCGCGTCACCGTGCCGTTGTGGGGGATGTTGTCGCAGCACATCACGGTAAAGGGCGGCAGCCCGGCGTCACGGCGGGCGCGCAGCCCCTGAAGGATCATGCCGAACACCGTCACGGGCGCGCCGGGGTTCTTCGCGTCGGCCACCATCGCGGGATGCGTCGGGTCGAACCGGTCGGAACTGTCGAGGAAATAGCCGCCCTCGGTGATCGTCATCGACACGATGCGGATGTCACTCTGCGCCATGCGGGCGATGATCGCGGGGGCGTCGGCGGGCTCGATGAAGTCGATCATCGAACCAAGCACGCGGGCCTCGCTGTGGTTGGCCTCTTGCTCGACAAGGGTGGTCAGCCAGTCCTGCGCCTCAAGCACGGCGCGGCCCTTCTTCTCGCCCTCGAAGACGCCGGCGCCGACCAGCGCCCAGTCCTGCGCCTTGCCCATCGACATCAGCTTGTCGAGGTACATCGCCTGATGCGCGCGGTGGAAGTTGCCCACGCCGAAATGAAGGATGCCGGCGGACAGGTCCGCGCGGGCATAGGCCGGGCGGCCCACGCCTTCGGGCAATGCGTCGAGATTTGCGAGGGAAAGTTTCACGGACATATCAGTCTCTCAGCTCATCCACTGGCCGCCGTCGACGTTGTAGGTCTGGGCGACGATGTAGTCGGCCTCGGGCGAGGCCAGGAAGATCGCCATGCCGGTCAGGTCGTCGGCCGTACCCATGCGACCGAAGGGAACGGCCTCGCCGACTTCCTTTTTCTTCTGGCCGGGGGCCTTGTTTTCGTACTTGGCGAAGAATGCATCGACGCCGTCCCAGTGCTCGCCGTCGACGACGCCGGGCGCGATGGCGTTCACGTTGATGCCGTGCTCGATCAGGTTCAGCCCCGCCGACTGGGTCAGCGAGATCACGGCGGCCTTGGTCGCGCAGTAGACCGCGACCAGCGGCTCGCCGCGACGACCCGCCTGGCTGGCCATGTTGATGATCTTGCCGCCGCCGCCGCGTTCGATCATGTGGCGGGCCACCGCCTTCATGGTGAACAGGACGCCGCCCACGTTGATCGAGAACACGCGGTCGAAGTCGGCGCGTTCGATCTCGACGATAGGGGAGGCGGTGAACAGGGCGGCGTTGTTGATCAGGATGTCGATCCGGCCGAGCATCGCCACGGTTTCGGCCACCGCCGAGTCGATGCTGGCCTGATCGGTCACGTCCATCTTCACGGCGATGGCGGCGTCACCCAGTTCGGCTGCGGCGGCGCGCGCGCGGTCAATGTCGATATCCGCGATGGCCACACGCGCGCCTTCGGCGACGTAGGCCTTCGCGAAGGCAAGGCCGATGCCCCGCGCCGCGCCGGTGATCAGCGCGCATCTGCCGTCGAGACGGTTCATGCCAGTCGCAGTCCCTGTGCGTCGAAGCGGTGGATCTTGGCGGGGTCGGGCGTGCAATAGACGGTGTCGCCGTGGCGCACGTTGAACTCGCCGGTCGCGCGCACGGTCAGGGGGTCGGCGACGCCGGGGGCGTGGACGTGGAGGAACGTATCCGAGCCCAGATGCTCGGCGACGCCGACCGTGCCCTTCCACTGACCCTCGGTCGTGGAAAGCGCGATGTGTTCGGGACGCACGCCGATGGTGTGTGCGTCATGTTGCGCCGCCTCGGCCCCTTCGACGAAGTTCATCTTGGGCGAGCCGATGAAGCCCGCGACGAACTTGTTCCGGGGCGTGTTGTACAGCTCCAGCGGGCTGCCCACCTGCTCGATCAGGCCGGCCTGCAGCACGACGATCTTGTCCGCCATGGTCATTGCTTCGACCTGGTCGTGGGTGACGTAGATCATCGTGGTCTCAAGCGTGTTGTGCAGCTCGGAGATTTCCAGCCGCATGTTCACCCGCAGCGCGGCGTCGAGGTTCGACAGCGGTTCGTCGAACAGGAACGCCTCGGGCTCGCGGACGATGGCGCGGCCGATGGCGACGCGCTGGCGCTGGCCGCCCGACAACTGGCCGGGCCGGCGGTCGAGGTAATCCGACAGGTTCAGCACCTTCGCCGCGTTGGCGATGCGCTTTTCTTGCTCGGCCTGCGGCATGCCCGCCATCTTCATCGGGAACGCGATGTTCTTGCGCACCGACATATGCGGGTACAGCGCGTAGGACTGGAACACCATCGCCAGCCCGCGCTTGGCGGGGGGCACAAAGGTGGCGTCCTTACCGTCGATCTCGATATGGCCCGAGGACACGTCCTCCAGCCCCGCGATCAGGCGCAGCAGGGTGGACTTGCCGCAGCCCGAGGGGCCGACGAAGACCACGAACTCGCCGTCGTTGATTTCAAGGTCCAACGGCGGGATGACGTTCACTTCGCCGAAGCTTTTCGTCACCTGTTTCAGCGTGATGCTGCCCATTGGTCAGTCCCCCCTTTATTTCACCGCGCCGAAGGTCAGGCCGCGGACGAGTTGTTTCTGGCTGAACCAGCCAAGGATCAGGATCGGCGCGATGGCCATGGTCGAGGCCGCCGAGAGTTTCGCGTAGAACAGCCCTTCGGGGCTGGAGTAGCTGGCGATGAACGCGGTCAGAGGCGCCGCTTTCACGGTCGTGAGGTTCAGCGTCCAGAACGCCTCGTTCCACGCCAGGATGATGTTCAGAAGCACCGTCGATGCGATGCCGGGCACCGCCATCGGGGTCAGCACGTACAGGATCTCTTCACGCAGGCTGGCGCCGTCCATCCGGGCCGCTTCGAGGATCTCGCCCGGGATTTCGCGGAAGTAGGTGTAAAGCATCCACACGATGATCGGCAGGTTGATCAGCGTCAGAACGGTGATCAGCAGGATGTAGCTGTCGAAGATGCCCAGCGTCCGGGCGATCAGCACGATCGGGAACAGCACGCCCACGGCAGGCAGCATCTTGGTCGACAGCATCCACAGCAGGACGTCCTTGGTGCGGCGGCCCGGCACGAAGGCCATGGACCACGCGGCGGGGACGGCGATGATGATGCCGACGATCGTCGAGCCGACCGACAGGACCACCGAGTTCCACAGGAACCGCAGGTAGTTCGACCGTTCCTGAACGACCGCGTAGTTCTCGAGCGTCCAGTTGAAGAACAGGAAGCTGGGCGGGTCGGCGATGGCCTCTGCCTCGGTCTTGAACGAGGTCAGGATCGTCCAGAGGATCGGGAAGAAGATCAGCAGTCCGACGATCCAGGCGGCGGCGGTGGTGATCGCCTTGCGGCGGTTGGTGACAGCGCGGGCCATGTCCGGTTCCTCCCCTTACTTGTCCAGGTTCTTGCCGACGATCCGCATCAGGAAGATCGCGATGATGTTGGCGAGGATGACGGCGATGATGCCGCCGGCCGAGCCCAGGCCGATGTTCTGGCTTTCCAGCACGCGCTGGTAGACCAGGTAGGTCAGCGTCCGGGTGCCGAAGCCGCCCGAGGTGGTCACGAAGATCTCTGCGAAGATCGACAGCAGGAAGATCGTCTGGATCAGGATCACAACGGTGATCGCACGGGCGAGGTGCGGCAGGATGATGTAGAAGAAACGCGACAGCACCGGCGCGCCGTCCATCTCGGCGGCTTCAAGCTGTTCGCTGTCCAGCGACTGGATCGCGGTCAGCAGGATCAGCGTCGCGAAGGGCAGCCATTGCCACGACACGATCAGGATGATCGAAAACAGTGGCGCCGCCGTCAGGAAGTCGAACGGCTCTAGTCCAAGGAACTCGAACCCATAGGCGAAAAGGCCGTTCACCGGGTTCATGAACATGTTCTTCCAGACCAGCGCCGACACGGTGGGCATGACGAAGAACGGCGCGATCACCAGGATGCGCACGATGCCCTGACCCCAGATCGGCTGGTCAAGCAGCAGGGCCAGAAGGATGCCGCCGATCACCGTGATCAGAAGGATGCCGCCCACCATGACAAGCGTGGTGATCACGCTGTCCATGAAGGCGGACGAGGTGACGAACCGTTCGTAGTTCTGGAAGCCGACGCAGCATTCGAAGATGCCGCGCAACGGGCGGTAGTCGGTGAACGAGAACCACAGGGTCAGGACCAGCGGCACAAGCATCCATCCAAGAAGGACGATCACCGCCGGGGCCATCATCATGCGGGCCGCGGATTTGGAATGCTGGGTTGCCATCTGGCGGTCCTCCCCCCGTTTCTGGCGCGTACGGCGTACCGGTCTGTCTGACGACTGCGTTGTCGTGGCCGGTCGGCGCTTGGCGATCGCCCCGCTGCGGAAACGCGCGGGCAGGGCGACGGCAAAACGTGGCCGGGGCGGGTGAGGGGGCGAACGTGCCGCCCCCTCTGGTCCTTCGGGAGAAGTTTAGCGGTAGCCTGCGGCTTCCATCTCGTCGGTGGCAAGCGCCTGAGCCGCTTCGAGCGCCTCTTCAGCCGACTGCTGGCCGGCCAGCGCTGCCGAGAACTCCTGACCCACGAGGGTGCCGAGGCCGGCGAACTCGGGGATCGCGACGAACTGCACACCGGTGTAGGGAACCGGGTCGACCGTCGGGTTGGTCGGGTCCGCGGCGTTGATCGACTGCAGCGTCATCTCGGCGAACGGAGCGGCCTCCTGGTAAGCCGGGTTCTCGTACAGCGAGGTGCGGGTGCCCGGCGGGACGTTCGCCCAGCCTTCTTTCTCGGCGACCAACTCGGTGTAGGCCTTCGACGTAGCCCATGCGACGAACTCTTTCGCGGCTTCCGGAGCGTCGGTGCCTGCCGGGATGGCCAGCGACCATGCCCACAGCCAGTTGCCGCGCTTGCCGAGGCCGTTGTCGGGCGCCAGCGCGAAGCCGACCTGATCGGCGACGGTCGAGTCGTTGGGGTTGGTCACGAAGGAGGCCGCCACGGTGGCGTCGATCCACATGCCGCACTTGCCCTGCTGGAACAGCGCCAGGTTCTCGTTGAAGCCGTTGTTGGCGGCGCCCGGAGGACCGTAGTTGGTCATCAGGTCGAGGTAGAAGCTAAGAGTGTTGGCCCAGGCTTCGCTGTCGAATTGCGGCGCCCAGTCCTCGTCGAACCAGCGTGCGCCGAAGCTGTTGGACATGGCGGTCAGGAAGGCCATGTTCTCGCCCCAGCCGGCCTTGCCGCGCAGGCAGATGCCGTAGACTTCGTTGTCCTCGTCGGTCATCGCCGCCGCGGCTTCCTTGATGAAGTCCCAGGTGGGGGCTTCCGGCATTTCGAGGCCGGCGGCTTCCATCAGGTCCTTGCGGTACATCACCATCGAGCTTTCGCCGTAGAACGGCGCGGCATACAGGGTGCCGTCAACGGTCAGACCGCCGCGGATCGCGGGCAGCAGGTCGTCGGCGTCCCAGTCTTCCGGCAGATCGTCAAGGCTGACGAGCCAGTCCTGCGCGCCCCAGATCGGAACCTCGTAGGTGCCGATGGTCATCACGTCGAACTGGCCACCGTTGGTCGAGATGTCGGTGGTCACGCGCTGACGCAGCACGTTCTCTTCCAGCGTCACCCATTCGACCGCGATATCGGGATGTTCTGCGGTGAATTCTTCGGTGAGGCCCTGCATCCGGATCATGTCGCCGTTGTTCACGGTGGCGATGGTGATCGTGGTTTCCTGCGCGGTGGCAGCAAAGCCGATGGCGGTCAGGGCAGTAGCGCCCATCAGGGCGCGAATGGTCTTGGTCATGGATGTCCTCCCAAACTGAGCAATTGCCAAGCTCACGGGCAAAAATTCATTTTATGGTGCAACCTGTCAACAGCAATTCGTCGCCGCAGCGCGGCGCGCGGCAACAAATCTGCGATTAAGTTTTTGTTAATGCTTTTATTTTTCGAGCGTGGCCGGCAGGTGGTCAGGCTGTTAGCGCAACCGCAGTGTCCTCGTCCGTGATAAGGCCGTTCACCAGTTTCCCCGTCAGCGCGGCTCGAATCGCGCCCACTTTCTCGGGGCCGTTCGCGGCGGCGATGGTCGGGAAACCGGGGTCGGGGCCAAGGTCGGCGCTGCTGACCCGGTCGTTGATTTCGTCGTCCAGAAGCCGCCCGTTCGCGTCATAGACGTAGCCCACGATCTCGCCCGCCGCGCCCTTGTCGCGCAGCCGCTTCTGTTCTTCGCGGGTGATGAACCCGTCGATGACCAGCGGCGCGGTCTCGGTGATCGGCCCGACGCCCACGAACCGTACGTCGGTGCGCGCCGACAGGTCGCGGGGCGCGCGGATCATCTTCTGGCTCAGAAGCGCGTCGCGTTCTTCGCGCGAGGCCGCGATCACTGGCAGCGGAATCGGGAATGTCGGCGCGGACACCTTGTCGGCGATGGTGAACAGCACGTTGTAATAGGCCGTCGAGCCGTCCTGCGTCACGTTGCCCGTCAGCGAGACGATCCGGTGTTGCGGGCAGTCGAGATGCGGCAGATGCTCCACCGCCGCGCGCAGCGTCCGCCCGGTGCCGAGACCGATGATCGTTGGTTCATCGCGCGACAGCCAGCGCTCGAGGTGATCGCCGGTAGCATGGCTGACGGCGACACCCGAGTCCTCGACCGAATGAAGCGACGGCACGACTTCGCAGGTCTCCAGCCCGTAAGCGTCGCGCAGGACGCGGGCCAGTTCGAGACAGCGCGCGATGGGATGGTCGATACGGACCTTCACCAGCCCCGCCGAAAGCGCCTGCGACACGAGCCGTTGGGCGGACTGCCGCGAGATACCCATGATCTGCGCGATCTCGTCCTGCTTCAGCCCGCCGACATAGGCCAGCCAGGCGGCGCGGGCCGCGTCGTCCAGTCGTCGCTCGGTCGATGCCATCGGGCGGCGGCCCCTTGTCCTTCAAATTCCGTCAGAGCGTCGGCACATCGTGCGAAGGTGCGCGCGGTTTGGCAAGGGGGCAGCGAACGCCCCTTCGGGGCGTGCCTCCGGCGGGGATATTTGAAGACCGAAGAAGCCTTTCGATGCCCTTCCCGGCAAGGGCGGAGACCTTTGGGGCGAAGGACGCGGAGGCGCGCAAGAGGGGTTGCGGGAGGGCAGGGAGCATGTCAGAAGGTGAGGTATGTTATAACGTAACGATGTTGGCGTTCCGGGATGTGCTCCGAGGCGCCGGGTCGAACGTGAAAGAGATGTTGGCCCGCTAGCCCTGGCAGGAAAGAGGGTCGACGGCCGGGGACGCTGGAAGCCGTCCCCGGCCATCTTTTTCAGGTTGAGCCGCTACATCAGCCCCTTGGCCCAGCCCGCCGCGCGCGATGCCATGGTGGCCATGTGGTCCGCGGCGGTCAGCCCGGTCACGCGCTTGCGGGGCTTCAGGTCGTGGTCCCCGTCATCCAGCCACAGGATCTCGATCGTGGGCGAAAGCGGGTAGCCGGGCACTTCGTCCCTGGTGCCGAAGGGGTCGCGGGTGCCCTGCGCGATCAGGGCGGGGCAGGACAGCGTTTCCATATGCGCGGTGCGCAGGGTCTCGGGCTTGCCGGGCGGATGGAACGGATAGCCAAGACACAGGACGCCGAGAATGCGCCCGGCTGCATGCAGCTCGTCGGCCAGCATCGTCGCGACACGGCCACCCATCGACTTGCCGCCGATGATCAGGGGGCCGGGCGGCAGGGCGTCGACGGCGGCGCGGTATTCGTCCAGCAGCTTGTCGGCGCGGGGTGGGGGTTTGCGGCTGCCGCCGGTCCGCCGGGCGGCCATGTAGGCGAACTCGAACCGGGCCACAGCAAGGCCCTGCGCCGCCAGCGCCTCGGCAGCGGCGGTCATCGCGGGCGCATCCATCGCGGCGCCCGCGCCATGCGCCAGCAGGACGGTCAGCGGCGCGTCTTCGGGGCCGTTCCGGAGGAAGTCGGTCATCTGGGCCTCTTGCCGGTCGTGTCCGGCGGAGGCTGCGCCGGCAGGGCCGCCGGCGCAAGGGGTCAGTAGTACAGCTCTTCGGCCGTGACGCCGGCCAGCAGCAGCTGTTCGCCAAGGGCCGAGGTGATCAGCAGGCTGTCGGCGCTGTCATAGGTGGTCTCGGTAAACGTAAAGCCATCGCCGGGCGTACCGCCTTCGCGGAAGGTCTCGAACGCTTCGGCGAAGCGATCCTCGGGGTCACAGTTGAACACCAGCCGGTCGCCCTCGGAAAGGTCGAAGTCCAGCACGACGTTCTCGCCCTCGGTCCCGACGAAGGTATCCGCCCCCGCATGGCCGGTCAGTAGGTCGCTGCCCTCGCCACCGACCAACGTGTCGTCCCCATAGCCGCCGTGCAGGAAGTCGTCTCCAGCCTCGCCCAGCACGATGTCGTCGCCGTGCATGCCAAGCATCCGGTCATTGCCGCCCGCACCCTCCAGCCGGTTGTCGGCCGCATTGCCCATCATGTGATTGCGCATGTCGTTGCCGACCGCGTCGATCTCGCCGGTGCCGGTCAGTGTGAGGGCGTTCAGGTTCGTGCCCATCAGGGCAGAGACGTCGCTGTATTCCCGTTCCCATCCCGGATTGCCGGTCAGGTCGGCGAAATCGTCGCCGCCTTCGGTCTGAAACACCGGCGCGATGGCCATGGCCGTTGTGCCCACGCTATCGGCATCCAGTTCCGTGCCGTCGAACACCACGTAGTCCACGTCGACCAAGCGTGTCTCGCCATAGGCGCCGCTGACCACGAGAACCGACCCGGACCGGTACGTCTGGTAGTCGTCCAGGCTGCCCGCGAAATAGACCGTGTCGTCGCCCTTGCCGCCGTAGACCGTGTCATCCCCCCCGGAGGCGTACAGAACGTCATGACCGGACCCAAGCGAAACCTTGTCGTCGCCCGCCCCGGTATAGACGACGTCCGCCGACTTGCGGGTGGCGATCACCGCGCCTTCGTCGGATGCATAGACAAGGTCCGCGCGCACGGTTCCGGTGACGTAGTCGAAGGTGACCGTGTTGGCGTCCGGATCCGTCGGCGCGCCATAGCTTTCACCTTCGTTGAAGAACAGGGTCGAGCCCATGTAACCGACCTCGTCTCCGGTCCGGAGCGAGGTGTGGACGGTCACGGTGTTGTCCTGATCCAGCCCGCCATGGAAGTTGATGTCGCGGTTGGTGTAGTCGACCTCGATGGTGTTGCCGGTCGCGCTGGAATAGCTGGCGAACAGCACGGCGTGGCGGGTGTCCGTGATCTCGAGCCCGCTCAGCGTGCTGTCATAGACGTCGCGGATCCAGACGCCATAGCCATTGCCGCCGGTCCCCTTGTTGTGGCTGCCGTCGACCGTCAGGCCGGTCACTGTGACTTCGCGGGAATCGGCCAGCGTCAGCCCGTGCGAGGCTGCGTCCTCGATTGCGATGTCGGTCACGACGGTACCGCTGGTGCCGGCGACAATGATCATCGACGCGCCCTTGGCGTTCCCGATGGTGTTCGAGAAGTCCGAGGCGTCGGGTTCGCCCCAGCCGCCCTGAACCGTGAAGCCGCCGATTGTGACGTCCTCAACAATCACGCGCTCCTGCACCTCGGTCAGCGCAGGGTCGAAGTCGAAGTTCAGCGCGCTGGTCAGGGTCACCGTGTTGCCGTCGACCGAGGCGACCTCGACAAGGATCGTCGTCAGATCCTTGTCCTTGCGCCACTCCTCGTCGCCGATGGCATCGAACAGTTCGTCGGTGTTGTCCTGCGTCAGGTACAGGAAGTCGCCGGCCTGTACGTCGTGCCCCTCTGCAAGGTCGATCGCCGTGTCGCCAGCCGCGGCGGACGCAGCGAGGCTGTAGGTGTCGACCGTCTCGGGCGAATGAAGATCGTGTCCGACCTGGATCGCGGGATCATCGCCAAGCTTTTCGTCGGCGATGATGATCGTTTCTCCGCTGCCCGCTCCGATCAGCGAGATGTCGTTGCGCGCGACCGTCACCGTCTCGGTGAAGGTGAAGGTTCCCGCGCCAAGTTTGATCGTGGCTCCTGCGGGCGCGTTGTCGATGATGGTCTGCAGTTCGGACGCGGACGTGCCGGGTCCGACCGTGATGGTGGTTGCTGTCATAACACTGTCCGTTGTGAGGGGAGGGAATCACCCTAAAGTTGTGTTACGCGGCAGTGCAGAAATTGTGAATCAATCGGCATAAAAGTGTGGCGGTGGGCAAAGAAATGCCTAGGCGCGATTAATTTCCAATCGCTTGGTGGTCAAAGCGACGGCCTTCGTGCAGCTTTCGGGAACAGATCGGAATTTGCCCTTGGCGCATGGCCAGGTGTGACTGACGATCTATCTATATCAATCAGATGCCGAGCTGGGGCTGCCTGCATCTACGTCAGGAAAGGTTATCGTGAAGCGGACGGCGCGCGCGTGTCGTCAGGGGAAGGGGACACAGCGCTTTGGTCGGGCGCGAACGGATCCGGACCCGTCGTAGTTGGTACGCGAGTATACAACCTTAGGGAGGGTTAACAGGTGGTTTCCGGAAGGACCAGACATGGCAATCGAGCGTCAGATCGCACCGACCAGCGCTGCTGCGAGCGACGGACATGGACCCGCTCAGAGCGGCGTCAGAAACATCATCTTCTTCGACAGAAACCGGGCCTTCTGCGAGATGCTGGCACAGCAGCTGTCGCATCCCGGCACATTCCGCTGTCACGGCCATTCGGTCGACGCGGATCTTCTGAAATCGGTCAGGTCGCTTGAACCCGACCTGTTGGTGGTCGATCCCGTTCACCTTGATCTCAACCACACCCACGATCTTTCGGACTTCACCCGCGCGGTGAAGGCGGCTTGCCCGACGACACGGATCATCGCCTACAGTTTCGAGGTCTCACCCAAAAGCGCTCGTGCGACGCTGGAGGCTGGCTTTCTTGGGTGTTTGTCGAAATCCTCCAATCTCAGCAGGCTGGAACTGGCGATTGCGGCGGTGCTGGATGGGGGAATGTTCTTCGATCAGGAGTTCGGTGCGCAGTTGCGTCCGCTGCTGAACGGTGAAGAGGGCAAGGACGAAATCCTGAGCGAGCGCGAAAAGGAAGTGCTGGTGATGATCGCCCGCGGCCACGGCGCGAAGCAGATCGCCTACGAGCTGAAGATCAGCACCAAGACCGTCGACACCTACAAGGCGCGCGCGGTGCAAAAACTGGGTCTTGGAAGTCGCGCGCAGCTGGTCGAGTACGTGATCGACAACGGCTGGATCTCTTAGGCTCATATCACAAAATACAACCTTAAATTGAATAGCCGTCCGATTGCAGCGCAGTCGGGCGGCTTATTGCTGCCCTATTGTCGCTGCAGGGCGGCATAGAGCAACATATTGCTATATCACGTAAAAAATTCCCCTACGCTGTAGGGTTTTTTCCTGACTGGTGGGTTGTCGCTGCATTGCGGCAGGGTTGTGTCATGCCCAGGACGGGCGATTTGATTCAGCTTAGACGAGGATGGAATGGCCCGTATCAGCATATTCGGAATCGGCTACGTCGGCGTTGTCGCGGCGGCCTGCCTGGCGAAGGACGGACACGATGTCATCGCGGTGGATGTCGACCCCGGCAAGATCGACGCGATCAACAACGCGAAGTCGCCCATCGTCGAGAAGGGACTGGGCGATCTGGTGAAAGAGGTGGTCGAGGCCGGCCGCCTGATCGCCACCGACGACGTTCAGCACGCGATCGACAACACCGATGCCAGCTTCGTCTGCGTCGGTACGCCCTCGGCGCCGGACGGATCGGTCGGACTGACGTATGTCTCCAGTGTTTGCGAGTCGATCGGCAAGGCGCTGGCGAAGAAAGACGCCTTCCACTCGGTCATCATCCGCTCGACCATCGTGCCGGGCAGCACCGAGGGCACCTGCATCCCGGTGCTTGAAGCCGCGTCCGGCAAGACGGCCGGCACCGACTTCGGCATGGGCTACTACCCGGAGTTCCTGCGCGAAAGCACCGCGATCGAGGACTACTACGATCCGGGCCTCATCGTGTTCGGCGCGCTGGAAGACAAGACCGCCGCAATCCTGACCGAGATCAACGCGCATCTCGGCACCAAGATCCACGTGGTCGACCTGCGCACCGCCGAGATGGTCAAGTACACCTCGAACACGTGGCGTGCGGTGAAGGTCACCTTCGCCAACGAGATCGGCAACATCGCCAAATCCTGCGGCCTCGATGGCCAGACGGTGATGGAGATCCTGTGCTCCGACACCAAGGTGAACATCTCGCCCTACTTCATGCGCCCGGGATTTGCCTTCGGCGGCTCTTGCCTGCCCAAGGACGTCCGTGCCCTGCGCCATCTGGCCCAGACCCGCGAGGTCAAGTCGCCGATGCTGGACGCGGTGGTCGAGGCCAACGAGGCCCAGATCGCCAAGGCCGAGCAGATGGTCGCAAAGGCGAACGCCAAGAAGGTCGGCTTCGTCGGCATCAGCTTCAAACCCGGCACCGACGACCTGCGGGAGAGCCCGCTGGCGGAACTGGCCGGGCGCCTGATCAAGTCCGGCGTCGCGGTCGAGATCTACGACCCCTTCGTGCACGAAGCCTATGCAAATGCGAATTCGACGGCGGGCCGTGGCAACGACGTCGTGCCCGATCTTGCCGACCGGCTGGTGCCTGAACTGGGCAAGCTGATCGAAGGCTCTGACGCCATCGTGGTCGGCAACCTTTATAAAGAGACTGTGGCCGAGCTGGACAAGGTGTCCGGGTCCAAGCCGATGGTCGACCTTGCCCGCCTGCGCCGCGATCTGGTCAGCCAGGGCGGCTACGAAGGCATCTGCTGGTGATCCCCGCGATGCTTGGCCATCTCGCATATATCTCGGTGATCGTCCTTCTGGCGTCGCTGGTTCCGCCCGCCCTGCTGGGCGAGGCGGCGGCCGGGCTGCTGGTCGTCGGCGCCATCGGGGCATGGCGGTATAGCTGGGCGTCGATCAACTTCACCCGTGCGGTGATCTTCCGGCGCTGGGCCTACCCGCGCCGGAAGGCCAAGGCGAACGCGGCCTATGCCGCCAAGCCATTGCGCGCGCACGCCTATTTTCTGACGACCTCGTACAAGATCGAGCCCGAGGTGACGTTGCCGGTCTATCGCAGCATCTTCACCGCCGCCGCCAACTCGGAAGCGGGCGCGACCATCGTCGCCTCGGTCGTGGACGGCGCGGACGAAAGGCTGATCCGGCAGATCTTCGCGACCTCGCCCGAGGACATGACGAACGTCCGTCTGATCGTCGACCGCATCCCCGGCACCGGCAAGCGCGACGCGCTGGCGCGGTCGCTGACCCTTATCGCGCGGCAATGCCCGACGCGGCACGATATCGTGCTGTTCGTCGACGGCGACAGCTGCGTTCCGCCCGATGTCGTGGCGCAGTCCGCGCCGTTCTTCACCAACCCGAAGATCGGGGCGCTGACGACCGACGAGGCCGTCAGCATCCCGCAACCAGGCCTGTTCCGCGACTGGTTCGAACTGCGCTTCGACCAGCGGCAGGTGATGATGTGCTCGATGGGATACGGCAACCGCGTGCTGACCCTGACCGGTCGCATGTCGGTATTCCGCGCCGACCTCGCGACCGACCCGGATTTCATCAACCTCGTGCAGTACGACCACATCGACCACTGGCGGCTGGGGCATGTGAAGTTCCTGACCGGCGACGACAAGTCGACGTGGTTCTGGCTGATGAAGAACGGATACGAGATGGCCTATCTGCCCGACGTCCGGTCGAGCAGCATGGAAACGCAGCCCAAGCCCACGTTCATCGGCAGCGCCGCCGCGCTGATGGTCCGCTGGTTCGGCAACATGCTGCGGACCAATGGCCGCGCGCTGGAACTGTCTCCGAAAGAGATCGGCCTGTTCACCTGGTGGTCGATCTTCGACCAGCGCCTGTCGATCTGGAGCACGCTGGCGGGCCCGCTGTCGGTGATCGTCGCCGGGATCTTCTTCGATCCGCTGGTGCTGCCCATCTACTTCGGCTGGGTCATGTTCACCCGCTACGTGTTCTGCTGGATCATCTGCGGCTTCCGGGGGCGGACCTTCCCGATCACCTATCCCTTCCTGCTGTACTTCAGCCAGCTGTTCGGCGCCTGCGTCAAAAGCTTCGTCTTCTTCCGGCTCGACCGGCAGAAGTGGACGCGGCAGGCGGCGGCCACCGGCAGCGGCGGCGCCCCGGTGCCGCTGGGCCAGCGGATGGCGTCCATGGGCTCTGCCTATCTCCACTTCCTCGCACTCGGATGGCTGACCGTGGCCGTCCTGTTCCTCACCGGCGTTCTGTGACGCGCCGCCCGACACCGACACAAGGACCGAACCATGAGTGACACCGACATGACCCTTTCGGACACCCCTGCCAGCCGGACCGCCGTGCCGGACGGGTTCGTCCACGATGCCGAACACCCGCAGATCCCGGTGCCCTTCACGGCCGTCATCGGCGACCGCCGGATGGAAGGCCGCAGCCTGTCGGTGACCGGAGCCGTCGTGACGGGGCTGCTGCCGCCCAACGCCGAGGGCGGGGTCCGGCCGGTGACGCTGCGCTTCGACTTCGAAGGCTTCTCGACCAACCTTTACCCCGAGGTCCGGGTTCTGCGGCTGGGCAACGAGGCCGACGCGACCTACGAACTGCGGTTCACCGATCCGACCGCCGGCCATCTGGCGCCGCTGCGGTACATCCTGAACAGCGCCATCGCGGGCGACCTCGTCTCGATCGGACAGATGCTGGGCTATACCGGTCCGACCAAGGTCAAGGCGCAGCCGCCCAAGGTGCAGCGCGGTTTCGCGGGCCGGGCGGGCAACGGTTTCAAGCGTTTCGCGATCCTTGGCCTCAGCGTCGGCCTACTGCTGGTCGCTGGGCAGGTGATCCACAACCGCGTGATGTTCAGCTACGAGGGCCAGCCGGTCATGGTGTCGGTCCCCGGCGAAACGCTGCGGTCCACCGCGGCGGGCCAGATCACCTATGTGAACCCGGACGCCGGCGCCGGCGACGTGATCTACTCGATCAGCGCCAACTCCGGAGACTTCCTCAGCGTCGAGATGCCCTGCGACTGCGAACTGGAACCGCTGCCCGACTTCTACGAGGGCGCGACCATTCTGCCGGGTACGGCCCTGGTCAAACTGGTCGAGGCCGATGCGGGGCTGGAAGCGCGTACTCAGATCAGCTTCGAGGGCGTCGCGCGCATGTTCGCGGGCGATAGCGCGGAACTGGTGCTGGCCAGCGGCGACGTTGTGCCGGTGACCGTCGCGCTGATGCAGGGCGAGGCGGCCGAGCCGGGGGACACCGTGCCCGCCGACCTGACCCTGCCCGACAATGTCGCCGGTACGCTTCAGCCGGGCACCACCGCCCGTCTGCGGTTCCGCCGTCACCTGTTGCCCGACTGGCTGGGCGGCACGTGGAAGAATGCAGGCACTCGGATCGGGGGCGCTTGGACCGCGTTGGTCAGCGACCTGACCGAGGAATGATTTCCAAACGTAAAGACCCCCCGGCCGAAAGCCGGCACGGGATGGCACAGGAGGCCAAAGATGAACAGTGATATTCACCCGGTCGTACTTTGTGGTGGTTCGGGATCGCGCCTTTGGCCGATGTCCCGGGCGCAAAGCCCCAAGCAGTTCCAGTCGGTGAACGGCGCGGGCTCGCTGACCTTCTTCCAGGCGACGGTGCAGCGGCACCGGGGCGGCGTGTTCGCCGATCCTTACGTCGTCACCTCGGCGCAGCACGCGGTGGTCGTCCGCCGCCAGCTGGACGCGCTGCAATGTCCGGCCACGGTTCTGGCCGAGCCGGTCGCGCGCAACACCGGGCCCGCGGTTCTTGCCGCAGCGCTTGAAATCGCGCGGAAGGATCCGAAGGGCCTGATGCTGGTCCTGCCCTCGGATCACGTCATCATCGGCAACCTGAACACGCCGATCATGCAGATGCGGCAGGCGGCGCAGGACGGGCGGATCGTGATCTTCGGGATCAAGCCGACCTATCCGGAAACCGGTTATGGCTACATCACGGACGGCGGCAACTTCACCGAGCACAAGGACCTTCACCGGGTCGCCGAATTCGTCGAGAAGCCGCCGCTCAGCCGCGCCGCGCACCTGATACAAAGCGGGTTCGCCTACTGGGCCTCGGGCATCTCGCTGTTCATGGCAGAGACCATCATCGAAGAGTTCAAGAAGCTCGACCGCACCACATATGACGCGGTCAGCAATGCGCTGGAACGCGGCGAGCAGGGCTTCCACGCCTTTGAGCTGCACGCCGACAGCTTCCGTCGCGCAACCAACGAGCCGACCGAGCGGAACATCTTCGAACGGTCCTCTGCCGTGGCGCTCGCTCCGCTTGACGTACAATGGAGCGACGTCGGCTGCTGGACATCGATGCACTCCATCGGGGCGCAGGACGAAAGCGGCAACGTGCTGCATGGCGACGTGATCACCATCAACACGGAGAACGCGCTGGTGAAGGCCGAGAAGCGGCTGGTCGCGGTGGTCGGTATGTCCGACGTCATCGTGGTCGACACGCCCGACGCGGTTCTCGTGACCCAGCGCGGCATGTGCCAGAACGTGAAAGAGGTGGTCGAGACGCTGAAAGAGGAGCAGCGGATCGAGGCGGTGCGCCATGTGACCCGCGATCACGATTGGGGGCAAAGCCACCAGCTTTTGAACAACAGCGACTACGACATGTCGGTGATCCGTATAAATCCGGGCGCCTCGATCAGCGTCGACCCGCTTCCGGGCCGCCAGCTGATCTCGGTCCATGGCAAGCTGGAAGTGTTCGACGGCCTCAGCCGCCGCAAGCTGGAGGCGGGCGAGCGCGTCGTGCTGGAGCCCGATGGCAGCGCGCATCTGACCAACACCGCCAACGATCCCGTCGAGGCGCTGCTGGTCACGATGAACTCGGCCCTGATCGCCGCGCCGGAGATCGTGCGCCATGGCTGATCTGCGGCGGACAGGGAGGCTTGGCCGGCTGACGGCCCCGCTTCTGGGCGCTGCGCTGGCCACGATGGCCTGCGCGACGGCCCAGGCCCAGGCGGTGGATCGCTACGCCGAGTTGCGGCGCGGCATCGTCGGTGCCTACGCCACCCTGTCCGGCGCGGCGCACACGGCGGAGGGCCTGTCGGCCCTTCCCGACCTCGGCCACGCCGACGGCATGCAGATCCTGCCGCCCCCCGTCGACGTGCGCTATGACACGCTGACCTTGCTGCCCGACGCCCACATTTCGCTGATCGACGTACGGGTGACGCTTTTGCAGATGTCGCAATCGGCGGGCGCGAACGGTCAGTTGATGGTTCTGCGCGCCCAGCATGGCGACACGCCCAAGGCTATCGCGGTTCAGGACGGCACGATCTCGCTGGCGGATCTGATGCGGACCCCCGAGGTCATGGACGCCAGCGGCCCCGACGGCCTGACCCTTCCGCTGGTGATCTGGCCCGGCGCGCGGCTGATCGTCGGCAAGGGAGAAACGTTGAAGCTCAGCCGATCGGACGGCGCATTTCTTGCGAACTTCGGCGCGCTCGTCGTCAACGGCGGCGCGATCGAGGGGGCAGGGGGCGAACATGCCGAAGTCCCGGAGTTCGCGCCATTCGTGATCACCGCAGGTACCGGCCACATGGTCATCCGCAACGCGCGGCTGGAACACCTTGGCTTCGACGTCTCGCCGGCCTTCGCGGGGCTGACCCAGTTCACCGGCGGGCTTTACCCCGCCGAGGATCGCACTCTCGTCACCGGCTCGGTCCTGCGCGACGTGCTGTCGGTGACGTTGAAGGGTGCCACCGCGCCGGTGGTGACCGGCAACCTGTTCCACGGGATGCATGGCGAGGCGGTAGAGCTTCGCGCCACGCAGGACGCCGTCATCGCGGGCAACCTGTTCATCGACGGCGCACAAGGCAACGCCATCCGGGTGACCGACGCCTCGACCGGCACCGAGATCGCCGACAACCGTATCTTCCGCGCCGGTGGCGGCGCGATCCGCGTCGACGATGCCAGCCACGAGACCCGCATTTTTGGCAACATCGTCTGGGGCAGCGACGGCGTCGGTATCACCGTCGAGGCCAGCGATTGCGCGGTGCTTGCGGGCAACGTCGCGCTGGAGAACCGAATGAAGGGCATCTCGCTGCGTGCCGTCCGCGCGGGCGTGGTGCGCGACAACCGCATCCTCGCCAACGGCAGCGCCGGTCTGTTCGTTGCGGACCAGCCGGGCGAGGTTCCTACCCTGGTCGACGCCAACCTGTTCGTCGGCAACCGCGCCGGTCTGGACAGCGCTTCGGGCGGCAAGCTCGCGCTGCGCGGAAACGACCTCACCGACCAGTTCCCCCGCTTCTTCGACGGCGACCTCAACGGGCTGACCCCCGAGATCGTCGGCAATCTCCGGGGCGAGACCGACATGCTTTTAAGCGTGGGACACGCCCCGCGCGACGGTCTGGCACCCCTGTCCTGCAGCCCCGAACAAGAAAGCTGACGCGATGGTCTTCTCTTCGGAATCCTTCCTGTTCCTGTTCCTGCCGGTGTTTCTGGCGGCCTACTACCTGACTCCGGCAAAGCTGAAGTCCTACACGATCCTCGCCGGTTCTTATGTCTTCTACGCGTGGTGGCGGGTCGACTTCCTTGGCCTGCTGTTCCTGACCACCGCCTTCGCCTATGTCGTTGGCCAGCAGGTCTCGAAGCACCGCGGCACCAAGGCGGGCCGCGTCTGGCTGGGCATCGGCGTCGCCGGATGTCTCGGCGTCCTGGGTGTCTTCAAGTACCTGAACTTCTTCATCGACAGCTTCGCGGCCCTGATGGGCACCGACGCGGCCGGGCTGGGCGTGCACTGGCATCTGATCCTGCCCATCGGCATCTCGTTCTACGTGTTCCAGGCGCTGAGCTACCTGATCGACGTCCATCGCGGCGACGCCACCGCCGACGCCAGCTTTATCGACTTCGCCGCCTTCATCGCGCTGTTCCCGCAGCTGATCGCCGGGCCGATCCTGCGCTACAAGGATCTCGAGGACCAGTTCCGCGAGCGTGAGCACTCGGTCGAGATGTTCTGCGACGGCCTCGCCCGTTTCCTGATCGGGCTTGGCAAGAAGGTTATCCTCGCCGACGCCGTGGCGCCGCTGGCCGACGTGGTCTTCGGCGGCGGCGAAGTGGGCATGGCGCTCGCATGGGCCGGGGCGCTGGCCTACATGCTGCAACTGTACTTCGACTTCTCGGGCTATTCGGACATGGCCATCGGGCTGGGCCGGATGATGGGCTTCCGCTTCCTCGAGAACTTCCGCTTCCCCTACATCAGCCGCTCGATCACCGAGTTCTGGCGCCGCTGGCACATCTCGCTGTCGAACTGGCTGCGCGACTACCTCTACATCTCGCTGGGCGGGAACCGTAAAGGGCCGGGCCGCACCTACTTCAACCTGATGGCGGTGATGGTGCTGGGCGGCCTGTGGCACGGCGCGAACTGGACCTTCGTTCTGTGGGGCTTCTGGCACGGCGGTCTGTTGGCGGCCGAACGCTATACCGGCTGGCACAAGCGCGCGGCGGACAGCTGGATCTCGCTGCCGCTGACCCTGTTCTTCGTCCTGATCGGATGGGTGATGTTCCGTGCCACGACCGTCTCGGAAGGGTTCGAGGTCTATGCGGGCATGTTCGGAGCGAACGGCCTGACCGGCGACCCGGCCCTGTGGATGGAGGTCACCCGCGAAAGCGTCGCGTTGGCCCTGATCGCCGCAGTTGTCGTGTTCCTTGAGCCGCATATCCAGGTGTACTTCACCAAACCCGCGAAGGACGCCCCGGTGTCCCATGACGGCACGGTGATCGTGGAAAGCTACGCGGCGCAGGGCACGCTGATGCAGACCGTCTCGGTGGTCGCGGTGCTCGCCATCGGGGTGCTGACCGTCCTGAAGCTGGCCGAGCAAAGCTTCTCGCCCTTCCTCTACTTCCAGTTCTGACCGGAGATCGCAGATGTCGCTTCGCCTTGCTCTGAAACTGACCCTTCCCGTCGCCTTCTTCGGCTACGCGGCTTTCGCCAACTACAGCCTGTTCACCTCGGACGTGGAGGGGCCGAAGTGGGCCGGTCTTTGGTCGGGCGAAGTAACGCAGGAGATCGACTCGATCTACCGCGCGAACCTGCCGCACCGCGAGCCCGCCGTCGGCATCATCGGCGCCGTCCGCTACATCGCGCTGGGCGAGGGGCGTGATGGCGTGGTGGTCGGGCGCAATGGCTGGCTGTTCTCGGACGAGGAATACCGCCCGCTGGCCACGGCCGAGCACGGGCTGGACGAGACGATCGGTTATATCGCAAGTGTCCGTGCCACGCTGGAAAAGGCGGGCGCCCAGCTGGTCGTGGTTCCATTGCCCGCGAAGCTGGATATGGAGCGCGCGCAGGCGGACGATGACAACCAGCCCGCGCGGATCGAGAAGGACTATGCAGCCTTCCTCGCGGCGCTGGACGGTGCGGGCGTCGAAGCCGTGGACACCCGCCCGGTGCTGTCGAAGCGCGCGGACGCCTTCTTTCGCACCGATACGCACTGGACCCCCGACGCGGCTTTCGACGTCGCCGAAGCGGTCGCGGCTTCGGGCCGGGTCGCCATTGGCGATGCGTCTTTCGACGTGGTGCAGGGCGCACCGGTCAGTTTCACCGGCGATCTCGTGACCTTCGTTACGTCGGACGAGCTTGCCCCCTTCGTGGGCCTGCGTCCCGAGCATGTGACGCCCTACGTGGCCGAGGCGGTCTCCGATGACAGCGATGGCGGTATGGACATCTTCGGCGGCGGCGGCAGCGACGCCTATGCCCTTGTCGGCACCAGCTATTCCGCCAACCCCAACTGGAGCTTCGCCGAGGCGTTGAAGCTGTCGCTGGCGCAGGACGTTCTGAACTACGCCGAAGAGGGGCAGGGCCCGGTCGCGCCGATGGCCGCGTTCCTGTCGCGCATAGAGGCGGGCACGGAAGAGGTGCCGCCAGTGGTGATCTGGGAATTCCCGGTTCGTTACCTGACCGACCCGGCGCTGATGGAGCGCGCCGAGGAGGAGACGGATGCGTAAGATTATCCTCACCGCGACTGTCGCCTTGCTGGCGGGTCCGGCGGCGGCGCAGGTCGTCGACCTGAACACCGCAGGCAGCGCGGCCGACCCCGAGGCCAAGCGGATCTCTGTCGAACTTGCGCCGGGCCTCCAGTCCACCCGGCAGCTTCCGTGGAGGCTTCAGCAGGCGCGCCGGCGGCTGCTCGACGGCGGCTCTGTCTCGCTGACGGACCTGCGCCGGATCGCGGACTACGGCGACGGTTTCGCCGCCTACCGGTTCGCCGAACGGCTGATGAAGACCGGCAACCCCGATCTCGCCGATGATGCCGCCCATTACTACGGCATGGCGGCGGCCACCGGTCGGGCCGGGGCGATCTTCGGGATGGTGCAGGCCATCGACGCCATCGAGGACTTCGACGCCGTACCGCCCCGCCGCATGGACGTGATCCGCGACATCCTGCTTGCCTACGCCCGCGCCGGAAACAGCCGCGCCATCGACGCGGTGCTGCAATATCACCTCGCGGGCAAGCCCTTCGGCAGCTTCGGCGACGATGTCGAGCGGTTGGTTTTGAACGGCAGCGGCGACGGCGCGGCGGGCGTGTCGCTGCAACTGGCCACCGCGCTGTTGCAAAAGCCGGATCCGACCCGCGCGGAACTTGAGCGCGCCCGCGACTATCTCGAACTGGCGCAGGCGTCGGACTCGATGCGCATGACCCTGATCGCCGGGAACCTGATGCCGGGCGTCGAGACGGCGCTGGCCGCGTTGCCGGTGCCAATCCCCGAGACGGATGACGCCCCCACGACGGAGGACACCGAATGAAACACCTTCTGACCACCGCCCTGATCGCGCTGGCCGCCCCTGCACTGGCCGAGACGCCCTCGGCCTTCGGCTGCACCGGGCTGGAAACCGACAAGGAACTGCCGACCATCGAAGGCCGCGACGGGGTGTTCTACCGCATTCACGCCGACCTTCGCCTGCACCATTCGTTCTCGGACAAGGTCGTGGCGGACATGGCGGAACTGAGCCGCGCGCTGGCCGAGCGGGGGACAACGCTGATCTACGTGCCGATCCCGACGAAAAGCGCCGTTCTGCCGGAACTCCTGCCGGACGAGGCGCGGCTTTACGGCTTCGACCTCGACATCGCCAACTGGACCCATGACGAGATCATCGCCCGCCTCGAAGAGGCAGGCGTGCTGACCGTCGACGCCCGCACCGCGATGAAAGACGCGCCGGGCGATGCGCTGCCGTTCTTCCGGGCGGACTTTCACTGGACGGCCAAGGGTGCCGACCTGACCGCTGCGGCGATTGCCGACGTGATCCGCGCGCAGCCGGAATACGAAGACCTGCCGAAAACCACCTTCGAAACCGTCGAGACGGGCACGGATATCGCCTTCTCGGGGATGCGCCGCATCCTGCAAAAGCACTGTCTCGACACGCTGCCCGAGCCGCAGACGATGACATACGACACGATCATCTCGAACGGGTCGGTCGATCTGGGCCTTGGCGAAGGCGGGGCAATCGACATCGGGCTGGGAAATGCCGAGGACGACGCGCCGGTCGATATCGGCCTTGGAGACACCGCCGAAGCGCCCGCGTCGGAGGATCCCGGCATCGACATCGGACTTGGCGATGACGAAAGCGCAGGCGGCGGCTTCGACCTGTTCGGCGAGCAAGAGGCCGCTGTGCCGGTCGCTTTGCTTGGCACGTCCTTCTCGGACTCGCCCATCAACAACTTCCCCGGTTTCCTTGCCCAGCACAGCGAGTTGGAGGTCATCAACTACGCGATCACCGGCGGCAACCAGTTCGGCGCGATGATCTCGTACATGACCTCTGCCGAGTTCCAAGAGAACCGGCCGCGGTATCTGGTGTGGGAAAACCCGATCTACAACAACCTCGCCCAGTACGGCGACCAGCCCATGCGCGAGCTGATCGCAGCCGCGCGCGGAGCCTGCGACATCCCGCTGGACGCGACCCTGAACGAGAGCCGCACCGTCCTGACCGCCGACCTGAGCGGGCTGGACCTTGATGCAAGCGACAGCCTGTTCCTCGACACCTCGGGGTCGGCGGGGCTGGAAGCGCGGTTCACCTTCGTCTCTGCCGATGGCTACCGGCGCACCAAGTCGGTGGCCCGTGGCGAGCGTCTTCGCCGGACCGGGCGGTTCTACATGCCGCTCTCGGCCCTTTGGCCCGACGGCCCGGCGCAAGTCGAAATCGAGATGTCCCAGGTCTACGGGGCAGCTCCGACACTTTCCGTGTGTTCCAATCAAAGCGAGGAAAAGTCATGAAGTCTCGTCGTTTCGTTCTGGCCGGGGTGCTGGCCATCTCTGCCGCGGCCGGTCCGGCCTTCGCGCAGGATGACGGCCTGTACCAGGATGTGTTCGACCCGAACTCCAGCTTCATCCGTGTGCTGGCGCCGGGCGAGGCCTTCGCCACGGTCGACGGCACCGAGGTGCGCAATCTGGACGAGGGCGTATCGTCCTACGTGAACGTGATGCCGGGGACCATCGAAGTGGCGCTGCCCTCGGCCACCACCAGCATCGAGGTCGCGCCCAGCAGCTATTACACCGTGGTGCTGTCTGAGACAGGCGAGCCCGAGGTGCTGACCGACGAGATGGTGAACAGCCCGTCGAAGTCTGACGTGAGCTTTTACAACCTCACCGGCAATGACGCGGTCGAACTGTACGTCCCTGCCGCCAAGGCGGTGGCTATCGAGGACGTTGCGCCGGGTCTGGGCAAGTCCGTCGCCCTGAAAGCACCGCTGACGCTGGACTTTGAACTGCGCGCCGGGGGCGAGACGCTGGCCTCGGTGCCGGCGGTCGAGCTGAAGCGCAAGGCCGGCGTGTCCATCGTTCTGACCGAACTGGACGGCGCTTATACCGCCGTCGCGGTTCCCAACAGCTACACCCAGTAAGACGACCAGCCCGAGGGGGGCGAAACGCATGACATCCCAATCCCACCTCTGTCCTGTCCGGCGCTTTGCCCGAACCCTCGTGCTTGCGGCGGCGCTGCCCATTGCGGTAGCGCCCCGTGCCCCGGCGGAAACCATCGATCTGGTCTTTCGCCCGCCCGAGATGGCCCCGCAGGACGTCTGCATCGCCCGCCCGCCGGACGAAGAGACCGTCGCCCTGTGGTCCGCGTGGGACGGCGGCGCGCTGCCCGAGATGGACTCGGACTTCGTCCGCCGCGACCTGAAGCGGCTGCAACAGATCGACCCGCGCCGCTGGTACGGCACCATCGACGCGATGATCGACCGGCTGGCCGAACGCGACCCCAAGTTCGCGGGCCGCAACGCCCTGCTGACCCGTATTCAGGCGATGGAAGACGCGGGCCGCTACGAAGAACTACGCTCGCGTCGGCTGGTGATGGAACTGGCGCGCATGGAAGGTTCGGATTCCCCGCGCATCCAGAACGCCCTGTCGCGGTTCTACCGCGATGGCATTGGCGTGGAACGTGACCGCGCCCGCGCGAACGAACTGCTGATCGCGGCGGGCTACGGCGGCAACGCCGACGCGCTGCTGGCGCTGTCGAAAATGACAGCCGAAGGCCGCGCGCCCGAGGGCTGGGACGTGCCGGTCGATCTTGCCGTGACCATGGCGTTCGGCTCGCTGGTTGGCGAGCTTAACTCGACGATCTGCGACCGGACCTCTCGCATCGCGCGCGAGTACCACAACGGCGAGGTCGTCACCCACGACGCCGGTCTGGCGCACGACTGGTACCGGTTCACTGCCGACCTCGGCGACGACTATGCCGCGTGGAAGGTTGTCGAATACCACATGCAGGCCGAGGGCTTCGAGAAGGACAACGATGTCCTGCTTGATTACCTGACGCAGGCGTCCGACGGCGGGCTGAGCTATGCCCAGATCGAACTGGGCCGTCTTTACGAAGCGGGATCGCTTGTCGAACGCGACCTCGACCACGCGCTTGACCTGTACGAGGCGGCGGCCTCTGGCGGGGGGCGCCCTGGCCTGACCCGCGTCGCGCTGTTTCTTGAAGAGTACAAGGCGCAGTACCCCGACAAGCAGGCCGAACGTATCGACGCCCTGACCGCGATTTCCGAGATGAACGACGCGCCCGGCTGGGTGTTCACCCGTCTTGCGCAGAACGTGCTGGAAACCAGGGGCCGCTGGGCTGGCGAGGCAGAGGCGATGGCGCTGCTGGAAGAAGCTTCGGCCCGTGGCGACCTCGACGGCATCACGCGCCTTGCGACCATGCTGATCGCCCGCCGCCAGTCGCCCGAGGAATTCGAGCGCGCGGTCGGCATGCTGAGCCGCTCGGTGTCGGTCTACGGCGGTGTGACGCCGTCCAAGCGACTGGCCGCGGCCTTCATGTGCCAAGCCGCCGACAGCCCGCGTCTGGAAGAAGCCGCCTATTGGTCCGATACCGAGGAAGCCACCGCATCGGCCAACATCGAGATCCCGGCAGCGCGGCTTATCGCGCTGACGCCCGAGGACAACCCGCAGGAAATCGCCATCATCCAAAGTCAGGCGCTGTATGGCCGCCCAAGCTCGCTGGCGAGTTGGCTGAAGTACCTCGACTACGCGGACTTCGCCGACGACGAAATGCGCGCGTTCTGGCAGGACTATTCCGAGCGTTACAGCGACGTGCTGAACGCGCTGGCGAAGCTGGAACTGCAACTGGCCAGCAACCGCGAACAGCGTCTTGCCGCCTTCGACATGCTGCGGCGCGAGTACCAGCAATCGGGCGCGCCCGCCGCGCTGGAACTGGCGCAGGCGTTGCTGGACTACGAGGCCGTGGGCGACGACACCACCCGCGAAGAGATCCTTGCCCTGCTGCGCGAACCTGCCGAGGCCGGGATCGGGGCCGCGATCCAGCTGATCGCGAACCTCGACGCCGACGCCGAGCACCGGCAGCGGATCTACGACGAATACGCGCAGGTGATCGCGGACAACGGCGATTTCGATGCGCTGGTCTTCGCCGCGCCCTACGTCGAAGGCGACACGCGCGATCTTTACCTGTCCCGCGCGGCTGGCGTGATGCGCTGTGACTACAAGCACGCGATGTCGATGGCGCAACTGTCCAACACCCTGGGCGATGACGCCGAGGTTTCCCACTGGCTCGACATTGCCGAGCATCTGACCGGGCAGAATGCGTGGGCGATGCGCGGGCTGGCCGAGATGAAGATGGACGCGGGCGGACCGGACGCGGCGGCCGAGGCGCATGCGCTGCTGGAGCGGGCCTTCGCGCTGGGCGACGAAAGCGCCGCGCGCGAGCTGTTCGAACTGGCGTTGATGCAGGACGCGCCGACCTATGACCCGGACCGCGCCGTCGCCATGATCGCGGACGCCCGCGACGCCGACGAGTGGGAGATGCTTTCAAGCTACCTCAGCCGCTACCGTGGTGCCGACGCGGCGGTGAAGGAACGGATCGAGGCGATGCTCGATATGCCGGACCTTTACCGCACCGCGGCGGCGAACGGCGACATCTACTCGATGCGGGCCTATGGCCAGTATCTGCAGGACACCGCCGAGAATGGCGCCATGCTGGCCGAGTCGACCGACTGGCTGCGCAAGGCGGCAGAAGGCGGCGACACGACCGCGATGGCCGAATACGGCGAGGCGCTGGCCTTCGGCATCGGCATCGAAGCGAACCCGGCCGAGGCCGTGGCCTGGCTGGAGAAGGCCGCCGCGGGTGGCAGCCGCAAGGCAACCGAAATCACCGCGCTGATCAGACTGAGCGAGGAGAGCTGACCATGACGACCCGCACACTGACCATCTGCCTTGCCGCCGTGGCGAGCCTTGGCATCCCCGCAGCCCCGGCAAGCGCCGCGACAGAGGACGCCTGCACCGTGGCTCCGGACCCCGTGATCAGCCTGTCCTACGGCAGCCGCTACATCGACGACGACGACAGCCGGTCGGTGGTGGACGAGGAATCCGAGCAGGCGGTGAACGAAGCCCTGAAACCAATCGACGATTTCCTGCGCGACCTGACCTCGGACGCCAACGATGTCCTGCGGGGCGGCGGCGACCAGCAGCAGAAAGCCGATTGCGTGGTCGCGGCCATCGCCAAGTGGGCCGAGGCCGACGCCCTGTCCGATCTGGGCACATTCAACGCCGGCCTGACGGTCGGCGCCCGCTATGCCGGTTTCGCCATGGCCTACCGGCAGGTGCGCCCCTACAGCAGTCTGATCGCCGACGGCGAAGTGATCGAGGCGTGGCTGTCCGAACGCATTCACGAGCAGATGACATTCTGGGAGGAAGAGGCGACGCCGGGGGCGAAGACCGGCAATCTCCGCGCCTGGGCCTCGCTGGCGGCGAACCTTGTGGGGGATGTGACCGGCGACGACGATGCGCTGTTCTGGTCTGCGTCCTCGATCACCCACGTCATGTGCACCGCGTTGGAAGACGGCAGCCTGCCGCAGGAGATGAAGCGCGGGAAATACGCGCTGCACTATCAGCTTCACGCGATCTCGCCGCTCGTGGTCACGGCGGCGTTGCTGGAAGAGCAGGGCTTGTCGATCAAGGACAACTGCGGCGACGCGTTGCAACGGATTGTCCTCTACGCCCTGAACGACATCCAGAACGAGGGCGCGGCGGCGATGGAGTATTCGGGCAAGGAGCAGAGCTACTGGGATGGCACCGAAGAGTTGGAAAGCCACGAGATGGCCTGGCTCGAGGCCTATCTCACGCTGTTCCCGGACCCCGAAATTGACGACTACGCAGAGCAATTCCGCCCGCTTGGAAACTCCAAGCTGGGCGGATCGCAATCGCTTCTGTGGGGCACGCCCACGAACTGACGCGGGCGGGCGTCAGTCCTTCCGGGGGTCGTCTTTCATGACGCCCTCTAGATTGACGCCCACCGCATCGCCGATCTTCTTCAGCGCCGGCAGGGACACGGCCATGTCGAGGATCGCGCCGACCGTCTGATCCACCGGCGAACCGCCGGTGTCGCCCGCCGGACGGTCCAGCCCCGAGATGTGGTTGATCGAGATGCCCTTTATCTTCTCGGCGGGCTTCACCATCTCGCCGACGATGCCGGGCAGAGCGGCCAGCCGCGCCTTTTCCATCTCCATCGCGGTCAGAGCCTCGGACCGGGTGTTTTCGGCCGCGATGCGGGCCTTCTCGGTCTCGGCAGCGGCAAGGCGCTCCAGCTTGTCGGTCTCGATCGTCTCGCGCCGGATCACGGACTTGGTCTTCGCAACCTCCTGTTCGGACGCGGCGCGCTTGGCCTGACCTTCGGTTTCCTGCTCGACAGCCACCAGCGACAGACGCTTGCGGCGTTCGGCCTCTGCCATCTGGCGCAGCGTGGCAAGGTGTTCCTCGGCCTCGACCAGCGCGGCGCGGGCGGCGGTCGCCTCGGCCTGTGCGCGGCTTTGCTCTTGGCTTTTGGCGGCGGTCTGGATCGTCTTGTCCTGCTCGGCCATCTCAAGCGCCCGAAGCTGGGCGATCTCGGCCTCGCGCACCGCCAGTTCGCGTGCGATGTTCGCGGCCTGGATTTGCTGCTCCATGCGGATGCGGGCCTGCGCCGCTTCCTGTTCGGCCTCGGCCTTCCGGCGGGCGACCTCGGTCAGCTGCGCCGCCAGCAACAGTTCGATCTCCTGCGTCTGGGCGATCTCGGCCCGGCGCTGTTCCAGCTCGATGTCCAGCTTGCGGCGGTTCGAGTCCACCTCGGCCCGGCGCACAGCGACCTGCGCGTCGCCCTCGATCTCGGCGCGTTCCTTCTTCGACTGGGCGATGACCTCGGCCAGTTTCCGCATCCCAACGGCGTTGAACGCGTTGTTCTCGTCCAGCGAGTTGAAGGGCGTCTGGTCCAAAGTGGTCAGAGAGACGCTGTCCAGTTGCAGCCCATAGCGCGACAACGTGTCGGTCAGCGCCTCGCGCACCTCGCGCACGAACTCGGCGCGGTTTTCGTGCAACTCGTCCATCGACATCTGGGCGGCGACCGCGCGCAGGGCGTCGATCATCATCCCGTCGATCAGCGTGGTCAGCTGATCGGGCTGGAACGTCCGTTTGCCCAGCGTCTGACTGGCACGGGTGATCGCGTCGGCGTCAGGAATGACAGAGGCATAAAACTCTGCACCGACGTCGATCCGCATCCGGTCGCGCGTGATCAGAGAGTTCTCGCCCAGCCGCGACACGTGCATCCGGATCGTCTGCATGTTGACGCGGCTGACCTGGTGGAAGAAAGGTACCGCCAGAAGCCCGCCGTCGATCACCACGCGGCGCCCGCCGGCACCGGTGCGGACAAGGGCGACCTCGTTGGTGGCGCGTTCGTAAAACCATGCCGCCAGCGCCACCAGCGCGGCGGCGACGATGAGGATCAGGATGATCCAACCCAAGGCGCTCATGTTCGTTTCCTCCCATTATCAGGGCAAAAGACCGCAGATCTTTGCCCGAATTGGTTTGTTTGTATAAGCCGGTTTAGAACGCCGGCGGGAAGTGGCGGCCGCCGCGATCCAGCGTGATCCAGCGCAGTTCGGTAAACGCGTCCAGCGACCAGCGCCCGCCGTAGCGACCGACGCCCGAGGCTTTGACACCGCCGAAGGGCACGTGCGGCTCGTCGTTGATGTTCTGGCAGTTCACGTGGGCGATGCCGGTCTCCAGCCGCGTCGCAAGACGCAGGGCCCGCGCTTCGTCGCGGCTCCAGACCGCGCCGGTCAGCCCGTATTCGGTGTCGTTGTTCAGCGCGACCGCCTCGTCATCGGTGCCGAAGGGGCAGACCACGACGACCGGCCCGAAGGTCTCGTCGTGCCAGATGTCCATCGAACTGTCGACGTTGGTCAGGACGGTGGGCTCGACGAAGTTGTCCCACGCCTTGCCGCCCAGTTCGACCGTCGCGCCGCGCGCCACGGCGTCGTCGATCAGCGCCTTCACCCGCAGCGCCTGCCGGTTGTTCACCAGCGGCCCGATCACGTTATCGCGGTCCTTGGTGTGCCCGGTCCGCAGCTTGCGGGCGCGCGACAGGAAGCGGGACATGAAGTCGTCGTAAACGCTTTCCTGCACCAAAAGCTTCTCGGTCGACATGCAGACCTGGCCCTGATGCATGAACGACCCGAAGTTCGCGGCGCGGGCGGCGGCGTCCAGATCGGCGTCTTCCAGCACGATCATCGAGTCCTTGCCGCCCAGTTCGACGCAGGCCTTCTTCAGATGCGCCCCGGCCTTTGCCGCGATGTGACGGCCAACGGCGGTAGAGCCGGTGAAGCTGATGGCTTTCACGTCCGGATGCTCGATCAGAACGTCCCCGACCGCGCCCACGCTTTCGCGCGAGCAGGTGACGACGTTGAACACACCCGGCGGAATGCCCGCTTCTTCAAGGATCTCGGCGAAGTACAGCCCGCCTGCGTGCGGCGTGTCCTCGGAAGGTTTCAGCACGACGGTGTTGCCCACGGCCAGTGCGGCGGCGAACCCGCGCGAGGTCAGGATGCCGGGCATGTTCCACGGCGAAATCACCGACACGACCCCCAGCGGGAAGCGGGTGGCGGTCATGAACTTGCCGTGCTCGGACGGCAGCACCTCGCCAATGTTCTGATAGCAAAGGGCCGAGGCGGACCGGAACACTTCCGAGACATAGCCTGCCTCGAACATGCCCTTCCCGAACCAGCCCCCGCCTTCGGCAACGGCGGCGGTGACGAACGAGTCCTTCCGGCGGTCCCAGACGTCGGCGATCTTCAGCAGCGCATGGGCGCGTTCATGGAACGGGCGCTGCGACCATTCGGGGAACGCCGCCTTCGCCGCAGCGATGGCCGCGCGTGCGTCGTCGGGCGAACCGTCGGGGATGCGTGCGTACAGCGTATCGTCGGACGGGTTCAGGTCGTCGAAGGTTCGGGCGGCAGGGGTCCACCTGCCGCCGATGTACATGCCCTTGATCTCGGGGCTGCTGGTCTGGTCAAGCATCGGTCATCTCCGCTTGGGGTTGGTGGGCCGCCACGTCTCGGCACGCCGGGCGGCGCCTTCGATCTCGGACAGCAACGCGGACAGCCGGTCGCCAGAGGCGGTCGGGCCGGGTGTGGAGGCAGCCGGACGCGGCGTTGCCGGTGCGGACGGGACCCGTCCATTGGTCGCGTGCTCGCGACGGCTGGAGGCCGAGGACGCGCGCGCCACGAGGTCGCCGACATCGGTGCCAAGCAGGTCGCTTGCACTGGGCGCGTCGGGGCGCGGCGGCCGGGGTTCCGACGGCGGCACGGGTTGCGGTGCGGGCCGCGGTTCGGGCTTTGGCGCCGGGGCGGGCGACGGGCGCGGGGCAGGGGCCGGACGCGGCGGCTTGTGCCCCACGGTCTTCAGCGCGGCGGCGGCGATCTCGGACGGATCGGCGGACTTCTGGTGCATGGTGTGTGCCTCCGGTTTGCGTTTCGGGGCCTCGGACGCCGCCGCGCCGCCCAGATAGGCGCGCTGCACGGCGGGGTCGTTCAGCAGGGCGTCAGCACGGTCCTCGTGCACGATCTGCCCGTTCTCCAGCAGGTAGCCTCGATCCGCGATGGCAAGGCTCTGCCGGGCGTTCTGTTCCACCAATAGCATACCCAGCCCCGCATCGCGTACCGCGCGAAGGCTTTGGAACAGTTCCTTGCACAGCAGCGGCGACAGGCCGAGCGAAGGCTCGTCCAGCGTCAGGATAGACGGGTTCGACATCATGGCGCGGCCGATGGCGACCATCTGCTGCTCGCCGCCCGACATGGTCCGCGCCTGCTGGCGGCGGCGTTCTCGCAGTTTCGGGAACAAGGCGTAGACCCGATCAAGGCTGCCGGCCTCTTCGTCCCGTGCGCGTTCGGAATAGGCGCCCAGTGTCAGGTTCTCGCCCACCGTCATGTCGCCGAAGATGCCGCGGCCCTCCGGCACCAGCGCGATGCCCTCCTCGACGATGCGATGTGGTGGCAGACCCGCGAGTTCCTGCCCTTCCAGCGCGATCTCGCCGGACACGCGGCCCTCGCACACGCCCGAGATCGCCTTCAGCAGCGTTGACTTGCCCGCCCCGTTGGCGCCGAGGATGACGACGATTTCGCCCCGGTTCACGCGAAGGGAAACATCCTCCAACGCCCGGTGCTGGCCGTATCCGGCGGAGAGTCCGTTGATCTCAAGCATCTTCGGTCCCCAGGTAGGCCTCGATGACTTCGGGGTCGGACAGCACCGCCTCGGTGTCGCCCTCGGCGATCTTGCAGCCCGACGACATGACAACGCAGCGGTCGCAAAGCGACCGGATCGCATCCATCACGTGTTCCACTAGAATGATCGTCCGGCCTTCGTCGCGCAGCGCGCGGATCAGGCTGATACCTTCTTCCAGTTCTGTGGGGTTCAGGCCCGCAAGCCATTCGTCGAGCAAAAGCACCTTCGGCTCGCCTGCCAGCGTGCGGGCCAGTTCCACGCGCTTGGTGTCGATATAGGTCAGCTGCCCCACCGGAGCCTGCGCGCGGCGTTCCAACCCCACCTTTTCCAGCATCTGCATCGCCTGCGCCTCGGCGTCGTGACCCCAGCGGCGGCGGTGACCGAAGACGGCGCCGGCCATCACGTTTTCCAGTACATTCATCGACGGAAGCAGCCGCACAAGCTGGAACGTCCGCGCCACGCCGCGCCGGGCGATGTCCTGCGCGGGCAGGCCCGAGATTGCGCTGCCGCGCAGGCTGATCGTGCCCGAAGTCGGACGCAGCGCGCCTGAGATCAGGTTCAACGTGGTCGATTTGCCCGATCCGTTCGGCCCGATCAGCCCCAGCACCTCGTGCTCGGCCACGTCGAAGTCGAGATCGTTGACCGCGACCAGCCCGCCGAACCGTTTCGTCGCTCCGCGCAGGGAAAGGACGGTCGTCATGCGAAGCCCTCCCGCCGGTTCACGCGGTTTCGCGCGCTTTGCATCAGACCCACGAAGCCTTTCGGCAGCAGGTAGACGATGACAAGGAACGAAAGGCCCAGAAGAAGCGTGGTCTGGTTCGGGAACGTGCCCGAGATCGCTTCCCACAGGAAGGTGAAGGGAATGACGCCCACGATCGGCCCCCACAGCCGCCCGGTCCCGCCCAGCAGCGCCATGATGACGACCTGGAAGGACAGCATCGGCGTGAAGGCGATGGCGGGCTCGATATAGACATAGCGCGGGGCAAGGATCGCACCGGTGATCGCCGCGACGGCGCCCGGCACCATGAACAGCAGCACCTTGACGCGGGCGGTGTTGATCCCGGCGTGCCGGGCGACTTCCTCGTCGTCGCCAAGGATGCGGACGGCGAAGCCCAGCCGCGACCGCCAGATCGCCCAGCCGGTCAGGAACACCAGCGCGGCAAGGCCGACAAGCTGCCAGTAGATGTGTTCCTCGGTGATCGCGGTCAGCACGTACAGGCCCTTCTGGCCCGAGATGTTCTGGAACCACGTGATGATCTGGCGCACCAGTTCCGCCAGCCCCAGCGTGAAGATCACGAAGTACACGCCCGACAGGCGCAGCGTCGCGATCCCCACCAGCGCCGCCAGCACCGCGCCGATCAGGCCGGCGATGGGCAGCAGCAGCCAATAGGGCAGGTGCTCGATCCCCATACCGGTGACATAGGTGCCGATCCCGAAAAAGGCGGCGGTGGCGAGCGAGATGTAATGCGTCGGGCCCGAGAACAGCGCCCAGCTTGTCGCCAGCACGGTGTACATCGCGATGGTGACGCCGATGGACAGCAGGTAGGCGTCCGAGACGAAGGGTAGGCAGGCAGCGGCGGCCAGAAGGGCGGCGGCAAGGGCGACCTGCTGGATCTCTGTGCGGGTCATGAGCGGCTTTTCCCCAACAGGCCCTGCGGCCGCAGCAGCAGGATCAGAACGAACAGAAGATAGGCGGCGGCCAGCGTCAGGCCGGGATCGATGATGCGCGCGACGAAGGTCTCGAGCACGCCCAGCAGAAGCGCGGCGACAACGGTGCCGCGAATGTCGCCGACGCCGCCCATGATGACGATGATCAGCGCCTTCAGGGTGAAGATCACGCCGGTCGACGCGTCCAGCGTCAGAAACATCGAAACCAGCGCACCGCCCATCGCGGTGATCGCGCCGCCAAGCGCGAAGGCCAGCGCCGACAGGCGCGGCACGTTGATGCCCACCAGTCGGGCGCTGTCGGGCGCAACGGCGATGGCGCGGACCGACATGCCGGCGCGGCTGTTGTACAGCCACAGCCACAGCGCGCCGCACAGGATCACCGCCGAGACGAAGGCCACCACGCGGTTCAGGCCGTAGGTGTCGCCGACAAAGTGCACCGGACGCGCGAGATAGGAATACGAGAAATAGTCGCCCCCGAAGACCGCCAGCATCACGCCGACCGCCACGAAGGACAGGCCGAACGTGGTCAGGATCGCATCGGTTTCCAACTGGCCGCGCGATTTCGCGCGTTTCACCAGCGGGCGCAGGATCACGACGTAGATCAGCCAGTTCAGGGCGAAGGCCAGCGGCGCCACCACGAAGACGGTCAGCAGCGGGCTGACCTGGCTGGTGGTCCAGAACCAGAACGCGCCGAAACCTCCGGCGACAAGCACCTCGCCATTGGCAAGGTTCATGATCCGGGCCATGCCGTATTGCAGGTTCAGCCCCATCGCGATCAGCGCGTAGGTGCCGCCAAGCAGCAGGCCGGTGAAGAGAATGTCCATCAGGGTCTTTCCGGGTCGTGGGTGCGGGCCCCGTCACAGGGGCCCGCGGTCAGGCTTGGATTACTCCCAGCCGTCCTTGAGGATGGGATCGACCGCGCCGTCGCGGCCGGTCGATGCGATGCCGGTGTAGACACCGTCCTGCCATTGGCCGACGGTCCAGTAGGCGGCATTGTTGTTGTTCTCGTCCCACGAGATCGTGCCGATCAGGGTCTCGAAGTCGTTGTCGGCGATGAAGGCCGCAACGTCTGCCTTGTCCACGGACCCCGCGCCCTCGATGGCCTGCTCGTAGATCTGGAAGGTCGAGTAGACCATCGCCGAGGCCCAGTTGTCGGGCTTCGCGCCGGTGACTTCCTCGTGGCGTGCGGCGTATTCCTGGAAGGCCGGGTCGAAGGCGTTGACGCCGCCGATGCCCATCACGCCGTTTGCCGCCGCGCCGAAACGCCCGCCATAGGCCGGGAAGGCGGTGGCGACGGCGGTGTAGAACACCTTGACGTCAAGGTCCTCGATGATCGCCTGCTCGGTCAGCGCGAAGGTGTCGGGCGGATACGAGAAGGCGACGAAGCTGTCCGGTGCGGCCTCTTTCGCGCCGCGCACCACGGGCGAGATGTCCTGCGTGCCCAAGGGATAGCTGGTGTCATAGACGATCTCGAACCCAGCTTCCTCGAAGGCCGGACGCGCGGCTTCGGCCAGTTCGATGCCGAAGGCGTCGGCGACGTTGACCATGGCGACGGTGTTGCCGATCTCGCCCGCCTCGCGCAGCGCGCTCATCACGTCGACGAGGCCGCCGACCATGCCATCGGCGGCGCCGAGGGTGATGTAGAGGTTGGGGAATTTCGACGACAGGTCCGCCACGTTGCCGGTGTTCGCGGTCGAGGTGACCTGCGGATAGCCGAAGCGGTCATAGATCGGCGCCGCGGCAAGGTTCAGGCCGGTGGAGTAGGGCGGCAGGATGAAGTCTGCCTCGTCCTGCGTCGCAAGGCGCTGGACCGCAGCGATGGTCTGCGCCGGGTTGGTCTGGTCGTCGTATTCGACGATCTCGACCATGTACTTGGTGCCGTCGACATCCAGCCCGCCACGCGCGTTGATGTCATGCGCCCAAAGCTGGACGTTGGGCCAGTAGGTCACCGCCGCACCGCCTGCGAGCGGTCCGGTCTTGGGGCCCACGGCGCCGATGGTCAGCGTCTCCTGCGCCGATACGGCGCCTGCGGCCATGGCCAGCACGGTCGCCAGCCCGAGAATGTGTTTCGTCATCTTGCTTCCTCCCTTTGGTCTTCTGTTTCGCCGGTGTTCAGCGGGTCCTCGGCCCGCTGGGTGACCACCTGGCATTCGGTGAATTCGCGGATCGCCTCGTCGCCGCCGAACCGGCCATAGCCCGAGGACTTGACCCCGCCGAACGGCATCAGCGGGTCGTCGAACACGGTCGAGCGGTTGATATGGCCGATACCGGTCTCGACGGTGCGCAGCATCGCTTCGGCGCGTTCCGTGTCTTGGCTGAACACCGACACAACCAGTCCGAATTCCGTGTCGTTGGCCAGCGACAGCGCTTCTTCCGCGTCTCCCGCGCGGATCACGCCGACGATGGGGCCGAAGGCTTCCTCGGCATAAAGCCGCATTCCCGGCGTCACGTGGTCCAGAACGGTGGGCTGGAACGTGGCGCCAAGGCTGTCGCCCCCGGCGACAAGACGCGCGCCGTGGCTCAGCGCGTCGTCGACGATTCCGCGCAGGCGCAAAGCCGCACCGGGGCTGACCAGCGCGCCCAGCGGCGACTTGCCGGGCGCCTGCGCCCGCAGCCCGTTCGCATGGGCCACGAGGCGCTCGGTAAAGGCCGGCGCGACCGAGGCTTCGACCACGATGCGTTCGGTCGACATGCAGATCTGGCCTTGGTTGAAGAAGGCTCCGTGCGCGGCTTCCTCGGCCGCGAGGTCAAGATCGGCATCCGCCAGAACCACCATCGTGCCCTTGCCGGACAGTTCCATCAGGCACGGCTTCAGGTGACGCGCCGCGGTCACAGCGATTTCGCGGCCGACGCGGGTCGAGCCGGTGAAGTTCACGCGCCGCACGGCCGGGTGGGCGATCAGGGCGGCGACGACCTCTTCCGCGTGGTCGGGGGCGTTGGTCACGAAATTCAGTACGCCCGGCGGCAGGCCGGCGTCGATCAGGGTCCGCGCCACCCACTCGTGGGTCTTCGGGCAAAGCTCGGATGCCTTCAGCACCACCGTGTTGCCGCAAGCGAGGGGCGCGGCGACCGCGCGGGTGGCAAGCGTGACCGAGGCGTTCCACGGCGCGATGGCCAGCACCACGCCCGCGGGGCGTCGCCGCACCAGCAGTCGCGCTCCGGGCAGGGCGCCGGGCATCTCTGCCTCGGTCATGTGGGCGGGAAGCTCGGACGCCTGCCGCAGGATCGCGACCGCGATCTCGACGTTGAAGCGGATCCAGTCGGCGGCGGACCCGACCTCTTTCGCTGCAATCGCCACCGCCTCTTCCTGCCGTTCCAGCATCAGCGAGGCGGCGCGGCGAAGGATCGCGCCGCGTTCGTCGGGTGCGGTCCCCGACCAATGGTGAAAGGCGGCGGCAGCGGCGGTGGCGGCGCGGCGGGCATCCGCCGCGCGCGCCGCGCTGGCTCTGGTCACGACGTCGTCCGACAGTGGCCCGCGGCGTTCGAACACCGGGCCGGGAACTGCGGATTCCGACTCCCCATTAATGATCAGATGCGACTGAAACAGCGTTCTCCTCCCCAGGACCCGCGGCCAGCCATGCCAGCGTGTTCATGAAGAAAGCGCTATGCGCGGGTCATAGTAAATGTCATCTTGTGGGAAACGGTTGGCTATTTGGGGGAGGTGAGCCATGCCCAACGCAGCGGAAAGAGCTTTCCAGACCGAATTGATCCGAGGCAAGGCCTTTTCCGGCGGGCTGTGGCCCGTCGTTCTGGGGCGCGCGGACTCGTTGCCGGTGCGGTCCCGCGCGGCGCTGTTTCTCGAGGAAGGCACGGCGCGGCTGGAGACGCCGGACGGCGGACGCGAGATCGTGGGGCCAGCCCTTGCGTGGATCGCGTGGCCCGAAGCGGCGCGGATCGTGATCTCGCCCGGCTCGGTCGGGTCCTTCATGGTGGTTGGCGTTACCACGCTTCTGAACGCTATCGGTCACACGCCCGAGGCCGCCGAACTGCGCGGTTTCGCCGAGCGGGACATGCTGTTGCCCCTGGCCGGAAAACCACAGCTTCAGCGCCGCCTGAACGCCGGCATCGGTGCGATCCTCGACGAACGCGCCGGGGCGGCCGCCGCGGCAAGAACCATCATCGAGTCGCATCTTCGGATCATGCTCGTCCGTCTGTGGCGCGCGCAGGACGTGGCCGGAACGGCTGGCAACCCGAGGTCTCCGGCAGAGCAGATCTTCAACCGCTTCAACGGTTTGCTGGAAGAGCACTATCGCGATCACTGGACGGTGCAGGGCTATGCGCGGGTGCTGGGGGTGTCGCGCGACAGGCTGGGTGACATCTGCCGCCGGATCGACGGACGGTCGCCGAAAGAGATGTGCGCCGCGCGTCTGGCGCTAGAGGCGCGGATGCTGCTGGAACGCTCGACGCATTCGGCCGAACAGATTGCCGGGCTGCTGGGCTTCGCGACATCATCGCAGTTCTCGCGCTTCTTCAGCCGCGCCGCCGGGATGCCGCCGGGCCGGTTCCGCGCTGAACTGCCGCGACAGCGCCGCGAGGCGGAAGAGGCGGGCGCCTTGCACGCGTGGCCCTAGGCGCAGGGCGATATTCGGTTAATGTCATGCGACGGCCCGGTGACACGGGCCGCTGTCTTGTGGAGGAGTAAGACACATGTCGGAATGGATCGACGCCGGTGCGGCGGACGATATCGACGAGGAGGACGTCGCCCGCTTCGATTACGAGGGGCGCACATTCGCGATCTACCGCAGCCCGGAGAACAGTTTTTACTGCACCGATGGCCTGTGTACGCACGAGCAGGTGCATCTTGCCGACGGGCTGGTCATGGATCACGAGATCGAATGCCCAAAGCACAACGGCGTCTTCGACTATCGCACGGGCGCAGCCATGCGCGCCCCGGCTTGCGAGAACCTTGCAACCTATCCCGCGAAGGTCGAAGGCGGGCGGGTGCTGATCCGGATCTGACGCGGATCAGGCGCTGAGCCCCTCCAGAACCAGTTCGAGAAGTCGCTGGGCGACCGGGCTCAGCGGTCGGCTTTTCAGCCGGATCAGGTGATACGGGGGCAGGGTGATCGGCTCGTGGCTGAAAAAGGTCGCGACGCCATCCGCCCGCATCGCGCGCACAAGGTCCGAGACCTCGCGCGCGGCGGGCGAAATCGCATCCGTCTCTGAGATGAAGGCCAGCACCACCAGCAACGAGGCCGAGTTCACCACGTCCTGCGGCGGAGGCAGCCCGGCGGCGAGGTGGGCGCGGTCCACCGCCTCGCGGATCGGCATGCCGGGCGCCTGCACGACCCATGTGTAGTCGGCAAGCTGCTTCAGCGAGGGGCGGGGACCGCCTGCCAGCGGATGCCCGGCCCGGACGAGGAATTCCATGTGCTCGGGACGGCCGCGCAGCACCTGCAACTGGGTGGCGTCGATGCCGGGCGTTACCCGCGACAGGACGAAATCGTACTCTCCCTGCATCAGCCCCTGCATAAGGTCGACGCTGGGCGCGACGTCGACGCGGACCTCGGGATTGCCGGCCTCCTGCTTCAGCCGCCGGATCGCGGGGACCACGAATGCGACCGACGCGCCGGTGACGGCGCCGACACGAACGACGCCGGTCGCGCCCGAGCGAAAGGCCTCCAACTCGTCGGCGGCCTGATCGAGACCGGACAGAAGCAGCCCCGCGTGGCGCACCAGCACTTCGCCCACCGGCGTCGCGGTCATGCCCTTCGGATGGCGGAGGAAGACCGGCGCGCCGACAAGCCGTTCTACCTCGGACAAAGAGCGCGAGGCGGCGGGCTGGGTCATCGCCAGACGCTCTGCCGCAAGCGACAGCTGACCGAGGTCGTCGATGGTCCGGATAAGCTGAAAATGCCTGAGTTGAAGGCGCGCGATGGCTGATCTCATGCGCTAACATACCGATGTTGGTATGCTGAATGCCAGAAAAATCAATTGAACGTTATGAGGATGGGCAACATAGAGTTGCGCGGGGTGCATATCGGCCCTGCAATTTTCATCCTGCACTGCAGGGGGCGGTCCGGAGGAAGGGCTGTCCGACACCGGGAGGACATCATGAAAAAACTGACCCTGGGGCTTTCCGCCCTGGCTCTTGGCGCGTCGCTGTTTGCCGCGCCGGCAATCGCCCAGGACAAGGGCCTGATCGGCATCGCGATGCCGACCAAATCCTCGGCCCGCTGGATCTCTGACGGCGAATCGATGGTCGAACAGTTCGAGGCTGCCGGTTACGAGACCGATCTTCAGTACGCCGAAGACGACATTCCGAACCAGCTTGCCCAGATCGAGAACATGATCACCAAAGGTGTCGACGTTCTGGTCATCGCGGCAATCGACGGCACCACGCTGTCGAACGCGCTGGAGAACGCGCACTATGCCGAGATCAAGACGATCGCCTACGACCGCCTGATCCGCGACAGCGAGTTCGTCGACTACTACGCGACCTTCGACAACTTCCAGGTCGGCGTGCAGCAGGCCACTTCGCTGGTCGAGGGCCTCGAAGAGCGCTTCCCCGATGCGGAAAGCTGGAACGTCGAACTGTTCGGCGGTTCGCCCGACGACAACAACGCCTACTTCTTCTACAACGGCGCGATGTCGGTGCTCGACCCGCTGATCGAGGAAGGCAAGGTCAACATCGTGTCTGGCCAGATGGGCATGGACACCGTCGGCACGCTGCGTTGGGACGGCGCCGTGGCGCAGGCCCGCATGGATAACCTGCTGTCGGCCCACTACACTGACGCTCAGGTGCATGGCGTGCTGTCGCCCTACGATGGCCTGTCCATCGGCATCCTGTCCTCGCTGAAGGGTGTGGGCTATGGCTCGGGCGATCTGCCGATGCCGATCGTCACGGGTCAGGACGCCGAGCTGCAGTCGATCAAGTCGATCATCGCAGGCGAGCAGTACTCGACCATCTTCAAGGACACCCGCGAACTGGCCCGCGTCACCGTGGGCATGGTCGAAGCCCTGCTGGAAGGCGGCGAGCCCGAGATCAACGACACCGAAACCTACGACAACGGTGTGAAAGTCGTGCCCAGCTACCTGCTGAAGCCGGTTCCGGTCGATGCCTCGAACTACGAGGAAATCGTGATCGACTCCGGCTACCACTCGGCCGACGATCTCTGATCGCGACGTGACTTCGCCCCTGCCCGCAACAGGGCAGGGGCACACGGAATTCAGAAGACATTCTTAGGGGGGAGCCCGATGGGCACGCTGCTGGAGATGCAGAGCATCACCAAGACCTTTCCCGGCGTGAAGGCGCTGGACGAGGTCAACCTCCGGGTTCAGGAGGGCGAGATCCACGCCCTCGTCGGCGAGAACGGCGCCGGCAAGTCGACGCTGATGAAGGTTCTCTCCGGCGTCTATCCCCACGGCTCGTACGACGGCGAGATCCTGTATGCGGGCAATCCGGCCCGGTTCGCGGGCATCTCGGACAGCGAGCGCGAAGGGATCATCATCATTCACCAGGAGCTGGCGCTGGTGCCGCTTCTGTCGATCGCCGAGAACCTGTTTCTCGGCAACGAGCGCGCCAAGGGCGGCATCATGAACTGGCAGGAGACCTTCCGCCGGTCCGAGGAACTGCTGCGCCGTGTCGGCCTGAAGGAAGCGCCGGGCACGCTGGTCGACAAGATCGGCGTCGGCAAGCAGCAGCTTGTCGAGATCGCCAAGGCGCTGGCAAAGGACGTGCGGCTGCTGATCCTCGACGAACCGACCGCCGCGCTGTCGGAATCCGACAGTCAGGCGCTGCTGGACCTCCTGCTGGAACTGAAGGCGCAGGGCGTCACCTCGATCATCATCAGCCACAAGCTGAACGAGGTGCGGCGGGTGGCGGACTCGATCACGGTGATCCGCGACGGGTCTACCGTGTCGACCATCGACGCGAAGACCGAGAAGGTCACCGAAGACCGGATCGTCCGCGACATGGTCGGGCGGGATATGTCGCACCGCTATCCCGATCGCGAGCGCCGGGCAGGAGAGGTACTGTTCGAGGTGAAGAACTGGAACGTCTTCCACCCCGAGCATTCCGAGCGCCAGATCGTGCAGGACGTGAACTTCACCGTCCGCGCGGGCGAGGTCGTGGGCATCGCGGGCCTCATGGGCGCGGGCCGTACCGAGCTGGCGATGAGCATCTTCGGCGGCAGCTACGGTCAGAACATCAGCGGCGAGGTCTTCCTGCGGGGCCAGCCGATCAACACGTCGAGCGTGCGCAGCGCCATCGACAGCGGGCTGGCCTATGTCACCGAGGACCGCAAGGAACTTGGGCTGATCCTCGAAGAGACAATCCAGACCAACATCACGCTGGCGAACCTGCCCGGCGTGTCCTCGAGCGGCGTGCTCAACGGCGCCGAGGAAACCAAAGTCGCCGAGCGCTACCGCAAGGCCATGAACATCCGCACGCCCAGCGTGGTGCAGCGGGTCATGAACCTGTCGGGCGGCAATCAGCAGAAGGTCGTACTGTCAAAGTGGCTGTTTGCCGGGCCCGAGGTGCTGATCCTCGACGAGCCCACGCGCGGCATTGATGTTGGCGCGAAATATGAAATCTACAACATCATCAACGATCTCTCCCGCGAGGGGAAAGGCGTGCTGATGATCTCGTCCGAGATGCCCGAACTGCTGGGCATGTGCGACCGCATCTACGTCATGAACGAAGGCGAATTCGTCGGCGAACTGACCGCCGCCGAAGCCAGCCAAGAGCGCATCATGTCGCTCATCGTCACCGAATAGGGAGGCAGGAATGTCCGACACGGTTTCCCCCAACGAGGGGCAGGCAGAGGCAGGCGGCAAGGGCCTGTCCGGCTATCTTCTGGGTCACATGCGCGAATTCGGGCTGCTGTTCGCTCTGATCGCGATCATGGTCTTCTTCGAGATCGTGACCGGCGGCACCCTGATGCGGCCGATCAACATCACCAACCTGTTCCTGCAGAACAGCTATATCATCATCATGGCGCTGGGGATGCTGATCGTCATCGTCGGCGGCAACATCGACCTGTCGGTAGGGTCCGTGATGGGCTTCATCGGGGCTCTGGCGGCGGTGATGATCGTGAACTGGGACTGGTCCGTCTACATGGCCATCCCCGCCTGCCTGCTGGTGGGCGTCCTGATCGGCGCGGCTCAGGGCTATTGGGTCGCGTACTGGAACATCCCCTCGTTCATCGTGACGCTGGCCGGGATGCTGGTGTTCCGCGGCCTGTCGCTGTGGCTGCTGCAGGGCCAGTCCATCGGTCCGTTCCCGCGCGAGTTCCAGGCTCTTTCGACGGGCTTCATTCCTGACCTGTTCGGGGTGAACCGCCCGAATGTGACCGCGCTGGTCGTCGGCGCGGTGGTGGTGGCGATCATCGTCTGGACCGGCCTGCGCAAGCGCAACCGCAACGTGGCCTACGGGATCGAGGCGGAACCGATGCCCTTCTTCGTGGTTCGCAACGCCATCGTGGCCGGGGCGTTTATGTTCCTCGTCTACAAGCTGTCGACCTTCCGGGGCCTGCCGAACGTGCTGATCACCATGGGCGTGCTGTTCATCATCTACGCCTTCATCACCGAGCAGACGACGCTGGGCCGGCGGATCTATGCGCTGGGCGGAAACAAGAAGGCCGCCAAGCTGTCGGGCATCGCGACCGAACGGCTGACCTTCCTGACCTTCGTCAACATGGGCTTCCTTGCCGCGCTCGCCGGCCTGATCTTCGCGGCCCGCCTGAACACGGCGACGCCCAAGGCCGGCTTCGCGCTGGAACTGGACGTGATCGCGGCGGTGTTCATCGGCGGCGCCTCGATGTCGGGCGGCGTCGGCAAGATCGTCGGCGCGGTGGTCGGGGCCTTCATCATGGGCGTGATGAACAACGGCATGTCGATCATGGGGATCGGCATCGACTATCAGCAGGTGATCAAGGGTCTGGTGCTTTTGGCCGCCGTGATCTTCGACGTCTACAACAAGCAAAAGCAGGGGTAGGGCGGGCGCTTCCCCCCTCCCCAACCCTCCCCCTTGAAGGAGGAGGGAGTCAGGACGGTGCGTCTGGCGCCGTCAGGTACAGGTCCCCGACGGGACAGGAGCTGGAAACATGACCTTCAAGCCTGCCGAATGGCCCCGCAAGCTGCGCTCGCAGGAGTGGTACGGCGGCACGTCGCGGGACAACATCTATCACCGCGGCTGGCTGAAGAACCAAGGCTACCCGCACGACCTGTTCGACGGGCGTCCGGTGATCGGCATTCTGAACACCTGGTCAGACCTGACGCCTTGCAACGGTCACCTGCGCGAACTGGCCGAGAAGGTGAAGGCGGGTGTGTGGGAGGCCGGCGGCTTCCCTGTCGAGGTCCCGGTGTTCTCGGCATCCGAGAACACCTATCGCCCTACGGCGATGATGTACCGCAACCTTGCCGCGCTGGCCGTGGAAGAGACGATGCGCGCACAGCCGATCGACGGCGCAGTGCTGCTGGTGGGCTGCGACAAGACCACGCCCTCGCTGATCATGGGCGCGGCCTCGACCGACTTGCCGTCGATCGTGGTGACGGGCGGACCGATGCTGAACGGCTGGTTCCGGAGCGAGCGCGTGGGGTCGGGAACGGCGCTGTGGCAGATGTCCGAGGACATCAAGGCCGGCAAGATGACGACCGAGGATTTTCTCGAAGCCGAACAGGCGATGAGCCGGTCGTCGGGCACCTGCAACACGATGGGCACCGCGTCCACGATGGCCAGCATGGCCGAGGCGCTGGGAATGGCGCTGTCGGGCAACGCGGCCATTCCGGGCGTCGATGCCCGCCGCCGGGTGATGGCGCAGATGTCCGGACGGCGCATCGTGCAGATGGTGAAGGACGATCTGAAGCCGTCGGACATCATGACCAAACAGGCGTTCGAGAACGCGATCCGCACCAATGGCGCCATCGGCGGGTCCACCAACGCCGTCATTCACCTGATGGCGATGGCGGGCCGCGTGGGCATCGACCTGACGCTGGACGACTGGGACCGTCTGGGCCGAGACGTTCCGACCATCGTGAACCTGATGCCCTCGGGCAAATACCTGATGGAGGAATTCTTCTATGCCGGTGGCCTGCCCGTCGTGCTGAAGCGGCTGGGCGAGGCGGGGCAGTTGCACAAGGACGCGCTGACCGTGTCGGGCGAAACCGTGTGGGACGAGGTGAAGGACGTCCGCAACTGGAACGAGGACGTGATTCTGCCCGTCGAAAAGGCATTGACCCAGCAGGGCGGCATCGCGGTGCTGCGCGGCAACCTTGCGCCCGCAGGGGCGGTGCTGAAGCCGTCCGCGGCCAGCCCCGCACTGATGAAGCACCGGGGCCGGGCCGTGGTGTTCGAGGACATCGACGACTACAAGCGCAAGATCAACGACGAGGCGCTGGACATCGACGAGACCTGCGTGATGGTCCTGAAGAACTGTGGCCCCAAGGGTTATCCCGGCATGGCCGAGGTCGGGAACATGGGCCTGCCGCCCAAGGTGCTGAAGAAGGGGATCACCGACATGGTCCGCATCAGCGACGCCCGCATGTCGGGCACCGCCTACGGCACCGTGGTGCTGCACGCCTCGCCCGAGGCGGCGCGGGGCGGGCCTTTGGCCATCGTGCGGGACGGTGACATGATCGAGCTGGACGTGGCCGAGCGCCGGTTGCATCTCGACCTGACGGACGAAGAGATCGCGGCGCGGCTCGCCGAATGGCAGGGACCGCCCGAAGTGCCCGCCGCCGGCTACGCGAAGATGTTCCACGACCATGTCGAGGGCGCTGATACCGGGGCCGATTTCGACTTTCTCAAGGGCTGCCGGGGGGCGGCCGTACCGAAGGACTCGCACTGATGGCGCACAAGATCGCGATTGTCGGCGTGGGCAAGATCGCCCGCGACCAGCACATTCCCACTTTGGCGGCCAGCGACGACTTCGAGCTTGTCGCGACGGCCAGCCGCAATGCGGGCGTCGAGGGCGTGGACCGGTTCGAGGATCTCGGTTCGCTTCTGAAGGCGCGCCCGGACGTGACCTGCGTCTCGCTGTGCACCCCTCCGCACGTCCGTTACGACGACGCCCGGATGGCGCTGGAAGCGGGCAAGCATCTGATGATCGAGAAACCGCCCGGCGCGACGCTGAGCGAAGTCCACGATCTCGAGGCTTTGGCGGCCGATCAGGGTCGTGTTTTCTACGCCACGTGGCATTCGCGTCACGCGGCCTCGGTTTCGGCGGCAAAGGCGTGGCTGGCCGACCGGCGCATTCACAGCCTCGAGGTGCGTTGGAAGGAAGACGTGCGGTTTTGGCATCCGGGGCAGGACTGGATCTGGGAGGCCGGCGGCCTTGGCGTGTTCGACCCCGGCATCAACGCGCTGTCGGTGCTGACCGAGATATTCCCGCGCGGCCTGTTCCTGCGCGGCGCGGACCTGCACTTTCCCGAGAACCGGGACACGCCGGTCGCGGCCGATCTTACCTTCTGCGACCCCGGCGGGGCGCGGGTGTCGGCACAGTTCGACTGGCTGAAGGACGGCCCGCCGGAATGGGACATGCACATCGAGACCGACAGGGGCTATGCGCTGCTAAGCGAGGGCGGCGCGCGCCTGACCATTGACGGTGTCGAGGTCGACGCCCATCGCGGCCCCGAGCTTCAGGGCGAGTACCCCGCGCTGTACGCCCGCTTCGCCGAACTTCTGGCGACAGGTCAACGCGATGTCGATCTGTCCCCCATGCGTCACGTCGCGGACGCCTTCACACTTGGGCGCCGCAAGGTCGTGGCCCCGTTCCACTGGTAAGAGGATCCACCCATGACCCAACCGCTGACCGGCATCCTTCCCGTCGCTCCGACGCCCTTCCACGCCGATGGCCGCGTCGACGAAGAGGGCATGCGCCGCGTGCTCGACTGTCTGATCGATCAGGGTGTCGATGCGATCTGCATCCTCGCCAACTATTCCGAGCAATTTGTGCTGTCGGACGAGGAACGCGCGACGCTGATGAAGATCAGCCTCGAACACGTCGCGGGCCGGGTGCCGGTGATCGTCACGATCAGCCATTTCTACACCGGCATCGTGGTCGAGCGCGCGAAGGCCGCGAAAGAGATGGGCGCGGCGATGGTCATGATGATGCCGCCGTACCATGGCGCGGCGCTGAAGGGCGACGACACTGGCATTTACGAGCAGTTCGCGGCGGTGAACGAGGTCGGCATCGATGTCATGGTGCAGGACGCGCCGCTGTCGGGCGTCACCCTGTCGGTGCCGCTGCTGGCGAAAATGGCGAAAGACCTAGAATACGTCAGCTACTTCAAGATCGAGTGCCCCTTCGCCGCCGACAAGCTGGCGGCGCTGATCGAGGCGGGTGGCGACAACATCCTCGGGCCGTGGGACGGTGAGGAGGCGGTGACGCTTCTGGCCGACCTTGACGCGGGCGCGACGGCGACGATGACCTCGGGCCTTCAGTGCGAACACATTCGGCCCATCGTCACCAACTACCTTGCCGGCGACAAGGACGCGGCGCTGGCCCAATGGGGCAAATGCCTGCCGCTGATCAATCACGAGAACCGCCAGTGCGGCCTGCGCGCCTGCAAGACGGTGTTCATGGAAGGCGGCGTGATCGGGTCCGACCATGTCCGCCACCCGCTGAAGCCGATGTCGCAGCGTACCAAGGATCGCCTGCTGTCGCTGTCGCGCGAACTGGACCTGATCGCGATGAAGTGGGGCAAGTAGGCCGGGGCCGCCCGGTTCCAGTGTGAAGCTTTTCTGACAACCCCGCGCCGCGCCTTGCGGCGTCCCGCGCGGGGCGCTAGCGGTGCCGCGTTCTGGCGGGGCGGGAAGCATGTCGGTCGAGATCAGCGGCGCGGAAAAGACTTTCGGCAAGCACAAGGCGGTGAACGGCGTCAGCGTCGATCTTGCCGATGGCGAGTTCTTCGTCGTGCTGGGCCCCTCGGGCTGCGGCAAGTCCAGCCTGCTGCGCCTTGTTGCCGGGCTTGAGCGCATCGACGCGGGCGAGGTGCGGCTGGACGGGCGGCTGGTCTCGAGCCCGGATGTTCATGTCGCCCCAGAGGATCGCGCGGTAGGCGTCGTGTTCCAGTCCTATGCTCTGTGGCCGCATATGTCGGTGCGCGACAACGTCGCCTTTCCGGCGGAAGCGGGCGGCGCTTCGCGGGCCGAGGCACGGCGGCAGGCGGACCGGCATCTTGAGACCGTGGCGCTGGGGCCGCTGGCAGAGCGGCAACCCGCTGCGCTGTCGGGCGGGCAGCGGCAGCGCGTGGCGCTGGCGCGCTGTCTTGCGGGCGGTGCGCGCACGATCCTGATGGACGAACCGCTGGCGAACCTCGACCCACACCTGCGCGGGCGGATGGAGGTCGAGATCTCACGCTTCCATCGTGAGGCCGGGGTGACCACGCTGTACATCACCCACGATCAGCGCGAGGCGATGGCGCTGGCCGATCGTATCGCGGTGATGGGCGAGGGGCATTTCCTACAGGTCGCTCCGCCGCAAGAGATTCACGACCGTCCCGCGACCGAGGCCGTGGCCCGTTTCATCGGGCAGGCGGCGGTGCTGGATGCCGTCGTCGCCAACGGTATTGCGCGGGTCGGGCCGCTCAGCGCGCCGGTCGCTGCGGCGGACGGGCCCGCGCGGCTGGTGGTCCGACCGGGCGACGTGCGGCTTGGCGACGGAACGCCGGCACGGCTAGAGGCTGCTTTCTACCGGGGCGGCGGCTGGGAAGCCCGTGCGCGGGTCGAGGGGCTGTCCGAGCCGATCCCCGTTCATGCGACCGCGCCGCTGCGGGATGGCGACACCCTGCGCGTCACACTTTCCGGCGGTTGGGTTCTGCCCGGCTAGCGATGTTTCGGGCCCGTCCGGACCCGAGCTTGATCAGATCCGCCAGGGCACCACGCCGGCAGGCAGCTTCCGACCGGCCCGATCGAGCACGGCCATCAGCACGACGGTTGCCAGCACGGTCACGCAGGACATCGCCGACGCCAGCGTGGTATAGCCGCCGTCTTCGTAGTTGAAGATCGCCGTCCCGATCGTCTCGTTCCCCGTGGACCACAAAAGCGCGGACACCGTGACCTCGTTGTACGCCGTCAGGAACATCAGGATCGCGCCCGAGGCCGCCGCCGGCGCCATCAGCGGCGCAAAAATCCGCGCCATGCGTCGGCCGAACCCGGCCCCCGACACTCGCGCGGCATCGTCCAGCGCCGGGTCGAGCTGTCCGAAGGCGGCGACCACAGGCTTCAGGGTGATCGACAGGAAGGCGGTGAGATAGGCGAGGAATATGATCGCCATCGTATTGTAAAGCGACACATTCAGCAGAGGCAGCGGTCGGATGAAGGTCAGGATGAATGCGATAGAGATCACGAGACCCGGAATCGCATAGCTGACGTCCGCCAGCGTTGCCAGCGTTCCGCCGACCACGCGCGGAAGCCGGGCGCGCCGCGACAGGGCATAGGCCACCAGCACGGATACCGACGCCAGCACCAGCGCAGCCGCGGCGGCGGTCAGGGTGGAGTTGGTGAAAGCGCGGACAGTGGACGACTGCCGGAACAGGATCTCGGCGAAGTTGCCGAAGGTCAGCGTCTCGGCGTTCAAGGGCACGCCATAGGTCTTGACCAGCGCGGTGGCGGTCAGCGCCATCAGCGGCAGGACCAGCGTCGCGGCGATGTAGGCCGCCAGCGCGCCCTCCGCCAGCGGACGGGTCCGGCGCAGGGCAATGCGCAAGGGGGGCTGCGGCGGACCGGAGACCTGGGCGCGGAACCGGCGTTGCAGCCATGCCTGCAGGGCGATTGCGGCGACGGCCACGATGGCCAGAAGGATCGAGATGACGGCCACATCGGTCAGCACACGCGGTCCGAAACTCGACAGCCTTTGCCAGATCAGCACCGGCAGCGTCGTGTAGCGCGCGGGGATGCCGAGGATCGCCTGAATGCCGAAATTGCCAAGCGCCGATACGAAGGCCAGCATGAAGGCCGCGACCAGTGTCGGGGCCAGCAGCGGCAGCAGGATGCGCCTCAGCAGGCGCGTGGGGCGGGCGCCGGCGATGCGGGCGGCCTCGACCATCTCGCGCGGGAGGGTGCGCAGGGCGGCCAGCACCACGAGGAAGACCAAAGGCGTGTGCTGGACCGTCAAAAGCAGCATCACGCCGAAAGGGGTGTACAGAGGATGCGGGCTGCCCACGGGGGGCGCAAGCGACAGCCAGTTCAGCACAGGGCTGCCGGGACCAAGCGCCTGCACCCACGCGATGGCGGTCACCTGCGGCGGGATCATCATCGGCAAGAGCAGCAGGAACACCAGCAAGCCTTTGGCGCGCACGTCGGTCAACCCGATGACCAGCGCCAGAGCGGTACCGAGGACCAGCGCCGCAAGACCGGAAATGGCCGAGCTTTCAAAGCTGTGCCATGCGGCGCGCTGAACCGAGCCGCTCGCCAGCGCCTCGATCAGCGGCGCAAGCGAGGGCAGGGCGCCATCGGTCAGGCCGACGCGCGCCAGAAGGCCCAGGGGCACGACGAACAGCACCAGCGCGAAAAGGCAAAGCGCGGCGAGGGACAGCCCCTCGCCGCGCCGCGACACTGACGTCAGGATCTTAGCCACCGAAGATTTCGACGAACCGTTCCTTGTTGTCCTGATCGTTCGCCAGCGCCGCGGCCGGGTCGAAGCCCATCAGCTTGATCTCGTCCAGCGACGGGAAGCCCTCTGGCGGCGAGACGGCCGGGTGCGCGGGCAGATAGCCCATCTCGGACGCCAGCTGCTGACCTTCTTCCGAGATCAGGAAGTCGACGAAGGCCTTCGCGGCGTCGGGGTTCTGGGCGGTCGACAGGATCGCAACCGGCTCGGTCACCGCCGAGACGCCTTCCTCGGGGAAGACGAACTCGACCGGTGCGCCGTTCATCTTCTCGCGGATCGGCAGGAAGTCGACGACGAAGCCGTACAGCTTCTCGCCGCCCGCGATCGCGTTGTAGGTGCCGCCGTTGCCGCCCTGCGGGTTGGCGCCCTGCTCGGCGAGGCCTTCGTAGAACGCCCAGCCCAGCGACGGGTCGGCAGTCAGCGCGGCCATGTGGATCGTCGCGGCGCCAGAAGTCAGCGGCGACGGCATCGCGATCATGCCCTTGGCTTCCGGCTTCAGCAGATCGGCGTAAGAGGTCGGCACCATCGGCGCTTCGGTGTTGTAGATGATGCCGGTGGTGATCAGCTTGGTCGAGAAATAGTGGCCCTCGTCATCCATCAGCGCGGGGTCGTAAGCCGAGGTATCTGCCTCGGTGTAGGCCATCAGGCGACCGTCGGCTTCCAGCGATTCCATCGTGACCATGTCGGCGATCAGCAGAACGTCGGGCTGCGGCTGGCCGGCTTCGAACTCGGCAAGAAGCTTGGCCATCACCTTCGTCGTGCCTTCACGGAACCACTCGACCTCGACCTCGGGGTACTTCGCCATGAAGGCGTCGACGGTCTTCTGGGCGTCTTCGTTCGGTTGCGAGGTGTAAAGAACCAGCCTGCCCGACACGTCCTGCGCCAGGAGAACGGTGGGCAGGGCGGTCGTGGACAGGCCGGCGACAAGCGCGGCGGTCAGGAGTTTGCGTTTCATGGGTGTCCCGTATGTGTCTGCGGTTCGGAGCGTGAGAGGTTGCTCCGAGGCTGGCTAGCAGCGGAGTGTTGCACTTCCTTGACAGTTTGCAGGTCGCCTGTGGGTAACGGGGCGCCGCCCGGTTCGGGCCTTCGTGGCGATCCTTCATCGGACGCTTGCGCAGACGGGCTGGCGGTCGCTGCGCCCGCCTTGCCTGCGTGTTGACAAATCATCTCGTCCATCGCTACGGTGTTCATGTTGAGGAATCAACAAGCGCTGCTGGAGGGCGGCGCGAGGGAGGACAGCTTTCAGGTCGGGACCAAACGATTGCGCGCATCTGCGCGCGACCGTGCTCTGGTCGCATGGCCGAACCAAAGCGGAACCTCACGCCAGTAGATCAAGCCGCGTGTCCGGGCGACCCGGGCACCGGCATCCAAGCGGCAGTTCCTGCCACAACGACACGAAGCACGTGTCGGCGGTCGCATCGGTGCGGGCGCCGGACGGTAGAGCTTTGTCCAGCCCCTGGAGGAGGGGCACACAGGGCGGCCGGCGAACAGGCCGCCACAGGGAGGAAGACATGAACACAACACGCAAGACGGCCGGCGCAATCGGTCTGGCCCTTGGTCTATTCGCGGCGTCCGGTGCGGCGGCGGATACGATCAAGGTCGGTGTGATCGCGCCGTTCTCGGGCCCCTTCGCCCAGTATGGCATCCAGTACCAGCAGGCCATCGAGACCTACGTGGCCCAGAACGGGGCCAGCGCAGGCGAGCACGAGATCGAGTTCATTTACAAGGACGTGGGCGGCGTGAACCCGGACCAGTCCCGCAGTCTGGCGCAGGAGCTGCTGATCCGTGAACAGGTGGATTACCTTGCCGGGTTCACCTTCACGCCCAACGCGCTGGCGGTCGGGCCGATCATCACCCAGTCCGAGACCCCGACGGTTATTTTCAATGCCGCGACGTCGGTCATCAACAAGGAAAGCCCCTTCTTCCTGCGCACCAGCTATACGCTTTGGCAGGTTTCCGCACCGATGGCGGAATGGGCCTATGATCAGGGGCTGCGGACGGTCGTGACGACGGTCAGCGACTATGGTCCGGGCATTGACGCAGAGGTCTCGTTCAAGGCGGCGTTCGAGGCGAAGGGCGGCGAGGTTGTCGACACCATCCGCATGCCGCTGTCGACCACCGATTTCACGCCTGTCATCCAAAGCGTGAAGGATCAGGCGCCCGACGCGGTCTTTGCCTTCCTGCCGGGTGGCCCGCCCACCTTCACCTATACCAAGACCTACAACGAGAACGGCTTGCGCGATGCGGGCATCATGTTCCTTGGCACCGCCGAGACGGAAGAGTCGAACCTTCAGGGGCTGGGCGACATGGCGATCGGCCTGACCACCGCCTATCACTATTCCGCCGCCCACGATTCCGACCTGAACCGCGAGTTTCAGGCCAAGCTGCACGAGTTGCACCCGGACGGGATCATCAACTGGGCGTCGGTCGGCGCCTATGATGGCGTGCACCTGATCTACGAGATGGTGAAGGCCGCCGGAAGCGATGGCCCCGCCGCCGTCGAGGCCGTGCTGGGCATGGAATGGGAAAGCCCGCGCGGTCCGCTGACGATGGACCCGGAAACCCGGACGGTCATCCAGAACGTCTATATCCGTGAGGTCGAGCGCAATGCCGAGACCGGACTGCTTGAGAACGCCGAGAAGGGCGTGATCGCCACCGTCGGCGATCTTGGCTGGGACCAATAACCGAAGCGCCGGGCCGGTCGTTTCCGGCCCGGCGGCACGGTTGGGTGAGAACCAATGGATCTTCTTCTGAACATCGCGGTCGATGGCATCGCCTACGGCATGATCCTGTTCATGATCGCCGTCGGCCTGTCGGTAACCATGGGGCTGATGCGGGTGGTGAACCTTGCCCACGGCGGTTTCGCCCTGATCGGTGGCGCGCTGGCGCATTGGCTGGGAGCGGAACTGGGACTGGGCTTCTGGCTGGCCGCGCCTTTGGCCATCGCCGGAACCGTGCTGATCGCCCTGCCGCTGGAACGCGTGCTCTACCGCCGGATCTACGGCTTTGGCGAACTGCAGCAGGTGCTGGCCACCATCGGGCTGACCTTCCTGATGATCGCTTCGGTGAACTACCTGCTGGGCTCGACCCTGCTGCCGATAGAACTGCCGCCCGCCCTGCGCCAGACGGTCGATCTTGGCTTCCGCCAGCTGACCGCCCACCGCGCCGCCGTGATCGTCGTCGGGCTGGTGGTGATCGCCGGGCTGTGGGGCCTGCTGGACCGCACCCGCTTTGGTATCCGTCTGCGCGCTGCCGTGGACAACCGAGACTCCGCCTCTGCCATCGGGATCAACACGTCCAGCATCTACATGCTGACCTTTGCGCTGGGCGCGGGGCTGGCGGCGCTGGGCGGCATTCTCGGGGCCGAGCTTCTGCCGATCGACGCCTATTACCCGCTGCGCTACATGGTGCTGTTCCTGATCGTGGTCGCCATCGGCGGCATGGGCTCGATCCTTGGCTCGTTCGTCGCCGCGCTGGCCATCGGCGTGATCGAGACCGCCAGCCGCTATCTGGTGCCGGACCTCGCCACCATCGTCTTCTTCGGCTTCGTCATCCTGTTCCTCGCGGTGCGCCCGCGCGGCCTTATGGGGAGCGCCTGACATGCTGCGCCGATATGGATCGCAATACGCGCCCGCCGTCCTGATGATCGCCGTCGCGGTCGCGGCCTTCTTCGCCTTTCCCTTCAACCTCGCGTTCCTGACGCGGATCCTGATCATGATCGTGCTGGTCCTGTCGCTGGACCTTGTGCTTGGCTACGCCGGGATCGCCACGTTGGGGCAGGCGGCCATGTACGGCGCCGGGGCCTATGCGGCGGGGCTGTTCGCCATCCATGTCTGGGCGGACCCGGTCGCGGGGCTGCTGATCGGGGCGCTTGCCGGGGCGGCGCTGGCGGCGCTTGCGGGGCTGGCGTTGATGCGGACGCACGGGCTGACGCTGATCATGCTGACCATCGCGGTGGCGCAGATCTGTTCCGAGATCGCCAACCGCGCCCGCGACATCACCGGCGGCGCCGACGGGCTGCGCGGTATCCGGATGCAACCGGTGCTGGGCATCTGGGAATTCGATTTCATCGGCCGCACAGGGTACTGGTACGCCTTTGCCGTGGCCGCCGTGATGATGATCCTCCTGGCGGTTCTGGTGCGCTCGCCCTTCGGGCTGTCGCTGCGCGGCATCCACCAAAGCCCCGAACGGATGCTGGCCATCGGCGCGCCGGTCTACTGGCGGCGCCACGCGGCCTATACGCTGGGCGGCGGCATCGCCGGGATCGCGGGGGCGCTGACGGCGCAGATCACCCAGCTGGTCAGCCTGGAGACCTTTTCCTTCGCGCTGTCGGCCGAGGCGATGATCATGCTGATCCTCGGCGGCACCGGGCGCCTGTACGGCGCGGTGATCGGCACGGTGATCTTCATGTGGGTGCATCACACCGCCGCCGCCAACGATCCGTTCAACTGGCTCTTCGTGATCGGCGCGATGGTGCTGGCTGTGGTGTTCTTCCTGCCCGCCGGCCTGATCTCGCTGCCGCCCGCGCTGAAGCGGCTTGCCAAGGGAGGTCGCCATGCAGGGTCTTGAGGTTCGCGGCCTGTCCAAGCGCTTCGGCGGGCTGGTGGTGTCGGAGAATATCGACTTCGACCTGAAGCCCGGTGACCGGAAGGCGCTGATCGGGCCGAACGGGGCGGGGAAAAGCACCTTCGCCAATCTCGTCACCGGCATCCTTGCGCCATCGGGCGGGACGATCCGCTTCGATGGGCAGGACATCGGCGGGATGGGCGAGGCGCATCGCGTCAAACTTGGCATCGCCAAGACCTTCCAGATCACCACGCTGTTCCCAGAGATGACAGTGCGCGAGAACCTGCGCCTGCCGATCCTGGAACGCGAAGGGCGCGGGTTCCGGATGTTCCGCCGTGCCTCGGGCGATGCGGCGGTGGAGGACGAGATTGGCACGCTTATCGCGCAGTTCGATCTTGGACCGCTGGCCGACCGTCCCGTTCGCGACCTGGCCTATGGTCAGCAGCGGCTGGTCGAGATGGCGCTGACGCTGGCGCTGAAGCCTCGTGTGCTGATCCTCGACGAACCCGCCGCAGGCGTGCCGTCCAGCGAAACGCACCTGATCACGGACGCCATCGAACGGCTGCCGGAAGACCTGGCCGTGCTGGTGATCGAGCATGACATGGATCTGGTCTTCAAGGTCGCCCGCTCGATCGTGGTGCTGGTGCAGGGCCGCATCCTGACCGAGGGCACACCCTCCGAGATCGCCGGAAACGCGCAGGTGCGCGAGCTTTACCTTGGGGGCGGCCATGACTGACACGGTTCTGGATCTCGTTAACGTCACCGCCGGTTACGGCCCCACCCACGTGCTGCGCGGCATCGACCTGCATGTCCGCGCCGGCGAACGGCTTGCCGTGATCGGGCGCAACGGGGCGGGGAAGACCACGCTTCTGGGCACGATCATGGGGCTGACCAAGCTGCACGAAGGGTCCGTCCGCCTGCGCGGCCAGCCCATCGACCGGCTGGCCCCGTTCCGCCGTAATGCGCTGGGGCTCGGTCTTGTGCCGCAGACGCGGGATATATTCGCCTCGCTCAGCGTGGAAGAGAACCTGCTGGCCGCGATGCGGGGCGATGCCTCGCTGGACGAAGCCTATGCCCTTTTCCCGCGCCTGAAAGAGCGCCGCCGCAATGGCGGCCGGCAACTGTCGGGCGGCGAGCAACAGATGCTGGCCATCGCCCGCACCCTGATGACCCGGCCCGAGATCATCCTGCTGGACGAGCCGCTTGAAGGGCTGGCGCCGGTGATCTGCGAACAGCTGATGTCCGTTTTCGAGGACTTGGCAGCCGATGGCACGCGGTCCGTCGTGCTGGTCGAACAACATGCCGAGGCGGCGCTCGCCTTCGCGACCCGGGCGATCCTGATGGCGAATGGCGCCGTCGTCTGGGAAGGCGCCGCAGAAGACCTGAGACGCAACCCTGATCTGCTGCACCGCCACGTCGGTGTCGGGGTCGAGGCGTAAGGAGGAGATAACATGACACTGATCGAGGGCCACAAGCCGATCACGCCCGCCGATGGCATTCCGGTCTGGGACGTCGACCCGTATGACGAGGACATGCTGCGCGCGCCAGAGACGTTTTATGCCGACCTCCGCGCGAAGGGTCCGGTGGTCTTTATCCCGGCCTATTCGATCCTTGCGTTGGGCCAGTACGAGACCACGCAGAAGGTATTCAGCGACCACGAGAATTTCGTGTCCTCGCGGGGTGTCGGACTGAACGATTTCAAGCTGGAAGAACCCTGGCGGCCGCCCTCGATCATCCTCGAGGTCGATCCGCCCGACCACACCCGGACGCGGCGGATCATGGCCAAGGCGCTATCTCCGAAAGTGGTGCGCGGGCTGGCCGACATGTTCCGCACCACTGCCGAGGAAATCGTGGACGACCTGCTGACCAAGGGCAGTTTCGATGCGGTGACCGACCTTGCCGAACGCTTCCCGGTCTCGGTCTTCCCGCGCGCGGTAGGTATGCGCGATGTCGATCAGCGCAACCTCGTCGACTACGGCGCCTGCGTGTTCAACGCGATGGGCCCCGACAACCGCCTGCGCCGCTGGGCGCTGGAGCGCAACAAGCAGATCGCGCCGTGGATCATGGCCGCCTGCGCCCGCGACCGGCTGACCGATGACGGGCTGGGCGCGATGATCTATGCCGAGGCCGCCGCGGAAGACGCCGCGATCACCGAGGCCGAGGCCGCCATGCTGGTCCGGTCCTTCCTGTCGGCGGGGGTGGATACCACCGTGACCGGGATCGGCAACGCGCTCTGGTGCTTTGCCACCAACCCCGGCGAGTGGGACCGCCTTTGCGCCGATCCGAAACTGGCGCGTCCGGCGATCGAGGAAGTGCTGCGCTTCACTTCTCCGGTCCACACCTTCGGGCGCACCGCCGGGCGGGACACCGAAATCGCCGGTTACCCGGTCGAGGAAGGCACCAAGGTCATCTGTGTCCTCGGCGCGGCCAACAGCGACCCCGACAAGTGGGGCGACCCGGAAGCCTTCCGCATCGACCGCCGCCCGCTGGGCCACATGGCCTTCGGCGCCGGTATCCACGGCTGCGTTGGCCAGAACATCGCGCGGGGTGAGATGGAGGCGCTGCTGTCGGTCATGGCCGAGAAGGTCGCGCGGATCGAACCGGCAGGCGAGGCCGTCTGGCGCCCGAACAACGCAATTCATGCGCTGGACAAGCTGCCCCTGAAACTGATCCCGAAGTGAGGCCCAAGATGGTGAAGGTAACCTATATCGAGCATGACGGCACCGAGACCACGGTCGAGGCGGCCGAGGGCGACAGCGTGATGAGCGCGGCCATCGCCAACGGCATCGATGGCATCGTCGCGGAATGCGGCGGCTCGATGATGTGCGCCACCTGCCATTGCTACGTCGATGACGCCTGGACCGACAGCACCGGCCCGCGCAAGGAGGGCGAAGACGACATGCTGGAAAGCGCGGCCTCGGAGGTGAAGGAGACCTCGCGCCTGTCCTGTCAGATCAAGCTGACGGCAGACCTTGATGGGCTGGTCGTGCACCTGCCGGAGGAGCAGGTGTGACCGACACCCCCGATCCGGGCCGCGTCGTCATCGTCGGCGCGGGGCAGGGCGGCTTGCAGGCTGCCATCAGCTTGCGGCAAGAGGGGCATACGGGGCCGATCACGCTGATCGGTGACGAGCCGGGGTTGCCCTATCAGCGGCCGCCGCTGTCCAAGGCCTATCTGAAGACTGGGGTGGCCGAGCAGTTGACCCTGCGGCCGGAAAGCTTCTTTGAAAAGAAGGACATCACCCTGCGACCCGGCCTGCGCGTCGACCGGATCGACCGGGAAAACCGGCAGGTCGTGGCCGGGGGCGAGGTGCTGGATTACGACCACCTGATCCTTGCCACCGGCACACGCAACCTACGCCCGCCGATCCCCGGCGTGGAGCGTGCGCTGGGTCTGCGGACCTTGGCGGATGCCCGCGCCCTGCGGGACGCGCTCGACACGCCGCAACGCGTCGCGGTGATCGGCGGCGGCTTCATCGGGCTGGAATTCGCGGCGGTTGCCCGCGCGCTTGGCCACACCGTTCACGTCGCCGAAGCCGCGCCCCGCCTTATGAGCCGCGTGATCTCTCCCGAGATGTCGGAACGGTTCCGGTGCCTTCACGACAGCCTCGGCACGGTCCTTCATCTTGGCAACGGCGTCAGCGACGTATCCGGCGACGGGCTGGTCCTGTCCGACGGCACCGAAGTCGCCGCCAATCTGATCCTGCTGGCTGCCGGTGTCCGCCCCAATACGGAACTGGCCGAGGCCGCCGGCCTGATGGTGGACAACGGCATCGTGGTCGACACCCGGCTGCGCACGGAAAATCCGCACATTTACGCGCTGGGCGACTGCGCTGTCTTTCTCGATCCGGCCACCGGCCGCCCGGTCCGGTTGGAAAGCGTGCAGGCCGCAACGGACCACGCCCGCGCCATCGCGAAATCCATCGTCCACGACGCGGCCGATCCCTATGCGGCGGTCCCTTGGTTCTGGTCCGATCAGGCGGACTGGAAGCTTCAGATCGCCGGGCTCGCCACGGCAAGCGATGACAGCGTTCCGGTGGGCGAGGATACGGTCCTACGCTTCGCCGGAGATCGCCTGACTGCCGTCGAATGCATCAACAACGCCAAAATCCATATGAAAGCCCGCCGCTTGCTGGCGCAACCCGACGTGCCGACCCGTGACATGCTGGCACGGGAGACTTATGACCTGACGAGTTTCTGAGTCAGATGGACAACGCATGGTGACCGACACGAGACAGGACCGCATCTCGAGCCCGACGCGCGACCGCGACGGGATCGAGATTCTCGATATCGATCACTACGCGCCGTTCCTGTTCAACGCGGTCAGCGGCGCGTGGCATCGCAAGACCTCGGCCATATACCGCAGCCAGTTCGACCTTGGCATCGTCGACTGGCGCGTGATCGCGATGCTGAACATCGAACCGGACATCACCGCCAGCCGCGTGTGCGAGGTGATCCGGCAGGACAAGGCCGCCGTCAGCCGGTCTCTGAAGCTGCTGCACAGCCGGGGACTTGTCGCCTACGAAGCAGCGATGAACGACCCCCGCAAACGCAGCTGGTGGCTGACCGACGAGGGCCAGCGCATCCACGCCGAAATCATGACCATCGCCTTGGCGGCCGAGGCGCAGATGCTCGAGGATGTGCCGCCCGAAGAACTGGAGATCTTCCTGAAAACATTGCGCCACATGCTGCGGAACCTCGACCGGCAAGCATAGCGCCAGCGGGCCGCGTCGGGCGTTTCCGGATGCCGGTACATCGGACCCGTCCCCAGTGCGAGGGTTCCTGCCGAATGGGAAGATGATGGATCGGTAAGCTGTTGGTGGAAAAGTGAAAAGTCCCGCACCGAAAACCCGGTCGCCAATGCCGTCGCCTTCGCCAAGACTTCCGCCGCACGCCAGCCTCGCAAACCATGGGTATTGCGCGATCTGGCGGTCTACCCCTTCGCCACGCATCTCGCACAAGCCAACGCCGGGCTCCGCTTGACGATGCCAAACGCATGATCTAGACACCGATCCTGCTGAGCGGGCGTCGTATACTGGCTATTACCTCAGCCTTCCAAGCTGATGAAGCGGGTTCGATTCCCGCCGCCCGCTCCAAGCTTGCTCCCGCATGACATACCGCCGAAGACCGCCGCGTGCTGGACGTGTTCCTTGTCTATGGCACAGGGACGGCTGTAGCCTGCGACGGGGCACAGGCTGGCTTCCGTTGCGCCCGAGGCGGTGTGACGCGCTTGCCGATCAGCGCCGGGTTGGCTATGCGGCCTAGGGACGAGGGGGGCATATGGCACGCAATCAGCCGTCGAAAGACGACCGGGAAAAGTCCAAGCGCATCGGCGCGCTGCGTGGGCTGGCGCCGTTTCTGAAACCCTATCGCGGGATGATGGTCGCCGCGATCTGTGCGCTGGTGCTGACCGCGATGGTCTCGCTGGCGTTGCCGCTGGCGGTGCGCCGGGTCGTTGACGGGTTCGAGACCTCGGCGGAACGCCTGCTTGACAGCTATTTCGTTGCCGCCCTGATCATTGCGCTGCTGCTCGCAGTGGGCACGGGTGTTCGGTACTACCTTGTGACCCGGCTGGGCGAGCGTGTGGTGGCCGACATCCGCAAGGCCGTGTTCGACCGGATGGTCGGGATGTCGCCCGCCTTCTACGAGAAGATCATGACCGGAGAGGTCCTGAGCCGGATCACGACGGACACCACGCTGATCCTGTCGGTCATTGGCTCTTCGGTGTCGATTGCGCTGCGCAACCTGCTGATCCTGATGGGCGGTATCGTCCTGCTTCTGCTGACTTCGGCCAAGCTGACGGGGCTGGTGCTGCTGATCGTTCCGGTGGTCATCGTGCCGATCGTGCTTCTGGGCCGTCGTCTGCGCTCGCTTAGCCGCGAGAACCAGGACTGGATCGCGGCGTCTTCGGGCAGCGCGTCCGAGGCGCTTCTGTCGGTGCAGGCGGTGCAGGCCTTCACCAACGAACCCGCCACGCGCCGCAGCTTTTCTGACGTGACAGAGCGCAGCTTTACCGCCGCCCGCAAACGCATTGCGACGCGCGCGGCGATGACCGTCATCGTGATCGCGCTGATTTTCTCCGGTGTCGTGGGTGTCTTGTGGGTCGGTGCGCGGGATGTGCGGGCCGACGCGATGTCGGTGGGCGAACTGGTGCAGTTCGTGATCTACGCGGTGATGGTCGCGGGGGCGACCGGCGCCCTGTCCGAGATCTGGGGCGAGTTGCAGCGGGCCGCCGGTGCGACCGAGCGGCTGGTAGAGTTGCTGGGCGCCGAAGACACCGTGAAGGACCCCGAGCACGCGATGCCGCTGCCCGACCAGTGCCGTGGAGCGATCACCTTCGACAACGTGACCTTCCACTATCCGACCCGGCCGGATGTGTCGGCGTTGGACAACGTCTCGCTTGAGATCCAACCGGGCGAGACGGTAGCTCTTGTGGGCCCGTCCGGAGCGGGCAAGTCGACCATCATCCAGCTATTGCTGCGCCACTACGATCCGCAAAGCGGCGCTGTGCGGATCGACGGCCAGCCGCTGACCGGGATGGCCCGCGCCGACTTCCGCCGCGCCATCGCGCTTGTGCCGCAGGACCCGGTGATCTTCGCCGATACCGCCCGCGAGAACATCCGCTTCGGTCGCCCGGGCGCGACCGACGAAGAAGTCGTCGAGGCCGCGAAGGCCGCCGCTGCCGACGATTTCCTGTCGAAGCTGCCGGATGGATACGGAAGCTACGTCGGCGAGCGCGGCGTGATGCTGTCGGGCGGTCAGAAGCAGCGCATCGCCATCGCGCGCGCGATCCTGCGCGACGCACCGATCCTGCTGCTGGACGAGGCCACCAGTGCGCTTGATGCGGAAAGCGAACGTCTGGTGCAGGCGGCGGTCGACCGGCTGTCGCACGACCGCACCACGCTGATCGTCGCGCACCGGCTTGCGACGGTGAAGAAGGCGGACCGCATCGTCGTGTTCGACGAGGGGCGCATCGTGGCCACCGGCACGCACGCCGAACTGGTGTCGCAGGACGGGCTGTATGCGCGGCTTGCGCGGCTTCAGTTCACCGAGGGTCTCGCGGCGGAATAGCACCGCGAACCCACGCCTGACCCTGCGTCGCACGGCTGTCACCGTGGCGTTTACCTTGCGCACGCGACGAATTGTCACCATTTTTCCAAGCAGTCACGTCGCCGGGAACGGCCGGCGGCCAAGGGGAGGAATTGGCAATGGCGGACTATGCGAGCTGCGTCGATCGTGACGCGATCACCAATGAAATGCCGTGGACCGAGCGAGACGTGCCGCCGACGCTGTACGGGCTTCTGACACGCACGGCTGAACGGTTTCCCGACCGCAATGCCATGACGTTCCAGATGTTCTCGGACCCCGGCGCGCGGGCCGAGACGCTGACGTGGCGCCAGATGCGGTCGCAGGTGACGCAGGCCGCGAACCTGTTCCGCGAACTCGGCGTCGGCGAAACGGACACCGTCGCGATCCTGATGCCGAACTGCACCGAGTGCTTCGTGGCGCTGTACGGCGCACAGGTCGCCGGCATCGCCAACCCGATCAATCCGTTGCTGGAACCGGAACAGATTGCCGGCATCCTGCGTGAGACCGGCGCGAAGGTTCTGGTGACGCTTCGGGCGTTCCCGAAGACGGATATCGCCCAGAAGGCGGCAGAGGCGGTGCGGCTTGCGCCCGGCATCGAGACGGTCATCGAGGTCGACCTGCTGCGCTATCTCGACTTTCCCAAAAGCTGGATCGTGCCGCTGATCCGCCCCAAGGCGCATGCCCGTCATCGCGCGCGGGTCCTGCGCTATGCGGACGAAGTCGCACGGCAATCGGACACGCTCGATTTCGCCGACAGTACCGGGGACCGCATTTCGGCCTATTTCCACACCGGCGGCACCACCGGGATGCCGAAGGTCGCGCAGCACAAGTATTCGGGCTTCGTCTACAACGGCTGGCTGGCAGAGCGGCTGCTTTTCACAGAGGAAGACACGCTGATCTGTCCGCTGCCTTTCTTCCACGTCTTCGCTGCGGTCGTGGTCGGCGGAGCGGTCATGAGTTCGGGCGCGCATGTCGTGTTGCCGACGCCCGCCGGGTATCGCGGCGACGGCGTGTTCGACAACTTCTGGAAGCTGCTGGAGCGGTGGAAGGTGACCTTCGTCATCACGGTGCCCACCGCCATCGCCGCGCTGATGCAGCGGCCCGTGAACGCCGACCTCTCCGCGCTGAAGATCGCGTTTTCCGGCTCGGCTCCGCTGCCGGTCGAGTTGTACAACCGCTTCCGCGCCGCGACCGACGTGACCATCGTCGAAGGCTACGGTCTGACCGAGGCGACCTGCCTTGTCGCCGTGAACCCGCCCGAGGGCGAGAAGAAGGTGGGCTCGGTCGGATTGCCGTTCCCCTATACCGATGTGCGCATTTTGCGGTGCGACGACTCCGGGGCAATCCAGCAAGAGATGGGCGTCGACGAGGTGGGCGAGATCTGTGTGTCGAACCCGGGCGTGTTCGAGGGGCAGACCTATCTTGAGGCCGACAAGAACCGGGGCCTGTTCGCCGAAGAGAAATGGCTGCGCACCGGCGACCTTGGCCGGATCGACGCGGATGGCTATCTGTGGATCACCGGCCGGGCGAAGGACCTGATCATCCGGGGCGGTCACAACATCGACCCGGCCGAGATCGAAGAAGCGCTGACCAGCCACGAGGCGGTGGCCGTCGCCGGCGCAATCGGCCAGCCGGACGCGTTCTCGGGCGAACTGCCCTGCGTCTATGTCGAACTGGTCGACGGTGCGGATGTCACCGAAGCCGCGCTTCTGGAACATGCGCAGCACAAGATCCACGAACGTGCGGCGCGGCCCAAGTATCTGGAGATCTTGCCCGAACTGCCCAAGACAGCCGTCGGCAAGGTGTTCAAGCCCGATCTGAGAAAGCGCGCCATCGCCCGCGTCTACGATGCGGCACTAAAGGAACGTGGGCTTGCCGCCCGCGTTGTGTCGGTCGTCGAGGACAAGAAGCGCGGGCTGGTCGCCAAGCTGGAGCGCACCGGCGAGGTGGACGCCGAGGCGATGGGCCACTGTCTTGGCGAATTCTCGCGTCCGTGGGACTGGGCCGAGAGCGCTGAACGCGGCGGCGAAGGCGCTCGCGCAGCCGAGTGATAGTCTGTGCCGGCAGGCGGGGCGGTCCTTCCGTCTGCCGGGGCGGCTGCCGTGTCACCCACCCAGCGTTATGTCGTTGCAAAGCGCCGTGATCGGGTCCCAGCCTTCGCTCATCCTGACGGCATACCGGGCCGACAGCCGGATCAGCGCAAGCAGTTCGTCGCGTCTGGACTCAAGGATCTCGGTCCGCATCGCGTCGTAGTCCTCGGCCATTCGGGTTTCCAACAGTTCCAGAGCGGCGGCGGACAATCCGATGATCGTGTCGTCGGGCAGGGGGGCGTCGGACAGCATCCCCTCGGCCACCTCTTGCAGCGGCATGGCGCGTGCGATGTTCACCGCGTTGCGTTGCATAGTCAGACGGTCGATACGTTCGTTCTCTGACTCCGGGGGTTCGTCGAGGAAGTAGTATCCCCGCTCCGCCTCCAGTTGGTCCAGCCATCCGGCGTATCTTGACGCCAGCAGCACCTCGCGTTGGGCGGGCGTCGGGTCGGACAGGGTGCCGAAGTCCAGCACCTGCCGCACCGCGCAGCCTTCGAGTTTGGCCAAGGACTGCTCGAAGGTCTTCACCAGCGCAACGGCGTCGCGCAATTCTTCCAGCGTTGCGGGGATCAGTGTGACCTCTCGCGGATTGCCGCGCCGGCCTCCCTGCGCAAGCGTCCCGCCACCTGCGTCCATGTCCAGCATCGCGCCGTCGATGAATTCGTCCAGCGCGCCGTAGATCGTGATCGGGTCGATGTCCGGACGGTCGATGGTCATGCCTTCGCCACTTGCATGGGTCGACGCGTTCAGTGACAGGCGCCCGTCCCAGCTGACCTGCTGCGTTAGCCCCTGCACGACCGTCTGGCACTTGCCGAAGTTCTTGCACATGTCGTCGGTTGCCGGGAAGCCGGTGAAGAACCGCCATTCCAGCGTGTCGGCGGTTGTGGTGACGTGGGCGAAGACCGGCACCATCAGGCCCTCGTTAACGGCGGGGAACACGTCGCCGACCACAGCGAAGGTGCCCTCGGGCAAGTCTTTCGCTGCGGCGGGCGCGGCGAGAGCCGCAAACGCGAGGGCAGAGGCGAGAATGCGCATGTCTCAAATTCCTGACTTAAATGGCTTCAATTCCGGGATAGCCGGGGTCCGCCGTGTCAGGCAAGGCCGGCATTCCGGAACGGATCGGCGGGTTCGGTCGTTGGGGGGGCAGACCGCAATGACGGATGCCCGAAAGGAGGCTGCCATGACCCATACCCTGACGCTGAAAGCCATCGAGCCAGTGACCCACGACGTGAACCACCTCGTCTTCAACCGCCCCGAGGGCTACGAGTTCAAACCCGGACAGGCGACCGACTTCGCGCTGGACAAAGAGGGCTGGCGCGACGAACAGCGGCCCTTCACCTTCACGAACCTGCCGGACGCGAACCGGCTGGAATTCGTGATCAAGTCCTACCCCTCGCATGACGGCGTGACCGAGCAGATCGCCGCGCTGAAGCCGGGCGACACCGTGCTGATCGAGGACGCGTGGGGCGCGATCGAGGACAAGGGGCCGGGTACTTTCATCGCAGGCGGCGCCGGCATCACACCCTTCATCGCCATCCTGCGTGCCCGCCATGCCCGCGAAGGCTCGCTGGACGGCTGTCAGCTTATCTTCTCGAACGACGAGAAGCGCGACATCATCCTGCGCGAAGAATGGGACGCGATGCCGGGCCTCAAGACGACCTACACCGTCACCGGTGAAGACGCCGAGGGTCTGCCGCACCACAAGATCGACGCGGGCTTCCTGGACAGCCACGTCGCGGACTGGTCGGGCGTGTTCTACGTCTGCGGCCCCGACAAGATGGTCGAAGAGATCGAACAGATACTGAAGGACAAGGGCGTGCCTGAAGACCGTATCGTGGTCGAGGCCGCCTGAGGCGGCACAAACGGGGCGATCCCTGCGCCAGTTGACCCGACGGGACCCGTTGGGGCTTTGCGCCCGGTGTCCACGCTGCTAGCGTGGGCCGACCGGATCAACAGGGGGTCCCCGACATGTTCGCACGACTGAAGTTTACCGTGGCCGCGCTGGCGCTTACCGCCGGTGCGGCGGCGGCGCAGCAGACCGACATCACCATCGGCATGCAGCTTGAACCGCCCAACCTCGACCCGACCGGCGGCGCCGCCGCCGCGATCGACGAGGTGGTTTATGCCAACCTGTTCGAGGGGCTGACCCGCTACACCTCTGACGGTTCCATCGCGCCCGCGCTGGCCGAAAGCTGGGACATCTCCGAGGACGGCACCGAGTACACGTTCCACCTGCGCGACGGTGTGACCTTTCACGACGGCAGCACGATGGACGCAGAGGACGTGAAGTTCTCGCTCGACCGGGCGCGCGCCGAGGACTCGACCAATGCCCAGAAGGCGCTGTTCGCCGGGATCGAGAACGTCGAGGTCGTAGATCCGCTGACGGTCAAGGTCACGCTTTCCGGCCCGAACTCTGCCTTCCCGACCAACATGGCGTGGGGTGACGCGGTGATCGTTGCGCCCGAAAGCATCGACAGCGCCGCCACCGCGCCGGTCGGCACCGGCCCGTTCATGTTCTCGAACTGGGTGCAGGGCGACCGGGTCGAACTGATCGCCTATGACGGATACTGGGGCGAGAAACCGGCCCTGACCGCCGCGACCTTCAAGTTCATCTCGGATCCGACGGCGGCCTTCGCCGCGATGATGGCAGGCGACATCGACGCCTTCCCCGGCTACCCGGCTCCCGAGACGCTGGTGCAGTTCGAGGCCGACCCGCGCTTCAAGCTGCTGATCGGCTCGACCGAGGGCGAAACGATCCTCGGGATGAACAACAAGTCCGAAGCGCTGTCCGACCCGAAGGTCCGCGCGGCGATCGCCCATGCCATCAACCGTCAGGAAATCATCGACGGTGCGATGTTTGGCTACGGGACGCCCATCGGCACGCACTTCGCGCCGCACAATCCCGATTATGTCGACCTGACCGGCCTGTCGGACTATGACCCCGAGAAGTCGAAGGCGCTTCTGGCCGAGGCCGGGCAAGAAGGTCTGACCCTCTCGCTCAAACTGCCGCCTCCGTCCTACGCCCGCCGTGGCGGCGAGATCATCGCGGCGCAACTGCGCGCCGTGGGGATCGAGACGCAGATCGAGAATCTCGAATGGGCGCAATGGCTGGAGCAGGTGTTCAAGGGCAAGGACTTTGACCTGACCATCGTCAGCCACACAGAGCCGATGGACATCAACATCTACGCGCGGCCCGACTATTACTTCCAATACGGGAAGCCTGAGTTCATCGAACTGATGGACGCGCTGAACCTTGCCACCGATGCGGCGGAGCGGTCCGAGATCCTGAAGAACGCGCAGACGATGATCGCCGAGGACTACGTGAACGGCTACCTGTTCCAGCTGGCCCGCACCGGTGTTGCCAACGCGAACATCGAAGGACTGTGGGAGAACTCTCCGACGCAGGCCAATGACCTTACCGGCGTAAGCTGGTCGCAGTAACGCGATGGCCGGCCGGGATCGCCCCGGCCGGCCACCTTAGGCGGCCGCCGTGCAAGCCCCTTTCGCCGCACCCGCATCCCGCCTAACGTCCTCCACATGCTTCGCTATCTCCTTTCGCGCCTGATCTCGCTGGTCCTCAGTCTGGCCGTCGCCAGTCTGGTGATCTTCGCGATGCTCGAGATCATTCCCGGCGATCCGGCGGCGGTGATGCTGGGCCTGAACGCCGAGCCCGAGGCCGTGGCCGCGCTGCGCACCGAGCTTGGGCTCGACCTGCCGCTGGCACAGCGTTACGCGGCGTGGGTCGGGCGGATGCTGCAGGGCGACTTCGGCACCTCCTACACATACCGCGTTCCGGTGGCGGACTTGATCTCGGCGCGGCTGGGCGTGTCGCTGCCGCTGACGCTTTACGCGATCTTCCTGTCCACCGCGCTGGCGATCCCGCTGGGCGTCTGGGCCGCATCGCGGCACGGAAGGCCCGCCGACCTTGCCATCATGGGCGTGACGCAGCTGGGCATCGCCGTGCCGAACTTCTGGTTCGCGATGATCCTTGTCCTGATCTTCGCGATCCGGCTGGGCTGGTTCGCCTCGGGTGGCTTTCCGGGATGGGACGCGGGCCTGTTCGCGGGGCTCAAGGCGCTTACCCTTCCCGCGCTTGCCTTGGCGCTGCTGCAAGCGTCGATCCTTGCCCGCGTCATGCGCTCGTCGCTTCTGGAGACGCTGCACCGAGACTACATCCGTACCGCCCGCGCCAAGGGCCTTAGCCGCAGCCGCGCCATCCTGCGCCACGCCTTCCGCAACGCGCTGATCCCGGTAATGACCATCCTCGGGATGCAGGTTTCGGTGCTGATCGCGGGGGCCATCGTGGTCGAGAACGTGTTCTTCCTGCCGGGCCTCGGCCGCCTGATCTTTCAGGCCGTGACCCAGCGCGACCTGATCGTGGTCGAGGCGGTGGTGATGCTGCTGGTCTTCGCGGTGGTCGTGGTGAACTTCCTTGTCGATCTCGCCTACGCGGTGGTCGATCCGCGCCTGAGGCGGCGCGCATGAGGGTTCCCGCAGGCTTCCTGATCGGCGCGGCGCTCAGCGCGCTGTTCCTTCTGATGGCGATGGTGTCCTTCATCTGGACCCCGCACGACGTGACCGTGCTGGCGGTGGCCGAGCGGATGAAGGTGCCGGGCGACGGCTATCTTTTAGGGACCGATCACCTTGGGCGGGACATCCTGTCGATGCTGATGGTGGGCGCGCGCACCTCTATCGGCGTGGCGCTTGTCGCCGCCGGGATCGGTCTTGCGGTGGGCGTGCCGCTGGGCCTGTTCGCCGCCGCCCGGCGGGGCGGCTGGGTGGACGAGATCATCATGCGCGGCAACGACCTTGTCTTCGCCTTCCCGCCGCTGGTCATGGCGATCCTGATCGCGGCGGTGTTCGGCCCCTCGGCCCTGAACGCGATGCTGGCCATCGGGGTGTTCAACATCCCCGTCTTCGCCCGCGTCGCCCGGGCGGGCGCGATCAGCCTTTGGACGCTCGATTTCATCATGGCCGCCCGCGTCGCGGGGAAGGGCGCGGCGCGGATCAGCGCCGAGCACATCTTCCCGAACATCGGAAACCTGCTGATCGTACAGGCAACGATCCAGTTCTCGGTGGGCATCGTGTCGGAAGCGGCGCTTAGCTATTTCGGACTGGGCGCGCAGCCTCCGGTGCCGTCGTGGGGGCGGATGCTGGCCGACAGCCAGACGATGATCGGCCTTGCACCGCACATGGCGCTGATCCCCGGCCTTGCCATCGTGCTGATGGTGCTTGGCCTGAACCTGATGGGCGACGGTCTGCGCGACATGCTCGACCCGCGCATGCGGCGCACGGCATGAGGGGCGCGGGATGCTGAAGGTCGAGGGCCTGTCGATGCAGATCGGCGACACCCGGATCCTGAACGATGTGACGTTCCAGATCGCGCCCGGCGAGGTCTTCGGCGTGGTCGGCGAAAGCGGCTCGGGCAAGTCGATGACCGCCCTTTCGGTGATGCGGCTGGAGCCGCGTGCGGCCCGTCTGTCGGGCCGGGTGGAGTTCGAGGGCCGCGACCTGCTGACCGAGCCGGAACGCGGCCTGAACGCGATGCGCGGGCGCGACGTTGGCATGATCTTCCAAGAGCCGATGACGGCTTTGAACCCGCTGAAAACAATCGGCGATCAGGTGGCCGAAACGCTGCTGGTACACGGCGCCGCCGACCGGGCAGGCGCGCGCGCGGCGGCAGAGGAACGGTTGGCGCGCGTCGGTCTCGACCCCGCCCGCGTGCCGCTGTCGCGCTATCCGCACGAGTTGTCCGGCGGGCAGCGCCAGCGCGTCTGCATCGCGGCGGCGGTGGCGCTGCGGCCCAAGTTGCTGATCGCGGACGAACCGACCACGGCGCTTGACGTCACCACGCAGGCGCAGATCCTCGACCTGCTGAAGGACCTTGTCGAAGACGAAGGCATGGCGCTGATGCTGATCACGCACGACCTTGCGGTTGTCGCCGGTACGGCCGACCGGGTCGCGGTCATGCGCGGCGGCGCGGTGATGGAACAGGGGCCGACCGAAGCCCTGTTCCGCGCGCGGGCGCATCCCTATACCGCCAAGCTGTTTGCCGACAGCCGCCACGTTCCCGACCGTGATGCCGCGTCCGGCGGCGCGCCGGTGCTGGACGTCCGCGACGCCGTTCGCATCTATCCCGGTCGCCGAGGTGGTCTGTTCGGTCGATCCGAGCCGGTGCACGCCGTCGATGGCGTCTCGCTGACCGTCGCCGCGGGCGAAAGCGTCGGGCTGGTGGGCGAGTCGGGTTGCGGCAAGTCCACCCTGACCCGTGCGATCCTCGGGCTGGAACCGCTGCAGGGCGGTGCTGTGCATCTGGATGGCCGGCCGGTCGTGGCGGGCAGGGTGCCGTCGGACCTGCGCCGCCGGATGCAGGTGGTGTTTCAGGACCCCTACGGATCGTTCGACCCGCGCCAGAAGGTGTCTCGGCTGGTGGCCGAGCCGTTCCACCTTGAACCCGTGTCCTCGGAAGAACGCCGCACCCGCGTGGCGGAAGCCCTGGACGCGGTGGGCCTGAAGCCCGAGGACGGCAATCGCTATATCCACGAGTTTTCCGGCGGGCAGCGCCAGCGCATCGCAATCGCCCGCGCCATCGTCATCCGCCCCAGCCTTGTGATCCTCGACGAGGCCGTGTCGGCGCTTGACGTCTCGATCCGGGCGCAGATCCTCGACCTGTTGGCGGACCTGCAACGGCGCTTCGGCCTCAGCTACCTGTTCATCAGCCATGACCTGTCCGTGGTCCGCGCGATCACCGACCGGGTGCTGGTGATGAAGGCGGGGCAGATCGTCGAGGCGGGCGAGACCGAACACGTCCTGCATGCGCCGGCTCAGGACTATACCCGCAAGCTGGTCGCGGCTGTGCCGACCCTGCCGGAAGCGTGGGGCGTCTGAGCGTCAGCCCAGCCGCACGTCGGCCAGCGCCAACGCACGGTCGGCAGCGCCAAGAAGGAAGGCGCGAACGCGGCCCTCGTTGCGCTTTTGTAGCGCAATGCGGAATGGATCGCCCATCTCCAGCGGCGCCATGAACCGGCATTTCAGCATGGCGAGCCGGGCGCCGGGAAAAGCGGCCTCGACCGCTGGCTGCACCAGCGACAACAACAGCACGCCCGGCACGACCGGCGCGGACAGCCCAAGCGCGCGGGCGGCCTCTGGATCGCTGTGGATCGGGTTGCCGTCGCCCGACAGCGCAAGGTAGCGGTCCGTCTGCGCCTGCGTGATTGCGAAGGCTCCCGAAACGGCGGTGTCTTTCAGCATCTGCGGCCGGAACGGGGCAGGCTCTGCATCCGCCAGGGCCGCAAGCGGGAACAGGCGCAACACCGTGCCCAGCGTGACGGCGTCGCTTAGCGTAAAGCGATAGTCGGCCATCCCGGCGTCCCGCTTCGTCGTCACCGCCGCCGTCAACGGCGTGTCGAGCGGCAGGGGCGCCGCAATCTCGAGGCTTTGGTGTTCGTGGATCAGAACCTCGTCCGGCCCGGGCCGGGGCAGGTCAAGCCGCACCTGAAGGTCGGGATCGGCGAACAGCAGGGCGGGGGCAAGCCACGGCGGGGCGGCCAAGGGGCGTGCGGCGATCTCGCCGACAAGCGCCGCCATCGCGTCCACCGTGCCGGACGTCAGGCCACGCGGCAGGGTCGCCGTGATGTCGGGGACCTTGGTCACGCCGGTTCAGAGCCGCGCAGCGCTGCCCAGGATCAGCGAGGCGTTGATCCCGCCGAAGGCGAACGAGTTGGTCAGCGCGAAATCCTGCGCATACTCCCGCGCCTCGCCATGCACCGGCTCGAAGCCGATGGCCGGGTCGGTTTCATTGAAGTTGCCGGAAGGCGGCGCCAGCCCGGCCCGCAGCGATTCCAGCGTGATGATCGTCTCCAGCGCCCCGGCCGCGCCAAGCGCATGGCCGTGAACCGGCTTTGTCGACGACACGGCCAGCCCCTCGAACGCGTTGCCGAACACGTTCCGCATCGCCTGCGTCTCGGACAGGTCGTTCGCCACTGTCGCGGTGCCGTGCGCGTTGACATAGCCGATCTCGGACGGATCGACGCCCGCATCCCGGATCGCGCGGCTCATGGATCGCGCCGCGCCGTCCGGATCGGGGCGCAAAAGGTCGCCCGCATCCGAGGTGGTGCCATAGCCGACGATCTCGGCCAGCGGCGTCGCCCCACGCGCTTCGGCGGCTTCCAGCGTTTCAAGGACCAGGACCCCGGCGCCTTCGCCCAGCATCATGCCATTGCGGTCGCGCGAGAACGGGCGGCAGGCGTCGGGCGACAGCACGCGCAGGATCTCCCAGGCGCGGAACACGCCGGGCACCACGCAGGCTTCGGTCCCGCCGGTGATGCAGCGGTCCATCGCGCCGCCCTTCATCAACTGATAGGCCAGCCCGATGGACTGGCTTGCCGACGAACAGGCGGTGGAATTGCAATACAGCGGCCCGCGCGCGCCATAGGTCATCGAGATCCACGACGCGGCGGCGTTGGTCATGATCTTCGGGATCGACATCGCGTCCATGCGCTGGGTGACGCCGGTCAGATGCTGTTCCGAGAACTTGCGGTAGTTGATGTCCAGCGTCTCGGCGCCGCCGAAGCCAGAGCCGACGATCACGCCGCACTCTTCGCCGAAATGTTCGTCGGACAGGCCCGCCTGCGCCACGGCCTCGGCGGCGGCGACCAGTGCGAAGCCGGTCACGCGATCCTGGAACCGGGGCTTCGCGCCCGTCGCGGCGGCCGCGTACTCGGCGTCCGAGATATAGGCCGCGCGGGTCACCTTCTGGTCTGGGATCGTGTCGAAACGAAGCTCGCGCGCGCCGGACCTGCCGTCACGCGCCGCGGTCCAAAGGGCGTCGACCCCGGACCCGCAGGGCGAAAACGCCCCGGCCCCGGTAATGACGATGCGGCGGTCCGTCATGCGTCGGATTTTTCCCGGATCTTCCTCGATGCCACTGCGAGCAGGTCCTGAACGGTCTTCAGCTCGGTCATCTCGTTATCGACCGAGATGTAGACACCGTATTTTTCCTCGATCGCCATCAGGATCATGATGAAGTCGGCGGACGCGATATCGAGATCGGCCAGCGCGGCCTCGGGCGTCAGCGTCTCGCGCTCGATCATGCCTTCCTCGGCGACGAGATCCAGAAGCTCTTGCTCGAGTTTTTCGGTGTTGGCGTCGACGTTGCGCATCTGCGCTCCCTGCGCGATAAGGCCCGGCGCCATTTCTCAAGCATCAAGGCGGGGAATGCAATAACCATGACCGGTTTAACTCTCGCACCGGCGATAATCAGAGCACGGAGCGCGTTGTATTTTCTGCTTTCCGTGGCGGTAACGCTGTGTTTCCTGCCGACCACCGTTCTGCTGGCCGCGCCGATGTCATGGGCATGGCCGGTCCTGCGCGCCTACGTCGCGATCCAGCTGTTCCTGCTGCGCGTGATCTGCGGCCAGAAAGTACGGGTCACGGGCGCCGAGAACCTCGGGCCCGGTCCCAGCCTGATCGCCGCCCGGCACGAGGCAATGTGGGAAACGCTTTTTCTGCCCATCCAACTTGGCAACCCGGCGGTGATGCTGAAGCAGGAGATCCTGACCTACCCGCTGGCGGGTCCTGTCGCGCGCAAGCTTGGCTATATCGGCATCGACCGCAGCGGCAATCTTGAAGCGGCGAAGCGGTCCTTTGCACAGGCGCGGTCAGCGGTGGATGCGGGCAGGCGGGTGCTGATCTTCCCTTCTGGCACGCGCGATCCCGCGCGGCGCGACCAGTTGCAGGCGGGCGTGGCGGTGATCTATCGCCAGTTGGGCGTTCCCTGCGTGCCGGTGACGCTGAACTCGGGCGATCTCTGGCCGCACAGGTCCTGGCTGAAACGCCCCGGAACCGTCGATGTGCGGATTTGTCCGCCGATCCCGCCGGGGCTGAAAACCCGCGATTTCATGGCGCGGCTGAACGAAGATCTCGGCCCGGACACGCGGCCCTGAGCGGGGAGGGGGCGCTGCCCCCGTCCCGCTGTGCGGGACTCCCCCGAGGTATTTGCAAAGAGAAGAAGCAGGGCGCGGTCGGCGGGTCTTCTTTGGTCTGGAAATATCCCGGGGAGCGCGAGGGGCTGGCCCCTCGCTTCCCTCTTTCTCAGAGATCCCGGCACTCCGGCACGGGGGTCCGCGCCTTGCCGGTCTCGAGCATGTCGATCAGGTTGTCGACCACGAGATCGCCCATCGCCGCGCGGGTTTCGACCGTGGCGCTGCCGACGTGGGGCAGCAGCACGACGTTGTCCATCGCCTTCAGCGCGCCGGGGATCTTGGGTTCTTCCTCGAACACGTCGAGCGCGGCGGCGCCGAGTTTGCCCGACTCGAGAGCGGCGACCAGCGCGGTCTCGTCGACCACGCTGCCGCGGCCGACGTTGATCAGCAGGCCGTCGGGCCCCAGCGCTTCCATCACCTGGGCGTTGACGATGTGATGCGTCGAGGCGCCGCCCGGCGCGACCGAGATCAGGATATCCGCGTCGCGGGCCATCTCTTCAAGGTCGGCGTAATAGGCGTAGGGCACGTCCTTACTGGACCGGTTGTGATAGACTACCTTCACCCCGAATGCGCCCAGCTTTTCGGCCAGCGCCTCGCCGATGCGGCCCAGTCCGAGAATGCCGACCGTCGCGCCCTTCACCGAGCGGGACAGCGGCGCGGCGCCCTGTTTCTCCCACGTGCCGGAGCGGGCCCAGTCCTCGTCATGGCGGAAGTTGCGCGCGGCGGCGAGCATTAGCAGGATCGCGGTATTCGCGACCTCGTCGTTCAGCACGTCCGGCGTATGCGAGACGATCACGCCCTTCGAGGCCGCGTGGGCCGCGTCGATGTTGTCGTAGCCGACCCCGAAGTTCGAGATGATCTTGAGATCGGGCATCGCGTCGATCTGCGCGGCGCGCACGGAGGCACCGCCCTGTCCGCAGCAGATGTAGGAGGCGCCCAGCAGCGCCTCCGGTACACCGCCCGCGCCGGGGGCGTGGACGGTGAATTTCTCGTCGAGCCGGGCGCGCATCCGCTCGGTCACGGTGCCCAGAACGATGGCGTCCGGCTTGCCGCTCATACGTCGGCCTTCACGGTCTGGCGCTGCTTGCCGAGGCCGGCGATCTCAAGCTCCATCACGTCGCCTTCCTTCAGGTAGACCGGCTCGGGCTTGATGCCCATGCCGACACCCGGAGGCGTGCCGGTCGAGATCACGTCGCCCGGTTCCAGCGTGAACAGCTGGCTGAGGTGGCTGATGATCTGCGCCACGGTGAAGATCATCGTGTTGGTGTTCCCGGTCTGCATCCGCTTGCCGTTCACGTCGAGCCACATATCGAGGTTCTGCACGTCCTCGATCTCGTCGCGGGTCACCAGCCACGGGCCGGTCGGGCCGAAGGTGTCGCAGGACTTGCCCTTGGTCCACTGGCCCGAGATCTTCGCCTGGAAGTGGCGTTCGGACACGTCGTTGATGGTGCAGTAACCGGCGACATAGTCCAGCGCCTCTTCCTCCGAGACGTACTTGCAGTTCTTGCCGATCACGACGCCCAGTTCGACTTCCCAGTCGGTATGGGTCGAGCCGCGCGGCATCACCACGTCGTCGTTCGGGCCGACGATGGCCGAGATGGCCTTCATGAACAGGATCGGGTTTTCCGGAATGTCCGCGCCGGTTTCGGCGGCGTGGTCGGAGTAGTTCAGGCCGATACACATGAACTTGCGGGTGCCGCCGACGCAGGGGCCGAAGCGGGGGGTGGTCTTGACGATCGACAGCGAGTTCACGTCGATCCCGCGCAGGCGGGCCAGCCCTTCGTCGGACAGCGCGGCGCCCGCGATGTCATGGACGTGGGGCGACAGGTCGCGCAGGTTGCCGTCGGCGTCGATCAGGCCGGGCTTTTCTTCGCCCGGGGCTCCGTAGCGGCAAAGTTTCATGGTCAGTCTCCTCTCTCTTCGCCGTCTGGCGGCGAACTTTCTTAAAATTCAGGGGTATCGATTCAGTGGTTGTCGCGTGGCGTGTACTTGCGCGCAATGTCCTTGTAGGCGTCGGCGCCCTTCAGGGTCATGCCCTTCGAGAACGGCTCGACCTTCTCGCGGAAGATCTCCTGCCACGGCGACTGGCTTTCGGGTGCGTAGGGATGCGTGCCAAGCGCGCTTGCGCGGTTCGCCAGTTCGTCCGCGGGCACGTCCATGTCCGCGGTGCATTTGTTCAGGTCGATCCGCACCCGGTCGCCGGTCTGCACAAGGCCAAGCCCGCCGCCATCCGCCGCCTCGGGCGAGGCGTTCAGGATCGAGGGCGAACCGGAGGTGCCCGACTGCCGCCCGTCGCCGACGCAGGGCAGCGCCTTGATGCCCTTCTTCAGCAGATACGCGGGCGGGCGCATGTTCACCACCTCGGCGCCGCCGGGATAGCCGATGGGTCCGGCGCCGCGCATGATCAGGATGCAGTGCTCGTCGATCTCCAGCGCCGGGTCGTCGATCCGCTTGTGATAGTCTTCGATCGAGTCGAACACGATCGCGCGGCCCTCGAAGGCCATCGGGTCGTCCGGGTTCTCGAGATAACGCTGACGGAACTCCTGCGAGATCACGCTGGTCTTCATGATCGCGCTGTCGAACAGGTTGCCCTTCAGGTTCAGGAAGCCCGCGTCCTTCAGCATCGGCGCGGCGACGGTCTTGATGACGTCGGTGTTGATCGAGCGTTTGCCTTCGCAGTTCTCGCCCATCGTCTTGCCGTTCGCGGTCAACGCGTCCGGGTGCGGCAGCAGCCCGGCTTCCAGCAGTTCCGCGATCACGGCGGGCACGCCGCCGGCCCGGTGATAGTCTTCGCCAAGGTATTCGCCCGCGGGCTGCAGGTTCACCAGCAGCGGGACCTTGTAGCCCAGCCGTTGCCAGTCGTCGTTGTCCAGTTCGACACCCAGGTGGCGGGCGACGCCGTTCAGGTGGATCGGCGCGTTGGTCGAGCCTCCGATGGCCGAGTTAACCACGATGGCGTTCTCGAACGCCTCGCGGGTCATGATCTTTTTCGGCGTCAGGTCCTCTTCGACCATCTCGACGATGCGCTTGCCGGTCTGATAGGCGATCTGCCCGCGCTCGCGGTAGGGCGCCGGGATGGCGGCAGAGCCGGGCAGCTGCATCCCCAGCGCCTCGGCCAGCGAGTTCATCGTGGTCGCGGTGCCCATCGTGTTGCAGTAGCCGGTCGACGGCGCGGACGAGGCCACAAGTTCCATGAACTGGTCGTCGTCGATCTCGCCCGCGGCGTGCAATTCGCGCGCTTTCCAGACGATGGTGCCCGACCCGGTGCGCTCGCCGCGGAACCAGCCGTTCAGCATCGGGCCGACCGACAGCGCGATCGCCGGGATGCCCACGGTGGCGCAGGCCATCAGTAGGGCGGGCGTGGTCTTGTCGCAGCCGATGTTCAGGACGACGCCGTCGATCGGGTAGCCGAACAGCGACTCGACGAGGCTCAGGTAGGCAAGGTTGCGGTCGAGCGACGCGGTGGGCCGCTTGCCGGTCTCCTGGATCGGGTGAACCGGGATCTCCATCGTGGTGCCGCCGGCGGCGGCGATGCCGTCACGCACGCGCTTGGACAGTTCGATATGGTGCCGGTTGCAGGGCGACAGGTCGCTGCCGGTCTGGGCGATGCCGATGATCGGCTTGTCGGACTGCAGCTCTTCGCGGGTCAGGCCGTAGTTCAGGTAGCGCTCGAGATACAGCGCGGTCATCTCGCGGTCGTCGGGGTTGTTGAACCACTGGCGAGAACGGAGTTTCGGTTTGTCGGTCATCTGGCTGTGTCCCCGTCAGATCGACCAGCCGCCGTCGATGACGTGCGCCTGGCCTGTGGTGTAGCTGGAGTCGTCGGAGGCGAGGTAGACCACCAGTGCGGCGATCTCCTCGGCGCGGGCGATGCGGCCCATCGGCTGACGCGCGTTGAAGGCGGCAAGCGCGGCCTCGTAATCGCCGGTGACCTGCAGGCGTTCGTGCAGCGAGGGGCTGTCGACGGTGCCGGGGCAGATGCAGTTGCAGCGGATGCCCTTGGTCACATAGTCCATCGCGACCGACTTGGTGATGCCGACAACCGCGGCCTTGGACGCGGTGTAGATGAACCGGTTCGGCGGTGCGGTCACCGAGGACGCGACAGAGGACATGTTGATGATCGAGCCGCCGCCGCGCTCCAGCATGCCGGGCAGCGCCGCGCGGATGGTGTGGAACTGCGCCTTGGCGTTCAGGTCGAAGGCAAAGTCCCATTCGTCATCGGTCGCCTCGAGAATCGTACCGTTGTGGACGAAGCCCGCGCAATTGAACAGCACGTCCGGCTGCGCCCTTTCGATCCCCGCCTTCACGCTTGCGTCGTCGAGCACGTTCAGCACGAAGGTCTCGATGTTCGGGTGGTCGATTTCGGCCAGCGCGGCCTCGTTCACGTCGGTCGCGAAGACGGTCGCGCCCTCGTCGGCCATCGCCAGAACCGAGGCAAGCCCAATCCCCTGGCCTGCCGCGGTCACGAGCGCGCGCTTGCCCTCAAGGCGTTGTTTCGTCATGCATTTCCTCCCAATGGAACGCTAGTCGGAACGGGCGCATCCGGTCCGGTTTCCGTTAGCGCACATCAGGCCTATTCCAAAGCTTTGCAAAAAGCTAGGGTCGCCGGCGATTGACACGGCACGAGGAGGAGAGTGGCCATGCGCAGGGTTCTGATCATCGGTGGCGGAGGCATGGTCGGCCAGAAGCTGGCCCATCGGCTAAGCGCCGAAGGGCTGGACGGCGACACCGACATCGAGGTGACGCTGTTCGACATGGCCTATCCCGAAGCGGGGGCTCCGGCCGCGGAACGGATCGTCGGCCAGCTGGGCAATTTCGACGACATCGACGCGCTTGTCGCGGCCCGGTTCGACGTGATCTTCCACCTTGCGGCCATCGTGTCGGGCGAGTCGGAATCGGATTTCCAGAAGGGCTGGCTGATCAACGGCGCGGCGTTCCTGCACTTCGGGATGAAGCTGGAGGAAGAGCATCGCGTCTCGGGCGGCGCCTATGTGCCGCGGGTGGTGTTCACCTCGTCCATCGCGGTGTTCGGCCCTCCGTTCCCGGACCGGATTCCCGACAACCAGCCGCTGACGCCGCAGACGTCCTATGGCGCGCAGAAGGCCTGCGCCGAACTGATGATGAACGACCTCGGGCGCCGGGGCATCGTCGAGGCGATCTCGATCCGCCTGCCGACCATCGTGGTGCGGCCGGGCAAGGCGAACCTCGCGGCGTCGTCTTTCTTCTCGGGCATCATCCGCGAGCCGCTGAACGGGCAGGAGGCGATCCTGCCGGTGGACGATACGGTGCGGCACTGGCACGCCTCGCCCCGGACGGCGGTGGGTTTCCTGATCCACGCCGCCGGGCTGGATACCGCGCTGCTGGGCGACAACCGCGCGCTGTCGATGCCGGGTGTCAGCTGTACGGTGGCCGAGCAGATCGAATCGCTGCGCTCGGCGGCGGGCGACAAGGCGGTGGCCCTGATCCGGCGCGAGCCGAACGAGACGATCCAGCGGATCGTCGGCGGCTGGGCGCGCGACTTCGACCCGCAGCGCGCACTGGCGCTGGGCTTTGTCGCGGACTCGAACTTCGACGCCATAGTGCGGGCCTACATCGAGGACGATCTGTCGGACTGACCGGGCACGGGGGCGCTGCACCCGTCGCACCGGAGGTGCGCACTGGGATCGGGCGCGGGGGCGCTGCCCCCGTCGCTTCGCGACTCCCCCGAGGTATTTTGGAAGAGAAGAAGCCGCGTCTTCTTTGGTCTTGAAATATCCCGGGGAGCGCGAGGGGCTGGCCCCTCGCTTCGCGTCGGCTGTCAGGCCGTCATCGTGTCTTCGGACCGGGCGTCGGGGTCGGGCATCAGGTTGCGCCGCAGGTGGCGGTAGATCGCATCGTGGCTTGCGGCCACGTCGCGGTCCAGCGCGGCTTCGAGAATGCGCTGGTGCTCGATGATGTTGCCCTCGCGGTGGGCGTAGCTGCGCTCGGGCGAGACGATCTGCTGACGGAAGCGGGCGTAGACCGTGCGGAAGCTCTGTTGCAGGATCGGCAGGTCCGCGGCGCCCATCAGCGAAAGGTGAAAATCCAGTTCCGCGTCGTTCCAGTGTTTCAGCACGCCGACCACGTCGCCGGTGCGGCGGATGCGGGCCTCGATATGCGACAGCTTGTGGTGCGCCGCGGCCATCTGTGCTTCCCATTCGATGCCGCCCCGGGCGATCGACCGCTCCACTCCGCACTGTTCCAGTACGATCCGGAATTCGGTGATCTCGTGCAGCAGCCGGTCCGAGGCGCCCACGACCCGGAAGCCGCGCTGATCCTCGTAGTCCAGCAGCCCTTCGGCAGAGAGGCGCAGCATGATTTCGCGGATCGTGTTGGCCGAGACCCCGAACTCTGCCGCGACCTCGGACGGGCGCAGTTTCTGGCCGAGACGATAGTGCGCCATGATCAGCCGGTCGCGCATCTGCTGCAGGATATCCGGGGTCTGTTGCTTCAAGGGGCAGCCTTCACGGGCGGTTGCACAATTCCTTGGCGAGATTGAAACAGAAAAATTGCCATTGCAATGAAATTTCAAAATTTCGGGGATTGCAGATTTTTTGTTTGCGTGAGGCGCGGGGCTTGTTACAACTCCGGTGTTGGCGTCAGCGGGAGGGAGCCCGGAGCGCGCCGCAAACTGGGAGGAGACCTATGAATACGTTCTGCAAGGCGGCGCTTGCCGCCGGTACCCTTGCGCTTGCCGGTACGACCGCCATGGCGCAGACCACCCTTCGCATCCAGACGCACTATGCCCCCGAGACCGTGTCGGGCAAGCTGGCGGCGGAATACGTCGACAACGTCCAGACCATGTCGAACGGCGAAATCGAGATCGAGATGTTCTACTCGTCCTCGGTCGTGGCTACCGTCGAGACCTTCGACGCCGCGTCCAACGGCATCATCGACTGTGACATGACCGGCGGCGGCTACCAGACCGGCAAGAACCCGGCCTTCCAGTTCGTCGGAGACATCATGGGCGGCTATTCCACCCCGTACCAGCAGCTGAGCTGGCTGTATTACGGTGGCGGTCTGGACGCGGCGCAGGAGCTGTACAACCAGTACGGCATGCAGCTTGTGGGCTGGTGGGTCTACGGCCAGGAATCGCTGGCCTCGTCCAAGCCGATCCGCAACGCCGAAGACTTCAAGGACTGGAAATTCCGTTCGCCTCCGGGCATGGAAACCAAGATCTTCGAAAAGCTGGGCGCCTCGCCCATCGTGATGGACTTCACCGAGATCTTCACCGCGCTTGAAACCGGCATCATCGACGGCGCCGACGCGTCGGGCATTGCCAACAACATGGGCATGGGCCTGTACGACATCGTGAAGCACGCGAACTTCCCGGGCTTCCACTCGATGCCGTCCGACCACCTGACCTGCAACAAGGCGGTGTGGGATGGCATGCCCGAAAGCCACCGCCGCATCATGTCGGTCGCCATGGAATCGCTGGCGCTGCGCACCGCGCTGACCTTCGAGAAGGCAAACGCCGAGGCCGTGGCCCAGCTGAAAGAGCAGGGCGTGACGATCCACACCTGGGCGGATGAAGACCTGCAGGCCTTCCGTGACGCGGCCCAGGCCACCTGGCCCGAGTTCGCGACCTCGCCGGAAGCCGAGGCGCTGGTCGAGAGCCACATGGAGTACCTGCGTCAGCTGGGTCTCGTCTCCGAGATGAACTGAGCCGCGATGCGTCGCGACTGACCACAACATTTCGGCGAGCCCTGTACAAGGGCTCGCCGTTTTCGACAGGGCGCGGCGACAGCGCCCGTTGAACGGGAAGGCGCGGGGAAGCGCCGCTGTGGAGGCTTTCATGGAACAACAGAGCGTCTGGCTCGGTTCGCTGCGCGCGCCGGTCAGGATGGCGGCAATCGGGATGACGGCGCTGGCCTGTCTGATCGCGGCCTACCTGATCCTCGGGCAGATCTTCGGCTACAGCGATGTCGGCATGTACGAGATGCTGCGCCCGGCGGGACGGCCGGTCGTTGCGGCGATGCTGATCACGCTGTCGCTTTCGCTGTTGCTGGCGTCGATCTACCTCAGCGACACCCGCGGCTCGATCGAAGGCGAGCCGTCCGGCTTCTTCGACATCATTTCGCTGATCTGCGGCCGGCTGGCGATGCTGTCCATCGTGTTCATCGTGCTGGTGATGTTCTACGAGGTCTGCGCCCGCTACCTATTCGAGAAGCCCACCCTGTGGGCCAACGAACTGTCGCTGTGGATCGCCGGTTTCCTGTTCCTGCTGGCCGGCCTGTACGCCATGCAGCAGCGCAGCCACATCCGCATCTATATCATCTACGACATCATGCCCCGCTGGGCGCAGAAGACGGCGGACTGCATCTCGGTCCTGCTGATCTGGATCTTCGCCTTCTGCCTTGTCTGGGGCGGCTACAACGAGGCGCGCGACAAGATCCTGCGGATGGAAGCCTTCGGCACCGCGTGGGATCCTCCCATTCCGGCCACAATCAAGGCCGGCATCCTTATCATCATCTCTCTGGTGGCGATCCAGGCGCTGTCGAACCTGATCGCCGACTGGAACAAGGCGCCCGAGCACCACTCGCCCGCCGACGAGATCGACGAGATCGAGATCGAGAACATCAAGGCCACCCTGAAAGAGGACGGGAAGAATGGTTGATATCGGCACCCTTTCCCTGATCCTGCTGCTGGCGATGTTCGCATTGCTGGCGATCGGGATGCCGCTTGGCTTTGCCTCGGCCTTCCTGGCGGTGGTGACGCTGGTCCTGAAGTTCGGGCCCGACCTGCTGTTCGGAGATTTCGGGCGCGGCCCGCTCGCGGTGCTGTCGCAGTCGGTCTACCGGCAGATGACGAACTACTCGCTGATCTCGGTACCGCTGTTCATATTCATGGCGTCATTGCTGGAACGCTCGGGCATTGCGCGGGACATGTACTCGTCGCTGAACGTCTGGCTCAGCCGGGCGCGGGGCGGCATTGCCATCGTGACCTCGATCATGGCGGTGATCATGGCGGCGATGTCCGGGATCATCGGCGGCGAGGTCGTGCTGCTGGGCCTGATCGCGCTGCCGCAGATGCTGCGGCTGGGCTACAACCAGAACCTCGCCATCGGCACGATCTGCGCCAGCGGATCGCTCGGCACGATGATCCCGCCGTCGATCGTGCTGATCTTCTACGGGCTGGTCACTGAAACCTCGATCAAGGCGCTGTTCACCGCGTCCTTCCTGCCGGGCTTCATGCTGGCGTCTTTCTATATCGTCTACATCATCATCCGCACCCAGATGCATCCCGAGCAGGCGCCGCTGCCTGAGCCGAAGGAAGGCGAGCCGGCAGGTGGCCAGAAGTTCCAGATGTTCCTGGGCTTCCTGTCCTGCCTTGTCGTGATGGCGAGCGCCGTGCTGACGCTTCGGGCGCTGTTCTTCCTGCTGACCGGCGCCACCGTGCTGGTCGAGGGCGAGGACCCGATCCCGCTGGGCATGCCGTCCGACCTGCCGTGGCTGATCGGCGCGGGCGTGCTGGGGCTGGTGCTGATCTTCGTGGTGTTCGGGGTCGAGCGCACGAAGGAAGGCTGGCAGATGGGCAAGGGTCTTGTCGCGCCGATCGTTGTGATCGGGGTGGTCCTGGGCTCGATCTACGGCGGCATTACCGGGATCACGGAAGCCGCGGGCATGGGCGTGATCGCCGTCTTCGTGATCGGCCTGATCCGGCGCGAGATGACCTTCGATATCGTGTGGGATTCGGTGATGCGGACGCTGAAGTCGACCGGCACGATCATCTGGGTGACCATCGGCGCAGCCTCGCTTGCCGCAGCCTACACTCTGGCGGGGGGGCCCCGGTATGTGGCGAACCTGATCGTGGGCGCCGACATGCCGACGATGACCATCATCCTGGTGATGATGCTGATCTTCCTGATCATGGGCATGTTCATGGACTGGGTCGGCATCGTGCTGCTGGTGATGCCGGTGTTCTTGCCCATCGTCCTGCGCCTTCCGGTCGAGGAACTGGGCTGGCTGGGCACGCTGGAGCCGAAGAACGTGGGCATCTGGTTCGGGGTGGTGTTCTGTATGAACATGCAGGTCAGTTTCCTGTCACCACCATTCGGGCCAGCGGCCTTTTACCTGAAGTCCGTCGCGCCGCCGCACATTTCGCTGACGGATATCTTCAAGGGCTTCCTGCCGTTCATCGCGATCCAGCTGCTGGCGCTGTCGGTGCTGCTGATCTGGCCGCCGATCGTCGAGGTCCTGCTGGACTGAGCCAATGCGAAGCCGGGGGGACGCCGTCCCCCCCGGACCCCCCTCCGAGGTATTTTTGAAGAGAAGAAGATCGGGACGGGTCCGGCTTCTTCTCTTTTCAAATACCTCGGGGAGCGCGAGGGGCTGGCCCCTCGCTTTGCCGGCCGCAATCGGCGCGCATCGCGAAGTGGGTGTTGTGGTTGCCGCCCGGTTTGTGCAGAAACTTCCTTAAGCAACGCCGCCGGGACACATTTAAAGCGGCGGACTGCATCTGCCGACATCCGTCAGGACCGCCCGCGCGCCGGAGGAGGCGCTGCCGCGGCCAAGCCAAGGAGCCCAAGACATGGAACCTTTCGTGCGTCTCGACCCGAGCGACAACGTCGTCACCGCCACCCGCGCCCTCGAGGCCGGTGTGCAGGTCGAGGGGGTCACCACCACCGGCCTGATCCCCTCGGGGCACAAGATCGCCACGCGGGCCATCGCCAAGGGCGAGCCGGTACGGAAATACGCGCAGCTGATCGGGCTGGCGCACGAGGACATCGCGCCGGGCGACCACGTTCACACGCAAAACCTCGATTTCATCGGGACCGACGTGGAGTACGAGTTCGGCACCGACCAGCGACCGGTCGAGATGGTTGCCGAGGACAAGCGCGACACGTTCATGGGCTACCGCCGCGCCAATGGATCGGTCGGCACGCGGAACTACATCGCCATCGTAACCTCGGTGAACTGCTCGGCCACCGCCGCGCGCCGCATCGCGGATCATTTCACGCCCGAGGTGCTGGCCGATTATCCGAATGTCGACGGCGTCTGCGCCTTCGTCCACGGCACCGGCTGCGGCATGGCGGGCGATGGCGAGGGGTTCGAGGCGCTGCAGCGGGTGATGTGGGGTTATGCCCGGCATCCGAACCATGCGGGCGTGCTGATGGTGGGCCTCGGCTGCGAGATGAACCAGATCGACTGGTTGCTGGAGGCCTATGGGCTGAAGCAGTCCGACACCTTCCAGGTGATGAACATCCAGGGCGTCGCGGGTCTGCGCAAGACGATCGAGATGGGCATCAAGAAGGTCGAGGCGATGCTGCCTCTCGCCAACGAGGCCAAGCGCGAGCCCTGCCCGGCGAGTGAGTTGAAGGTTGCCCTGCAGTGCGGCGGCTCGGACGCGTGGTCCGGCATCACCGCGAACCCGGCGCTGGGCTATGCGTGCGACCTGCTGGCGGCGCAGGGCGGCACCGGCGTTCTGGCCGAGACGCCCGAGATCTACGGCGCCGAGCATTTGCTGACCCGCCGTTCGGTCACCCCCGCCGTTGGCGAGAAGCTGGTGGGCCTTGTGAAGTGGTGGGAGGATTACACCGCCCGCAACAAGGGCTCGATGGACAACAACCCGTCGCCCGGCAACAAGAAGGGCGGTCTGACCACGATCCTCGAAAAGTCGCTGGGCGCGGCGGCGAAGGGCGGCACCTCGCCGCTGGCGGGCGTCTACAAATACGCCGAGCCCGTCACGGCCAGCGGGTTCACCTTCATGGACAGCCCCGGCTATGATCCGGCGTCGGTCACCGGCCAGATCGCCGGCGGTTGCAACGTGGTGGTGTTCACCACCGGGCGCGGCTCTGCCTTCGGCTCGAAACCCGCGCCGACCATCAAGGTCGCGACCAACACCGAGATGTACGGCCGCATGATCGAGGATATGGACATCAACGCCGGCGCTATGCTGACCGAGGGCCAGAGCCTGGAACAGAAGGGCCGCGAGATCTACGAGAAGATCCTTGCCGTCGCATCGGGCGAGGTGACCAAGTCCGAGGGGCAGGGCCTTGGCGACTACGAGTTCGTGCCGTGGCAGATCGGGGCGGTGATGTAGGACGATGTCCGCGACGCTCGCCTCTTCGTGGATCGTCTGGGCGCTTTTGGCCGCGGTCTTCGCCGCGCTGACGGCGATCCTTGCGAAGGTCGGCGTATCATCCGCAGACCCGGAACTTGCGACGCTGGTGCGCACGCTGGTGATCTCGGCCCTGCTGGCGGGGTTCCTCGCCACCACGGGGCGGCTGCGGGCCATTGGGTCCATGTCGGGGCAGACCTACCTGTGGCTCGCCGCCTCTGGCGTCGCGACGGGTGCGTCGTGGGTCTGTTATTTCCGGGCGCTGAAGCTTGGCAACGCGTCGCAGGTCGCGCCGATCGACAAGTTGTCGGTAGTGCTGGTCGCGATCCTTGCGGCGCTGTTCCTTGGTGAAAGGCTAAGCCTTGCGGGCTGGGCCGGTGTGGCGCTGATCGCGGCCGGCGCAATCCTCGTGGCGCGAGGCTGAGCCGGGTGTCTGCCGACAGCCGAACGATACCGAACAGGGCGGCCTGAGCGGGAATGGCCGCACCGCTTCCCCGCGAGGACCGGACCGCCGCCGGGCTGCTGCTGATGGCGCTGGCGGTGTTCTGCTTCACGGGCATCGACACCTCGGCGAAGACGCTGATGCTGGCGGGGCTGGCGCCCTTGCAGGTGGTCTTCGTGCGCTACGCGGGGCATCTCGTGATGTGCCTGTTCATGTACCTGCCGCAAGAGGGCATGTCGGCCTTCCGCTCTGCCGCGCCGCGGCGGCAGCTGCTGCGCTCGATCCTTCTTCTGGGCAGCACGGCGCTGAACTTCACCGCGCTGAAGTATCTGCCAATCACGCTGACCACGACGATCATGTTCGCGGCTCCCATCGTCATCACGCTTCTGGCGATCCCGATCCTTGGAGAGAAGGTGGGCCCGCACCGGATCGTCGCGGTCTGCGTCGGCTTTGTCGGGGTGATCGTGACGATCCGGCCATGGGACGTATCGTTCGAGCCGGCGGTGTTCTTCACGCTTGGCGCGCTGTTGTGCTCGGCGGGCTATTTCATCATGACGCGTATGCTGGCCGGGATCGAGAGCAACGCGACCTCTCAACTTTGGGGCGCGGGACTGGCGACGCTGGCGCTGGCGCCGTTCGGGATCGGATCATGGGTCGCGCCCGACAGTTGGGTGACTGTGGTCGTGATGCTGGTGATCGGCGTGATCGGCGCTTTGGGCCATATCGCGGCGACGATGGCGCACCGGCTGGCGGATGCCTCGGTGCTGGCGCCGATGGTGTATATCCAGATCCTGACGGCGGCGCTGGCGGGTGTGCTGGTGTTCGACACATGGCCCACGGTCTGGACGCTGGGCGGCGGGGCGATCATCGTTGCCTCGGGCCTGTATATCTGGCACCGCGAGCGGCAGCGGAGCGGTCTTAAGCTGCGGGCGATGCGCGCCAGCCCCTACGGGCCGAGACGGCGCAGGGAACAGGATCAAGGGAGGAAGGACTGATGGCGAAACCGGAAATCGGATTCATCGGGCTTGGGCTGATGGGATCGGCCATGGTCGGGCGTCTGCAGGATCAGGGCTATGCGCTGACGGTTCTGGGCAACCGCAACCGCGCCGGGGTCGAGGCCGCCGTCGCGCGTGGCGCGCAGGAGGCTGCGAGCGCGAAGGACGTCGCTGCGGCATCGGATATCGTGATGCTGTGCATGGGGACGTCCGAGCAGGTCGAAGGTCGGATGCGCGGCGACGACGGCGTGATCGCGGGTTTGCGGCCCGGCGCGGTGGTCATTGACTTCGGCACCTCGCTTCCCGGCTCCACCCGCGCACTGGGCGCAGAGGTCGCGGATGCGGGCGGCACCTATCTTGACGCGCCGCTTGGCCGTACGCCGAGCCATGCGAAAGACGGCAAGCTGAACATCATGGCCGCCGGGGACAAGCCGACCTATGACCGGGTAAAGCCGGTGCTCGACGATCTGGGCGAGAACGTTTTTCACCTTGGCCCGCTTGGGTCTGGGCACACGATCAAGCTGATCAACAACTTCATGGCGATGACGATGGCGAACGGCATGGCCGAGGCTTTCGCGATGGCCGACGTGATGGGTGTGCCGCGGCAGGGGCTGTATGACGTGATGTCCGCCGGGCCGCTGCATTCGGGGATGATGGACTTTGTGAAGGCCTATGCCATCGACGGCGATCCGACCGCGCTTGCCTTCGCGGTGAAGAACGGGCTGAAGGACGTGGGCTATTACGCGCGGATGGCGGAAGAAGCGGGCGTCGACAGCCTGATGTCCGGTGCCGCGCTTGGGGCGATGAAAGCCTCGGACGCCGCCGGGCGGGGCGAGACGATGGTGCCCGAGCAGGTCGACTTCTTCGCGGAAAGGTTCAAGGGCTGATGCGCGTCGCCTGCATCGGAGAGGCGATGGTGGAGCTGTCGCTGGACGCCGCGCCGTCGAACGCGGCGCGGTTGGGGTTTGCGGGCGACGTGCTGAACACCGCGATCTATCTCAAGCGGTCGGCGCCGGACCTGCAGGTGGACTTCGTGACCTGTGTGGGGCGCGACGCGTTTTCCGACCGAATGGTGGAGTTCATCGCGTCCGAGACCGTCGGGACCGAGGCGATCGGCAGGTCCGACACCCGCAACGTCGGCCTGTACGCGATCACCACGGACGAAAACGGTGAACGGTCGTTCACCTACTGGCGCGATACCTCGGCGGCGCGGACGCTGTTCGAGGGGCGGGATGGCCCGGATTTCACGGTGCTGGAGGACTACGACGTGGTCTATCTGTCGGCCATCACGCTGGCGATCCTGTCGCCCGAGGTGCGCGAAGCGCTGATGGACTGGCTGGAGGGTTTCCGCGCGCGGGGCGGTCTGGTGTCGTTCGATTCCAACTACCGACCGCGCCTGTGGCCCGATGCCGAAACCGCCCGGGCGGCGATCGAGCGGATGTGGAAGACCTGCGATATCGCTTTGCCGTCCGTCGATGACGAGATGGCGATCTTCGGCGACGCGGAGGCAGATGCCGTGGCGGCGCGGCTGAAGGGCTGGAAGGTCCGCGACGGCGCGCTGAAATGCGGCGCGGGCGGGCCGGTCTCGCTGGGCGACCCGGTGGACGCCAAGTATCCGCCCGCCGCGAAGGTGGTCGATACGACCGCGGCGGGCGACAGTTTCAACGGCGGATACCTGTCGGCGGCGCTGGCCAACCGGGGGCAGGACGTGGCGCTGCGGGCCGGGCACGATCTGGCGGCGATGGTCGTCGGCGTGAAAGGCGCAATCGCACCGCGCTGAGGTCCGGCCCGATGGCTGCGCCGGGGGGCGCTGTCGCGGTGCGTCAGCGGAACACCTCGTCCGCGATCCGGCTGGCAAGATCGGCGTCCAGCGGCTGGCCGTTGAGTAGTCTGTACCAGAACGCACCGTGGACGAAGGCAGAGAGAATGGGCACATCGCGATGCGGCGCAAGTTCGCCGCTGGCCTGTGCCCGGTACAGCAGCGCCGTCACGATCTCTTCGCGCGGTGCGACGAAGGCGGCGTGGAACTGGCTGCCGAACTCCGGGTCGTCCTGCGCAGCGGCGATCAGGCTTTGCAGCGTGCGGCCGTCGCGCGCAAGGTGGGCGAACACCTGGGTCAGAAAGGTCACGAGCGCCGCGTGCGCGGTGCTGCCGTCGTCGGTGATCGGATGCGCGACCTCGGCAAGTGCGTCCTCCGCCAGCGCGTCCAGCACCAGATCCGCCTTTGAATTCCAACGGTTGTACAGCGACTGCCGCGACACTTTCGCGGTCGCGACGATGCTGCTGATACTCACGTCACGATAGCCGTGTTCGCGCACGAGGTTCAGCGCGGTCTCTTTCAGGCGGCGGCTGACCTTCTGGTCGACCGGGCGTCCGGGGCCGGAGGGCGTATCGGTCATGCACATCTCCTGTGTCGGTGCGCACAGGCGCTCATCTTTTTAATAGACGGCAGTCTGTTAAATTGAAAGCCAAGCGCCGTGGCGGAGGGGGACCGGCTGCACCGCACGAAAAAGGACCCTTCCATGCCGACCTCTCTCGAACTGTCCCGCGGCAGGTTCATTCTGATTACCTGCATCCTTGCGTTGTTGTCTGTCTTTCCACCGATTGCGACGGACATGTACCTGTCCGCGATGGGGCATCTGGCCGAAGCGTTGAACACAAGCGAGGCCGCGACAGAGTTGTCGCTGTCGCTGTTTTTCCTCGGGCTGTGCGTGGGGCAACTGATCATGGGACCCCTTATCGATGGCTACGGCCGGAAAGGGCCGCTTTTGGCGGGAACAGCGTTGTTCGCGCTGACGTCGGTGGCGCTTTTGCTGACAGAGGACGTGGCGGTGTTCAACTCCCTCAGATTCCTTCAGGCCATCGGCGCCTGCGCGGGCATGGTCGTGGGCCGTGCCGTGGTCGGCGATCTGGTCAGCGGGCGCGCGGCGGCGAAGATGATGACGGTTCTGGTTATGCTGATGACGCTGGGACCCATCGTATCGCCCTTCGCGGGCAGCCTGCTGCTGGGCGCCTTCGGCTGGCGCTCGATCTTCGTGACAATGGTGATTGTCGGCGTGGTCGCCCTGCTGCTGGCCGGGGCGGCTCTTCCTGAAACGCTGCCGCCCGAGCGCCGCGCCGCACGCCCCTTCGCCACGTCGTTCACGCGGATGGGGCAATTGCTGCGGCGCGGCCGGTTCATGGTTCCCGCCCTTGTCGCGGGGTTCGTTCAAGGCGCGATGTTCGCCTTTATCACCGGCTCCGCCGGGGTGTTTCTTGGAACCTTCGGCCTCAGCACCACGGCTTACGGTCTTGTCTTCGCATTCATCGCGGCGGCGCTTGTCGTGTTCGGTCAGATCAACAACTGGCTGCTGAACTACCATACCCCGCGCGCGATCCTGAACGCCGGGCTGCCCCTGTTCGTCGTGGCAGGCGCTGTGCTGTACGCGGTGGCGGGCAGTCAAGACCTTTGGGTGCTGGTTGCGCCGCTTTGGCTGGCGATCGGGATGGTCGGACTGCTGAGCGCCAACGCGATGACGCTGGCGATGGAGGGCAGCCCCGAAGGCGCCGGGGTCGGTTCGGCCCTGCTTGGGGCTTTGCAGTTCGGCATCGCCTTCTCGGTCTCGACCGGCGTTGCGCTTGCAAGCGCCGAGGGAGCGGCGCCCATGGCGCTTGGCATCCTGATCCCGGGTCTTGCGGGGCTGGCGCTGTGGCTGGCCGGACGCCGCCGGGTCACACAACCGGTCTCGGCGCCGGGCGAATGAACCCGGCGCCCTCAATGCGTGACCTCAGTCGCGGTCCCAGTCACGCAGGCGACCGTCCGGGGCCCATTCCGCCTCGAACCGGCGACCGTTCTCGTCCATGCCTTCGGCTTCAAGTCCGTCGCGGTCGATCTCGAGGCTGGTGATCCGCATCGCGTCGCCAAGGTTCTCCGGCGCCTGTATCCCTTGCGGCAGCAGGGGGCGCAGATCCGCAAAGGCGATCGACCCGCCACGGTCCACGTCGATCTCGTCCAGCATGCCGTCTCGGTCGTATTCCAGCTTCACCCGGTCGCCGGACGGAAGAACGCCCCAAAGGTCATGGCCCCAGTCGTCTGGGCGCACCTCGGCTTCGGTCAGACCCAGCGTGGCGGCGTCGGTCTCGATCCGGTCGGGCTGTTGGGCGAAGGCGGGAAGGGCGGCTGCGATACTGGTCGTCGCAAGCGCGGCCAGTGCGGCGGCGCGGATAGGGGTAGTCATCTGTCGTCTCCAAGTCGGGAAAGAAACCGGCTGGCGCATGGCTTGCCACACCAGACAGATGGGGGTGTCGGGACCGGGTGCCGGTGGTGACCCGGCGGCACCTCTCAGAGACGTGAGCCGAGCCGTGTCAGCATGTCGAGACACTGACCAAGCTGGTCGCGCGAGATGAACTCGTCCGCCATATGCGCCTGCTGGATCGAACCGGGCCCGCAGACCACCGCGTCGATGCCCAACGACTGGAACAGCCCCGCTTCGGTGCCGAAAGGAACAATGTGGGTGCCGTTCGCGCCGGTCAGCGTGCAGCACAGGTCACGGGCGGCGTTCGTCTCCATCGGTTCCAGACCGGGAACCTCGGCGATGGTGCGGGTCGTGATGCCGGCGTCGGGCGAGACCGCCTTCATCGCGGGCAGAAGTACCTCGTTCACGTAGGCGTCCATGTCCGCTTTGACGAAATCGGCGTCTTCCAGCACCACTGGCCGCATCTCCCACGCCACTTCGGCGCGGGCGGGGATCACGTTGTGCGCGTGCCCGCCGGAAAGGACGCCGACGTTGATTGTGGTCCACGGCGGATCAAAGCGGCTGCCCTCGGGCGTCCGCGCCTTCAGCCGGTCGGCGACATTCAGCAGGCGTCCCACGTAGCGGCTGGCGTATTCCACCGCGTTCACGCCACGGTCGGGGGCCGAGCCGTGGCCTTCGAGCCCGGTGAACTCGGTGTGGTATTCGTAGCAACCCTTATGCCCCTCGATCACCCGCATCTCGGTCGGCTCGCCGATGATCGCCAGCGCGGGCCGCAGCTTGCGCTTCTTCAGAAGCTCCACCAACGCCTGCGCGCCAAGGCAGCCGGTTTCTTCGTCATGGGTGAACACGAAATGCAGCGGGCGGTCGGTCACCTGCTCGGCCAGCATCGGCGCGGCCTCGACACAGCAGGCGATGAAGCCCTTCATGTCACAGGTGCCGCGGCCATACAGCAGCCCGTCGGCTTCCCACATCTCGAACGGGTCCTGCGTCCACGGCTGGTCCGCCACAGGCACTACGTCGGTATGGCCGCACAGCATCAGCCCGCCGTCGCCCTCTGGCCCGAAGGTCGCGACAAGGTTCGCCTTGGTGCCGCTGTCGTCATGCACGACCTCGATCCGCGCGCCCATCTCCTCCATCCGGCGGGCAAGGTAGCCGATGACGTCAAGGTTGGTGTCCTTGGACACGGTCGGGAACGAGATCAGGTCGCCCAGCGTGGCGACGGTGCGGTCGAGAAGGGTCATGGTCTCTAGGTCTGAAAGAGGATCGCGCGGGATGCAACCCGTGCCCCCAACACCCGATGGGCGAGGGCACGCGGCATGGTCAGTTCTTCACGAACAGCTGTCGGGGCAGGTCGCAGAAGGTTTCGGCCGGGCCGTCCTCGGTGATCAGGATCGACTCGGTGATCTCCAGCCCCCAGGTCTCCATCCAGAGGCCGGGCATGAAATGGAAGGTCATGCCGGGTTCCAGCACGGTCTCGTCCTCGGGGCGCAGCGAGATGGTGCGCTCGCCCCAGTCCGGCGGATAGCTGAGACCGATGGGATAGCCGCAGCGCGCGCCCCGCTGGATACCGGCGCGGTCCATCGCCGCGCCAAGCGCGTTGGCGATGTCACAGGCGCGGTTGCCGGCGCGGGCGGCCTCGAGCCCTGCCTCCAGCCCCTCGACCAGCGCCTCTTCGCCGCGCTTGATGTGGTCTGGCATGTCGCGGCCCAGAAACACCGACCGGCAGAGCGGCGCGTGATAGCGGCGGTAGCACCCGGAGAGCTCGAAGAAAGTGCATTCGCCTTCCTTCATCGGTTCGCCGTCCCACGTCAGATGCGGCGCGGCGGCCGACGGTCCCGAGGGCATCAGCGGTACGATGGCGGGGTAGTCGCCCCACGCCTCGTCGGTGCCCTCGATCCCCGCGGCCATCAGCTGCGCCGCGATGTGGTTCTTGGCGACACCCGGCGCGGCTAGGTCGATGGCCAGCCGGTTGATCTTTTCAGAGATCTTCGCCGCCTTGCGCATGAAGGCGATTTCCTCGTCCGACTTCACCGACCGCTGCCAGTTCACCAGCGCGGTGGCGTCCACCAGCGTTGCGTCCGGAAGTTCCTCAATCAGCGTGGTGTAGGCCTTGGCGGAGAAATAGTAGTTCTCCATTTCCAACCCGATCCTGCCCGTCCCCAGCCCCTGACCGCGCAGCAGCGAGGCAAGGTGCTGCATCGGGTGCAGTTCGGTCGACTGCACGAAATGGTCGGGATAGCTGTCGATCCCCGTGCGCTCGGTATCCACGGTGCGCAGCGCACCGTTCGCGTCCTGTCGGCGTCCCCACCAGTAGGGGCGGTCGTTCAGCGGCAGGATCACCGCCTGATGCACGTAGAAGGACCAGCCGTCATAGCCCGTCAGCCACGCCTGGTTCGACGGGTCGGTGACGATCATCACGTCAAGGCCGCGCGCCTCCATCTCGGCGCGGGTCTTGGCAAGGCGGCGGTCGTATTCGGCGGCGGAGAAGGGGGGTGTGGTGTCGGTCATGCGGCATGCTTTCCTGCGGAAAAGGCGGATGTCGAGAGGGCGCGCGGTATTTTCCCGATGCCTGCCTTAGTCTTGCCCAACTTTTGTGGAAAAGATGACACGAAATCGAGCAAGGCGCGAACAACAGCGCCTGAAACATAAGAATTCCAAGGGGTTCGCATGATACAGGCAACTCTCTTCCGGGTCGTCCTATTGTCCGGCATAGGCCTCGCGCTGGCCGGGTGCAAGGGCGGTGATTTCTCGACCAGCCGCGCCGGTTTCAAGGCCAACTACCTCGTTGCACGGGTCGCGCTTGAAGGCGGTCAGTATGACAAGGCGGCGCGCCAGTTCGGCTCGCTGTTGCGCACCGCGGGCCCGCTCGAGCCGCGCCTGAGGCTTGAATACGCCCATGCGCTGCTGCGCGCCGGCAAATACGCCAAGGCGGCGGACGAGGCGCGGCGGGTGTCGATGGAACTGTCGGGCACCGGCCGCTCTGCCGCGCTGGCGGTTCTGGGCACCGCCGAGCACGAAACGGCGCGGGCGGCGATCCTGAAGGGCAAGACGGGGCTTGAGACCATCAACCGGATGAAGGCCGCCAAGGCCGCCCTGACCGAGATGCTGGCCAACAACCCCGAACTCGATCCGACCGGCGGCATGGCGATGCGGCTTCAGCAGATCGAGACGGAACTGGTCACCGTCCTCTGAGGTTCGACCCGCGGTCTGGCGGTGCTTGTCCGGCATAGCGCGAACGCGCTAGACGCCTTCGCATGACCGCAACCTATTCCCCCGCGCGCAGATGACCGGCGACTGGCCGGTCGTCCTGTTCGTTTTGCTGGCGGGGCCTGCGGTCGGCTCGTTTCTTGGCGTTGTCGTCGACCGTCTGCCGGAGGGACGCAGCCTGTGGACCCCATCCGCCTGTGCCGCCTGCGGCACCCGGCTTGGGCCGCGCGACCTTGTCCCGATCCTGTCAGCGCTGCGGGGCCGCTGCCGCCACTGTGGCACGGCGATCCCCGCGCACCTGCTGCGCATCGAGATCGCGGCGCTTGGCGCAAGCGCACTCGCGGCGGCGCTGGCAGGCAGCCCGGCGATGACCCTGGTCCTGGCCGCCTTCCTGTGGTGCCTTGTCGGCCTGTTCTACGCCGACCTGCTGCACTTTCGCCTGCCCGACGTCCTGACCGGCGCTCTGTTCATCTCGGGTATGGCGCTGGCCCTTGTCTCGCCGGGGCGAACGGTGCCCGAAGCGCTGGCGACCGCTGCCGCCGGGATGCTGGTGTTCTGGCTGCTGCGCGAGGGCTACCGGCGGTTTCGGGGCCGCGAAGGGCTGGGGCTGGGCGACGTCAAGATGATGGCCGGTCTTGGCGCGGGGCTGGGGCCCGAGGCGCTGCCGCTTGCCGTTCTGGCGGCGGCGGTTCTGGCCCTGCTGGTGGCCTTTGCCGAGGCATGGCGCGGCGGCAGGCGGATGAACCCGCAGGCGCGGCTTCCGTTCGGGGCGTGGCTTTCGGGCGGCGCGGTGCTGGCGCTGTTGCTTTAACCCGGCGGCAACCCCTTGCAGCGCTGGGTTGTTTTTGGTCCTGTGAAGGCCCGAATTGACCGATGCCCGCCCAAGGAATTCTCGATGCCACTGCCGTTTCCCCCGCTTTCGGTCCGCACCGGTCTGGGCGCTGCCGCCCTTGCCCTGACGCTGAGCGGGGCGGGGGTCGCGCAGGATGCGGCGATGACGATGGAAGAGGTTGAACAGGCCTATCTCTCGGGCGACCGGGCCTCAGCGCGCGAGGGCATCCTGACCTTCGCAGAAGCGGGCGATGCGACAGCGCAGTACCGGCTGGGCTTCATGCTGGCCACGGGCGAGGGCGGGCCGTTCGACCGGCAGGGCGCAATCGACTGGCTGGAAAAGGCGGTGGCGCAGGACCATGGCGCGGCGGCGTTGCTATTGGCTCGGGTCTACCTGTCGGGCTCACCAGAGGAGCCCGACTACATCCGCGCGGGCGAGCTGTTGCAGGCGATCGCCGGTCCCGATGTGCCCGAAGCTGCCTACCTGCTGGCGCAACTGCTGCAAACCGGCCGCGCGGGAGAGGCCGATCCGGTCCGCGGGTTCGAGCTGATGCAGATCGCCGCCGAGGCCGGTCATCTTGGCGCGCAGTTCGGGTTGGCGCGGCTTTACGCCAACGGCACTGGGGTCGCGCAGGACGATGCGCAGGCGATGCGGTGGCTGTTCCAGTCCGCCGACGCGGGCTGGGCGCCGGCGCAGATGACGCTGTACGAGGGCTACAACAGCGGCGACGGGTTCCCGCAGGATCAGGCGAAAGCGCTGGAATGGCTGCGGAAAGCGGCCGAGGCGGGCTATGGCGCGGCGGAACACGTGCTTGGCTCGAACTATCTGCTGGGAGAGGGCGGTGTTGAAGAGGACGCGCTGCGCGGTGTCGCCTACCTCGTGCGTGCCGCCGAGAAGGGGATCGCCGAAGCGCAGTCGAACCTCGGCTACGCCTATTACACCGGCAAGGGTGTGGGGCAGGATGACGTCAAGGCGTTGGAGTGGTTCCGCGAAGCCGCCGATCAGGGACTGGCGCGTGCTGCTGCGGCGGCGGCGCAGATGTACGAGGCGGGACGCGGGGCCGAGGCCGACGTCGAGCGCGCGGTCTGGTACTTCCGCATCGCCGATGCGGGCGGGAACCCCTATGCCGGGGCGCGGCTGGGCCGGCTGATCGTGTCGGGCGACTACACCGCCGAGGATCAGCCCGAGCTTGCGCCCAGTTGGGTCGCGCAGGCCGCCGATGCAGGGGCGGAGGGGGCGGTCGACTGGCTGGACGCGCGCGCATCCGAAGGCGACGACATGGCCCATTACCTGCTGGCCGCGCTGTACCACGAAAGCGAAACCGTGGGCACCGATCCCGAAAAGGCCGTGCGCCACATGCGCATCGCCGCCGAGGCGGGCATCGTTCCGGCGCAGCTGTCGATGGGGCTGTTCTATTCCGAGGGCTACGGGGTCGAGCAGGATCTTGTTCAGGCCCATGTCTGGACCAACATCGCCGCCGCCAATGGCAGCGACGCGGCGGCCGAGAAGCGCGACGCCTTCGCCGCGCTGATGACGCCGGACGAGATCGCCAAGGCGCAGGAAGATGCAGCGTCCTGGCTGGACGACGACAGGTGATCCGCGCGCTCGCCGTCTGTCTGGCGCTGGCCGTCACGCCGTTGTCGGCGCAGACGTCCCTAAGCCTTGCCGACCTTCAGACGGCGGCGGCCGAGGGCGATGCGCAGTCGCAGTTCCTGCTGGCCGAAGTCTATCGTCGCGGCGAAGGTGTGCCGCAGAACTATGCACGCGCCGCGGACTGGTACGCGCAGGCGGCGGAACAGGGCCATGCCGCTGCGCTGAACGCGCTTGCGGGCCTTTATGCCGGGGGGCTGGGCGTGCCGAGCGACCCTGCGCGCGCCTATGAGCTGGTCGCGCAGGCGGCAGATTCAGGCGAGGCCGAGTATATCCACAACCTTGCGGCGGTGGTCGAGGCCGGCATCGGCACCGACGCCGATCCTGCCCGCGCCGCCGAGCTTTATGCAGAAGCGGCGGCGCTTGGCTGGGCCGACAGCGCCGTGGCGCTGGGGGTTCTGTATCAGGACGGCAGGGGGGTCGAGCAGGACGTTGCGCGGGCGATGAAACTGTACACCGGCCCGGCCGAAGCGGGTCATCCACGCGCGCAGAACAACCTTGGCCTGATCTTGTCCCGAGGCGAAGGCGGGGTCGCGCAGGACTACGCCGCAGCAGCAGAGTGGTTCCGCAGCGCCGCAGAGGCCGGGTTGCCAGAGGCGATCCGCAACCTTGGCGTGATGTACGAGAACGGTTTCGGCGTGCCGCTGGACGAGGCCGAGGCGCAGCGTCTTTACCGGCTGGCCGCGCTTGCGCCCGGCCAGTCTGCGGATGCGCAGGGCGATGCCTCGGGGCTGACGCTTCTGTATGACGACCGGCTGATGCCGCCCGACGCCAACCGGCTTGCCGAGTATTCCGCCGCCGCCCGCGCCGGGGATCCGGTGGCGGAATTCCTTCTGGGCTATCTCCGCGCCAGCGCCGCGCAGTCGGGTGCGGACTTCCGCGAGGCCGTCCGGCTGTTCGAAAGCGCGGCCAACAAGGGCTCTGCCGCCGCCATGGCGAACCTCGGCATCCTGATGTTCGAGGGGCGCGGCGTGTTGCAGGACTATGTGGCGGGGTACAAGTGGCTGTCGCTTGCCGCCACCGCGGGGCTTCCGGGCGCGGCTGCGGCGCGGGACGAACTGGCGCGCCTTTTGACGCCCGACCAGATCAATGCGGCCAACGCCGCCGCCGAACAGGCGTGGTCCGCCCGCGTGCCCGACTGACGGCGTCCGCCGGTCCCGCCCCCTCGGCCAGCGCGCCGTTGATCCGACGCATCCGGATGGCTATCGTGGCCGCGCAACCGGAGAGGAGCCTTCGCATGCGTACCTTCATTCCCGCCGCAGCCTTCGCCCTGAGCCTGACGCTTGCCGGTGCCGCCCTTGCGGCGCCCGATATCGAAGCGCGGGTGCAGCCGACCTCGATCTCGTTCGCGGGCGGCCAGAATTACACCAACGCGGTTCTGACCGTGACCGGGCCGGACGGCTATGTGAAAGAAGAAAGCGCCCTGCGCGGCCTGCCCATCTTCCGGCTTCAGACCGCCGGGCGGCTGGTCGACGGCTATTACCAGTTCGCCCTCTCCGCCGCGACGGACGAGGTCATCCCGCTTCGCAACAAAATGGACAACGGCCGTGGCGCCGGCGCGCGGACGACAGAGTACCGCGCCTTCAACATGTCCGGCGCCTTCCGGGTCGAGAAGGGTCTTATCGTTCCGGTTGACGAAACAGCGGGCGAAGGTGGCGACGTCGACGCAACGGAATAAGGTGCGCAAGCCTCAAATCCCCCTCGGTCCTGCAACGGGAAATTGCATGCGCGGCCGTTCGGTGTAGTCTTCGGCGCACACGGATCCGTGATCGAAGCCGTCGCGGCGCCGTGTGGTTGCCGGGCCATGCCCGCCGGAACAACTGGCCGCCGCAACGCGGGGAGGATTGATGAACCAGCTTGTTGCCAAGTCCAACGAGAAGCGGCTGCTGTTCGCCGTCCTCCTGTGCGCCATTCTCGCTTTCGTGTTCTGGACCCAGTCCCGCTATCCCGCGCTGAACGAGAAGGCGATGATGTCCGGCGCGATCCAGTTGGAGGACCCGCTGGGCTTCGAGGCGAAATTCCCCCTGACCGCCGAGATGACGACCGTCGAGCGGATCTTCTTTTCGACCCTCAACTGGATCAATACCAACAAGAAGGGCATGACCTTCGGGATCCTGTTCGCCTCGGCCTTCCTGACGCTGTTTGGCTACCTGCGCAGGCGCAGCTTCGAGGGCGGGTTCGCCAATTCCTTCCTTGGCCTCGTGATCGGGGCACCGCTTGGTGTCTGCGCCAACTGCGCGGCGCCTATCGGCAAGGGCATGTACGCAAGCGGCGTTCGCGCCGAGACGGCTTTGTCGGCGATGGTCGCATCGCCCACGTTGAACATTATCGTCCTGACCATGGCCTTCTCGCTTTTGCCGTTCTACATGGCCGCCGCGAAGATCGGCCTGTCGCTTCTGGTCATCCTCGTGGCGGTGCCGCTGATCTGCCGGATGCTACCGGGCGAACAACTGCAACGGGTTCCCGCGCCCGACGTTCCGGGGCAGGTCGAAGGGCATACCGCCGAACAGCGCGAGGGCTTCGTCCCCGCCTTCATCGAGTTCGTGAAGAGTTTTGCCGCCAATTTCTGGTTCATCGTGAAGACGACCGTGCCGCTAATGCTGATGGCCGGTTTCCTTGGCGCAATCGCCGGGACGCTTCTGCCGCAGGACCTTGTTCTTGGCACCACCTTCTCGGTGGGTGTCCTGGTGCTGGTGGCGATCGTGGGCACGTTCCTTCCGGTGCCGATTTCATTCGACGTGGTGGTGGCCGGCGCGCTTCTCAGCACGGGGCTGTCGCAGGGGTACGTCTTTGCGCTGATGTTCACGCTGGGCAGCGCTTCGATTTATTCCTGGCTGATCATCTCGTCGACGATCTCGTTCCGCGCGGCGAACCTGCTGCTGGCCGCGATCTGCGCGCTGGGCATTCTCGGCGGCGCGGCGTCGCAGTGGTACCACAACTGGCAGTCGGATCGCGCGCTGGAGATGCTGCTGTCGGTCGAGCGGATGATCCTGCCTGCCGCCGAAGCGCAGGAAACGGGATTCGCCATCGTAAGCGACAGCGAAATCCGGGTGTCGTCCAGCCCCTTCGCCGCACCGTCCTCGGCGGCGGACGCTCCCTTCACCCGCGTCGAGGCCGACACCGCCGGGATCGACCGGCCGCTGGAATTTTCGATGAAGGACATGTGGCCGCCGTTCTGGGAAGGGCGCAGCCTGTCTACCGGAGATATCGACGGCGACGGCGACCTTGATCTTGTCAGCGCCTCGACCGAGGCCGGGCTGTACATCTACCTCAACGACGGCAGCGGGACGTTCACGCGCTCGGATGACGACATCGCGCCGCTTGCGGGTTTCGACGTGTTCAACGCGGCGCTGGTGGACATCGACAACGACGGCTGGCTTGACCTGTTCCTTGCCACGTACCTCGACGGCAACTTCTGGGTCCGCAACGACGGTGGCCGCTTTCTGACCGACGCGGCGCGGCCGGTCACAAACAACCCCGAGACGCCGCTGTCGCTGGCGCTGACCTTCGGCGATGTGGACGTGGACGGCGACCTTGACGCGGTGATGGGGAACTGGGCGGCCGGCTGGTACCGGCGCATTCCGGGAGAGGAATCCCGCAACCGGGTAATCTTCAACGACGGCGGCGTGATGGACGGCTCGCAGTATGCCGATCTTCCGGGCTTGCCGGGTGAGACGCTGACGATCCTGCTGTCGGACGTGAACCTTGACGGCGCGCCGGACCTGCTGGTCGGAAACGACTTCGAGCTGCCGGACTACCTGTATTACGGCGACGGTGCGGGCGGCTTCACTCCGGTGACGAAGGCCGATGGCGTGTTGCCCCACACGACGAACACCACGATGGCGATCCGCACCGCCGACCTGCACAACGACGGGGTGCCCGAGTTGTATTTCGCGCAGATCGCGGGCCGGTCCTCGGGCGTGTCCTCGACCCTGAAGATGCAGGACCTCGACCTGTACTGCGACGGCATTTCCAACGCCGACGCGAAGGCGCTGTGCGAGCGGAACATGGCGATCAAAGCCTGGTACAAGTCGGGCAACCGCTTCGATCCCACCTATGCCTCGAACTGTCAGGCGCTGGACGGAGAGCTTCAGGCCGAGTGCAAGGCGATGCTGGTCAAGGACCTCGCAATCCAGCGCCGCGACCCGTCACTTTGCGCCCTGATCCCCGCAGAACGGCGGCAGGAGAAAGCGTATTGCGACCTGCACTTCAAACCCGCCGAGGCACCGTTGCAGTCGGTCTTCGACACCACCGTCCCGCAGATCATGCGGGCCAACGTACTGCTGACGCTGGGCGAGAGCGGTGCCTATGAAGACACCGCCGGTCCGGAAGGGCTGGAGGTGGGCGGCTGGTCGTGGGACGTGAAAGTCGGCGATTTCGACAACGACGGCTTTCAGGACGTCTACATCGTCAACGGAACATGGGTGCCGAACGAGGTCTCGCCCTCGAACCTGTACTTCCGCAACAACGGGGACGGCACCTTTACCGAGGCGTCGGGGCCGTTCGGGCTGGAAGATTACCTGATGACCGCGGCGGCCGTGGCCTTCGACATGGACGGAGACGGGGATCTCGACATCGTCACGCAGCCGGTGAACGGGCCGGTGGCGATGTTCCGGAACAATGCGCAGGATGGCCACGCGGTCACCGTTGCGTTGCGGGACGGGCAGGGGAACAGCCATGGGATCGGCGCCCTGCTGACGGCAGAAATTGCGGACGGCACCCGGATGACGCGCGAGATCACCTCGGGGGGCGGCTTCATGTCGTTCGATGCCCCCGTCGCGCATTTCGGGCTGGGCTCCGCAGACGCGCTTGCCGCGCTTTCGGTGCGCTGGCCGGACGGCGAGGTCACGACGGTCGAGGGGCCGCTGCCCGCCGGGGCCGGTTATGTTGTCGAGCGGATGGGCCACGCCGTCCAGTAGGCCGCCAACAGACGGGTCACGCGTCTGCGAACGGATCCTCGGGATAGCCGACACCGGTCAGGTACAGCCCGTCCGGCGGCGCGACGGGGCCGCATGCGGCGCGGTTCTTCGCCTCCAGCGCCGCTTTCACGTCCTCCGGCGCCCAGGACCCGGCGCCGACGCGTTCCAGCGTGCCGACGAAGCTGCGCACCTGGTTGTGCAGGAAAGATCGGGCGCGGACGCGGATTTGCACCTCGTCGCCCTCGGCGGTCACGGTCAGCTCGTCCACGGTCTTGACCGGGCTCTTGGCCTGACATTCCGCCGCGCGGAAGGTGGTGAAGTCGTGCAGGCCAATCAGGTGGTCCGCCCCGGCCTGCATCGCGTCGATGTCCATCGCGTTCGGCACTTTCCACGCCAGTCCGCGGTCATGGGTCAGCGGCGCGCGGCGGCAAATCATGCGGTAGAGGTACCGCCGTTCGACCGCCGAGAACCGCGCGTGCCAGTCGTCGGACACCCGCGCCGCCGCCACCACGGCGACAAGCGCGGGTTTCAGGTGATAGTTGATCGCCTCGGACAGACGGAACGGGTCCCAGTTGCGGCCCATGTCGCAGTGCGCCACCTGTCCCGTCGCATGCACGCCGGTATCGGTCCGCCCTGCGGCGCCGATGCCTGGAGCGTCCGGTTCCAGGCGGCGGATCGCCTCTTCGACGGCCTGCTGGACGGAAGGATGCTCCTTCTGCCGCTGCCAGCCGGAAAAAGCGCCGCCGTGATACTCGATCTTCAGCGCGAAACGGGGCATGGCCGTCCGCTTAGCGCGCCGCGCGGGGCCGCGCAATCGGGCAGGCGGGAACGTCAGGCACGAAAAAGCCCCGGCGCCAGAGGCCCGGGGCTGATTTCTTCACGCGTGTGCGGCGCAAGCGCCGCCTGCGCGGTGCAAGACCTTAGTAGGTGGTCTTGATGCCCTGCGACGACAGGTGCGAGCCGATGGTTTGGCCGTAGTCGTCGGTGGCGCCACCAACGGTGGTCAGAACGGCGATGCCGAGGCCAACGATGGCAGCGGTCAGCACGACCCAGTCGACGGTCACGGCGCCATCTTCGTCAGCACGGAAGCGGTTGATCAGGTTGAACAGTTTCATGGTCTCTCTCTCCATCAATCCTGCCCGCAAGCAGCAGCAGCAGGTGTTTGTATTGCCCTTTTGCTCGCGGGACTTTCTTCCCGCTCACTGAGGATGGTTTTGACGCCGGAATCGGGCAGGAATTGGTTCAGAGCGGTACGAATTCATAGCAATTCGCCGTTCTGTTTCCGGCCTCTGGCTGATCCGCCCGTACAGGGGTGGATTGCCCATACGTCAAGCAAGCAAAAAGGCCGCGCCCCAGAGGACACGGCCCTTTCGTAGGTGAAGACCGCCGATCAGTAGGTGGTCTTGATGCCCTGCGACGACAGGTGCGAGCCGATGGTCTGGCCGTAGTCGTCGGTGGCGCCACCAACGGTGGTCAGAACGGCAATGCCGAGGCCGACGATGGCAGCGGTCAGCACGACCCAGTCGACGGTCACGGCGCCGTCTTCGTCGGCGCGGAAGCGGTTGATCAGGTTGATCAGTTTCATGGTCAGGTTCTCTCTCAAAAAATTGGAACACTCTATCCGAGCATGTCGCGGCCTCTCGGGGGGCCTTTCAGCCGCGGCATGAGTATGGTTAACCATGCAACTAGGCGGGATTGCGGCGCGCTGCGGCTGATTTCAGGGAAACTACGCGGCGGGGCGGGGCCAGACGCCCTGTTGGAAAAAAGTCGCGTTTTGCGTTCTTTACCAAAGCCGACCGGGCCGATTAATGTGCTTAAAATAATGCCAGTATCGGAGGGTGGCTTGACCTATTTGAAGCAGTTCATTGTGGCCGGTTCGTTCATTCTTGCCGCGGGACAGGCGCAGGCCGCGCTGAAGTTCTGCAACGAGACCGAGCACGTGCAAAGCGTCGCCATCGGCTATAGCGGCGACCGCGACTGGACGTCCGAGGGCTGGTGGAACATCGATCCGGGCGATTGCGCGACGGTGGTCGGGGGCAACCTGACCAAGCGCTACTACTATTACCGGGCCGAGGTGAACGCCGGCGAATTCGCTGGCGGGACGTTCAACTTCTGCACCACGCCCGATGAATTCGAGATCGTGGGCGACACCAACTGCGAATCCCGCGGTTACGACACCGAGTCGTTTCGCGAGATCGACACCGGCGAAACGGCGACCGATTTCACTTTCACCCTGACCGGCGACGAATCCGCGCCGCGGTCAGAGGATGGGCCCTCTGCGGACACGTCGGAGCTTGGGCTGAGCATCTGCAACTCGACCTCCGAGGTTCAGTCCGTTTCGATCGGCTACGAGGGCGAGGACGGCTTCCTGTCCGAGGGCTGGTGGAACGTCGATCCGGACGATTGCGCACTGGTGCTCGCCGGTGAACTTCAGCAGCGGTACTATTACTACCGCGCGGAGGTGAATGGCGGCCCCTTCGAGGGCGAGGGCTATATGTTCTGCACCACGCCCGAGGTCTATACCATTCAGGGCGATACCGATTGCGAGGCGCGCGGCTACGACACCGAGAGCTTCACCGAGATCGACACCGGCCCGACCGCGGTCGGCCATGTCGAGTACATCACCGCGGATGGCGAGGCGCCGCCGCCGCAAACCACCCCCGACACCACCCCGTCGGGCGATGCCGGTCTTGAGATCTGCAACGACACCAGCGACGTGCAGTCGGTGACCATCGGATACGAAGGGGCCGAGGACTGGACCTCTGAAGGCTGGTGGAACATCGATCCCGGCGACTGCATGGTCCCGGCGCTGGATGGCGTGAACCGCCGGTATATCTACTACCGCGCCGAGATCGACGGCGGCGATTTCTATGGCGAGAACTACTTCTTCTGCACCACGCCGGAAGCCTTCGTCATCGTCGGCGATACCGAGTGCGAAGCGCGCGGCTACGACCGCGAGGATTTCGCCGAGGTCGACACCGGCGGGACGACCGGCACCTTCACGCTGACGCTGGTGGATCCCGAGGAACTGGACGGCACGCCTCCGGGCGACGACCGGGTGGAATTCCCCGACGAGCCCAAGGTTCCGGGCGATCCGACGGCGACCGATGGCGACACCGACACGGCGCCTGACGTCGACACGGTCGAGACCGATACGCCGGAAGAGCCGAGCTTCGATTTCGGTCTGCCGGGCGAAGAGGACGAAACGGTCGAGACCGAGACCGACGCCGACACCGCGCCGGAAACCGATATGACGACCGAAACGGATACGGACACCACGCCCGAGTTCGACTTCGACACGCCGGAGACCACGGAAGAGGACACGCCGGAAGAGGACACCACGCTGCCGGAAGAAGACACAACGGTCCCGGTCGAAGACGGCGAGCCGACGCCCACGCGGCGCGGCGGCTCGCGCGGGGGCTGATGCCATGCGTCAAACCCGCATTCTGTCACTTCTAAGCGCGGGCGGCCTGTGGGTCGCCCTCGCAACCGGCGCGCAGGCGTCTTTGGAGATCTGCAACGACACCGACGCGTTGCAGACCGTCGCGATCGGCTTCAAGGGCGATAGCGACTGGGTGTCCGAGGGGTGGTGGAACATCGAGGCCGGCGATTGCGCCGTCGTGCTCGGAGGCGCGCTGACCCGGCGCTACTATTATTACTATGCCGAGTCCGCGAACGACGACTTCGAGGGGCAGGATTATCAATTCTGCGCCTCGAACGAGATCTTCACCATCGAAGGCGACACAGACTGCGAACAGCGGGGCTATGAGACCCTTTCGATGCGCGAGATCGACACTGGCGAGCGGGCGCGCGACTTTACGCTGACGCTGGTGAACTCTGGCGGCAACCCGACCAGCACCGACAAGATCGCGCCGAAGATCGAGGATGAAAGCGCCCCGCCCACCGCCGAGGTGAACGAGGGCGTCAACGACAGTTCATCCGGTCCCGGCGGGCCCGGAGGCGGCGCTCCGGTCACCGAGACGGTGCAGGACACCACGATCGTCCCCGAGGACGTGCCGATGACCGTGTCGCCGGAGGATCTGACAACCGACATCCCCGCCGGCAACCACGGCAAGGGCTTCGAGACGCTTGCGTTGTTTCAGGGCTGCGAGTTGGCCGAGGGCCGCGAGATGTGTTCGTTCCACGCCGGCGACTGGAAGATGCGTGTCTTCTATCGCGGGCCGACGCCCGAAGCGCTGATGTATGCGCTCGAGGAACTGGCGGTGAACATGCCGGTCTATCTGAAGGGCGACATGGTCGAGACGCACGGCAACATCGCCGCCATCGTCGTCCGCGGGGTAGAGCCTCGGCCCGGCGAGGATGCGGACTCGCGTCTGCGCGCCACGTTGCAGGGCGACTGGATCGACAGCAGCGACCAGCGCTGGGAGATGACGGTCGACGGTTCCGAAATCCACTTCCGTCAGAACGGCGATTACTCTGGCAGCCGTTTCATGCGGATCGCCAAGCAATGCGATGGCGCGACCGGAGAGGGACCGTTCCTTGTGCAGATCAACGCCGAGAACAACAGGCGCACCTGCTACAGCATCGACCGCGCAGAACCCGGGCGACTGGACCTGACGGACGTGCGGCGGGGGCGGACCACAAGCTATCGCAAACTGCGCTGACAACTGTGGCATCCCGGTCGCACGATTCCACGACATGTGCGGCGCTTTCATGTGGCGCGAACAACATGTTGACGGATTCGCGGAGATAGAGATACGTAGTTCTCGTGGAGCGGCCCGTGCCGATCCCGTAGTCCAATCCAGGGTGAGTTAACGGTATCGGGAGTGGCTGAGTGGCGGCGTGACAACGCGCCGTCCGGCTTGTTCTGCTGCGTGGATTTGCGCGCGGTCGGGCTTGGTGCGCGGCCTTGTCTATCGGTATCCAGCATCTCGCCTGCCTCTGACCAGGAGAGAGCGAATTGCCTACCTTTGATTTCTTCGAAACCGGCGTGAGTGTGACCACTGCCTCGGGCAGCAATAGTGATACCAGCGTCACCCACACCGCTGACGGGATCCAGTTCACGATTTCCATTACCTCGCCCGATGACCAGTTCTGGGTGGCAATGGGCGGTGATAGAACGGACAGCGCAACGCCGCACCTTTACCTTGCCAACTCTGGCAACGGCCCGGATATCTTCCGCCTGACCTTGCAAAGCACCGCGAACCCCGGCAACAACCTGATGGTCGGCACCGCTCTGAACCCCGTCGCCGTACAAATGGACGACTGGGCCGAGCGCGGTAGCTTCAAGGTCAGCTTCACCGACTCGATCAACGGCACGGCCACGGTCGTCGACAGCACGGTGACCCCGAACGAACTGGTGACCGCTGTCGGCTCCTTCACGGGCATCGTCTTCACCTCGTCGGCAGCCGACACTGCCGCAACCATCCTGTCGGTGTCGATGAACAGCCTCGAATGCTTCTGCGAGGGTACCCTCATCGCCACGCCCTCCGGCGCACGCGCGGTCGAGGCGCTTTCGGCAGGCGACGAGATCCTGACCGCCGATGGCCGCACCGTCGCTATCCGCTGGCTTGGCCAGACCGTTGTCGAGCCGTCGCTTGCCAACCCGGCGCTGGTTTCGCCGGTGCGCATTGCGAAGGGTGCGCTGGGGCAGGGGCTGCCGGAACGCGATCTGCTGGTCTCGGCAGAGCACGCCATCGCGCTGGACGGCAAGCTGGTCAACGCGGGCGCGCTGCTGAACGGCACCACCATCCGCCGTGAAAAGCGCACCGAGCCCTTCGCCTACTTCCACGTCGAGACCGACGCCCACGAGCTGATTCTGGCCGAAGGCGTGGCGGTCGAGACCTATCTGGAACAGCGGTCCGACATTGCCTTTGACAACGCCGGCACCCGCCTGTCGCGTATCGTGCCGGAAATGGACCTGCCGCGTGTGACGTCGCGGCGTCTCATGGCCGCACGGGCCGCCTGACAAACCCACACCACAGGGCGTCCAAGTGCGCCCTGTGGTGGATTTCCATGGGATAACACGGTTTGCGGCGTTAGTTTTCCTTGACCGCAACAACATTTAACGGGATTCCTGACTCACACAAAAACACGTTCCCCCGCGTCAGAACGGGCGAGAGCGGATAGCAGGAACAGGAGTCCCAAATTGCCGCTTTTTGATTTCCAGACGACGGCGACCCCGACGTTTTCCACCGCATTCACGTCGGGATCCAATTTCACCTACACCGCTGATGGCGTGAAATTCACCGTGTCGTTCACGAACGCCGCCAACCAGGGTGAGATCTTCGTTGATATGGGCGGTCCCGTCTTCGGTGGCCCCGGCCCCTTCTATGTCGCCGACTCCATCGGCTTTGATAGCGCACCGGACACCATTCCGGACGTCATTCGTCTTACACTGGAAAGCACGGCGAACCCGGCCAACAAGACCTTCACCGGGACTGCGCTGAACCCTGTCGCGCTTCAGATGACATCCAACTACAAGAACGGCTCTTTCGATATCGCGTTTACGGATTCGATCAACGGCACCGGCACCGTCTCTTACACGACCTATACCGGCAACCAGCTTCTGACTGCCGTGGGCACCTTCACCGGCATCACCTTCACCTCCAGCCTGACATCCGGCAGCGACAACGCGCAGATGATGAACTCGCTGTTCGTCAACAGCCTCGAGTGTTTCTGCGAGGGAACCCGTATTGCGACCCCGACCGGCCAGCGCGCTGTCGAGGATTTGGCCGAAGGTGATGAGATCCTGACCGCCGACGGCCGCACTGTCGCGATCCGCTGGCTTGGCCAGACCATGGTCGATCCGTCGGTTTCCGATCCGGCCCGCGTCTCGCCCGTCCGCATCTCGAAAGGTGCGCTGGGGCAGGGGCTGCCGGAACGCGATCTTCTGGTCTCGGCAGAGCACGCCATCGCGCTGGACGGCAAGCTGGTCAACGCGGGCGCGCTGCTGAACGGCACGACCGTCCGCCGCGAAAAGCGCACCGAGCCCTTCGCCTACTACCACGTGGAAACCGACGCGCACGAACTGATCGTGGCCGAAGGCGTTGCCGCCGAGACCTATCTCGAGCAACGCTCGGATGTTGCCTTCGACAACGCCGACTCGCGGATGTCGCGCATCGTGCCGGAGATGGACCTGCCGCGCGTGACCTCGCGCCGCCTTGCAGAGGCCACCGCCGCCTGACACTGAAGGTCGCGTCGATCAAATCTTAAAGGCCCGCTGCACGGATTGCAGCGGGCCTTTTCTTATGGAGCAGGTCGTTACGAAGGCAATTATTTCCAATTCGGCATCAATTTTTAATTGAACCGGTTAACTGCCTAACGCTAAGTCATACGTATCTGCATTTGGTGGCGCAGTTTTCGACAACCACCACATGAGTGCATCAGACCTCAGGAGGATACGCATTGCCGGTTTTCGATTTTCGAACGACCAATCCCACGCAGCCAGGTTATTCGACGGTCTTTACGACCGGCGATGCTCCGGCTGAACACATCGCGGATGGTATCAAATTTACCCTGACCTTCGAATCCGGCGAGGGGAACCTCTTCTTCACGCTCGGCCAGGACGAAACCGGTTTCGGTCCGCCGGCGCTGTTCTTTGCGGACTCCTCCAACACCGTGTTCCCGGATGTCGTTCGCCTGACCCTGGAAAGCACGGCGAACCCGGCGAACAACGTTATGTCGGGCACGGCTTTGAACCCCGTCACCCTCCGAGCGCTCGACTATGCCGCAGCTGGCATGGTTCGCGTGTCTTTCACGGACAGCCGCGACGGGATCGGAACTGTCGTCCGCACGGTCACTAACAGCACGGCGACGCTGACGGCGGTCGGGGAATTCACCGGCATCGTCTTCACCTTGTCCGCCACGGGTTCAGATACCTCGCAGACATTCACGCAGATGTCGGTCAACGCGATGGTCTGCTACCTTGAAGGCACGCGCATCGCGACGGTCGACGGTTTCGCCAGCGTCGAAGACCTGAAACCCGGCAACACGCTGCGTCGCGCCGATGGGGGCGAGACCCGCGTCCGCTGGGTCGGCCAGCGCACTGTCGATCCGGCGATGCACGCGCCGCTTGACGTCAGCCCGGTCCGCATCGCGGCCGGCGCGCTTGGCAACGGCCTGCCGGAACGCGACCTGCTGGTCAGCCCGAAGCACGGCATTGCGGTCGACGGCGCACTGGTCGATGCGGCGGCCCTGGTGAACGGCAGCACCATCCGTCAGGTCAAACAGTCGGAACCCTTCACCTACTTCCACGTCGAGACCGACGCCCACGAGCTGATCCTGGCAGAGGGCGTGCCGGCCGAGACCTATCTGGAACAATCGCAGGAAATGGCTTTCGACAACGCGGACACCCGCATGCCGCGCATCGTGCCGGAGATGGATCTGCCGCGGATTACCTCGCGCCGCCTCCTGGCTGCCACCGCCGCCTGATCCAAGCGAACGAGAGACAAAGAAAACCGCCCTGCCGAGACGTCGGCAGGGCGGTTTTCCTTTTTCGGGCCCGTGCGGCGTGTCTTAGCCGCGCGGGTCGAGAAGCTTTGACAATACCGAGTCTCTGGTGATCTGGCCGATGATCTGCCCGTCCGGGTCTGTCACGCCAACGGGATGCCCGCTGGCCGCGACGCGGGCCATGACCTCGCGGATGTCGGTGTCGGGCGGAACGCGATCCTCCAGTTCCTCGCGCGCCGGCACCATCACATCGCGGGCGCACAGCACACCCAGCGGGTTCATGTGGGCGACGAAGTCGGCGACATAGTCATTCGCCGGGCTGGTGAAGATCTCTTGCGGGGTGCCGCACTGGACGATCCGCCCGCCTTCCATGATCGCGATCCGGTTGCCGATCTTGAACGCCTCGTCAAGATCGTGGCTCACGAAGATGATCGTCCGCTTCAGCCGGGCCTGAAGTTCCAGCAACTCGTCCTGCAGCCGCGTGCGGATCAGCGGATCGAGTGCCGAGAACGGCTCGTCCATCAGTAGCACCGGCGCCTCGGTGGCGAAGGCGCGGGCAAGGCCTACGCGCTGTTGCATGCCGCCCGAAAGCTCTCCGACCTTGCGGTCGGCCCAGTCGGACAGGCCGACCAGTTCCAGCTGGCGCTCGACCTGCCCCTCGCGTTCGGCGCGGGACATGCCGCCCAGTTCCAGCCCAAGACCCACGTTCTCGCGAACCGTGCGCCATGGAAGCAGTCCGAAAGCCTGAAACACCATCGAGATCTGCTTCAGCCGCAGCTCGCGCAGCAGCTTGGCCCCGGCGTGGGTCACGCTGACCTCGCGGTCGCCGTAAGTCACACGAACTTCGCCCCGAGCCACCGGGTTCAGCCCGTTCACCGCGCGCAGAAGCGTCGACTTGCCAGAGCCGGACAGCCCCATCAGCACGAGGATTTCGCCCTCGGCCACTTCAAGCGAGCAATCGTGAACGCCCAGAACCTGCCCGGTCGCGTCCTGGATCTCGGGCCGGGTCTGGCCCTGATCCATCAAGGGGAGGGCGTCGGCCGGGTTGTCGCCGAACACGATCGAGACGTTGTCGAAAATCACGGCGCTCATTTGCGGTCCACCCGAAGAATACGGTCAAGCATGATGGCCACGACCACGATGATAAAGCCGCTCTCGAAGCCAAGCGACGTGTTCACCTGGTTCAAGGCGCGCACCACCGGTACGCCAAGACCGTCGGCGCCGACCAAAGCCGCGATGACGACCATCGACAGCGACAGCATGATGGTCTGGTTCAGCCCGGCCATGATCTGCGGAAAGGCATAGGGCAGTTCCACCTTCCACAGCACCTGCCGTCCCGTCGCGCCGAAGGCTTTCGCGGCTTCCAGCAGATGCGTCGGTGTCGACGACACGCCCAGATGCGTCAGGCGGATCGGTGCGGGCAGTACGAAAATCACCGTCGCGAAAAGGCCGGGGACCATGCCGATGCCGAACAACACGATGGCGGGGATCAGATAGACGAAGGTCGGCAGCGTCTGCATCAGGTCCAGCACGGGCCGCATGGCTGCATAGAGCCTTGGCCGGTGCGCCGCCGCGATGCCGATGGGCACGCCGACGATCATGCAGACCGCGCAGGCGAACAGCACCAGCGTCAGGCTTTCAGTCGTCTCTTCCCAGTAGCCCTGATTGAGGATGAACAGAAAGCCCAGCCCCACGAACAGGCAGACCTTCCAGTTCCGCTGCAACGCCCATGTCAGGGCGACGAACAGCGCCACGATCAAAAGGGGCGGAGGGGTCTGAAGCAGGTACAGCACCCACTCGATCGCGACGTCTTCCATCCAGATCGCGATGGCGTCGAACACGTTGCCGCCGACGGCCTGCAACCAGTCGAACAGCGCCTCGGCCCAGTCGCCGATGGGTATCTTGTACTCGGTCAGCCAGTTCATTTCATTTCCCCCATCTCGGGTTCACCATGGCGTGAGGTCGCTTTCTTGGAAAGGGACAGGCCGCGCACTCGCCCTACCTGTCCACCACCAACAACAGGGAGTAGGACACGATGACGACAAGACGGACCTTCCTTATGAGTGCTGCCGGTGCCGCCGCCGGCGCCGGCGTGATTACCATCCTGCCGTTCGACGCACACGCTGCCGCCCACGGCGGCAACACCTTCCCGACCGACGGCGGCGAGGTCGTGGTGCATCCGGTGGAACATGCCTCTGTCGTGCTCGAGACGCCTGCGGGTGTGATCTATGTCGACACGGTCGGCGATCCGGCGATGTACGCCGACATGCCGGCCCCCGACATGGTGCTGATCACCCACGAGCACGGCGACCACTACAACGCCGAGACGTTGGCCGCGATCTCTGGCGAAGCGCCGATCCTGACGAACCCGGCGGTTTTCGACATGCTGCCGGAAGACCTGAAAGCCCGCGCTTCGTCCATCGCCAACGGCGAGTCGACCGAGATGATGGGCGTCGGGATCGAGGCGATCCCGGCCTACAACACCACCGAAGAACGGATGAACTTCCACCCCGAGGGGCGCGACAACGGCTATGTGCTGTCGGTCGACGGCATGACGATCTACATCTCGGGCGATACCGAAGGCACGCCGGAAATGCGCGCGCTTAGCGGAATCGACCTTGCTTTCGTCTGCATGAACCTGCCCTACACCATGGGTGCCGAACAGGCGGCCTCTGCCGTGGCAGAGTTCGCGCCGACCTACGTTTATCCCTATCACTACCGCGGGCAGGACGGCGGCACGCAGGACCCGGAGGCTTTCGCACAGATGGTCGCGGATGCCGGGGCCGAGACCGAGGTCAAGATGCACGACTGGTACAACGGCGCGTTGAGCTAAGCCGCCGACGGACTTTGGTCGTTCGGAACGTCTCGGGGCGCCTCTGGCGCCCCGATCCACGCGGGGGGACTTGCACCCCGCGTTCTCGATAACGGATTGCAGCAAAGCGGGGCCTTACATCAGGCCAAGGCTGGTTTTCACCGCTTCCATGGCGTCACCGCCATCCTGCGTGGTCACGCCGTCAAGCCATGCGTCCAGCGGCTCGGGATTGGCTTTCAGCCAAGCAGCCGCCGCATCTTCCGCATCCTCGCCGTCGTTCAGGATCGCGCCCATGATCTCGTTCTCCATCGCTAGCGAGAACTCGAGGTTTTCCAGAAACTTGCCGACGTTCGGGCATTCCTCGACGAAGCCTGCCGAGGTGTTCGTGTAGACCGTGGCGCCGCCAAGGTTCGGGCCGAAATAGTCATCGCCGCCGGTCAGGTAGGACATCTCGAAGTTGGCGTTCATCGGGTGCGGTTCCCAGCCAAGGAACACGATCGGCTCTTCGCGGCGGGTGGCACGTTCGACCTGCGCCAGCATGCCCTGTTCCGAGCTTTCCGCGACCTCGAACGCGTCGAGACCAAAGGCGTTCTCGTCGATCATCGACTGGATCAGGCGGTTGCCGTCGTTGCCGGGTTCGATGCCGTAGATCTTGCCGTCCAGTTCATCGACGAAGTTGGCGATCTCGGCGAAGTCGGTGATGCCAAGATCGGCCGCGGCCTTGTTCACGGCCAGCGTGTACTTGGCGCCCTCGAGGTTGGCGCGCACGGTGTCGACGGTTCCCGCATCGCGGTAGGGGGCGATGTCTGCCTCCATCGTCGGCATCCAGTTGCCAAGGAACACGTCCACGTCACCGGCGGCCAGTGAGGTGTAGGTGACCGGCACCGACAGCACCTTCACGTCGGTCTCGTACCCGAGCGCGTCAAGGATCACCGTGGTGGCCGCGGTGGTCGCGGTGATGTCGGTCCAGCCGACATCCGAAAAAGTGACGCTTTCGCAGTTGGCGAAGGCGGGTCCGGCAGCGGCTGCAAGGGCCAGTGCGGACAGGGCGGTTTTGATGGTCATTGTGAGCTCCCCGGTTTTCATTGATTGACGAGTCAATAATCTTCCTTCAGCTTCGCTCGGCAAGACCTTTTTTTCGGAGATGCCGGGATGCCGAAACTCGGGATGGAGCCTATCAGGCGGGCCGCGCTGGTCAAAGCGACGATCGACGAGATCGGCGCGGCGGGTACTTTGGACGTGACCGTAAGCCGGATCGCGCGCCGCGCGGGCGTCAGTTCCGCGCTGGCGCACCACTACTTCGGAGGCAAGGATGACCTGTTCCTTGCCGCGATGCGCCACATCCTGACGCAATACGGCATGGCGGTGCAGTCGCGCCTGACCAAGGCCGTCACCCCGCGCGAGCGGTTGGACGCCGTGGTGCGCGCGAGCTTCGAATCCGGCCAGTTTTCCGGCCACGTGGTCAGCGCTTGGCTGAATTTCTACGTGGCGGCGCAATCTTCGCCCCGGGCCCAGCGGCTGCTGACCGTCTACCAGCGGCGGCTTCGGTCGAACCTTGTTCACGACCTTCGCCCCCTTGTGGGCGACCGGGCGCATGTGGCGGCCGAGACGGTGGCCGCGCTGATCGACGGGCTCTATATCCGCGCCGCCCTGAACCCCGGCCACTCGGCCCCCGAGGACGCCGCCGGGCGGGTCTTGCGCCTATTGGACCTGGTGATCGCGGAGGTAACATGAGCGGCCCGAATATCCTTATCCTGATGGTGGACCAGCTGAACGGGACCCTGTTCCCGGACGGCCCTGCCGAGTGGCTGCATGCGCCGAACCTGCGCAAGCTGGCCGATCGGTCGGTGCGATTCGCCAACAGCTACACGGGTTCGCCCCTGTGCGCGCCGGGCCGGGCGTCGTTCATGTCGGGGCAACTTCCCAGCCGTACCGGCGTCTATGACAACGCCGCCGAGTTCCGGTCGGACATTCCGACCTATGCCCACCATCTGCGCCGCGCGGGCTATCGCACATGCCTGTCGGGGAAGATGCATTTCGTCGGGCCGGACCAATTGCACGGGTTCGAAGAGCGGCTGACCACCGACATTTACCCCGCCGATTTCGGCTGGACCCCGGACTATCGCAAACCGGGCGAACGGATCGACTGGTGGTATCACAACATGGGCTCGGTCACCGGCGCGGGCGTGGCCGAGATCACCAACCAGATGGAGTACGATGACGACGTCGCCTATCAGGCGATGTCGTGGCTGTACGACGCCTCGCGCGGCGGGGACAAGCGTCCGTGGTGTCTGACCGCCAGCTTCACCCACCCGCACGATCCCTACGTCGCGCGGCGGAAGTACTGGGACCTGTACGAGGACTGCGACCACCTGCAGCCCGAATTGCCCGCGATCCCCTACGATCAGCAGGACAAGCATTCCAAGCGGCTGTTCGACGCGAACGACTGGCGCAACTTCGATATCACCAAGACCGACATCGAACGTTCGCGCCGGGCCTATTTCGCCAACATCTCTTATCTCGACGACAAGATCGGCCAGATCCTGCAGGTGCTGGAAGATACCCGGCAAGAGGCGATCGTCGTCTTCGTCTCTGACCACGGGGACATGCTGGGTGAGCGGGGGCTGTGGTTCAAGATGAGCTTCTACGACGGCTCGTCCCGCGTGCCGCTGATGATCTCTGCGCCGGGGCTGGAACCCGGTCTGGTCGAATCGCCGGTTTCTACGATGGATGTCTGTCCGACCCTGTGCGACCTCGCCGGGGTGGCGATGGACGAGGTGATGCCGTGGACCGATGGCGAAAGCCTGCTGCCCGCCGCGCGCGGTGAGGGGCGGGATGCGCCGGTGAAGATCGAGTACGCGGCCGAGGGCACCGAAGCGCCGATGGTCTGCCTGCGCAAAGGGCGGTGGAAGCTGAACCTCTGCACGCTGGACCCCGACCAGCTGTTCGATCTCGAGGCCGATCCGAGCGAACAGGAAAACCTCGCGGAGTCCGCAGATCATCAAGAAACCCTGACGCTTCTGAAGAAAGAGGCGTTGGAAATGTGGGATCTGGACAAGTTCGATGCCGATGTCCGCGCCAGTCAGGCGCGCCGTTGGGTGGTCTACGAGGCGCTCCGTCAGGGCGGGTACTACCCCTGGGACTATCAGCCTTTGCGCGACGCGTCCGAGCGGTACATGCGCAATCACATGGACCTGAACGTGCTGGAAGAATCGAAGCGCTTTCCGCGCGGGGAGTAAGACAAATGAGAAACGTACAGCCCAAGGCCAGCCACTATGTCGGCGGCGCCTATGCCGACGACACGGCCGGCGCCGCGATCGATGTGACCTATGCCGCGACGGGCGAGAAGGTCGCCCGTTTGCACGCCGCGACGCCTGCCATCGTCGAGCAGGCGCTGGCCGCCGCCGAAGCCGCCCGCCGCGAGTGGGCTGCGCTGCCGGGAGTCGAACGCGGCCGCGTGCTGCGCCGGGCCGCCGACCTGCTACGCGAGCGGAACCGCGAACTGTCCGAGATCGAGACCATCGACACCGGCAAGCCGTTGCAGGAAACGCTGGTGGCCGACGCGGCCTCTGCCGCCGATGCGCTGGAATGGTTCGGCGGTATCGCGGCGGCGGTGCGGGGCGAGCACGTGCAGTTGGGGTCCGACTGGGCCTACACGATCCGCGAACCGCTGGGCGTCTGCGTTGGCATCGGCGCATGGAACTATCCCACTCAGATCGCCGCATGGAAGGCCGCGCCCGCGCTGGCTTGCGGCAACACCATGGTGTTCAAGCCGTCGGAAGAAACGCCGCTTTGCGCGCTGAAACTGGCCGAGATCCTGACAGAGGCCGGTGCGCCGGCAGGCGTCTTCAACGTGGTGCAGGGCAGGGGCGACGTCGGGGCCGCACTGATCACCGACCCACGCGTGGCCAAGGTCTCGCTGACCGGCTCGGTCCCTACCGGACGCAAGGTTTATGCCGCGGCGGCGGAAGGGATGCGCCATGTCACCATGGAGCTTGGCGGCAAGTCTCCGATGCTGGTGTTCGACGACGCCGACATAGATGCGGCGGTCGGGGGCGCGATCCTCGGGAACTTCTACAGCTCTGGTCAGATCTGTTCCAATGGCACCCGCGTGTTCGTGCAGTCCGGCATCAAGGAGGCGTTTCTTGAGCGTCTGACCGAGCGGCTGCAAGGCGTTGTCATGGGCGATCCGCTGGACGAAGCGGTGAACTTCGGCCCGCTGGTCAGCGAGGCGCAGTTGCAGAAGGTGCTTGGCCATATCGAGGCGGGCGTCGCCGAGGGCGCGACGCTGGTCACCGGCGGCAAGCGGGTGCAACGGGACGGCTGGTACGTCGAGCCCACGGTCTTCGCCGATGTAGCCGACGGCATGTCGATTGCCCGCGAAGAGATCTTCGGCCCGGTCGCCAGCGTCCTCACCTTCGAGGACGAGGCCGAGGGCATTGCCCGCGCAAACGCCACCTCGTTCGGGCTGGCGGCGGGCGTGTTCACCGCCGACCTCGCCCGCGCGCATCGCGTCGCGGCGGCGTTCGAGGCGGGCACCTGCTGGATCAACACCTACAACCTGACGCCGGTCGAGATCGGTTTCGGCGGATCGAAACAGTCCGGCATCGGGCGAGAGAACGGTCTCGGCGCGATTGAACATTTCTCGCAATTGAAGACCGTCTACGTGGGAATGGGAGGCGTGGATGCGCCTTATTAAGACAATCGGGGAAGAATGATGCAGGCGGATTTCGTCATCGTTGGTGCCGGATCGGCGGGCTGCGCCATGGCCTATCGCCTGACCGAAGCGGGGCACTCCGTGCTGATCGTCGAACTCGGCGGTACCGATGCCGGGCCGTTCATCCGGATGCCCGGCGCGCTGAGCTATCCGATGAACATGAAGCGCTACGACTGGGGCTATTCCAGCGAGCCCGAGCCTAACCTTGGCGGCCGCCGGATGGCAACGCCGCGCGGCAAGGTGATCGGCGGCTCGTCCTCGATCAACGGCATGGTCTACGTGCGCGGGCATGCGCGCGACTTCGACACATGGGCCGAGATGGGCGCGGATGGCTGGGGCTATGCCGGGGTGCTGCCTTATTACAAGCGGATGGAAAGCTGGCACGGGCCGGAGACGTCAAGCTGGCGCGGCACCGACGGGCCGCTGCACATCTCGCGCGGACCGCGGGACAATCCGCTGGTGCAGGCCTTCGTCGAAGCCGGGGAACAGGCGGGCTATCCCGTCACCCAGGATTACAACGGCGAACAACAGGAAGGCTTCGGCGCGATGGAGGCCACCATCTGGCGCGGCCGCCGCTGGTCCGCCGCCGATGCGTATCTGAAGCCCGCATTGCAGCGGCAGATCTGCCACCTTGTGCAGGGCCTTGCCCAGAAGGTGGTCATCGAGGATGGCCGCGCGACCGGGGTCGTGGTGAAGCAGGGCGGCAAGACCGTCACGCTGCGCGCCCGTCGCGAAGTGATCCTGTCGGCCTCTTCGATCAACACGCCGAAACTGCTGATGCTGTCCGGCATCGGCCCCGGCGCGGAACTGGCAAAGCATGGCATCCCGGTCGTCGCCGACCGCGCGGGCGTCGGGCAGAACCTGATGGACCATCTTGAGATGTACATCCAGATGCGCGCCACCCAGCCGGTCAGCCTGTATTCGTGGTGGAATCCGTTCGGCAAGGCGCTGGCAGGCGCCCAGTGGCTGTTTGCCCGCAAGGGGCCGGGCGCGTCGAACCAGTTCGAAAGCTGCGGGTTCATCCGGTCCCGCGCCGGTGTGGAATACCCCGACATCCAGTATCACTTCCTGCCGCTCGCCGTGCGGTACGACGGTCAGGCGGCGGCTGGCGGCCACGGCTTTCAGGCGCATGTCGGTCCGATGCGGTCCAAGTCGCGCGGCGCCGTCACCCTGCGGTCCGCCGATCCCTCGGACGCGCCGGTGATCCGCTTCAATTACATGAGCCACGAAGACGACTGGCGCGACTTCCGCGCCTGCATCCGCCTGACCCGCGAGATCTTCCAGCAGGACGCCTTCGCCCCCTATGCCGGTGACGAATTGCAGCCCGGCCCGGACGTCCAGTCCGACGAGGCGCTGAACGAGGCGATCCGCGAGCATGTCGAAAGCGCCTATCACCCCTGCGGTACCGCCCGCATGGGCCGCCGCGACGACCCGACCGCCGTGGTCGACCCGGAATGCCGGGTGATCGGGGTGGACGGCCTGCGCGTGGCGGACAGCTCGGTCTTTCCCAGCATCCCGAACGGCAACACCAACGGCCCCTCTATCATGGTGGGCGAGAAGGCCGCGGATCACGTGCTGGGCCGCACCCCGCTGCCGCCGGAAAACCTTCAGCCGTGGCTCAACCCGGCGTGGGAGGTGTCGCAAAGGTAATTGCGGTTAACATCATTCATTTGATCCGCGTCAAAGAGCGCCCCGAGTCGGGCGGCTAGGATCGGTCCAGACCAATGAGAGGAGACGGACATGTCCCAAGTCCCGCACGAACTCGCCGCCGAATTCCCGGAATTCGCGGACCGCATCCGCCAGCTCAAGCAGGGCAACGCCCACTTCGCCCGGCTGCTTGGCGAGTATGATGAGCTGAACCGCAAGGTGTATCAGGCCGAAACGAATGTCGCGCCGATGGAAGAACTGGCCGAGATGGAGCTGCGCAAGCGCCGGATGGCGTTGAAGGATGAGCTGTACCGCATCCTCGCCGCGCCGGCCGAGATCGGCTAGCCGATCCTGTAAGGAAGGACCCCGCGCGTGTCGGGGTCCACGCTAAGGGGCCGTTCCAAAGGTGGGACGGCCCTTTGATGACAGTCCCGCCGCTCGCAGATCCGGCATGAGATGCCGATCGGCTCGAAAGCGGTCCGGCGGCTGATGTCCATCCCATCCGCGTACACCAGCGCCTCGGCATGGCGAATCTCGCAACCAAGCTGAATGGCATAGCGCTGCACCGGCGCGTGGAAGCTGCCGCCGGGCTTCGAAACCGCGCGCGACAGGCACAGATAGCGGACCCCGTCGGGCGTTTCGGCAAGCTGGCGCAGGAACCTTTCGGGCTGCTCGAACGCCTGATGCACGTTCCACAGCGGACAGGCGCCGCCGAACCGCGCGAACTGCAACCGCGTGGCCGAGTGGCGTTTGGTGATCGTGCCGGCCTGATCCACCCGCACGAAGAAGAACGGCACGCCCTTGGCGCCGGGCCTTTGCATCGTCGACAGCCGGTGCGCCACCTGTTCCATCGAGGCGCCGAACCGGTCGGCGAGGATTTCAAGGTCGTGGCGATGTTCCTGCGCGGCGGCAAGGAACCGGGCATAGGGCATCAGGGCGGCGCCGGCGAAATAGTTGGCCAGTCCGATCTTCGCGATGCCGCGCGCCTCTTCGGTCTGGAACCGCGCAAGGTCCAGCGTCGCTTCGAGAAGATCGTTATGTGAAAGCAGCGCGACTTGATGGAGAAGTTGAAATCTCTGCGTTTCTGCCGGGCTGCGGTCCGACAGACTTAGAACCTTGCCCGTTGGATCGTACGAGCGAACCGCGCCAGTCTTCTGGAAATGCACGGTGATTCCGAGGTCGGACAGATGCGATGATGCGGTGTCACGGATGTCTCCCGAGGTGTCTCCGGACGTTGCAAACCGTTCCGCCGCGCGGTCGATCGCGTCGAGGTAGTTGTCGCAATAGTGGAAGAAGTCCCGGACCTCTTCCCACGGCGAGGGCTGCACCGTGCTGCCCTCGCGCCCCAGCGCCTCGTCCAGCGAGGCAAGCCGTTCGTGGGTCTGGCGATAGGCGCGGTGCAGCGACAGGAAGGCCCGCGCCAGCGCCGGGGCGTTCGACGCGACCAGCCGCAGATCGGCCAGCGGCGGGGTGCTTTCGGCAAAGACCGGATCGGCCAGCGCCTCGCGCATGTCGACCACGATCCGCTCGGCATCACCGGTCGACAGTTCGGTGACGTCCAACCCGAACTCTTGCGCCAGCGCCAGCACAACCGCCGCCGAGATCGGGCGGTTGTTGTTCTCCATCTGGTTCAGATAGGGCAGCGAAACGCCCAGCTTCTCGGCAAAGCTCTTCTGGGTCAGTTCCAGCCTGCCGCGCAGTTCGCGCAGCTTGGCTCCGGCATAGAGTTTCCGCTTCGGCATGCCCCCTCCGGTTTGCAGATTAGCAAAACGGGTTTAGCAGGCGCTAATCGGCCCCGGCAATCCCCAGTTGCCGCTCGCGCCGGATCACCATGACGATCGACAGCACGCCGAGGATAGAGGTGATGATCTGGATCCAGAGCACCGGGTAGGGGCCCGTCTCGACGCTCAGCATCTCACCCGCAAGCTGCGCCAGCGCGGCGCCGCCGCCGATCATCAGCGCACCGCCAAGGCCGCTGGCCGTGCCTGCCAGGTGCGGGCGGACGGACAGGGTGCCGGCGATGGCGTTCGGAAGAACCATGCCGTTGCCGAAGCCCACGAAACACATGAAGCCGAAGAAGGTGAACGCGGACCCGAAGCCGGCAAGGAACACCAGCAACGAAACCGTCACACCCGCCGCGCAGATGGACGAGCCGACGATGATCATCTTGTTGATCCCCATCCGGACGCTGTACCGCGCGGTCAGGTAGTTGCCGAACACGTAGCCCAGTGCGGGCGCGCCGAACAGGATGCCAAGTGCAGAGGGGCTGAGGCCGAAGATGTCCGACCCGACGAACGGCGCGCTGCCGACGTAGGAAAAGAACGCGCCAGACGAAAATGCCGCCGCCAGCGCATAGCCCCAGAACCGGGGCGAGGACAGCAACTCGGGATAGTCGCGCAACTGGTCTCGAAAGCTTGTGCCGGCGTTCGGGTTCGTCTCTCCCTGATCGGCCCAGATCAGCAGGAAGGTCGCGATGCCGAACAGCAGGAAGGCGTAGAAGTTCGCCTGCCATCCGAACCACTCGTCCAGCAGCCCGCCAAGTGCCGGGGCCAGCATCGGAACGACGGCCATGCCCATGGTAACGTAGCCGATCATCGACGCCGCATTCGCCTGATCGTTGGTGTCGCGCACCACGGCCCGGCTTAGAACCATGCCGACCACGATGAACGCCTGCATCAGGCGGAAGGTCAGGAAGACCGCCGCGTTGGGGGCCAGAAGGCAACCGATGGTGGCCACGATGAAGATGGCGAGGCCGCCCAGCATCACCGGACGGCGGCCGTAACGGTCCGCCACGGGGCCGATAAACAGCTGCAGTACCGCGTTGCCCAGCAGGAACAGCGTCACAGACCGCGCCATCACGGCATACTCGGTGCCGAAATGTTCGGTCATCTTTGGCAGCGACGGCAGGTACATGTTCATGGTCAGCGCCGAGGTGCTGGCCATCACGATTAGCGTGAAGATATGGGGCGGTGTGGAACGGTCCAGAAAACGGACACTGTTATTACGTGTCATTGGCATCCATTATTCCGGCAACCGGGTGTTGTCCATCTGTGACCTCGGCAGGCCAGTCGGTTTGCGGATTTGCAATATGCTGACGGCGGGTTGCCAAGTATTTGCAAATTTACCGGAAATCGCTTCCCGCACGCGGTTCCCTCGCGTAGGTTGCCGCCGAACGGGAACGGAGGCAAGCGCATGAAGGATATCCTGCAAGAGCTGGAAAGCCGTCGCGAGCAGGCCCGCCTTGGTGGCGGCGAAAAGCGGATCGACAGCCAGCACGCCAAGGGCAAGCTGACCGCACGCGAACGGATCGAACTTCTGCTGGACGAGGGATCGTTCGAAGAGTTCGACATGTTCGTTGCGCATCGCTGCACCGATTTCGGGATGGAGACACAGCGCCCCTACGGCGACGGCGTCGTGACCGGATGGGGCACGATCAACGGCCGGATGGTCTATGTCTTTAGCCAGGATTTCACCGTGTTCGGCGGTTCGCTATCGGAAACCCACGCTCAGAAGATCTGCAAGATCATGGATATGGCGGTGCAGAACGGCGCTCCGGTGATCGGGCTGAACGACTCTGGCGGTGCGCGCATTCAGGAAGGCGTCGCCTCGCTTGCCGGTTATGCCGACGTGTTCCAGCGCAATATCATGGCCTCGGGCGTGGTGCCGCAGATCTCTGTGATCATGGGGCCCTGCGCCGGCGGTGCGGTCTATTCCCCGGCGATGACCGACTTCATTTTCATGGTGCGCGACACCTCTTACATGTTTGTCACCGGCCCCGACGTGGTGAAGACTGTGACGAACGAGGTCGTGACGGCCGAGGAACTTGGCGGCGCGTCGACCCACACCAAGAAGTCCTCGGTCGCCGATGGCGCGTTCGAGAACGACGTCGAAGCGCTGGCCGAGGTTCGGCGGCTGGTCGACTTCCTGCCGCTTAACAACCGCGAAAAGCCCCCGGTGCGTCCGTTCTTCGACGACCCGCACCGGCAAGAGGCGTCGCTGGACACGTTGATCCCGGACAACCCGAACACGCCCTACGATATGAAGGAACTGATCCTGAAGATCGCGGACGAGGGCGACTTTTACGAGATCCAGGAAGACCACGCGAAGAACATCATCACCGGATTTGTTCGGCTGGAAGGGCAGACGGTTGGCATCGTCGCGAACCAGCCGATGGTTCTGGCGGGTTGCCTCGACATCGACTCGTCGAAGAAAGCCGCGCGGTTCGTCCGGTTCTGCGACTGCTTCGAGATCCCGATCCTGACGCTGGTCGATGTGCCGGGCTTCCTGCCGGGCACCGGGCAGGAATACGGAGGCGTCATCAAGCACGGCGCCAAGCTGCTGTTCGCCTATGGCGAGGCGACGGTGCCGAAAGTCACGGTCATCACCCGCAAAGCCTATGGCGGCGCGTATGACGTCATGGCGTCCAAACATCTGCGCGGCGATTTCAACTATGCGTGGCCCACCGCCGAGATCGCGGTGATGGGCGCGAAGGGCGCGGTCGAGATCCTGCACCGCGCCGACCTTGGCGACGCAGAGAAGATCGCGCGTCACACCGCCGACTACGAGGACCGCTTCGCCAACCCGTTCGTCGCCGCCGAGAAGGGTTTTATCGACGAGGTGATCATGCCGCGCTCGACCCGCCGGCGGGTCAGCCGGGCCTTCGCCAGCCTTCGCAACAAGAAGCTGTCGAACCCGTGGAAAAAGCACGACAACATCCCCTTGTGAGCCACCGGTGAGCCGCAACGACTGGCATATGATCGAGGGCGAGACGCTGACGCTCTGCCGCCGACTGCCGCCGCGCTTCGACGTGGTGGCAGAGACGGCGTTCCCGAAGGTGTCGCGGCGCCGGTTGGCAAGGCAGGTCCGTCAGGACGTTTGGCGCGCACTGCAATCGGTGCGCGGTTTTTCTCCCGTGGTCGAGGTTTCGTCCGCGGGCGAGGGCCTGCGCCTGAGGGCCGGCGGACGGATCGACGGGGGCCGGGTGGCACGCGGCGCGCTGGAAGCCCGCCTTGCATCGCTTTTGGCGGAACCGGAGAGGCGGGCGCGCTGGGCCCGCCATGCCGGGCGGGGGAGCCGCTGATGCCGATGATGGAGGGGGGACTCGACGTGTCGCCGCTGTCGCGGCGCGACCGGATGAACGTCGTCCTGCAGCGCTCGGACGTGCTGGGCTACTCGCGCGCCGCCTATGACGTCGTGCGCGATTGGGAGGCGGGCGACGACGAACCCCTACAGATGGCGGTGGCCGAAAACGGCGCCGACTACGTGAACAGCGCCGCAGAGATCATCAGCGAGGAATTCGAGGAAGTGCGCGGACTGCTGGAACGCGTGCATCACAAGCGCATCGCGGACATCGGCTGCGGCTACGGCCTGTTCGGGCTGTTCGCGGCTCGCGCGCTGAACTGCGATCTGCTGCTGATCGACATCGAGAAAACCAAAGAGCGGCACTTCGGCTTCGCCGAGCAGGGAGCGGGCTATGCCGACCTGTCGGCCGCGGTCGATTTCCTGTCAGCGAACGGCGTGGCGCGCGACCGAATCGCGACGTGGAATCCGTTGAAAGAGGATCTTCCGGACGGGCCGCGCGTGGACATCGCCGTCAGCTTCCTGTCCTGCGGATTTCACTACCCGGTCGATATGTATCTGCCGTTCTTCGAACACGCCGTGACACCGCGCGGTGCGATCGTTCTGGACCTTCGCGCATCAGAGGCGGATGAGAACATCGCGAAACTGGAGAATGTTGGAAAAGTGCGAGTCTTGCAGGCCAAACCCGGCCTGAAACGGGTCTTGGTGAAAAAATGGGACAAGTCATGAGGCTGTCGGCGATTGCGTTCTGGGCCCTTGCCGGCCCCGTTGCGGCAGAGCCGGTCGAGGTCCCGTCGGGCCAGCCGGTAGAGTTCGCCGAAGTGATCCGCGACGCGAAGGGACCAAAGGGCTTGACGTGGCGTTTCCGATTCGTCGCACCGGACATCGGACACGCGGAAGGCAAGATCACATTTGCGCAAGCTGCCTCGGACATGGAATTTCTTTGCCGATCCTACGCGGTTCCCCGCCTTCCGAACCTCGGTCCGAGGCCCTCGCAAGTGGTTATTTCCCTATCCGACAAACCGTCGGAATTCGGGGTGGCAAATCCGGAAATTACCCAGTTTTTCGAAGCTTATAGCATCGAAGGCGATCGCTGTATCTGGGAGGCATTCTGATGCGGACACAATATCTAGCGCCATTAGGCGGTCGCCGGGGGGCACTTGATGCAACGGTGCCACAAAACCACTCCCTCGCTCGGGTGGAATTTCCTTTTAGTCACGAATGTTCTATCGTCACGGGAGGTTACCGGACAGTGACCTGTACCCTGAATGGGAGGTCTCGCGCTGCAGAGTCAGCGTTCGGCCTCCATCTTTACGACAGGAGACTAGGATGTCGAAAAGCGTCAAACTGGTTCTCGCCTTTGGCCTCGTTGCCTTCGCTGCGGCCTGCGCCCAGCAAGAGGAAGAACCCGTCTACATCGATCCCGAGCCGATTACGATCGAACCGGTCTACACCGGCAAGTACAAGTAATCTTCGGACGGGACGGGCGCTCGCGCCCGTCCCGGACTCCCTGATCGTCCCGCACCGGGAGGGACGAGGATGCTGAAGCATCGAGGGTTTCCCGGACGTCTTCCAGGCACAGACTATCAATTCGTGATCCGCCGGGCGAACCCGCGCGGGGTGACACCGATCACGCGTCGCGAACGATTCGCCGACCGCCGTCCCGCCGACAAGCGCGCGGACGCGGGCTTTCTTCAGGCGCTGTGGGACTACTTCAGAGACGAGCCCTTCGAGCGAGGCAACCTCGACGCCGGACGCCTGTCGTGGCTGTTCGGTCGCGAAGTGGTAGCCGTCGAAGACCCTTTCGATCCCGCCAGCTACGACTCGCTTCTGCGCATCGATGCCGATGCCGCCCGCGCCGCGTTTCCCGAACTGGATTTCGACTGATGATCGGCGCTTTTCCGCATGAGCCAATACAATTTCGGCGGGAAACGGCGCAACATCAGGCCGTGCCCACGGCGGCCTATGCAGAATCTTTTGCGGGGTACAGTCTCAGCCTCGAGCCGTGGCTTCGGCCGGTATTGAATGCCGGGGCGCGACTCGACCGTTACCCTTCCCCTTATAGACGGTCTGGCCTTCCCCGGGCCAGACCGTCACCCTTGTCTCCGGATACCGCGAAAACGTCGAATTCTAGGCGGCAACCTGCCTATGAATCGCGTTTAATTGCAGTCGCGTTTGGATTTTTGCCGCTTCGGGCGCTAGATCGTCCCAGAGCAGTAAAGAACAAGGGCACATCCCAATGCGCATCAAGCTTTCCGCCGCGCTTCTGGTCGCGGCTTTGGGCCTTTCGGCCTGTGGTGACACTTCGTTGGAGCAAGGCATCTTCGGCGCTGGCGCCGGTACCGGCGCCGCTCTCCTTACGGGTGTCGACCCTGTCACCGGCGCGATCGTCGGTGCAGCCGGCAACGTCGCCTATTGCCAGTACGTCAAACAGGCCAACTGCCGCTGATCCCAGCGCCAGTCTGAGCCAGGGGCGGCCGTGTGCCGCCGTGATCGAAGCCGTCCGAGCCATGCGCCCGGGCGGCTTTTCGCGTTGCGGAACGGCGATTGCCTGACCGCCAAGGAGGAAGAGGGACGGGAGATGTTCAAGAAGATACTCATCGCCAACCGCGGCGAGATCGCCTGCCGGGTCATCAAGACCGCGCGCAAGATGGGAATTGCCACGGTTGCGGTCTATTCCGACGCGGACAAGCACGCGCTGCATGTGCAGATGGCGGACGAGGCAATTCATATCGGCCCGCCGCCGGCCAACCAGTCCTATATCGTGATCGACAAGATCATGCAGGCGATCAAGGACAGCGGCGCCGAGGCGGTTCATCCGGGCTATGGCTTCCTGTCCGAGAACCCCAAGTTCGCCGAAGCGCTGGACAAGGCTGGCGTTGCGTTCATCGGTCCGCCGGTGAAGGCAATCGAGGCGATGGGCGACAAGATCACCTCGAAGAAGATCGCGCAGGAAGCCGGGGTGAACACCGTTCCGGGCTACATGGGGCTGATCGAGGACGCGGAAGAGGCGGTTAAGATCTCGGCCGAGATCGGGTATCCGGTGATGATCAAGGCGTCCGCCGGTGGCGGCGGCAAAGGCATGCGGATCGCGTGGAACGAGCAGGAGGCGCGCGAGGGCTTCCAGTCGTCCAAGAACGAGGCGGCCAGTTCCTTCGGCGATGACCGTATCTTCATCGAAAAGTTCGTCACCCAGCCGCGCCACATCGAGATCCAGGTTCTGGCCGACGGGCACGGCAATGCGATCTATCTGAACGAGCGTGAATGCTCGATCCAGCGGCGCAACCAGAAGGTCGTTGAAGAAGCGCCGTCGCCGTTCCTTGACGCAGAGACCCGCAAGGCGATGGGCGAACAGTCCTGCGCGCTTGCCGCCGCCGTGGGCTATGCCAGCGCCGGGACGGTCGAATTCATCGTCGACGGCGACAAGAACTTCTACTTCCTCGAAATGAACACCCGTCTGCAGGTGGAACACCCGGTGACCGAACTGATCACCGGTGTCGACCTTGTGGAACAGATGATCCGCGTTGCCGCCGGAGAGAAGCTTTCGATCTCGCAGGCGGATGTCGGCATCACCGGCTGGGCCATCGAGAACCGGCTGTATGCCGAGGACCCGTATCGCAACTTCCTGCCGTCGATCGGTCGCCTGACCCGCTATCGCCCGCCCATGGAGCAGGCCGCGGGCCCGCTTCTGGAAACCGGGAAGTGGCAGGGCGATGCGCCGTCCGCCGAGGTCGCGGTGCGCAACGATACCGGCGTCTACGAAGGCGGCGAGATTTCGATGTACTACGACCCGATGATCGCCAAGCTTTGCACGTGGGGCCGCACACGGGACGAAGCCATCGAGGCGATGCGCGTGGCGCTGGACAGCTTCGAGGTCGAGGGCATCGGCCACAACCTGCCGTTCCTGTCGGCGGTGATGGACCACCCGCGGTTCACCTCGGGCAACATCACCACCGCTTTTATCGCCGAGGAATACCCCGAAGGGTTCGAGGGCGTTGAACTGGATGAAGCGGCGCTGCGCCGGATCGCGGCGGCGTGTTCCGCGATGAACCTTGTCTCGGAAATCCGGCGCACCCGCATCTCGGGGCGAATGGACAACCACGAACGCAAGGTAGGCCGCCATTGGTGTGTCAACCTGCAGGGCCACGACTTCGCGGTCCAGGTCGCTCCGGACAGCAATGGCTCGACCGTCACCTTCGAGGACGGCGCGACGCACCGGGTCGAGGGCGACTGGACCCCCGGCGACGCGCTTGCGGACCTGACGGTCGACGGCTCGCCGCTGGTGATGAAAGTCGGAAAGATCAGCCACGGGTTCCGCGTCCGCAGCCGAGGTGCGGACCTGAAGGTTCACGTCCGCACGCCACGGCAGGCGGAACTGGCCCGGTTGATGCCCGAGAAGCTGCCGCCCGACACGTCGAAGATGCTGCTGTGTCCGATGCCCGGCCTTGTCGTGAAGATCGACGTGGAAGAGGGGCAGGAGGTGCAGGAAGGTCAGGCGCTATGCACCATCGAAGCGATGAAGATGGAGAACATCCTGCGCGCCGAGCGCAAGGGCGTCGTGTCCAAGGTCAACGCTGCGGCGGGCGACAGCCTTGCCGTCGATGAAGTGATCATGGAGTTCGAATGACCCACTCCGCCGCGATCAACCAAGGCACTGCGTGGCGCCTGCCGCTTCTGGCGGCAGGGGCGGCGGTGCTGGCGCATTTCGCGCTACAGGTCGCGGCGTGGATGATCGCGGGCGTTTTCGAATACCCGCTGGACGATCCCTATATCCACCTCGCCATCGCAGAGCAGATCGCAAGCGGCGGTTATGGCGTCAATGACGGAGAGATCGCCGCCGCCGCTTCGTCGCCGATCTATCCGCTGTTGCTGACACCGTTCGCGGAAAGCGCGGTGCAGCGGTATCTGCCGCTGTTCTGGAACGTCGTCGGCCTTGTCGCGGCGGCGCTGCTGTGGGGTCGCATCCTGTGGCAGGCGGGCTATCGCGGGGGGCTTGGGGTGGTGCTGGCCATCGCCGGGCCGGTGGCGCTGAACATGACCGGGCTCGCATTCACCGGGATGGAGCACATGCTCCACACCGCCGCGAGCCTTGCCATCTTGCTGGGGCTGCTGATCCTGACGGACGAAGATCGCCTCACCCCGCTGTTGGTGCTGGGCATCCTTCTTGCGCCGCTGTTGCGGTTCGAGGGGATGGCGCTGGCGCTGGCGGCAGCTTTGGCGGTGCTGCTGCTGGGTCGCGTGCGCGCCGGCATCGGGCTTGGCCTGCTTGCGGTTCTGCCGGTCATGGGCTTTTGCGCGTTGCTGTGGTCGATGGGGCTGGACCCGGTGCCAAGCTCGGTGCGCTTCAAGATGACCGCGGGCGAGGTCGTTAGCGGCGGCCCGCTAGAGTACTTCCGCTTCAAGCTTTATACCGCCATGCACCAGCCGCCGGGGCAGATCCTGTTGCTGTCTTTCCTGCTGGCGCTGGGGATGATGTTCCTGCCGGGTATCCGCACAGCCCCGCGCCGCATACTGCTGCTGACCGTTGCGCTGGCCGGGGTCGGCCATGTGCTGCTGGGCAAGTTCGGATGGTTCGACCGGTACGAGATATACATTCTTGCCACCATGTCCGCCGGACTGCTGGCGGCGGCTCCGCTTGCGCCGACCGTGGTGCCGCGTCTTGTCGCCGCCGTCCCCGTCGCTTTGGCAGGCGTGTTCTATCTGCCGACAGTGGTGGCCGAGTATCCCCGTGCAAGCCGCCCGATCCACGTCCAGCAGGGCCAGATGGCCCGCTTTGCCAAGGACTTCCTGAACGAGCCGGTCGCCGTGAACGACATCGGCTATGTCGCGTGGCACAACCCGGATTACGTGCTGGACCTTTGGGGGCTCGCGAACGCCGATATCATGCGGCTGATCGAGGCCGGAGAGAACGTGCCCGGCTGGGCTGGCGCTCAGGCTGCCGAACACGGGATCAAGCTTGCCATGCTTTATGCCGGCGACTGGTTCCGCGACGAAGAGATGGGCGAGGGCTGGCAGCGCATCGGCGTTCTGCACACCGATGTCCACGTGAATTACCTTGGCTCTGACGAGGTGGTGTTCTGGCTCAGCGCCGATGCAGAGCCCGAGGCCTATACGGAAAAGCTTCGCGCCTGGGCCGAGGGTCTGCCCGAGGGCGCGCGGTTCACCTTTACGGACCCCTCGGACGAGGAGCCCGCGGCATGACCTATTCGGCGGCACGCCCTTTGCGGATTTCTTCCTGCCGAAGCGGCCACTTGTCGATGGCGCGCGTGATCTCTCGGACGTCCCACGGAAGCGGTTTGCGCAGGTTCACCCGGCCGTCCTTTTCAATCAGCGTCAGCTGGAACCCGCGGGGCCGCAGCGTGCGCCGCACGTCCGAGTTGGCGGAAGGATCGGCGTCGATGATCACCACGACGTCGCGCGCGATCAGCGCGTCCGGCCGGGCGCGCAAAAGCTCAAGCTGTTCGACGTATCGCGGATCGGCAGGCGTATCGGCGAAGACGACCACGGGTCGCTTCGTCCACAGGAATTCGTCCAGCGAGACCTCGGTCGCCTCGAAGAACAGTGTGTCCTCGACGGTGGCCGCCGCGACCTCGGGGTCGGCCTCGTCGGTGACCGTCATCACCCCTGCTTCCTGCGCCCACGCAGACGCGGCGACGCAGACAATGAATACTGAAGTCAAGACCTTGGCCATTCGTCCTCCTGCTTATTCGCATATAGGATGGCAGGCCGCGAAAACGAAGGGCCAAGGCACCCGCGCCGGAAACTGTGACCCGCGCGCACCCGCAGCAAAGGAGCCGAACCGATGAGCGACATGGACGCCTGGAAGGCCCGCGCCGAAAAGGAATTGCGCGGCCGCCCGCTGGAGAACCTGACCTGGCATACATTGGAGGGGATCGACGTGCGCCCCCTCTACACCGCCGAGGACACGGCGGATCTGCCCCATATGGGCACGCTGCCGGGGTTCGAGCCATTCACCCGAGGGGTGAAGGCGACGATGTACGCGGGCCGTCCATGGACGATCCGCCAATACGCGGGGTTCTCGACCGCAGAAGAGTCGAATGCCTTCTACCGCAAGGCGCTGGCGGCGGGACAACAGGGCGTCTCGGTCGCCTTCGACCTTGCCACCCACCGGGGCTATGACAGCGATCACGAGCGTGTCGTGGGCGATGTCGGCAAGGCGGGCGTGGCCATCGATTCCGTCGAGGACATGAAGATCCTGTTCGACGGTATCCCGCTGGATCAGGTGTCGGTGTCGATGACCATGAACGGCGCGGTGATCCCGATCCTCGCCAGCTTCATCGTCACGGGCGAGGAACAAGGGCACGACCGGGCCGTGCTGTCGGGGACCATTCAGAATGACATTCTGAAAGAGTTCATGGTCCGCAACACGTACATCTACCCGCCCGAACCCTCGATGCGGATCATCTCGGACATCATCGAGTACACGTCAAACGAGATGCCGAAGTTCAACTCGATCTCGATCTCCGGCTACCACATGCAGGAAGCGGGCGCGAACCTTGTGCAGGAACTGGCCTTCACGCTGGCCGATGGGCGCGAATATGTCCGCGCCGCCATCGCCGCCGGCATGGATGTCGACAAGTTCGCGGGCCGCCTGTCGTTCTTCTTCGCCATCGGCATGAACTTCTTCATGGAAGCCGCCAAGCTGCGTGCCGCGCGCCTGTTGTGGCACCGCATCATGGAGGAATTCGGCGCCAAGCAGGAGCGGTCCAAGATGCTGCGGACCCATTGTCAGACCTCGGGCGTCAGCCTGCAGGAGCAGGACCCCTACAACAACGTCATCCGCACGGCGTACGAAGCGATGTCGGCGGCGCTGGGAGGGACGCAGTCGCTGCACACCAACGCGCTTGACGAGGCGATTGCGCTTCCGACCGAATTCTCGGCCCGGATCGCGCGGAACACGCAGCTTATCCTGCAGGAAGAAACCGGCGTCACCAGCGTCGTCGATCCGCTGGCGGGATCGTACTATGTGGAAAGCCTGACCGCCGAACTGGCTGACAAGGCCTGGGCGCTGATCGGCGAGATCGAAGAGATGGGCGGCATGACCAAGGCTGTCGCCACGGGGATGCCGAAGCTGCGGATCGAGGAGTCGGCGGCGCGGCGGCAGGCCATGATCGACCGCGGCGAAGAGGTGATCGTCGGCGTGAACAAGTACCGTCGCGAGACCGAGGACGAGATCGACATTCTGGACGTGGACAACGTCAAGGTCCGCGACAGCCAGATCGCGCGGCTGGACCGCATTCGCGGCAGCCGCGACCAGGCGGCCTGCGACGCGGCGCTTGCGGAACTGGAACGGCGCTCGAAGGAAGGCGGCAACCTGTTGGAAGCCGCTGTCGAGGCCGCACGAGCACGGGCATCGGTTGGAGAAATCAGCATGGCGATGGAGAAGGTGTTCGGCCGCCATCGGGCCGAGGTGAAGACGCTGGCCGGGGTCTATGGCGCGGCCTACGAGGGCGACGAGGGCTTTGCCCAGATCCAGAAGGACGTCGAGACTTTCGCCGAGGAAGAAGGCCGCCGCCCCCGGATGCTGGTGGTCAAGATGGGTCAGGACGGCCACGACCGCGGCGCAAAGGTGATCGCCACGGCCTTCGCCGACATCGGGTTCGACGTGGATGTCGGGCCGCTGTTCCAGACCCCGGAAGAGGCGGCACAGGACGCGGTGGACAACGACGTACACGTCGTCGGCATCTCGTCGCAGGCGGCGGGGCACAAGACGCTGGCACCCAAGCTGATCGAGGCGCTGAAAGAGCAGGGCGCCGAGGACATCATCGTGATCTGCGGCGGGGTGATCCCGCATCAGGATTACGAGTTCCTCAAGAAAGCGGGCGTGAAGGCGATCTTCGGGCCGGGAACGAACATCCCGGCAGCCGCGAAAGACATCCTTACGCTGATCTCGGAGGCCCGCCGCGACGCCGCCTGAGACTGACGCCTGCGCATTCCCGCACCGCTTCCGCCGATTTTCGGCAAGGCGATGGGCCTCTCGTTGCAACATGCGGGAAAGGCGCTAGAAATGGCTGGGAAACAGTCTGTTGCATGAGGTGCGGGTGATGACGACGCAAAGAAAGATCCTGATCGGAATGGCGCTTGGCGTGGTCTGGTCCATCGCGCTGATCTGGATCGGCATTGCCAAGGTCAACATCCCGCCCTTCTCGCGCATCCTTGTCGAGCCGTTCTATCTGATCGGTCCGGGCATCGCGCTGATGTTCGTGGTGGCGGCGATTGCCATGCGCCGTTTCCTGACGCCGGGCATGATCGATGGCGGTGCGCCCGCGCCGGGCAGCGCCGGGGACATCGACCTGCGCGTGTTGCGGAACACGGTGGAGCAGTCGGTGCTGGCCGCCTGCCTTTGGCCCGCGATCGCCTATCTTTTCCTCGATGACGGCCTTGGCGTGGTCATGTCGCTGACAGTCGGCTTCGTTGTCGCGCGTCTGGCGTTCTGGATCGGCTATCACGTCTCGCCGCCCTTGCGCGCCTTCGGCTTCGCGGCAACGATGTATCCGACCGTGCTGGCGCTGGTCTGGGCGCTGATCCTGCGCGCTACCTGAGGCGCTTGGCCGGGCAACAGGTCTGGGAGATCCGCATGGCGTTCATGGCCGAACTCGATCACTTCGCGGTGTCCGCGACCACCCTGGAAGAGGGCGTCGATGCGGTCGAGTCCGCGCTGGGCGTCACGCTCGCCGGGGGCGGGCGGCACGAGAAGATGGGCACGCACAACCGCCTGCTTGGGCTGGGTCCGGTTTATCTGGAAGTGATCGCCATCGACCCCGAGGGCATTGATCCGGGTCGCCCGCGCCCCTTCGATATCGACAATTTCTCCGGCGCGCCGCGCATCACCAACTGGATCGCGCGCACCGACGATCTTGATGCCGCGCTGGCCGTCTCGCCGCCCTCTGCCGGGCCCGCGGCCGAGGTGTCCCGCGGGTCGCTGGTGTGGCACATGGGCGTGCCCGCCGACGGCAAGCTTCCGTTCTCCGGTGCTTTCCCCGCGATTATCCAATGGCCCGAAGGTGTTCATCCGACGCTGACGCTTCCCGACGCGGGCTGCCGTCTTAAGGCGTTGGAGATCAGCCATCCCGACGCGGGCGACCTGCGGGCGGCGCTGGCGAAGGTCTTCACCGAAATGCCAGTCGTCGTGCATGAAGGACCGCTTGCGATGCGGGCCGAGATCGAAACCCCATCCGGGCTGCGCGTTCTCGAATGACGATCCGGCCCGCGACCGATGCCGACGCCGCGCGGATCGCGGCGCTGTGGAACCCGGTCATCCGCGACACCGAGATCACTTTCAACCCGGTCGAGAAGTCCGAGGCCGACGTGGTGGCGATCCTCGCGCAGCGGGCGGCGGACGGGCATGCGTTTCTGGTGGCCGAAGAAAGCGGCGAGGTGCAGGGCTTCGCCACCTACTTTCAGTTCCGCGGCGGGCGCGGCTATGCCCGAACGATGGAGCATACGGTGATCCTTGATGCCTCGGTGCGGGGCCGGGGCATCGGTCGCGCGCTGATGGCGGCGGTCGAGGACCACGCGCGGCAGGGCGGGGCGCATTCGATCTTCGCGGGGGTCAGCTCTGGCAACCCGGCGGGCGTCGCGTTTCATGCGGCGCTTGGCTATCGCGAGGTTGCGGTGCTGCCCGAGGTCGGATGGAAGTTCGGCAAGCTGCTGGATCTGCACCTGATGCAGAAGATCCTGACCGAGTGAAGCCGCCGCCAGATCCTTGCGGGACCGGCGGCGGAGGTGGGACGACAGGAGGACAATGCGGGCGGTTCAGGCCGCCCTTGGTTTGTTCGGGGTCGTGTCGGGGTCACGGTCTTGCGCCCAAGCGGACAGCAGGCTTAGCGGCCAGTTGTCCCAGACCGAAGCATGGTGGTCACCGTGCTGCCAGTGACGGGTCACCAGATGCATCGCGGGCGACACGAACCGCTTCAATTCCCTGATCGGGGTCCGGTCGATGTCGAACTCCAGCAACCGCCCCGGCTGGTTGGCGAAATGGGTGCAGACCATGTCGTGATGCCGGTGAAAGTCGTCGGCCCACATATTCAGCACGCCACGGTCGCTCATCCCGGTGCGTTCTTTCGCCAACTCGAGGTACAGCCCGTCGCGATACTGCGCACGGTCGCGCAGCCAGTCCTGCTTGTCGCGGGTGTTCAGCAGGAACTTCGCGTCGGGATAGTCCTCGGCCAGCAGCGGGAACTGCCGGAAATTCTCGATCGCGCCGCCGTTCACCACGAATTCCATGTCGAAGAAGGCGTCGAACCCGTCGAGCCCCTCCAAGGCATGACGCCCGGCGCGGATGTTGCGGTGGATCATGATCTGCGCGTTGCGCCGGTCCAGCGCACGCGGTGTATCCTGCCACTCGATACCCGATCCGCGCAGCGCTTTGACGCCGCTGGCGGTGAATAGCTCGTAAAGTGCCAGGTCGGCACAATTGTTCAGGCCAATCTGAAAGAGGCGCATTTCTTGCCTCGCGTCTGCTCGATTGTCTATTTTTGTTGGGGTAAAGCCCTAAAAATGGATTCGGGCGGAATTAAGGCATTACGGCAACACTGGGCCCACACGGCGGCAACTTGCCGTGATCACGGCCTCAGAACCATTGCCCCGGCTCCATCAGTCCGAGATCGAGCAACTGCTTGGATTGCCACGTGAACGGTGTGGAGTTGTGCCAGACGAAATTCGGGATGTCGAAGGTCGAACCGGCGTTCGTCTTCAACGCCTTCGCGGTCCGGAACGAGCAGATCGCAGCCGTGATGTTGTGGTGCCAGGGGCAGGAATAGGTGTTGTATTCCTCGTCCGAGAACGTGTGGTTCGGACGCAGGCGTAACCCCTTCGCAGAGCGGAACATCGAAATGCGGTCGATGCGACGGCTGGCGGCGGGGATGTGTTCCTCGAACCGCCAGCGCAGGCCGCCAAAGAAGTCGAGCTGCCGCTCGCGCGGGTGGCCGACCTCGTCCTTGCGGGCTAGCGCGTAATAGCCGGATTTGTCGAGATAGGCCTCGTCCAGACAGACTGCATCCGGGTGAATCTCAAGGTCGCCCGCGTATAGGTCGATGACATAGGTCAGGATCGCGTCGCGCCGTTCCTCGGTGTGGAAGGCCAGCATCTCTGTCACCGACCGCGTCTCGCAGAACGGGTAGAACAGGTACTCGGCGTTATAGCAGTAGTACATCCAGATACCCGGCGCGGCGTCGATCAGCTGGTTGACCGCGTCCACCGCTGCCCCGCGCGCCTGCATCGGGTGGTCGATGCGATGCACCCGTTGCGCGATGTCGTCGGGCAGCGTCATCTCTTCCGGTCCGAAAACCAGAAGTGTGGGGAACTTGAGCCCAAGATGATGGCGGATGGTGCTTTCGACCTCGACCAGATCTTCGACGAAGATCATTCCCACCGGCCCCTTCGCAAGGGCCGGGCGTCCGTCGTTGAGAAAATCCACGAGGCTCGTGTAGCGCATCGTCTGCCCGTTCTGTTCGTTTTGCGTTAACATCTTCCGAACGCAGGCAGGTTTGCAAGAGCGCGGGCAAGGGTGTATGGCCCGCCTCTGAACTTCAGCGGATGCCCTTCAGCGGACGGAGCCGGACATGGCGGACCCCAGGAAGCTATTCATAAAGACCTATGGCTGTCAGATGAATGTCTACGACAGCGAGCGCATGGCCGAGGCCATGGGCGGGGCAGGGTATGTCGAAACCTCGACGCCCGAGGATGCCGACATGATCCTGCTGAACACCTGCCACATCCGCGAGAAGGCGGCAGAGAAGGTTTATTCCGAACTGGGCCGGTTCAAGGACCTGAAGGCGGCGAAGCCGGACCTGAAGATCGGCGTCGCGGGCTGCGTCGCGCAGGCCGAGGGCGAAGAGATCATGCGTCGTCAGCCGCTGGTCGATCTTGTTGTCGGCCCGCAAAGCTATCACCGCCTGCCCGAGATGGAGGCGCGAACCTCGAACGGCTCGAAGGTCGTCGACACCGACTTCCCGGAAGAGGACAAGTTCGAGAAGCTGAAAAAGCGCCCGCAGGCCAAGCGCGGGCCGACCGCGTTCCTGACGGTGCAGGAAGGCTGCGACAAGTTCTGCGCCTTCTGCGTCGTGCCGTACACGCGGGGCGCCGAAGTGTCCCGCCCGGTATCGCAGGTGCTGACCGAGGCGCACGATCTTGTCGAACGCGGCGTGCGCGAGATCACGTTGCTGGGGCAGAACGTCAACGCCTACCACGGCGCGCACGAGGGCGGCGACTGGTCGCTGGCGACGCTGATCCGCGCGTTGGCGAAGATCGACGGGCTGGACCGCATCCGCTTCACCACATCGCACCCGAACGATATGGACGACGATCTGATCGCCGCGCATGGCGAGTGCGACAAGCTGATGCCTTACCTGCACCTGCCGGTTCAGTCGGGCTCGGATCGGGTGCTGAAGGCCATGAACCGCAAGCACACCGCCGAAAGCTATCTGCGCCTGATCGAGCGTATCCGCGCCGCGCGGCCCGACATCCTGCTGTCCGGCGACTTCATCGTCGGCTTCCCGGGCGAGACCGAAGAGGACTTCGCCGACACGATGGCTCTGGTCGAGGCGGTGCGCTACGGCCAGTGCTATTCCTTCAAATACTCTGCCCGTCCCGGAACCCCGGCGGCCGAGCGTCCGTTGGTGGACGCCGACGCGGCAAGCGACCGTCTGGCGCGGCTTCAGGCGCTTCTGACCCGCCAGCAGCGCGAGATTCAGGACGAGATGGTTGGCCGCGAGGTCGGTGTGTTGTTCGAGCGCAAGGGCCGCATCGCGGGCCAGATGACCGGCAAGTCAGATTACCTGCACGCGGTACACGTCAAAGGTGACGTAGAGGTAGGCGAGTTGCGTCGGGTGCGGATCACCGAAAGCGGTCCCAACTCGCTGGGCGGTGTACTGGTCTGAAATCCGGGTCTTTTCACCGTGTGAGAAAGCGTCGATTCGCGGAAAATGCGTCATCAATTTTGCTAAATCACGGCAAGATTGCGGCGGATTTCCTCCTATCATCAACAGTCTATTAATATTTCCTGCTTTACTCTCAATCCGCGCTACCTTCTTTGGCGTCGGATGGATGTTCCATCCGCGCGACGAGGCCCCCACAGCTGCTTGGCCTCGCCGTGTCTCAGCTCTGTTATTGAGGGGTACAGACATGAAATTCGTTGCTCTTGCCGCTGCCGCGGCGATGGCCGTTGCGGGTGCCGCGACGACCGCCGACGCTCAGGGGAACGGCCGTTACTACTCTTACGGTCCGACGATTACCGTCAGCTGCTTCCGCGGCCCTTGGAAAGAGGTGATCTGGGATCGTCCGAACCCGGAATTCATCGATAGCCTCGTCGCAGCCGGCTACGACTATCCGACCGCGCACGCGATGGCCGAACGGGTCTGCCGCGACCGCAGCGGTGTCGGCAACTCGGCGGCCCTGCGCGAAACCGCACGGTCGGTGCTGCGCCGCTATTGATACCTGCGTTCTGATCCCGGCCTGAAACGGCCGGGACAGGGCATTTCGCCGGATCCGGCGCTTTTCCGAGCCCATCGCGAGGGCCGACTCGCTCACTCGCCCTCGAATCCGGTTATCCCCAAGCTTTAATTGATCTGTGGACAGTCCGCCGCGCGACCGAGCGGGCGCTGGCGCCTATTTTTTCATCGCCCGCAATGGTCGCGCTTCCTCTGCCCGCGTGCCCGAATTTACCGCGATTTTTGGAAGCTGCGCCGCGACATTCACGCGGCTGCAACATGGATCGGTTCAAAGTTGAATGGCAGCCGATCAACTTTTGACATTGCGGCTTGCGCGATGTCGCGTGTCTTGTCACGCTGAGACACAACATTTGGGAACGGAGAGCTCTTTGGCAATTGGCACGCTGACCCCGCCCGCCTCGCAGGATGACATCCACGAGACCCTGCTGGAATTTCCCGACAACCGTCTTCTGATCGACCTTTGCGGCGAATTCGACCGCAATCTGGCACAGGTGGAACACGGTCTTGGGGTGCAGATCTTCCGAAAGGGCAACCACCTTGCGGTGATCGGCGAAGGCGAAGCGCGCGGTCAGGCGGCGGCGGTCTTGCAGCAGCTCTACACCCGGCTCGAAGCTGGCCGCTCGGTCGACGCGGGCGACATCGACGGTCTGCTGCGGTTGGGTGCGACGCCCGAAGACACCGGCAGCCGTTCGGGTGACCAGATGGAAATGTTCAATTCTGGCTCGGTCGAGATCAAGACCCGCAAGAAAACGGTCGAACCCCGGACTGAGGCGCAGAAAGCCTACGTCCGCGCGCTGTTCGAGCACGAGCTTGCCTTCGGCATCGGCCCCGCCGGTACCGGCAAGACCTACCTTGCCGTCGCCGTCGGCGTCAGCATGTTCATCGGCGGCCACGTCGACCGCATCGTTCTGTCGCGCCCGGCCGTCGAAGCGGGCGAGCGGCTGGGTTTCCTGCCCGGCGATATGAAGGACAAGGTCGACCCGTATATGCAGCCGCTTTACGACGCGCTGAACGACTTCCTGCCCGCCAAGCAGCTTGCCAAGCTGATAGAGGAAAAGAAGATCGAGATCGCGCCGCTGGCCTTCATGCGCGGCCGGACGTTGTCGAACGCTTTCGTGGTTCTCGACGAGGCGCAGAACGCCACCACCATGCAGATGAAGATGTTCCTGACCCGCCTTGGCGAAGGCAGCCGCATGGTGATTACCGGCGACCGCAGCCAGGTTGACCTGCCGCGCGGTGTGCAGTCGGGCCTGCAGGATGCCGAGCGTCTGCTTGCCGCGATCAGCGATATCTCGTTCAGCTATTTCACAGCCAAGGACGTGGTCCGTCACCCGCTGGTGGCCAAGATCATTCAGGCGTACGACGCCGACGCCACTTCCTGAGCCGCTTCCCCAATCTAGGAGCAGATCATGGACTGGTTGCCCAAAGACCCGCAGATCGCGGACGAACTCGCGCGCCTTCACGAAGCCGCCGACCGTTCCACCGCCGAGAGGCGCGAACGCGGTGGCTTCAAGCCCGAAGAGAATACCGACGACATCGTGCGTCTGGGGTCGGAGTATCTGGCCCTGTCGCCTGAAGAGGGGCGCTTTGTCTATATGATGGCGCTGGGCGCGCAGGCCCGCACGGTCGTCGAGTTCGGCGCATCCTTCGGGATCAGCACGCTTTATTTCGCCGCCGCGATGCGCGAGACCGGCGGTCGCCTGATCACCACCGAGGTTCATCCGGACAAGTGCAACGCGTTGCGTGACACCTTCGCGCGGGCGGGGGTCGAGGATATCGTCACGCTGCTGGAAGGCGATGCGCGCGAGACGCTGAAACAGGTCGAAGGGCCGGTCGACCTGCTGTTTCTCGATGGTTGGAAGTCGATGTACCTGACGGTTCTGGACCTGCTGACTCCGGTGATGCGCCCGGGCGCCATGGTGATCGGCGACAACCTGAACCTTGCGTCGGCGCAGGAGTATTCCGACCGGGTGTCGGACCCGGCAAACGGTTTCCTGACCCAGATTCTTGGCCGCACGGGGTTGAGTGTAAAGCTGGACTGAACGCCGCAGCGGGCTTGCTCCTTGGGCCGCGGCGGCTAACTCTGGCGGCAACGCACGGAGGCGCTGCCATGGGGCACCATCACCATCACCACCACGTGGACCCCGACGCGGGCGACCGGCGGATGTACGGCGCCATCGGTGTGAATTTCGCCCTGACGCTGGCGCAGATCGTCGGCGGCATCCTGTCCGGGTCGCTCGCCCTGATCGCGGATGCGCTGCACAATCTCAGCGACGCGGTGTCGTTGGTGATCGCCTTCGCCGCCCGCAAGATCGCGCGGCGGCCGGCGGATGCGAAAATGACGTTCGGCTATGGCCGGGCCGAGGTGGTGGCGGCGCTGATCAACTATACCACCTTGATCCTGCTGTCGTTTTATCTGGTCTATGAAGCGGTGGAGCGGTTCTTCAACCCGTCCGAGGCGAACGGCTGGATGATCGTGATCATCGCCGGGCTCGCGCTGGTGGTCGATCTGGTGACCGCGGCGCTGACCTATGCGATGTCGAAGGACAGCGTGAACATCCGCGCCGCATTCCTTCACAACCTTGCCGATGCGCTGGGCTCGGTCGCGGTGATCGTGGCGGGCTTGTCCATCCTAGTGTTCGGCTGGTGGTGGGTCGACCCGCTGGTGACGCTGGTGATCGCCGGCTACATCCTGTGGATGGGCTTTGCCGAGGTCGGCGAGGTGATCCGTATCCTGATGCAGGCCAGCCCGCCGGGACTGGACAGCGAGGAGATCGTCGAAAGCCTGCGCGGCGTCGATGGCGTGGTCAGCATTCACCACGCGCATGTGTGGCAGATGGAGGAACATCACCCTGCCATGGAGGCGCATGTGGTGGTCGCGGACGGCCGCTGGGGAGAGGCGGACGCCATCAAGGGCCGCATCAAGGCGCTATTGAAAGAGAAATTCGGCGTCGGGCATTCGACGCTGGAACTGGAGTGCGCGCGGCACGCCTGTCACGACGCGCCGGTGATCGGGCACGCCTAAACCGGGACGGGCGAGTCGTCAGCCGGCGATCAACCGCAACATCGGCGCGGCACGCGGAACACGGCGCACAGCTTTGGCAGGCCGCAGGTACATCTGCAGGCAGGTATTGCGATACAGGACGGTCACGTACATTGCGGGTCTCTTTCCTGTCTGGCAGGGCGGGATTGCCCGTGCCTTCCGCATTCAACGTCTCCCTCGCGGCGATAGGCAAAGACCGCCGCATGTCATCCGATAGCAGCTTACCAAACGACACGCTGCTTTCCGGTTAATATGTCGGGTTTTATGAATTTTCCCGTCCATCGTGGCGCGCAAGCCGCGGCAGGCTTTACTTTCGGCGGCGCTTGTCATCATTGGCGGGCATGACTGTCGACGTGGTGATCGAGGCCCCCGAGTGGGAGTCACTGAAGCTCGAAGCGCTTGCCATGCGCGCCGAGGCGGCGACACTGCGGCACCTTGGGCTTGAGCCCGAAGACTTCGAGACGGCGGTTCTTGGCTGCGACGACGCCCGTATCGCGGTGCTGAACGGCGACTTCCGAGATAAGCCCACGCCGACCAACGTCCTGTCGTGGCCGTCCGAGGAACGCGCCGCCGAAGCAGCCGGCGACCGGCCCGACCTGCCCGAACCCGGCGAGCTTGGCGACATCGCCATCGCGGTGGAAACCTGTCGGCGGGAAGCCGCCGAGGCGGGGCGGCCCGCAGAGGACCATGTGACCCATCTAATCGTGCACGGCGTCCTGCATCTGTTGGGCTATGACCACATCGACGATGCGGATGCGGAACTGATGGAAAGTCTCGAGGTCGAGATACTTGCAACCATGGGGCTTCCGGACCCATATTAGCAGCGCGGGCCAAGACGGCTCGCGTCTGTGGAAAGGAAAGATGGGCGACGCGGATAGCGGGTCCTCTAGCGCAGCGCAAAGCGCGCAGGATCAGATTGAGAACGGGCAGGGCGGGTTATTTACCTGGTTCAAGAAAGCCCTGAACGGCACGACGGATGTCGAGCCGGAAGATTCAGATGAAACGAACGGCACCTCGAACGGGTCGGCGCAGGCCGGCGCGGTTCTTGGCATGCTCAACCTGCGCCGTATGCGGGTCGAGGACGTGGCGATCCCGAAGGCCGAGATCGTGTCGGTTCCCGTCGACATCTCGATGGAGGAACTGGTGGCCGTGTTCCGCGAAAGCGGGCTGACCCGTCTGCCGGTGTTCGAGGGTACGCTCGACACGCCATTGGGCATGGTTCACCTGAAGGACTTCGCCCTGACGCACGGCTTCAACGGTGCGGGCATCCCCTTCAACCTTCGCAAGATGCTGCGGCCGCTGCTGTTCGCGCCGCCGTCGATGCCGATCGGGGTGCTGCTTCAGAAGATGCAGACTCAGCGGATGCACCTTGCCTTGGTGATCGACGAGTACGGTGGGGTCGACGGCCTTGTGACCATCGAGGACTTGATCGAACAGGTCATCGGCGAGATCGAGGACGAACACGACACCGAGGAAGACCAGCTTTGGACGCAGGAGAAACCCGGCGTCTACCTCGCTCAGGCGACTGCGCCGTTGGAAGAGTTCGAGCACGAGATCGGCCTGTCCCTCGCGGATGACGAGGAGCAGGAGGAAATCGACACGCTGGGCGGGCTTGTCTTCATGCTGTCCGGCCGGGTGCCGGCGCGGGGCGAGATGATCCCGCATCCTGCGGGCGTCGAGTTCGTCGTGGTCGATGCCGATCCGCGGCGGATCAAGCGCCTTCGCGTGCGCTTGCCGCAGGTCGCGGGTGAGTGACATCGCCGTAGCGGCAAGGCCGGGGCTGTTCGCGCGCCGGTCGATGCCCGCGGCGGCTTTGCTGGGCGCATTGGGCGCGCTGGGACAGGCTCCGGTCGGTTTGCCGTGGGCGACGCTTGCGGCGCTGGCGCTGGTTTACCCGTTCTTCGCGCTTGCCGCGAAACCTCGGGCGGCGGCGTGGATCGGCTGGGGCTTTGGCGCGGGTTACTTCGCCGCGTCGCTGTTCTGGATCGTCGAGCCCTTTTTCGTCGACATCGCCCGCCACGGCTGGATGGCGCCCTTCGCGCTGGTCTTCACGGCGGGCGGCTTCGCGCTGTTCTGGGGCGCGGCCTTTGCTTTGGCGCATTGGGTCGGGGCGGGCCGCTATGGACGCGCCGTGGCCTTTGCCCTGTCGCTGGCCTTCGTCGAGCTGACGCGATCCTACATCCTGACCGGGTTTCCATGGGCGATGATCGGCCACGTCTGGGTCGGCTGGGCGCCGATGCAGCTTGTGGCATGGGTCGGGCCGGTGGGGCTGACGTTCCTGACGGTTCTTGCAGCGGCGCTTGCGTCGGCTGCATGGCCGCGCTGGCGGTCCGTGGCGCTGATCCTTCTGCCCTTCGCGGCGCTTTACGGCTTTGGCGCATGGCAGGCGCGGCAGCCGGTGCCTGTCCCCGATGCGCCGCAGGTGGTCCGGCTGGTCCAGCCCAACGCAGCGCAGCATCTGAAATGGGACCCCGAGCACGCGACGACCTTCTTCCGCCGTCAGCTTGAATACACCGCCGCTGGTGCGGACGGACGTCCCGATCTGGTGATCTGGCCGGAGACCGCGATCCCGACGGTCCTGAACAACGCCGAGCCGCTGCTGGACCGCGTCGCTCAGGCGGCAGGGGGCGTTCCTGTCGCGCTGGGCATTCAGCGCTGGGAAGGGATGGATGCGTTCAATAGCCTGATCGTTCTGGATGGCGAAGGCATCGTGGCCGACCTTTATGACAAGTATCACCTCGTCCCCTTCGGAGAGTACCTGCCGCTGTCATGGATGTTCGATGCCGTGGGGACCACGCTGTTCGGGTCCAGCATGGGCTTCGGGTACAGCTTCGGGCCGGGTCCGCAGCTTTTGGACCTTGGGCCGCTTGGCACCGCGCTGCCTTTGATTTGCTACGAGGCGATCTTCCCGCAGGACGTCAACGCCGCGCCCTCGCGGCCGGGCTGGCTGCTGCAAATCACGAACGACGCATGGTTCGGCAAGGTCTCGGGACCCTATCAGCATCTCGCGCAGGCGCGGCTTCGCGCGGTCGAGCAGGGACTGCCGATGGTGCGGGCCGCCAACACCGGGATCTCGGCGGTGATCGACGCGCGTGGCGAAATTGTGGCATCGCTTCCGCTCAACGAAGCGGGTTGGGTCGACTCGCCCCTTCCGGGAGCCCTCCCGCCGACAATCTACGCGAAAACCGGTGATTGGCCCGTTTTTATACTCATGTTAATCGGCCTTGGCACGCTATTCTCGCTGCGCCGCCGCAACGCCATTGACGCGAGTTCGCCACAAAGATAACCCATTTGGAATGTGCCGCCACAACGGCTTCCTGGCGTGGTCGGCCTTACATTCCAATGGAGCACACATGTCCCGACAGAGCTATATCTTCACCTCTGAATCCGTTTCAGAGGGCCACCCGGACAAGGTCTGCGACCGCATCTCCGACGCGGTCCTCGATGCATTCCTTTCAGAAGACCCGTATTCCCGCGTTGCGTGCGAAACCTTCGCCACCACCGATCGTGTCGTGATCGGCGGCGAGGTCCGCGGCCCCGGCGAAGTCATCCGCAAGGTCGAACAGATCGCACGCGATTGCGTGAAAGACATCGGCTACGAGCAGGAGGGTTTCCACTGGGCCAACATGAAGGTCGACAGCTACCTTCACGCCCAGTCCGCCGACATTGCCCAGGGCGTTGACGCCTCTGGCAACAAGGACGAGGGCGCAGGCGACCAGGGCATCATGTTCGGTTACGCGACCGACGAGACGCCCGAACTGATGCCGGCGCCGATCCTCTACAGCCACGCGATCCTCAAGAAGCTGGCCGAGGTCCGCAAGAACGGCACCGAGCCCAAGCTTGGCCCGGACGCCAAGTCGCAGCTGACCGTGCGTTACGAGAACGGCCAGCCCGTTGGCGTGACCTCGATCGTGCTGTCGACGCAGCACCTCGACCCGTCGCTCAGCTCGGCTGACGTGCGCGCCATCGTCGAGCCCTACATCCTTGGCGAACTGCCCGAGGGCTGGGTCACCGGCGAAACCGAGTGGCACGTGAACCCGACCGGCAAGTTCGTGATCGGCGGACCCGACGGCGATGCCGGCCTGACCGGCCGCAAGATCATCGTCGACACCTACGGCGGCGCTGCGCCGCACGGGGGCGGTGCGTTCTCGGGCAAGGACCCGACCAAGGTGGACCGTTCGGCGGCCTATGCCGCGCGCTACGTCGCCAAGAACGTCGTCGCTGCCGGTCTGGCGCACAAGTGTACGCTGCAGCTGTCCTACGCCATCGGCGTCGCCAAGCCGCTGTCGATCTACGTCGACACCCACGGCACCGGCGAAGTGGACGAAGCGAAGATCGAGGCCGCCATCGCGCAGGTCATGGACCTGACCCCGCGTGGCATCCGCGAGAAGCTTCAGCTGAACAAGCCGATCTTCCAGCGCACCGCGGCCTACGGCCATTTCGGTCGTGCGCCCGAAGCGGACGGCGGCTTCTCGTGGGAACAGACCGATCTGGTCGAAGCCCTGAAGTCCGCGATCTGATCGCCTGAACGAAAAGGAGGCCCGGTACATGGCGAAAACCGATGTATCGGGCCTTTCTCAACTCGGCGCCCATACCGAGCTGCCCGCATCGCCCGCCGAGGCGGTGCTGGAACGGGTCCCTTTCGGGTCGAAGGGGCAGGGGACGGCGGTGCGGTTCACCGCACCCGAGTTCACCTCGCTTTGCCCGATGACGGGGCAACCCGACTTCGCGCATATCGTGATCGACTACATTCCCGGCGAATGGCTGGTGGAATCGAAGTCGCTGAAACTGTTTTTGCATTCCTTCCGCAACCATGGTGCCTTCCACGAGGATTGCACCATGGAGATCGCGAACCGTCTGGTCGATCTGCTGTCGCCCGAATGGCTGCGCATCGGCGCGTATTGGTATCCGCGCGGCGGCATCCCGATCGACGTCTTCTGGCAGACCGGTCCTGCGCCCGAGGGCGCATGGATTCCGGATCAGGGCGTGCCGACCTACCGCGGGCGCGGCTAGGCCGCCGTCAGGCAAGCCCCGCCAGTATCGCGATACCCCAAACGACCAGACCCGCACCGGCCACGCGGCTGATTGCGCGGCCATAGGGCGTTAGCTTTTCAAGGGCGACGAAAGCCGCTAGCCCGACGATCCAATACAGGTTCATGATGCCGCCCACGAACAGCAGGGCCATCAGCGCCCAGCAGCAGCCAAGACAATACGTGCCATGCTCCAGCCCCATCACCAGCGCGCCGGATGCTCCGGGCCGCCGGCGTTCGGAAAGGAATTTCGCGGGCGACTGGCACTGGGCAAGGCACGCGTCTTTCAGTGGCGTGAACTGGAATGCGCCGGCGGCGATTAGCACCGCCGCACCCGCGCGGGTGTCGATCAGCGTCATCATCGAGGCCGATACGATTCCCGCAGCCTCCAGCCCCCATTGTGCCAGCGTAGCAAGCATGCTGAACCCGGCCCACGCCAGCAGGTAGCCGGCAAGAAAGCTTCCCGCGATGGCAGGGGTGCTGCCCACGCTTTCGGTGCGGCGCAGCAGGGCGGCGTACAGCAGGATCACCGGCGCGACCGACGGCAGCATCATCGCCACCATCATGACCCACCACATCAGGAAGACCAGAAGGGTGTAGCCCCCCGACCGGGCGCCAGCCGGGCGCATCGACGGCATGTCGCGCATCCCGGCCATTCGCGTCATGTCCAATGCGGTCATGTTCATGCCAATGCCGAACACCGTGTAGAGCCCGGCCAGCAGGAACAGCAGACCCATCGCGCCGACAAGCACGGCACGGTCGCGTCTTAGCGCGGCTTCCACCAATCCGCCGGACATGGCGTCAGGCGGCTTCGAGGACGCCGGTTCCCGAGATGTGCAGTTCGGCCATCTGGGCGTAGGTGTCGTTGATACCGTCGATTGCGATATCGCCGCGCACATTCGCCGTGCCGGAACCGATCTCGGCGATGCGGTATTCGAACCCGTTCGGCAGGTCGATGCGGACACGGTGCGGATCGCCGGTGACCGGATTGCGGATCGGCTCGGCGCTTAGGTCGAAGACATTGCCGACCTTGCCCTTGCCGTTGCGCTCTTCGATGTCGACAGACAGGCTGATCGGCACCCTTTGGGTGGGCAACCGGTTCGACGCCATTGCGTGGAAGATCCACCACATGGTCGCGAAGTCCTCGGTATCCTCGCCGCAGACGATGCTTTCCAATGCGGCGGCCTGCGCGTCGGTTGCGCGATCGTCGAGGAAGATCTGCATCGTGCCGTTGCCCTCGTGAACGGCGCCGGGCCACTGGTACAGAATACCCAGCCGTAACCCGTCCAACTGGGTGTCGCCGTGATGGCCCTTGTCGATTTCATAGATCACCGCCGCCTCGCAATGCCCCTTGTCCGGCAGGGCATTGAACTGGCACGGGCAGGCATAAACGCAGTTGCAGGTCACAAGCTCGTGCCCGTGGATTTCCCAAGTCGCCATCGTGATTTCCCCCTTGTCGTCGGTTGGTCTGAACTCCCTTACACTCGCATGACCACTCGTCAGGTTGACGCTACGTTAACATAAACGGCCTTCAATAACGAGCGTGAGGTTCCGGTGCCGCGACGGCTTGACCCCGGGGCGTCGGCTGCGCCATAGGGCGCGGCCATGAGCGACACCAAGAACGACCCGAAACATCCCGGCGCGCCGTGGCGCAATTTCTATGGCCGGCGGCACGGCAAGACGCTGCGCCCCAGCCAGCAGGAATACCTTGCCGAAGACCTGTCCGAGCTCAGCCCCGGTCCGGTCGGTTGGGACGTGAACCCCGACCGCGCTCCTCTGGATATCGAGGCGCTGTTCGGTGGCCGCGACCTGTGGCTGGAAATCGGCTTTGGCGGCGGAGAGCACATGGTGCATCAGGCGTCCGCCAACCCGCAGGCGGGGCTGATCGGCTGCGAGCCGTTCATCAACGGCGTCGCGATGCTGTTGGGGAAAATCCGCGAAGCCGGGGTCGACAACATCCGCATCCACCCTGGTGATGTCCGCGACCTGTTCGACGTGCTGCCCGAAGCGTCGGTGTCGAAGGCTTTTCTGCTGTACCCCGACCCTTGGCCGAAGAAGCGCCATCACCGGCGCCGTTTCGTGACCCCCGAGCATCTGGAGCCGCTGGCGAAGGTGCTGAAACCGGGCGCCGAGTTCCGGGTGGCGACCGACATCCCGGACTATGTGCGGCAGACGCTGGAACAGGTGCCGCGCCACGGGTTCGAATGGCAGGCCGAGCGCGCCTCTGACTGGCAGACGCCGTGGGACGACTGGTACTCGACCCGCTACGAACAGAAGGCCCTGCGTGAAGGCCGGACGCCGCATTACCTGACCTTCCGCAGAACGTGATAGACTGGCCCTCATTACACGCATGAGGGGGCCATGCCCGATATTCAGATCGTCAATTGCCACGTGCACACCTTCACCGGTCTGCACACACCGAAAGACTATCCTTCCCGCTGGCTGCGCCTGTTCCGCAAGGTTCCCGGCCTGATCCGTTTCACCGCTTGGCTGGCGCGGTTCTTTGCCCGATACGAAACGGCCGACATGCTGGACCGGTTGTACCGCTTCCAGCAAGAGACGGACCGCCCCGAACAGGCGGAACTGCTGGCGTCGGTCGCCCGCTATTACCCGTCGAACACCCGCTTCGTCGTTCTTCCCATGGACCTTGCGGGCATCGGCTATGGAGACGTGCCCGCATCGCTTCGCGAACAGCACGACGAACTCAACCGGCTGCACATCGCCCGGCCGGAAACGGTTGTTCCCTTCGCCACGGTCAATCCGCTGAACCCCGGAAGCGTGGACGAGTCGCTGCGGGCGCTGAACGAGTTGAAGTTCCGGGGCCTCAAGATTTACCCCCGGCTTGGCTACGCGCCCGATCACCCGGCGCTGATGGAACGGGTCTACCCCGAGGTTCAGGCGCTGGATCTGCCGGTGATGAGCCACTGCTCGCGCGGCGGGGTACGGGGCAAGAACGTGTCCCACTACACCGGGGACCGCCTGACCGAGCCAGAGGCCTATCTGCCGGTGATGAAGGCCTTCCCCGGCCTACGCATCTGTCTTGCGCATTTCGGCGGCGAGATGGATTGGCGCGCCTACGCGCAGGGCGAGCCTCCGCGCAGCGGATCGAACTGGCAGGTGAAGATCCGCAAGATGATCGGGTGCGGCGAGTGGCCGGGGCTATGGACCGACATCTCTTACACGCTGTTCCATTTCGACGACTACATCCCCTATCTGCGCCTGTTCCTGCTGGCCGACGACGAAGAGGGCGCGCGCCTGCGCGACCGGGTGTTGTTCGGGTCCGATTTCTACATGACCCGCAGACAGGAACTGTCAGAGCGCGACATCTGCTTCCGGCTGCGCAACGCGCTGGGCGAAGAGGTGTTTCGCAAGATCGCCGAAGAAAACCCGGTGCGCTGGCTGGAAGGCGATCGCCCGCGGGACGCGACGTGATCTTTCGCATGGACCCTCCCGCGCGGCTTCGCTATCCGAAGGGCGGATAAACAAGAGGTTCCCGATGTCCGGCCACGGCCCCGCCACTCCGATGACCGCCCGAAAGTCCGGGCCGCTGAAAGGCACCGCTGACGTGCCGGGCGACAAGTCGATCAGCCACCGCTCGCTGATCCTCGGCGCGCTGACGGTGGGCGAGACGAAGATCTCGGGCCTGCTGGAAGGGCAGGACGTTCTGGACACCGCCAAGGCGATGCGCGCGTTCGGGGCCGACGTGATCGAACATGGCGGCGGCGACTGGACCGTTCACGGTGTAGGTGTCGGCGGCTTTTCCGAGCCCGAGGACGTGATCGACTGCGGCAACTCGGGCACCGGCGTCCGGTTGATCATGGGCACGATGGCGACGACGCCGATCACCGCGACCTTCACCGGGGACGCCAGCCTGCGGAAACGCCCGATGGGCCGGATCACCGACCCGCTGGCGCTGTTCGGCACGCAGGCCGTTGGCCGCGAAGGTGGCCGCCTGCCGATGACGTTGGTGGGCGCGGCCGATCCGGTGCCGGTGACCTACACGCTGCCCATGGCCTCGGCGCAGGTGAAGTCGGCCGTTCTGCTGGCGGGTCTGAACGCGCCCGGCCAGACCGTCGTGATCGAGAAAGAGCCGACCCGCGACCACACCGAGCGCATGCTTGCGGGCTTCGGTGCCGAGATCACGGTGGAAGACACCGACGAGGGCCGCGTGATCACCCTGACCGGCCGCCCCGAGTTGAAGCCCCAGACCATCGCCGTTCCGCGCGATCCGTCGTCGGCGGCCTTCCCGGTCTGTGCCGCGCTGATCGTGGAAGGCTCGGACGTGCTGGTGCCGAACATCGGCCTGAACCCGACCCGCGCGGGGCTGTACACCACGTTGAAAGAGATGGGCGCGGACCTGACCTTCGAGAACGAGCGCGAAGAGGGCGGCGAACCCGTCGCCGACCTGCGCGCCCGCTTCTCGCCGAACATGAAGGGCATCGAGGTGCCGCCGGAACGCGCCCCTTCGATGATCGACGAATACCCGATCCTGTCGGTCGTCGCAGCCTTCGCCGAGGGCCGGACCGTGATGAAGGGCGTCAAGGAACTGCGCGTGAAGGAAAGCGACCGGATCGACGCGATGGCGCGCGGGCTGGAAGCCTGCGGCGTTGCCATCGAAGAAGACGAGGACACGCTGATCGTCACCGGCATGGGCCCCGGCGGCGTCCCCGGCGGCGCGACCGCCGAGGCGCGGTTGGACCACCGCATCGCGATGTCCTTCCTGTGCTGCGGCATGGCGTCCGAGAAACCCGTCTCTGTGGATGACAGCGGACCCATCGCCACCTCGTTCCCGATCTTCGAGCCGCTGATGACGACCCTTGGTGCGCAACTGGTGCGGAGCAACCGTTGAGCCCCTGCGTCGGACACTGGCAGCTGATTTCGGAACTCAGCCACTACTCGGCCGGCGGGCCGCCGGAAAGCGGCGACTATATCATCGAACAGGACGGCGACCGACTGTCCTTCACCGTGCGCTGGGTCAAGGACGGGCAGGAGATGGAGACCTCTTTTGCCGCGCCCGCGGATGGCAGCGCGGTGCCTGCCGACTTTCCCGGTCTCGACAGCTTCTCGGTGACCGACGAGCCGGACGGCAGCCTGTCGAGCGAGGCCGTCGCAAGCGGGGTCGTTGTCTCGAAAGCTCTGCGCCGGGTGTCGGACGACGACCGGCTGATGTCCGTCCTGCAGGAAAACGCGGACGGGCAGGGCGGCTGGATCCGCATCTTTCAGGTCTACCGGCGGGCCGGGTGATGGTCGAGGGCAGCTGCCTGTGCGGCGATGTCCGCTATGCCGTGACCGGGCCGTTGCGTCCGGTGGTCGCCTGCCACTGTATCCAATGCCGCAAGACCTCTGGGCACTTCGTCGCCGCCACCTCCGCCCCGCGCGATACGGTCAAGGTGACTGGGCCCGTTGCGTGGTATCAGTCCTCGCCAGAGGCCCGGCGCGGCTTTTGCCCCCGCTGCGGGTCCAGCTTGTTCTGGGACGGGCCCGGCAGCCATATCTCGATCCACGCAGGCACGCTTGACGGCGAGACCGGGCTGGCGCTGGCGGGTCATATCTTCTGCGCCTTCAAGGGCGACTACTATCCGATCTCGGACCCGCTGCCGCAGGTGGCCGCGGACGATCCGGATCTTACGACACAGGTGACCGATGACCGATAGCCCCTTCACCGTGGCCATCGACGGCCCCGCCGCCGCCGGCAAAGGCACGATCTCGAAACAGGTGGCGGCGCATTTCGGGTTTGCGCATCTCGATACCGGCTTGTTGTACCGCGCCGTTGGCGCGCGGACGCTGACCGGCGAGGACGCGCTGCAGGCAGCCCTGGCGCTGACGCCGGACGACCTGCACCGCGACGGCCTGCGCACCCCGCAGGTGGCCGACGCCGCCAGTCAGGTCGCCGCGATGCCCGCCGTCCGAAAGGCGCTGGTCGCCTTCCAGAAGGAATTCGCCCGCCGTCCCGGCGGCGCGGTTCTGGACGGTCGCGACATCGGCACCGTCATTTGCCCAGAGGCCGATGCAAAGCTGTTCGTCACCGCCTCTGCCGAGGTCCGCGCCGCCCGTCGCCACAAGGAACTGGCCGGCAAGGGACTGACCGTTACCTATGACGAGGTTCTGGCCGACCAGTTGGCGCGCGACGCGCGGGATGCCGGTCGGGCGGATGCGCCGATGACGCAGGCCGCGGATGCGGTTCTGATCGACACGAGCGACATGACGATAGAACAGGCGGTGGCCCGCGCCATCGCCGAGATCGAACGCAGGATGACGGGAGACGCATGATGCAGAAACGCAAGCTGGGCACGACCGAGGTTTCGGCTCTGGGGATCGGGGCAATGTCCTTCGGTCCGTTCTACGGCCCCACCACGCAGGACGAGAGCTTCGGCGTGCTGGACGCGGCGGTCGAACTGGGCGTCACCCATATCGACACGTCCAACGTCTACGCAGGCGGCAAGTCGGAAGAGACCATCGGCGCCTACCTCGCCGCGAACCCGTCCGCAAAGGACCACTTCGTGATCGCCACCAAGGGCGGGATCACCAAGGACGCGGATGGCAACCGCTGCTATCGCAACGACCTCGCGCATCTGGAGGCCGAACTGGACGGCAGCCTGAAGCGGCTGGGTGTGGATTGCGTCGAGCTGTACTACATCCACCGCCGTCAGGCAGACATGCCGATCGAAGAGGCTGCCGAAGCCCTTCAGGCGCTGGTGGCAAAGGGCAAGTGCAAGTCCATCGGTTTTTCCGAGATCGCCCCGTCCAGCCTGCGTCGCGCCGCAGCCGCCGCGCCGATTGCGGCTGTGCAGTCGGAATACTCGCTGTCGACCCGCGCGCCGGAACTGGGTCTGTTGCAGGCGGCCAAGGACCTGGGCGCGGCGCTCGTGGCGTTCTCGCCGGTGGGCCGTGGCCTGCTGACGGACACACCTCCGTCGATGGAGAAGGTCGAGAGCATCGGCTTCCTCAAGGGGAACCCCCGCTTCCAGCCCGATACCCTTCCGGCGAACCTTGAATACACCGACGCGCTGCGCGCCTTCGCCGCCGAGATGGGAGAGCCGACCGCCGCCATCGCTATCGCGTGGACGCTGGCGCAGGGCGACAACATCATCCCGATCCCCGGAACCCGCACCGCAGAACACTTCCGCGAGCTGGTGCGCGGGACCGAGATCACGCTGGGCGAAAGCGAGCTGGCCGAGATCGAGAAGATTCTGCCCGTCGGCTGGTGCCACGGCGACCGCTACAACGCGGGGCAGTGGAACGGGCCAGAGCGGTATTGCTGATCCCGGACCGGACCGACATTCTCCTTGCGCCCGCCAAAGCCGAAGACGGGCCACGGCTGGCAGAGATCCGGGTGGATGCGATGCGGCCCAGTCTCGAAGCGCTGGACCGGTTCGATCCTGTCAGGGCGCGCGAGCGGTTTCTCGGATCGTTCGCCCCGCCCGACACACGGCTGATCGAGGTCGATGGCGACCTTGTCGGCTTCGTCGTGGTCAGGCGGCGCGAGGATCACCTGTACCTCGACCACCTGTACCTGCGTCCCAACATGCAGGGCGTCGGACGGGGCAAGGCGGTCGTGAAGGTCGTGCTGCAAGAGGCGCGCGACGCAGGGCTTCCGGTTCGCCTGATGGCGCTTCGCGGCAGCCGGGCGAACGCGTTCTACGAAAGCTGTGGCTTCCGCCTTACCGGCAGCGATAGCTGGGACAACCACTATGAATGGCGGACCGGGGCGGACCCGTCGGACCAGGGCGGCGCGACCGGCTGACCTTGCGGCAGTATCGTGCCCGGCAAATCGGCTCCGGGGCTTGCGTTTTCCCGGTCTCTTGGCTATATCGCCCCCCGTCGACAAGACGGGATCAACCGCAAGACATCGAGACGAGCAGGGTCGGGACCACCGGCCCTCTTTGTTTTACGGACCCGTTGACCAATGAAACCCCAAGACCGGCGGAGACAACCGCACGGCCCGCAAAACACCTATGAAGGAAAACAGACGCCACATGGCTCATAACGCATCCATGGAGGAATTCGAGGCCCTCCTTAATGAAAGCCTCGAAATCGACACCCCGAACGAAGGTTCGGTTGTCAAAGGCAAGGTCATCGCCATCGAAGCCGGCCAAGCCATCATCGACGTCGGCTACAAGATGGAAGGCCGTGTCGAACTCAAAGAATTCGCGAATCCCGGTGAAGCGCCCGACATCGCTGTCGGTGACGAAGTCGAAGTCTTCCTCGACCGCGTCGAGAACGCCCGTGGCGAAGCTGTCATCAGCCGTGACAAAGCGCGCCGCGAAGAAGCCTGGGATCGCCTCGAGAAGGCCTATGCCGACGATCAGCGCGTCGAAGGCGCGATCTTCGGCCGCGTCAAGGGCGGCTTCACCGTCGACCTCGGCGGCGCCGTTGCCTTCCTTCCCGGTTCGCAGGTCGATGTGCGCCCCGTGCGCGACGCCGGCCCGCTGATGGGTCTCAAGCAGCCGTTCCAGATCCTCAAGATGGACCGCCGCCGTGGCAACATCGTTGTCTCGCGCCGTGCCATCCTTGAAGAGTCCCGCGCCGAGCAGCGCGCCGAAGTCATCGGCAAGCTCAGCGAAGGCGACGCCGTGGACGGTGTGGTCAAGAACATCACCGAGTACGGCGCGTTCGTCGACCTTGGCGGTGTGGACGGCCTGCTGCACGTCACCGACATGGCCTGGCGCCGCGTCAACCACCCGTCCGAGATCCTGTCGATCGGCGAGACCGTCAAGGTCCAGGTCATCAAGATCAACAAGGAAACCCACCGTATCAGCCTCGGCATGAAGCAGCTGCAGGACGATCCGTGGGATTCCGTCGAAGCCAAGTTCCCGATCGAGTCGGTTCACACCGGCCGCGTCACGAACATCACCGACTACGGTGCGTTCGTGGAACTGGAGCCGGGCGTCGAAGGTCTGGTGCACGTTTCGGAAATGTCGTGGACCAAGAAGAACGTCCACCCGGGCAAGATCGTGTCGACCTCTCAGGAAGTCGAAGTCATGGTCCTGGAAATCGACACCGCGAAGCGCCGCGTTTCGCTGGGTCTCAAGCAGACCATGCGCAACCCGTGGGAAGTCTTCGAAGAGTCGCACCCGATGGGCACCGAGGTCGAGGGCGAGGTCAAGAACATCACCGAATTCGGTCTGTTCATCGGTCTCGACAACGACATCGACGGCATGGTTCACCTTTCGGACCTGTCGTGGGACCAGCGTGGCGAGGATGCGATCCAGAACTACCGCAAGGGCGACATGGTGAAAGCCGTCGTCACCGAGGTGGACACCGAGAAAGAGCGCATCTCGCTCTCGATCAAGGCTCTGGAAGGCGACCCGTTCGCGGAAGCCATGGACGGCGTCAAGCGTGGCTCGATCATCACCGTGGAAGTCACGGCGATCGAGGACGGCGGCATCGAAGTGGAATACGACGGCCTCAAGTCGTTCATCCGCCGCTCCGACCTGTCGCGTGACCGTGCCGAACAGCGCCCCGAGCGCTTCCAGGTTGGCGACAAGGTCGACGTCCGCGTCACCAACGTCGACGCGAAGACCCGCCGCCTTGGCCTGTCGATCAAGGCTCGCGAGATCGCCGAAGAGAAAGAAGCCGTCGAACAGTACGGTTCCTCTGACTCGGGTGCGTCGCTGGGCGACATCCTCGGCGCCGCTCTGAAGGGCGACGAGTAAGACATTTCCCGGCACGCGCCGGTGAAGCGAACCCCGCGCCGAAAGGCGCGGGGTTTTTTGTTGCAAACGATTGAAAGCTTGCCGCGCGTTTCTCTCAAATCTATACGCAACAAAAAAATTTTCGTTGCGTATGAGGTGAATGGGTGATACGCAACGGAAATTATTTTGTTGCGTATGGCTATGATGATCAAACAGCACTCCGCCGTGGGAACGGCCGCCTATCTCGACCTTCGCCTGCTTCTGCAGGACGAAGCCGTGTCGCAGATCCAAGGAACGCTGGAGCGCAAGGAAATGCGCGGGCGCGCCTATTGGTACGACAGGTACCGCATGGGTCAGAAGGTCGTTTCCCGGTACATTGGCGAAGACACCGAAGAACTCCGAGCCCGCCTGCAACGCGCAACAGAAATGAGGGAAGGACAGAAAGAGAGGGCACCCCAAAGGTCCCGTTTGGTACGGATCTTGCGGGCAGAAGGCTATGCCGGGCTAGACGCCACGACGGGATCGCTTCTTACTTCCTTCGCGCGAGCGGGCCTGTTCCGCCTTGGCGGTACCATCGTCGGCACCGTGGCTTTTCGTCTGTACGAAGGCGAGTTGGGTGTAAGGCTCGGCTTCGATGCGATGGCGCAGACGTTGGACATCGATATCGCCAGCTTCGAGCGCCTGTCGCTTGCCCTGGGGGACAAGGTCACGGAAAATTTGGGCGAAGCGCTGAAGGGTTTGTCTTTCGACCCGGTGCCAAGCCTTGATGGACGAAAGGTCTGGCGCTGGCGCGAGGCGCGGGGCGAGGCTATGGTCGAATTCCTCACACCCAGCTTCGACGCCGACGAAGGCTTGCGCGATCTGCCGGCGCTGGGGGTCAGCGCGCAGGCGTTGCATCACCTGAATTACCTGATCGCCGATCCGATTCCGGCCGTCGCGCTGTACCGGTCCGGCATTCTGGTGCAGATCCCGCGCCCCGAACGCTTTGCGATCCATAAGCTGATCGTCGCGGACCGGCGGCGCGACGGGACGGACAGCCTGAAGGCTCGCAAGGATCGCGCGCAGGCCGCCTTTCTGGTCGAGGCGCTGGCCGATGAGCGCCCCGACGAGCTTGCCGAGGCCTACGAGGACGCGCTGTCGCGTGGCCCCAAATGGAAGCAGCGGATCGAGGCGTCGCTGGCCCGGATGCCCGAGACGAAGGACCGGCTGAAGCAGGTGACCGCCGGCTGAAACCGCGCGCGTGGCGGCGCAGAGAATCGCCTGATCCGCGAATCATCTGTGCCTGTGCGTTATTCGGACTGCCCGGAATTCAGCGAAATCATTGGATTTTTCCTGCTGCGCCGCCGCATCGACGCGCGAATCCATGCCGAAAACAGCTTTTCTGTCGCGAAACTCGTGGCGCTGTTGTTTTGTGCCTTCTAGAGTTGGCCTATAGTCATACGATATCTAGAGCCGTGAAAACGCGGCCGATTTTTGAATGCGATGGGGGAATGCTGCCAATGATCCGCTCGGAATTGATCCAGAAGATCGCAGACGAAAATCCGCACCTGTTCCAGCGCGACGTCGAACGTATCGTCAACACCATCTTCGAAGAGGTGATTGAGGCGATGGCGCGCGGCGACCGCGTCGAACTGCGCGGTTTCGGGGCCTTTTCCGTCAAGAAGCGGGATGCCAGACTGGGACGGAACCCGCGCACCGGCGAATCCGTTGAGGTGGACGAGAAACATGTCCCCTTCTTCAAGACCGGCAAGCTGCTGCGCGACCGGCTGAACGGAAACGCCTGAGATCCTAATGCGCTATATCCGCTATCTTATTCTGGCCGTCATCGCGGTCTGCCTTATCACCGTTGCCCTTGCGAACCGCGAGATGGTGACGCTGAACGTCCTTCCCGAGCAGACCAGTTTGCTGCTGGGCTTTAACTCGTCGATCACGCTGCCACTGTTCCTTGTGATCCTGGGCGGTGTCGTTGTTGGCCTGCTGCTGGGCTTCGTCTGGGAATGGCTGCGCGAGCACAAGCATCGCGCCGAAGCCGCCCGCCAGCGCCGCGAGAAGGAAAAGCTCGCCCGCGAGGTGACGCGCATCCGGCACGAGAAGCCGGGCACGTCGGACGACGTGCTGGCGCTGCTTGAGGATGATCGCAAGGCGAGCTAGACCCTCGCGTGCCATGACCACCACACGCATCAAGTTCTGCGGCCTGTCCCGGCCCGAAGACATCGAGGCCGCCGCCAAGGCGGGGGCGGCCTATGTCGGCTTCGTGTTCTTCCCGAAATCGCCTCGGAACGTCTCGCTGGAAACCGCGGCGGCGCTGGCGGCAGAGGTTCCGGTCGGCATCTGCAAGGTCGCGCTGACGGTGAACGCCGACAACGATCTTCTGGACCGGATTACGGGCGCGGTGCCGCTCGATATGCTTCAACTGCACGGGCAGGAGACGCCCGAGCGTGTGGCCGAGGTAAAAGCGCACTACGGGCTGCCGGTGATGAAGGCGGTCGGGATCGCCACCGCTGACGATCTTCCCGCGCTGGACAAATATGCCGCCGTCGCCGACCAGATCCTGCTGGACGCAAAGCCGTCGCCGGATGACGACCGCCCCGGTGGCAACGGCGTCGCTTTCGACTGGACGCTGATCGCGGGGCGCCGCTGGCCGGTGCCGTGGATGCTGGCGGGCGGACTGACGCCCGAGAATGTCGCCGAGGCGGTTCGTCTGACCGGCGTGCGGCAGGTCGACCTGTCCTCAGGCATCGAAAGCGCGCCCGGCGTGAAGGACCCCGCGAAGATCGCGGCGCTTGCGAAGGCGCTGGCATGATCTGGCGCGAGGCCCGGCGCGAGGATGTCCCTGCGGTTGTCGCCTTGCTGGCCAACGATTTTCTGGGGCAGGGACGCGAACAGTCCGATATGGACGGCTATCTTGCCGCCTTTGACGCGATGGCCGAGGAAGGCGCGAACCACCTGATCGTGGGCGAGGAAGACGGCGCCGTAGTCGCGACCTACCAGATCACCTTCATCTCGGGCCTGTCGATCAGCGCCGCGCGGCGGGCGCAGGTGGAAGGCGTGCGGGTGTCCGATACGATGCGGGGACGCGGGCTGGGCCGGGCGATGTTCGACGACGCCGAGGCGCGGGCGCGTGCGGCTGGCTGCCGGTTGATGCAACTGACGATGAATGCCCAGCGGACCGAGTCCCGCAAGTTCTACGAGGCGCTGGGCTACGAGCCCAGCCACGTCGGGTTCAAGAAGCCTCTGGCGTAGAAACGCCCGCCCCCCGGGAAGGGACGGGCGTCAGTCGCGTTATTCGCAGGTAAAACTGCTCGCCGCCATCGGATCGTCTCCGGTGTACTGCGCGTGCTGCGGCCACGGGCACAGCGGACGGGTCGCACCGAGATTGCCACTATCGGCTTCCTCGTTGCTTTCACGGATCGTCGCCGTCACAGCCGCCGGGGCGGTTCCATCCTCGACCCATGCGATCAGCGCGCCCAGCATGTCGACCTCGTCCGGCGCGTTGCCGCCCTGTCCGTGCGGCATTCCGGGGATCGCGTAGAGCCGCACGAAGTCGTTGGCTGCTGCGTTGTTCTCCATCAGGCGGGCATACCAGTCGGCGGTGTCCTTGAACGAGAACACAGGATCCGACACGCCATGGAACACGATCAGCTTGCTGCCCGCGGTTTCCATGCCGTCCAGCGTCGGCTCGGCGGCCGAGGGCGGAGTCATCACCTCCATCGGGCTTTCGGGGAACGCCTCGGAGGTAGCCCAGATCTTCGCAGCGTCCGTGTCGAAGTCGAAGGCCATCAGGAAGGCTTCGAGGGATTCCGGGTCGCCCGCGACCTGCGTCGGCGGAGTGGTGAAGATCTGCGCCAGCGAGCCAGAGCCCATGACCGCGATCAGGGGCTTCTTCCCCCACGGCGGGATCGGGCTTTCCAGTTTCCAGAACCGCCAGTTCCCGGTCGCGATTCCGGTGTCCCAGACCCAGTCACTGTATAGCTGCTTGCCGGAACTATCCGTCGGCCCGGCGTGGATTTTCACCAGCGCCGCGACCTTGTCTTCCGGAAGGCACATGCTGTTCTGCCCCGCTTCGCAGGACATCGAGGCCGGGTCGAACGCTGCCTGACAACCTTCGACGTCGAAGATCACGCCGTCCTCCAGCCCGTCCAACCCGTCACAGGCGGCGGTGACCGCATCCGACACGGCGGCAAGCTCGTCCGCGGTGAAAGCGGTGGCAAGGCTGTCGCCCACCGCGCGGAAGGATTGCACGTCCCACGCATGCTGGACCGCGGCTTTCGGAAGGTTGAAGCCCGGATAGCCGGCCAGCAACCCGTCGAAGGCATCGGGCATCCGCTCTGCCGCAACCATCGCGTGGCGGCCGCCGTTGGACCGGCCATAACCGTACACGTGATCCGGCGCGCGGCCGTAGTAGCTTTCGACCAGTGCAAGCGCCACAGGGTGCAGCTTGGCCACGGCGGAATAGCCATAGTCGCGCCGGGCCTCGAAATCGAAGCCAAACATATTCGACCCGGCCAGCCCGGCGTCTGGGTTCGCTTCGCCGTCGTGACCCGCATCCGACGAGACCACGGCCATGCCCCGTGCCAGCGCAGGGTTGCCCATCGCGACGCCGGTGCCTTCGCCGGTTGCCGGGACCACCTTGCCGTCGTTGCCGCCGTTGAACTGATGCATGAACCGGCCCTGCCAGTCGTCCGGCATCCGCAGTTCAAAGCGCAGCGCATAGGGCTTTCCGTCCATCCCGGTCCGCTCGTCCATCACGCCGCGCAGCAGGCAGTGGGCGACGGGGATTTCGTCGGTCGCCTCGGTCTGCACGGCTTCGGTGATGGTCACGCCTTCGGGCGCGGCCTCTGTCATTGATGCGCAGTCGGCGGCCCATACCGCGGGCGCGAACGCGAACAGGGCCGTGCCTGCGCACAGCATGGTCTTGGTCTTCATGATCTTCCTCCCGGGGTCCTTCTCCCGTTCCGAGAGTGCCGCCAAGCCGCGCCGCGCGTCAATTGCCATCGTGTCGGAACCCCGAGACACGGCGCGCGGCTTTACCGCGTGGGGCTTTCGCATTAAACGCGGGTGAACCAGTTCAAGAGGGCGCACCATGGCCGAAGATCTTCCCAACTCGTACAAGACGGGCCCCGACGAGAATGGCCGTTTCGGCCTGTATGGCGGGCGGTTCGTGTCGGAAACGCTGATGCCGCTGATCCTCGATCTCGAGGCGGAATACGAGAAGGCGAAGACCGACAAAAGCTTTTGGGACGAGATGGACTTCCTGTGGAAGCACTATGTCGGCCGTCCGTCGCCGCTATACCACGCCGAGCGCCTGTCCGAGCGTCTGGGCGGCGCCAAGGTCTATTTCAAGCGCGACGAGTTGAACCACACCGGCGCGCACAAGATCAACAACGTGCTGGGCCAGATCATCCTTGCCCGCCGCATGGGCAAGACCCGCATCATCGCGGAAACCGGCGCCGGTCAGCACGGCGTGGCCACCGCGACGGTCTGCGCCAAGTTCGGCCTGAAATGCGTCGTCTACATGGGCGCGCACGACGTCGAGCGGCAAAAGCCCAACGTGTTCCGCATGAAGCTATTGGGCGCCGAGGTGGTGCCGGTAACCTCGGGGCGTGGCACGCTGAAGGACGCGATGAACGACGCCCTGCGCGATTGGGTGACCAACGTGCGCGACACGTTCTACTGCATCGGCACCGTTGCGGGGCCGCACCCGTATCCGGCGATGGTCCGCGATTTCCAGTCGATCATCGGCAAGGAAACCAAAGAGCAGATGATGGAGGCCGAGGGTCGTCTGCCCGACACCATCATCGCGGCCATTGGCGGCGGCTCGAACGCGATGGGCCTGTTCTACCCGTTCCTTGACGACAAAGAGGTCCGTATCATCGGCGTCGAGGCCGGTGGCAAGGGCGTGAACGAGAAGATGGAGCACTGCGCCTCGCTGACCGGCGGGCGTCCCGGCGTGCTGCACGGCAACCGCACCTACCTGCTGCAGGACGACGACGGCCAGATCCTTGAGGGCTTCTCGATCTCGGCGGGTCTCGACTATCCCGGCATCGGCCCCGAGCACTCGTGGCTGCATGACACGGGCCGCGCGGAATACGTGGCGATCACCGACAAGGAAGCGCTGGAGGCGTTCCAGCTGTCCTGCGAGACCGAGGGCATCATCCCCGCGCTCGAACCCAGCCACGCGCTGGCCCACGTGATGAAGATCGCACCGGAGCTTCCGAAGGATCACATCATCTGCATGAACATGTGCGGGCGGGGCGACAAGGACATCTTCGCCGTCGCTCAGCATCTGGGTCAGGATCTCGGCTGACCTGCGAATCGGCGCCGGGATCTCCGGCGCCGAATTGCCGTGCCGCCGCATTTTTGCGGGCGCGTGCGCACAGTCCTGAAGGCGTCTAGCGTTCGCGTCGCGCAACCGGCAGATGCGCTGCCGCGCGAGGGGAAAGCGACGCAACTCGCTGAACTCCCTTGTTTCTTAAGGTCATAAACCGGGGTTTATGCGCTCTGGCCGAAGGTTTATGGCGCTCTGCCGGGGCCCATGGCATCCGAATTGCATCTCGTGTGTGCCACCACCACGCAGCCGCCCCCCAAAGCGGCGATCGGGACAAAGGCCCTCGGTGCGGATCTGACCAATCCTGCATCGAGGGCGCCTTCGGACGCGTCTTCTGGCGGTCAGGGGGACCCATTCGCGGGCAGACACGAAAATACAGAGCGGCGCCGGGATCCCAAAGCCGGTAGACGTTCCAATAAGATGCGGCGGTCTTTGTCCCCAGCTGGGACCGCCGCATCAACAATCGGAAAGATCTAGAATCGTCCGAAGGCGGAGACATGCTCAGACAGGCACTCACGGTCGCAATGATCCTACTGATGACACCGGTATCGGTGCGCGCAGCGTCGCTTGACGAGCAGGTGGCCGAACAGCTGCGCATCTACGGCTATACCGATGTCGAGATCAGTCACACGTTGCTGGGCCGTTTGCGCGTCGTCGGTCACGACGGCGACAGAGAGCGCGAGATCATCGTCAATCCCCGGACCGGCGAGATCTTGCGCGACTATACAAGCGGTGGCGGCTCGGGGCCGGACGGGCCGCGTCTGTTCCCCGGGTTGGCGCCGCCGGGCGCGGTCAATGCACCGGACTGGCCCGACAGCCCCGATGTTCCGGACCGCCCGGACAGACCGGGGCGGCCCGAACCGCCAGACAGACCGGACGGCCCCGACCGTCCGGATTTCCCCGACCGTCCGGACACCCCTGACCGCCCGGACTGGGCCGAGGGACCGGACAGGCCAAACGGACCCGACAGGCCAGAGCGTCCCCCGGTGCCGCCAAACGATTGAACGCAGACCATTGGCCGCCGAGTTGGCGGATTTCGCTATTTCAGTATAGGTAAGGACTGTCCGGCGGGGGGCGGACAGGACGCGCAGAGACGGAACAGGCAGCCCCGTGAAACGTCGGACACTGGTAATCGGTATTCTGTTCGTGCAGGCGATCTGTGCGATTTTTTTCGTATCGGACATTGCGATGACCGTGATCGGCGTGCGCCTGAAACCGATCAGCTGGCAGACCCGCGAATTCCTTGAAATCGGCGCATCGCTCGGGCTGGTGCTGGGATTGGTGCTGGGCGCGATGGCGTTGCGCCAGTCCTTCCGCCGCGCCGACGCGCTGGAAGACCGGCTGCGCATCGCGTCGGGCGCGTTTCATGATCTGATCGAGGACCGTTTCGCGTCGTGGCAATTGACGACGGCGGAATACGACGTGGCGATGTTCCTGCTGAAGGGGCTGTCCATTCAGGAAATCGCGGCCATGCGCAAGACGTCGGAAGGCACGGTCAAGGCCCAGTCGAACGCGATCTATCGCAAGGCCGGGGTGTCCGGCCGCCCGCAGCTTCTAAGCCTGTTCATCGACGATCTGATGGGCGACGAACTACGGCCCGATTCCGAGAAGGCGACCGAAAAGCCTGCCGAGAAACCGGCAGAACGGCCCGGGCGGGCGGCCTGACGGGGCCTACGCCTCGTGCAGAACCGTCTCGAATCCCTCGAACTGCGGCGGTCCGGCCATCACGTCCTTGGTGCCGCTGTTCCCGGCATTGCGGTGCGCGTCGCGGAACTGCTCTGACTTGGTCCACGCCTCGAAGTCGTCACGGCTGTCCCAGACCACGTGGCTGGAATACAGCGTATAGCCTTCGCCCTCGGGGCCTTTCAGCAGCCGGAACTCGCGGAAGCCTTTCAGCTCTTTCAGCCGGCTCTCGCGGCTCTTCCAGATGGTTTCAAAGGTCTCTTCCTTGCCGGGCAGAATCCGGAAGCGGTTCATTGCGATAAAGCTCATGGCCTGTCTCTTGCTGGTTCGGGGATCGGGCTGGCTTCGCCGGGGCGCTCGCTGGCTTGCCCAACGGGGTCGCATGCCCGGCGCGCGGGGTCAATCCGCCGTCATCGCCCGTTCCTGAAGCACCGACAGCGGCACGATCTCTAGCGCGCGCATGTGGGTCGCCGACAGGTCGACCTCGGGCGAGCAGCCCTCGTCATGGGCCTGCAGGAACCGCGCCGCACAGATGCACCAGTGATCGCCGGGCTCGAGCCCCGCAAAGCCCAGCTCCGGACGCGGCGTCGACAGGTCGTTGCCTACGTATTTCGAGAAGGCAAGAAACTCGGCGGTCATAACGGCGCAGACCGTGTGGCTACCTGCATCCTCATTGCATGTGTCGCAGGATCCGTTCCGGAAGAACCCGGTCAGCGGGCGGTCCGAGCAGGTCTCGAGCGGCTCGCCGAGCACGTTGACTGAAGGGTCCATGTCCATGGGGCGTCTCCGGAATTTGTCGGTCACGATGTTAGTTGCTGCCGCGCGGCGATCAACCTTCGGGCGCCCAGCGCAGCCACCGCCCGTGGAAATCCACCCGTCCCAGCCGGACTGTTCTGTCGCCGGGCCATAGACGCAGCGTCATGCCGGCGCCGGGCGAGCCATCGTCGGCTTCCATCCCCAGCCACGCAATCGGGGCGTCGTCGGTGGCGTTCTCGCCGGCGGCCTCGATCAAGGCGCGGGCGCGGGCTTTGACCGCCTCGGGAAAATACTGCCACGCGATGGTGTGGTAGATCAGGTGCAACCGTCCCGGCCGCGGCTCGGCCAGCCGGGTTTCCAGCCAATCCGCCGCGTCGGCGGCGTCCACCACCGGCTTGGCCGCAGCCAGCGCCGCGCGGGTGCGCGTCAAACGGTTGGTCTGATCGGGCCAGACATAGGCGCACAGGCGTTGGCGATCCGTCTGCAAGCTTGGGTCCAGCGGCGTCAGGTCGGTGCCGCGCCGCTCGATAACCGTCGGAGCAGCCTTGGGGGGCAGGGGGCCGTCCCAGTCGGGCGCAAGGGTCAGCACCGGATCGGCAGGGCCAAGGCGGCCGCCGGGCAGGTCCAGCGCATAGCGGTCCCAGAACAGGTTAAGGCCGGCGCTGGCGCCAAGTTCCGACAGAACGATCGGCAGGCCGTACACATCGGTCAGCCAGTGACCGGCGGCGATAAGAACCGCGCTTCGTCCGGTTTCATTCGTCTGGGGTGGCCGGTCAAGCCACTGGCCCAGCCGTTCGGCGTGATCTTCTATCGCCGACCGCACGGCGGCCCACAGCGTGTCATCGTCGGCGTCGTGCGGGGGATAGCAGGCGGCAAGCTCGGGGGCTTCGCCCTCGATCACCAGCCCGTGCAGGCTGCCGACCAGCCGCAACGGCACCGAATGCCCGCGAGAGGAAATGTCGCCGTCCCATCCGAGCAGACGGTCGGCGATGGCGGCTCCGGGCTTTAGCCGATCCGCGATCAATCGCAAAAGGCGGGCGTTGAACGGAGAGCCCAGCTGTTCACACGAGACCGCCTGATCGCGCAGCGCCGCGCGCAGGTTCATTTGAACTTGTCCACGAGCTTCTGAAGCGGGCTGCGCGAATCGGGCGCGGCTTCGGGTTCAGGTTCGGGCGTGCTGGCAGGCTTCGGTGCAGGCTCCGGTTTCTTCTCGGACGTAGAGGACCGAGGAGGCGCGGTGCGCAGGGCGACGGCGTTCAGAAACTTGCCCGTCTGTCCCTCGGCCAGAACCTTCGCCCCGTCCGAAATCCCGCGCAGCAGGTCGTCGAGCCACTCCTGATCCGCCTTCGAGAAATCGTGCAGGACGTAGTGCGACACCGCATCTTTGTGGCCGGGGTGGCCGATGCCCATGCGCACACGATGATACTTGTCGCCGATCTGCGAATGGATCGACCGAAGCCCGTTGTGCCCCGCATGCCCGCCACCGGTCTTGAACCGGCACTTGCCGGGGGCAAGGTCCAGTTCGTCGTGGAAGACGATGATGTCCTCGATCCCGATCTTGTAGAACTGGGCAGCAGCGGACACCGAGTTGCCGGACAGGTTCATGTAGGTCTCGGGCTTCAGCAGCAGCACCTTCTCCATGCCCAGCCGCCCCTCGGACACCTGGCCCTGGAACTTGCCGCGCCACGGACCAAAGCCGTGATCCTCGGCAATGCGGTCGACCGCCATGAAACCGATGTTGTGACGGTTGCGGGCGTACTTGGCGCCCGGATTTCCCAGACCGACGAACAGACGCATGGGGCGGGGCTCCTTGCTGCAGTTGCGAAGGGTCTATCCGCGCCGCGCGACGCGTGCAATGGCGGGGCGTTCGGGGGCCATGCTGGGCGGCGGGAAGGGCGGCTTGCCGCTCTTTCAGAATTCCAACTATTTGCGATCATTTTTGCGAACGATCACGGACAGGCTGGTCTGAAACGAACAACGGAGCCCGAAGGCTCCGCTGCGAATGTCTTGTCGATGCGACCGGGGATTACTCCTCGGCGGTTGCCTCTGCGGCGTCCGCATCGCCCTCTTCCTCGTCGTCGCCACCGCCACGCAGGCCCGAAGGCGCGGTGATGTTGGCGATCACGAAGTCGCGGTCGATGGTCGGCTTCGCGCCTTCCGGCAGGGTGACTGCCGAGATGGTCACGGTGTCGCCGACGTTCAGCTTCGACACGTCCACGGTGATGTGGTCCGGAATGTCACCAGCGGTCACAACCAGTTCGACTTCCGGACGAACGACGGTCAGAACGCCGCCCTTCTTGATGCCGGGCGACTCTTCCTGGCCGACGAACTCGACCGGGATGTACAGGTTGATCTTCGTGGTGCGACGCAGGCGCATGAAGTCGACGTGGGTCGGAAGGTCCTTCACCACATCGCGCTGCACAGAGCGGCAGATCACGCGGACATCTTCGTGTCCCTCGACCTCCATGTTGAACAGCGTGGCAAGGAAGCGGCCGGCTTTCAGGCGCTTCAGCAGTTCATTGAAGGGAAGGTTGATCGGCAGCGGATCGACACCGCCCCCGTACACGATACCAGGTACCAGATTGTCACGGCGTGCTTGACGGGCGGCCCCCTTGCCTGTCCCCGAACGCTCCGTGGCTACAAGATCAGGAATCTCGCCAGCCATAATTCGTCTCCTAACTGAGTGTTATGGGCATCCTCCAAGGGTGTATGCCCGGTGAAGCGCCGCCTATAGTGCAGATCGGGACCCGAGGGAAGGGCAAATAGTGGCCGGATGGGCCATCGCCGTCTTGCGCTTCCGGGCAGGCCGGGGATAGCGTCCGCCGCAAGACCCGCACGCCACGGCTGCGGGCAAAAGATAAGGGATCCCGAAATGTCCATCCTGACCGCGCTGCGCATCTCGCGCGCACCGGCTGCCGGCCTCATGTCCGTTGGTATCCTGTGGGGCAGCTTCGCCGCCATGGTTCCCGACATCAAGGCGCGTGTCGATGCGTCCGACGGTGAACTTGGCGGTGCGCTTCTGATGTCTGCCCTGGGCGGTCTGATCGCGATGTGGTCCGCTCCGAAGGTGACCGGCACGCTGGGCCGCTACGCAATGCCTCTGTTCGGCATCTGCGTCTGTTTCGTGGTCCTTTTGCCGATGTTCCCGCAGACGGTTGTCGCTCTGGGCGCATGCCTGTTCGCGATGGGCCTGACCGTCGCGCTGCTGGACATCTCGTCGAACCTGCACATCAGCGGGCTAGAGGCGCGACACAAGATGCACCTGATGAACGTGAACCACGCGATGTACTCCTTCGCCTTCGCGGGGGCGGCTTGGGTCTCGGGGATTGCCCGGCGTGCAGGGCTGGAGGCGGCACAGATCCTGCCGGCGATGGCCTTTGTCTGCGTGCTGCTGGTTCTGCTGATGCGCGTGCCGCGCACCGCGGCCCCGGTGGAAGAGGAAGCGCCGGACACCGCCGCGCGCCTGCCGTGGGGCGCCATCGCGCTGACCGGCGTCATCCTGTTCGCGGGCTTCATCGGCGAGAACGCGACCGAGGCGTGGTCGGCCCTGCATATCGAGCGCACGCTGGGCGGCGAGCATGGACAGGGCAGTTTCGGCCCGGCGACGCTTGGTCTGGTCATGGGGATCGGGCGGCTGTCCGGGCAGTTGCTGAGCGCCCGGCTGGGCGATGCGCGGCTGATTTTCTGGTCAGCGGTTCTGGGCGTCATCGGCGCATTGACCATCGCGGCGGCGCCCTCGGTCCCCGTTGTCCTGATCGGCGTCGCGATCACCGGCATGGGCATGGCGGTGGTCGTTCCCTCGGTCACGTCGCTGCTGGGGGCACGGGTGACGGAACGGATGCGCAGCTATGCCATGTCGCGCGCGTGGATGCTGGGGATCGTCGGCTTCTTCGTGGGCCCGTCGATGATCGGCGGCATCGCGGAACTGTTCGGACTGCGCTTTGCCTTCGTCGCGGTCAGCATCATCATCGCGGTGATCCTGCCGGCGATCTGGGCGCTGGCGTGGCGCGAGCCGAAGACGCAGGCGGCTTAGCCTGCGATCTCGGCCCGGATCGCGGCGATCTCTTCGCTTACAGTGCCCTTAAACCTTTCACGACCGGCGCGCCGGTACCAGTAACCGGCGTTCCAGTCGTCGCCCTCGATCTTGTGGACAAGGGCATGCACCCAAGCGGATGCCGTGTCGTCTTCGGTCTCGACGATATCATGCGCCGCCTGCCAGTCGCCCTGTTCCAACAGGTCCAGCGCGCGGGGCAGGTCGGCGGTCATGCCGTTGCCTGCCACTTGCCCGAGAAATCCTCGGGGATCAGAAGGATGTCGCGGTCGACCTCGTCAATCGTGCGTCGGCCACACAGCGCCATCGAGAAGTCGAGCTCTTTGTGGATGATCTCCAGCGCCCGGGTGACACCGGCCTGACCCATCGCACCCAGCCCGTAGATCGCGGCACGGCCGATGAAGGTGCCCTTGGCGCCCATCGCCATGGCCTTCAACACGTCCTGACCCGAGCGGATGCCGCTGTCGAGATGCACCTCGATCTTGTCGCCCACGGCATCAAGGATCGACGGCAGCGCGCGGATCGACGACAGCGCGCCATCCAGTTGCCGCCCGCCGTGGTTCGACACGACGATGGCGTCGGCCCCGACGTTCAGCGCCAGCTTGGCGTCCTCGGCATCCAGAATGCCCTTCAGGATCAGCGGCCCGCCCCACAGGCGCTTGATCTCTTTGACCTTCTCCCAGTCAAGGCGGGGGTCGAAGCTTTCCGCTGTCCATGCGGACAGAGACGTCAGGTTCGAGACGCCCTTGGCGTGTCCCACGATGTTGCCGAAGGTGCGGCGCGGGGTCTTCATCATCGCGCGGCCCCAGGCCCACTTGGTCGAGAGGTCGAAGATATTCGCCAGCGAAGGACGCAGCGGCACGCTAAGGCCGTTCTTCAGGTCCTTGTGCCGTTGCCCGAGGATCTGAAGGTCCAGCGTCAGAACCAGCGCAGAACACTTCGCCTCTTTCGCCCGCTCGATCATCCGCACGACGAAGTCCCAGTCGCGCATGACGTAAAGCTGGAACCAGAACGGTTTGTCGACATGGGCGGCCACATCCTCGATCGAGCAGACCGACATCGTCGACAGGGTGAACTGCGTCCCGAAAGCATGCGCCGCCTTGCAGGCAAGGATCTCGCCGTCCGGCCACTGCATCCCGGTCGATCCGACAGGGGCCAGCGCCACCGGCATCGACACGTCCTGCCCGATCATCTGCGTCGCGGTAGACCGGCCGGTCATGTCGACGGCCACGCGCTGTCGCAGGTAAAGCTTGTCGAAATCCGAAGAGTTCTCGCGGAAAGTCTGTTCCGTCCAGCTGCCCGACTCGCAGTAGTCGAAGAACATCTTCGGCGTCCGATGACGATAGATGCGTTTGAGGTCTTCGATCTCGGTGATGACGGGCATTGATGCTTCCTCCGGGGCATGTGTGCGGCGTCTTTGGTTAGCAGTCGCGCGCGGTGGTGACAATTGGCAGCGGCGGCGGCTGTGATACGCACAGGCGGCCGGGAGTGTCAGCGGAAGGTGACGTCCAGCCCGGGCAGGTCGCAGCCGTGAATTTCAGTCTGCCAGCGGTCGCCACCGGTTACGGGCATCGCGTCGGTAAGTGTACCGGTGGTGACGATGTCGCCGGCCTTCAGCGGTGTCTCGCCCGGCACGGCCGCCAGCCCGTCCAGAAGGAACCGCAGCGCCTGCAACGGGCCGTCCAGCACGTCGGCGCCGCGGCCTTCGGCCTGCACGTCGCGGCCCTTCAGCGTCAGTTCCAGACCGGCCAGCGACACGGCGGGCTGTGCGCCGAGTGAACCGAGCGGCTGGCGGGGGCCGATGAACAACGCGCCGTGCAGGCCAAAGGCGGCCTGGCAGTCGGCGGCGGCGAATTTCCAGCCGGGGTAGACCGAGGTCACGATCTCGAACCCGTGGGCGACCCATTCGATGCAATCCAGAAGTTCGGCGTCCGGCATCGCAGCGGCGGGCGTTGCGCCGAAGCCGAAGACGATCTCGGGTTCGATCCGAGGCTCCGGCACCTTGGGCAGATCGACCGTTGCCTTCGCCGCGTCCAGTTGCGTGACCGAACGGTCGAACATATCGCCCCAGATCGGCCCGTTGACCCCGTACAGCGGCCAGATTGTCCTGTTGGTGAAGCCGATCTTGCGCCCCACGGGCGTTTCGCCGCTGGTGATGCGCAGGGTGCGGATGCGGGCGGCGATGGCGTGGGCGTCATCCCAGCCGAACCCGTCCTCTGTGTCAGACAGGGGCGGGCGCTGGCGTCCGCCGTCGCGGGCGCTCAGAAGGTCTTCGGCAAGGGAGGCGATGCGGTCAGGGGGCAGGCTCATGCCGTACCCATGCACGGCTCGGGCGTTGCGGGCAAGCGATCAGGCGCGGTGCGCGCCGTCGGCCAGCGTCTTGACGTATGCCTGCACCGCATCGGTCGGTTCGCCGTCGGCGATCTTCGCGACGATGGCGGACCCGACCACCGCGCCGTCCGCGATGCCTGCAATCGCCTCTGCCGTTTCGGGGGTGCGGATACCGAAGCCCACGATCACCGGCAGGTCCGTCTTGGCCTTGATGCGCGCCACTTCCGGGCCGACATCGTTGGCCTGCGCCTCGGCCGAACCGGTGATACCGGTGATCGAGACGTAATAGACGAAGCCCGACGTGTTCTGCAGCACCTTGGGCAGCCGCTTGTCGTCGGTGGTGGGCGTGGCAAGGCGGATGAAGTTCAGCCCGGCCTTCTGCGCCGGAATGCACAGTTCCTCGTCCTCTTCCGGCGGCAGGTCGACGATGATCAGCCCGTCGATCCCGGCAGCCTTGGCATCGGCAAGGAAGGTATCGACGCCGCGATTATGGATCGGGTTGTAGTAGCCCATCATCACGATCGGCGTCGTGTCGTCGTCCTTGCGGAACTCGGTCGCCAGATCGAGGGTCTTCTGCAACGTCATGCCGCCTTCCAGCGCACGCTGGCCAGCAAGCTGGATCGTCGGGCCGTCGGCCATCGGGTCGGTGAAGGGCAGGCCAAGCTCGATTACGTCCACGCCCGCCGCGGGCAGCGACTTCACGATCTCAAGCGACTTTTCATAGTCCGGGTCGCCGGCCATCACGTAGGCCACGAAGGCCTTTTTCCCGCTCGCTTTCAGCTCTGCGAACTTGGCGTCGATCCTGGTCATGTCCGGTCCCCCAATTCAGGTCCGTATCCGTTTGGCGAATGGACCGGCGGAAATCAATCGGATTTCGCCGCTTGGCGTGCGGTCGCGGCAGGAATTGCGATGGCTGTGTCCGAAAAAGAAAAACGGCGATGCGCAGGGAGGAGGAAGCGCATCGCCGTCATTTCTACGTACGTCCCAGGGAGGAGGAGAGGAACGCCCGTATCTCTGTGTTGGCATCGGCGGCGCGCAGGGAGGAGGTAGCGCGCCGCCGACTTTCCAACGAACGTTCCAGGGAGGAGGAGAGGAACGCCCGTATCTCTGTGTTGGCATCGGCGGCGCGCAGGGAGGAGGTAGCGCGCCGCCGACTTTCCAACGTACGTCCCAGGGAGGAGGAGAGGGACGCCCGTATTCCGGTGGAAGGAACCGGCGACGCCCAGGGAGGAGGAGAGGGCGCCGCCGATCTTCCAACGAGCGTTCCAGGGAGGAGGAGAGGAACGCTCGTATCTCTGTTTTGGCATCGGCGGCACCCAGGGAGGAGGAGAGGGTGCCGCCGACTTTCCAACGAACGCCAAAGGGAGGAGGAGGCGTCCGCATTCGTATTCTTGCGAAGTCCCGGCGATGCCCAGGGAGGAGGAGAGGGCATCGCCGGTTCTTCGATCGCCTAGGCCCCAGGGAGGAGGAGAGGGGCTTCGGCGGTAATAAGGTGCGGCGACATCAGGGAGGAGGAAGACGTCGCCGCGAGTAATCAGACAACCTAGGGAGGAGGAGAAGGCGGCCTGAAACTCAATCTCTGTTTAGCGGGCCTCGGCGGTTCCGGTTTTGCCGCGCTTGGCTGCGGCCCGGCGGGCCAGCGAAAGCTCTTCGCGCATGTGGCGGACCAGTCCGGCTTCGAAGCCTGCGATTTCTTGCGTGAAAGCCATATTGCTTTCCTTCGTTCTCTGCGGGCGCATCGTGCGCCGTGTCTTGTCTCGGGTCGGCTGCGGGTGTTTGGTGTCCGCCGCCGGGTGTGTCTGTGTCAGCGCCATCAGTGTGCCGCCGTGTTGAGGATCAAAATAAACCTATGCTGCAGATGCACAATCCGTCGAAGCCTCATTCCGGCTATGCAGAAGGCGCATATGTAACCCTAAGTCACGCCACATGACTTATGCCGGAATTTTCAGCAAGGTCCCTCACAGCGCCTTCAGAAGAGGCTTAAAATTCACTGCTCCCTGCGGAGACCGTAAAGATGGCCTTAAACGCTGAAAAAATCCGTCAAGCCCTAATGGGCGTTGAGCTTCCCGATGGTGGCGACCCGGTCACGGCAGGGCTGGTTAAAGCGCTTTGGGTAGAGAGCGGAATCGTCCGCTTCGTGCTTGAGGCGGACAGCCCCGAGTCGGCTCGCAATCTGGAATCGGTGCGCGAGGAATGTGTCCGGACCGTCCGCGCCATGCCGGGCGTGCATGACGTGTCGGTGGTGCTGACGGCTCATGCAAATGCTGCGCCGCAGCAAGGCGTTTCGCAGGCGCGGCAAGCGAGCGGCGAGGCGCCCGGTCTGAAGATCGGGCGGCACCCGACGGCGCAGGAGGGGCCGCGGCAGGTCAGCGGCGTCGACCGCATAGTGGCTGTCGCCTCGGGCAAGGGTGGCGTCGGCAAGTCGACCGTTGCCACAAACCTTGCGGTTGCGCTGGCGCGGCAGGGTCGAAAGGTCGGTCTTCTGGATGCCGATATATACGGTCCCAGCGTTCCGCGCATGATGGGGCTATCGGGCAAGCCCGACTCGAAGGATGGCAAGACGATAGAGCCGCCGCGCGCGCACGGGGTCACCGTCATGTCCATCGGTTTGCTGGTCGAGGATGATCAGGCCGTGGTCTGGCGCGGCCCGATGTTGATGGGGGCGATGCAACAGATGCTGGGGCAGGTGAATTGGGGCGAACTGGATGTCCTTATTATCGACCTGCCGCCGGGAACTGGCGATGTGCAGCTGTCGCTGGCGCAGCGCACGCGGCTGACCGGTGCGCTGGTCGTCTCGACCCCGCAGGATGTCGCGCTTCTGGATGCGCGCAAGGCCATTGATATGTTTCGGCGGCTCGGAACGCCGGTGCTGGGTCTCATAGAGAATATGTCCTCGTTCTTCTGTCCGCATTGCGGGGGTGAAAGTCATATCTTCGGCCATGGCGGCGTGCGCGCCGACGCCGAGCGTCTGGGTCTGCCGTTCCTTGGAGAGTTGCCGCTTGCGCTGGATGTGCGTCTTGCCGGCGACGCAGGCACGCCGATCGCCGCGGGTGAGGGGCCGGAGGCTGAGGCCTACGCCCGCCTTGCCCGCGGGTTGGTCGCCGGTGGGGTCGCCTGACAGGACTCTGGATTTATCCACAGGAGTCTGTTAGTATCTCTTCAATTCAAAGATCCGACCGATGCCTCGCTGTCCAGCGGGGCATCGTCGACTCCGGGGGTATGGGGCGAGTGGGAATTTAGGGGATCCATATGGTCCCACCTGGTCCCAATCGCATTCGCGGACCGAAATCGGGCGATTCATTCATTTCAGGCGGTGCTCAGGCCGGGGAATAACGGCCCCAGAGTGGGAATCCTTGGGTTTGGCGGGATTTCATGGCACCGAAGCCGAAAATTGTTTTAACCATATATGGGAAGCTTCGTATCGATTTGATCTATATATTGGAAATCGACGCGTCGGCGAGTCACAAACTGTTGTTTCCCAGCCTCTGTCAACGCCAGATGTGGGGGTGGCGAAAAATAAACTCCATTGCTTCCCATGAAATCCCGTGGCATTCCTTTAACCACGATGAAGACGGGCTCAAACGGACAGCAAGATCCGAGGTAACCCAAAAGCAGGTTTCATACAGGCTCCCGCTTTCATCTGACCAAGAGATCCGGCGCGCGGGCGAGCAGACATCCCCCCAGGTGGCGCGCGCAGCTGGACAACCCGCTAAGCGGGACGAGGGCGGCGGATCGAGCAGTGGCAGCAGCTCGATCCGCCGTTTCCGTTCCAGGGGTTGAAAACGAAGAACGATTTCCGGGGGACGGGACAAGGATACGCGGGACAGTGGCGCGTAGGTTCAGAGGGGAATACACCCAGAAGGTGGACGGCAAAGGCCGTGTTTCCATCCCCTCTCGCTATCGCCGCGTGATCGAGTCCGGTGACCCCGACTGGGTCGACGGCAAGGCTCCCGAATTCATCATCGTTTACGGCGATGAGACCCGCAATTACCTTGAATGCTATACCGTCACCGCGATGGACGAGCTCGAAGAGCAGATCGAGGACATGGATCTCGGCACTGACGAGCGCGACGTGATGGAGACGATCTATTCCGGTCACTCGCTTGAAACGACCGTCGACGAGACCGGCCGCATCGTCCTGCCCAAGAAACTGCGCGACAAGATCGGCCTTGATGACGAGGCCTATTTCATCGCGAAGGGCAACAATTTCCAGATCTGGAAGCCCCAGACCTACGAGGAAACCAAGAAGTCCCGCACCGAAGCCTGGCTGAAGGATCAGCCCGAGAACTTCGATCCAAGGGTGCTTCTGAGCCGCAACCGGAGCGAATAGGCCATGGCCGCGACCGCATCTGCCAGCGCGTCCGCCCCCCACATCCCGGTCCTGCTGCGTCCGCTTCTCAGAGAGGTCGCGCCGGTCACCGGGCGGTGGCTTGACGGCACCTTTGGCGCAGGCGGCTATGCCCGCGGCCTGCTTGAGGCGGGTGCCGAGCACGTCACCGGCGTCGACCGCGATCCGATGGTCTTCGAAATGGCGAAAGACTGGGCCGGCGCGTACGGCGACCGGTTGACGCTGGTCGAAGGCACCTTCGGCCAGCTTGACGAGTACGATCAGGAACTTGACGGCATCGTGCTGGATCTCGGCGTTTCGTCGATGCAGCTCGACATGGCCGAGCGCGGGTTCTCGTTCCAGAAAGACGGCCCGCTGGATATGCGGATGGGCGACACCGGCCCCTCTGCCGCCGATCTCGTTGCCGAGACGGGCGAGGCGGAACTTGCTGATATTATTTACCTTTACGGCGAAGAGCGCGCCTCGCGCCGGATTGCGCGCGCCATCGTCAAGGCGCGCGCCGAGGCGCCGATCGAAACCACGCTGCAACTGGCGAAGATCGTCGAGTCACAGCTTCCGCGCCAGAAGCCGGGGCAGGCGCATCCCGCCACCCGCACTTTTCAGGCCATCCGCATTGCCGTGAACGACGAGTTCGGCGAGCTGGCGGCGGGCATGGAGGCGGCAGAACGCGCGCTGAAGCCCGGCGGCCAGCTTGCAGTCGTCACTTTCCATTCCATCGAGGACCGCATGGTCAAACGGTTCTTCCAGATCCGGGGCGGCAAGCAGGGGCAGGGCAGTCGTCACGCGCCGCCCACCGAGGCCGAGACGCCCCGCTGGGAGATCGTCACCCGCAAGGCTGTGGGCCCCGATGACGATGAACTGGCCGAGAACCCGCGTGCCCGGTCGGCACGGCTGCGGGTCGCGCGTCGCACCGATGCGCCGGCCGGCGCGGCGGACCGCGCCAAACTGGGGATGCCGATGCTGAACAAGGGGACAAGACATTGAGGTCGCTCGCTTTCGTACTGTCTATCCTGGCCGTCATGGGGCTGGCGTTCTGGGCCTATGGCGAAAACTACAAGACCCAGCGCGCGCTAAGCGAAGTGGAGTCGCTGCAAGCCCAGATCGGCCACCTGCGCGAGACCCGCTCGGTTCTGCGGGCCGAATGGGCTTATCTGAACCGCCCCGATCGCCTGCGTGATCTTGTCGGCATGAACTTCGCCTCGCTGGGGCTTGTGCCGCTGGCGCCCGCGCAGTTCGGTCGCGTCGAGCAAATCTCGTACCCGCGGCCCGACCCGCTGCCGTCCGAACTGCAACTGGGCCCCATTGTCGGTGCCGTCACCGTTTCGGCTCCGGCGTCCGCGCCCGTGCCCGCCGAGGATATGCTGATCCCATGACCCGCGTCCCTCTTCGACCGCTTGCCCGCATTCTTGAAGCCCGCCGCAAGGGCGAAAACCCCGACGCCATCGAGCGCGAGAACATCCGCCTGCGCCACGAACAGATGCGTGACAAGGCCCGCCAGCGCGCCGAGGGGCGTCTGCTGGTGCTGGGGCTGTTCTTCTTCTGCGCGTTCAGCGTGGTCGGCGCCCGCATGGGGCTGATGGCCGCTTCGGTTCCGGAAGAGCCGCGGGCGTCCGCCTCGACCAGCGAGATCGTCAACCAGCGCGCCGATATCGTCGACCGCAACGGGCGCATCCTTGCTACCAACCTGCAGACCCACAGTCTTTACGCGCAGCCGCCGATGATGGTCGACAAGGCCCGCGCCGCCAGCGAACTGGCGCGGATTTTCCCGGATCTCGACGCCGAAGAGCTGTTCAAGCAGTTCACCGGCAAGCGGAAATTCATCTGGATCAAGAAGGTTCTCAGCCCAGAACAGCAGCAGCAGGTGCATGACATCGGCGAGCCCGGCTTGCTGTTCGGCCCGCGCGAGATGCGCCTGTACCCGAACGGCTCGCTCGCCGCGCATATCCTCGGCGGCTACAAGTTCGGCGTCGAAGGGGTCTACGCGGCCGAGGTGATCGGCACCGCCGGGGTCGAGAAGGCGTTCGACGAGTTCCTGCGCGACCCGGCCAACAACGGCCGCCCGCTTGAGCTGTCTCTGGACCTGACGATCCAGTCCGCCATCGAAGACATTCTTTATGGCGGCATGAAGCTACTGAACGCCAAGGGGGCCGCCGCTGTCCTGATGGACGCCTACACGGGCGAGATCATCTCGATGGCGAGCCTGCCGGACTTCGACCCCAACAACCGCCCCGTGCCGTTGCTGGAAGGCGACCCGTCCGACAGCCCGCTGTTCAACCGTGCTGTGCAGGGCCTGTACGAGCTTGGCTCGACCTTCAAGATCTTCGCCGCCGCGCAGGCGCTGGAAATCGGTCTGGCCAATCCGTCGACGCTGGTCGATGCGGATGCGCCGATGCGGTGGGGCAAGTACACGATCAAGGAATTCGAGGGCCACAATTACGGGCCGCTTCTGTCGCTGACCGATGTCATCGTGAAATCCTCGAACGTGGGCACCGCGCATGTCGCGCTTCAGATCGGCGAGAAGCGGCAGCAAGAGTTCCTGAAGGCGCTGGGCTTTTTCGAGCCGACAGAGGTCGAGCTGTTCGAAGCGCCCTATGCGAAGCCGCTGACCCCGAAAAACTGGTCCGAGATCAACACGATCACCATTTCCTACGGCCACGGCCTGTCGGCCAGCCCGCTGCACCTTGCCGCCGCTTACGCCACGATCACCAATGGCGGCACCAAAGTGACGCCGTCGCTGATCAAGCAGGCCTACCGCATCCCCGGCAAGCGCGTGATCTCGGAAGAGACCTCGGCCGCGTCGCGCGCGATGCTGCGGGCGGTGGTGACCAGGGGAACGGCGAGCTTTGCCGAGGTTCCGGGCTATGGCGTCGCCGGCAAGACCGGCACCGCCGACAAGCCCAAGCCGAAGGGCGGGTATTATGACGACAAGGTGATCACCACCTTCGCAAGTGTTTTCCCCGCCGACGATCCGAAATACGTTCTGGTCGTGACGCTGGATGAACCGGTGGAAACTTCCGGCAGCAAGCCGCGCCGCTCTGCGGGGTGGACGGCCGTCCCCGTCGCGACCGAGGTGATCCGCCGGGTCGCACCGCTGCTGGGCCTCCGGCCGGTGATTGAACCCGACAGCGCCATTGGAGTAACAAAGGGCTGACCACGGAAAGCGGGCAGATGAGCGGACAGGAAAAAACACTTGCAGATCTTGGCCTTACCGCACAGAGCGGGCGCGAGGCGCGGATCACTGGCCTTTCCGTCGACAGCCGCGCGGTCGAGCCGGGGCACCTGTTTGCCGCGCTTCCGGGCAGCCGCATCCATGGCGGCGAATTCATCCAGTACGCGCTGCGGATGGGGGCAGGGGCGATCCTGACCGACCGTCAGGGCGCGAAGATCGCCGCCAAGGAACTGGCCGAGTCGGACGCCGCGCTTGTCATCGCCGAAGACCCGCGTCAGGCGCTGGCCTATGCCGCCGCGCTGTGGTTCGGGCTTCAGCCCGACACGACGGTTGCTGTGACCGGCACCAATGGAAAAACCTCTGTCGCGACATTCACCCGTCAGATCTGGACCGAGCTTGGCCTGAAGTCCGCCAACGTCGGGACCACCGGGGTCGAGGGCGCGTATCAGGCCCCGCTTCAGCACACCACGCCTGAACCGATCACCCTGCACCGTGTGTTGTGCGAGATCGCCGAAGCCGGCGTCGATCACGTCGCGATGGAGGCGTCCTCGCACGGGCTGTCGCAGCGCCGTCTGGATGGTGTGAACCTGTCGGCGGCGGCTTTCACGAACTTCACGCAGGATCACCTCGACTATCACGCCAGCTTTGAAGAGTATTTCGAAGCGAAGGCGGGCCTGTTCAACCGCGTGCTGCCCGACGACGGCGCGGCGGTGATCAACATCGATGATCCGCGCGGCGCGCAACTGGCCGAGATGGCGATGGAACGCGGGCAGGATATTCTGACTGTCGGTCGCTCTGCCGATGCCAATCTGCGCATCCGGGGCCAGCGTTACGACGCGACGGGGCAGGATTTGCGGTTCGACTGGAACGGCCGCCCGCGCCAGACCCGGCTTGACCTGATCGGCGGGTTTCAGGCCGAAAACGTGCTGCTGGCCGCCGGTCTTGTCATCGCAACCGGCTGCGACCCGACCCGCACCTTCGACATGCTGCCGCACCTGACCGGTGTGCGGGGCCGCATGCAGCTTGCCGCAACGCGCGAGAACGGTGCGACGGTGTTTGTCGACTACGCACACACGCCCGACGCGCTGAAAACCGCGCTGAAAGCGCTGCGTCCGCATGTGCTGGGCCGCCTGATCGTCGTGTTCGGCGCGGGCGGCGACCGCGACACGACAAAGCGCCCGCTGATGGGGCAGGCCGCGGCCGAGAACTCTGACGTGGCCTTCGTCACCGACGACAACCCACGCTCTGAAGATCCCGCCGCGATCCGCGCCATGGTCATGGCCGGCGCGCCCGACGCGACCGAGGTCGGCGACCGCGCCGAAGCCATCCTGCGCGGCGTCGATGCGCTGCAACCGGGCGACGCGCTGCTGATCGCGGGCAAGGGGCATGAGACCGGACAGGTCATTGGCGACGACGTCTATCCTTTCGATGACGCCGAACAGGCGAGCGTGGCCGTGGCCGCGCTCGACGGGCGGCTGGTATGACGCTCTGGACCGCGGCCGAGGCCGCAGCGGCCACCGGCGGCCGCGCGACGACCGACTGGTCCGCGTCCGGCGTATCCATCGACACCCGATCCATCGCGCCCGGCGACCTGTTCGTGGCCCTGACGGATGTGCGCGACGGCCACGATTTCGTGGCGCAGGCGCTGAACAAGGGCGCTGCCGCAGCGCTCGTGTCCCGCATCCCCGAAGGCGTGTCGCCGGATGCACCGCTTTTGATCGTGGACGAGGTTCTGCCTGCGCTGGAACGCCTTGGCACAGCCGCCCGCGCACGGTGCCGCGCGCAGGTCGTGGCCGTGACCGGGTCGGTCGGGAAGACCTCGACCAAGGATATGTTGCGCGCCGTTCTGGCCGCGCAAGGTACTGTTCACGCAGCGGAAAAGAGCTTCAACAACCAGTGGGGCGTGCCGCTGACGCTGGCCCGGATGCCCGCCGACGTCGACTTTGCCGTGATCGAGATCGGCATGAACCACCCCGGCGAGATCGTTCCGCTGGCCCGCATGGCCCGCCCGCATGTCGCGCTGATCACCACCGTCGCCCCGGCCCACCTTGAAGCCTTCGACAGCGTCGAGGCCATCGCCCGCGAGAAGGCCTCGATCTTCGAGGGGCTGGAGCCCGGCGGAACCGCGATCACCAACGGCGACATTCCGACCGCCTCGATCCTCGAGGCGGCGGCCCGCGAGAAGGGCGCGACGTTGCGCACCTTCGGCGAGGCAGCTCGAAACTTCCACCGCGTGACGGACGTCCGGCTTAGCCGCGAGACCACCGTCGCGCAGGGGCGGCTGTGGCGGCAGTCGATCGTCTACAAGGTGCAGTCCCCCGGCCGCCACTTCGCGATCAACGCAATGGCCGCCTTCGCGGCGGTCAAGGCGCTGAACGGCGACGTCGCGCTGGCCATCGCGGCGCTTGCCAAGTGGCAGCCGCCGGAAGGACGCGGCAAGATCGAGCGGCTGTATCTTGACCCGATCGAGCAGAAGCAAAGCTTCGACCTGATCGACGACGCATTCAACGCGAACCCCGTGTCGATGACGGCCTCGCTGGAAATCCTCGCCGCCACCAATCCGCGTGACGGGTTGGGGCGCATCGCCTCGGGCCGCCGCATCGCGGTGCTGGGCGACATGCTGGAACTTGGCCCCGAGGCCGCCGACCTGCACGCCGCAATCGCGCGCGACCCCAGCCTTGCCGAGGTCGACGTGATCCACTGTGTCGGACCTTTGATGCGCAATCTTTACGATGCCTTGCCGCCCGAAAAGCAGGGTCAGTGGACGCCCAATGCGGACAAGGTGGCCCGCGACGCGCATGGGCTTGTGGATGCGGGCGACGTTCTGCTGGTGAAGGGGTCCAAGGGGATCAAGGTCAGCCTCGTCGTTGACGCGGTGCGCAAATTGGGCCATCCGCTGCTGGCGGATTCCGAGGAGATCGCCTGATGCTGTACTGGCTCACCCAATTTTCCGACGGCGGCGACTTCTTCAACCTGTTTCGCTACATCACCTTCCGGGCCGGCGCGGCCTTCTTCACCGCGCTGATCTTCGGCTTCATCTTCGGCCGCCCGCTGATCGACCAGCTGCGCAAGCGGCAGGGCAGGGGCCAGCCGATCCGCGACGACGGGCCGGAAAGCCACCTTCTGACCAAGCAGGGCACACCGACGATGGGGGGGGTGCTGATCCTTGGCGCGCTGGTGGTCTCCAGCCTGCTTTGGGCGCGGTTGGACAACCCGTACATCTGGATGGTGCTGTTCGTGACGGTCGGCTTCGGCGCGGTGGGATTTGCGGACGACTACGCGAAAGTGTCCAAGTCCAACACCAAGGGCGTCTCGGGCCGTATCCGGCTGCTGATCGGCTTCACGATCGCGGGCCTTGCCGCGGTCTGGGCGTCGTGGTTCCACCCCGCGGACCTGAGTTTTCGCCTGGCCTTCCCCGTCTTCAAGGACGTGCTTTTGAACCTGTGGTGGTTTTTCATCCCCTTCGCCATGATCGTGATCGTGGGCGCGGCCAACGCGGTGAACCTGACCGATGGCCTTGACGGGCTTGCCATCATGCCGGTGATGATCGCCGCCGGGACGTTGGGTGTGATCGCCTACGCCGTCGGGCGGGTCGACTTTACCGAGTACCTGGACGTTCATTACGTCCCGGGCACGGGCGAGATCCTTGTCTTTGCCGCCGCACTGATCGGCGGTGGGCTGGGGTTCCTGTGGTACAACGCGCCGCCCGCGGCGGTGTTCATGGGTGACACTGGCTCGCTGGCCCTGGGCGGTGCGCTGGGGGCCATCGCCGTGGCAATCAAGCATGAGATCGTGCTGGCGATTGTCGGCGGGCTTTTCGTGGTCGAGGCGCTGTCGGTGATCATTCAGGTGCTGTACTTCAAGCGCACCGGCAAGCGTGTCTTCCTGATGGCGCCGATCCATCACCACTTCGAGAAACGCGGCTGGGCCGAGCCTCAGATCGTCATCCGGTTCTGGATCATTTCGCTGATCCTCGCGCTTATCGGTCTTGCCACGCTGAAGCTTCGCTAAGCCGCGATTGCGTGGTTTGTGAAAGGATCGTGCGCGGGGCGCATCTGGCGGCCGTCAGAATGCATGAAATGTGCAGCAGCGTTAGGATAGGCTTGTGCTGCGCCGGTTGGCGGCTCACAGCGCGAGCAGCGCCGCCACTGGCCCCCGGCCACAATCCGCGCTAACCCATCCGTGACTGATACAGGAGCCCCAAGATGATCCCCGTCCGCGGCTACGCCGGCCACAAGGTCGCCATCCTCGGTCTCGGCCGCTCTGGCCTTGCCGCCGCCCGAGCGCTGCTGGCCGGAGGCGCCACGCCGGTCTGCTGGGACGACGGGGCAGAGGGTCGTGCGCGGGCCGAGGCAGAGGGCTTCGAGATCGCGGACCTGTCCCGCCCTGGCACCTATGAAGGCGTCGCCGCCCTGATCGTCTCGCCCGGCATCCCGCACCTTTACCCGCAGCCCAACCGCGCCATCGCCGCCGCGTGGGACGCGGGCATTCCCGTGGACAACGACATCGGGCTGTTTTTCGCCAGCCTCGGTACGGAAGAGTGGATGAGCTTCGACCAGCCGCCACGCGTGATCGCCGTTACCGGGTCCAACGGCAAATCGACCACCGCCGCGTTGATCCATCACATCCTGCGCCATGCCGGCCGCCCGACGCAACTGGCGGGCAATATCGGGCGCGGCGTGCTGGACATCGACCCGCCGGTAGATGGCGAGGTCATCGTGCTGGAACTGTCCAGCTATCAGACCGACCTTGCGCGGGCGCTGACGCCGGATATCTCCGTCTTTACGAACCTCACCCCTGATCACCTTGATCGTCACGGCGGTCTGGGCGGGTACTTTGCCGCCAAGCGCCGCCTGTTCGCCGAAGGCGCGCCGGACCGTGCGGTGATCGGCGTGGATGAAACCGAAGGCCGGTTCCTTGCCAACCAGATGGCGCAGGGGCCGGGCGATGACCGGGTCATCCGTATCTCGTCCGGGCAAAAGCTTGGCGGGCCGGGGTGGTCGGTCTTCGCGCGGAAGGGCTTCCTGTCAGAGTATCGCAAGGCCCGGCAGATGGCGTCCATCGACCTGCGCGAAATCCGCGGGCTTCCCGGCGCCCACAACCATCAAAACGCCTGCGCCGCCTACGCCGCCACCCGCTCGCTCGGTCTGTCGCCGAAGACCATCGAGTCCGCGTTCCACGACTTTGCAGGCCTTCCGCACCGCAGCCAGCTGATCGCCGAGGCGAACGGGGTGTCTTACGTCAACGACTCGAAAGCGACCAACGCCGACAGCGCGGCGCAGGCGCTTAGGGCCTTCAAGCGCATCCGCTGGATCGCCGGCGGGCTGGGCAAGGACGGCGGTATCGCAAGCCTGACAGACGCGCTGGCAAACGTGACCAAGGCCTACCTGATCGGCCACTCCGCGCGCGATTTCGCGCTGCAACTCGGCGGCACGCCGCACCAGATCAGCGAGACGATGGAGCAGGCGGTTGCCGATGCCATGGCCGACGCGGAGCCCGGCGACACCGTTCTTCTGGCCCCCGCCGCGGCCAGTTTCGACCAGTATCCGGACTTCGAGAAACGGGGCGAGCATTTCACCGCAGAGGTTACCGCGCGGTTGGAAACGTGACAGAAAGCTGCCGCATTTGCCCTAGCGCCAAGGGCTGAATCTCGCTATTGTGCCAGACAGACCCGGCCAACCGGGCAAGCAGTACATTTTGGCAGGCGGTACTCCATGACGGAAATGGTGTTCGGTGCGGTCCCGGTCCGGGAAGGCGAGCCGATTCTTCCCAGATGGTGGCGGACCATCGACAGGTGGTCGATGGCATGCGTGCTTTTGCTTTTTGGCGTGGGCATGCTGTTGGGCCTGGCGGCGTCGCCGCCCCTGGCCGCGCGCAACGGGCTTGACCCCTTCCACTATGTCCAGCGTCAGGCGTTCTTCGGCTGCCTCGCGCTGACGGTGATGTTTCTTGTGTCTATGATGTCGCCGCTGGTGATCCGCCGCCTTGGCGTAATCGGCGCCATCCTTGCGCTGGCCGCGCTGATGATGCTGCCGTTCTTTGGGACCGATTTCGGCAAGGGCGCCGTGCGGTGGTTCTCGCTGGGCTTCGCCTCGGTCCAGCCGTCCGAATTCCTCAAGCCCGGTCTGATCGTCATCTCGGCATGGCTCATGGCCGCCAGCCAAGAGATCCACGGACCTCCGGGCAAAAGCCTGTCCTTCGGGCTGGTCCTGGCCGTTGTGGGGCTTCTGGCGCTGCAGCCCGACTTCGGGCAGGCCTGCCTTGTGCTGTTTGGCTGGGGTGTCATGTATTTCGTGGCCGGAGCACCATTCACGCTGCTGACCGGGATGGCGGGTCTCGTCGTCGCGGGCGGCACCATCGCCTATAACTCGTCGCAGCACTTCGCCCGCCGGATCGACGGCTTCCTGTCGCCCGACATCGACCCGCGCACCCAGCTTGGCTATGCCACCGGCGCTATCCGCGAGGGTGGGTTCTTTGGCGTTGGCGTGGGCGAGGGGCAGGTGAAATGGTCGCTGCCCGACGCGCATACCGATTTCATCATCGCGGTCGCTGCCGAAGAGTACGGGCTGATCCTCGTGCTGTGCATCATCATCCTGTACATGACGATTACTGTCCGGTCGCTGATGCGACTTATACGGGAGCGGGATCCGTTCATTCGACTGGCGGGAACGGGTCTCGCATGTACGTTCGGTGTGCAGGCCATCATCAACATGGGCGTTGCCGTCCGGCTGTTGCCGGCGAAGGGCATGACGCTTCCCTTCGTCAGCTACGGCGGCTCGTCCCTGATCGCGGGCGGCATCCTCGTTGGCATGCTGCTGGCGCTGACGCGGACCCGTCCGCAGGGCGAGATCGGGGACATCCTGCTGAGAAGCCGGCGGTGATGTCTGTTGAAGAAGTGAAAGTTCAGGCGCGAAACAGCGCAAAAGTTGCCGTGAAAAAACAGAATACTGAAACTCTGCGAGGGGCGGCATGACCGCCCCGCTTCTTGTCATCGCGGCCGGAGGCACCGGCGGGCATATGTTCCCGGCGCAGGCATTGGCCGAGCATATGCTGGCCCAAGGCTGGCGTGTGATGCTGTCGACTGACGCGCGCGGCGCCCGGTACACCGGCGCGTTCCCGTCTGACGTCGTGATCGAACAGGTCGCCTCGGCGACCTTCGCACGCGGCGGGGCTGCGGCCAAGCTGGGCGTGCCTTTCCGAATTGCCGGCGGGGTGCTGAAAGCGGTCATGGACTTCCGCAGGTTGAAGCCCGCCGTCGTGGTGGGCTTCGGCGGCTACCCCTCGATCCCGGCGCTTGCGGCGGCCACTTTGCTGAAGCTGCCGCGCATGATCCATGAGCAGAACGGTGTCCTTGGCCGGGTGAACCAGTTGTTCGCCAAGCGGGTCGACGCCGTCGCCTGTGGCACTTGGCCCACCGAACTGCCCGAGGGTGTCGAAGGCTTCCACACCGGCAACCCGGTGCGCGCGGCCATCGCGGAACGTCACGCGGCGCCCTATATCGCACCCGGCGATTACCCGATGCAGATCCTCGTGCTGGGCGGCAGTCAGGGCGCGCGCATCCTTTCGGATGTGGTACCCGAGGCGGTTTCGAAACTGCCCGAGCAGATCCTTCGCCACATCCGTGTCTCGCATCAGGCCCGCGCCGAGGACGAGGACCGCGTCAACGCCTTCTATTCAGAGCATGGCATCAAGGCCGATGTTCAGACCTTCTTCACCGACGTGCCCGACCGCATGTCCGAGGCGCAACTGGTCGTCGCCCGTTCGGGCGCATCGACGGTCGCGGACCTGTCGATCATCGGCCGCCCCTCGATCCTCGTGCCCCTTGCGGCGGCGATCCGGGACGAGCAGACGGCGAACGCGCGCGGGCTCGTTTCCGCCGATGCGGCGGTGATGATCCCCGAATCCATGCTGGACGCCGACACGCTTTCAGAGCATATGGCCGCAGTTCTGACGAACCCGCAGGCCGCGAACGCGATGGCGCGGGCGGCGCTGACCGTGGGACGACCGGACGCGACAGACAGTCTGGCGGCTTTGGTGGAACAAATGGCAGAGAGGCGATAGACGGGCATGACTTTCGAGCGTTGGGAACGATTCCGCATGGCTGGCACGAACGCGGCAACCAAGCTGCCCACCGAAATGGGTCCGATTCACTTCGTCGGGATCGGCGGCATTGGCATGTCGGGGATCGCCGAGGTTCTGCTGAACCACGGCTACATGGTGCAGGGATCGGACCTGAAGGCATCCAAGATCACCGACCGGCTCGCCGGGATGGGCGCCAAGATCTTCGTCGGCCAGACCGAAGAGAACCTTGCCGACGCCGAGGTCGTGGTGATCTCGTCGGCGATCAAGCCGGGCAACCCGGAACTCGACGCCGCCCGTGCCCGAGGAATGCCGGTGGTGCGCCGGGCCGAGATGCTGGCCGAACTGATGCGGCTGAAGTCGAACGTCGCCGTGGCGGGGACGCACGGCAAGACGACGACGACCACGCTGGTCGCGACGCTGCTTGATCAGGGCGGCATCGACCCGACCGTGATCAACGGCGGCATCATCCACGCCTATGGCTCGAACGCCCGCGTCGGAACCGGCGACTGGATGGTGGTCGAGGCGGATGAAAGCGACGGCACGTTCAACCGCCTGCCGGCGACCATCGCAATCGTGACGAATATCGACCCCGAGCACATGGAACACTGGGGCACCGAAGAGAAGCTGCATCAGGGTTTCCTCGATTTCGTCGAGAACATCCCGTTCTACGGGCTTGCCGTGTGCTGCACCGACGACCCGGACGTGCAGACGCTGGTGTCGAAAGTGACCGACCGCCGCGTCGTGACCTTCGGGTTCAACGCGCAGGCCGACGTCCGCGCCGACAACCTGCGCTATGAAGGCGGGGTCGCGCATTTCGATATTCGCCTTGCCGCAGAGGACAAGGTGATCGAGAACTGCACGTTGCCGATGCCCGGAAACCACAACGTTTCCAACGCTCTGGCGGCGGTCGCCGTGTCCCGTCACCTGGGTATCCCGCGCGAGAAGATCCGCGAGGCGCTGGCCGGGTTCAAGGGCGTGAACCGTCGCTTCACCAAGGTCGGCGAAGTGAACGGCGTGACGATCATCGACGACTACGGCCACCACCCGACCGAGATCGCCGCCGTGCTGAAAGCGGCGCGTCAGGCGTCGTCGGGCAAGGTCATCGCGGTTCACCAGCCGCACCGTTACACCCGGCTGTCCAGCCTGTTCAAAGACTTCTGCGCCTGCTTCAACGACGCCGATGTCGTCGGCATCGCCGAGGTCTACGCGGCGGGCGAGGATCCGATCCCGGGCGCAAGCCGTGACGATCTGGTCGCTGGCCTTGTCCGCGCCGGGCATCGCAACGCGAACGCGATCTCGACCGAGAACGACCTTGAAGCACTGGTCCGCGCCAATGCCGAGCCCGGCGATATCGTCGTCTGCCTTGGCGCTGGTACCATCAGCGCCTGGGCCAACGGTCTGCCCACGCGGCTCGCCGGCTGAGAGGGGCGCGCGCGATGAGCCTGCCACTGATCCTTGCGTGCCTGTGGGTCGTGGCAGCCTCGCTGACCGCGCTTCTGCCGATGAAGGTCCAGATCGTGCCGGGGCTGGCGTTGTTGCTGTCCGCCCCGCCGCTTTTGTACTGGATCGCCGTCACGCATGGCCCGGTGCCCACGCTGATCGGCGTCTTCGCCGTGCTGTCGCTGTTCCGCCGCCCGTTGATCCACCTTGCCCGCAAGATGGCCCGCGCGTCATGACGATTCCGTTCGTTCTTGCCTGCCTGTGGTGCATTGCCGCGAATTTCGCGGGCATGCTGCCGTCGCGGCGCAGCCACTGGCCTGCGGCCTATGTGCTGATCGCCACCGGCGTGCCGATCCTTGTCTGGCTGTTTTTCGAGAACGGGCCGTGGTTCGCGGTGATCTTCCTTGCCGCCGGGGTGTCGATGCTGCGCTGGCCGGTGCGGTATCTGATCCGGTGGCTGAAACGAATTGGCGGACAGCCTGACTGACATGACCGACTTGCCCGAAGTACGCGGGGCGCTGACCCCCGACCGAGACCTTTCCTCGCTGACATGGCTGCGCGTGGGCGGCCCGGCGGACTGGTTGTTCCAACCCGCGGATGCGGACGACCTGAGGGATTTCCTGAAGGCGCTTGACCCCGCGATCCCGGTGTTTCCGATGGGCGTGGGGTCCAACCTCATCGTCCGGGATGGCGGCATTCGCGCTGTGGTGATCCGGCTGGGGCGTGGCTTCAACGGGATCGAGATCGACGGTGACCGGGTGACTGCTGGCGCGGCGGCGCTGGATGCGCATGTCGCGCGAAAAGCGGCGGCCGAGGGGCTGGACCTGACCTTCCTGCGCACCATCCCCGGCGCGATCGGCGGCGCGGTGCGGATGAACGCGGGCTGCTACGGAACCTATACGGCGGACGTGTTCGAACAGGCCACCGCCATCACGCGGGCAGGGGAGGCGGTCACGCTGACGGCGGACGACCTGAACTTCGCCTACCGCCAGACCGATTTGCCCGAGGGCATGGTCATCACCTCTGCCACGTTCCGCGCGCCCAAGGGCGACCCGGCAGAGTTGGAGGCGAAGATGGCGGACCAACTGGCGCGGCGCGATGCAAGCCAGCCCACCAAGGACCGCACGGCGGGATCGACCTTCCGTAATCCGGCGGGCTTCAGCTCGACCGGGCGGGCGGACGATACCCATGAACTCAAGGCTTGGAAAATCATCGAAGAGGCCGGTTTCCGCGGGTTCCGCCACGGCGGCGCGCAGATGTCCGAGAAGCACCCGAACTTCCTGACCAACGCCGACGGCGCGACCGCCGCCGAGCTGGAGGAACTGGGTGAAATGGTTCGAGAAAAGGTATTCCAAACCCGCGGAATTTCGTTAGTATGGGAAGTCATACGGGTCGGAGAACCCGTCTCCAATTAAGAGCGGACGCACGGGCCACAAAATAAGGTCCGGCACGGAACACAGAGGCAGAGTCGTTGGGTATGTCGGGCAGGGCATCCCCCAAGGTTGCGGTATTGATGGGCGGACTCTCGGCCGAGCGCGAGGTGTCGCTGTCCAGCGGGCGTGAATGCGCCGCAGCGTTGAGGGGCGAAGGGTTCGAGGTTGTCGAGATCGACGCCGGACCGGACCTTGCCGCGCGCCTGTCCGAGATCAAGCCCGACGTGGCCTTCAATGCGCTTCATGGCCGCTATGGCGAGGATGGCTGCGTTCAGGGCATCCTTGAATGGCTGAAGATCCCTTACACCCATTCCGGCGTTCTGGCCTCGGCCCTTGCGATGGACAAGGAAAAGACCAAAGAGGTCTACCGCGCCGCCGGACTGCCTGTCGTCGACAGCGTGCTGGCCACGCGGGAAGAGGTGCGCGCCCGTCACGTGATGGAGCCGCCCTATGTCGTGAAGCCCTATAACGAGGGCTCGAGCGTCGGCGTCTACCTTGTGAACGAAGGCGCGAACGGCCCGCCCCAGCTTGACGACGCGATGCCCGACACCGTGATGGTCGAGACCTACGTGCCCGGCCGCGAGATGACGACCACCGTGATGGGCGACCGCGCGCTGACGGTGACCGACATCATCACCGACGGCTGGTATGACTATGACGCCAAGTACAAGGAAGGCGGCTCGCGCCACGAGGTGCCCGCCAAGATCCCGCAAGACATTTTCGACGCCTGTCTCGCATACGCGCTGAAGGCGCACGAGGTGCTGGGCTGTCGCGGGATCAGCCGCACCGATTTCCGCTGGGACGACAGCCGGGGACTGGCCGGGCTGGTTCTGCTGGAAACCAACACGCAGCCGGGCATGACGCCCACGTCGCTTGCGCCCGAGCAGGGCGCGGTCTGCGGCATGCCGTTCGGCCCCTTCTGCCGCTGGATCGTCGAGGACGCCTCATGCAACAGGTAGACTACCGTAACTCGCGCCGCGATCCGGCGCCGTCCCGCTGGGCGTACAGGATGCACCGGCTGTGGCTGACGCCCTATGTGCCGCGCTTGCTGCGGCTGGGCGTGCCGGTTGCGATTTCCGCTCTGTCGCTGATTTACGTCTTCTCGCAGCCCGAGAACCGCACCGCCTTCACCGACATGATGGCCGAGATCCGCCGAACCGTCGCCGAGCGGCCAGAGTTCATGGTCACCTCGATGACCATCGAGAACGCGTCCGAGGAACTGACCGCCGATATCAAGGAAATCCTGCCGATGGATTTCCCGATCAGCTCTTTCGATATCGATCTCGTGGCGATGCAGAAAGTCGTCGAGCAGCTTGACGCCGTGGCCCGTGCCGATCTGCGGGTGCGGCCGGGCGGGGTGCTGGAACTGGCTGTGACCGAACGTTTGCCGGCTGTCGTCTGGCGCGCGCCGGGACTGCTGGAACTGCTGGACGGGCAGGGGCGCCGGGTCGCGGCGCTGGAAGAACGCGGGCGTCGCGGTGACCTGCCGCTGATCGCGGGGATCGGCGCCGACACCGAAGTGCCCGAAGCGCTGAAGCTGTACGCGGCTGCCGGGCCGATCGTCGACCGGCTGCGCGGCATCGTCCGGATGGGCGAGCGCCGCTGGGACATCGTGCTGGACCGCGACCAACGGATCATGCTGCCCGAGGACAACCCCGTGATCGCGCTGGAGCGGGTGATGGCGCTGCACGAGGCGCAGGATTTGCTGGAACGCGATCTGGCGGCGGTGGATATGCGGAACCCGGACCGGGCGACGTTGCGGATGCGGCCTGACGCGGTAGCGAACCTGCACATGATCAAGGGCATAGAACTGGGAGACATACTGCAATGACGGACTTCTACGACTCCCAGCGCGCGATGCGGGCCATGCGCAAGGCCGCGTTGCAACGGGGCGTGATCGCGATCCTGGACATCGGCACGTCCAAGATTGCCTGCCTCGTGCTGCGGTTCGACGGACCCGAGCAGTACCGCGAAAGCGATGGCGTCGGCTCGCTGGCGGGGCAAAGCGCCTTCCGCGTGATCGGCGCGGCGACCACCCGGTCGCGTGGCGTTCGCTTCGGCGAGGTGTCCGCGATGAACGAGACCGAGCGCGCGATCCGCACCGCCGTGCAGGCGGCGCAGAAGATGGCCGGCGTCCGCGTCGACCACGTCATTGCCTGCCTGTCCGGCGCCAACCCGCGCAGCTATGGCCTTGCCGGCTTTATCGAACTGCACGAAAGCAGTGTAACCGAACAGGACGTCGCCCGCGTTCTGGCGTCCTGCGACGTGCCCGACTACGGCGAGGGGCGGCATGTGCTGCACGCCCAGCCGGTGAACTTCGCGCTGGATCACCGCTCGGGTCTTGGCGATCCGCGCGGCCAGATCGGCAACCGTCTTGCCTGCGACATGCATATGATGACCATCGACGGCGACGCGGTGCAGAATCTCCTGTACTGCATCAAGCGCTGCGACATGGAGCTCGCCGGGATCGCCAACTCGGCCTATACCTCGGGCATCTCCTCGCTGGTCGAGGACGAGCAGGAACTGGGCGCGGCCTGTGTCGACATGGGCGGCGGGTCGACCGGCATCTCGATCTTCATGAAGAAGCACATGATCTATGCCGACAGCGTCCGTCTGGGCGGCGAGCATGTGACCTCGGACATCTCGAAGGGTCTGCAGGTGTCGCTGGCCACCGCCGAGCGCATCAAAACGGTGTTCGGCGGGGTGGTGGCGACCGGCATGGACGACCGCGAGCGGATCGAGATCGGTGGCGACACGGGCGACTGGGAACACGACCGCCGCACCGTCAGCCGGGCCGAGCTGATCGGCATTATGCGCCCCCGTGTCGAGGAGATTCTCGAAGAGGTCCGGGAAAGGCTCGATGCAGCAGGATTCGAACATCTGCCCAGTCAACAGATCGTGTTGACGGGCGGAGCCTCGCAGATTCCCGGCCTTGACGGCCTTGCGCCCAAGATCCTCGGCAATCAGGTGCGCATCGGACGCCCCTTGCGAGTTCAGGGTTTACCTCAGGCCGCAACCGGTGCAGCTTTCGCGTCGTGTGTGGGGCTGGCGCTTTTCGCGGCGCATCCGCAGGACGAGTGGTGGGACTTTGAAATGCCGATGGAACGGTACCCTGCCAGATCGCTGCGGCGCGCGGTGAAATGGTTCAAAGACAATTGGTAGACACAATATGTCGTTGAGCTGACCATATCCCGCCGCTAGCCGTGAAATAGCTTCGATATTTTGTGGCGAAATTTGTTTTTCTCGTGACCTTCCGTCGGTGAGTCGGTATGGTCGATGTCAACCGAGGCGGACCTGGGCCATACCCGGGCGGACATAGAGCAGGCGGAAAGAGGATGACTTTGAATTTGCAGATGCCCGAACGTGAGGACCTGAAGCCCCGTATTACGGTCTTCGGTGTCGGCGGCGCCGGTGGGAACGCCGTCAACAACATGATCGAGAAGCAGCTTGAAGGTGTCGAGTTCGTCGTTGCGAATACGGACGCCCAGGCGCTGTCTCAGAGCCGCGCTGCCTCGCGGATCCAGATTGGTGTGAAAGTGACCGAAGGTCTCGGCGCCGGTGCCCGCCCCTCCGTCGGGGCCGCGGCCGCGGAAGAGACCATCGAGGAGATCGTCGATCACCTCGCCGGCGCGCACATGTGCTTCATCACCGCCGGGATGGGCGGCGGCACCGGGACGGGTGCTGCTCCGATCATCGCGCAGGCCGCCCGTGAGCTGGGCGTTCTGACCGTCGGCGTCGTGACCAAGCCCTTCCAGTTCGAAGGCGCCAAGCGGATGCGCCAGGCCGAGGACGGCGTGGAAAATCTGCAGAAGATGGTCGACACGCTGATCATCATCCCGAACCAGAACCTGTTCCGCCTCGCCAACGAGAAGACGACCTTTACCGAGGCGTTCTCGATGGCGGACGACGTGCTGTACCAGGGCGTCAAGGGCGTGACCGACCTGATGGTCCGCCCGGGTCTCATCAACCTCGACTTTGCCGACGTTCGGGCCGTGATGGACGAAATGGGCAAGGCGATGATGGGGACCGGCGAGGCTGAGGGCGAGGATCGCGCGATCCAGGCCGCCGAGAAGGCCATCGCGAACCCGCTGCTTGACGAGATCTCGCTTCGCGGTGCCCGCGGCGTGCTGATCAACATCACCGGCGGCCACGACCTGACCCTGTTCGAGCTCGACGAAGCCGCGAACCGCATCCGCGAGGAAGTGGACGCCGAGGCCAACATCATCGTCGGCTCGACGCTGGAGGACCAGATGGAAGGCCGCATGCGCGTCTCCGTCGTCGCCACCGGCATCGACGCCTCCGAGAATGTCGCCGAGATCCCGGTTCCGCGCCGCCGTCTCTCCGAACCGCTCCATACGGCAGAGGAGGTCGAAGAAAAGTTCGAGGCCGGGTTTCCTGCGGCCCAGAAGATAGCCGCCGAGGACCAGCACGTCCCGGCTGCTGCCGCCGCGGCCAAGGTTGCGACGTTCGAGGCCGAACAGCCGACCTTTGAAGGTATGGACACCCACGGTGCCGAGGACGAGACGGGAAACCTCTTCGACGACGCTGATGATCTGCCGCCGCCGGCGTACCAGCCGCAAGCTGTGGCTGCCGCGCCGACCGCCGTTGCGGAAGATCACTACTACGAAGAACCCCAGCCGGCCGAGTTCGTGGCGCCGAAGTCGAGCGCTCCGTCGCCCGAGATGCTGACGCGTCTGCAGAACGCCGTGAAGAACAGCCCGCGTCCGCGTCCGCAAGCGGTGGCCGAGCCTCAGCCCGCTGCCGCAGAGCAGCCGGCAGAGAAGCCGCGCTTCGGGATCAACACCCTGATCGGCCGCATGACAGGGCATTCCGGAGAGGCCGCAACCGCCGCGAAACCGCAGCCGTCGGTCCGCCGGCAGCCCCCGGTGACGGCTCCGGAAGAAGAGATGGAACTGGATCCGGAACAGGAGCGGATCGAGATTCCGGCCTTCCTGCGGCGTCAGGCCAACTGATAGCGGTCACATAACTGGCCCTGAAAAGACCGGCATCGTCCGGTCTTTTCTGTTTTGAAGTCAGTCACTTGGCAGTCACTCTTTGCACTTTGCGCATATTTTCGCTTACATGCGAATCGCATATTTCAGAGCGTTGCAAAGAGTGAATTGTAGTGAAGTTTTGCGTTCCTTAACTGATGCTTGCCGGGATCCTTCTGCCCGGCTTGGTGTGAGGCATACAGTGCAAACGACAATCAAGAACGCCGTGACTTTCACAGGCGTCGGTCTTCATGGCGGCGCCCCCGCCCGCGTGACCATCCTGCCGGCATCCGCCGAGACCGGGATCTGGTTCCGTCGGGTGGATGTGACCGACAAGGACGCGCTGGTCCCCGCCCGCTGGGATGCGGTCGAGGCTGCGCCTTTGTGCACCCGTCTTTTCAACCACGAAGGCGTCTCCGTCTCGACGGTGGAACACCTGATGGCGGCTCTCGCCGGTTGCGGCGTGCACAACGCCATGATCGAGATCGACGGCCCCGAGGTTCCGATCCTCGACGGCAGCTCTGCGCCCTTCGTGCAGGGTATCCTTGCCAAGGGTATCCGCCGCCTGCGCGCGCCGCTGCGCGCCATCCGGGTGCTGAAGCCGGTCGAAGTCCGCAACGGCGACGCCATCGCCCGGCTCGAGCCTGCGGACGCGCTGGAGATCGATTTCAGCATCGACTTCGTGGACGCGGCCATCGGTCACCAGGAAAAACGCCTGCACATGGCGAATGGCGCTTTTGTGCATGAACTCTGCGACAGCCGTACCTTCTGCCGCCGCGCCGATGTCGAAATGATGCAAGCCAACGGGCTGGCCCTTGGCGGTGTGCCGGGCGAGAACGCGGTGGTGTTCGACGGTGACGACGTGCTGTCTCCGGGCGGGCTGCGCCATTCGGACGAACCGGTGCGCCACAAGATGCTGGACGCGCTTGGCGATCTGGCGCTTGCAAGCTGCCCGATCCTTGGCCGCTACACCGGCATCCGCGCCGGTCACGCGCTGACCAACCAGCTTCTGCGGGCGCTGTTCGCCGATCCGCGCGCTTATCGTGTCGTCCAGTGCGACGCGGACACGGTGGCGCGTCTTCCGGGCGCCGGCGTGAAGCGCGGCGACCTGGCCGGGTTGGCCTACGCCGCTTGAATCAAGGCTGAAACGGGCGGTTTCGCGCCGCCCGCAGCCACCCGCCGCACGCGCCCGAAAGGGCTGTTGGCTCCCTGCATTTCTGTGCTAGACCAACGCGCAACAGGGCCGTCCGGCCGCGGCGGGCCGAAAAAGAGCGGATAGGGTAAGGCAACTCCATGAAGCTGCGGGCGACGCGTAAGGGTGCAATCGTTTCGGTCCTGGCACTGGCCTTGGTGGCTTCGTGCGGCGGCCGTCGGGATCGTACCCCGATCGAAGACCAGACCGCCGAACAGATCTATCGCAACGCCGAATACCAGCTTGAGGTGAACCGCGCGGACGACGCGGCCGAGCTGTTTTCCGAGATCGAGCGTCTGTATCCCTATTCCGAGCTCGCCAAGCGCGCTCTGATCATGCAGGCCTATGCCTGGCACCAGGACAAGAAGTACGAAGAAACCCGCGCCGCCGCGCAGCGCTATATCGACTTCTACCCGGCGGACGAGGATGCGGCCTATGCGCAGTATCTTCTTGCGCTCAGCTATTATGACCAGATCGACGAAGTCGGCCGCGATCAGGGCCTGACGTTCCAGGCTTTGCAGGCGCTGCGGGTGGTGATCGAGAATTACCCGGACAGCGAATACGCAGACTCGGCGATCCTGAAGTTCGACCTTGCCTTCAACCATCTCGCGGCCAAAGAGATGGAAATCGGCCGCTACTATCACCGCCGCAAGCATTACACTGCGTCGATCAACCGGTTCCGCGCCGTGGTCGAACAGTTCCAGACCACCACGCACACGCCCGAGGCGCTGTATCGCCTTGTCGAGGCCTACGTGGCGCTTGGCCTGTTCAGCGAGGCGCAGACTGCCGGCGCCATCCTCGGCTACAACTACCAGTCGACCGCATGGTATGACGACGCCTACACCCTGCTGACCGGCAAGGGGCTGCGGCCCGAGTTGGCGGGCGACAACTGGCTGTCGCAGATCTATCGTCAGATGGTGCGGGGCGAATGGCTCTGACACGCTGCGCCGCCCACGGGCTGTCCGGTCGCGCCGCGGCGTCCTTCGGGGGGCTTCGATAGCGCCATGCTGCGCAGTCTCGACATCCGGGACATCCTGATCATCGACCGGCTGGAGCTTGATTTCCAGCCCGGGCTCAACGTGCTGACCGGCGAGACCGGGGCGGGCAAGTCGATCCTGCTGGACAGTCTTGGCTTCGTGCTGGGCTGGCGGGGCAGGGCGGAACTGGTCCGTACCGGGGCCGAGCAGGGCGAGGTCACAGCGGTCTTCGACCTGCGCGACGGGCATCCGGCGCACGAGGTGCTGGCCGAAGCCGGGTTCCCCGAAACCGACGAACTGATCCTGCGCCGCGTGAACAGCGCGGACGGCCGCAAGACGGCCTTCGTCAACGACCGCCGGACGTCGGGCGAGATCCTGCGCCGTCTGTCGGACACGCTGGTGGAACTGCATGGCCAGCAAGACGACCGGGGTCTGCTGAACACACGAGGCCATCGCCTTTTGCTGGACGACTATGCCGGTGCCGCGGCGCTGTTGTCGTCGACCCGTGCAGCGTGGCGGGCGGTTGGGGCGGCCCGCAAGGCGCTGCAAGAAGCGGAAGCCGCGCTTGCGTCGATCCGCGAGGAAGAAGACTTTTTGCGCCATGCGACCACCGAACTCGATGCGCTGGACCCACAGCCGGGCGAAGAGGCGCAACTGGACGAACGCCGCCGCCTGATGCAGGCCGCCGGGCGCATCCGCGAGGACGTCTCGCGCGCCCACGCTGCGCTCGGGTACGACGGCGCCGAAGGCATGATCTCGGATGCGATGCGCTGGCTTGACGGTGCTGCGGATCAGGCCGAGGGGCGGCTGGATGCTCCGGTTGCCGCCCTTGGCCGGGCGCTGACCGAGCTGGGTGAAGCCGAGCAGGCCGTGGCCGACGCGCTGGAGGCGATGGACATCGACCCGCGCGAGCTTGAGCGCGTGGAGGAGCGGCTGTTCGCGATCCGGGGGCTGGCGCGCAAGCATGGCGTCGCGCCGGACGAGTTGGGGGATTTCGCGGCCAAGCTGCGGACGCAGCTTGCGGCGCTGGACAGTGGCGCGGCGGATCTGAAGTCGCTTCAGGCGGCTTTGGCGGAGGCAGAGCGCGCCTATGATGCCGAGGCCGGCAAGCTGTCCGACCTGCGCCAGAAGGCGGCGGGCAAGCTGGACCGTGCGATGTCCAAGGAACTTGCGCCGCTGAAGATGGAACGCGCGGCCTTCGCCACCGAGATCACCGCCGCCGACCCCGGCCCGGAAGGCCGGGACGCGGTGGCCTTCACCGTGGCCACCAATCCGGGCGCGCCTGCCGGGCCGCTGAACAAGATCGCCTCGGGCGGCGAACTCAGCCGTTTCCTATTGGCGTTGAAAGTCTGCCTGACAGGCACCGACAGCGGCGTGACGCTGATCTTCGACGAGATCGACCGTGGCGTGGGCGGAGCGACCGCCGACGCCGTGGGGCGGCGGCTTGAGAGCCTCGCGCACAAGGGGCAGGTCCTTGTCGTCACCCACTCGCCGCAGGTTGCGGCGCGCGGGGCGCATCACTGGCAGGTGGCCAAGCGTGTCTCGAAGGGCGCGACGCTGTCGCAGGTTACGCCGCTGGAGGGCACCGGCCGCGTCGACGAGATTGCCCGGATGCTGGCCGGGGACACCATCACCGAGGAAGCGCGAGGCGCCGCGCGGGCGTTGCTGGACGGCTAGGCGCGCGAACTCAGCCCCACAGCCGCATCGCGCCGGCCCAGACCAGCCGCAACGACAGCAGGATCAGGATCGCGTTCAGCACTTTCTTGAACAGCGCCTCGTTGATCCGGGCGAGCATGTGCTTGCCCAGCCAAGTGCCGACGAAGCCAGCCAGAACGAGGGCTAGGATGAACAGCGCCCACTCCGAGAACGCGAAGCCAAGGAAGCCGAACATCAACACCTTCAGTCCGTGCTGCACCGTCATCAGCGTGGCGTGCGTGCCGACATAGGCGTGCCGTTCGTAGCCCTGCGCCCGCACATAGGCGGCGACGAAAGGCCCGGTGCCGCCGATGAACATCGACAGAAAGCTAGAGAATGCGCCCGACACCGCGCCCCAGCGGCGCAGGAAGGCGGGAGGCTTGCCGACCACGGTCCACAGGATGAACACGCCGACCGCGATCTGAAGCCAGCCGGGGTGCAGTTGCACCACAGTCATCCCGCCGATCAGCACGCCGATCACCGAGCCGATCAGGAACGGCCAGAACACCTGCCACTGGGTGTAGCGCACAAACAGCGCCGCGCGCCCGGTGTTCGATCCAAGCTGCACCACGCCATGCACCGGGATGATCGCCGCCGGCGGCAGAAGCGAGGCGAGCACGGCCAGCATGACCCCGCCACCGCCGATCCCGAAGGACGCGGTGATGAAGGACGAGAACGCACTGACGACCAGCAGAAGCGCCGCGACCAGCGGATCCAGCCCGCCCGTGAACAGATCGAGCATTCTCAACCTCCCATTTGTATACCGAAGTATACCTTTCCGCGAAGGATGGGAAGATCAGACGAGATCCATCTCGTCGGCCAGCACCATCGCGGTGATGCCGCCGTCCACCGGCAACGCCTGTCCCCGCATCCACTCGCTGTCAGGTCCGGCGAGGAAGGTGATGACAGCGGCGATTTCGTCTGCCGTTCCGGCGCGCCCGACACGGGCCAGGGAGTTCGCTGCCCGGTCGCCAAGAGCGGCTTTGAAGTCCGGCAGGATCGGCGTGTCGACCGCCGAGGGGCACACGCAATTGGCCCGAAGGCCCTTTGCCAGCAGGCGTTCGGTCTGGCGGATGGTCCAGACGATCACCGCCTCTTTCGACAGACAATAGGCGCGCAGCGGGTCGATGTGGTTGGCCGCGACGAAGTCGGGCAGGCTTTCGGGGCCGGGCAGCCCCAGCAGCGCCTTCACCTGCGGCAGGTTCTCGCGCCAGTGCTCGCCCGCCCGCGACGCGGTCGCGACGATCGAACCGCCGGGCGCCAGTTTCGGCTCCAGCGCCGTGGCGGTCGCCATCAGGCCGAACACGTTCACGGCCAGCAGTTCGGCAGCGTTTCCGTCCCGCGGCGGCATGCCCGCGTTGAGGATCAGGGCGTCGAACGGACCCTCTGCCTGCGCCGTGGCTTCGGCGATCGCGTCCATGTCGGACATGTCCACGGGAAGCCAGCGATCGACGCCTTCCGGCCTCGCGATATCGAAGGCGGTGATTCGGTTTTCGGCTTGTTTCAAGCGCCGGACCACGGCCGCCCCGATCCCCGAGGCCGCACCGGTGAGGGCTATATGCATGGGTTGATCTCCGTTTCGGCGACACTGAACCGGTTTCGGATGGTTGGCCAGTGCCAGATGACAGCGCTGTTACAGCAATTCACTTGACGCAACGGCGTCTGAAGCCCGACCATGCGCCATGACGTGCCGCATCCGCCTGTTGGGCCCCGTCCTCGCCGTGCTTGCGCTAACTCCGGTCGCTGTCCCGGCGCAGCAAGGCGGGGACGAGGGTTACGAGGCGCTTCTGGCCGCGCTGGCGGACGCCGGCACGCCGGCCGAAGCGCAGACGATTGTGCCTCTGATCTGGGATGTATGGCTTACCGCACCCGATGACGCCGCGCAGGAAGTGCTGGACGCGGCCATGGCGCGACGGTCCGCCTATGACTTCGCCGGCGCACTCAAGCACCTGAATATCCTAATCGAAACCTATCCCGACTATGCCGAGGGCTGGAACCAGCGGGCGACGGTTTTGTTTCTGGTTGGCGACTACGAAGGCTCGCTGGCCGACGTGGACGAGGTGCTGAAACGCGAGCCGCGCCATTTCGGTGCGCTGGCCGGTCGGGCGATGATCTATTTTCAGCAGGGGCGGTTGCCGCTGGCGCAATTGTCGGTCCGCAAGGCTTTGACCGTCCATCCATTCCTGGCCGAACGCGCGATTTTGGACATTCCGGCCGGCCAGGAACTGTGACGACCCGGCCCGATGCTTCACTCGATGGTGGATTTTTCGTCATCCGGGCCCAGCTTTGCGCGTTGAAGGCCGGAAAATCCATCGAAAGGACGGATATGCGGCACGGTGTGTCGCAGGCTGTGCGGCGATCCGGTTGCGCATCTTTTAGACATTTGTTTGGATGCTGAGCGAAACGGGGGCGATCAACGCCTCGGAAAAACGGGGAGAACTGGCTTGGACGGAAGCGCCGCCAACGACGCATTTGTCGAATTCGACCGAGTGCAAAAAAGCTACGATGGCGAAACGCTCGTCGTTAAAGACCTGAACCTCTCGATCGGCAGGGGCGAGTTCCTGACCATGCTCGGGCCCTCGGGGTCCGGCAAGACCACCTGCCTGATGATGCTGGCCGGTTTCGAGACCGCGACGCACGGAGAGATCCGGCTGGGCGGGCAAGAGATCAACAACATCCCGCCGCACAAGCGCGGCATCGGGATGGTGTTCCAGAACTACGCCCTGTTCCCGCACATGACCGTGGCCGAGAACCTCGCCTTCCCGCTGGAAGTCCGCAAGATGGGCAAGTCCGAGCGGGAAGAGAAGGTGAAGCGCGCGCTGGACATGGTGCAGATGGGCAGCTTCGGCGGTCGTCGCCCGGCCCAGCTTTCGGGCGGCCAGCAGCAGCGGATCGCACTGGCCCGCGCGCTGGTGTTCGAGGCCGAGCTGGTCCTGATGGACGAACCGCTTGGCGCGCTCGACAAACAGCTGCGCGAACACATGCAGTTCGAGATCAAGCACATCGCCGACAACCTCGGGATCACCGTGGTCTACGTGACCCACGACCAGACCGAGGCTTTGACGATGTCGGACCGCGTCGCGGTGTTCCAGGATGGCCGCATCCAGCAGCTCGATCCGCCCGATGTCCTGTACGAAGAACCGCAGAACAGCTTCGTCGCGCAGTTCATCGGCGAGAACAACACGCTGAACGGCACCGTCAAAAGCATGACCGCCGACAAGGCGGTGGTGGAACTCGACAATGGCGAGATGATCGACACCGTGCCGGTGAACGTGAACGCCGTCGGCGACCGCACGCTGGTCTCGATCCGGCCCGAGCGGGTCGAGTTCAACAAGGACCGTCTTGCGCCCGACGCGCACACGCTGAAGGCGGAAGTTCTGGAATTCATCTACATGGGCGATATCTATCGCACCAGGCTGCGGGTTGCGGGCAACGACGATTTCATCGTCAAAACCCGGAACGCGCCCGACCAGCGCCGGCTGAAGGCCGGTGAGATGCTGGAAATCGGCTGGCGCCCGCAGGACTGCAGGGCGCTGGACGCCTGATCAAGTTTCCCCCCTGAATAGCGCCTGCCCGGGGCCAAGGGGGGAGAGGGAGAAACGGGAAAACGACAACAGGAGAGATTTCGTATGAAACTCAAGTCACTGATGCTGATGACCGGCGCCGCCGTCGCGGCTGCGCCGATGGCGTTCGCACAGGATATGGCCGACAGCATGACGCTCGTCAGCTGGGGCGGCGCGTACCAGAACAGCCAGGTCAAGGCGTACGCGGACCCCTACAAGGAGATGCACCCCGAGGTCGAGATCGTCTGGGACGAAAGCTCGAACGAGGCCGTGGCCAAGCTGCGCGCGATGAACGAAGCCGGCAACATCACCTGGGACCTCGTCGACGTTGTGGCCTCTGACGCCATCCGTCTGTGCGACGAAGGCCTCGCGATGGAATACGACCCGGACGAACTGCTGGCGGAAGCGCCGGACGGCACCTCGGCGTCGGATGACTTCGGCGACCTGATCGTCAGCGACTGCTTCATTCCGCAGATCGTGTACTCGACTACCTTCGGTTACCGCACCGACATGGTGCCGGAAGGCGTCGAGCCGCCGTCGGAAATCTGCGACGTGTTCGACCTGGAAACCTATCCGGGCAAGCGCGCGCTGGAAAAGCGTCCGATCAACAACATGGAATGGGCGCTGCTGTGTGACGGCGTCGCCAAGGAAGACGTCTACGACGTGCTCGAGACCGAAGAAGGTCAGGCTCAGGCCCTGGCCAAGCTCGACACCATCAAGGACGAAGTGATCTGGTGGTCGGCCGGCGCCGACACGCCGCAGCTGCTGGCTGATGGCGAAGTGTTCATGGGCTCGACCTACAACGGTCGTCTGTTCTCGGTCATCGAAGAGCAGGACCAGCCGGTCGCCATGATGTGGGACGCCCAGGTGTTCGACCTTGACGGCTGGATCATCCCGGCCGGTCTTCCGGAAGATCGTCTGGCCCGCGTGATGGACTTCGTGAAGTTCGCCACCGACACCCAGCGTCTTGCCGACCAGGCCAAGTACATCTCGTACGGCCCGGCACGTGAAAGCTCGGCTCCGCTTGTCTCGACCCACGCCGACCTCGGCATCGAGATGGCGCCGCACATGCCGACCGATCCGAACAACGCCACCAACACGTTCCTGTACAACTACGAATGGTGGGCTGACTACCGCGACGACCTGGACGCCAAGTTCCAGGCGTGGCTGGCTCAGTAAGATAGCCTGACCGGCGCGTCCCATCCGGGGCGCGCCGTTTCGCTATCGCATGAACAAGGAGTGGCCCGGATCGTCGGGCCGCTTCCCAAAAAACAAAGAACGACAACGGGGATGAGAACGACGATGCCCAAGGGCTATATCATTGCGCATATCAAGGTGACCGATCCGGAACTGTACCCGGAGTACGTCCGCCTCGACACGCCGATCCTGCAGAAGATGGGGGCGAACTTCATCGTCCGCGGCGGTCGCAACGAAGTGGTCGAGGGCACCTGCGGTGACCGCCACGTCGTCATGGAATTCCCCAGCTACGAAGAGGCGCTCGCGGCGTACAACGATCCCGACTACCAGGAAGTCGCCGAGATCCGCCGCAAGTCCGCCGATAGCCTGATCCTGGTCGTCGAGGGGACCTGACATGACCGACGCCACCTCAGGTCCGGACGTCAATAGCGGACCGACACCCGACAACGCCCTGCGCGAGGCTGACGCGGCCGAGAAGAAGGGCCCGATGCTGGCCGCCGACGGCACGCCGCTGAAGAAGTCGCTGATGCGCGCGCTGCGCCGCGAGAAGTTGCGGGCGCTGATGCTGATCGCACCGCTGCTGATCTTCGTGCTGGTGACCTTCATCGCACCGATCGCCGACATGCTGTTCCGCTCAGTCGAGAACGAAATCGTCGCCGAAACTCTGCCGCGCACCGTCGTGGCGCTGGAAGACTGGGACTATGCCTCTGGCGAGGCTCCGGGCGAGGACGTCTTCGCCGCCTTCTATGTCGACATGGTCGAGGCGGAAGAGTTCAAGGTCCACACCCGGCTGGGCAGCCGCCTGAACTATGAAACCACCGGCATCTCGTCGCTGTTCCGCAAGTCGGGCAGGGGCGTCGGCCGGATGGACACGGACGAATACACCGACGCCTTCATCGACCTCGACCCCGCTTGGGAAGACCCGGCGGTCTGGATGGAACTGATGGCGGCGGACACCACGACCGAGATCCTGCCCGAGACCAACTCGGCCTGGGACTCGTGGCTGCGCATCCTCAAGGAAAACGACGACAACGTTGCCGAGGAAGAGCCGGAAGACTTCCTGTACGCGATGCTGTACCGCGACCTGACGCGGAACTCGGACGCGGTCGCCGCCTATGACGGACCGCAGGCCGCGTTGCTTCAGGCCGCAGCCGAGGCGACGGCGGATATCCCCGAGGTCTCGATCAAGGAACAGTTCCTCGACATCGACGACGACTGGGGCGACACCGAGGTCTGGGGCACGATCAAGGCGTTCTCGCCCAAGTACACCTCGGGCTATTTCCTGTCCTCGGTCGACCTGAAGCTGACGCCCGACGGGGTCGAACAGCAGCCCGACAACCAGAAGATCTACCTGCTGCTGTTCAAGCGGACGATGTTCATGTCGCTGACCATCATGGTGTCGTGCATCCTGCTTGGCTATCCGGTGGCCTACCTGCTGTCGAACCTGCCGATGCGGGTCTCGTCGCTGCTGATGATCCTTGTCCTGCTGCCGTTCTGGACCTCGCTTCTGGTGCGGACCTCGGCGTGGAAGGTGCTGCTGCAGCAGCAGGGGGTGATCAACGACATCCTCGTGTGGGTCGGCCTTGTCGCGGACAACAACCGATTGGTGATGATCAACAACCAGTTCGGCACCATCGTCGCGATGACGCACATCCTGCTGCCGTTCATGATCCTGCCGCTGTACTCGGTGATGAAAACGATCCCGCCATCCTATGTGCGCGCGGCCAAGTCGCTGGGCGCGACACCGTGGACGGCGTTCTGGCGGGTCTACTTCCCGCAGTCGGTGCCGGGTATCGGCGCGGGCTCGATCCTCGTGTTCATCCTTGCCATCGGCTACTACATCACGCCGGAACTGGTGGGCGGCACGACCGGTACCTTCATCAGTAACCGGATCGCCTATCACATCTCGTCGTCGCTCAACTGGGGCCTTGCCGCCGCACTCGGGACCATCCTGCTGGTGGTCGTGCTGCTGCTGTACTGGGTCTACGACAAGATCGTCGGCATCGACAACGTGAGCCTGGGGTAATCGACATGGCACTTATCCAACCCATCAAGACCCCGCCGCTCACTACCTTCACGGTGCCCTTCGTGGCGGCGCTGGCGGGCTTCTTCGGACTGTTCGTCGGCATCGCCAACGGCTCTGGGATCCTTGGCCTGCTGGTCGGCGCCGTGGTCGGCGCGGTGCTGGCCTATGCGCTGGTCAGCTTCGTGCCGGACAAGCGTACCGGCACGTTGATCTCGCTTGCGATCTTTGCGGTCGTGGGGCTGCTGCTGGCGGGGCTCTCGGGCCTTGTCGGTGGCGCGATCATCGGCTTCATCCTCGGCTGGTTCACCTACTGGCTGCATTCGGGCAAGTACCGGATGGGGGTGCCGATCTATTCCACCCCGCGCGAGGTTCTCTGGCACAACAGCTACAAGTTCATCTGCGGCCTGATCTTCTTCTTCCTGATCGCGCCGATCATCACGGTGATGCCGCTGTCGTTCAACGCCGAGAACTTCTTCACCTTCACGCCGGGCATGCTGGCGCTGGACCCGGAAGCCTATTCGCTGAAGCACTACCGCGACTTCTTCGGCAACCCGGACTGGCAGCAGGCGCTGCGGAACTCGGTGCAGATCGCACCCGCCGCAACGCTTCTGTCGGTGACGCTGGGCACGCTGGCGGCCATCGGCCTAAGCCAGCCGCACGTGCCGTTCCGCCGGGCGATCATGGCAATCCTGATCTCGCCGATGATCGTGCCGCTGATCATCTCGGCGGCGGGGATGTACTTCTTCTACTCGCGGATCGGCCTGCAGGGCACCTACGTCGGCGTCGTGCTGGCGCACGCGGCCCTTGGCATCCCGTTCGTCATCATCACCGTGACGGCGACGCTGGTGGGCTTCGACGACAGCCTGACGCGGGCGGCGGCGAACATGGGGGCGAACCCAGTGACCACCTTCTTCAAGGTGCAGATGCCGCTGATCCTGCCGGGCGTGATCTCGGGCGGCCTGTTCGCCTTCATCACCTCGTTCGACGAGGTCGTGGTGGTGCTGTTCGTGGGCTCGGCCGGTCAGAAGACGCTGCCGTGGCAGATGTTCACCGGCCTGCGGGAACAGATCTCGCCCACGATCCTTGCGGTGGCGACGATCCTTGTGGGGATCTCGATCCTGCTGCTGACAACGGTGGAGCTTCTGCGCCGCCGGTCCGAGCGGCTGCGGGGGATGTCGCCGGGCTGATCCAAAACGCCAGCGCCACGCAACGGCCAGAACAAAGGCCCCGGACATCGCTGTCCGGGGCCTTTCTCTATGGCAGGATCGCCAGCCAGACCCAGATCGTCACGATCGACAGCGCCGTTGCCATCAGAAGGGCCGAGGCCGCCACGCGGCGGGCGACGCCGTACATGTTGGCGAAGATATAGGTGTTCACCCCAGGTGCCATCGACGCGGTCAGCACCGCCGAGCGCAGCTGTCCGGTCGTCAGGCCCGTCATCTTGCCCAGCGTGTAGGTCACCAGCGGGTGCAGGATCAGCGAGATGCAGCAGACCATCGCAATGGTCGCCATGTCGCCCTCGGGCCGGTAGCGGTACAGGATGCCGCCAAGCGCGAACAGCGCCGCGGGAAGCGCCGCGCGGCTGACAAGGTCCAGCGCGCCGCCGACAACTTCGGGCACCGGGAAGCCGGTGAAGTTGGCGATGAAGCCCAGCACGATGCCAAGGATCAGGCCGTTGCGGAACACCGCGGTCAGGATCGCTTTGGCCTTGGCCATTGCGCCCGCCCCTTGGGCGCGGGTCAGTTCCATGATCGTCAGGCCGATGCCGTACAACATCGGCGCGTGGATCGAGATGATCGCGAAGTTCGGTTGCAGCGCATCGGCGCCATAGGCGCGTTCGGTGATCGGAACGCCCAGCAGCAACGAGTTCGAGAACATGCCGCAAAAGCCGATGGCGATACTGTCCTGCCACGGCCGCCGGAAGATCAGCCGCGCACCCAGAAGCCCTGCCGCGAAGCCTGCGAAAGCTCCTGTGTAGAAGCTCACGAACAGCGACAGCGACAGCGCGTCGTCGAGGTTCAGTTGCGAGATCGCGCGGAACAGAAGGCAGGGGAAGGCGAAGTTCTGGGCGAAGCCCATCAGCCCGTCCACCGCCGCGTCCGAGAACATCTTTCGCCACACGACGAGATACCCCGCGCCGATGACGATGAACACGGGAAGGATGACGTCTAGAAGCGCTTGCATGGGCGTGCCTTGCGAGGGGAGGAGGGCAGGGCGCCCTCCGGGGCGGAAAATGTAGGGCCGTAGAGGCAGAGACCGCTGCGCCTAAAGCGCATAGCGGATCACCATTCCGTCGTAGGCCGGGGTAATATGGTCAGCCGTTTCGGCCTCGACCGTGTCGTAGTCGAGATCCAGATGCATGTTCGTCAGAACCGCCCGCTTCGGCGCCGCCCGTTCGATCCATTCCAGCGACTGCGCAAGGTGCGAATGCGTCGGGTGCGGGTCGCGGCGCAGCGCGTCGAGGACCCAGCAATCAAGATCGGTCACGGCTTCCCATGCCTCGTCGGACATATGGGCCACGTCGGGCAGATAGGCGAGGTCGCCGATCCGGAAGCCAAGCGCGTCGATCGAGCCGTGGTTGACCTCGAACGGGGTCAGGATGATCGCGCCGCCCGCGCCGGTCACGGTGATCGGCCCCTCGATGGTGTTCATCTCGAGGATCGGCGGGTAGGGCGAGGTCTTCGGCTGGATGAAGGCGTAGGCGAAGCGCGAGTACAGGTCGTCCTGCGTCGCGCCGTCGGCCCAGACCTGCAACCGCTGGCGGGTGTTGAACACCACCTGACGCAGGTCGTCGAGCCCGTGGGTATGGTCCGCATGGCTGTGGGTGAAGACCACCGCGTCCAGCGCGCCGACCCCGGCGTCCAGCAGCTGCGCCCGCATATCGGGCGTGGTGTCGATCAGGACGCGGGTAATGCCCTCGGCCGTCTCGCGCTCGACCAGCATGGAACAGCGGCGGCGGGTGTTCTTCGGGTTCTCCGGATCGCACAGGCCCCAGTGGCCGCCCAGCCGCGGCACGCCGCCGGACGAGCCGCATCCGAGGATGGTGAACCGCAGTTCGGCACTCACGCGGCGGCCTCGTATGCGGCGACGCGCGTGAACAGGCGCTCGAAGTTGGCCTGCGTCCGCGCGGCGAAGTCGGCGTAGTCGAGGCCGTAAACCTCGGCGCCGACACGGGCGGTGTGCGCCGTGTAGGCGGGCTCGTTGCGCTTGCCGCGGTGGGGCGGCGGCGCAAGGTAGGGGCTGTCCGTCTCGACCAGAACCCGGTCGACCGGCGCGTCCGCGAAGATCTCGCGCAGTTCGGTGGACCGCGGGAAGGCCGCGATGCCGGACATCGACAGGTAGAAGCCAAGCCCCAGCGCAGCCTCGGCCAGCGCGCGGCCGGAAGAGAAACAGTGCATGACGCAGCTATAGGCCCCGGCCGCGTGTTCTTCGGACAGGATGCGGGCCATGTCCTCGTCCGCGTCGCGCGAATGGATGATCAGGGGCAGGCCGGTCCGGCGGCAGGCCTCGATATGGATGCGCAGCGACTCTTGCTGGATGTCCTTCGACTCTGCCGTGTAGTGGTAATCCAGCCCGGTCTCGCCGATGCCGACGAATTTCGGATGCTCGGCCAGCTTCACCAGTTCCTCGACGGTCGCCAGCGGCTCTTCGGCGGCGCTCATCGGGTGGGTGCCGGCGGCGTAGAAGACCGGTGCATGCGCTTCGGCCAGCGCGCGCACCTGCGGTTCCTGCCGCAGACGGGTGCAGATCGTGACCATGCGCGTCACGCCGGCCTCGGCGGCGCGCGCCAGCAAGGCTTCGTGTTCGCCCTCGAACTGCGGGAAGTCGAGGTGGCAGTGGCTGTCGGTGATCTGAGGGGTGTCGGCGGGCATGGAAAAGCGGTCTTCGGTCGAAGGATGTACGTGCAAGGCGGATGGGAGTCAGGCGGGCAGCTTGGCCGCCGTTTCGTGAACCTTGAGAACCATATCAAGGATGAGCGAGGCAGGGTCAAGGTTGACCGCCCGCCCGTGACGGGCGCGGGCGCCCAGCGACTGCGACAGGTCGGCCCATTGGCGGGATGCGTAGGGATGCGGCGACAGGCGGGCCAGCAGGCGCGCCTCGCCCTCGACCGCTTCGGGCAGCGGCGGTCCCGCGATACCGGCGCGGGCGGCGCGGGCAAGGAACAGGTCGAACAGGTCCAGCAGCAGCGCGAAGCGGTCGGCGTTGGTGCGCCCGGTGGCGCTGTCGGCCAGCGCCAGCGCGCGGGGGCGGGCGTTCGGGTCGCCCAGAACTTGGACCAGTTCGAGGTACAGCTTCAGCCCGTCCATGGTCAGCAGCCTGAGCGCGGTGCCGACCGAGCCCTCGGCCAGCGCCGCAAGCCCGTCCGCATCCTCGCCGGGCTCGACACCCGCCTGTGCCAGCGCCTGCGCGATCTCGGGCGCGTCCAGCGTGCGGCACCGCAGGCGGCGGCAACGCGACAGGATGGTGGGCAGAATGCGCGAGGGCTGGTGCGCGATCAGCAGCAGCGTGGTGTTCGCGGGCGGTTCCTCCAGCACCTTCAGCAGGGCGTTCGCGGCAGAGACGTTCATCTCGTCGGCGGCGTCCACGATCACGACCCTGCGGCCACCATCGGCGGCTGAGAGTTCAAAGAACCGCTTGAGCCGGCGGATCTCTTCGACGGTGATCTCCTGCCGCAGGCGTTCGGTCTTCTCGTCCCACGGTCGGCGCACAAGCGACAGGCCGGGATCGGACAGCGCGGCGACCCGGTGGGCAACGGGGTGGTCCTCGGAGATGTCCAGCGTCGTGGGTGGGGGAGGAGCGCCGAACAGTCCGTCATCCTGCTGCACCGGAGTGGCCAGCAGGAACCGTGCGATCCGCCAGGCCAGCGTCGCCTTGCCGACGCCGCGCGGGCCGGTGATCAGCCAGGCGTGGTGCATCCGGCCCGAGGTGAAGGCGTCGAGAAACGAGGCCTCTGCGGCCTCTTGTCCGATCAGCCGCCGCGTCTCGCGCGGGTGCGGTGCGCCGTGGGCGCGGTCGGCCTCGGGCACTGGGTCGGTCACGCCAGCGCCTCCTGTACCGCGGCGCGCACGTCCGCCGCCACGGCATCCACCGGGCGGTCACCGTCGATGATGCGGAAGCGAGAGGCGAATTCTTCGGCCAGCGCAAGGAAACCGGCGCGCATCTTGGCCTGAAGGTCGAGGCCGAAATCCTCGAACCGTTCTTCCGTGCCGTTGCGCCCTTTCGCGCGGGCGAGGCCGGTGGCGGGGTCCATGTCGATCAGGATCGTCAGGTCCGGCTCGCGGCCGATCATCAGCGAATGCAGCGCGTCCACCTTGGCGCGCAGGTTGCCGCGCGACAGGCCCTGATACATCCGCGTGGAATCCGCGAACCGGTCGCAGACCACGACCTTGCCGGCGGCAAGCGAGGGCTCGATCAGCCGTTCCAGATGGTCGCGGCGGGCCGCGGTGAACAGCAGGATCTCGGTCTCGGCGGACCAGCGGTCGGGATCGCCTTCCAGCACCAGCCGCCGGATCTCATCCGCGCCCGGAGAGCCGCCGGGTTCGCGGGTCAGCACGGTGTCGTGGCCCTCGGCCCGCAAGGCATCCGCCAGCAGCCGCGCCTGCGTCGACTTGCCAGAGCCGTCGATGCCTTCGAAGGTGATGAAACGTCCTGTCATGAAAGCGGCGTAGCGGCCCGTCCGCGCGGGGTCAACGGGCCAGCTTCGGGCTTACAGCAGGTCCGCGGCCTGACCGGCGAAGCGCGTGATCAGGATGCGTGCGGCGGTGCGGATCCGGGGCATGAACCCGCCACGCTCTACAGAACGGTCGGCGACCAGCGGAACGCGGGTTTCTGGCATGTCCGGCAGCGTGATGATCAACTCGCCCAGCTGCTGGCCTTCCTCGATGGGCGCCTGCACCGGGCCGCGATAACGGATCTCGCCCTCGATGTTGCCCTGAACCAGCGCAGGGATCAGAAGTTCCACATCTTGCTCAACGGCCAGACCGACCTGATCGATGTTGCCCAGCCAGACCGGGGCGGACGCCAGAACCTTGCCTTCTTCGACAACTGTTTTCTGGACGAACTGGCGGAAGGCCCAGTTCACGATCCGCTCGGATTCCTCAGCGCGCTCTTCCTCGGTGTTGAGACCCGCGATGACGAAGACGATGCGGCGGTTGCCCTGCACGGCAGACCCAACAAGACCATAGCCCGCTTCCTGCGTGTGGCCGGTTTTCAGGCCGTCCGCGCCGATGCCAAGCGTCAGCAGCGGGTTGCGGTTGAACCGGTTTTGCGGCGCGCGGTCGTCAAAGGGAAACTCGGTCATGCCGAAGTAGCCGTAGTACTCGGGGAATTCCGAGATCAGGCGCACGGCGAGCGTGCCCAGGTCGTGCATCGACATCCGCTGGTTCGGAGCGGGCCAGCCGCTGGCGTTGGCGAAGGTCGAATTGGACATGCCAAGCGCGCGGGCCCGGTCGTTCATCATTCGGGCGAAGGCTTCCTCGGTTCCGGCAAGGCCCTCGGCCACCACGACGCAGGCGTCGTTGCCGGACAGCACGATGATGCCCTTGATCAGCTGTTCAACGGTCGGGCGGTCGGTCTCGTTCAGGAACATGGTCGAGCCGCCCATGTTCTTGGCCTTGGTCGAGACGCGGAACTCTGTGTCCAGCGTCACGCGGCCGTCGCGCAGCGCCTCGAACAGCATGTTCAGCGTCATCAGCTTCGACATCGAGGCCGGCGGATAGGGCAGGTCGGCCTCTTTCGACATCAGGACCGTACCGGTGGTCATGTCGTAGACCCAGGCCGCGCGCGCCCGCGTGTCGAACGCGCGGGCGGGCAGGGCGGTCAGCAGGATCAGGGCGAGCGTCGCGAGCAGAGGGGCAAAACGCATGGGCCTTGAGAGTCCTTTCTATGGCAGCGCTAGTTCTTCACGAAATATGCGTCCGCATATCCGAGCTTCTTCACCTTAGCCAGCAGGGCGTCGCGTTCCGAGCCATTCGGCACCGGTCCGGCGAGAACGCGCCAATAGGTCTTGCCGCTGCTGGTCTCTTCCTTGACCGTCGGCATGATCCCGGCGTTCCGAAGCGCGATGCCGTTGCGGTTGGCGTTGTCCTCGACGCTGAACAGGCCGATCTGGATGAAGGGCTTTTCAAGCGACGAAACCGGCGCGGGGGCGGGCGCCGGCCGCGACACCGGGGCCGGGGGCGTGGCGTTGACCGGGGCCGAGGTCGGTTCGACATTGGTCAGCGTGCCGGGAAGGGGGCGTGCCGTCGGCGCAGTGTCGGCGGCGGCGCTTGCCACCATTTCGGGCGTGACGGTCGGCGCGGGCGCGGAGGAAGGCGCAGGCGTGTCCAAAGCCGACAGCGCGGCGTCGGCCAGATCCACCGGGTCGTCAAGCGTGGTCGTCTCGATGCCTTCGGGCGTCTCGAGGTTGGCCACCTGAACCTCTTCCGGCAGGCTGGCGGGACCCGCCTCGGGGACCTCTTCGCGGCGAAGCGCGGTCACGTTCAGCGCGCCGGGCGATCCGGCCAGCATGCCAAGCGCCGCGGCCGCGTCCGACGAGACCTGGAAGATCGGGCCGGGGTTCTCGCGCTCGCGCTTGAACAGGGCGCCGATCACGAACTTCCCGGTTTCGTTGTTGCGGATGATCACGCGCTCGGGCTCCGTCACATCGGGATGCGCGACCCAGACGCCACCAAGCGAGGGGCGGCCGTCCCACAGGCCGTTGTCCGAGACCTGGAAGACCTCGGGAACCTCGACATCGCGTTCCACCAGTTTCGTCGTACCGGGCGTGTCCACGCCCGATGTCACCGCGGCCTCGTCGCCGGGTGTCGTATTCTTGAACAGGTCACTGTTCTCACCGCAGCCCGCCAGAACGGCGGCGCTACACAGCATCAAGGCGATACGCCCCGTCCGCGTCCTTGCCATACCTTGCCCCTTTTCCCGCGAACTTTGCCGCGTTTGTTCTGCTCGTCCCCCATTGCGGGCATGCAATACGGGTGTCGGCAGAGTAACCCCGACCGCCGCGCTTGGGAAGTGGCAAGGTTGTGAGCGTCCCATTTGGGTCCCGCGCTGTGGCGAAGCGGCCGGTCTTGCCTTTCCCGCCTGCGCCGGGCTAGTGCTGTCCTCCACGGAGAAGTGGCAGAGCGGTCGAATGCGGCGGTCTTGAAAACCGTTGAGGTGCAAGCCTCCGGGGGTTCGAATCCCTCCTTCTCCGCCACCTCCCCCTATACGTCGCGAAACGCCCGCAACTGCCCCCCGGGCCCCGGCAAAGAAACAGGGGAGCCGAAGCTCCCCTGTTTCAGTGTTACGCGAAAGGTTCGGCTTTAGCCGCCGAAGTCGTCCAGCATGATGTCTTCGCGGTCGACACCCAGATCCAGCAGCATGTTGATCACCGACTGGTTCATGATGGGCGGGCCGCACATGTAGTACTCGCAGTCCTCGGGGGCCGGGTGGTTCTTGAGGTATTCCTCGTACAGCACGTTGTGGATGAAGCCGGTGTAGCCGGTCCACTCGTCCTCGGGCAGGGCGTCCGACAGGGCGACGTGCCATTCGAAGTTCGGGAATTCCGCCGCCAGTTCGTCGAAGTCCTCGACGAAGAACATCTCGCGCTTGGACCGCGCGCCGTACCAGAAGGTGATCTTCCGGTCCTTGTTCTTCAGCCGCTTCAACTGGTCGAAGATATGCGAGCGCATCGGCGCCATGCCGGCGCCGCCGCCGATGAACACCATCTCCTTGTCGGTGTCGCGGGCGAAGAACTCGCCGAACGGACCCGAGATGGTGACCTTGTCGCCGGGCTTCAGGTTGAAGATGTAGGACGACATCAGCCCCGGCGGGATGCCGGTAGAGCCGGGCGGGGGAGAGGCGACGCGGACGTTGAGCATGATGATGCCCTTCTCGTCCGGGTAGTTGGCCATCGAGTAAGCGCGCTCGATCGGCTCATCCACGGTGGATTCGTACTGCCAAAGATTGAACCGGTCCCAATCCGGGCGGTATTCCTCGGCCACGTCGAAATCCTTGTAGGACAGCTTGTGCGCGGGCGCTTCGATCTGGATGTAGCCACCGGCGCGGAAGTTCACGTCCTCGCCCTCGGGCAGCTCCAGAACGAGGTTCTTGATGAAGGTCGCGACGTTGTCGTTGGAGCGCACGGTGCACTCCCACTTCTTAACGCCGAAGACCTCTTCGGGAACCTCGATGTCCATGTCCTGCTTGACCGCGACCTGACAGGACAGGCGGTCGCCGCGGGCGGCTTCGCGCTTGGTGATGTGCGATTCCTCGGTCGGCAGGATCGACCCGCCGCCAGAGTGGATGCGCACGCGGCACTGGGCGCAGGTGCCACCGCCGCCGCAGGCGGAGGGAACGAACATCTTCTCGGCCGCCAGTGTCTGCAGCAGCTTGCCGCCGGACGGGACAGAGATCGTCTTTTCGCCGTTGATGGTGATGTTGACGTTGCCCGAGCTTACCAGCTTGGAGCGCGCCGCAAGGATGACCGTCACCAGCACGATGACGATCAGGGTGAACAGCAGGACGCCAAGTCCGAAAGTCGTCACGGATCGCGCTCCTTACAGTTTGACGCCGCTGAAGGACATGAAGGCCATCGCCATCAGTCCCGCGGTGATGAAGGTGATGCCCAGGCCCTGCAGGCCATCGGGAATGTCCGAGTACTTCAGCTTCTCGCGCACACCGGCCATCGCGGTGATCGCCAGCGCCCAGCCGAAGCCCGACGAGATGCCGTAGGTCGCGGCTTCGGCGAAGTCGTAGCTGCGTTCCACCATGAACAGCGAACCGCCGAGGATCGCGCAGTTCACGGTGATCAGCGGCAGGTACACGCCCAGCGCGTTGTAGAGCGGCGGGAAGTACTTATCGAGGATCATCTCGAGGATCTGCACCAGCGCTGCGATGACCCCGATGTACGAGATCAGACCAAGGAAGGTCAGGTCCACGTCCGGAAAGCCCGCCCAAGCCAGCGCGCCCGGCGCCAGAAGCTTGGTCAGCAGCAGGTTGTTGGCCGGAACGGTGATCGCCTGAACGACCATGACCGAGATACCAAGGCCCATGGCGGTCGAGATCTTCTTCGACACGGCAAGGAAGGTACACATGCCAAGGAAGAAGGACAGGGCGAGGTTCTCGACGAAGACCGCCTTGACCGCGAGAGAGACGAGACCTTCCATCAGTGCGCCTCCACCGTCTGGATCTTGTACTCGCGCTCTTCGACCTGTCCCGGCTTCCACGTGCGGACGGCCCAGATCAGCAGGCCGATCACGAAGAAGGCCGAGGGCGGCAGCAGCAGCATGCCGTTCGGGACGTACCAGCCGCCGTTGTTCACGGTGGGCAGGATGGTGATGCCGAACAGCGAGCCCGAGCCGAACAGTTCACGGAACACCGACACGACCATCAGCAGCAGGCCATAGCCCAGACCGTTGCCAACCCCGTCGATGAAGCTTGCCACCGGGGGGTTCTTCATCGCGAAGGCCTCGGCGCGGCCCATGACGATGCAGTTGGTGATGATCAGGCCGACGAAGACCGACAGGGTCTTCGAAATCTCGTAGGCGTAGGCTTTCAGGATCTGGTCCACCAGGATCACCAGCGATGCGATCACGACCATCTGCACGATGATCCGGATCGAGTTCGGGATCTGGTTGCGCAGCATCGAGATGAACATCGAGCTGAAGCCGGTAACCAGCGTCACCGCGATCGACATCACCAGCGCCACCTGCATCGACGAGGTCACGGCCAGCGCCGAACAGATCCCCAGCACCTGCAGGGTGATCGGGTTGTTGTCGATCAGCGGATCGACCAGTTGCGAACGGTAGGTCTGTGCCATCAGTCGATCTCTCCTGCCTGCAGGCGTTCCAGGAAGGTGCCGTAGCCGGCCTCGCCCATCCAGAAACGCACCAGGTTGTCCACGCCGCGCGACGTCAGCGTCGCCCCGGCGAGTGCGTCAACGTAGTATTCCTGCCCCTGCGGGGGCGGGGACTTGGCGACGGTGATCGCCAGGGTGCCATCGTCGGTGAACAGCTTCTTGCCGTTCCACAGGGCCTTCCAGCGGGGGTTGTCGACCTCGGCGCCTAGGCCGGGGGTCTCGCCGTGCTGGTAGAACTGCAGGCCGTAGATGTCGTTGCCGTTCTCTTCCAGCGCGATGAACCCGTACAGCGTCGACCACAGGCCGTAGCCTTCGATCGGAAGCACGACCTTGTCGATCGCACCGGCCTCGTCCCGCAGGAAGTAGATCATGCGGTAGGCCTGCATCGTCCCGCCAAGACCCGCCGGATCCTCGTCCAGCGCGCGGATGATTGCGGGGTCGTCGCTGGCGGCCAACTGGTCGAAGGTGTCGATCTCGAACTGGTCCGAGAATTCGCCCGTGGACAGGTCCAGCACGTGCGGTTCGAAATCCGCAAAAGCCTCGTTCACCGGGACCGTCTCGTCATAGACGCCCGCGACCTGAAGGATGTTCACCCGCTTGTCGTTAAGCTGGTTCGCCTCTTGCACCGGGCGCAGGGCCACGGCGGCGGCAGAGACGACCATGGACGCGACAAGGCACAGCCCCACGGCGACGACAACGGTTTTGGAGACGGAGTCGGGCGGCAGATCCAGAAAGCGGCGGATCGGGCCCTTCTGCTGCTGAGCGTCAGGCATTGCGCTTTGCCCTCCGTTTGATGTTGGCCTGAACGACGAAGTAGTCGATCAGCGGCGCAAAGACATTGCCGAACAGGATCGCAAGCATCATGCCCTCGGGGAAGGCCGGGTTGATGACCCGGATCATCACGACCATGAAGCCGATCAGCGCGCCATAGATATAGCGGCCCATGTTGGTGTGAGAGGCGGAAACCGGCTCGGTCACCATGAAGACAAGGCCGAAGGCATAGCCGCCGATGACAAGGTGCCAGTACCACGGCATCGCGAACATCGGGTTCGTTTCGGACCCGATCCAGTTCAGCAGGCTCGAGAAAGCGATCATCCCGCCGAGACAGCCGACGATCAGCCGCCAGTTGGCGATCTTCGTGGCCAGCAGGAACGCAAGCCCGATCAGGCAGGCGATGGTCGAGGTCTCGCCAAGGCAGCCCTGAATGGTGCCGATGAAGGCGTCCATCCACGTGATGCCATGCTCGGGCAGGGTGGCATAGCCATCCGAGGCGCCGATGGCGAGCGCGGTGGCGCCCGAGAAGCCGTCGACCGGGGTCCACACGGTGTCACCCGACATATAGGCGGGGTAGGCGAAGTACAGGAACGCCCGGCCCACCAGCGCGGGGTTCAGGAAATTCTTGCCGGTGCCGCCGAAGACTTCCTTGCCGATCACCACACCGAAGATGATCCCCAGCGCCACCTGCCACAGGGGCGTCGAGGCGGGCAGGATCAGGGTGTAGAGCATCGAGGTGACAAGGAAACCCTCGTTCACCTCGTGCTTGCGGACGACGGCGAAGATCACCTCGAAAATGCCGCCGGCGACCAGCGTCACGATGTAGATCGGCAGGAAATACAGCAGACCGTGCAGCATGTTGGCGATCGGGTTGGCCGGATTGAACCCGATCCCCACCGCGTCGATGATCGCGGCGCGCCAGCCCGAGGGACCGTATTCCGCAATCGCGAGGTTGGTCTGAAGGCCGGTGTTGTACAGACCGAAAAGGATGCATGGCACCGTGGCAAGCACCACGTAGGTCATGATCCGCTTCATATCGATGTACGACCGGGCATGGGGCGCCACGGAGGTCACCGTCTTGGGCGTATAGATGAAGCTCTCGATCATCTCGTAGACGGGGAAGTACTTCTCGTACTTGCCGCCCTTGGTGAACTGAGGCTCGATTCGGTCGAAGAATGCGCGGAGACCCATCGGCCTTACCCCTCCTTCTCGATCTTGGTGAGGCTGTCGCGCAGGGCGATGCCATATTCGTACTTGGCGGGGCAGGCGAATCCGCACAGCGCGACGTCTTCCTCGTCCAGCTCAAGCGCGCCAAGCGCCTGTGCCGTGTCGGTGTCCATCACGAGAAGCGAGCGCAGAAGCTGGGTCGGCAGAAAATCCTGCGGCATCAGCCGCTCGAACGTGCCGATCGGCACCATGGCGCGGCGGCCGCCGTTGAGGTTCGAGGTCAGCGCGTAAAGCTTCCGGCTCAGCGCCGAACCAAGCACCGGTTGCACAGCGTATTTCGACGGCATCGGACGAATCCAGCCCATCGGGATCTGCTTGTGATCCTCTTCGATCAGCGTGACCTGCCGGGCGTAGCGGCCAAGGTAAGCGGTCGGACCCTCGCCGCCACGGCCGCTGAGGATCGAGCCCGAGATGATGCGCACCGGGGTGTCGGTCGCCAGATCCTCGGCACAAAGGTCGGTCATCGACGCGCCTGCGACCGTGCGCACCAGACGCGGTCGGCGGCAAAGCGGACCGGTCAGGGCGACCGTGCGGCGGCTGTCCAGCCGGCCGGTTTGCAGCAGCCGACCGATCGAGATCACGTCATGATAGCCGATGGTCCAGACCGTCTTGGTCGCCGAGGGCGGTTCGAGGAAATGCATGTGGGTGCCGGCAAGGCCAGCCGGGTGCGGGCCGGAAAAGCCTGCGGCAACAACGCCTTCGACGTCAGCGCCGGGGATGTCGGCACCGATTTCGTGGCACAGGTAGGTGGTCCCGTCGGTCAGCTTTGCCACGGCGGCAAGCCCGTCCGCGAAAGCCGCAGGGTCCTCTCCGATGATCAGCGCGGCATCCGCCGACAGCGGCTCGCTGTCCATCGCGGTGACGTAGATCGCGGCGGGGGTGGCGTCAGGCGCGGGCACCTTGGAGTAGGGGCGCGTGCGGAACGAGGTCCAAAGACCGGCGGCACACAGTTTCTCGGCAAGGCCCCCGCGGCTGGTCGAGTCGCCGGTGCCGGAAAAGTCGACCGGTTCGGCTGCCGTGGCGTCCACTTCGATCTCGATGCTGACCAGCGCGCGGCGGGCGCCGCGGTTGATCGCCCGGACACGTCCCGAGACGGGCGCGGTCACCTGAACCTCCGGCGTGTCCTTGTGCGCGAGGATCGGGGCCCCGGCGGCGATGACGTCGCCTTCCTGAACCGAGATCCTTGGCTTCAGGCCGATATAGTCGGCCCCGAGAATGGCCACGGTGCGAATCTGCGCGCCGTCTTCGATCGTGTCGCCGGGTGCCCCCAGCACCGGCATGTCCAGACCCTTACTCAACCTGTGTTGCTGCACGTCTTCTGTCCTGTCGATTTTCCGGCTGCCTTATGCGATACCAAGACGAGGTTTGGAAGGCGCTTGGACGCACTTCTTGAAATCCATGTTGATCATCGTGCCGTTCTGCCGCAGAAGCGAGCGGAACCTGATAGAACGATCGCAGCCAAGCGGAGTAGGCCCGTGTCGAACCCTCTTCTCCTTTCTCGCCGTAGCTTCATGGTCATGCCCCTTGCGCTGGCGGCGTGCCGGAAGGGCTGGAACGTGCTCGAACTGAGCGGGCTGACGATGGGGACGGGCTATAACATCGTCGCCGTCGACCACAGCCGCGACGTCACCAAGGCCGAGCTTCAGGCGGCGGTGGATGCCGCGCTGGCGCGGGTCAACACGCAGATGTCGAACTGGGACGCCACGTCCGAGATCTCGGCGTTCAACGCGGCGAAGGCCGGCGATAGCGTTTCGGTCTCTCCGGAACTGGCCCACGTGATGCAGGCCGCCGCCGATGTCCACGACGCCAGCGAGGGCCGGTTCGACGTCACTGTCGGCGCCCTGATCGACCTTTGGGGATTCGGCGCACGCCAGACCCGTACCGATATGCCGACCGACGCCGAAGTCGCGCAGGCGATGGCCTGTTGCGGTCAGGCGCAATCGGTCGAGATCGCGGGCGGAGCGCTGCGCAAGCTGAACTCGGACGCCGAGATCTACCTGTCGTCGATCGGCAAGGGTTTCGGCGTGGACCACGTCGCACAGGCGCTGAACGGTTTCGGCATCACCGACTACATGGTGGAAATCGGCGGCGACCTGTACACCGCGGGCCGCAACCCGGATGGTCAGCCCTGGCAGATCGGGATCGAGACGCCGCAAAGCTTCGACCGTGGCATCATGCAGGTCGTGGGCGTGTCCGGCATGGGCATGGCGACCTCGGGCGACTACCGCAATTTCTTCGACTACGATGGCAAGCGCTATTCGCACATCATCGACGCGACGACCGGCCGCCCGGTGACGCATGACACCGCCTCGGTCACCGTGTTGACGGACAACGCGATGCTGGCCGACGCCTGGGCGACCGCGCTGCTGGTTCTTGGCCGCGAACGCGGTCTTGAGATCGCAAATGATCGTGACATGGCGGTGCTGTTCATTGACCGCGACGGCGCGGGCGACAAGTCTGGCTTCAAAGCCACGGCGTCGGACCGGTTCGCAGACCTGACCGCCTGACGCGACGCTGAAACCGGACACGGGGTATCCCGATGACGACCTTCATTCTTGCTTTCGGACTGCTGATGCTGGTGATGGGCGGGATGGCGCTTGGCGTCATCCTGAACGGCCGCACGATCAAGGGCAGCTGTGGCGGGCTGAACGCCGTCGAGGGCGCTGACAAGTGTCTGGTCTGCAAGCGGGAAATCGACCCGGACAGCCCGCTGCGCGAGCGGATGGAATGCCCCCGCGCGCGCAAGATGCTGGATCAGGCCGAACAGCGGGCGGGCTGAGCCTCAGACGCCGGTGATCGGCAGGAATCCCAAAACCAGCAAAGAGATCGCCGCGATCAGGCCGAACAGCCACAACTGGCTGCGCGGCCCTTCGGCCTTCCAAACCCGCCGATAGCGATAACCGGCAAGACAGGCGACCACGAACAGTGCCGTCGCCAGGGCCGGTGTAAGCGCGAGATCGGTCAAGTTTTGCCCTTCCTGTCGGAAAACATTTACGCAGCCGCGTTTTGCAATACCCTGTACCTACCCAAGGGAGAGAACGCCATGCCTGCCTCGTACACGCCGAAGACCCGCGATCTGGACACGCCGGAGAAAACCACCAGCCAGTCGCTACAGACGAACCTGTCCGCCGCACAGGCGACGGTCGCCGACGTGCTGGCCGGGAAGGGAGAGGGGCTGTTCTGGATCGCGCCCGACGATACGGTGGCGACCGCCGTGGAGAAGCTGCGCGACCATCGGATCGGCGCCCTGCCGGTCAAAAGCCCGCAAGGCGAGCTTGTTGGCATCCTGTCTGAGCGCGACATCGTGAGGCGGCTTGCGGATGCGCCCGACAGCACCATGGCGCAGCCGGTGTCCGATCTGATGTCGACCACGGTGCAGACGGCCAGCCCACAGGATTCGCTGGTGCAGGTGCTGCGCAAGATGACCGACGGCCGGTTCCGCCACCTGCCGGTGGTCGAGGCCGGGCAGATGATCGCGATGATCTCGATCGGGGACGTGGTGAACTATCGCCTGACCGCGCTGGAATACGAGGCGTTGCAACTGAAGCAGCTAATCGTCGGCTAGGCCCGGTCGGCGGCCTGCCCGAGATTCTCGCGGATCAGGATCTCGATCCGGATTTCTTCCTGCGAGGCTATGGGCTCGCGCCCGTCGCACCGCGCGCGAAGCACCCGGATCGCGCTGCGGACAAGGTGGCCGGGGTTCTGGGCGATCACCGCGTCCAGCTCGCCGCTGCGCAGCTTGTTCACGTTGAACGCCGTCCGTTCGTGCGCGATCACCTGCGTTTGGCGTAGGTCGGTCGCCGCGGCCACCGCCTCCAGCGCGACGCGGGTCTCGGAACTTAAGACATAAACACCTGCGATATCGCGGAAATTCTCGAACAGGTTGCCCACGATCCGGCGTGTTCTTGCGGGTTCGCCATGTGTTTCGACGGAAGGCAGCGCCGACAGGTCCGGGAAGTCGGCGGTCAGGATGCGGTCGAACCCTTGCCGCCGCTCGACGTTATCGCGGGCATTCATCGTGTCGGCGATGACAAGGATGCGTCCGGTCCGGCCGCCGCAGAATTTGCCCATCAGCCGCCCGGCGGTGGCGCCCGCCGCGTTGTTGTCGACCCCCACGAAATCCACTTCAGGCCCGCCAAGCTGACCGGCCACGAACTGCACCACCTTCACGCCGCGTTCGAACAGGCGATGCGTGGCGTCGCGGACCTGCGGCGCTTCGGGGGCCATGATGGCGATGCCGTCGGTGTCTTCCGGTCCAAGCCGGGCAAGGTGCGCCGCGATCTGGTGCGGATCGTCGCTGAGGATGCGGCGAAAGCCCACCTCGGTATGCTCGGCGGCAAAGGCGGCGCGCGCCTCTTCGATACGTGACACAAGCGTCTCAAGGAACTGGTCGCCCGCCGTCGGAAGCAGGAATTCGAAGCGGTAGCGACGGCTTCGGGCAAGGTTCGCGGCAGAGATATTCCGCTCGAAGCCAATCTCTTCAATCGCGGCGGTGACGGCCTCTACGGTTTCCTTCCGCACGCCGGGGCGGCGGTTCAAGACCCGGTCGACCGTGGCAAGGCTGACGCCTGCGGCTTTGGCCAAGTCTTTGGTAGTAGGGCGCATTTTATCTCCGTACCCGGCGATTTTCTGGCGGTCTCAGCCTTCTTAATCGGAAGTTTTCGGCCGGAATGCAAACTATTTGAGGCACGTACCTCAGAAAATAATTGCTCTGAGGCACGTACCTCAGTTAGCTTTGTTTCACCAAGCGAGTCGCAGCAGGGAGGCAGCGACCGAACATGGGGAGGAGATTCAGATGAAGACGCGCATTGCATTGATGTCCGCGGCGGCCGGGGCGCTTTTCGCCGGAGCCCAGACGGCCAGCGCCGACGACCTGACGCTGTGTTGGGCGGCATGGGATCCGGCCAACGCCCTGATCGAACTGTCCAAGGACTTCGAAGCGAAGTCGGGCCACACGATGTCGTTCGAATTCGTGCCGTGGCCCAACTTCGCCGACCGCATGCTGAACGAGCTGAACTCGGGCGGCCAGCTGTGCGACCTGATGATCGGCGACAGCCAGTGGATCGGCGGTTCCGCCGAAAGCGGCCACTACATCAAGCTGAACGATTTCTTCGAGGCCGAAGGGATCACGATGGACGACTTCATCCCGGCCACCGTGGCGGGATATTCCGAATGGCCGAAAGGCACCCCGAACTACTGGGCGCTGCCGGCCTTCGGTGACGTGGTCGGCTGGACCTACCGCAAGGACTGGTTCGAGATGCCAGAGCTTCAGGCCGAGTTCAGCGAGAAATACGGCCGCGAGCTTGGCGTGCCGGAAACGCTGGCCGAGCTGAAGGACATCGCGGAATTCTTCCAAGGCCGCGAGATCGACGGCAAGACCGTCTACGGCGCCGCGATCTACACCGAGCGCGGATCCGAAGGCATCACCATGGGCGTCACCAACGCGCTGTACAACTATGGCCTGACCTACGGCACCGCCGACGAGCCCTATAAGCTGGACGGCGTGGTCAACGCGCCCGAGGTGGCCGAGGGGCTGGAGTTCTACAAAGAGCTCTACGACTGCTGCACCCCGCCGGGTTCGTCGGACTGGTACATGTCCGAGAACATCGATGCCTACAAATCGGGGCAGGTGGCGCTGCAGATGAATTTCGCCTTCATCTGGCCCGGCGTCGAGGCCGACCCGAACGTCGGCGGCGGCAAGTCGGGTTACTTCCCGAACCCCGCGGGCCCGGGTGGTCACTACGCTCAGCTGGGCGGGCAGGGGATTTCTGTCGTGTCCTACTCCGACAGCCAGGATGCGGCGCTGGAGTACATCAAGTGGTTCGCACAGCCTGAAATTCAGGCGAAATGGTGGGAGCTTGGCGGCTACTCGGCGCTGAAAGCCGTGGTCGAGGACCCGGACTTCGCGACCAGCCAGCCCTATGCGCAGACCTTCCTCGACTCGATGGCCATCGTAAAGGACTTCTGGGCCGAACCGTCCTACGCCTCGCTTTTGCTGGCGATGCAGGACCGGGTGCATGACTTCGTGATCGCCGGCAACGGCACCGCGCAGGAAGCGCTAGACGGGCTGGTCGAGGACTGGACCGAAGTCTTCGAGGACGACGGCAAGATCTGAGGCGGGCGCGCGCCGGGCCAGCACCCGGCGCCCCCGCGACCCCGCGCGGAGCGGCCAGCACTCCCAGCCGCTCCGTGCACACCAAAAACTTCCCTGGCGAGGCATCATGTCCAACAGTGCAATCGAGCGTGCCGCCGCGGCCACGCCCCCTAAACTCGCCCGCAGGGTGCGGGGGTTATCGGACCGGGCCATTGCGTGGATCTTCGTCGCCCCGACGATCTTCCTGCTGCTCGCGGTCAATATCTTCCCGCTGATCTGGACGATCCGGCTGAGCTTCACCAACTACCGCGTGAACCGCCCGAACGCCGAGGTCGAATGGGTCGGGCTTCGCAACTACCAGCGCATCCTCACCGACGAGGATATCTGGCAGACGATGCAGGCCACCGCGCATTTCCTGATCTGGACCATCGTGCTGCAGGTGCTGATCGGCTTCGCGCTGGCGTGGCTGATCAACAAGAAATTCCGCGGCGACAACTTCTGGACCACGATCATCGTGCTGCCGATGATGCTGTCGCCGGCGGTGGTAGGGAACTTTTGGACCTTCCTGTACCAACCCCAGATCGGCCTGTTCAACTATGTGGTCAGCTTCTTCTCGGGCGTGGATCCGTCCAGCTTTTCCATGATCGGTGAGGTCTCGCTTGCGCCCTGGGCCATCGTGATCGTCGACACGTGGATGTGGACGCCCTTCGTGATGCTGATCTGCCTTGCCGGTCTCAGGTCGATCCCGACCTCGATCTACGAGGCGGCGGAATGCGACCGCGCGTCCCCGTGGCGGCAGTTCTGGACGATCACCGTGCCGATGGTGCTGCCCTTCCTGATGCTGGCGGTGCTGTTCCGGGGCATCGAGAACTTCAAGATGTTCGACCTCGTGGTCCAGTTGACTGGCGGCGGGCCGGGCTCGACCACCGAGCTTACGTCCATCAACCTCAAGCGCGAGGCGTTCGAGAAGTGGCGAACGGGCTATGCCTCTGCCTACGCGATCATCCTTTTCGTCACGGTGTTCGGGCTGGCCTCGATCTACGTGAAAGCGCTGAACAAGGTGAAAGAGAGATGAGCGATTTTTCCGTCATCGCAGCCTCCCGCACGCAGAAGTGGGTCGCCGGAACGCTGGTCGTGGGATACGCGGTCATCACGCTGTTGCCGCTTCTGTGGATCATCGCCACCGGCTTCAAATCGCCGTCCGACGCCATCGCCTATCCGCCGAAGATCTTCTTCGAGCCGACGCTGGAAGGCTACGTCAACCTGTTCACCACCCGGACCCGGCAAACCGCCGAGTTCCTCGCCGCGAACCCGCCGCAGACCTGGTACGAAGAGATCGTGCGCAAGTACGACATGGTGATCGCAGGTCCCTCGCGGTTCGGCGGTCGGTTCATGAACTCGGTGATCATCGGCTTCGTCTCGACCTTCCTGTCGGTCTTTCTCGGCACGCTCGCGGCCTACGCCTTCTCGCGCTTCCGCATCCCGCTGAAGGACGACCTGATGTTCTTCATCCTGTCGACCCGGATGATGCCGCCCATCGCCGTCGCGATCCCGATCTTCCTGATGTTCCGGGCGCTGGGCCTTAGCGACACCCACGCTGGCATGATCATGCTGTACACCGCGGTGAACCTTTCGCTGGCGGTGTGGCTGCTGAAGGGCTTCATCGACGAGATCCCGCGCGAGTACGAAGAGGCCGCGCTGATCGACGGCTACACGCGGTTTCAGGCCTTCTACAAGGTCGTGCTGCCGCAGGCCGCGACCGGCATCGCGTCCACCGCGATCTTCTGCCTGATCTTCGCTTGGAACGAATACGCCTTCGCGGTGCTGCTGACCTCTGGCACGGCCCAGACCGCGCCGCCCTTCATCCCGACAATCATCGGCGTCGGCGGGCAGGACTGGCCCGCGGTCGCCGCCGGCGCCACGATCTTCCTGCTGCCGGTCGTCGTCTTCACCATCCTGCTGCGCAAGCACCTGCTGCGGGGCATCACATTCGGAGCGGTCCGCAAATGAGCCTGCCTTCCCTCGATCCCGAAACGACCCCCGCCGACCGCCCCGCGCCGCGCTTATTCCGGCGAGGCCCGTGGGAAATGGCGGCCTCGATCCTGATCGGACTGGGCGTCGTCATGATGATGCAGCCCTTCGTGATGGTCGCCTTCACCTATTCCTTCATCGTCACCCTGACCGGAACCGTGATGTTCCTGATCGTCAGCCACTTCCCGGAGTAAGCCATGGCCCAGATCCGGATAGAAAGCCTTCGCAAGGCCTTCGGCGCCTTCACGGCGGTTCAGGCCTCTACCTTCACCATCGAGGACGGCGAGTTCTTCATGCTGCTGGGCCCCTCGGGCTGTGGCAAGACCACGACGCTGCGCATGATGGCGGGGCTGGAACTGCCCACCAGCGGCGAGATCTACATCGACGGCGAAGAAGTCGGCGGCCGCCGCGCCAGCCAGCGCGACATTGCCTTCGTGTTCCAGATGTTCGCGCTGTACCCGCACATGAACGTCCGCGCCAACATCGGCTATCCGCTGCGCAGTCAGGGCCTGTCGCGGGCGAAGACCCGCGAGAAAGTCGAAGAGATCGCGCGCCTGCTGGGGATCTCCGACATTCTCGACAAGCCGGTCGGCGGGCTGTCCGGTGGTGACCGCCAGCGAGTCGCGCTGGGCCGCGCCATCGTACGCGAACCGAAAGCGTTCTTCATGGATGAACCGCTTGGCGCGCTGGATGCCGAGTTCCGCGAGCACATGGCCGAGGAACTGCGCGCGCTGCACGACCGGATGGGCGCGACCACCGTTTACGTGACCCACGACCAGCTTGAGGCGATGCAGATGGGCGACAAGATCGTCGTGATGAACCACGGCGTCGTCGAGCAGTTCGGCGTGCCGCAGGATCTGTACGACTGGCCCGCGACACTGTTCGTGGCGGGCTTTCTTGGTTCGCCGCCGATGAACGTGCTGCACTTTGACGGCACGGTCGAGCAGGGGACCGAGACGCAGGTGCTGGACGGCACCAGCTTCGCCGTGCCCACCACGCGCGAGGGCGCGACGGGCCGCATCGCGCTGGGCGTCCGGCCCGAGCATGTGCATCTGGAAACCGACGCCGGGCTGCGCGCCAAGGTGGTGGCGACCGAATACCTTGGCACCACGCAGATCGTCACGCTGCGCACCGACCATGGCGAGGTGAAGGCCCGCATCCCCTCGCACCAGCGCGTGACCGAGGGCGAGACGACCGGCCTGCGCTTCGACGCCCGCAAGATCACGCTGTTCGATGCCGAAACGACCCGCGCTCTTAGGTCCGCCGGAAACGAAGGAGTGCTGGCTCATGGCTGAAGTCACCCTGCGCAACATCACCAAACGCTTCGGCGCGACACTGGCGCTGGACGATGTGTCGATGACCGTGCCGGATGGCGCTTTCGTCGTGCTTCTCGGCCCGACGGGTGCGGGCAAGACCACGACGCTGCGCCTGATCTCTGGCCTCGATGTGCCCGATGGCGGTGAGGTTTCCATCGGCGGGCGCGATGTTACCGATCTGACCCCGGCGCAGCGCAACGTGGCGATGGTGTTCCAGCAATACTCGCTGTACCCGCACATGACGGTCCGCGACAATCTTGCCTTCCCGCTGAAATCACCGCTGCTGAACACGCCAGCGGACGAAATCACCCGCAAGGTCGGTCGCGTCGCCGAGATGCTTCAGATCTCGCACAAGCTGGACAACAAGGCGACGGCGCTTTCTGGCGGCGAGATGCAACGGGTTTCGATCGGCCGCGCATTGGTGCGCGACCCGGCGGTGTTCCTGATGGATGAACCACTCAGCTCGCTTGACGCCAAGCTGCGCGCCGATCTGCGGGTCGAGTTGAAGTCGATCCAGTCCGAGTCGCGTGCGACCTTCCTTTATGTCACCCACGACCAGATCGAGGCGATGACCATGGCAACTCACGTCGGCGTGTTGGAGCAGGGGCGCCTGATCCAGTTCGGCACCCCGCGCGAGGTCTACGAGACGCCGGTCAGTATCTACGCCGCCGGTCGGCTGGGGCTGCCGCGCATCAACATCCTGCCCGCCGACATTTTCGGCGCCGCGCCTCCGGGCACCAAGTGGATCGGGCTGAGGCCAGAGCAGATCCGGCAGGGCGAGGGCCACGACAGCGAGGTCGTGCGGGTCGAGCATCTTGGCGACCAGACGCGGCTGCACCTGCGGTTCCGCAATCACGACGTGGTGACGGTCACTGACGCCCATACCGAACTGAAGGCGGGCGAGACCCTGAAGATCCGCCCCGAGAACCCCTATTACTTCGACGCCACCGGCGCGCGTGCCTTTTGAAGGAGATGACGATGACCCTATTCATGAACAGCAAGGAAGACATCGTTAACGAGGCGGTGGACGGCCTGATCGCCTGTTCCGGCGGTAGGCTGGCGCGGCTGGACGGCTACCCGCATATTCGCGCGGTGGTGCGGACCGACTGGGACCGCTCGAAAGTGGCATTGGTCTCGGGCGGCGGGTCAGGGCACGAACCGTCGCACGCGGGCTTTCTGGGGCAGGGGATGCTGACGGCTGCGATCTGCGGCGACGTCTTCGCCTCGCCCTCGGTGGACGCCGTGCTTGCGGGCATACTTGCGGTCACCGGTCCGGCGGGCTGCCTGCTGATCGTGAAGAACTACACCGGCGATCGCCTGAACTTCGGCCTCGCGGCGGAACGGGCGCGGGCCTTCGGTCTGAACGTCAGCATGGTGATCGTGGATGACGACGTGGCGCTGCCCGACTTGCCGCAGGCACGCGGTGTCGCGGGCACGTTGCTGGTGCACAAGGTCGCGGGCGCGCTGGCCGAGGGGGGCGCCGACCTTGCCACGGTCACGGCAGCGGCAGAGAAGGTGATCAGCCGCGTCCGGTCCATCGGCATGTCGCTTGACACCTGCATGGTGCCGGGCGTGCCGAAAGAAGACCGCATCCCGCCGGGCAAGGCCGAGCTGGGCCTTGGCATCCACGGCGAGGCCGGGGTGGAACAGGTCGACTACATCGACGCCCGCACGGCGGTCGGCATGGTAGCCGACAAGCTGTCGGGCCACATGCCCGCCGGCGTGCCGCATGTCGCGCTGCTGAACAACCTTGGCGGCGCGTCGGTGCTGGAAATGCAGGTGTTGGCCTACGAGCTTGCGAACTCCGCCATCGCGGACCGGCTGAAATTCATCATCGGCCCCGCCGCGATGATGACATCGCTTGAGATGCGCGGCTTCTCGGTTTCGGTCTTTCCGGCGGATGCCGACGAACTGGCAGCGCTGCAATCCGAAACGCCCGTGACCGCATGGCCCGGCGTCAGCGCCCTGTCGCCCGTCGAGATCCGCGAACTGCCTGACGGCCTGCGCCCGATCAAGCCGCTGCCGTCGGATCATCCCGCGACCCGCGCCTTCCTGACCCGGTGCTGCGAAATCCTGATCGCCTGCGAGGCCGATCTGAACACCCTTGATGCCCGGACCGGTGACGGCGACACCGGCACCACGCTGGCGACCGCCGCGCGGGCGCTGGTCCATGCGATGGACGACCTTCCGCTTGCGGATCACACCCAGCTGTACCGCGCCATCGGTCAGGAACTGAGCCAGACCATGGGCGGGTCTTCGGGCGTGTTGCTGGCGATTTTCTTCGCCGCCGCCGGTGACGCCGCGTCCAGTGGCATGCCGATCCGCGAGGCGCTGAAGGCTGGGCTGGACCGGATGCAAGAGGTCGGCGGCGCCGAACTGGGCGACCGGACGATGGTGGATGCCCTGCACCCCGCGCTGCAACACCTTGCCGACGGAGACCTTGCCGCCGCTGCGACTGCGGCGCGCGAAGGTGCGGACAGCACCGCAGAGATGCTGCGCGCCAAGGCGGGCCGGGCGGCCTATGTCAATCCGGACCAGTTACGCGGGCATGTCGATCCGGGCGCGGAAGCCGTGGCGCGCCTGTTCGAGAAACTGTCCGCCGCCGGGGTAGAGGCCTGAGGGACTACCGCGCGGTCAGGGATCGGCGCAATCCAGATAGGAGACAGGCCGCCGCGCCGCCCCGGTCTTCCTTCTCGCGGATGTGTCGCATGATCAGTTCGGAATAAAAGCCGAGGTCGGCGACCGCTTCGCCGATCCGCGACGACAGCGCGGTCAGTTTCTGCCCGTCGTCGCCCCACAGCACGGGACTGACCGAGGCGACGTTCAGGCAAGGCAGAACAACATCAAACAACGCCCGGACCGCAACGTAGTCGGAAAAATCCTCCAGCGTGCGGGGGCGGTTGGGTTCTTGCAGCAGCGAGTACCACGAGGAATAGATCCGTTCGACATGCACGGCGACCCGAAGTTCGCCCGCCGAAGACACGCGGGTCATCACCCGCAGGCCCCGCGCGACAAGGTCGTCTGACACGATCTCGATATCCGGGAAGGACACCAGCTCGCCGTGCCGCTCGCCCATATGCGCCAGCACGGATCGCACGATCTCGGGATTGACCGCTTCGGCGAAGGTGCGTTGCTTGAGCTTCGACAGGGTCAGGGTCATTTCCAAGGAACTGACGTTGATGCTGTCGACGACAAAATGCCTCTCGTCCGGACCGTCCGGCCGTGTCAGGTGAATGATCGCTCTGGCGGCAGGTGACGGGACAACATCCTTCATTTGCGACCTCTCCACGGTGTCTCGACTGTCATGCCAAGGTGGTAGAACCGCAGGGGTTTACAAACAGTTAACGGCAGCGCGATCCCCTCGCGGCGGAGTCCGGGGCGACACGAAGTGCCGCGCCGGGAGAGCGGGGCAAGTACGGGCACGGCCGGTCCACGCCGGGTCGACAGTGGGCGGGATGGCGACCGCTCCGTTGCCCTGGGTTTCCGCTATCGGTTCCATCTGCGGGCGGTGGGAGAGTTGTCACCTGTCAGCACAGACCGGGCCGCATCTGTTCGCCGATTACCCGGCTGACGTTGTCCAAATCGAACTCTTCCTTGCGCCAGATCTCGCGGACATTGGGCGACTTGGCCTTGGCGTACATGAACGGCGACGGCCAGTCGCTGACAAGGATCACGGGAATATTGCGATGCGCGGCCGCGTCGTTCAGTTCGACGGCAAGGTTCGCGCCATGTCCGTCCGGCAGCGTGTTGTCCAGAAAGATCATGCGGACGCGGCACTTCGCGACGGTCTCGCGGGCGCGCGCGACGGTGTCCACGAACAGGAATTCGTGACCCGCGGGGTGCTTTGCCAGAACACGGCGCATCATCTCGCGGTCCAGCGCGGAATCCTCGACCACAAGGATGTCTGGCGAGCGGCGGAATTGCTGCGTGCCCCCCATCCGGTCAGGCCACGTGGCTGCGCGGCACGACCGCCGCCACGGGCGGGGACGAGATCGGAACCGGAACCTGCCCCAGCAGGACGTGAAACTGGCTGCCGCCCCCGGGATCAGGCGCGCACCAGATGTGGCCGGCATGGCGCAGCGCGATCTTGCGGCAGGTGGCCAGACCAAGCCCGGTTCCCGCGGGACGGTTGGTGCCGTCGATCCGGCGGAACGGCTCGAATATGCGGGTGCGATAGCCTTCGTCGATGCCGACGCCGTTGTCCGCGACGACAAGATGGGTCACGCCGTCCTCCGCGGTGGCCGAAATCGAGATCTCGGGCCGCGCCGCGCCCGCGTATTTTATCGCGTTGCCGATCAGGTTTTGCAGCAGTTGCACGATCTGCGGGCGGATGCATCGCAGATGCAGGTCGCCGTTCTGCACCGCGACGCTGGCATCGCTTTCCGCAATCTCGCCCGTCAGCGCGGTCGTCGCTTCGGACACAAGCGTTGAAAGGCTGACATTTTCGGTGACCTGCACGCGGTCGTTTCGGATGTGATCGGCAAGGCAGTCGATCAGGTTGCGCATCTGCCGGTTCGCCCTCTGGACGAAATCGATCGCCTCGCGCGCGGCGTCGATGTCACCGTTGTTCAGGTCCTCCTCCGCCTGATCGCCGAAGAAGGCGACCGCCCGGATCGGGGCCTTCAGGTCATGCACAAGCGTGTCCGAGAACAGCTCCAGCTCGGTCCGCTGTTCTTCGATCTGCCAGCGCAGGCGCGCCGCCTGCACGCTGTTCTCTAGCATCCGCGTCACCGCGTTCGCACTTAGCGACCGCTTCGGAATGTAGTCCGTCGCGCCTTGCAGGATCGCGGACTTGGCGAGGTCCTCGTCCCCCTGACCCGTAACCAGGATCACCGCGCAGCGCGGCCACCGGTCTAGTGCCGGCGTCACCAGTTCCAGCCCGTCCGCGTCGGGCAGCCGGTAGTCCAGGAAGATCGCATCGACCACCGGCGGGCGCAAAGCCAGCATGTCCGCCCGGCAGCCGGCCTCGTGGATGGTGACGTCCAGCCCGCTTGCGTCGATCAGCCGGCGGATCATCTTGCGGTCGGCGTCGTCGTCATCGACGATAAGGATGTTCAACCGGGTCATCTTACTCTCCCGATGCGCCGCGCATGTCGGGCAGTTCGACAAGCCGCCAGAAGCGGTCGATCGCCGCGACCAGCCTGCCGAAATCCCGGCCCGCGTTCTGTTTCAGAATATAGCCGGCCGCGTGATAAGCATACGCGGCCTGCATGTCGCGGTCGTCCGCGCTGGTGGTCATCACGAAGGCCACCGCGCGCCGCAGGTCTGGGTCGTCGCGGATCGTGCGCAGCAGTTCGATCCCGCCCATCCGTGGCAGGTTCAGGTCCGCGATCAGAACATAGGTGCGGGGGGCGCGACCGCTTTCGCCGCGCAGAAGGGCAAGCGCCTCGACCCCGTCGCGAACGCGGAAGATCGAGCAGTCCTCGCCAAGTCCGGCGAAGGCGCGGGTCACCGCCTTTGCATCGCCGTCGTCATCCTCGACCAGGACGATGCACAGCGGGCGGTCCAGAACGTCGCCGCCGCCCCTCATGCCGCGAGTGTCCCGGTTTGCGGCACACGGGGCCAGATCAGGCGAAAGCGCGTGCCACGGGTTCCGTCAGAGTCCACCGTGATGCTGCCGCCTGCGACCTCGGCGTGTTTGCGAACCATGGCAAGGCCCATGCCGCTGCCTTCGACCACGTCGCGGGGGCGCAGCGTCTGGAACAGCTCGAACACTTTCTCGTGGTACTCGGGCGGGATGCCGGGGCCGTCGTCCGTCACCGTGAACTCGAACCCCTCATGGGTTTCGGTAACGTCCAGCCGCACCAGCCCAGTGTCGCGGTCGTGGTGCTTGATGGCGTTGCTGACAAGGTTCAAAAGCACCGCCTGCACCGGCATGCGGGGCAGCGAAATCCCGGCCAGCGCCTCGCCGGTCTCAAAGCGGAACCCGTCCGGCAGGTCGATCAGTTCTCGCAGGGACTGTTCCAGTTCGGCCCCGGTGACGACCTGCGACGCGACGGGCACCCGCCCGATGCGCGAATGCAGCAACAGGTCATCCAGCAGACGCTCCATCCGCGCGACGCGGTTGCGCAGCATGGTCATGCTCTCGCGAGTGTCGTCCGTCATGTGCTCTGCAAGGTCTTCTTCCAGCCAGCGCGAGGCGTTGTCGATCACGCGCAACGGCGCTTTCAGGTCGTGCGATGCGACAAAGGCGAAACGGTCGAGTTCCTCGTTCGAGCGCGACAGCGCTTCGATCAACGACTGCATCCGGCGGCTTTCCACACGTTCCGAGATGTCGTGCACGACACCGATGAAATGCGTGGCGCCGTCGTAGACGGCCCGACTGATCGTGATTTCCAGCGGGATGCGGCTTCCGTCCTTGCGCACACCACTGATGGCGCGGTTGAAGCCCATCTTGCGGCGGGTCGGCACCACGGCCTCGCGCACATAGCCGCGATGAGCGGCGCGGATCTCTTCCGGGACAAGCATCGACAGTTCCTGTCCGATCAGTTCGTCGCGGGAATAGCCGAACAGCTCCAGCGCGACGGGGTTCGCTTCTTCGATGCGACCTTTCGCATCGACCGAGAAAATGGCGTCGGCGACGCCGTGAACCATCGCTTTCGATCTGGCGCTTTCGCGGATCAAATCGTCCGCCATGCTTTGGAACGCGCGGGCGAGTTCGCCGACCTCGTCGCGTCCCGCCGGCAGATCGGGAAGGGGCGTGCCGGAAACGCGGTACGACCGGATCGCTTCGGAAAGGGTGCGCAGCGGCATCGTCAACTGGCGACCGAGGAGATAGGACAACAATCCGGCCAAAACGGTCACGATCGCCCCTGCCGCGATTTCCAGCGTAAAGACGCGCTGGGCCGGCAACCGGAGCACCGACAGCGGAAGGGCCGTCTGGATATGCAATGTGAACGGGCGGTCGGGGCGGCGTTCGAACACGGGGACGGTGACAACCGCGGCTTCGTCCGCCACTACAAGCCGTCCGGCGGGGCCATCAAGCAACGCCGCATGTGGTGGCGGTGTCCAACCGGCTTCGCTGTGGAACTGCAGGGGCGACACGCCGGTCGCGTCCCAAGTCATGTGGTCAAGCGCACTGGTCACCGCGGTGACGGTGAAGTCCGCGCCAAGGCTGGGGGCCGCGGAGCGCAGCAGCTTTTCATAGTCGGCGTTGATCACCAGGGCCCCGAACAGCGCGCCCTCGGCATCGAATACCGGTACGACGTACCGGATGGTTGCCGGGCCGACATCGCGCCCGTGTTCGCGGTTCAGCGTCACGTCAGAAAAATACCCCTCGGACATCGGGGCGCGTTGCAGCGGGGCGAGATACGGCTCGTTTCCCTTGGCCTGCATCTCTGCCAGCGGAACGACATGCACACCAGAGACGGTTCGGTCGACCCGGACCAGTTCGGTCCAGTTGTCTTCCATTCCGATATAGCGGATCTGCGTGAAATGCGTCGTGTTCCGAAGCACGGCGCGAAAGATCTGCACCAGCCGCGCCCGCCACAGGGCCGCCGAGGTGCCGTCATGGGGGTCGAGCCCGTCCGGTGCGCGCATGGCACGGATCAGGCCGGAGATCGGAGGGGTTCCAGAGAGGCTTCGTGCGTCACGCTCCATCCGGCGCAGCGAGTCCTCGATCTGTTCGGAATACAGGGCGGCGGTCGCACGAAGATAGCGCCGCGCCTCTTCGTCGCCCTGAACCCGGACATAGTGGAACGACATCAGCGCGAACAGGATGGACACGAAAACCGTTGAGATCACGCCCAACAGAATGATCTTGATGTGCAGTCTCATGCGTGGTCACCCCCCGGCGTGCCGGTCTGATTGACCCGAAAGCGAAGGGGTGCCGTCCGCGATGGACTTCAGTTCGTCGAGAAAGCGCGCGAGTTCGCCGCAAGAGCGGGTGACCACCAGCGTGTCCTTGCGCGTTTCCGGGTCTGTTCCGGCGCTGTTCCGGATGCGCCAGACACCATGCATCATCTCGGTCAGGATGGATTGCAGTTCCGGCGCGCTGGAGGTCAGAAAGCTTTGCAGCGCTGCGCCAAGTTCGCCGACCTGCTGGTTGCCCGCCAGCGCGGCCAGCAGAATGCGCCGCTCGAACGCGCCGGTGATCGCCTTGCGCAGCATCTCGGGGCCAAGTTCTTCCTTGATGATATAGTCCGAGCAGCCAGAGCGCATCGCCTCGATGATCACGTCGTGCTGGCCGACGCTGGTCACCATGATCAGGATCGCGTCGCGCTGAAGCGCATGGTCCTTCGCGATTTTCAGGCCGTCCAACCCGGTTTCCATCCCAAGGTGGTAGTCGAGAAAGATCACCTGATACGCCTGCCGGTCCAGCGCGGCGCGAAACTGTTCCAGCGTCGCGGCCTCGGAATAGTCGGGTTGAAGCCCGGCCTTGCCGCAGACCCGGCGCAGGCGAAGGCGGTCTATTTCCTGGTCGTCAAGGATCAGAACTGCCGGTGGCGCGTTGCCCGCCCCGTTGAATTCATGCAGCGCCATGGCCGCCGTATTGTCACGCAGCATCCCAATTCCTCCGGTCGTAGCCCCGCGCGGAACGTTATGCCCATGCGGGTTAAGTCCGGGTGAATCCGACACCGGCGCGCAATCTCCTCGTGTGGATCGGGAAAGGTATGCCGCTGGCACAAACATGGTTTGCGCCCTCTCGCGGGTTGCATCGGAGTGTCGGGCGCTAACTGGACCGAAGACGGGATGCGGCCGCCCTTGGCTTGGCCGGCCCGGACAAAACAGGAGAAAGATCATGGACAAGAGGACACTGGGAACCACCGGTTTCGACATCGCGCCCATCGTGTTCGGCGGCAACGTGCTGGGCTGGACCGCCGATGAAGCCGAAAGCTTCCGCGTGCTCGACGCTTTCGTCGACCACGGCTTCGACGCGATCGACACCGCCGACGTCTACTCGGCCTGGGCCGAGGGGCACACGGGCGGCGAATCCGAAGAGGTTCTCGGCAACTGGTTCAAGGCGCGCCCCGGCATGCGCGACAAGGTGAAGCTGTTCACCAAGGTCGGCAGCGACATGGGCGGCCCGGGCGAGAAGGGCCTGTCCGAGGCGTGGATCCTGAAGGCCGCCGACAAGTCGCTGGCGCGGCTCGGTGCCGATTATGTCGACCTGTATTTCTCGCACTGGCCGGATTCAGAGGTCACCCACGCCGAAACGCTGGGCGCGTACGACAAGCTGCTGAAGGCCGGCAAGATCAAGGCCATCGGCGCTTCGAACTACGACGTGGCGCTTCTGACCGCCGCGCTCGAGGCGTCAAAGGCCGAGGGGTTGCCCGCCTATCAGGTGATCCAGCCGGAATACAATCTTTACGACCGCGACGCGCTGGACGGCGGTCTGCGCGAATTGTGTATGAAGAACGATATCGGTGTTGTGACCTACTTCAGCCTCGCGGCGGGTTTCCTGTCTGGCAAGTACCGCTCGAAAGCGGATCTCGAGGGGCGTCAGCGCGGCGGTATGGTCGAGAAATACCTGAACGACCGCGGCTTGCGCATTCTGGACGTGCTGGAAGACGTGGCGGGCGCGCATGGCGCCAAGCCGGCCGAAGTCGCGCTTGCGTGGATCATTGCGCGCGAGGGCGTGACCGCGCCGATCGCCTCTGCCACCAGCGTGGCGCAGGTCGAAAGCTTCGCGAAGGCGGCAGAGCTGAAGCTGTCGGCCGAGGACCTGTCGCGGCTGACCGACGCGGGCGCCTGACGCCTCCGCGCGGGGGCGGTCACCGACCCCGCGCGACATTGTGCAAAGACCTTTCCGAATGACCGATACGATCCTGCTCTACTTCGCGGCGCTTGTCGTGGGCGCCTCGAAAGGGGGGCTGGCATCTGCCGCCGCCATCGCGGTGCCGATGCTTGCCCTTTTCATGAACCCGGTCCGCGCGGCCGCGATCCTGTTGCCGGTCTACGTTGTGACGGACTGGATCGGCGTCTGGCTGTACCGCAAGAGTTTCTCGAAGCGGAACCTTCTGATCCTGACGCCCGCCATCGTTCTGGGCGTGGGTGTCGCCACGCTGGTGACGCCTTACACCTCGGAAGCCGCGCTGCTGATCTTCACCGGTGCAATCGGTCTTTGGTACTGCTGGCGGGCTTGGGTGAAGCGGGGCAGCGACGAGAAAGCCGAGGCCCATGTGCTGCCGGGGCTGTTCTGGGGCACGATCACCGGTATCGCCAGTTTCATCACCCATTCGGGCGCGCCGCCGTCGCAGGCTTTCCTGTTGCCGCAAAAGCTGCCCAAGCTGGAATTCGCCGGAACCGTCGCGATCAGCTTCGCTATCGGCAATCTTGTGAAGCTTCCGGCCTACTGGGCCATCGGCCAGTTCGACGGGCTGAACTGGTGGCTGATCGCAGGGCTGACGGTGGCGGGCGTCGGCGGCACCTTCGTCGGCCGCTGGCTGGTACGGCTGATGCCAGAAGCGACCTACATGCGGATCATCCAGACCCTGCTGTTCGCGCTGTCCGTGATCCTTCTGGTGCGGGGCGGGGCAGAAGCGCTGGCCGGTTGAACATCCGGTCGATAGCGCTAACTTCAAACGTGGTGCCGCGTGAAATTCTCGCGACTGGCGACGGAAATTATCCGACCGGTCGTATCACGCCACACCGGCAAGCAACGCGGAGGCCGCTTCGGCCCGCTGCCAGCCAGATATCAAATCCGCGAAAGGCACAGATATGCCCATAACTACACGCCGCGTCCGGCATGAAATCCGTTTTCGCCGGGCGACCGTCGTCTCGAACACCCGCATTACGCCCGGCATGGCCCGGATCGTGGTGGAGACGCCCGATCTCAGGGGCTTTGTCTCGCTGGGGTTCGACGACCATGTGAAACTGTTCTTCCCGCGCCCGGGACAGGACCTCCCCACCCCCACGCGCGGCGAGCGCGGGCTGGAATGGCCCGGAGAGGCGCCGGAGATGCGAGACTTTACCCCGCGCGCGTTCGATGCCGAGGCGGGGCGGCTGACGCTTGACTTCGTGCTGCATGACGAGGGCACCGCCGGTCCTTGGGCCGCGCAGGCCAAGCCCGGTGACATGCTGGGCGTCGGCGGCCCGCGCGGGTCCTTCGTGGTCGAGGGAACCGCCGACTGGCACCTGCTGATCGGCGACGCCACCGCGCTTCCGGCCATCGCGCGCCGGATCGAGGAACTGCCGGACGACACCCGCATCGAAGCGATCATCGAGGTCGCGGACGCGAGCGAGATCCAGCGTTTCGACACCGACGCCGACCTTACCGTGCTGTGGCTGTGCCGCGACCGGGGCCAGACGCTGGGAGGTTACCTCGACACGCTTGAAGAACTGCCCGAAGGCGAGGGCTTCGTCTTCGTCGCGGCCGAGGCAGGTGACGTGGCGAAGGCGCGCGCCCGGATGGAAGCGCTGGATCATCCCGGCGAGAACCTGAAGGCGTCAAACTACTGGCACCGTGAGAAGGTAGAGAGCGCGGTGCACTGAAAGATGCGAGGGCCCGCCCGGAACAATGGCGCAAAGCGCCGCCGGGCAGCGCCCGACCGCACTGCGGCCCGGCGATGTCCGGATGCGCGCCGTGATCGGCGCGCTGGCGGATTAACTCACCATCCTCACGTCGCCATTGCCCGATCCGCATCCGAAAGATCATCCGGCAGATCGTCGAAGCTCGCGTAGTTCAGCGAATAGAGCTTCGAATACAGACCCTTCTGCGCCATCAGCGCCTCGTGGTTGCCTTCCTCGATCAGCGTACCCTGCTGCAATACGACGATCCTGTCCGCGTTGCGGATGGTCGCCAGCCGGTGCGCGATCACCAGCCCGGTGCGCCCCTCGAGAAGCTTCTGCAACGCCTTCTGGATCAGCATCTCGGTATAGCTGTCGATGTTGGCGGTCGCTTCGTCCAGCACAAGGATCTTGGCATCCGCCACCAGTGCGCGGGCGAAGGACAGAAGCTGCCGCTGGCCCAAGGACAGGTTCGACCCGCGCTCTTCCAGCATCGTGTCATACCCTTGGGGCAGGGCAGCCACGAAGTCATGCGCGCCCACGGCCTTGGTTGCCTCGATCACGTCGTCGTCCGATGCCCAGTGCGACGAATAGCGGATGTTGTCCATCACGGTGCCGGTGAATAGGTAAGGCTCTTGCAAGACCATCGCGATGTGGCGGCCAAGGCTTTCCTGCGTGACGTCCCGCACGTCTTTGCCGCCGACGAGCACGGCGCCGTCCTGCACATCGTAGAACCGGTGGATCAGCGACATCGACGACGACTTGCCCGACCCGGTGGGACCGACCAGCGCGACCGTCTCGCCGGATTTCACCTTGAACGACACGTCCTTCAGCACCGGGTGTTTCGGGTTATAGCCGAATGTCACGTTCCGGAACTCGACCGAGCCGTCGTCGGCCTTGGTCAGCGGCACCGCGTCGGGGGCGTCTTCCACCGACACCTCGACGTCCAGCACCTCGGTCAGGCGGTGGCCCGACGCCATGGCGCGCTGCATCACCGAGTACTGCATGGTCAGTGACCGGATCGGGTCGAAGAACCGCTGGATGTAGAACAGGAAGGCGACCATCACGCCAACCTCGATCCGGCCCGACACGACCATCAGGCCGCCCGCCACGACAACCACCGCCATCGCGATACCGGTAAGGCTGTCGACGATAGGGATCATGATCTGCGCCAGCCGCGAGGCGCGCAGGTGCGCGTTGTAGTTCGTCTGGACCAGTTCGCCGTACAGCTTGGCGTTCAGCGTGGCGCGGTCCATCGCCTGAACCGCGCGGACGCCGTGGATCGCCTCGGCCAGCGCGCCGTTGGTGACCGAGTTCGCCTCGTGCGCGGCCATGAATGCGGCACGCGCCTTGGACAGCCACAGCACGCGCACACCGAACAGGATCGGCAGCGCCAGCAGAACCATCGCCGCCAGTTGCCAGTCGAGCCACAGCATCACCACGACGATGCCCACCAGCAGCAGCAGGTCGCCCACCGACATGATCGACGTCTCAAGGAATTCCTGCATCGAGTTCACATCGCCCTGCAACCGCGACATCAGGCGGCCGACCTCGGTCTTGTCCATGAAGGACAGCGACACGCGCTGCAGGTGGGCGAACATCTTGCGCCGAATGTCGAACAGCACGTTCTCGGCCATCCGGCCCGTCACGCGTTCCTGCACCAGCGAGGCGATGAAGTTGATCACGATCGCCAGCGCGAACAGCGCCACGATCAGCGTCAGCGTGCCCGGAGCTGCGTCGGCGGCCATGCCGTGGTCGATGGCGAAGCGGATCAACAGCGGGATCGACAGCTGCGACAGGGTGAAGATGATCACCGCCGTCACCGCGATCCAGACGCGGCTGCGATAGGGCTCGACGAAAGCCCAGATCCGCCGCACGACCTTGCCGTCGAAGGCGCGGCCGAAAATCTCTTCCTCGATACGGTCCGAGCCGACCACGGCCCGCATGCGCGGGCGGCCGTCGTCGTGCGGGTCGCGGGGTTCGCCGGTGCGGGTCGGGCTCATCGGGTCGTCTCCATCTCGTCCAGCACATCGCCTTCGGGGCGCATCTGAAGATCGTGCAGGGCGGTGTACCGGCCGCCGAGGGCCAGCAGTTCCTCGTGGGTTCCCTGTTCGACGACCTTGCCGTCCTCAAGGAAGATGATCCGGTCCGCATGCATCAGCGACGCCAGCCGGTGCGCCACGATCAGCGTCACGCGGTCCTTGGCATAGTCCTTCATCGCCGCCCGGATGCGGCTTTCGGTGCCCGCGTCGATGGCGGCCGTCGAGTCGTCGAAGATCAGCACCGCGGGCTCGGTCATCAGCGTGCGCGCGATGGACAGCCGCTGCCGCTGGCCGCCCGACAGCGAGACGCCGCGCTCGCCGACGATGGTGTCGTACTTGCGGGGCAGGCCCAGCACATAGTCGTGCAGCTGCGCCGACTCGGCGACGCCCCGGATGCGGCCGTCCTGCGTATAGGGTTCGGCATAGGCGATGTTGTTCTCGATCGAGGTCGTGAACAGGAAGCTGTCCTGCTGGACCACTGCCACCGCCTGCCGGACCGAGGACAGCGTCACGTCGCGCAGGTCCTGCCCGTCGATGCGGATCGCCCCCTCGGTCGGGTCATAGAACCGTGGCAGCAGGTGCATCAGCGTCGTCTTGCCGGATCCCGGTGCGCCGACGATGCCGATGGTCTCGCCCCGTTTCGCGCTGAAGCTGATCCCCGACACCGCGCGGCGGTCACCCGAGCCGGCATAGGAGAAACCCACGTTGTCCAGCGTCAACGTACCTTCGGTGATGTCCAGCGGCTTCGCGCCGGGGGCATCGTCGACTTCCATCGGCATGTCGATCAACGCAAACAGCCGCGCGCCGCAGGTCGAGGCACGGGCGTAGGCGTTGACCATCAGGCCAAGCTGGCGAACCGGCATCTGGAGGATCGTCATGAAGGTCAGGAAGGTCGCCAGCGTGCCGACCGTGATCGACCCGTTCGCCACCTGACGACCGCCCACCAGCAGCACCAGCCCCATCGCGGTGAAGAAGGCCAGCGTCATCACCGAGGTGTTGGTCACCCGGACAGTGACCCGTTCATGGCTGAGTTCCAGCGCGGTCTTCGAGGCGCGGTCGAATTTCGCCATCTCGTGATCGGCGGCGGCAAAGGCCCGGACGACGCGGATACCGGCGAGGTTCTCTTCCATAACCTGGCTCAGGACGCCGAGCTTCTCCTGCAACACCAGCCACGTGCGGCGCAGGGTCAGTTGCATGACCGAACTGCGCCACGCCGCGAAGGGCACGAAGGACAGGGCCAGCAAACCCAGCACCACGTCGGTCGACAGCAGCATGAACGCGCCGATGCCGATCAGCAGCGCCAGCAGCACGGTCCGGACCAGCGCGGTCGAGAAATACATCCGCACCCCTTCCAGATCGAGCATCCCGACGGTGATCAGGTCGCCCGAATGGGTGCGGTCGTGAAACGAGAACGGCAGACGCTGGATCTTGTCATAGATCGCGTTGCGCAGGTCTTGCGCCAGCGCGTGACCCACGGATTCCGCCGTGTAGTTCTGCACCAGCGTGAACAGCCCGCGCAGGACCGAGGCAATCATCAGCGTCAGCGCGATCAGCACCAGCGCGCGGGTATCGGCGCCGTCGCCCGCCATCGCCTGCGTCGCGTCCACGGCGCGGCCAAGGATCATCGGGATCGACAGCTGCATGGCCACCGCCGCGACCGTCGCCAGCATCGAAAGCGCCACCCGGCGCGGATACTTCAGGCACATGCGTGTGATCCGCGCGATCGCGCCCAGCCCCTGCTTGCGGTCGACGCTGTTCGTGCGGCGGAACTGGCGCGGGTCTGCGGCGTCCCGGGCCGGGGCGGTCTGATCTGTCATCTTTGTCATCTCCCGCGGGCCGGGAAGAGGCCGCGCAATTCGGGGCGGGCCGTGACTGTCCGTCGCGTGTCGCGAATGTCGTCGAGACCGGGTCCGCGGGGCGAATGCGGGCGAGGCTGGAGGGCAAGGGGCGATGGGCTGCGGCGGGAATCCGGCGTCAGCGAGACCGTAGACCATCCCGGCAGGAAGGTCGATACGTTCGCGCTGTGCCTGTGAAACAGGCAGAAAACCTCGCTTTTTAACGGCTCGCCGCAGCTTTTTGACCTTCAGGTAAAATTTTTCTCCGGATCGCCCGCAATTCAACGGGGATTACAACGGTGGCTACAACGGTCCACCCGATCCTTGCGCGCAGGCGGCGCCGCAAGCGCCTTGCCCAGTTTCGATTTCAACCGGAAGAGGTGCGCCCCCGCGCTCCATCCGGCATGCGCAGGGGACGGAAAACATGGCAATCACGACAATCGACGGGCTTGTTGAAACGCAGCAGACCCCGAACACGGGCGACACGATCATGATCACGCAGAGCGGGGCGTTGGTCTTCGGTGGCCGCGCCGTCAACACGAGCGGGGCCGACGTCATCGTCAACAACAGCGGTGACCTGTTCGGCGGCGTCCGGTCTACCGGGCAGGGTCTGAGCATCACCAACAGCGGCGTCATGTCCGGAGACGACAACACCGTCGTAAGCGTGAGCGCCGGCGGCGACCTGCCGGCCAACATGACCCTCACGAACACCGGCGTCATCCAATCGGCGGGCGACACCGGCCCGACGATCATTGCCCAGAGCGGCGGCAACTTGATCCAGAACAGCGGCGAGATCATCGCGTTCGAGGACTCGGCGATCCTTCTGTTCGCCTCGGTCGACAGCACACCCGGCGGCCACGCGAACCGGATCGTGAACACCGGCACCATCGTGGGTGGTGCGTTCCGGGCCAGCACGGGTGCGGTGTTCCAGCAATCCTCGATCATCACCGGCGAGGACAAGGACGTCCTGATCAACTCGGGCACCCTGATCGGCGATGTCTTCATGGGGTTCAGCGACGATACGTTCGACGGGCGCGGCGGTACGGTTTTCGGGATCGTGCACGGCGGGTTCAACGACGACCTCTACATCATCGACGACGCGTCCATCGCGCTGCAGGAGGACCAGAACCAAGGCGTCGATACGGTCGAGACCTACGTGAACTACACGCTCGAGGACAACTTCGAGATCCTCGAACTCGGCGGAGCGGACGATATCGACGGCACCGGCAACGACCAGCAGAACACTCTGTCTGGCAATGCCGGCAACAACCGGCTGGCGGGCGGCGGGTCGCGCGACCTGATCGACGGCGGCGCCGGGGATGACGACATCGACGGCGGCCGCGGCAACGACGTGATCGACGGCGGCGACGGCAACGACACCATCGCGGGCCGGTCCGGCAATGACGTGATCGACGGCGGCGAGGGCGACGATTTCATCTTCGGCGGGCTCGGCGCCGACAACATGAGCGGCGGCGACGGGAACGACACGCTCAAGGGCGGGCTGGGCTCTGACACGATGGACGGCGGCGCCGGGGCGGACAGCTTCGTGTTCACGCGGGTGGCCGACAGCATCGGCGGCGTCTCGGACGTGATCGCGAACTTCGAGGTGGGCGTCGACCGGCTCGACCTCACCGGTCTCGTCAGCGGCGGCATGGACGTGAACATCCGGGGCGGTTTCACCGGCAATGGGCAGGCCTCGCTGCGCACCTTCGAGAACTCGTTCGGCGACACGATCGTTTTCGTGGACGCGGACGGTGACGGCGGCACGGACATGCGCATCGAAATCGACCTCGTGACCGGCCTGACCGGCAGCGATTTCGCCGCCTGACGCGGCGCAAGTTCACTAAGCAAAACAAAAAACTGCACACAATCGAGTACGGAATACATGGCGATCTTCAACATCAACAATCTGCGAACAACAGCGATCAACCCCATCTCAGACGACAGTATAGTCGTCTCGCAGAACGGAACTCTGAGCATTGAGGGGATCGCCATCGCTTTCGGCACGGCAGAGGATGTGCGGCTTTTGAATGCAGGTACGATCTTCGGCGGAATCGAGGGTGACGGACCGGGCTTGACGATTACCAATACCGGGACGATGTCCACCTCCGACGACGAGGTGATAGACATCGGTGTGCAAGGTGGACCGGTGAATTTCACCCTCCACAACAGCGGCAATGTCTATTCCATGGGGTACGCTGACAATGCGATCCTGCTTCAGTCCGGCGGTAACGTCTTCATCAATTCGGGCGAGATCGTCGGGCACCAGCAAAGCGCGATCCTGATATTCTCGGAAGTGGATGGTTTTAATGGGGCTGCGGGCACACGTGAGAACCTGATCGTCAACACCGGTCTCATCTCTTCCGGATTCGGTGCAAACTCGAGCGGCACTTTGATAGAGCGTCCCGCAATAAACCTGTTTGCCGACGCGGACACTGTCATCAATCAGGGCACCATTCTGGGCGGCGTCAAGCTTGGGTCCGCCGATGATATCTTCGACGGTCGCGGCGGCACGGTGGTTGGCGAGGTGTCCGGTGGCTTCGGTGACGATCTGTTCATCATCGACGACGCCTCAATCGAACTGGCCGAGTTCGAGGGCGAGGGCAGCGATACCGTGCAGGCTTACGTAAGCTATGCGCTCGAAGACAATTTCGAGATCCTCGAACTCGGCGGAGCGGGCGATATCGACGGGACCGGCAACGGTCAGCAAAACACCCTGCTTGGCAATGCCGGCAACAACCGGCTTGCGGGCGGCGGATCGAGCGACGTGATCGACGGGGGCGCCGGGGATGACGACATCGACGGCGGCCGCGGCAACGACGTGCTCTTCGGCGGCGACGGGAACGACACCATCGCGGGTCGTGCCGGCAACGAAGTGATCGACGGCGGCGATGGTGACGATTGGATCTTCGGCGGTCTCGGCGTCGACGCGATCACCAGCGGTGACGGCAACGACACGCTGATCGGCGGCGAAGGGTCCGACGAACTGACCGGCGGCGGCGGGCAGGACGTCTTTGTCTTCGCCCGGCTGTCCGACAGCCCCAACGGTGCCGGAGACATCGTGACCGACTTCGAGGTGGGCACGGATCTCATTGACCTGTCGAGCTTTTCCAACGGCATTCTGAACATCGCGATCGGCGGCTCGTTCACCGCCGCCGGCCCCAGCGCGCGGACCTTCGAGAACTCTTTCGGCAACACGGTGCTGCGGATCGATGTTGACGGCAACGGCTCGACCGACATGCGCGTCGATATCGTCGGTGCTCAGGGACTGACCGAGGCGGATTTCATCCTGTAACCGGCCACTGTCAGGCGGGAGAGCCCCAAGGGGCGGGCGACGTTTGCACGCCGCCCCTCGTTTCTCGCCTTAACTTTTAAAAACAACGCTTTCGCCCCCGCTGCCGTCCGATTTGACAACGCTGAATACAACGGCGGCAGGTGACAACGGGCACTGGCGATGGCGGGGCGCGGCGGCCTTGTCCCCTGGGTGGGAACGCGCCGCGCCGGATCGCTGACGAATTCTTGGCCCGACAACGGCGTCGGGCTGCCAATCAAGGGAACACGACAATGAAATTTCTGACCATCATGGCCGCCGCGCTGGCCCTTTCGACCTCTGCCGTCTTCGCGGCTCCGGCCGGCAAGGCCAACGGCGTTCTGGTCGATGGCAAAGGCATGACGCTTTACACCTTCGACAACGATACCTCGGGCACCTCGAATTGCTATGGCGGCTGCGCCAAAAGCTGGCCCCCGTTCATCGCAGCCTCGGGCGCCGCAGCCGAGGGAGACTTCACCCTTGTCGAGCGCAAGGACGGGGCGATGCAGTGGGCCGTGAACGGCCAGCCGCTGTACTACTGGGCCGGCGACCGCAAGCCGGGCGACATCAATGGCGATGGCGTCGGCGGCGTGCGGCACGTCCTGAAATAAAACGTCCCCGGGGGCGGCCAAGGTCGCCTCCGAACCGAAGCGCTGCCTTTTGTCCTAGGGCGGCGCTTTACCTCGTGCGGGCGGCGGCCGTGAGCGTCGTTCCGTGCGGCAAGGAGGGCGCGCCAACTCAACCCGATCCCAATCGGCGCGTCCTCCAACCTGACCCGGCCCACACCCGGTCGCGCAGTGTTCTCAGATACGGTGTTCCGCCAGAAACGCGGCCGAGGCCTCGACGCACTCCAGCCACGCCGGTTCCGTATCCATCAGGATGTGGTTGCGGCTTTCCAGTGGAACGAAATGCGCGTTCGGGATGCCTGCGGCCAGCTCTCGCCCAAGATCCAGCGGAATGCGCTGGTCGTGGCGCGAGTGCAGCACCAAGGTCGGCGCTTTTACCTGAGCCAGCCTGTCCCGCACATCGATATGCCCGAACGCGTTCTGGAACCGCGCGGCGTTGGCGGGCGAGGTCGTCTGGCGCTGGAACTCGTCGAACCACGCAAGATCGTCCTGCGTCGCCTCGGGCATGAAGGTCTGCGAAAAGATGTGCCGGTACGCGGGGTTGTCGGTGCCCCAGCCCACCTCGGTCAGTGTTAGCACCGCTTCGCGCCGGGCTTGTTCCTCGGGCGTGGCAAGGTGCCGCCAGCCCGCCGCGTAGCCACCGATCAGGATCAGGCCGCTGACCCGTTCGGGATGCCGCACAGCGTATTCGATCGAAACCGCCGCACCCTGCGAAATACCCAGCAGCGGAAAGCGCTTCAGCCCCAGCTTGTCGGCCACCGCTTCGAGATCCTCGACGAAGGCATCGAAGCTCAGGTCGTCCACGTCCCAATCCGACAGGCCGCAGCCGCGCTCGTCGTACCGAATGAAGGTGCGGGTGCGGGCGATTTCGGCAAAGCTCTTGCCCCAGATCGGGCTGCTCCAGTCGAATTCGAGGTGATTGAGCCAGTTCGCCGCCTTCAGCAGCGGAGGGCCGTCGCCGATGGTGGCATAGGCGATCTTCGTGCCGTCGTTTACTTGGCAAAAGCCGATGCGCTGGGCACGCAGCGAGCGGGCGCGGGCATTGGCGACCCGCTGCGAGGGGTCGTCGAGGGTCGGCACCGGACCCGAGGACCGGACGGGCCGGACATTGCGCGGGGCAGGAGCCTTCGGCGCCTCTCGCTCGAACCCTTCGGCGCCTTCGGGGTCCTCCTCTTGCCACAGCCGCAGCCACTTTTGCGCGGCCATGCTGTCGACGTCGGGATGACCCGCAAGCGACTTCAGCACCGTCACCCGGGCGATCCGCGCATCCTCGCGCTCGGCGGTCAGCCAACTGTCGAACGCCTCGTCGCCCGCGCCGTCCAAACCGTCAAGGAACACGTGGCCCAGCATTCCGGCCAGCCGTTCCAGCGTCTCGGCCGAAGGCGCGGCGTTTCGGTCGCGCAGACAGGCCTGCATCGCGCGCGCGTCGACTTCGACACCGCGCATGTCGAACTGTACCCGTTCCCGGTCGGCGATGATGCGCGGCTGTGTCTCGCCGTCCACGACCTTGCGCAATTTGCTAAGCGACCAGCGCAACGCGGCCTTGGGGTCGTCGGGCAGGTCCCACAGCATCTCGCACAGCCGCTCACGGCGATGCGGGCGCCCGGTGGCAACCAGGAAAGCCAGCAAGGCCCGTGCCTTGCGTGACGCGGGCAGGGGGACTTCCCGTCCGTCCGAAACGACTTTCAGCTCGCCGAACAGCGAGATTTCCATGACTTCGGGCAATTCCGGCTCCGAGAAAAACAACGTCCCCGCTCCTCCGTTAACACCCGGTCCACAACGCTGACAACAACGCTGCTACGTCAAACGGGATTTGCGGGCGGCGATTTGCGGTTCTTTCGCAAGGTCACGCGTCCGCGTTCAGTAAAAGGACGCGCCGCGAGCAATATCTGGGAGCGAAGGCGGAGATGAACGAACCGGCGGCCGAATGGTCGGAAACGATCCCCAATATTGAATTTGATGTTCTGACATCCGACCCGCATGCCGAGATTGCCCGCCTGCGCGCAGGGCATCGAGTTATACGGTATGCCGAGCGTCAATACATGGTCTTGCGTGCTTGCGACCTTCCTGACGGATTTCTTCCTGTTCGCGAATGGCGAGGATCACCGCCGCGCCGCCGGGCCGTCATGCGCTGGCGGCGGGCTCGGGGTTGCGGGCTACGGCCCGGGACCATGCTTGGGCATAGGTGCGCCATCGCGGGTCCGTGGGTGCGTCGGTCACCGTCAGCGCGGGCACCGGCGCGTCCGGTCGCGCCAGCAGGGCGGCACCGATGCTGGTCCCGGTGGCGGACGCTGCGGTAGAGACGGGTCTCCCCGTCGCCGCGCCCAGCATGTCGTGGAAGGGTTGGTTCCGGGCGAAGGGACCCTCGACGATGGTGGGGCCGTCCGCACCGATCAGGTCAAGGCAGGTCGCCGTCATCAGCGCAAGATAGAACGACAACGCCGCACCCCTCTGGCCGGGTGTCAGCGCTGGGTCGGACCAGCCGCCCCGTCGCCGCTGGAACGGGCCCGAGCCGGGTTCAAGCGAAGGCAGCAGGAACAGACCGCGCTTCAGCACCGTGTCGATGTCGTCAGCCGACGGCGGTGTCGTCTCGCCCTTCGCCAGTTCGTATTCCCGCCCGCCCATGAAACGCGCCGATGGCGTCGCCTCGCCGTGGGCGTTGACGTTCATCAGGGTGTCGCGGGTGGCGTTGAGCGGGGGCGCCACGCTGCCGACCGCCATCGAAATCACCCATGTGCCTGTCGAGGCGACGCTGAACGGGGCTTCGGTGCTGATGAGATGCGGCAGCAGGGAGGCGTTGGAATCGTGAATGCCGGAATGGACCGGCGTGCCCTCGGGCAGACCGGTACGCGCCGCGATCTCGGGCAGTAGCGTTCCGGCCACGTCCGAGGCGCGGGCAAGGGGAGCCATCCTGCCGGTCAGGCCGAGCGCCTGGACCAGCGCAGAGTACCGGCCCTCGCGCGGGAGCCACAGGTCGGTGTGACAGCCCAGCGAGGTGTACTCGCAGGCATAGTTGCCGGTCAGACGGCCCGACCAGAACTGCGGATAGGTGACGACCTGCGCGATGCGATCCCGCAACCCGGCCTGCGTTTCCAGCAGCCAGTGTACCTGCGCCCCCACGTTCAGCCCCATCGGCAAACGGGGCGAGCCGGTGTCGGCGAAGGGGGGCCGGATCGCGTCATAGGCATCGGCCAGCGTGTCCGGGCCGTCATGTTCATAGTCAAGCATCGGGCAGGCCAGCCCGCCGTCCGCGTCCAAAAGCACGATAGAGGCCCCATGCGCGGTGACGCTGATGGCGTCGATGCCGAGTTCGGAATGCAGGGTGGCAAGGCTGTCCAGCAGGAACGCCCAGTGCCCCTCGATATCGTAATGCGGATAGGGTGGGCCGGGGCGCACGGCGTTGGGCCGGGTCAGCACGCCGATCTCGCGCATTTCCACGGTGTCGACGACCGCCAGCTTGGCATTCGTCTTGCCGATGTCGATGACGGCAACGTTGCTCATCAGGGCATGTGGAACATCGGGACAAGTGGCACCGCGACGGGCTCGTTGTCCGGTTTCGTTTCCATGATGTCGGCCATATGCGCCCACCAGCGCTGCATCACCTCGTGCTGCGGCAGCGCGTCCATGCCGTGATCGTCGGTGCGCCACAGGACGCCGAACAGGTGGTTCGTTTCCTCGTCGAGGTGGATCGAATAGTCCGACACGCCCGCGTCCTTCAGCAAAGCGGACAGTTCCGGCCATATCTCGTCATGGCGGCGCTTGTACTCGTCGGCGCAACCGGGGGTCAGCGTCATGCGGAACGCGTATTTCTCCATTACGGCCTCCACTTCTGCCAGAGACGGGGCAGGGCGATGACGCCGATCAGCAGCAGACCGATGAAGATCGACATCACGATCCCCGGCACGTTCAGCAGGCCAAGGCCGAAGGTCACCAGCCCCATCACGAAGGCGGCGATGACAACGCCCGGAATGGTGCCCGAGCCGCCAAGGATCGACACCCCGCCCAGCACCACCATCGTCACCACCTCAAGCTCCCAGCCGAAGGCGATGGACGGGCGGGTCGAGCCCAGCCGCGACGTCAGGCAGATCGCCGCGATACCCGACATCAGGCCGGTCAGCAGGAACAGGATGAACTTCACCCGCGCCACCTTGATGCCCGAGAAGGCCGCGCCGGTGGCGTTGTTGCCGATGGCATAGACCATGCGGCCGAAGTTGGTCTTGTGCAGCAGCACGCCGTAGATGACGGCCAGCACCGCGAACAGGACGAACTCGAACGAGATCACCCACCAGACATAGCCCTGCCCGAAGTACGAGAACCCGGACGGGTAGCCACGATAGGCCTGATCGCCCAGCACGATGTAGCTGATGCCGCGAAACAGGCTCATCGTGCCGATGGTCACCACGATGGACGGCAGGCCAAGGCCCGTCACCAACACCCCGTTGAACGCGCCGCACAGCAGCCCGGTGACGATGCCGATCACCACCAACTCGGGCGTGCCCGCACCCATCTGCACCGCCGCGCCCATCGCGGTCGAGGCCAGCGCGATGATCGAGGCGACGGACAGGTCGATCTCTCCCGAGATGATCAGCAGCGCCATCGCGAAGGCGATCATCGCTTTCTCGGTAAAGTTGAAGGTCGCGTCGCTGAGGTTCCAGGCGTTCAGGAAGTAGGGCGAGGCAAGGCTGTTCGCGATGAAGATCGCCACGGCCACGGCCAGCAGCAGGACCTCCCAGCTTTTCAGCAGGCGCGCGGCGGGCGACTGCAGCCGGTTCGGAACGTGACGGGAAGAGGCGGCGTCGGTCATGCGTGGCCCTCGGCGCTTTTCAGGATGATGCGGCCCTTCGAGCGGCTGGAGCGCGCGTTGAAGGCGACGGCGACGATGATGGCGGTGCCCGAGATGGCCATCTGCCAGAACGGCGAGATGTTCACGACCGGCAGCGCGTTCTTGACGATGCCAAGGAACAGCGCGCCGAGGATGGTGCCAAGGATCGTTCCCGCGCCACCCGCGATCGAAATGCCGCCGATCACGCAGGCCGCGACGACCTCAAGCTCGAAGCCGCCGGCGATGTCGACATAGGCCACCGAATAGCGCGCGACCCACAGGTATCCGGTCAGCCCCGCCAGCGCGCCCGAGATCACGAAGGCCATGAACTGCGTGCGACCCACGTCGATCCCGGTGTAGACCGCCGCGCCGGGGTTGCCGCCCACAGCATAGAAGGCGCGGCCCAGCGGGGTACGGGCGATCATCACGAAGAACAGCGCGGCCACGAAGATCGCAATCCACGCCAGCATAGGCAGGCCGAGGATGTCGAAGCGCGGAAAGCCGATGAAGGCGGGGCTCATCTCGTGCGCGTTGACCCATGCGCCGTCCGAGATCACGAAGATCAGCCCGCGGTAAATGGTCATGGTGCCCAGCGTCACGACGATGGGCGGGATCGACAGTTTCCAGACCATCACGCCGTTGATCGCGCCCATCACTGCGCCCATCGCGACAGCCAGCAGCAGGATCGCGGCCACAGGAACACCCGGCATGGCCGCGTTCAGCATGGCGCAGACCATTCCGGTCAGCGCAAGGTTCGCGGCCACCGACAGGTCGATGCACCGGGTCAGGATCACGACGGTCTGCCCCAGCGCGAGGATGATCAACGGCGAGGTGTCGGTGAACACGCGGGCCAGGTTCGACGGCTCGACGAAGGCCGGGAAACGGCTGGCGATCAGGGCCAGCAGCACGGCGATAGCGCCCAGCAGGATCGCCTCGCGCGATTTGAGGAAGGCGGTCATGGGCGGGGGCCTTTCATTTGCATCATGGTATTCGGGGAAATCCGCTTTGAATGGAGGGACCGCCCGGGCATCAGCCCGGGCAGCGCCGACCCGCCCCCATTGGGCAGCGTTTTCGCGCCACCCCGCGGGCCGGCGCTGCCCTTATTCCTGTTGTCCGGTCTCACGCCCCGATCCCCGCCGCATGGCGCACCAGCGTCTCCGGCGTCAGGTCGTCGCCCGCAAGTTCCGCCGCGATCAGGCCCTCGCGCATCACGATCACCCGGTCGGACATCCCCAGCACCTCGGGGATTTCCGAGCTGACCATGATCACCGCCAGCCCCTGCGCCGCCAGTTCCGCCATGAAGGCATGCACGGCGGCCTTCGACCCGATGTCGATGCCCTTGGTCGGCTCGTCGAGAATGATCACCCTCGGCTTCGTCGCCAGCCACTTGGCGATCACCACCTTCTGCTGGTTGCCGCCCGACAGGTTGCCGACGTCCTGATCCAGCGAGGCCGCACGCAGGTCCAGCCGCTCGGTATACTCGCGGGTCAGGGCGAATTCCTCGGACAGCCGCAAGAAGCCCTTGCGCGAGGTCTGCGCCAGCGAGGGCAGGGTGACATTCTGGAAGATCGGCAGTCCGATCACCGCGCCCTGCCGCCCGCGTTCTTCGGGGACATAGACGATCCCGGCGTCGACCGCGTCCGAGGGCGACCGGATCTCGTGCGCAGTCCCGTCGATCCGGATCTCTCCGCGCGACGGCTTCGTCACGCCGAACAGCGCCTGCATCACCTCGGACCGTCCCGCGCCGACAAGGCCGTAAAACCCGAGGATCTCGCCCTTGCGCAGGTTGAACGAGACGTCCTGAAACTCTGTCGGGTGCGAATAGCCCGAAACCGACAGGACCTCGTCCCCGACGAGATGCTCGCGCGGCGGGAAAATCTGGTCGACCGACCGACCGACCATCAGGCGGACAAGTTCGCCTTCGTCGATCTCCGCGATCAGGCCCTCGCCCACGTGTTGCCCGTCCCGGAACACTGTGTAGCGGTCGGCGATGCGGAAAATCTCGTCGAACTTGTGGCTGATGAACAGGATCGCGCGGCCCTCGGCTTTCAGGCGTTCGACCAGTTCGTACAGCTCTTCGATCTCTTTATGGGACAGGGCGGCGGTCGGTTCGTCCATGATCACGACGCGGGCGTCCACCGACAGCGCGCGGGCGATGGCGACAAGGTGCTTCGACGCGATCCCCAATTCGTGCAGCGGCATATCGGGGTCGAGGTCGGCGTCGATCCGGTCAAGGATCTCGCGCGCGCGGGTCCGCATCGCGGCCCAGTCGATCAGGCCGAAGCGGGTGCGGGGCTGATGCCCAATGAAAATGTTCTCGGCGACCGTTAGTTCATCGAACAGCACGGTTTCCTGATGGATCGCGGTGATCCCGGCGTTTGTGGCGTGTTGCGCGGTGGGGAAGGTGACCGGCGCACCGTCCAAAAGGATGGTGCCCGCGTTCGGTTGCAGGATACCGGTCAGCGTCTTCACGATGGTCGACTTGCCCGCGCCGTTCTCGCCCACCAGCGCGGTGACCTGACCGGGATAAAGCGACAGCGAGACCTCGGACAGCGCCTTCACGCCGGGAAAGGTCTTGGTGATGCCGTCGAGGTGCAGCACCGGGGCGGCATCCGCCGGAGCGGGTCGCGCGTGGGACGGGTCGAGAGTGACCTGCATCGCGGTCTTCCCTTGGACTTCGGATAAAGGAGCCCCGACGCGGCAGGCGCGCCGGGGCGAAGGAGGAGCTCAGAAGATGCTCTTGAACTCTTCGATGTTGCTGGCGTCGTAGACGAACGGATCGGCCATCGCGCCTTCGCCGTTGTCGTCGAGGGTCAGCGTGCCCATGCGGCCCATGTTGATCTCGGCGCCCGGACCGGCTTCGGCCGCATCGGTGGCCAGCTCGTAGGCGAGGTAGGCGGCCGAATAGCCAAGGTCGATCGGGTTCCAGATCGCGAAGGACTTCGACGCGCCGGACTCGATGGCGCCGGCCATCTCGGACGGCAGGCCAAGGCCGGTCACGTTGACCTCGCCCACCTTGCCGGCGTCCTCGACTGCACGCGCGGCGGCGACGATACCGACCGAGGTCGGCGCGATGATCGCGTCGAGATCGGGATAGGTCTGCATCAGGCCGGTGGCCTCGCGGTAGGACTTGTCGGCAAGGTCGTCGCCATAGACGGTCGCCACCACCTCGATGCCGGGATAGTCGCCCATCACCTTGTTCATTTCCTCGATCCAGGTGTTCTGGTTGGTCGAGGTCGTGGTGGCCGACAACAGCGCCACCTGACCGCCGTCGGGCAGTTCATCGGCGGCCAGCTTGATGATCATGTTGCCGATCAGCGCGTTGGACGACGGGTTCAGGTGCAGTTCACGGCCTTCCGGCGCGACGCCCGAGTCCCACGAAATCACGGTGATGCCGCGATCCATCGCCTTTTTCAGAACCGGCACCAGCGCGTCGGTGTCGTTGGCGGACACGGCAATCGCGTCGACCTGCTGAGCGATCAGCGAGTTGATGACCTCGATCTGGCCCTCGGCGGTGGTGTCGGTCGGGCCGGTGTAGATGATCTCGACGTTGCCGAGTTCGGCAGCCGCTTCCTCGGCGCCTTTCGCGGCGGCCTCGAAGAAGCCGATCCCCAGTGCCTTCACGACCAGCGCGATGCGCACGTTGTCCTGCGCCTGCGCGGCGCCGCCACCGGCGACCATCATCGCGGCCAGCGCCGCTCCTCCGAACAGTCTTCTCGTAATGCTCATCATATCCTCCCTGACTGAGCCTTGAATCACGTCCGCGGTGTCACCCCGCGTCCGATCTGCGCGCCGCGCCGGTCTGCGCGACGATGACCCTGATCTCTGCGGCCTCGAGCATCGAGACCGTGCGATCGGTGACCCGGTCGTCGGTCACCACGATGTCGATCCGTTCCAGCGGACACAGCACGAGGCTGGACCGGTTCTCGAATTTCGAGCTGTCCACCAGCACCACAAGTTCGTCCGCCTGATCGATCAGCTTCTCCTCCGCCTGGATCAGCAGCGGGTCGTTTTCCATCAGCCCGATCGGGGCGATGCCGTAGGCTCCCATGAACATGCGCCGGGCGTAATAGTGCCGGGTCATGTCGTTCTCGAACGGGCTGAGAATAATGTTCTGTTCGCGGTACAACGCGCCGCCCGGCACCATCACCGTGTTCTTGGTGTGCTTCAGCAGGTGTTCCGCGATGGGAAAGCTGTTGGTCAGTACCTGCACCCGGCGGCTTGCCAGCGGATGCACCATCTGAAACGTCGTCGTTCCCCCGTTGATGATGATCGGCTCGCCGTCGTCGCACAGCGCCACCGCCTCGCGGGCGATGGCCTGCTTGTGGTCCATGTTCAACGTCTGGTTCACCGCGAAGGGCCGACCCGCCAGCCCCGGAAGGGCAGGAGGCGTCAAGGCCTCGGCGCCGCCGCGCACCCGGCGCAGGCGTTTCTGAGCGTGCAAAGTGGCGATGTCGCGCCGGATCGTCGCCTCGGAGGTGCCGGTCAGCGAGACAAGTTCTGCCACGGTCGCCACCGGCCGCTCCTGGACGGCCGACAAGATGACCCTGTGACGTTCTGTCTCGTGCATGCTGTTCCTCCCGTTCGCCTCAGGATGGCCGATTCTCGCGTTTCGTCAATCAGTAATTTTCAAAACCAATCATGCTGCGGTGCAGAATGATTGAAATTGATCGAAACAGATTGACTTGAAGGGGGCTATGTTTCAGCTTTCAGCCAAGCATCGGGCGGCGGAGCGGCCGCGCATTCGGGAGGATCACATGCTGACACGCGTCGGAAAACGCCTTGAAAACCTGTGGGATGCAGGAAAGGCGGCGGATATGAGCGAGCCCGAGAAGCTGCTCTATCGCTCGAACCTCCTTGGGTCCGACAAGCGAATCACGAACTACGGCGGCGGCAACACCTCGGCCAAGGTCATGGAAACCGATCCGCTCACCGGCGAGAGCGTCGAGGTGCTGTGGGTGAAGGGGTCCGGCGGCGATGTCGGCTCGATGAAACTCGACGGGTTTTCGACCCTTTACATGGACAAGCTCGAGGCGCTGAAGGGCAAGTACCGCGGTGTCGAGTTCGAGGACGAGATGGTCGGCTATCTGCCGCACTGCACCTTCAACCTGAACCCCCGCGCCGCTTCGATCGACACGCCGCTGCACGCCTACGTGCCGCGCAAGCATGTCGACCACATGCACGCCGATGCGATCATCGCCATCGCCGCCTCGACAAACTCGAAAGAACTGACGGCAGAACTGTTCGGCGACGAGATCGGCTGGCTGCCGTGGAAGCGTCCGGGCTACGAACTTGGGCTGTGGCTGGAAGACTTCTGCAAGAAAAACCCCGACGCGAAGGGCGTCGTTCTGGAAAGCCACGGGCTGTTCACGTGGGGCGACACGGCGGAAGACTGCTATGCCTGCACCATCGACATCATCAACCGCGCCATCGCGTGGCTGGACGAGAAGACCGACGGCAAGGAGGCGTTCGGTGGCGCCGTGCATCAAAGCCTAGGGGTGGACGAGCGCCGCGCGGTGGCCGCCGCTCTAATGCCGCGCATCCGTGGCATGGTGTCGGGCAACCAGCACATGGTCGGGCATTTCGACGATCAGGACGCGGTGCTTGAGTTCGTGAACTCCAAGGACCTTGGCACGCTGGCCCCGATGGGCACCTCCTGTCCGGACCACTTCCTGCGCACCAAGATCCGGCCGCTGGTGGTGGATTTCGATCCGGCGCAGAACAACCTCGACGCCGTGCTTGATGGCCTGCCGGCGCAGGTCGAAGCCTACCGCGCCGACTACGCCGCCTATTACGACCGCTGCAAGCACGACGACAGCCCGGCGCTGCGCGATCCGAACGCGGTGGTCTACCTTGTGCCCGGCGTCGGCATGATCACCTTCGCAAAGGACAAGGCGACCGCCCGGATTTCGGGCGAGTTCTACGTCAACGCGATCAACGTGATGCGCGGAGCCACCGCGATCAGCGAATATCAGGGCCTGCCCGAGCAAGAGGCGTTCGACATCGAGTACTGGCTTCTGGAAGAGGCCAAGCTTCAGCGGATGCCGAAGCCCAAGTCGCTGGCGGGCCGCATCGCTTTGGTCACCGGCGGGGCAGGCGGCATCGGCGCGGCCACGGCGGAGCGTTATCTGTCGGAAGGCGCCTGCGTGGTGCTGGCCGATATCGACGCGAGCGCCCTGGAGGCGACCGAGAAGAACCTTGCGGGTCGCTACTCGAAAGACGTGGTCCGCACCGTTGTGATGGATGTCACCGACGAGGCCGGCGTCGCCGACGCCTATGCCTTTGCCGCGGTGGAATACGGCGGGTCGGATATCCTTGTGTCCAACGCGGGCATCGCCAGTTCCGCACCGGTCGAAGACACCTCGCTGGAGTTGTGGAACAAGAACATGTCGATCCTGTCGACCGGCTATTTCCTTGTCAGCCGCGAGGCCTTCAAGCTGTTTCGCGCGCAGGGCATCGGCGGGTCGGTCGTTTTCGTGGCCTCGAAGAACGGCCTTGCCGCGTCGCCCAACGCGTCTGCCTACTGCACCGCCAAGGCGTCCGAAATCCATCTGGCCCGCTGCCTTGCACTGGAAGGCGCAGAGGCGGGCATCCGCGTCAACGTGGTGAACCCCGACGCGGTGCTGCGCGGGTCGAAGATCTGGGAGGGCGACTGGCTGGAACAGCGCGCCTCGACCTATGGCACCGACAAGGATGGGCTGGAAGAGATGTACCGCAACCGGTCCATGCTCAAGCGCTCGGTGCTGCCCGAGGATATCGCCGAAGCCGCCTATTTCCTGGCGTCCGACAAGTCGGCGAAGTCCACGGGGAACATCATCAACGTGGACGCCGGCAACGTTCAGGCATTCACGCGCTAAGGTGCAGGTAGGATGGGGTTGAACCCCATCCTACGACATTTCCGACAATCGAAGCGGGTTTGGCGGTGAAAATCGCCATGGGAGGACCAATGATCGAACAATCCGTCATCGACGCCGAGAACGAAAAGCGCTTGGCCGCGCTACGCGCCGACTATGTCGCACTGGGCGCGCATCTCGACCGTCGCGGCATCTCCATCGACGCGGTGAAAGACAAGGTGGCCGCCTATGGTGTCGCCGTTCCCTCGTGGGGCGTGGGCACCGGCGGCACCCGGTTTGCCCGCTTCCCCGGCGCGGGCGAACCGCGCGGGATCTTCGACAAGCTCGACGATTGCGGGGTGATCCAGCAACTGACCCGCGCGACCCCCAATGTCTCGCTACACATCCCGTGGGACAAGGCGCCTGCCGTCGACCTGAAGGCGAAGGCCGACGAACTGGGGCTCGGGTTCGACGCAATGAACTCGAACACCTTCCAGGATCAGCCGGACCAGCCGCTCAGCTACAAGTTCGGCTCGCTCAGCCACACCGACAAGGCGACCCGCCAGCAGGCCATCGAGCACAACCTTGAGTGCATCGAGATCGGGCAGGGGATCGGGTCGAAGGCTTTGACGATCTGGATCGGCGACGGGTCCAACTTTCCCGGCCAAACCGACCTGACGGCGCAGTTCGAACGCTACCTGGACAGCGCGAAAGCGATCTACGCGCAGCTGCCCGGCGACTGGCGGCTCTTCACCGAGCACAAGATGTACGAACCCGCCTTCTATTCGACGGTGGTGCAGGACTGGGGCACCAATTACCTGATCGCGAAGGAATTGGGGGAACAGGCGTTCTGTCTTGTCGACCTTGGCCATCACGCGCCCAATGTGAACATCGAGATGATCGTTGCGCGGCTGATCCAGTTCGGCAAGCTGGGCGGCTTCCACTTCAACGACTCGAAATACGGCGACGACGATCTGGATACGGCGGCCATCGACCCGTTCCGCCTGTTTCTGGTGTTCAACGAACTTGTGGCGGCCGAGGGCAAGCCGGGCTTCGACCCGGCGCACATGCTGGACCAAAGCCACAACGTGACCGACCCTATCGAGTCGCTGATGTCCTCTGCCAACGAGGTGCGCCGCGCCTATGCGCAGGCGCTGCTGGTGGACCGCGCGACCCTCAAAGGGTTTCAGGACGACAATGATGCGATGATGGCTGCGGCCACGCTGAAGCAGGCGTTCCGAACCGATGTCGAGCCGATCCTCGCCATGGCGCGGCTGGAAGCAGGTGGCGCCATTGACGCCGTCGCGGCCTATCGCGCGGCGGGCTACCGGGCGAAGGTCGCGGCAGAGCGGCCTGCGGTCACCGGCGCGGGCGGCGGCATCGTTTAAGACCAGTTATCGGACCAGTGGGGCCGGCAGGGCTTTCGCCGGGGCGATCCTTGTGCCATTCTGGTCCGATGAAGGACGGTGCAGAACAAGACCAGTTGGTCATCGACGCCTTGGTGGCGGGGCTCGAAACCCGCGCGCCGGGGATGTCCCGGTATCAGGCATTGACCGAGACCATTTCCGACGCGATTGCCGACGGCTCGCTGCCGCGCGGCTCTGCCCTGCCCGGAGAGCGCGTGCTGTCCGAGGGGCTGGGCGTTTCGCGCGTGACGGTCCGCCGGGCAATAGAGGATCTCGCCGGCCAGGGCGTGCTGATGCGCAAGCACGGCGCCCGCACCACCGTGGCGAAGCGGGTGGAAAAAACGCTGTCGCGGCTTTCTGGCTTTTCCGAGGATATCCGCAGCCGGGGCATGCAGCCGGGCCTGCGCTGGCTGTCCAGGCAAGCGGTTCGGCCCACGCCGAAAGAGGTCATGGCCCTTGGAATCATGCCCGATCAGATGGTGATCCGCTTGCGTCGCGTGCGGCTGGCCGATGGTCACCCCATCGCGCTGGAATGCGCCACCATCCCGCAGGACCTGCTGCCAGAGCCCGAATTCGACGGCGACTCGCTGTACGCGGCGCTGGACGCCGCTGGGGCGCGGCCCGCGCATGGCACCCAAAGGATTCGCGCCGGTGTCATGGACGAGGGCGAAGCGGCGTTGCTGGATGCCGATCCGGGCACCGCGATGCTGATCGTCGAGCGCCGCTGCACCACCGCCGAGGGGCGGCCCATCGAGTTTACCGAGACGCGATATAACGGAAATTTCTACGATTTCGTTACGGAGCTGAGCAGTTAAGCCGAACCATTTCGGCTATCTGGTAGAAACCAGTTGCATACCAGTTGGCGATCTGGTTACCTTCCTGTCACAGACAGGGGAAGCGACATGCTCGATCAGCTCAAGGGACGCCTCATCGCGTCGTGCCAGCCGGTAACCGGCGGCCCGATGGACCGGCCGGATATCGTGGCCGCGATGGCGCTGGCCGCGTTGGATGGCGGTGCGGCGGGCCTGCGGATCGAGGGGCTGGAGAACGTGCGCGCCGTGCGCGCCGCCACCCGCGCGCCGCTGATCGGCTTGCTGAAGCGCGACCTTGAAGACAGCCCGGTCCGCATCACGCCCTTCGCGACCGATGTCGCCGATCTTATCGCGGCGGGCGCGGACTTCGTCGCCGTCGACGCAACAAGCCAGACCCGTCCCGAGACGGTCGAGACGCTTTATGCCGCGATCCGGGCAGGCGGCGCTTTGGCCATGGCCGATTGCGCCACGCTGGACGACGGCCGTCGCGCCGCTGCGTTGGGCTTCGACGTGCTGGGGTCCACAATGTCCGGCTATACCGGCGAGCCGGTGCCTGCCGACCCTGACCTCGACCTTGTGCGCGGGTTGTCCGCGCTGGGCCGGGTCACGCTGGCCGAGGGGCGCTATCACCGCCCGGATCAGGCCGCCGCAGCCATCGAAGCCGGGGCGGATGCCGTGGTCGTGGGCTCGGCCCTGACGCGGCTGGAGCATGTCACCGGCTGGTTCGCCGATGCGGTCGCCGGGGCCGTTGCCGCCAAGCGGGAAACCGCATGAGCGCCGCGCTTGCCATAGATATCGGCGGCACCAAGGTGCTGTGCGCGCTGGTCGACGGCGCCGGGGTGCTGGCGCATTCCGTGGCCGAGACGGCGCGCGGGTCCGGACCGGCGGTGTGGCTCGATACGGCGGCGGAATTGGCTGCCGGCTGGGCCGGGCGCTATGACCGCGTGGGCCTTGCCGTGACCGGGCGCGTCAGCGAAGCGGGCCGCTGGTCGGCGCTGAACCCCGGCACACTGAACATTCCCGACGATACGCCGTTGACCGAACTTGCCGCCGACCGCTTTGGCGTTCCGGCGATGGCCGTGAACGACGCGCAGGCTGCGGCCTGGGGCGAATATCGCTATGGCGCGGGGCAGGGCGAGGACCTTGTTTACCTGACGATCTCTACCGGTATCGGCGGCGGCATCGTGTCCGGCGGGCAGCTTCTGCGCGGACGCGGCGGGATCGCGGGGCACTTCGGACAGATCACGTCCGGGGACCATCATGGTGCCCGGCTCGAGTCCCGCGCGGCAGGGCGATGGCTGACCGAGGCCGCCGCCGCCGCGGGTCACCCCACCGACGCGCGCGGCGTATTCGAGGCCGCGGCACGGGGCGAGCCATGGGCGCAGGACCTGCGCGAAACGGCACAGCGGCGCGTGGCCGACCTGACGGCGGACGTGCAGTTGATGCTGGACCCGGTGCGCATCGTCATGGGCGGCGGCATCGGACTGGCCGATGGTTTCCTGAACAACGTGGCGGCGCATCACGCGGCGCTAGCCCCGGCGCTTCGTCCGCAGCTTGTCGCCGCGCAACTGGGCGCGCTGGCCGGTGCGGTGGGCGCTGCGGCGCTGGCGAACGACTTCTCAAGTAACTGAGTGCAAAGAACAAACCCAACAGGAGATGCGACAATGACTTTCCGCAAGAAGATGCTGACCGCCACGGCGCTGAGCGCGCTGATGGCAACCACGGCGCAGGCCGAGGTGACCGTTCTCGGCTGGCCCGGCGGCCCCGAGGAAGAGGCGCTGCGCGCCGTGACCGAGATCTACAACGCCAAGGACGACGTGGCCGAAGAGAACAAGGTCGAACTGCTGTTCTTCAGCCGCGACGGCTTTTTCGACAAGCTGCAGGCCGACCTTGCCGCTGGGTCCGACGCGTTCGACGTGAACCTGCTGGCGACCTACTCCATCGGCCGCTACGCACCCTACATGGAGCCGATCACCCTGTCGGGCGAGGCCGAGGGCGTGTTTGGTGACACCGTCCTGTCGACGATGCAGTTCGAAGGCGCCCAGTACGGCGTGCCGACCGACCTTTCGATGCACTTCCTGTTCTTCCGGTCGGACCTGATGGAAGAACTGATGGGCGACGAGGATGCGAAAGCGACCTATGCCGCGATCTCGGAAGAATACCTTGGCACCGCGATGGAGCCCGTCGCGCCGGACGCGATGACCTGGGAAGATTTCGCGGCGACCGCGCTGTACTTCTCGCGCTCGGTCAACCCGGACAGCCCGACCCGCTATGGCACCGTGCTGCAGATGAAGAACCTGCTGTTCAACATGATGGTGTTCCAATCGCTGCCGCGCGCCTATGGCGCCGACTGGATGGACGCCGATGGCAACATCACCGTCGACAGCGAGGCGTACCGGACCGGTCTCGAGATGTACAAGATGCTGTACGATGCCGGCGCGACGCCGACGGACTCGCTGTCTTACGAGTTCCCGGAGGCGAACGCCGCCTTCACCTCGGGCCAGGTCGCGATGATGGTGCAGTGGAACGGTGCCTCGGGTGCGCTGACCGGCGCCGAAAGCGCGCCGATGACCGCCGATGTGACCGACAGTGTCGCACCGCCGACGGGTCCGAAAGGCCGCTTCACCCACATCCACGGCCTTGGTCTGGGCCTGAACAAGAACGCGCAGAACCCCGATGGGGCCAAGGCGTTCCTTGAATGGCTGTCGACCGAAGAGGCCGCCGTTGCCTATGCCACCGCAGGCGGTGCGCCGGGCCTGACCGGGACCGCCATCGAGGCGGTTGCCGAAGCGCGTCCCGACCTCGTGCCGCTGGGCGAGTTCGCCAGCAACTACGGCTATGTCATGAACGGCGCGACCGGCGCGAACGCCCTGTCGATCTACGAACTGCAGGCGCAGGAGTTCACCGGCTACTGGGGCGACACGCAAAGCCTTGACGAGGCGCTGTCGGCAGCCGAAGCCGGCATGGCCGACCTGCTGAAGTAAACCGGGCGCGGGGCCGGCTTTGTCCGGCCCCACGCTTTCCGACCTCTGACGGCGCCGCCTCACCCGAAACGAGCTGCCAGAAACGAGCTGCCATGTCCCTCTCCCAACGCTCCGAAAACGCCATCCTGACCGCACCTCTGGTGCTGTTCCTTCTGGCGTTGCTGGGCTTCCCGACCGTTCTGGACGTGATCTATTCGCTGTCCGACGTCAGCTTCGAGACACTGCGCGCGCCGACCTTTACCGGCCTCGACAATTTCCGCGCGGTGCTGGCCGATCCGGATTTCTGGAAGGCGACGTGGTTCTCGCTGAAATTCGCGGTGCTGACCTCGGTGGCCGAGTGCGTGCTGGGGCTGGCGCTGGCGATCTATTTCTCGCCCATCCTGCGCCGCGCGCCGTGGATGCTGGCGATCCTGATCATGCCGATGATCATCGCGCCCGCTATGATGGGCCTGATGTACCGGCTGGTCCTGCACGAGTTCATCGGGCCGCTGCCCAACTACCTCTATAACTGGTTCGGCGTGTCCTACGGTTTCCTGACCGCGCAGAACGTGTTCAAGACGATCTTCGTCATCGAGACGCTGCAATGGACGCCGTTCGCGCTGCTGCTGTTCCACATGGCCTATGAATCGATCCCCGAGGACATCCGCGAGGCTGCGTCGGTCGACGGTACGCGTGGCTGGCGGCTGCTGACCCGCATCGAGCTGCCGCTGATGCTGCCGACACTGGGCGTCGCGCTGTTCATCCGGTTCATCGACGGGTTCCGCGTGTTCGACAACATCTGGACGCTGACCGGCACCGGGCCGGGCGGGTCCACGACCTCGCTGTCGATCTATATCTACGTCGCCTTCTTCCGGTCCGGCGAGATCGGGCAGGCCATCGCGGCGTCGATGATCCTGTTCGCGGCGGCCTTCCTTGTGCTGTTCGTCGCCGCCCGCCGGGGCCGCGGAAAGGAGACCGCGTGATGCGTATCGCTTCGCTGATCCGCTGGATCGTTTTCGCCCTCGCGGCCTTCATCCTGAACTTCCCGGTAATCGCCACGCTGATCACCTCGTTCAAGTCGAATGCAGAGATTTCCCGCAATCCGGGCCTGTGGATCCGCGAGCCGACGCTGGCCAACTATGCCACCGTGTTCGATCCGGCGGGCCGGTTCGACGTTTGGCAGTTCCTTGGCAACTCGCTGACCGCCGCGCTGATCGGGACGATCCTTCCCATCGCACTGTGTTTCCCAGCGGCCTGGGCGATGGCGCGGCGCGGGGTGGGCATGAACGTGCTGTTCCCGGCTGCCGTGAACCTGCGCGCGCTGCCGCTGATCGTTTTCGCGATCCCGCTGTACCTGATGTACCAGACGCTTGGCCTGCTGGACACAAAGCTGGGCCTTGGCCTGATCCTTGCGGTGGTGAACATCCCCATCGCGCTGCTGATCCTGACCAACACCGTGCGCGAACTTCCCTACGAGCTGGAAGAGGCCGCCCGGATGGACGGCGCGTCGATGGCGACGCTGCTGTTCCGGATCGTGCTGCCGATGTGCCGCCCGGCCATCGTGACGGTCTTCATCTTCGGCTTCATCACAGCGTGGAACGAATTCCTGTTCGGCCTGATGCTGACCACCCGCGATGCCGTTCCGATCACCGTTGGTGCCTCTTTCTTCTTCGCTTCCGGCGGGGGCGGCGTGCAATGGGGCGTCGCGGCGGCGATCATCATGGTTTCGGCGGCTCCGCCCGTGCTACTTGGCCTCGTGATGTATCGCCACATCGGCGGCTCGATGACCGGCGGCGCGGTGAAAGGATAACGACGTGAAACTACTGATCCTTCCCGATGCCGCCGCAGCGGCGGCCCGCGTGGTCGACGAGATCCGCGACCTTGTGGACGAGAAGCCCGACGCGCGGCTGGGCCTTGCGACCGGCGGCACGATGGAGCCTGTCTATCAGGGGCTTGTCGCCTCTGACGCCGACCTGAGCCGGGTGACGACCTTCAACCTTGATGAATACGTCGGTCTCTCGCCGCAGCACCCGCAAAGCTACCGCAGCTTCATGGAGGCGCGCCTGTTCGGGCCGAAGCGAATGTCGCGCAAGCAGACGCATCTGCCGCAGGGCGACGCGCCGGACCCCGAAGCAGAGGCCGACCGCTACGAGGCGCAGATCGCCGATGGCGGGCTGGATTTGCAATTGCTGGGGATTGGCGCGAACGGGCACATCGGGTTCAACGAACCGACCTCGTCTTTGGGCTCGCGCACACGGGTCAAGACACTGACCCGCCGCACCCGCGACGACAACGCGCGGTTCTTCGACGATCCCGACGAGGTGCCGCGCTTTGCCATCACCATGGGCATCGCCACGATCCTGGACGCGCGGCACGTAGTCCTGCTGGCCACCGGCAGCGCCAAGGCAGAGGCCGTGGCCGCCATGGTCGAAGGGCCGCTGTCGGCGGTCTGCCCCGCTTCGGCGCTGCAACTGCACCGCCGCGCCACCATCGTCGTGGACGAGGCCGCCGCGTCCAGCCTCGCCCTGCGCGACTATTACGAGACCGTCCATCCGGGCGGCGCCGAGCCCGAGCTTTAGGAGACCCCCCGTGACCACGATTACCCTTGAGAATATCGGAAAACGGTTCGGCACCACCGACATCTTCCAAGACCTGTCGCTTGCCATGAACTCGGGCGAGTTCGTCGTCTTCGTCGGTCCGTCGGGCTGTGGCAAGTCCACCTTGCTGCGGCTGATCGCGGGGCTGGAGGACGTGACATCCGGCAAGATCTCGATCGACGGACGGGACGTCACCCACACCGCGCCGCACGACCGGGGCCTGTCGATGGTGTTCCAGTCCTACGCGCTGTACCCGCACATGACCGTCCGCCAGAACATCGCCTTCGCGCTGCATACCGAGAAGCTGCCGAAGGCCGAGATCGACGCACGCGTGAACGAGGCGGCGCGGGCGTTGCAGATCGAGCCTTACCTCGACCGCAAGCCCAAGGCCCTGTCCGGCGGCCAGCGCCAGCGCGTCGCCATCGGGCGCGCCATCGTGCGCAAGCCCAAGGCGTTCCTGTTCGACGAACCCTTGTCGAACCTCGACGCCGCGCTGCGGACCGAGACCCGGATCGAGATCGCCGAGCTGCACAAGAGCCTTGACGCGACGATGCTGTACGTCACCCACGATCAGGTCGAGGCGATGACGCTGGCCGACCGTATCGTCGTGCTGAGCGGCGGACGGATCATGCAGGTGGGCACCCCGCACGAGCTGTACACCGCGCCCGCGAACACCTTCGTGGCGCAGTTCATCGGTTCGCCCAAGATGAACCTGCTGCCGGTCGAGACCACCGCGCGCGGCGTCGAACTGAGCGCCGGGAAACCCGCGCTGCCGGTTCCGGTACGGCCCGCAGTGCAGCTTGGCGTGCGGCCGGAAGCGCTGCGCCTCGTCGCGCCGGAAGAGGGGCTGCTGACAGGGAATGTCGCGCTGGCCGAATATCTTGGCGCGGACCTCAGCGTCTATGTCGATACCGAGCACGCGGGGCGCGTGACGCTGCGCGGGCCGGGAACGATGAAGGTCCGCGATGGCGAGACTGTCGGCCTGACCTTCGACACCTCCGAGGCGCACCTGTTCGATGCCGACGGCGATGCGATCCGCGTTGAAATGAAGGCCGCAGCCTGATGCGGATCGGCGCGCGATATCTCTGGTCCGACGGGCGGCTGTGCGAGCAGGCGGTGCTGGACATCGCGGATGGCAGGGTCGTTTCCTGCGGCCCCCGCAACGGCGGCAAGGTGGACCGCGAGGTGCATCTCGCCATGCCAGCCTGCACCGACCTTCAGGTGAATGGCGGCGGCGGTGTCATGGTGAACGATGCCGAGGGCGCGGACGGGCTGCGCACGATTGCCGCCGCGCATCGTGCGCTGGGGACCGGTTGGATCCTGCCCACGGTGATCACCGATGCGCCCGAGGTGCTGGCGGATGCGGTAGACGCCGCCATCGAGACCGCGGGCGAACCGGGGCTGCTGGGACTGCATATCGAAGGCCCGCATCTTGCCGAGCGCCGGCGCGGCACCCACGCCGCGCGCTATATCCGCCCGCTGGACCGGACCACGGTAGACCACGCGCGGGCGCTGAAGGCGGCGGGGCTGCACGTGCTGGTGACGCTGGCGCCCGAACTGGCGGATGCGGACTTGCTGGCCGAACTGGTCGACTGCGGTGCGGTCGTTTCGGCGGGCCACAGCGGCGCGGATTTGCAGCAGGCGCGGGCGGCCTTCGCGGCGGGCGTCAGTTGCGTGACGCACCTGTTCAACGCGATGGATCAGATGACGTCGCGCGCGCCGGGGCTGCTTGGGGCGGCGATCGACTCCGAGGTCTACTGCGGGATTATCGCGGACGGCCTGCACGTCACGCCCGAGATGCTGCGCATCGCGCTTCGGGCGCGGCCTTCGCAGGGGCTGACCTTCGTGGTGTCGGATGCGATGGCGACGGTTGGCGGGCCCGACAGCTTTACCCTCTACGGGCAAGAAATCCGCGCGGTCGACGGGCACCTGATCAATGCCGAGGGCGCCTTTGCAGGGGCGCACGTGGACATGGTGACGTCGCTGGCGAACCTCGTGCGCTTCGGCATCCCTCTGTCGCAGGCGATCCCGATGGTCACCGACATTCCGCGCAAGGTGCTTGGCTTGCCGCCGCAATCGGTGTGCGACGGGTGGGCGGCGGATGATTTGCTGTTGCTGGACCCGGAACTGAAACCGGCGGCCTGAGCCGCCGGTTCTTTACTTTCGCAAGGATCAGGCCGCGCGACGGCGGCCCCGCGACCGGCGACGGCGGTTGCCGTTCGCCCCGTCCGCGTTCGCGGCCTCGGGCTTGCCGCCCTTCGCCTTCGCGCCCTGCGGCTTGCCGCCACGCTTGTGCTGACCACCGCCACCGCCGCCACCGCGACGGTTCGAGGGCTTCCGGCTGCGACCCGAAGGCGCGCCGTTTTCCAGCGGGCTGTCGCCGCTGGCCACCGGAACCTCGATCTTCATCAGCTTCTGGATCTGGTGCAGCAGGTCCGCTTCTTCCGTCGAGCAGAAGGCGATCGCCTCGCCCTCGCGGCCCGCGCGGGCGGTCCGGCCGATGCGGTGGACATAGTTGTCCGGAACCTCGGGCAGGTCGTAGTTGATCACGTAGGCCACGCCGGGAATGTCGATGCCGCGCGCGGCGACGTCGGTGGCGACCAGCGTGGTGATCGAGCCCTCGCGGAACGCTTTGATGGCGCGGTCACGCTGGCCCTGGCTTTTGTTGCCGTGGATCGAGGCGGCGTTGTAGCCGTCCGCGACAAGGCCCTTCATCAGCTTCTCGGCGCCGTGCTTCGTGCGCGAGAACACCAGCGTCAGGGCGTCGGGGTCACGCGACAGGATCTCGCGCAGCTTGCCGGGCTTGCCGGGTTTCTCGACGAAGTGCACCGACTGGGTGATCTTGTCGGCGGCCTTGCCCGGAGGGCTGACCTGCACCCGGCGCGGGTTGTTGAGATAGGCGCGCGACAGTTCCTCCATCTGCTTCGGCATGGTGGCCGAGAACAGCATGGTCTGGCGCGGCGTGCCCAGCTTGGGCGCGATCCGGCGCAGCGCGTGGATGAAGCCTAGGTCCAGCATCTGGTCGGCCTCGTCCAGCACAAGGTGCCGGGTCTGGCCAAGGTCCACGGCGCCGCGGTCCATCAGGTCGATGAGACGGCCGGGGGTCGCCACCAGCACGTCCACGCCGCGGGCGAGCACGCCGATCTGGCGGTTGATCGACTGGCCGCCGACGACCGTGGCGACGAAGATCTTCGAGCCTTCGGTCAGCGGGCGCAGGTTGTCGGCGATCTGGTTCACCAGTTCGCGGGTCGGGGCAAGGATCAGCGCCTTGACCGTCTTGGGCTTCGGCTTGCCGGGCTGCTCCAGCAGCGTGTTGATCAGAGGCAGGCCGAAGGCCAGCGTCTTGCCGGTGCCGGTCTGGGCAAGGCCCAGCACGTCGTGGCCGTCCATCGCAAGCGGGATCGCCTGGTTCTGGATCGGGGTCGGTTCGGTGAGGCCGGCGCGTGCCAGCGCGGCATTAAGGGTCGGCGCAAGGCCGAGCATGTCGAAATCGAGCAAATGTCTTCCTTCATGGCCACGCGGATGTGGCCTATGGACATGGCCGCACACACGTGCGGCCGCGTAGGGTTGGCGCTGGCCTCGGGACGTGCGGGCGTTTCCCGCACCGTCTGGCCGTCGCGTCAGGAACCCTGCGTGATGGGGAACTGAAATCTGTTGTGCGCTGATGGCCCGGTTCCGGTCACGGATGTGGGCGCGGCATGCTCACGCGGCAGCGCAGCGACGTGCCCCACATATCCACATCCCGTACAAAGTCAAGCCACGCCGTTGCGTTCCGGGGCGGGACGGGGCGCGGCGCAGGCCCCTTGTGACGGCGCATCCCGCGACGCTAGAGTGCGCGAATGAGCGAAGCGACGGCCTCCGGTCCCGCCGGCGAGGCGGATATTCTCGACGACGCCTGGGGCGACGTTCTGAACGCCGTTGACCGCACCTACGCGGAACTCGTCGAGTATCAGGAGCGTCTGGAACGGCAGAACGCAGAATTGCACGCGGCGCGGCTATTCATCGAATCCGTTCTGGGCTCTGTAAGCGATATCATGGTGGTGGTGGGCCGCGATGGGAAGATCGAAGAGATCAGCGCGTCTTTCGCGCGCGCGGTCGAGGCCGAGCCGGGCGCGCTGATTGGCCAGCCGCTGTCAGGCTTCTTCACCGGAGACGGCGCGGCGCGTCTTGCCGAGGCGATGAACGACCTGCGGCTGTCGCGCGAAAGCGCAAGCTTCGAGGCCGATCTTGTGACTGCGGAAGGTGCGTTGCCGTTCGACATCAGCCTTGCCGCCCGCCTGTCCGACCGCAGCCGTTTCGAGGGCGCGGTGCTGACCGGGCGTCCGCTGGGCGAATTGCGCCGCGCCTACGCGGAACTGGAACGCAGCCACCGGCAGTTGAAAGAGGCACAAACGCAGCTTGTCCGGAACGAGAAACTCGCCTCGCTCGGCCGCCTGTTGGCGGGGGTGGCGCACGAATTGAACAACCCGATCAGCTTCGTTTACGCCAGCGTCCACGCGCTTGAGAAATACGTGGGCCAGTTCGAGACCTATTTCGAGCGTGTCCAGCAGGGCGCGCCACGGGCGGAACTGGTCCAGCTGCGCGCGGACCTGAAGCTGGAACGCAACCTGCGCAACCTCGCCGAAGCCGTCCACGGTGCGCGGGACGGGGCCGAACGGGTGCGCGACATCGTCGCCGATCTGCGGCGTCTGTCGGCGGAAGGCAGCGGCGAACGGGTGGAGTTCGACCTTGTCGACGTCGCCAAGGTCGCGGCGCGCTGGGTCGAGCGTGGCTCGAAAAGCGGGATCACGGTGCGGTTCACCGGGGCAGAGCGATGCATGGTGCGGGGCGTATCCGGACACGTGCAGCAGATCGTGATGAACCTCGTGCAGAACGGCATGGACGCGCTGGACGGGGTCGAGACGCCGGAATTAAGCATCGACATCGCCTGCACCGAACCGGCTGCGGTGCTGACCGTGCGCGACAACGGACCCGGCGTGCCCGAGGACGTGCGGGCCGCGATTTTCGATCCCTTCTTCACCACCAAGCCCGTGGGCCGGGGCACCGGCCTTGGCCTTTCCATCAGCGCGAAGATCGCCGATGAACATGGCGGGCAGCTGAACCTCGGCGACGGGCCGGGCGGATGCTTCCGGCTGGAATTGCCTTTGGAGACGTCTGAATGAACGTGTTGTGGCTGCAATCCGCTGGATGCGGCGGCTGTACCATGTCGCTGTTGTGCGCAGAGGACCCGAACCTGTTCGACACGCTGGGCGACGCGGGCGTCTCGTTCCTGTGGCACCCGGCGCTGTCGGTCGAAACGGGGGCAGAGGTGGCCGCGATCCTGAAGGCGGTCGAGACGGGCGAGTTGCCGCTGGACGTGCTGTGCGTTGAGGGCTCGATCGTCACCGGCCCGAAAGGTACCGGCAAATATCACATGCTGTCCGGCACCGGACGCGCGATGCTGGACTGGGTGCGGGCGCTGGCGCCGATGGCCCGGCACGTGGTCGCCGTGGGCTCTTGCGCGGCGTACGGCGGGATCACCGCGGCGGGCGGCAACCCGGCCGGGGCCATCGGGTTGCAGTACGATGGCCACCACACCGGCGGCGCGCTGCCCGACGACTTTCGCAGCCGGTCCGGCCTTCCGGTGATCAACGTCGCGGGATGCCCGACCCACCCGGCCTGGGTGACGGAAACGCTGCTGCTGCTGGCGGCGGACCTGATGGGCGAGGGCGATCTCGACCGCTACCGGCGGCCGCGCTTCTACGCGGACCACCTTGTCCACCACGGCTGCACCAAGAACGAGTATTACGAGTACAAGGCCAGCGCCCGCGAGTTGTCGGAACTGGGCTGCATGATGGAGCACCTGGGATGCGTCGGCACGCAGGCGGTGGGCGACTGCAACATCCGGCCCTGGAACGGCGAAGGCTCTTGCACCCGCGGCGGCTATCCCTGCATTGCCTGCACCTCGCCTGAGTTCGAGGAACCCGGCCACAGCTATACCGAGACGCCGACCATCGCGGGCATTCCCGTGGGCCTTCCCTCGGACATGCCGAAAGCGTGGTTCATGGCGCTGGCGTCGCTGTCGAAAGCGGCCACGCCGAAACGGATCGACGTGAACGCACATTCCGACCGCATCCGCGTCGCCCCGGCCCCGAAGCGCGAGAAATGAGCGAACGTCAGCTTCTGGTCGGGCCGTTCAACCGGGTCGAGGGCGATCTGGAGATCAGGCTGGAGGTCGCGGACGGGCGGGTCTCGGCGGCCTATGCCAACTCGCCGCTGTTCCGGGGCTTCGAGATGATGCTGACGGGCCGCGATCCGCGCGACGCACTGACGATCACGCCACGGATCTGCGGGATTTGCTCGATCAGCCAGTCGGCGGCGGCCGCGCTGGCGCTGGCCGACGCCTCGGGCGCCGAGATGCCGGAACAGGGCGCGCTGGCGGCGTCGCTGCTGCACGGGGTCGAGAACCTTGCCGACCACGTCACCCACTTCGCGCTGTTCTTTATGCCCGACATGGCCCGCCCGGCCTATGCGGGCCGCCCGTGGCACGCCCGCGCGGTGGCGGAGTTCACGGCGCAGCAGGGCTCGGTCGCGCGGGCGCTGGTCGAGGCGCGGGCGCGGCTGTTTCACATCGTCGGGCTTCTGGGCGGCAAGTGGCCTCACACGCTTGCGATCCAGCCGGCGGGCGTCACGCGGACACCGGACGCGCGCGACAAGGTGCGCATCCAGACCACCCTGCGGGCATTCCGCCGGGTACTGGAACAACAGATGTTCGGCGCGCCGCTGGAAGACTTCGTGGCGCTGGAGACCGTCGCGGCGCTGGACGGCTGGGACCGGGGCGCGGCGGGGCTGTTCCTTGAGATCGCGGCGGACCTCGGGCTGGCCGCGATGGGGCGCGGCACCGGGCGCTACCTGTCGGCGGGGGCCTATCCTATGCCCGAGGGCCGTGCGACGCGCGCCGGGGTGTGGGACGCGGGCGAGGTGCGGCCCTTCGATCCGTCCGGGGTGGTCGAGGACCTGAGCCACGCCTGGATGCTGGGCGGCGCGGCGCACCCGTCGCAAGGCGTGACCGAATCGGACGAGGACATGCGCGACGGCGCCTATTCGTGGTGCAAGGCGCCCCGGCTGGAAGGTCGCACCGTCGAGGTCGGTGCGCTGGCGCGGCAGGTGGTCGATGGCCATCCGCTCGCGCTGGCGCTGGCGGCGGAAGCCGGCGTGCGGGCGCGGATCGCGGGGCGGCTGCTGGAAATCGCCCGGACGCAGATCTGGCTGGAGGACTGGGCGGCGCGGCTCGACCCATCGGCGCGGTTCATGGGAACGTGGGAGGTGCCGAAGGACGGCGCGGGCGTCGGTCTGGTAGAGGCCGCGCGCGGCACGCTGGGGCATTGGCTGAGCATCGGCAAGGGAACCATCGCGGGCTACCAGATCGTCGCGCCGACAACGTGGAACTTCTCGCCCCGCGACGCGGGCGGGGTGCCGGGGCCGGTCGAGGCGGCGCTGGTCGGCGCGCCTGTGGGCGCGGAGGAGACCACGCCGCTGTCGGTGCAACATATCGTGCGGAGCTTCGACCCCTGCATGGTTTGTACGGTCCACTGATGCCGGTCTGCGCGGAGGGCCGGGTGGTGGGGGCTCTGCCCCCGTCCTGCGGACTCCCCCGAGGTATTTTGAAAGAGAAGAAGAAGCGGTGAACGGGCTGCGGATCCGGGTGCGGGGACAGGTGCAGGGCGTGGGGTTCCGGCCCTTCGTATGGCAGCTTGCCCGCCGGATGGGCGTGACCGGTGAGGTGTTGAACGACGCCGAGGGGGTGCTGATCTTCGCGGCGGGCGCGGATCTGGACGGGTTCGTGGCGGCGCTGTCGGACGAGGCGCCGCCCTTGTCGCGGGTGGATGCGGTGGAGTGCGCTTCGTGCGAGGTGGGTGTTGCGGACGCGTTCGTGATCGCGGCCTCGGGTGGACCGGGGGCCGAGACGCGGGTGACGCCGGACGCGGCGACCTGTGCGGATTGCGCGGACGAGATCCGGGGCGACGGGCGGCGCCGCGGCTATGCCTTCACCAACTGCACCAACTGCGGGCCACGGTTCACGATCCTGACCGGGCTGCCCTATGACCGGGCGCAGACCACGATGGCGCCCTTCGCCATGTGTCCGGACTGCCGTGCCGAATACGAAGACCCGGCGGATCGCCGCTTTCATGCCCAGCCCGTCGCCTGTCCGGCCTGCGGGCCACGGGTGTGGTTCGAGCGGGACGCGGGCGAGGGTCAGGGGGACGCCGTGGCGTTGGCGGCTGCGGCGATCCTTGGCGGCGAGATCGTTGCGGTCAAGGGTCTGGGCGGGTTCCATCTGTGCTGCGACGCGACAAACGGGGCGGCCATGGCGGCTTTGCGGACCCGGAAGCGGCGGCCGGGCAAGCCCTTTGCGCTGATGGCTCCGCTGGCGCTGGTCCGGCAGTATGCCATGGTCTCGGCGGCGGAGGAGGCGTTGCTGTGCGACCCTGCCGCGCCGGTTGTATTGCTGGAGAAGTCCGGGGCGGCGTTGCCCGATGCGGTCGCGCCGGGGCAGGGAACGCTGGGGTGGATGCTGCCCTATACGCCACTGCATCATCTGCTGCTGGATGCGATGGCGCGGCCTTTGGTGATGACCAGCGGCAACCTGTCGGGCGAGCCACAGGTGATCGGCAACCACGAGGCGCGGGAGAAACTCGGGGCCTTCGCGGATGCCTTCGTCATGCACGACCGCGACATCGCGCGGCGGCTGGATGACGGGGTGGAGCGGATCGGACCCGCCGGGCCGATGACCCTGCGCCGGGCGCGGGGGCGGGTGCCGGGGACGCTGCCTTTGCCTCCCGGGTTTCCCGACCGTCAGGTGGTGGCCTATGGCGGGCAGATGAAGGCGGCGATCTGCCTTGTGAAAAACGGGCAGGCGTTGCTGGGCCATCATCTTGGCGAGCTGGACGAGGCCCTGACATGGGAGGCGTTTCTTCAGGCCGACGCGGATTATGCGGCGCTGTTCGACCATGCGCCCGACGCGGTGGCGACGGATCTGCATCCGGATTTTCGTGCCACGCGCCATGGCGTCGAGCGGGCGGAGGCCGAGGGATTGCGGCATGTTTCCGTGCAGCATCACCACGCGCATATGGCCGCCTGCATGGCAGAGAACGCGTGGCCGCTGGACGGCGGGCCGGTCGTGGGGATCGTGCTGGATGGGACCGGGCTTGGGTCGGACGGAACCGTATGGGGCGGCGAGGTGCTGCTGGGCGGCTACCGGTCGGTCGAGCGGCGCGCCTGGCTGCGGCCGGCGCCGTTGGTGGGTGGCGATCTGGCCGCGCGAGAGCCGTGGCGCAACGCGCTGGTGCGGCTGGATCAGGCGGGGCTGTCGGACTGGGCGGATGCGCTGTTCGCCGACAAGCCACTGGTGCTGGCGCGGCAGGCTGCGGCAAGCGGGCTGAACACGCCGGCAAGCTCTTCGGTGGGGCGGTTGTTCGATGCCGTTGCCGCCTGCCTGGGGGTCTGTCCGGACGTACAGACCTACGAAGGCGAGGCGGCCATGCGGCTGGAGGCGCTGCCTCCGTACGCGGGGCTGGTACGCTTTGCGTCGCGGGGCCACGAGATCGATCCGGCACCGTTCTTCGCAGAGTTGCGAGAAAGCCTTTCACTGGGGGCGTCGGCGGCCTACGGGGCCGCCCTGTTCCACAACTCCCTGGCGGCCGCGTTCGCGCGCGAGGCACGAAGGCTCGTCGAAACGGGTGAGGCCGCGGCGGTGGCGCTGTCGGGCGGCTGCTTCCAGAACGCGCGACTGCTTGCCGAGACGCTGCGGTGTCTTGAGGGCGTGCCGGTTCTGGTCCACCGCGCGACGCCGGCCAATGACGGAGGGCTTGCCTTCGGTCAGGCGATGGTCGCGCTGGCGCAGATGGAAAGCGACTGATCACCCGGTCTTCCGCGCGGCAAGTTGCATTCCGATCCGCGCTGTCCTTTTGGATCGAAATATCCGCGCAACCGACTGACCTGCCGGGCTTTTCCGGTGCGCGCGGATTTTCCGGAACCGCCCCCTTCGCACACCGTCGCATACCGTCATGATGACCGAACCCGCGCGGGCGCTCTGTCGCCCTGCGCATGGCAAACGGAAAGAGGGAGGGTCGCGTTTTGAGTCAGATCGAGACGTTCTACGAGGTCATGCGGAGCCAGGGCATCACCCGGCGCAGTTTCATGAAATACTGCTCGCTGACCGCCGCCGCGCTGGGGCTGGGTCCGGCCTTCGTGCCCAAGATCGCGCATGCGATGGAAACCAAGCCGCGCACGCCGGTGATCTGGGTGCATGGGCTGGAATGCACCTGTTGCTCGGAAAGCTTCATCCGCTCGGCGCACCCGCTGGCAAAGGATGTCGTGCTGTCGATGATCTCTCTCGACTACGACGACACGCTGATGGCGGCTGCCGGGCATCAGGCAGAGGCGGCGCTGGAAGACACCATCCAGAAGTACAAGGGCAACTACATCCTCGCGGTCGAGGGCAACCCGCCGCTGAACGAGGACGGCATGTTCTGCATCGTGGGCGGCAAGCCGTTCGTGGAACAGCTGCGCCATGCGGCCAAGGACGCAAAGGCGATCATCAGCTGGGGTGCCTGTGCGTCCTATGGCTGTGTGCAGGCGGCCAAGCCGAACCCGACGCAGGCGACGCCGGTCCACAAGGTCATCACCGACAAGCCGATCATCAAGGTGCCGGGCTGCCCGCCCATCGCCGAGGTGATGACCGGCGTGATCACCTACATGCTGACCTTCGACCGGCTGCCAGAGCTTGACCGGCAGGGGCGGCCGAAAATGTTCTACAGCCAGCGCATCCACGACAAGTGCTATCGCCGCCCGCATTTCGACGCCGGCCAGTTCGTCGAGGCGTGGGACGACGAGAACGCGAAGAAGGGCTACTGCCTGTACAAGATGGGCTGCAAGGGTCCGACCACCTACAACGCCTGTTCGACCGTGCGCTGGAACGAGGGCGTCAGCTTCCCGATCCAGTCGGGCCATGGCTGCATTGGCTGTTCCGAAGACGGCTTCTGGGATCAGGGGGCGTTCTACGACCGTGTGACCGACCTGACCCAGTTCGGGGTCGAGGCGAATGCAGACCAGATCGGCATGGCCGCCGCGGGCGTCGTCGGCGGCGGCATCGCGCTGCACGCGGCGGTCTCGGCTTTGAAATCCGCACAGAAAAAGACGCAGGACAAGCCTGCCAGCGAGGAGGTCTAATAGATGGTCATCCAAACACCCAACGGCTTCACGCTGGACAACTCCGGCAAGCGCGTCGTGGTCGATCCGGTGACCCGGATCGAGGGCCACATGCGCTGCGAGGTGAACGTCGACGACGACAACATGATCACCAACGCGGTCAGCACCGGCACCATGTGGCGGGGGCTTGAGGTCATTCTGAAGGGCCGTGACCCGCGTGACGCCTGGGCCTTCACCGAGCGGATCTGCGGCGTCTGCACCGGCACCCACGCGCTGACCAGCGTGCGGGCGGTCGAGGATGCGCTGGGCATCACGATCCCGGACAACGCGAACTCGATCCGCAACATCATGCAGCTGAACCTGCAGATCCACGACCACGTCGTTCACTTCTATCACCTGCACGCGCTGGACTGGGTGAACCCGATCAACGCGCTGAAGGCAGACCCGAAGGCGACGTCCGAGTTGCAGCAGACCGTCGGTCCGAACCACCCGCTGTCGTCGCCGGGCTATTTCCGCGACGTGCAGAACCGGCTGAAGAAGTTCGTGGAGTCCGGCCAGCTTGGCCTGTTCAAGAACGGCTACTGGGACAACCCGGCCTACCTTCTTCCGCCCGAGGCGGACCTGATGGCCACGACCCACTATCTCGAGGCGCTGGACCTGCAGAAAGAGATCGTGAAGGTTCACACGATCTTCGGCGGCAAGAACCCGCATCCGAACTGGCTGGTGGGCGGCGTTCCGTGCCCGATCAACATCGACGGCACCGGTGCCGTGGGCGCGATCAACATGGAAAGGCTGAACATGGTGTCGTCGATCATCGACAAGTGCATCGAGTTCAACAAGAACGTCTATCTGCCCGACGTGAAGGCGATCGGCGGTTTCTACAAGAACTGGCTGTACGGCGGCGGGCTGTCGTCGAAGGCTTGCCTTGCCTATGGGGACATCCCCGAGAACGCGAACGACTTCTCGCCCGAGCAGCTTCACCTGCCGCGCGGCGCGATCATCGACGGCGATCTGTCGACGGTGCATGACGTGGATCAGCGCGATCCCGAGCAGATCCAGGAGTACGTGGATCACTCGTGGTACACCTACGGCGAGCCCGGAAAGGGCCTGCATCCCTGGGACGGCGTGACCGAGGCGCAGTACGAGCTTGGCCCCAACGCCAAGGGTACCCGCACCAACATCGAGGAGCTGGACGAGGCCGCGAAATACTCGTGGATCAAGGCGCCCCGGTGGAAGGGGCACGCGATGGAGGTCGGGCCGCTGGCGCGTTACATCGTGGGTTACGCCAAGGGTCACGAAGAGATCAAGGATCAGGTCGACGGCCTTCTGCGCGACATGGACCTGCCGCTGGACGCGGTGTTCTCGACTCTGGGCCGCACCGCGGCGCGGGCGCTGGAATCCGAGTACTGCGGACGGCTGCAGAAGCACTTCTTCGACAAGCTGGTAAGGAACTGCATCAACGGCGACACCGCCACCGCGAACGTCGAGAAATGGGACCCGTCCACCTGGCCGAAAGAGGCCAAGGGCGTGGGCGCCACCGAGGCGCCGCGCGGCGCGCTGGGGCACTGGGTGCGGATCAAGGACGGCCGTATCGAGAACTATCAGTGCGTGGTCCCGACGACGTGGAACGGGTCTCCGCGCGACACCGCAGGCAACATCGGCGCCTTCGAGGCTTCGCTGATGTACACCAAGGTCGAGCGTCCGGAAGAGCCGGTAGAGATCCTGCGGACTCTGCACAGCTTCGACCCGTGCCTTGCCTGCTCGACCCACGTGATGTCGCCGGACGGCGACGAACTGGCCAACGTCAAGGTGCGCTGAGGGAGGACACCATGAAACACGCAATCGCAGTCTACATGGCCACCGCCGGTGCGGCGCTGGCGCATCCGGGGCACGGCGCGCTGGAGGGCGCCGCGCACTGGGTCCTGTCGCCGCTGCATGGTCTGGGCCTTGTCGTTCTGGCTGGCGTTCTGTGGGCGCTTCAGGCGCGCCGCAAGGAGTGACGCCATGCCGGAGGACACGATCCACAAAACGAACGTCCACGTCGACCCGCTGGTCAGCTCACAGCTGACCGGCGACGCGACCAAGGCAGACATCGAGTCGATCCGCCGGCGCACCAGCGTCTTCGTCTACGAGTGGCCGGTGCGGCTTTGGCACTGGGTCAACGCGGCGCTGATCATGATCCTGATCGGGTCCGGCTGGCTGATCGCCACGCCATTGCCGACAATGAACTTCGCCGAGGCGACGCATCAGTTCGTCATGGGCTATATCCGGTTCGCGCATTTCGTGGCCGGGCAGCTTCTGACGGTCGCGTTCCTTGGGCGGATCTACTGGGCCTTCGTCGGCAACCACCACGCCAAGCAGCTGTTCTACGTGCCCGTTTGGCGCAAGGCATGGTGGCGCGAGATGTTCCACGAACTGAAGTGGTACGCTTTCATCGCCAAGACGCCGAAGAAGTATGTCGGTCACAACCCGCTGGCGCAGGTCGCGATGTTCTTCTTCATGACGATCGGCATCACCTTCATGCTGCTGACCGGCTGGGCGTTGTATGCCGAGGGCGCAGGGCAGGGGTCTTTGCCCGACCTCGCGATGGGATGGCTTATCGCGTTGGTGGGGAACACGCAGATCCTGCACTCGATCCATCACCTCGGGATGTGGTTCATCGTCATCTTCATGATGATCCATATTTACGCAGCGATCCGCGAGGACATCATGAGCCGTCAGTCGATGGTCTCGACGATGATCTCGGGCACCCGCACCTTCAAGGACGACCTCCCCGACTGATCCGCTTCCGACACGGGGCGGATCTGGAACGGACCCTTCGGGGTCCGTTCTTCGTTGTGGTTAGGTAGTTTTCATAATGGTATAGAATTGGAAGGTAAGATGCCGGTAGGTCTGCGGTGATTAGGGTGTGGTAAGCGGAAAGGTTATGTAAATTCAGTGCGTTGACCTGATTTCGCCGGGTGCGGCAGAATCGCTGCCAGCACCGGTTCTAAACCGTAGGATGGGTTTCCACAGGACGCGAGCGGAGGGGCTCGTGGAAGACGCGAGGGAGGGAGCGATGACGCGCAGGGCGCTGATCCTGGGTATCGGAAACGTACTTTGGGCCGACGAAGGCTTTGGCGTGCGCTGCGTCGAGCGGCTGGCCGAGACCCTTTCATACGGACCAGAAGTCACGGTGCTGGATGGCGGTACGCAAGGTCTTTACCTGCTGCCCTTCCTCGAAGAAGCCGACGTGATGGTGGTGTTCGATGCCGTCGACTATGGCCTTGAACCCGGCACGATGAAGGTCGTCGAAGGCGACGAGGTTCCGGCCTTCATGGGCGCCAAGAAGATGTCGCTGCACCAGACCGGCTTTCAGGACGTGATCGCGACGGCGCAGTTGATGGGCTACTGCCCGGCGGAACTGGTGCTGATCGGCTGCCAGCCGGAAGAACTGGAAGACTACGGCGGGGGATTGCGGGCCATAACCGCCGCCCGCATCCCCGAAGCCGTGACCATCGCCCGCGACTGGCTGGCGGCGCGCGGCTTCGAGGCGACCGAGGGCCGGACCGAAACCCCCGACCTCGCCGATGCCTCGATCCGGCAAGACGCCTACGAAACTGGCCGCCCCAGCGAGGACGAGGCCTGCCGCACCGGCGACGACCGCTTCTTCCCGGAGCGCGCCTGATGTGCGTCGGCATTCCGGTGCAGATCCTGTCGGTGGACGGGATCGCGGGCACCACGGCTTATGGCGAGATGGTGGACCTGTCGCTGACCGGGCCGGTCGCGCCGGGGACATGGGTGCTGACCCATCTGGGCAGCGCGCGCGAGGTCATCTCGGCCGAGGAGGCGCGGTTGATCTCGGCGGCGCTGGACGGGCTGAAAGCGGTGATGGGCGGCGGCGATGCCGGTGCGGCCTTCGCCGATCTGGACAACAGAACGCCACAACTGCCGCCGCATCTGGAAGCGGCGCGCGCGGCTGGCAAGACCGAAGCTTAGGGAGGCAGGCAAATGGGACATCCCCTGATCGACAGACTGACGGACGAGCTGGGCTGGCCCCGGCTGACCACCCGCGAGGAACTCGCGGCATTCACCGAGACCGGCGTGACCGCGCTTTTCCTGCCGGGCGATCCGCGCCGGAACCTTGAAAGCGCGGATGTGGCTGTGATCCTGCCCGAGCTGCGCATCGCCTTCCAGCGCGCCTTTGACTGCGCGGTCGTGGACGACGCCATCGAAGCGCAGTTGCGCGAAGAGACCCGCGTGTTGAAGACGCCCAGCGTGATCTTCTACCGCGACGGCCAGTTCCTTGGCGGTATCCCCAAGGTGCGCGACTGGGACGACTACATCGCGCGCATCCCGCAGATCCTGTCCGCCGAACCGGCCAACGCCGCCTAAGGAGCATTCGCATGGTACAGAACTTCCACATGCCCCCGATGGGCTTCGGCCCCGGCTCTCAGCCCGAAGAGGAAGAGACGCTGGAATATATGTCGCTGCCGCAGGACATGCGCACCTTCAGCGCGCCGTTCCCCGAGGTCGACGACCGCACCGCGCTGGCTCCGGCGCTGCAACTGATGGGCCTTGTGGCGGACGCCGCCGACCGGGTGGCGCAAGGCGGCGCGCCCGAGCGGTTCGATCTGTCGCAGCTCGACGCCGCCAACCGCCGGCTGGTGGCCGAAACGATGGGCGAGGGCGAAGTCGCGATGAAGATCCGCGGCATCCCCGCGGTCCGCGTGCAGGAAAGCGTCTTCGCGGGTGTCTGGGGTCTTCAGGGCGCGGGCGTTGACGCCATCGAGGTCGCCACTGTCCCGCAGCAATCCCGCGACCGCGCGTTCGAGCCGGTTCGTCCGATGTCCGATCAGAAGGCCGGGGCAGGGGTGGTCAACGCGCCCTCGCTGTTGGCCGAACTGGTGGACAAGTCGGCGGCGTTTGACGGCGAGTTGCACGTCGTGAACCTGACGCTGCTGCCGCATACCGAGGAAGACCTTGCTTGGCTGGATGCGCGGATGGGCGAGGGGTCGGTCGATATCCTTTCGCGCGGCTATGGCAACTGCCGCGTCCGCTCGACCGCGATGCGCCATGTGTGGAGGGTGCAGTTCTACAACTCGATGGACACGCTGATCCTCGACACCTTCGAGGTCACCGGCATGCCCGAGGTCGCGCTGGCCGCGCCCGAGGATCTGTCCGACAGCGCGGAACGCCTGCGCGAAGTGCTGGAGGCGGTGCGATGAGCTTCGAAGGCAGCTATCTGGGCGCCAACGACCGCATCAGCGCCGCCGCGGTGATGGAGTGCAAGATCTGCTGGACGCCCTACGATCCGGCGGAAGGCGACGACTATCGGCAGGTCGAGGCGGGGACGCCCTTCACGGACCTGCCCGAAGACTGGTCCTGCCCGAACTGTGATGCGCCGAAAGAGCAGTTCATGGTGCTGGAAGATCCCGGTGCGGACGCGCTGATCGAGGCGGCGCGCGTTGCAGAGGCGACCGACCGGCTGGTTGCGGATTTCCGCGAGGTCTACCACGCCAAGATGCGCGACGTGCCCATCGTCAACAAGGCGCTGCATGTCGAGGCCGTGGGCTTTCGCAAGCAGGGCGACACCATCCTTGGCGTGTTGGTCAGCCCGTGGTTCATGAACCTCGTGATGATGCCGGACGGGCAGGACTGGTCCGGGCTGAGGGCGGGCGAGAAAGAGGTGATCGCGTTCCCCTCGGGCGACTACGAGTTCATCCACAACACGCGCGAACTGACCGGCGGCTACAAGGCTTGCTCGCTGTTCTCGCCGATGGCGGACTTCACCACCCAAAAGCAGGCGACAGACGTGGCCCGCGCGGTGATGGTGGCCTTGTTCGACGAGGCCAACCGCGACGACACCGACCGTGCCGCCGACATCCGCGCGACGCGCGAGGCAGAGCTTGCGGCGGTCGAGGCGGCGGAAGAGGCCGAGACGCAGCCGGTGCTGCCCGAGGAACCCAGCCGCCGGGCGGTCATTACCGCCGGCATGTCGGGCGCCGGAGAGGGCTGATGCGGCACGAGGGCGGCATCGCTTCCCGGCTGACCGCCGTCGCCGCCCCGGCTTTGCCGGTCGCGCGGCACGTGGCCGGGCGCAGCGCCGACGAGGTTCTGACGCTGCTGCCGCGTCTGTTCAACCTGTGCCGCGCGGCGCAGGGCGCGGGGATCGCCGCCGCATTGGGGCGTCCGTTCGACGCGGGCGGTATCGCGCGGGAATGCCTGCGCGACCACCTGATGAAATTCCACGTGACCTGGCCGGGCTACTTCGGCCATCCGCCCGTGGCTTTGCCCGCCGACTGGCAACTGGGTGGCGCCGGTCTGATGCGGGCGCTGTTTGGCGCGGCGCAGGCTCCGGCGACGATGGACGCGTTCGAGGCGTTCCTGTCGTCTGCCTCGCCGCTGGTGCAGCCGTTGCGCCTGATCCGCGACAGCTTCGCCCCGCACGAGGCGGTGGCCGAGGGCCTGCCGCAGGTCACGTTCCGGTCGATCTGGCAAACTGCACCGTTCGAGAACTCGGTCGCGGGCCGCCATGCGGGGCACCCGGTCATGGTGGCGCTGGGCAACAGCTACGGTCGCGGACCCCTGTGGCGCGCGGCGGCGCGGCTTTACGATATCGAGGCGGCGGCGCTGGGCCGGCTGCCCGAGGTGGACTGCCAGCACGGTGCCGCGATGGTCCCGGCTGCACGCGGTGCCTATGGCATCCGTATCGAACTGGACGGCGACGTGGTCACGGACATTGCCCGTGTCACGCCCACCGACGCGCTGCTGGCAGAGGGCGGTATCCTCGACCGCACGCTTGCCTCGCTTCCGGCGATCCGGCAGGGATTGGCTCCGCTGGTGCTGGATATCCTCGACCCGTGCAGCCCGGTGCGGCTGCGGGAGGCAAGCGATGCATGAGATGTCCCTGTGCGAAGGTATCCGCCGCGTGGTGGATCAGGCCGCCGCGTCGGACGAGATTGCGCGGGTGACGCGCGTGCGGCTGGAGATCGGCCGGTTCGCGGGCGTCGAAAAGCACGCGCTGACCTTCGCATGGGACATCGTGATGAAGGGGTCCAAGGCCGAGGGCGCGGCGCTGGAGATGATCGATCTGCCGGGCGTGGCGCTGTGCTACGACTGCATGAAGCAGGTCGAGATCGCCGACCGGCTGGACCCGTGCCCCGACTGCGGCGGCGGCAAGCTGATGCCGGAGGGAGGAGACGAAATGCGGATCAAGGATATGGAGGTGATCTGATGTGCACTGTTTGCGGATGCGGGGACGGCAAGGTCGAGGGGCACCATCACCACGGTGACGGCCATGCGCATCACCACCACCATCATGATCACGGGCATCACCACCACGGCCACGACATTCATTTCGGCCACGGCGCCGCCGGGGTCGAGGTGCCGGGCATAAGCCAGGAACGCCTGATCGAGATCGAGACGGGCATCCTGTCCGAGAACGACCGCCATGCGCAGGTCAACCGCCGTCGTCTGGCCGATCTGGGAGCTTACGCGGTCAACCTCGTCTCGTCGCCGGGTTCGGGCAAGACCACGCTTCTGTGCGCCACCATCCGCGCGATGACCGGCCCGGTTGCCGTGATCGAAGGCGACCAGCAGACCACCAACGACGCCGACCGCATCCGCGAGACGGGCGCCCCCGCCTGTCAGGTCAACACCGGCAAGGGATGCCATCTTGACGGGCACATGGTCGGACACGCGCTGGATCACCTTGGCATCGGGCAAGACACCACGCTGTTCATCGAGAATGTCGGCAACCTCGTTTGCCCCGCCGCCTTTGATCTGGGCGAGGATGCGAAGGTCGCGATCCTGTCGGTGACCGAGGGCGAGGACAAGCCGCTGAAATACCCCGATATGTTCACCGCCGCGCGGCTGGCGCTGCTGAACAAGGTCGATCTCGCGCCGCATTGCGACGTCGATCTTGACCTGTACGAAGCCAACCTTCGCCGGGTGAACCCCGGCATCGAGATCATACGCACCTCGGCCCGCACCGGCGAGGGGCTGGACGCATGGATCGGCTGGCTGGCCTCGGAAGCCGCTGCCAAGCGCCGTAAGACGGCGGCCGAGTAGATGCCCGATCCGATTCAAACCGTCCTTGTCGTCGATGACGAGCCGCATTCCGTGGCCGCCATGCGGATGGCTTTGGAGGACGACTTCAACGTGCTGGAAGCCGCGAACGCCGAAGAGGCGTGGCGGCTGATGGAAGACCACTGGGTGCAGGTGCTGATCTCGGACCAGCGTATGCCGGACAAGACCGGGATAGAGCTGTTGACCGAGGTGCGGGACCGCTGGCCCGAGACCGTGCGGATCATCGTTACCGGCTATACCGAGACGAACGACATGATTCAGGCGATCAACGACGCCGGGATCTACCAGTTCATCACCAAGCCGTGGCACCCGGACCAGTTGCTGATGGCCGTGCGAAACGCCACCCGGCTTTTTTCGCTGGCCCGTGATCACGAGCGCATCACGCTGGAGATGCGCTATCTCGGGAACACCGCGAGCCGCAAGCTGGAGGAACGCCGCCGCATCGCGCAGGCGGGCCTTGGCTTTGACCACGTGCTGCGCGGGCCGAACTCTCCGCTGAACGCCACCATCGGGCTGGCGCGGCAGTATGCGAGCTTCGACGTTCCGGTGCTGATCACGGGCGAGCCGGGTACCGGCAAGACCGACATGGCGCGGGCGATGCACTATGGCAGCCTGCGCGCCGACCGGCCGTTCTTTGAACTGAACTGCGCGGGTCTTTCAGACGAGGTGCTGGCCGCCGAGCTGTTTGGCATGAAGCGCGGCGCGGTGCCGGGGATGGCGCAGACCAAGGTGGGTCTGTTCCAGAAGGCGGACCGGGGAACGCTGTTCCTGAACGGGATCGACACGCTGTCGGACGCGATGCAGATCGCGCTGCTGCGGATCGCACAGGAAGGCGCGTTCCAGCCCGTCGGCGGGCACGAGACGCTGACGACCGGCGTGCGGCTACTGACCGGTTCGCATTGCGACCTGCGCGAGAAGGCGGATGACGGCGTGTTCCGGCAGGATCTGTATCACGCGCTGGCCGTGGTCGAGTTGCAGGTGCCACCCTTGAGGGCGCGCGGCGATGACGTGGCGATCCTTGCGGAACGGTTCCTGCACGATATCGCGCAGGAGCACGGCAAGCCGGTGCGCGGGATGGCGAAGCCTGCCCTGGACTTCCTCGCGGGCTATGACTGGCCCGGCAACATGCCCGAGCTTCGCAACGAGGTGACGCGGATGCTGATCCTTGCGCAGGACATGACGCTGGGGCCCGAACTGATCTCGCGCCACATCCTGCAATCGGGGCCGAAGGGCGCCACGCCAGTTGCGGGCGACGTGTGCAGGCTGGAAGGCACGTTGAAAGAGCGGGTCGAGCTGATGGAGATGCGCATCCTTGGCGAGACGCTGACCCGGCTCAAGTGGAACAAGTCCAAAGCGGCGACCGAACTGGGTCTGTCGCGGGTGGGTCTGCGGGCAAAGCTCGACCGCTACGGAATCGAGCCGCACGCAGCGGTGTCGGAGGAGGACTGACCATGTGTCTGGGAATACCGGGACAGATCGTCGAGATCACGGACGAGGCCCGCCAGATGGCGATGGCCGACGTGTCCGGCGTCCGGCGCGAGGTGAACGTGACCTGCGTGGCGGGGGCTGACCTGTCGGAACTTGTGGGCGCGTGGGTGCTGATCCACGTGGGCTTCGCGATGGCGGTGATCGACGAGCACGAGGCGGCCGAGACGCTTGAGGCGCTGCGCGGACTGGGAGAGGCGCAGGAGACGCTTGAACAGATGGCGGAGGGCGCGAAAGCGCTGGAGGAGCAATGAGATACGTCGAAGAGTTCCGCGACCCGAAGGCCGCGCGCGGCGTGCTGGCGGCGATCGCGAGGGTGACCGGAGAAATCGGCGCCACCGCCGAGAAACCGGTACACATCATGGAAATCTGCGGCGGCCACACCCACGCGATTTTCCGCTATGGCCTCGACAAGCTGACGCCGGAGGGCATCGAGTTCATCCACGGCCCCGGCTGCCCGGTCTGCGTCCTGCCGATGGCGCGGGTCGACGAATGCGTCGAAATCGCCGAGCGGCCCGGCGTCATCTTCTGCACCTTCGGCGACGCCATGCGCGTGCCGGGAACAGTGAAGTCGCTGATGCAGGCCAAGGCTGACGGCGCCGACATCCGCATGGTCTATTCGCCGCTCGACGCCGTCGAACTGGCGCGGCGCAATCCTGGCCGAGAGGTCGTGTTCTTCGGGCTGGGCTTCGAGACGACGACGCCATCCACCGCGCTGTCGATCCAGCAGGCGGCGCGCGAGGGGCTGGAGAACTTCAGTGTCTTCTGTAACCACATCACCGTGCCGCCGCCGATCAAGGCGCTGCTGGACGACCCGCATATGGTGCTTGATGGTTTCGTCGGTCCGGGGCACGTGTCGATGGTGATCGGCGTGCACCCTTACGACTTCATCGCCGACGACTACGGCAAGCCCATCGTCGTCGCCGGGTTCGAGCCGCTGGACCTGCTGCAATCGGTTCTGATGGTGCTGGAACAGATCCGCGACGGTCGCGCCGAGGTCGAGAACCAGTATGCCCGCGTGGTGCCCGAGCATGGCAACCCGGCAAGTCTTGCCGCCATCGCCGATGTCTACGAACCGCGCCCGAGTTTCGAGTGGCGCGGGCTGGGCGAGATCGACGCCAGCGGGCTGCGCATCCGCGATGCCTACAAGGCATTCGACGCCGAAGAGAAATTTGGCATCGGCTATGCCGCCGGTCCCCGCGTGGTGGCAGAGCCCGAGGGATGCGCCTGCGGTGCGGTGATGACCGGGCGGCTCAAGCCCACCGGCTGCCCGCAGTTCGGGCGGGGCTGCACCCCCGACACGCCGCTGGGCGCGTTGATGGTGTCCTCGGAAGGGGCCTGCGCGGCCTACTGGACCTATGGCGGCGCTCGCGCCGTGGAGGAGGCAGTATGAAGATGGACCGGAGCATTTCCCGCCTGCGCGGTGACCGCGTGACGCTGGCCCATGGCGGCGGCGGCCGTGCGATGCGCGACCTGATCGAAGAGATCTTCACCGGCGTGTTCCAGCCTCCGGGCAACGAGGATCAGGCGCGGCTGACGTCTGCCGCGCTGCAGGAACCCGGCGCGCAACTGGCGTTCACAACCGACGGCTATGTCGTGACCCCGGTGGAGTTTCCGGGCGGCGACATCGGCAAGATCGCGGTCTGCGGCACGGTGAACGACCTTGCGGTCGGCGGCGCGCGGCCCTTGTGGCTGTCGGCCTCGTTCATCATCGAGGAAGGCTGCGAGTTCGACCTTCTGCGCCGTATCGTCGCCTCGATGGCGCGCGAGGCCGAGGCGGCGGGGGTGGCGATCGTGACCGGTGACACCAAGGTTGTCGAGAAGGGCAGTTGCGACACGGTGTTCGTGACGACCTCGGGCGTCGGAGTGATCCCCCCGGGCCGGGACATCGGTGCGGCAAAGATCCGCCCCGGCGACGTGGCCATCGTCAACGGCGTACTGGGCGACCACGGCGCAGCAATCCTCGCCGCGCGGGGCGATCTGGCGCTGTCGACACCGGTGCAGAGCGACTGTGCGGCGCTGGGCCATCTGATGGAGGCGGTGCTGGAGGCCGCACCCGACGTTCGGGCCGCCCGGGACGCGACGCGGGGCGGTATCGCCTCGGCGCTGAACGAGATGGCGGCGGAGGCGGGCGTGACGGTCGAACTGCGCGACGAGGACGTGCCGGTGCGAGCCGAAGTGCGCGGCATGTGCGAGATACTCGGTCTTGACCCGCTGTACCTTGCCAACGAGGGGCGGCTGGTTCTGTTCGTGCCCGAAGCGCAGGCCGAGGCGGCGCTTGCGGTTATGCGGCGCCTGCCGGAAGGCGAGGGGTCGACGGTCATCGGTCGCGCTGTGGAGGCGGGCCGCATCCCGGTGCTGACTCGCACCGCATTCGGCGGAACCCGGATCGTGGACATGCTTGTGGGCGAGCAACTGCCGCGCATCTGCTGAACTCTTGAGCATTTTTCGGGCGCTGACCATGGTTTCGCGCCCCGCACCCGCGCGCAGGGCCGCATCGCGCTTGCGGACAGGCCACCGCGTGATCTAGCACGAACGCAGGTGGCAACGGCGCTGCCTGTTTCCCGAAGATTGGGCTTCTTGAGCAAGGCTGCTCGACCACGCATGGCAACTGGCCATGGGCGTGTCGGCGGCCTTTTGGCGTTTGAAAGGGGCAAGTGATGAAGAACTTCCCGATGTTTCTCCGGATGACGGGGCGGCGCGTGGTGATCTGTGGCGGCGGGGAAGAAGCGGCGCGGAAATGCCGGCTGATCCTGAAAACCGACGCGGAAATCGTGATCGTGGCCGATGGCCTTGATCCTGAATTGGAAGGCGTCGTCGCGTCCGGCCGCGCCCGGCAGGCGCACGAGGCAGGGCCGGACACCTTCGCGAACGCGGTTCTGGTGTTCATCGCGACCGGAGACGAGGAACAGGACCGCCAGCTTGCATCGCATGCACGGGCGGCGGGCGCGGTCGTGAACGTGATCGACCGGCCGGAACTGTGCGACGCCTTCACCCCCTCGATCGTCGACCGTGATCCTGTCGTGGTCGCCATCGGCACGGAAGGCGCGGCGCCAGTGCTGGGGCGGGCGATCAAGACCGAGGTCGAAACGATGCTGGCGCCCCGGCTTGGGTCCTTCGTAGCGTTGGCCGGACGGCTGCGCGACGCGGTGGCCGAACGATTTGCGCCATCGGCACGGCGCGGGTTCTGGGAATGGGCCTTTTCAGGCGAAGCGTTCCGCGCGCACCTTGCCGGTCGCGAACGGGACGCCGCGCGACTGCTGAAGGACGCCATCGCCCTGGGCAAGGCCCCGGACCGGCAGGGCCACATCGCGCTGGTGGGGGCGGGCCCCGGAGCCCGCGACCTGCTGACGCTTCGCGCGGTGCAGCGGCTGCAGTCGGCGGACGTGATCTTCTACGACCGGCTTGTCGATCCAGAGGTGCTGGAACTCGCCCGCCGCGACGCCGACCGGGTGTTCGTCGGCAAGGACGTCGGCGCTTGTGCTTGGCCGCAGGACCGCATCGACCGGCTTATCGTGGCAGAGGCCGCGAAGGGCCGCCGCGTGGTCCGCCTGAAGTCGGGCGATCCGTCGGTGTTCGGCCGCGCCGGGGAAGAGATCGCCGCAGCCCTCGCCGCCGGTATCGAGGTCGAGATCGTCCCCGGCATCACCGCCGCCTCGGCTGCCGCCGCAAGCCTGACCCGCCCGCTGACCGAGCGGGGAGAGACCGACACTTTCGTCATCACCACCGGCACTTGCCGCCCCGGAGACGCGACGCCCACCCGCGCGCATATCGCGCAGCCCGGCACGTCGATGGCGTTCTACATGGCGGTGGAGAAAGCAGCCGAGGTCCAGCGAGACCTTCTGGCAAGCGGCGCCCCCTCGGACTGCCCGGTCGATATCGTGTCCTGCGCCAGCACCGACCGCGAACGCCACGCGGCCACGACGCTTTCCCGGCTTGCCGAGACGATCACCGCCGAAGGCCTGCCAAGCCCGGCCATCCTGTTCGTCCGATATCCCAAGTCGCTGCGGGCCGAGGTATCGGAAAAGGGCACGGTCGCGGCATAAGGCAATGGCGCGGCTGGCAGGTTGTATCGGCGGAATTGACCGGAATGGTGCCGTCGGAAACTGAAGCGGTTCTGGCATAGCGCACGGCTACGTGCCGGTCGGGCGATCTGTTTCTAGGGATCCTTTTGCGAGGCGCGATAGTCTGCCGGAGACATGCCGGTCCACGTTCTGAACGCGCGCCGAAAGCTTTTTGGCTCGTCATATCCCAAGGTCTTGGCGATCATCGTCACGCCAAGGTCCGAACCGGTCAGCAGCGCACGGGCGCGTTCCGCGATCGCTTGGGCGCGGACTTCGCGGAACGTCGTGCCCTCCGATTTCAATGCGCGTTGCAGCGAGCGGCGGCTGATGGCGAGGTATCTCGCCACGGCCTCTTCGGATACGTCCAGCGTTGGACGATGCACCCGCAGGATCTGACGGACAGAGGACTCCATCGTCTGGGACGTCTCTACACCCATGAGGTCAGGCAGTTCCTGAAGCTTCACGCCGTTCCGCGTCGAGGCCCAGACCGGGTTCTTGGCCGCGAGATCGCCGATTCCTATCGCGATGGACGGCATGGCCGCGCCCGTTCGGACAGGCGCCTCGATCAAGGCGCTCAGGGTCTCGGCATCGCCTGACCGCATTTCGGGGACCTCCACCCAATCCGGACACCAGTCCGGGCCGGCGAAGTGGCGGACCGACTTGAGGATTACGAAAAGCGCGCCTTCGTCGAGGTGTCGATGGCCCACCACGGAAAGGCCAGCCGTGCTGCGTCCGACGACAAGGTGCCCCTCTTCCTGCCGCATCTCGATGCTGGATCCCGGATGGGTCACCACAAGGGCACGCCGCCCGCGATGCATCGCAGACGCCAGATCCCGCGCGCCCAGAACATAGCTCGCGAAGGCGCCGTAGGTGGCGTAATCGAAGTCGCGCCCAAGGCGCGCCCCAAGGTGGCGGTCACCGATCGAACGGGCGACGGTTTCGACCATAACTGCCTCGGCGGCATAGGGAATGAACCCCGGCAGGCCCGACAGAATCCGGCGATCGAGACCAGCCGCGCAAAGTGCGCGATCGATCACCCTTTTCGGCGCGTAACGCTCGAGCAGTTTTGCCGCGTGGGCGGTTTCAAACAGATGAACCATGTGTCGTTGCATGCTCGGAACTTGTCGCAAAATGACCGGTAATGGAATGCTAATAGTTTTCCCGGTGGAAGCCGAATCGAGATTTTAAGCGGTTTGTGGGTCTGAGTTCTCGTGGCTTAGTTCAAAGGGGGATCCATGAGAAAACGTCACATTTGGCTTTTTTCATTTATGACAATTGCCGCGTCTTCGATGAATCTTTTTGAAGGTGCTGTGGCTCAGAGTAAATCTGACTCGGCTAACCTGTCTGGGGATTCCAAAATTCTACCGGTTACGGTCGATAGCTTCATCCGTGCGGCGACAGACATCGAGTTCGGAAAATACGTTGCCCTCGCCGGAGGGGTGAACAAGTTCTACCACTTCCGCGATATGATGCCCGTCGACAATCAGACGACCATCAGCGCGAACCGGGACACGCTCTATAGCGCCGCGATCATCGATATCAGCCGGGGCGCCACCTTCACTCTTCCCGATGTCGGTGACCGCTACATGTCGGCAATGGTCATCAACCAGGATCACTACCTCAACAAGGTGTTCCACGGCGGCGGCACCTATACGCTCGACATGGACACGTTCGACACGCCCTACGTCGCCGTTTACTTGCGCGTTCTGCTGGATGCGACCGACCCCGCGGACGTGGCTGCCGTGCACGCGATCCAAGACCAGATGTCGATCGACGCCGCTTCGTCCGAGCCTTTCATAGTACCGCCCTATGACGAGGAAAGCTTCGCGGGTCTCGTGAAGGCGACTGTCGGTATCGGCGCCTATCTGCCGGACAGTTTCCATATGTTCGGCAAGAAGGAAGATGTTGATCCGGTGCGCCATTTCATCGGCACGGCCGGGGGCTGGGGCGGGCTGCCCGAGGACGAGGCGCTTTATCTCGGGATCTCGCCGAACCTGCCGATCGGGGAATACAAGATCGAGGTGCCTGCCGAGGTCCCGGTCAAGGATTTCTGGTCGGTCAGTCTCTATGATGCAAACCGCTATTTCGCGCCGAACGCACTCGACGCCTACGTCGTCAATTCCGTCAGCGGGACGCGAAACGAGGACGGCAGCATGACCGTGCATTTGGGCGGTTGCGAGGACGGGCGCGTGAATTGCCTGCCGCTCGTCGAGGGATGGCAATACACCGTGCGGCTTTATCGCGCGGCGCCCGAGGTTCTCGACGGATCGTGGACCTTTCCCGAAGTCCAGCCGGTGAACTGACACAAAGGACAAAGACCATGCGGTATATTTTTCTGGCCATTGCGCTTTGCGCACCTGCGCCGGTCCTTTCTGAGGACATCACGATCCAGAACCTCATGCGCGCCGAGAGCGATACGATGTTCCGGCTCACCATGAAGACCAACGGAACCGGTGTCGGCGAAATCGCCCATGAGCGCGAAGTAACCTCCGCGGACAAGCCGCAACCGGTCATCCGGCCCAATCAGGACACATTGTATTCAGCGGCCATCATTGACCTGTCCGAACCGGTGACGGTTACGCTGCCCGAGGGCGACGGCCGGTTCCAGTCCGTGCTGGTGATCAGCCAGGACCACTACAACTTCGCCTATGCCGAACCCGGTGCCTATGAGCTGACCGAGGACGAGGTCGGGACACGCTTCGCGATGCTCCTGTTCCGCACCTTCATCGACGCGGGCGATCCCGAAGATGCCGCCCGCGCCCATGCCGTGCAGGACGGAATACGCCTTGAAGGCGGTGGAAGCGGCCCCTTCGAAGCACCGGACTGGGACCTTGAAAACCTTGAAGCCGCGCGGAAGGCGATCAGCGATCTCGCTGCTGTCGTCGGCCTTGACGCCAGCACCGCCTTTGGCCGTCGCGACGAAGTGGACCCGCTCGGCCATCTGATCGGGATGGCGGGATGGGCGGGGCAACCGGCTACGACAGCCAGCGCATTTCTCGGCGCCGCCGACAAGAATGACGGCGAGACCCCCTACGAAGTGACGCTGCGCGACGTCCCGGTGGACGCCTTCTGGTCGATCACCGTCTACGACGTGGATGGCTATCTTGCGCCCAACGCGCTTGGCCGGAACAGCTACAACCAGACCTCGGCTACACCGAACGATGATGGGTCCTACACGATCCACTTCGGCGGCTGCGATGACGGGCGGATCAATTGCATCCCGATCACGGCCGGCTGGAACTATACCGTCCGGCTTTACGAGCCGCGGCAGGAAATCCTGGACGGAAGCTGGACCTTCCCGAAACCAAAGCCGTCGGCATGACGATTTGACGAGCGGCTTCGGGGAGGGCGGCAGATGTCTGGAAGGTGGATCTGGGTACTAGGCGTGCTGTCTTGCGCGGGCGCCGGAACTTCGCATGCGCAAGACACATCCGATCTGGCGCAGCAGCTCGCCAACCCGATTTCCGCGGTGATCTCTGTTCCTTACCAGTTGAACTTCGATGGCAATATCGGGCCGGACGACGAAGGCAGCCGAACCACGCTGAACCTTCAGCCGGTGATACCCTTCACACTCGATAACGGAGCGAACGTCGTCACGCGGACAGTCGTTCCATATGTCTGGCAGACTGACGTCATCCCGGACACCTCGCAAAGCGGGTTTGGGGATGTTCTATTGAACGCGTGGTACACGCCGCCCACACAAGGCGGCCTGACATGGGGCGTCGGGCCGGTGGTCCGCGTGCCGACGTGGTCGGACGTCTCAAGCGAAACCTGGGCTGCCGGGATCACCGGAATTGTGCTCAAGCAGTCCGGTCCCTGGACCTTCGGCGCGCTTTCCAACCACATCTGGGATCTGGAACGCGGTCCGAAAACGCCCACCAACGCCACCTTCATTCAGCCGTTCGTGAGCTACACCACCGACACCTCGTGGACCCTCTCGGTGCAAAGCGAAAGCACCTACGACTGGGCAAACGATCAATGGTCCGTACCGGTGAACTTCGCCGTCTCCAAACTCGCCGTCATCGGTCAGCGCCCGGTCAGTTTCCAAATGGGCGCGGGATACTGGGTCGAGTCTCCGGCCAACGGCCCGGAGGGCTGGCGATACCGTTTCCAGGTGCAGTTTGTGTTTCCAAGAGGGTGATGTCCCACCAAGAAAGGCCGCCTCTGGGTCTTGCGCACCCAAAACGGCTGTAGCGAAAGGAGTAGCTACTCGTGATTAGGAAATACGTGGCCGCCGTTCTGACGATCGCGGCCAGTCAGATCCTTCCGGCGCCCGGGTGGGCACAGGGAGGGTGGGAGTTCACCGTCAGCCCTTATGGCTGGATGTCCGGGCTCGAGGGCGACGTCGGGACCCTTCCGGGCTATCCGTCACAGCCTGTCGATTTGTCCTTCGGCGACGTCCTCAACGATCTGGACTATGCCTTTTTCCTGACAGGCAGCGCGCGAAATGACCCGTGGGTCCTCTATTTCGACGGCTCCCTGGTGCAGACCACCTCTTCCGAAACGCTGGGCGGTCCGGTCTTGCAAGGGTACGAGATCAAAAGCAAAACAGCGAACTTCGCCCTGGCCTTCGGCACGACGATCAGGCGATCTGACCGGCACTACGTCGACGCCTATGCGGGCTTTCGGCACTGGTCCCTCAACAACACCTATTCCGTGACAACGATTGGCGGATCATATTCCCAGGACGCCGACGCCAGCTGGACCGACCCCATCGTGGGGGTCGCGGGGAACTACCGGCTTGGCGAAAGATGGGTGGCCTTCGGCGCCGCGGATATCGGCGGCTTCGGCGTCGGTTCTGACTTCCAGTGGTCGGTCATGGTCGGTGTGAATTACCTGGTCACCGACAGCGTCTCTGTCGGCGTCGGCTGGCGGCACATGGACGTGGATTACGACAAGGACGGCGTCGTCTACAACGCCTCGCAATCAGGGCCGGTCATGGGAGTGACCGTGAGGTTTTAGAGGATCGGCCAGCACTCGGATCGGTGCCGGGCAATCGGCCGTCACGGCCTGAACGCGACACCTTGGCGCGGTCGAAACCACCCCGCAGCATGGCGTTGGCGGAGGATGGCCGTCATCAAGCTGGCCCGACGTCCTCCGCCCAGATGGAAACCTGCGCATCGGCGGATGTGAGGATTTCTATCAGGTTCCCGGCGACGGCTGACGCAGGGACGCCGCGAGTTGGTCACCACATTGGGGCGCGTTCGGGAGGACGCGCTCTTGTGCCGCGCAGGCGTCGTACCGGCTACGAACGCATGGGCATGTGTGGGTGGCGGAGACGAAGGGATTCGAACCCTCGAGACGGTTTCCCGCCTACTCCCTTAGCAGGGGAGCGCCTTCGACCACTCGGCCACGTCTCCGCCGACGCGTATATCCAAGCAAACGCAGGGAGTACAAGGCGAAACTGGGCGGGGTCTGAAAAAGGCGCACGGCGTGCTTTCGGCGGCCGCCGGGGCGCTGCCGAAAGCATGGGGTGCTAGCTTGCGAGGACGTTGCGGAATTGCCAGGGGTCCGTTTCGTCGATGTCTTCCGGGAATTGCGCCCAGCGGTCCTGAAGCGGTGTCCAGTCCGTATAATGCGCTTCGACGGGCCCAAGGTAGGGGCGCTGGACCTCGAGGCAGCGGGCGAAGTCCATCTCGTCGGTTTCCACGATGCCGGCGTTCGGGTTTTCCAGCGCCCAGACCATCCCGGCCAGAACCGCCGAGGTCACCTGAAGCCCGGTGGCGTTCTGATAGGGCGCGAGGTCGCGCGCCTCGTCGTTGCTAAGCCGCGACCCGTACCAAAGCGCGTTCTTCTCGTGGCCGTACAGCAGGACACCCAGTTCATCGATGCCCTCGACGATCTCGTCTTCGGTCAGGATGTGATGCCGGGTCTGCTGGCGGCCCGATCCGAACATCTCGTGCAGGCTTAGGATCGCGTCGTCACAGGGGTGATAGGCATAGTGGCAGGTCGGGCGATACACCGGGTCGGCGCCTTCGCCGACGGTGTAGTAATCCGAGATCGAGATCGCCTCGTTGTGGGTGACGATGAAACCGAACTGCGGGCCGGGGGTCGGGCACCATGTGTGGACACGGGTGATCGCGCCGGGCCGTTCCAGCCAGATCGCGGCCTGGCATCCGGTTTCATGCCGGTGCGCGTTTTCGGGGAACCACGTCTCGTGCGTGCCCCAGCCAAGCTCGGCGGGCTGGAAGCCTTCGGCGATGAAGCCTTCGACCGACCATGTGTTGACGAACATCCCGCGGGGGCGGGGGACGCGCCGGGCCTGCGTGTCGCGCTCGGCGATGTGGACGCCCTTGACGCCGAGGCTTTGCATCAGCCGGGCCCAGCCGTCACGGTCATCGGGGACGCTTGTTTCGCGCCCGAGGTCGCGGGCGAGGGTAAGAAGTGCTTCCTTGACGAACCAGCTGACCATGCCGGGGTTGGCACCGCAGCAGCTGACCGCGGTGGTGCCGCCCGGCGAGCGGGCCTTTTCGTCCCTAACGGCCTGCCGCAGCGCATAGTTCGTGCGGGCGGCGTTGTCGGTCGTACCGAAATAGTAACCTTCCCAGGGTTCCGCGACCGTATCGATGTAAAGGACGCCGAGTTCGCGCATGAACTTCATGATGTCCAGCGACGACGTGTCGACGGAAAGGTTCACGCAGAAGCCCTTACCGTCGGGAAACAGGTCTTTCAGCACCGTGCGGTAATTCTCGGGCGTCAGCTTTGTCTGCAAGTGGCGAACCTGATGCTGGCGTAGGAAGACGGCCTTGGACGGGTCGGGTTCGATGACCGTCAGCTTGGACGCATCATAGTCGAAATGGCGCTCGATCAGGGGCAGGGTGCCCTTCCCGATGGAGCCGAAGCCGATGATGACGATCGGGCCGTCGATGCGGCCGTAGGTGGGATAAGCTTCGGCCATCTGGTTTTCCTTGCCGGCGGGGTGTCACTTGTCGCGGCAATAGCCGGTTTGCGAGTCGAAGTCGACGGGAGGCGGCGCGAGGGCCGCGCATCTTTCAGTGCAATTCGGCCCTGCCGGCGTTGTGGGCGACGCAAGTCCCGAGGCGCGTCCAAGCCCCCGGTCCGGTCAGGCGGCGCCGCGCATTTCCTCTGTGTCCGGTGGCAGGCTGAAGCGGCCGACGGCTTGGCCCAGCGTCTCGCATTCTGCGACCAGAAGGCGGGTTGCCGCCGTCGTTTCCTCGAACATGGCGGCGTTTTTCTGGGTCAGTTGATCCAGTTGCGCGACGGCGGAATTGATGCCGCCAAGCGTCTCGGACTGACCGCTCATTTCGACGGTGATGCCCGAGACCCGTTCGGCGACCGCGCCGACAGTGGTGACGATGCCGCCAAGCGCGGTCTGCACCTCGTCGACAAAACCGGTGCCAGCGCGAACCTGTTCGTCGCTGCGGGCGATCAAAGCGTTGATGTCCTGCGCCGCCTCCGAGGCGCGCTGGGCGAGGGCCCGGACCTCGGACGCCACCACGGCAAAGCCGCGACCGGCCTCTCCGGCGCGGGCCGCCTCGACCCCGGCGTTCAACGCCAGAAGGTTGGTCTGGAACGCGATATCGTCGATCAGGTTCACGATGCGTCCGGTCTCCTGCGACGAGCGGCTAATGCCCTCCATCGCGCCGACCATGCGCGTTACGGCGTCCTTGCTGTTCTCCGCAGTATCCCGCGCCTCTCGCACAAAGCTGTCCACCTCGGCCGAGCTGGTGACGGCGGACTGAACCGCCGCGGTCAGAACCTCGAGCGCGGCAGAGGTTTCCTGAAGCGAGGCGGCCTGGCTTTCGGTGCGCTGCGCCAGCGAGTCCGATGCGCCAGAGATCTGGTCGACCTCGTTGCGGATCGTCTCGGTCGACAACAGGATGTGGCCCATCGTGTCGGTCAACTGGGCGACGGCGGCGTTGAAGTCGACACGCAGCTTGTCGTAGCCCTCGGCCAGTTCCTGATCGATCCCGCGTGACAGGTCGCCGGCGGCAAGGCGGCCCAGGGCGTCGGCAAGTTCGGTAACCACGCGGCCCTGTTCGGCAAGCCGCGCCTGACGTTCGTCTTCCGCGATGCGGCGCGCGGCTTCACGTTCCTGCTGTTCCTGTCTCTCGCGTTCGGCCTCGGCTTCTTCGCGCTGGCGTTCGCGTTCTCGCCGCGCATCTTCCGCTTCTTGCCGTTCGCGTTCGGCCTGTTCGGCGGCTGCCTGTGCGCGGCGCTCTTCTTCCTCCAGCCGCGACTTCTCGATCGCGTTCTCGCGGAACACTTCGACCGAGCGGGCCATAGCGCCAAGCTCGTCGCGGCGCGTGGTGTCGGGCAGGGCGGTATCGAGTTCGCCGCCTGCTATCGCAAGCATCTGACCGTTCAGGCGTTTCAGCGGGCGCAGGATGGACCTGCGCACCGACACGACAGCGCCGCCGGTGGCCGCGAGGGCGATGGCAGCCAAGAGGGCAAAGGCGATCAACCGTCCACGCGCTTCGGTGGCCCGGTCTTCCGCCGCCGCACCTCGGCTGGCCGCGCCAAGCAGCGCGCCGGTCGTTTCGGTCACTTCGGTGAATTTCAGGCTGGCGGATTGCAGGCTGTGCCGGATCGCGGCGATGCGGTTCTGTTCCTCGAAGCGGAAGTTGTTGAGCGCGCTGTCGAAATTGCCATCCCGCGACAGCCGTAAGGTTCGGCTGTTCGAGACGACGTACAGCGACATGATGCGTTCCATCTCTCCGGCCTTGCGGGTCAGGAAGTTCAGCGCGCGGTCGAGTTCGGGGGTAGAGACCTCGGCCTGATCCAAAGCCGAAGACAGCCGCATCACCGCTCCGAAATAGGCGCGGATCGCGGCGTGCAGCCGGTCGCGGATCGCAACCTCGGCCACCGGATCGAACCGTTTGGCCGCAAGGTTGGCCGCGCGCAGGTCGAGGAGCGTCGCGAGGCTGGAGTTGATGTCGAGCAGCGCTGCCGTCATCTGCGAACTGATTTGCGACACCGTTTCCGACGTGCGCATCGTGGCGTCCTGCCTTTCAAAAGATGCGTCGGCGCGGCGCGAGGACAGGTCGATGGTGACGGCGTTCAGCACAGCAAGAAAGACGATCGGGCCGATGACCCAGGCCATGATCCGGGTGCCGAGGCCCCAGACCGTTGTGCGCGAGTCGGGTTGAGGGGTGATATCCATGGTCATATCCGAGACTCCCGCCGCCCGATCAGAACAGGCTTCCGCCGTTGCCCGAAAGGGCCGCGACGACCGCGCGGGCCTGCTTCACCGCGAAATACACGTCCGATGGGGTCTTGCCGCCGAGGTAGGGCGCGCTTGCCGCGGGTTCTTCGACGCCCGCCGCCGCGCGGATCGCCTGCACGTCCGCCATGGCACGCGACAGGATCTTCATCACGTCCGCGGGCGTGATGTCGCCCGACAGTTGGCCGGGGTCGACGATGCCGTCCACGGCAAAGCGTGGGTCCGCCTCGGACAGTGTCTTGAGATCGGCGATCAACTGGTGAACCGCCTGGTAGACATTCGCCGGTGTGCGCCCCGTCTCGGGCCATAGCGAGCCGGTGTTGAACTCGGTCCCGGTGTGACGCGCGATGTCCTCAAGCGCCATGAGAACGGTCGATGCAAGCTGGAAGACGTCGTTCGGCACCGTTGCGGGCACCCCCAGCGCATCAAGCTGCGCACCGATGCGCAAGAGGTTGGCATTCACGTCGGTGGGCGTCTTGCCCTCGGGCAGGGCGGGCGTCGCAACCTCGTCCTCGACCCCGTAGGCGCCGCGCAGGTCGACCACTCCGGACAGGATGCGGTCCATGACCTCTTTCACGTCGGATGGTGTGACTTCCCGGGATGGGACGGGATCAAGCGATGCGGTTGGCAGGCCGTTCATGTAGCGAAGCAGTTGCAGCTTTCGCCAGACATCGCGCGCCGTTTGCAGGACATGGCGCGGCCGCGTCGGGTCGTCTGGCACCTCGATCTCGGCCGTTTCGGAGAAATTGGCCGCATTCAGCAGGTCGAGATGCAGCAACACCTCTTCCGTCCGCTGGAAAACGTGGTTCGGGGTCGCCTCTTGCGCCTGCGTGCCAAGCGGCGCGAGGACGGTGGCGAACAGGCAGACCAACAGAATACGGCGCATAGGAACCCTCCACCCCGGTGGGCGGCGGCCGGAATGGCCGTGCCGGAACCGGGTGAAGGGGGCCTAAACGCTTCGGGTTGATACCGCGTAAACGCGCACGGGCGCTCTTAGCCGAGGATCTCCGCCGCGATGCCGAAGGATTTCACCCGCGCGGCGTGATCGTGGATCTGGCCGGTCAGGATCACCTCGTCGGGCCGGTAGGTGCCGATCAGGTCTTCCAGCTTCGCACGTACGGTGTCCTTGCTGCCGACCGCGCTGATCCGCAACGCCTCGTTCACGCCCGCCAGTTCGTCCGGCGTGGCGTCCAGCGTGTCGACGGGCGCGGCCAGCGGGCCGGGGCGGCCACGGCGAAGGTTCAGGAACGTCTGCTGCATCGAAGTCCGAAGCCGGTGCGCCTCGGCGTCGGTGTCAGCGGCGAAGACGTTGATCGCCAACATGAAATGCGGCTCGGGCCACGTTTCGGACGGGCGATAGGTGGCGCGATAGGTTTCCAGCGCAGTCTCAAGGTAGCCGGGCGCGAAGTGCGAGGCGAAGGCGTAGGGCAGGCCAAGATGCGCGGCCAGTTGCGCGCCATAGAGGCTGGAGCCAAGCATCCAGACGGGCACCTCGGTCCCGGTTCCCGGCACCGCGCGCACGCGGGCATCGGGGCGCTCGGGGCCAAGGTAGGCCATCAGTTCGACCACGTCGTTCGGGAAGTCGTCGTTGTTGCCCATGCCCCGGCGCAGGGCGCGGGCCGTGCCCATGTCGGTCCCGGGTGCGCGCCCAAGGCCAAGGTCGATGCGGCCGGGGTACAGCGTCGCCAGCGTGCCGAACTGCTCGGCGATCACCAGCGGCGCGTGGTTCGGCAGCATGATGCCGCCAGCGCCAACGCGGATGGTCGTCGTGTGGGCCGCGACGTGACCGATCACCAACGAGGTCGCGGCAGAGGCGATGCCGGGCATGTTGTGGTGCTCGGCCAGCCAGTAGCGGTTGAAGCCCCAGCGCTCGGCGTGCTGGGCAAGGTCGACGGTGTTCGCCAACGCGTCCGCCGGGGTTTTGCCTGCGGGCACGGGCGAAAGATCGAGCACGGAATAGGGAACCATCGGTCACTCCTGACTGGGCGGACCGCCCTGATCTAGTGCCTTGGCTTCCGGCTTTCCACCGGGGCGCCGCGCCTGCCGCGACGGCAGACGCGGGTCCGGTGTCAGGTACGTACGCCGGAGAAGCGCGACTGCCAGTCCTCGCGTTCGTCGTCCGAGATCTTGCGGAACAGGTTCTCGGGCACGGTGAAGGCTTGCCCGGCGGGCAGGGCGGCCAGCGCGCCGGCGATGTCCTTGGGCCACGCCGCGTCTTCCGCCCCCATCGCCTTCAGCATCTCGGCGGACGCATCGGGGATGAACGGCGCCGACAGCACGCCGTACAGCCGGATCAGGTTCAGCGACAGCCGGATGATCGCGGCCGCAGCGGCCTCGTCTTCCTTGAACACCGACCACGGAGCGGCTTCCTGCAGGTACTCGTTCCCGGCGGCCCACATCGCGCGCAACTCGGACGAGGCTTTGCGGACGTCGATCGCCTCCATATGCGCCTGGTAGGCGTCGAGCCGTTTCGACAGGTCCGCGATCAGCGCCGCTTCGCGCGGGCCGGTCTCGCCGCCCTCGGGGACGGTTTCGCCGAACTTCGAGCGGCAGAACTTGGTGACGCGGCTGACGAAATTGCCCAGCACGTCGGCAAGGTCCTTGTTCACCGAGGCCTGGAAGTTCTCCCACGTGAACTCGCTGTCCGAGTTCTCGGGCGCGTGGCTCAACAGCCACCAGCGCCAGTAGTCGGCGGGCAGGATGTCCAGAGCCTGATCCATGAACACGCCACGTCCCTGCGAGGTCGAGAACTGGCCACCGTCGTAGTTCAGGTAGTTGAACGACTTGATATAGTCGACCAGCTTCCACGGGTCGCCCGAGCCGATGATCGTGGCCGGGAAGGACAGGGTGTGGAAGGGCACGTTATCCTTGCCCATGAACTGTACATAGCGCACGTCTTCGGCACCCTTGTCGGTGCGCCACCAGCGCTGCCACGCACCGTCGTCCAGACCCTTCTCGTCGGACCATTCCTTGGTCGCGGCGATGTATTCGATCGGCGCGTCGAACCAGACGTAGAAGACCTTGCCTTCCATCCCCGGCCAGTCCGCGTCGCCTTTCTTCACCGGCACGCCCCAGTCGAGGTCGCGGGTGATGCCACGGTCTTGCAGCCCGTCGCCGTCGTGCAGCCATTTCTTGGCAATCGACGTGGTCAGCACCGGCCAGTCGGTCTTTTCGTCGATCCACGCGTCCAGCCGGTCCTTCAGCGCCGACTGGCGCAGGTACAGGTGCTTGGTCTCGCGCACTTCAAGGTCCGTCGACCCCGAGATCGCGCTGCGCGGGTCGATCAGGTCGGTCGGGTCCAGCTGCTTGGTGCAGTTCTCGCACTGGTCGCCACGCGCCTTGTCGTAGCCGCAGTTGGGGCAGGTGCCTTCGATGTAGCGGTCGGGCAGGAAGCGGCCGTCGGCATTGGAATAGACCTGTTTTTCCGTGACTTCCTCGATGTAGCCGTTGTCGGCGAGACGGCCCGCGAAATACTGCGTCAGCGCATGGTTCTGCGGGCTCGACGACCGCCCGAACTTGTCGAACGACAGCCGGAACCCCTCGCTGAGGCCCTTTTGAACCTCGTGCATCTCGGCGCAGTACTCGGCCACCGGCTTGCCTGCCTTCGCGGCGGCAAGCTCGGCGGGCGTGCCGTGTTCGTCCGTGGCGCAGATGAACATGACCTCGTCCCCACGCGCGCGGCAGAACCGGGCGTACAGGTCGGCGGGCAACTGAGAGCCGACGAGGTTGCCCAGGTGCTTGATCCCGTTGATGTAGGGAATGGCGGAGGTGATGAGAATCCGGGCCATGTTCGCGTCCTTTTCGAGTCCCGCGCGCCTTAGCCTATTCGGGGGCGATGGGCCAGAGGGGCGCAGCGGGGCCTTCCGCCCCATGGTGGCCCGTGTCGGGTGTCAGGCGCCCGGACCATCCCTGTCGCCGCGGTCCCTGAGCCTGCCGATCAGCCGGCCGATCAGGAACGACGTGCGGGGCGCGTAGACATAGGCGGTGCGCGTTTCGGTGGCCGGGCGGACGCGCATCCGCAAAAGGCCGTAGACCACCAGCGCAAGGTGGCCCAGCGACACGAGTACGAACAGTGTGCCGGGTCCGAATGCGCCCACGAGACTGGAGGCGACCAGCGGCGAGGCGATGGCGCCGAGGGCGTAGAAGAACAACAGCGCGGCGGAAAGCTCGACGCGCTTGTCCGGTTCGGCGAAGTCGTGCGCGTGGGCGGCTGCGACGGAATAGACCGGATAGGTGACGATGCCGAAAACGATGGCGGCGATCAGCACCACGGCGGTTCCGCCCGCTGGCGCCGCGACGGTGGCACACCCGGCGACCGCGGCCAGAAGCGACAGCGTGATCAGTACCTTGCGGCGGTCGAAGTTGTCGGCGAACCAGCCCGCAGGCCACTGTGCGATGGCGCCCCCAAGGATATAGGCGCCGAGGAACCACGCGATCTCGCGGGCGTCCAGCCCGATCTCGCGGCCATACAACGGGCCGACCATCCGAAAGGCCGAGCCGGTGAGACCTGCCACCATCACCCCCGCCACCGACAGGGGCGAGATCCGCCATGCCAGTCCGGGGCGCAGGCGCGGCGCGGCGTCGATGACGGGCTCTTGCGAGCGGGTCAGCGCAAGCGGCAACAGCGAGGCGCAGCAGATCAGGGCCAGCACGTTGTACGAGATGTAGCTGGCGGGCTCGAGCACGGCGATCATCAGCTGCGCCACCAGCGCCGCGCCAAGGTCGACGCCGCGATAGCCGCCCATTACCCGGCCTCGGCTGGTGTTGGTGACCTTGGCCTGCAGCCAGCTTTCCACCACCGTGTAGCAGCCCGCTACGCTGACGCCCGACGCGACCCGCATCAGCGCCCACGCGTAGGGGTCTGTGATCAAAACATGCGCCAGAAGGCCGATGGCGCCCGTTGCGGTGAAGGCGGCGAAGGCGCGCGAGTGGCCAACGGCACCCATGATGCGCGGGGCCTGCCAGCAGCCGACGAAGAAGCCCACGAAATGCGCCGAGCCCAGAAGACCGATCTGCGCCGGGGTGAAGCCCAGCACCAGCCCCGACAGCGCGTCGAGCGGTCCGACGCCGCCGGAGCTGAGTTGCAGCAAAGCGATAGAGGCCAGCAGGGCGGCAAAGGAGATCAGGGTCCGCATGCGCCCTGCGAAGCATCGGGGGGCGGATCACGCTTGCCCGTTCGCGACATGGGCAGGGCGGTTTTGGCTTCGGCGCGGACCGCGCTCGCGTGCTTCAGGCTGCCGCGGCCAGCGGTTCCGTCCGGAAGCCCTGCGGCCCGGTGGTCATCTGCCATCCCTGCACCGGGGCGGTGCGGGCGCGCAGGCGGTGCAGGTGCCAGCCTTGCCGGGGCTTGCCCGCCGGGTCCGTCTGCATTCCGTGGGCGGACCGCAGCCGCCAGCGCGACTCGATCCCCGGAGCGCCGCCGTCACCGGGGGTCAGGATCAGGCCCAGCGGCGCCACTTCCCCCTCTGCCGCGCCGGTCTCGGCGGCAAGGTGCAGCCGCCGCACCGCCGTCATCCCCGGAGGGCCGGGCAGGTCGGCCACCGCCAGCGGCACCACGCCCGCGCGCAGCACCTCTTCAAGACACCACAGCAGGTCCTCGGCGCGCTGCGGCTCAAGAAACACAACGCGGCCCGGGTCGAACAGATGCGCCGCCGCCTCGGGGTTCAGCCGCTCGGGCAGCCACGAGGGCGAGATCCAGAACACCGGCCCCTCGGTCCGCGCCGCGACCAGCGCCGCCAGCGTGCGCCGGGCGTCGCCGCAGAACTCGTGCGCCCGCGCAAGCGGCAGCGCCATCCCGTCCAGAAAGGACAGGGCGGGGCGGTCACGGTCGCGCGACGGGCTTCGGGACAGGAGATGTGCGGTCATCGTTTTAGTATGCATGTTCTTATTTTGTTCTCAAGGCATATCCGCAGGGAAACCCGCTTGCCACCACGGCACCAGCGGCTAGCCTGCGCGCAACACGCGAACAGGAGAACCGACATGGACAGGATCAAGCTTGGCCGCAGCGACCTTGAGGTCTCGCGCCTGTGCCTTGGCACGATGGGATGGGGCAGCCGGAATACAGAGGACGAAGGCCACGCCCAGATGGACGCAGCCATCGCCGGCGGCATCAATTTCGTCGACACGGCAGAGGTTTACCCGACCTACCCGGTCAAGGCCGAGACCGTGGGCCGCACCGAAGAGATCGTGGGAAGCTGGCTTGCGAAGACCGGTCGCCGCAACGAGATCGTGCTGGCCACCAAGGTGGCGGCTCCGAACCAGGGTGCCGTGCGTGACGGCGAGGGCTATTCCGGCGAGATCGTGCAGCGCACCGTCGACGGCTCGCTGAAGCGGCTGCAGACCGATGTGATCGACCTGTACCAGACGCACTTCCCGCTGCGCCCGCAGTACCACATGCGCGCCCAGTGGTCCTATAACCCCGGCCCGATCGACCGCGCCGCCATCGAGGCGCATATGATCGACCTGATGCAGGGCATGCAGAAGCTGATCGAAGCCGGCAAGATCCGGCATTGGGGCCTGTCGAACGAGACCGCATGGGGCCTGACCACCTGGGTCCGCGTGGCCGAAGAGAACGGTCTGCCGCGTCCGCTGACGATCCAGAACGAATACTCGATCCTGCACCGCATCGCCGACATGGATCTGGCAGAGGCCTGCATGGCCGAGGAGGTCCCGCAAATCCCGTTCTCGCCGCTGGGCATGGGCCTGGTCTCGGGCAAGTACGGCCCTGACCTGACACCCGAGAAGACCCGCCGCGCGCAGGAAAGTACCCTGAACGGGCGGATCAATCCGAAGGTCTGGCCGGCAATCGAGGCCTATCTTGCCATCGCCAAGCGGCACGGGATGGACCCGTCGGCGATGGCGCTGGCGTGGACGCTGACCCGGCACTCGGTCGCGTCGCCGATCTTCGGCGCGTCCTCGGTCGCCCATGTCGAAACCGCGCTTCAGGGCGCGGAACTGACCTTGTCGGACGAGGTCCTGGAGCAAATCGACGAAGCGAACCGCATGCATCCGAACCCGTTCTAAGTCAGGCCTCTATCGGGAACTCCTGATGTCACGCCGCCGGCGCGGTCTTTAGGGCGCCGGCGGTCTATCGCCGCCTCGCACGGCGCTTCTGACAGATATAGTTGATACCAACATAAAGCCGTGTCAGCTTGCGCCGAAGACCCGACGGCGGAGGAGGATTCGAGATGCCGGTTCCCAAGAACACGATCTGTCTATGGTACGACCGCGAAGCGGAAGACGCGGCGCGGTTCTATGCAGCGACCTTCCCGGACAGCGAGGTCAAGGCGGTGCACAAGGCGCCCGGCGACTATCCGTCCGGCAAGGCGGGGGATGTGCTGACGGTCGAGTTCACCGTGCTGGGCATCCCTTGTCTCGGCCTGAACGGTGGACCCGTTTTCACCCATTCCGAGGCCTTCTCGTTTCAGGTGGCGACCGACGATCAGGAAGAAACCGACCGCTACTGGAACGCCATCGTCGGGAATGGCGGACAGGAAAGCGCCTGCGGCTGGTGCAAGGATCGCTGGGGCCTGAACTGGCAGATCACACCGCGCGTACTGACCGAAGCCATGGCCGAGGGCGGCGAAGTGGCCAAACGGGCTTTCGACGCGATGATGACCATGCAGAAGATCGACGTCGCCGCGATCGAGGCCGCGCGGAAGGGCTGAACCGTTTTCACGAAGGGGCCGGAATTCCGCCATTGGCGGGTCCGGTATCGCCTCCTAGGGTCGCGCCGAAGCAGGCAGGCGCCGACCGGAGGGGCGGATGACGAAACATGACTTGAACTTCGCGCTGGCGATCGCATTCGCGGTGGTCGTGATCGGGCTGGGGGCAGGATTTCTGGTCGGCACGCTCACCCGTCCCGCCGAAGTCGCGGCAGAGCGCCCCAGCGAGCAGGTGACCTTCACCCCCGACGCCTCGCGCGGGGCAGGCGGTGGCTCGGCGACCGGCATTCCGGGATATGGCGATGTCTACGTCAACGACTATGCCGACCTGCTGGACCCGGCGGCCGAGACCTCGATCCGCGACGACCTGATCGTCCTATACGACCAGACCGGGATCGAGATGACGGTGCTGACGATCCAGAGCCTTGCCACCTATGGCTACACGGGATCGCTCGAGAGCTTTGCGACGGCGCTGTTCAACGACTGGGGCATTGGCAACGCGTCGTCCAACGACGGCGTCCTTGTGCTGGTCTCGGAGGGCGACCGCCGGATGCGGATCGAGATCGGTGCGGGCTATTCCGTGCTGTGGAACGACCGGATGCAGCGGGTGATCGACGAGGGCTTCTTGCCCGATTTCCGCAACGAGGATTATCAGGCGGGCATCCTGACGGGCGTCGACGAAACGATTTTCGAACTGACCGGCAACTATCCCGACGAGTTCTCGACCAACACGCTGCGGCGCGGCTTCTATCGCATCTGGCACTGGATCGAAGCGCTTGGCGCCTTTGCATGGGGGCTTCTGGCGGCGCCCGTGGGAGCCATCGTCTTCGCGGTGCGGCGCCACCTGCGCAACCGCCCACGGGCCTGCGACCGTTGCGGAACGGTCATGCTGCGGGCGGGGGAAGAGGCGGATGACGAGCATCTGGACGGCGGCCAGCGGCTGGAGGAATACCTGCGGTCGGTCGACTATGACGTCTGGCACTGCCCGTCCTGCGCCCACATGCTGATCACGCGCCACCAGGCCTGGTTCTCGGGCTACAGCGCCTGTCCGCAATGCAGCTATCGCACGCTGAGCACGACCGCCGAAGTCTTGCAGGCGGCGACCAAGTCGAGCACGGGGCGAAAGCGGCTGGACTACGATTGCAGCAATTGCGGCTACCACGACAGCGAGATCCGGACGATCCCGAAGGTCAGTTCCTCCAGTGGCTCGGGCTCCAGCCGGTCGTCCTTCGGCGGCGGTTCGTCTTCGGGCGGCGGGGCGAGCGGCAGTTGGTAAGGCTCGCGCGCTTGGCAGTCTGCAAAAGCCTTCGGCGCGGATGCCCGTCGTCAGACCAGGCCGCGGTCAGGTCACCGCGGCGCGGCGCTTGAACTCTGGGCGGTCCCACGCCCGGCTATCGAGGATCCGCGCGAGCGTTTCGGCGGCGCGGTCGATCTCGTCCTCGCCGATATAAAGCGGAGTGATCCCGAAGCGCAGAATGTCCGGCGCGCGGAAGTCTCCGATCACACCGTCAGAGATCAGGGCCTGCATCACGGCATAGCCCTCGGGGTGGCGGAACGAGACCTGACTGCCGCGCGCATTGGCGTCGCGGGGGCTGGCGAGCGTCACCTCCGGGCAGCGGGACTCTACCGCCGCGATCAGTCGCTCGCTCAGTTCCATCGACCGCGCCCGCAGCACCTGCATGTCGACCTCGTCGAAGATGTCGAGCGCGGCGTCCAGCGCGGCCATCTGCAGCACCGGCGGGGTGCCGACGCGCATTCGGGCAATGCCGGGGCCGGGGCGATAATCGGGATCGAAGGCGAATGGCGCTTCGTGTCCCAGCCAGCCGGACAGCAGCGGCTCGACGTGCTGATGCTGCGGCGCGACGTAGACGAAAGCCGGCGCGCCGGGGCCGCCGTTCAGGAACTTGTAGGTGCAGCCGGCGGCGAAATCCGCACGGGCTCCGGTCAGGTCGACCGGCAGGGCGCCGGCGGAATGGGCGAGGTCCCAGATCGCCAGCGCTCCGGCGGCGTGAGCCTTGTCGGTCAGCGCCGCCATGTCGTGTTTGCGCCCGGTGCGGTAGTCGACTTCGGTCAGCATCAGTGCGGCAACGTCCTCGCCGATGTGCTGGGCGACGTTTTCGGGGTCCACGATGCGCAGTTCGTGCCCCTGACCCAGCGCCGACAGCAAGCCTTGCGCCATGTAAAGGTCGGACGGGAAATTGCCGCTGTCCGACAGCACGACTTTCCGGCCAGGACGCAGTTGCAGCGCGGCGGCAAGGCATTGGGTGACCTTCAGCGACAGGGTGTCGCCGGTGACGACGGTGCCTGGCGCAGCGCCGATCAGCCCGGCGATGCGATCACCCAGCCGTGCAGGCTGGTCCATCCACCCGGCGCGGTTCCACGCGGTGATCAGTTGCCCGCCCCATTCGCCGGTCACGGTCTGCGCCACCCGGTCGGCGGCGGCGCGGGGCAGGGGGCCAAGCGAATTGCCGTCGAGATAGACGATCCCCTCGGGCAGGTCGAAGCGGGCGCGGGTCGCGATGAAATCGGTCATGCGATGCGGCTTGCCGATGGAAGGGCGCGGATGCAAGCGGTCACAGTTCGCCGCCCGCGATGGCGATGGCCTGTCCGTTCATGCTGCCGGAGTTCGGGCCGCACAGGAACATCGCCGCTTCCGCGACCTCGGCCACTGTGACCAGCCGTTTATGCGGGTTGGCGCCGACCATCATCGCCAGCGCCTCTTCATCGGTCACGCCCGCGCGGTCGCGGATCGAGACCACGTTGCGGTCCACGATCTCGGTTTCGACATAGCCGGGACACAGGGCGTTGAACGTCAGCGGCCGGCCCGCATAGTCGGCGGCCAGCGATCGGATCAGACCGATCATGGCGTGTTTCGAGGCGCTGTAGGCCGGCGCGCCGCGCAGGCCCTTCAGTCCCGCCATGGAAGACACCGCGATCACCCGGCCCCAGTCGAGGCCGGACATGGTTTCCAGCGCCTCGCGGATCGTCAGAAACGCGCCGTCAAGATTGATGCCCATCATCCGGCGCCAGAACGCGAGGTCGGTTTTCCGCAGCGACCGGCCTTCGGCGATCCCCGCGTTCGCGACATGGATCGCGATGGGGCCGCGGGCGTCCACCGCCTTGGCGAACCCGTCCCGGACAGAGACTTCGTCGCTGACATCCATCACCAGCGGGAACAGCCCGGCGGTCGTCTTCGCCGCGTCCTCCAGCGGACCAGCGCGGCGGCCGCAGATCGTGACCCGTGCGCCATGCGCGGCCAGTTCTCGCGCGATCCCAAGGCCGATCCCGGTGCCGCCACCGGTGATCAGCGCATGCTTGCCCTGTAGGTGCATTGCCTGTCCTCTCCGTCCTCCCGTGTCCGCCGATCCTATGCAGGTGCGGGCCGGGCGCAAGGCGGTCAGTGCAGGCGCTTGCGGATCCGGCGGACCATCAGGAACACGGCGCCCACCACGACGGGCACAAGGATTGCGGTCAGCAGACCTTTCGACATCCCCAGCGGGTCGGCGAGGGGGTACAGCGCGTAGGCGGCAAGGCTGACCGCATAGTAGCTGATCGCCACAACCGACAGCCCCTCGACCGTTTCCTGCAATCGCAACTGGACCTGTGCGCGGCTGTCCATCGACTCGAGCAGTTTCTGGTTCTGTGCCGACCGCTCGACATCCACCCGGGTGCGCAGCAACTCTGCTGCCCGCGCCGCACGCTCGGCCATCGAATGCACCTGCGCCTCGGTGGCGCGCACCGTGCGCATCGCGGGGTCGAACCGCCGGGCCATGAACTCGTTGAAGGTCTGCCGGTTCTCGAACCGCTCTTCGCGCAGCACGCGGATGCGGTCGACGACCAGCGAACTGTAAGCGCCGGTGGCCGAGAAGCGGAAGCCGGACTGCGAGGCAAGACGCTCCAGCTCTGCGGTGATCTGGAGGAGTTCGCCCAGCGTGTCCTCTGCCGGTTGCGCCTGCATCGCCATCACCTCGGTCAGCGCGTTCAGGCGACCGTCGAGGGTCCCGAGTTGCGGCGACAGGCTGCGGGCGCGCGACAGGCCCAGCATCGACATCGACTTGTAGGTCTCGATCTCGCAGATCCGCTGCAGGATCCGACCGCAGCGCGCGGGGCCGGTATCGGGCTTCGGAAAGACCGCGAACCGCATGTGGCCGGCGCTGTCGATCCGGAAGTCGCCCGCCATGATTGCCGCGCCGTCGAGGATCTCGCTGGCTGCAAGGCTTTCGGTCACGAACCAGTCCGCAAGCTTGTCGACCACTGTCTGCTGCGATTCGAAAGGTTCGAACCGGATGAAGGCCGATGTGATCCGGGTGCCGGGGGCGTCGTCGAGCCAGTCGTCGGGGAAAACGCCGAATGCCGCCTTGTCGAAGGGACGTCCTTCCACCCCGTCGACTATGGCGGTGTAGGTCACGAACTCGGTGTGGCTTTCCCACTTCAGCCGGAACGCGCCGAGATCCCCGAAGTAATGCGTCGCGCCGGGCTTTGGGTGTTGTGCGCCAAAGCGATCCAGCAGCGCGACCAGATGCGCGAGGTCATGTGCCCGGTCGCGGTTCGCAGCGTCCTGCGGGCGCTTGATTGCCATGTAAACGGCATGCGACGGGGTCTTCAGGGTCGGGAAGGGCCGGGCGTGAAGCTCGTTGGCGAGCGGGTAGCGAAGCGGGTGGTCCTGGATCGGGCTCATGTCGTTCGGGTCCGTGCGTTTCCGTCCGACCCTACGGCCTGCGCCGCGCGGCGCAAAAGCCTTTCCGCACCCCTGCGGCGTTTCGTTCCCGGGAAAGCAAAAGGGCCTGCCCCTCCTCCTTTGGGGCAGACCCTTTGGGCCGGCGCGTGGGCCGGCCCGGTATCGTGTCAGGCGCGGGGCCTTACAGGACCAGAACGTCCAGCGGCGGGAAGCCGTTGAACCCGACCGACGAATAGCTCGAGGTGTAGGCGCCGGCGTTGCGGATCACGATCCGGTCGCCCGAACGCAGCCCCATCGGCAGTGCCACGGGGCGCTTCTCGTACAGAACGTCGGCCGAGTCGCAGGACGGACCGGCCAGGATGCACGGGCCCACCGCCTCGCCGTCGTGCGGCGTGACGAACTGGTAGCGGATCGCCTCGTCGATGGTTTCGGCGAGACCCGAGAATTTGCCGATGTCGAGGTAGACCCAGCGGTGCAGGTCGTCGCCAGACTTGCGCGACACCAGCATGACTTCGCATGCGATCGCACCGCATTCGGCCACCAGTCCACGGCCGGGCTCGGCCATGATGCGGGCGCCGGGGAAACGGGCTTCGACCATGCGGCGGACTTCCGCGGCATAGGCGGCGGGCGCCTCGACCGGTTCGCCGTAGAACGCGGGGAAACCGCCGCCGATGTTGATCAGCGTGAGGTCGTGGCCCGCGGCTTTCGCATCGGCCCAGACGCCTGCGACGTAGTCCAGCACGCCGGTCCACATATTGGCGCGGCGGGTTTGCGAGCCGACGTGGAACGACAGGCCCACCGGCTCCAGACCCAGCGATTTCGCGTAGGCGCACAGCTCGATCGCCATGTCACGGTCGCTGCCGAACTTGCGCGACAGCGGCCAGTCGGCCTGCGGGTTGTCGACCAGAAGGCGCAGGTAGACCATCGCGCCCGGCGCATGCTCGGCGATCTTCTCCAGTTCTTCCGCCGCATCGGCGGCGAACAGGCGGATGCCGGCGGAATGCGCGAAGGCGATGTCCGAGGCACGCTTCACGGTGTTGCCGAACGAGATCTGCTCGGGGCGGGCGCCCTGGCTGAGGCAGAGTTCGATCTCGCCACGCGACGCCGCATCGAAGTTCGAACCTTCGGCGACCAGCCGCGCGATGATCTCGCGGGCGGGGTTCGCTTTGACGGCGTAGTGGATGTGGGTCTGACCAAGCCCCGATTTCAGCGCGTGAAAGCGCTCGGCCACCGCGTCGGTGTCCAGCACCAGGGTCGGGTGGTCGAAGTGGTTGTCGGCGATGAAGCGCTCGACACGGGTGGGCAGGGATACGGGTACGGACGGCAGGGCGCCGTCGAACAGCATCGTCATGGTCATCTCCAATAGACCCGGCCATATATGACCGCTCAGTTCCAAGGGAGACGTTACCGTCGCTACGTAAACGCGGGCGTGCGATGCTGCGTGCCGGCCAGAGGCGCGTGCGTTGGCGTCTTGAGCGCGCATATGAGGCCGATGTGCGATTCACGCAAGAGGATTTTTCGTTGCAATGGAAGTTTCTTTCGCGCTTCGGCGGCACAGCGCCGAAGTGATTTGGATGTAAGGACTTTTCCCCAGTGGCAGGTTGCCTTGCGTCGGAAAGAGCACAACTGGTGCGGATGCGGAGCGCTCTTCCGGGGTGTCGGGCCGCTTAGGCAGGCAAATCGATACAGGCGCGGCGAAGTAGCGTGTCACAAGTGACGATTTCCAGGCACGGCTTAACGGCTGTTTTACCATTCTAAGTCAGTCTGAAACGGATCCGCCGTCGGCTTCTCCGCGCCCGTTGCCTCTCGCGCAGCGGGACCTGTCCTGCGCGGATCTTTCCGATTTCAAAGGGCAGAGCAGCCACGGGCGCAGCGAAACATCCCGCCCCTAAAACGGGGCGGAATGTCTCGGGTCCGGATGAACCGGGCCATGCGCGTGATGTAGGGAAAAGGGGTGAACGGGCGGTTAACTCCGCCCGTTCCGGGATCAGTCGATCTTCGGCAGCAGGCTGTCGATCGACGCCTTCGCGTCGCCGTAGAACATCCGCGTGTTGTCCTTGAAGAACAGCGGATTCTCGATCCCGGAATAGCCGGTGCCCTGACCGCGCTTGGACACGAACACCTGCTTGGCTTTCCAGACCTCCAGCACCGGCATCCCCGCGATGGGCGAGTTGGGATCGTCCTGCGCCGCCGGGTTCACGATGTCGTTCGAGCCGATCACGATCACCACGTCCGTGTCGGGGAAATCGTCGTTGATCTCCTCCATCTCCAGCACGATGTCGTAGGGCACCTTGGCTTCGGCCAGCAGCACGTTCATGTGGCCGGGCAGGCGACCAGCGACGGGGTGGATGGCGAAGCGCACCTCCTTGCCCGCGGCCCGCAGCTTGCGGGTGAGTTCGCTGACCGACTGCTGCGCCTGCGCCACCGCCATACCGTAGCCGGGCACGATGATCACGCTGTCCGCCTCGTTCAGGGCATTGGCGACACCGTCGGCGTCGATCGCGATCTGCTCGCCCTCGATCTCCTGCGCCGGGCCCGCCGTGCCGCCGAAGCCGCCGAGGATCACCGATACGAAGTGCCGGTTCATCGCCTTGCACATGATGTAGGACAGGATCGCACCGGACGAGCCCACCAGCGCGCCGGTGACGATCAGCAGGTCGTTGCCCAGCGTGAAACCGATCGCGGCGGCGGCCCAGCCCGAGTAGCTGTTCAGCATGGATACGACCACCGGCATGTCGGCGCCGCCGATGCCCATGATCAGATGCCAGCCGATGAAACCCGCGATGATCGCCATCAGCACCATGGTCCAGGCGCCGGCGCCGTTCCAGTACATCAGGCCGAGGATCAGGCAAAGCAGGGCGGCGCCCGCGTTCAGCATGTGGCCGCCGGGCAGCTTCTCGGGCTTGCCGTCGATCTTGCCCGCAAGCTTGCCGAAGGCGACGACAGAGCCGGTGAAGGTCACCGCGCCGATGAAGATGCCAAGGAAGACCTCGACCTTCAGGATCGCGATCTCGGTCGCATCCTTGTGCCACAGCGTCTCGCCGAAACCGGTGATGTCCTTGGCGGCGACCAGCGCGTGCAGGTCCGCGCCCGCCGCTTTCAGATCGTTGACCGCGTTCAGCATCACGTCGGCGTTCAGGCCGATGAACACGGCGGCCAGGCCTACGAACGAGTGCAGCGCCGCCACCAGCTGGGGCATTTCGGTCATCTGCACGCGGCCCGCAACCACGGCGCCCGCGACGGCACCCGCGGCGACCGCGACGAGGATCAGGAAGACATTCGACACGCCCGGACCGAAGATCGTGGCGACCATCGCAAGGAACATCCCCGCGATGCCGTACCAGATCGCCCGCTTGGCGCTTTCCTGGTTGGACAGGCCCCCGAGGGCCAGGATGAAGAGAATGGAGGCCGCAATGTACACGGCCGAAACGAAACCGGCAGACATGGTCTTGCTACCTCTTTACGACTTCTGGAACATGGCGAGCATCCGGCGCGTGACCAGGAAGCCGCCGACGATGTTGATCGAAGCGATCAGCACCGCGATGAAACTGAGCAGCACCACCAGCCAGCTCGACGCGCCGATCTGCAACAGCGCCCCGACCACGATGATGCCCGAGATCGCGTTGGTGATCGCCATCAGCGGCGTGTGCAGCGCGTGGCTGACGTTCCAGATAACCTGGAAACCGACGAAGCAGGCCAGCGCGAAGACGATAAAGTGCGACATGAAGCTGGCGGGCGCGAAGGAGCCGATCAGCATCAGGATCAGCGTGCCCACGGCAAGGTAGGTGACCTGCGTCTTGGTCGCCTTCTTGAACGCGGCCAGTTCGGCGGCGCGCTTTTCTTCCGGCGTCAGTTCCTTCGCGGTTTCCTTTTTCGGCTGTGCCGCGATGGCCTTCACCTTGGGCGGCGGAGGCGGGAAGGTGATCTCGCCCTCGTAGGCCACCGTGGCGCCCCGGATCACGTCGTCTTCCATGTTGTGTACGACCGTGCCGTCCTTCTCGGGCGTCAGGTCGGTCATCATGTGGCGGACGTTGGTCGCGTAGAGCGTCGAGGACTGCGTCGCCATCCGGCTGGGGAAGTCGGTGTAACCGACGATGGTCACGCCGTTGTCGGTCACGAATTTCTCGTCCGGCACCGTCAGTTCGCAGTTGCCGCCGCGCTCGGCGGCGAGGTCGACGATGACCGAGCCGGGCTTCATCGCCTCGACCATGTCCTTGGTCCACAGAACCGGCGCGGCGCGGTTCGGGATCAGGGCGGTGGTGATGACGATGTCGACCTCGGGCGCCAGTTCGCGGAATTTCTCAAGCTGCTTCTCGCGGAACTCGGGGCTCGACGGCGCGGCATAGCCGCCGGTGGACGAGCCGTCCTGCTGCGCTTCCTCGAAGTCGAGATATACGAATTCGGCGCCCATCGATTCGATTTGTTCGGCAACCTCGGGGCGGACATCGAACGCGTAGGTGATGGCGCCCAGCGAGGTCGCGGTACCAATCGCGGCAAGACCCGCGACGCCGGCGCCGACGATCAGCACCTTGGCCGGCGGCACCTTGCCCGCGGCGGTCACCTGGCCGGTGAAGAAGCGGCCGAAGTTGTTGCCCGCCTCGATCACCGCGCGGTAGCCCGCGATGTTCGCCATGGACGACAGCGCGTCCATTTTCTGCGCGCGGCTGATGCGCGGCACCATGTCCATCGCGATGACGTTGGCGTTCTTGCCCTTCGCCTGCTCCAGCAGCGCCTCGTTGCTGCCGGGGTAGAAGAACGAGATCAGAAGCTGCCCCGGTTTGACCCGGTCCAGTTCGCCTTCGCTCGGCGGGCGGACCTTGGCGACGATATCGCAGCCGGACCAAAGCGCCTCGGCACTGTCCACCACGTCGACACCGGCGGCGGCATAGGCTTCGTCGGTGAAGCCCGCCTTGATACCGGCGCCGCTTTCGATGGCGCAGTCATATCCCAGTTTCTGCAGCTGGGCGGCGCTGTCGGGCGTCATCGCCACGCGCGCTTCGCCTTCGAAGATCTCTCTCGGCGTGCCTATCTTCAACTCGCTTCCCCTTGTCGCGGCTTGTCTCGGCCCGGTCGCCCGGGCCACGTCGAAAGGTGATATATCGCCGCGTAACTTTGCTCAAGCAAACAGAGGGGTTCGCGAAACACCGTTGCCCGGACGGATCGTCGCGGCGAACCGGGCGATGGCCCCGCCGCGCAACACGGGGCGTCTCCCGCGGGATACGTCAGGTCAGAAGAGGCAGGGCCTCAGGCGGGCCTTCTTTGGTCCGCAAATATCCCGGGGAGCGCGAGGGGCTGGCCCCTCGCTTCGCCATGTCAGCGGCCGCGGATGCGGGGGTCCAGCGCGTCGCGCAGCCCGTCGCCGATATAGTTCACGCTGAGCACGGTCAGCGAGATGGCAAGGCCGGGCCAGATCACCCGTTCGGGATACAGTTGCATCCGGTCGACGCTGTCGAACAGCAGGCGGCCCCAGGTCGGGAAGTCCGGCGGGAAGCCGAAACCAAGGAAGGACAGCGCGCTTTCGGTAATGATCGCGGTGGCGATGCCCAGCGTGGCCGACACCATGATCGGAGACAGGACGTTGGGCAGGATGTGGCGCGTGATCATCCGGCGCGAGGGCGTGCCGATGGACCGGCCCGCAAGGACGAACTCGCGCTCTTTCAGCGCAAGCACGTCGCCGCGTACGATCCGGGCCGTCTGCATCCACGAGGTGATGCCGATCAGCGAAACGATCAGGATGAACACGCCGCCCTCGGGACCGAAGGTTTTGGACAGCATGTCGCGGAACAAAAGCACCGCCACAAGCAGCAGCGGCAGCAGGGGCAGGGCAAGAAACAGGTCGGTAAACCGCATCAGCGGGCCGTCGAGGCGTTTGAAATAGCCTGCGATAACCCCGATCACGGTGCCGATCAGGATCGACAGGGCCATCGCGGTCAGGCCCACCGCGATCGAGACGCGGCCGCCGGCCAGCATGCGCGAAAGCGTGTCGCGGCCAAGCTGGTCGGTGCCCAACGGATGCGCCAGGGTCGGGCCCTGGTTCTTGGCGCGAATGTCGATGTAGGTCGGGTCGATGGTCCAGATATAGGGGCCAATCGTCACCGCCAGCAGGATCAGGATGAACACCGCCGCGCCGATCAGCGCGCCCCGGTGGCTTTTGAACTGGTCCCAGACATCCAGCCACTGGTTGCGCGGCGCGCGGTAGGTGCTGGCGGGGTCAAGCGCGGGAGCGGCCCCGGCGCCTGCCGGGTTCGCGGCCGGTTCGGCCGGCACGTCGTCGCGGCGGTCGTCGGTATCAGTCATAGCGGATTCTCGGGTCGAGGATGCCGTAAAGGACGTCGGCGATCAGGTTGAACAGCACGATCAGCACGGCGAAGATGAAGGTCAGCGTCTGGACCATCGGCATGTCGTTGGCCTGGATGGCGGTGATCAGCAACTGGCCGATCCCGTTCACCTTGAACACCTGCTCGGTGATGATGGCGCCGCCGAAGATCGAGGGGATGCCCAGCGCGATAACCGTGACCACGGGGATCATCGAGTTGCGCAGCACGTGCATCAGCACAACCGTGCTTTCGGTCATCCCCTTTGCGCGGGCGGTGCGGACATAGTCCTGCCCGAGATTGTCGAGCATCGACGCCCGCATAAAGCGGCTGATTTGCGAGGTGATCTGCAAAGCCAGCACCATCACCGGCATGATCATCTGCTTGAGCTGCACCACGAAGCTGTCCCAGTCGGTGACCCGGTGAGTGGTGTCGTAGATCGACGGGAACCAGCCGAGGTTCACCGAGAAGATCACGATCACCAGAACGCCCGAGAAGAAGGGCGGGACCGAGAAGCCGACCATGGTGACGAAGGTGCCGGCCTGGTCGAACCAGGAATACTGTTTGTAGGCGGAATAGACGCCGATCGGGATCGCGATCAGCACCGCTACGACATAGGCCACGCCCACGACCCACAGGGTCTGCGGCAGGCGCTGGGCGACGATGTCCATCACGGGCGAACGGGTCTGCCACGAGATCACGCGCAGCTGGCCCTCGGCCAGCGAGGTGCCGAACATCGCGTCGATCAGGTTCATCGGTTCGATGACGAAGAACTGCCAGATCCATTTCAGGTAGCGGATGTGCACCGGCTCGCCCAGGCCGAGCGCCTGGCGCATCTTTTCCTTCACCTCGGGCGGCACGGTCAGCGGCACCTGCGCCATCGGGTCGCCGGGCGCCAGTTCCAGAAGCAGGAAGATGACCAGCGAGATCAGCAGCAGCGTCGGGATCGCAAGCAGAAGACGGCGGATCGTGAAGGTCAGCATCGACGGGCGATCCCTGGCGTGGCGGGCTGGCGACTCATGGTGCGGGCTCCTGCGCTCGGTTCGTTGGTGGGGATGCCCGCGCCGAAGGCGGGCATCCCGGTGTCATGTCAGGAAAACGGGCTTAGCCGTCGATCCGGTACCAGTCCTTGATGTTCCAGATCTCGGAATCCCAGTCGTTCATCATCACGCCGCCCAGCGAGTTGGCGTGCGCCGACGGGTTGCCGCGCCAGATCAGCGGGATGATCGAGTAGCTTTCCATCAGCATGTCGTTCATCTGCTTCACGATCGCGGCACGCGCGTCGATCCCGGCGGTCTTCGACAGCTCGTCGACCAGCGCGTCATACTCTTCCGAGCAGAAACGCTGGATGTTCGAGCCCTGCCACTGGCTGTCGGGGCCCGGAATCTCGGAGCAGCGCCAGTTTGCCATGTACGCCTCGGGGTCGACGCCCGCGAAGTTGTTGGTGTACATCTCGACGTCGGCGAAGAACTTCTGGAAGGTGTCGGGCGAGCCCGGGTCACCGCCGAAGAACACCGAGGCGTCGATGTTGCGCAGCTCGGTCTCGATGCCGATTTCTTCCCACCACTGCTTGACCAGCGCCTGCGTGTCCTGACGGACGGCGTTGGTCGAGGTCTGGTAGAGAACCGACAGCTTCACGCCGTCCTTGTCGCGGATGCCGTCACCGTCGGTGTCGGTCCAGCCGGCTTCTTCCAGCACCGCCTTGGCGCCCTCGATGTCCTGCACAAGGCAGCCATCGTTGGCGGTCGAGGCATAGACGGCCGGAGCCGGCAGCACGTTGCAGGTGGGCTGGCCACCGGCGCCGTAGCCGATCTCGACCAGCAGTTCGCGGTCGATGGCCATGGACATCGCCTTGCCGATCGCCGGATCCGTCAGGAACGGGTGCGGGTTGTCGACCGTGGCGCGGCCCTCGCCCAGCGACGGGTCGGGGTTGGTCTGGTTGACGTGGATCCGCTCGACCGAGGTGGCGAAGGCCGAAACGACGGTGCCAAGACCTTTGGCCTGCATCTCGTCCAGCAGCATCGGGTCAAGCTGCAGGTTCCACGCATAGTCGAACTCGCCGGTCTCCATGACCGAACGCGCCGCCGCAGCGGCGTCGCCGCCGCCCTTGAACACCACCGTGGCGAAGGCCGGCTTGTCGGCTTCGCGGAAGTTGGGGTTCATCTCCAGCGTGATCACGTCGTTCGGCTTGAACTCGGTGACCATGAACGGGCCGGTGCCGATCGGGTTGAAGTTGGCCTCGGTGCACTCGGGCGCCTTGGCGCCAAGGCAGTCGGCGAACTGGGCGGCCTGAATGATCGGGCTCTCCGAGCCGACGAAGGCGGTGTAGGGGAAGGGCTTGGCTTCGGTGAAGCTGACCTTGATAGTCAGGTCGTCCACCGCCTCGACCGACGACACGCCGTCGAAATACGAGCTTTGCGCGCAGCCGCCTTCGGGGTGGGTGCAGTATTCCCAGGTGAACACGGCGTCAGCCGCGGTCAGGGGCGTACCGTCCGACCAGACGATGCCTTCCTTCAGCGTCCAGGTGATCGACTTCAGGTCCTCGGCCACGCCGCCGTTTTCCAGCGTCGGGATGTCCGCGGCCAGCCACGGCACCATGTTGCCGTCCTGGTCGAACCGCACCAGCGGCTCGATGATCATCGAGGCGGATTCGACTTCCTTGGTGCCGCCCGACAGGAACGGGTTCAGGGTCGAAGGCGCCTGCCAGTAAATGATGTTGAGCTGGCCGTCGCTGCCGCGCTCGGCCATGGCCGAGACCGGTGCGAGGGCCGTCGCGGCGGCCGCGCCCAGCAATAATGTCCTGAGTTTCATGTATCCTCTCCTTGTTGGCTTTGCTCTTGCCTCTGTGCTGGCGCGGGTTGGCCCGCGTCCGTGGCTTGTTGTTGTTGCTGTTGTTGCGGTTGACCGTCCTGCAGGTGGCAGGCGGTGAAATGTCCGGGCGCGACCTCGCGGTACTCGGGTTCGGTCTGGCGGCAGATGTCCATCACCTGCGGGCAGCGGGTGCAGAAATTGCAGCCTTTCGGCGGGTTCGCGGGCGAGGGCACGTCGCCCTTCAGGATGATCCGTTCGGTCCGCGCCTCAAGCGATGGGTCCGGTTCCGGAACCGCCGACAAAAGCGCTTGCGTGTAGGGATGCAGCGGCGAGTCGTAGAGCGCATCGCGCGGCGCAAGCTCGACGATCTTGCCAAGGTACATCACCGCCACGCGGTCGGCGATGTGGCGCACCATCGACAGGTCGTGGCTGATGAACAGGTAGGTCAGGCCGAACTCTTCCTGCAAATCCTCGAGCAGGTTCACCACCTGCGCCTGAATCGACACGTCGAGCGCGGCGATGGGTTCATCGCAGACGATAAAGCGCGGGTTCAGCGCCAGCGCGCGGGCGATGCCGATGCGCTGCCGCTGGCCACCGGAAAACTCGTGCGGATAGCGGTTCGCGAAATCGCGGTTCAGACCCACGGCGTCCATCAGGTGATAGACCCGGTTCAGCTTGTCCTTCTTCGACTGCCGCGTGTGCTCGTCGAGCGGCTCGCCGATGATCGACGCCACTGTCATCCGGGGGTTCAGCGAGGCCTGCGGGTCCTGAAACACCATCTGCATCTTGGGCCGTACCTTGCGCAGGTGTTCGGCCGACCAGTCGGCGATGTTCTCGCCCTCGATCTTCACCGCGCCATCCGTCACTTCGTACAGCCGCAGCACCGCGCGGCCGCAGGTGGACTTGCCACAGCCGGATTCCCCCACCAGACCCAGCGTCTCGCCTTCGTGGATGTCGAAGCTGACCCCGTCCACGGCCTTCACTTCGCCCACCCGGCGGCGCAACACGCCACCGTAGATCGGGAAGTGCATTTTCAGGTCGTAGACCTCGACCAGCTTGTTCGGCGGCGTCCCGTCAGGCATCGCGGGGTCCTCCGGTCGCGGGGTTCCAGAAACAGGCGGCGTCGTGCAGCGGGCCGACCGGAATGCGCGGCGGGTTCTCGCGCTCGCACCGCTCGAAGCTGTGGGTGCAGCGGGCGCGGAACGGGCAGGCGGCGGGCGGCGCATCCAGCACCGGCGGCTGGCCCTCGATCACCCGCAGCCGCGCCTCGCGGGTGCCGTGCATCGCCGGAACGGTGCCAAGCAACGCGCGCGTGTAGGGATGCTGCGGATTGCCGAACAGTTCCTTGACCGGCGCGTGTTCGACGATCTGTCCGCCGTACATCACCATCACCCGGTCGGCGATGCCGGCGATGACGCCAAGGTCGTGCGTGATCCAGACGATGGCCATCCCCAGCTTCTGACGCAGCTCTTTCACCAGTTCGAGGATCTGCGCCTGAATTGTCACGTCCAGCGCCGTGGTCGGTTCGTCCGCGATCAGGACCTCGGGGTCGCAGGCCAGCGCGATGGCGATCATCACCCGCTGCCGCATCCCGCCCGAAAACTGGTGCGGATAGTCCTTCAGCCGCCGACCGGCATCGGGGATGCCCACAAGTTCCAAAAGCTCCTGCGCCCGAGCCCGCGCCGCCTTCTTGTTCAGCCCCATGTGCTTTCGCAAAGGCTCCATCAGCTGATAGCCGACCGTGAACACCGGGTTCAGCGAGGTCATCGGATCCTGAAACACGAACCCGATCCGTGCGCCCCGGATCGAGCGCAGCGTGTCCTCGTCGGCTTTCAGAAGATCGTTGTCACCGAACAGGACCTGTCCGTCGCGGACCTCGGCCGGCGGCGAGGGCAGAAGCCCGATCAGCGACATCATCGTCACCGATTTGCCGGATCCGCTCTCTCCGACCACACCCAGCAGTTCGCCGGGTTTGAGATCGAAGCTTACCGAGTTTACCGCATGCACCTCGCCACGGCGGGTGCGGAAAACGGTTTTCAGGTCCCGTACGTCAAGTACCGGCAGCTGCCCGTCGGGCATGCAGAACTCCCCTGTCATTGTCGGCTTTCGCCGCCCGGGTCGTTTCGCCCGGCATTTGTTAAGGCGGGACGTTAGCATGAAAAAAGCACCCCGCAACCATTTGTTCGGCGATGCAGGCGCGGCGGCTTTGGGTGCCTTTGCGTCGCATCGTTCTGCGCTGCAGCAGCATGCAACCTGCCGCGTGGGACGCGTCAATTAAGGGCATTCGCCGAAGTGCCGTGACGTTTTCACCGGCTGGGATCGGCGTGGAACGCGCAGCGGGGCTTGAGACTGATGGCGTTCTGCCCCACGTTCTTTCCATCCAGACGCCAGGAGGACCGATGCCCGTCAAGAACCGTTTCGCAGAGCTGCTGCCCGAGATCACCGAGTGGCGCCGCGACATTCACCGCCACCCCGAGATCCTGTTCGATACGCACCGCACCTCGGCGCTGGTGAAGGAAAAGCTCGAAGCTTTCGGCTGCGACGAGGTCGTGGGCGGAATCGGCCGCACCGGGGTCGTGGCGGTCATCAAGGGCAAGACCAATACCTCGGGCCGCACCATCGGCCTGCGCGCCGACATGGACGCGCTGCCGATCAACGAACAGACCGGCCTCGATTATGCGTCCGAGACGCCGGGCGCGATGCATGCCTGCGGCCATGACGGCCACACCGCCATGCTGCTGGGCGCGGCGAAGTACCTTGCCGAGACGCGCAATTTCGACGGCACCTGCGTTGTCATCTTCCAACCCGCCGAAGAGGGCGGCGGCGGCGGCCGCGAGATGTGCGACGACGGCATGATGGAACGCTGGTCGATCGACGAGGTCTACGGCATGCACAACTGGCCGGGCGTTCCCGCGGGCACGTTCGCGATCCGGCCCGGCGCCTTCTTCGCCGCCACCGACCAGTTCGAGATCACCGTGGAAGGCAAGGGCGGCCACGCCGCCAAGCCGCACGAGACGGTGGACAGCACCGTGGTCGCCAGCCATCTCGTGCTGGCGCTGCAAACCATCGCCAGCCGCAACGTCGATCCGACACAGCAGGTGGTGGTGTCGGTGACCTCGTTCGAGACCTCCTCGACCGCGTTCAACGTCATCCCGCAGCGTGTGACGTTGCGTGGTACGATCCGCACGCTGGACGAAGGCGTCCGTAAGCAGGCGGAAGAACGTCTGAAACACATCGCCACAAGCACCGCCGAAGTCTTTGGCGCGAAGGCGGACGTGCATTGGATCGAGGGCTACCCGGTCATGGCCAACACCGAGACCGAAACGGACTATGCAGCCGAAGTCGCGCGGAACGTGTCGGGCGAATGCGCCGACGCGCCGCTGGTGATGGGCGGCGAGGACTTCGCCTACATGCTGCTGGAACGTCCGGGCGCCTATATCCTTGTCGGCAACGGCGACACCGCCCCGGTGCACCATCCCGAGTACAACTTCAACGACGACGCGATCCCCGCCGGATGCTCGTGGTACGCGGGAATCGTCGAATCGCGGATGCCCGCGGCCTGATGCCTTTACCGTCCGCTCGGCCTCGCCTATGGCGGGGCCAGCGGAGAGGTGAGCGATGAAAGCTGCGACAGTCGTCTGCATCAAGTGGGGCACGGCCTTCGGCCCCGAATACGTGAACCGGCTTTATTCCGGGGTGCGTCGCAACCTGAAGGTTCCGATCCGGTTTCTGTGCATGACCGAGCACGCGGACGGGCTGCATCCCGATGTCGAGGTGCTGGACCTGCCGGTCGAACCCTTCCACGACGAGATGAACGCGGCGCTGGCGGTGGCGAACCGGCAGGGCGCGATGCGGAAGGTCTCGTTGTTCCGTCCCGGCCTGATCCCCGACCTGAAAGGGCCGGTGCTGGGCTTCGATCTGGACGTGGTGATCACCGGCCCGCTGGACGACATTCTACGCTACGAACCGGGCACCGTCGCGATGCGTGCCGACTGGGTCGAGGCGCGGCGCGGGCGGCCCACCGGGCATGGCTCGGTCTTCCGTTACGATCCCGCGCTGCACCCTTGGCTTTACGAACGTCTCGCGGCGAACCCGACCGCCGAGGTCGAGAAGGCGCGCGGCAGCGAACAGCGCTACACGTCGACGCTGGCGCAGGAGATGGACGCGTTTTCGTACATCCCGGACGAGTGGGTGGTCAGCTTCAAGCATGACTGCATCGGACTGCCGCCGGTGAACTGGCTGCGGCAGCCGAAACTGCCGCAGGACGCGCGCGTGGTGTGCTTCCACGGACGGCCCAAGATGCCCGAGGCGGTGGCGGGCTATCGCGGCTCGCTGTTGCGCTGGTCTCTGCCTTGCGACTGGCTGGAAGAGCACTGGATCACGAAAGCGGACGAGGATCTGGGCGGCGGCTGGGCCTGAGCCCGGCTGTCAGGTCCGGCCCACCGTGGCCCATTTCGCCTCGTTCTTCTCGATCGCGGCAATGCGGTCCGCGGTCTTCGGGTGACTCATGAACCACGCCGGCATCGCCCCTGCATTCGCGGCTGTCAGCCGGTCGAGCTTGCCGAACAGCGATTTCTGCGGCTCGGTGCCAATCCCGGATTTCACCAGCAAGGCAGAGGCATAGGCATCCGCCTCGTATTCGTCCGACCGCGACAGCCCGGCGGCGACAAGCCGGGTGATCGTGTTTGCGACAAGCACGCCGATTCCCGGCAAAAGGCGGCCCAGCAGCATGGCAAGTCCCATGCGCAGCGCGTTCTGGCCGGAAAAGTCGATCATCCGGCGACGCGAATGCCCAAGGGCGACATGCCCCAGTTCATGCGCGATGACCGTCGCCATCTCGTCGGCGTTCACCAGCCCCTCGCGGTATTTCCGAAAGAACCCGCGGGTGATGTAGATCCGCCCGTCCGGCGCGGCGAGGCCGTTGACCGGCTCGACCTCGTAGACATGCACCCGGATGCGAGGCAGGTCGAGCGCGGCGGCCATCCGGTCGCACAGGTTCTTCAATAGCGGGTCAGCCAGTTCGGTCGACTTCGCTTCGAGCTGCTTCGCCGTCCGCCACGCCGAAAAGCGGTACAGAACCAGTCCGTAGATCAGGGCGAGCAAGAGGGGCGTGAACTTCAGCATGGGCGGAATATGGGCGTGGCGCGGGGCGGGGGCAAGCAGGCTGCGATCACGTCAGGAACAGCCGCATCATCGGCTTCTCGGGCGCCTTGCGCTGCACCTCCTCGAAGCCCAGCCGCCGGAAGGTCGACGCAAGCCCAAGGTAGACGGCACTGGTGGATTTCCGGGCCTCGGTGTCGGTCGGATAGGCTTCGACCGCGCGCGCGCCATTTTCGCGGGCATGGCGGACGGCGGCGCGGGCAAGCTGCTCGGTCAGCCCTTGCCGCCGCCACTTCGCGCGGATGACGAAGCACGAGATCGACCAGACGCCGTCTGTCGGCAGGTCCGTCGAGAACAGGCGCGAGCGGGACAGGCCGGGCAGGGTATTGCGCGGCAGGATACGCACCCAGCCGACAGGTTCGTCGCCGACATAGCCCAGAAGACCCGGCGGTGGGCCATTGTCGACGATGTTGTGAAACGCGCCGCGGTTCTCCGCCCCGGCGCCGCCCTTCGAGCCGTCACGGAACGCGGCAGAGCCATCGGTGATCCAGTACATGCACCAGCACCCGCTTTGCCCGCTGCGCCCGAGGACGGTCTCGAAGTCCGCCCATCGCGCCGGGGTCAGCGCCCGGATGTCGAGGCGCGGGGTCAGACCGGCCACCCCACCGGCAGTTTCAGCGGGCCGCGGAAGGCCCAGCCAGCAAACGGCACCTCGCCGGTGATCCGAAGGCCGGGCAGGCGGTCGAACAGCATCGGCAGAGCGACCTCGGTGATCAGCGCCCGGCTTGCGGCGGCGCCCGCGCAGAAATGCGGGCCCGCACCGAAGGCAAGCGACGGGCCGGTATCGCGGGTGATGTCAAACCGGTCGGGGTCCGGGAACACCTGCGCGTCGCGGTTGCCCGATCCGAACATGAAGAACACCCGTTCTTCCGGCTCGAACCGCACCCCGTGGACCTCGTCCTCCTGCGCCACCCGGCGCGGCGACATCCCGATGGGAGAGATCCAGCGGGCGTATTCCTCGAACGCGTCGCGCCACGACGCCTCTCCGGTCAGGACCATCGCCAGTTGCTCTGGATGGGTGAGAAGCGCCCAAGCGGCCCCGGCGATGGCATCGCGGGGTTCGTTCTGCCCGCCTGAGATCGCCAGCTTCACGTTGGCGCGAACGCTGTCCATCGGCAGTCCGGCCTCAAGCTGAACCGACAGCAGCGACTTGTCCGGCGCGGCCCTCAGCGCCTCGACCCGCGCGTCGATATGGGCGTCGATAGAAGCGGTGCAATCGTGGCAGCGCGCCTCGACCTCCGGGTCGCCCGCGTAGTTGGCGATGCCGTCCATCATTCCCTGGCTCACGCGGTCCATCTCGCGCCAGTCCATGTTGGTGAGCCCGGTGATCACCTTAAGCGCCTCGGCCGACACCGGCATCGCGTAGTCGGCCACGAGATCGGCGGACCCCAGCGGCGCCAGCGCGTCCAGCACTCGCTGGGTCTGCGCGCGGAATTCGGCGGTCCAGCTGTCGCGGACGGTGCGGGGCGAGAAGGCGGGAAAGGTGGCGCGGCGCTCGGCAGCGTGCGCGTCGCCGTCCTTGCGCATCATGTTCTCGCCCATCAGTTCGGTCATCAGACCGCCCGGCTGGTGGCTGGAGAACACATCGATCCGTTTTTCCTGCGTGAAGATGTCGTCGCGGCGAACAAAAAGCGTCGCGCCAAGCTGTGGCACGTGCCACAGCGGTCCGCCGTCGCGCATCTCGGCAAGCGCGGGGTAGGGGTCTTGGGTGAAGGCGGCGAGGTCGATCTCGAAGACGGGTGCGGTGCTCATGCGCGGATCATGGCGCGCGGATCAGTCCTTGGGCAAGCGCCTGTCACGCCGCAGCGCGGCACGCAGCCACAGACCCAGCCCGATGGCGACGGCCCCGGCAGCCAGCGCGCCAGAGAAGTTGCCCGCCACCTGCGCCACCGCCGTGATGCTGTCCGAGAATGAATAGCCAAGCCCGACATAGATCGCGACCCACACCGCCTCGCCCGCGGCGCCCCACAACGCGAAGCGCAGCCAACGCATCCGGGTCGCGCCGGATACAAGGTTCATGTAGGGGCCCAGCGGCGACACGAGCCAGCGGCTGAAGAACACCCCCGGACCGCCGTGCCGTTCCGAGAAGGCGTGCGCGCGTTCCATCAACTCGGCGGCCTTGCCGCTTCGGGTCAGCCGTTCTCCCAGCCGCCCGCCGCCCCGTCCCAGCAGGAACCCGGCCTGATCGCCCAGCACCGCGCCGACCCACGCAAGCACGACGACCCACACAAGCGACAGGTCCCCCGCCGCCACGAAAGCGCCTGCGGTCAGCATGACCAGCGAAGAGGGGATCGGCATCGCGAGGCAGCTGAGAAACGTGGCCAGAGTCACGATCCACAGGCCGTAGACCGGCACAGCTGCAAGGATCGTCTCGATCATTCGGACGGGGCCATGTCGCGGTGGGTGGCGATGGCCGTCTCGATCCGGGCGATCAGGTCGGCGGTCGGCACGCCCTCTTCGCGCGCGATGCGGTCCAACGTCGGCTTTCCACCTTTCAGCTTCGGTTCGTCGCTGCCGATGGCGGCCTCCATCACCTCGCGCGGGACGTGCCACGAATGCGAGACGTAGGCCGGGGTCATCCAGCCCTCGATCCGTTGGTCGCGATGCGCCGGATCGGCCCAGTAGACGGCGAACATGGTGGAACGGACGGCGAAGACGAGGAACACCACAAGCGCCAGTCCGAAGGCTGGAAACAGCACCGGGTGGCGGCGCAGCGCAGACGCGAGGCGGCGCATCAGAGAGGGGTGGTCGGCCATGGGTCCAGATGACTCGGGAAGTCAGTTGTAGGCAAGTGCGCAGACGTCGCGGCGAGCGGGCTAGCGGCCCAGCGCCTTCATCCCGCGCTCGATTCCGTCCAGCGTCATCGGCACCATGCGGTCAGAGCCAAGGATCTGCTGGATGATGCGGATCGACTGGGTGTAGTCCCAGTGCGTCTCGCGCACCGGGTTGATCCACAAAAGCGACGGCCATTGAGCCAGCGCGCGGTCCAGCCAGACGCTTCCGGCCTCGGGGTTCCAGTGTTCGTTCGCGCCACCGGGATGCAGGATCTCGTAGGGCGACATGCTGGCGTCCCCGACGAAGATGCATTTGTAGTCCGAGCCGTAGGTATTCAGCACGTCCTGCGTCGGTGTCTGCGCGTTCCAGCGGCGGCGGTTGTCGCGCCAGACGCCCTCGTACAGACAATTGTGGAAGTAGAAATGCTCGAGGTGCTTGAACTCGGCCCGCGCCGCGCTGAACAGTTCCTCGACCACCTTCACATGCGGGTCCATTGACCCGCCGACGTCAAGAAACAGCAGCACCTTCACCGCGTTGCGCCGCTCGGGGCGGGTCTTCACGTCGAGATAGCCATGCTCGGCGGTGGCGCGGATCGTGCCGTTCAGGTCCAGCTCTTCCGCGGCCCCGTCGCGCGCCCATTTGCGCAGGCGCTTCAGAGCGACCTTGATGTTCCGGGTGCCGATCTCGACCTGATCGTCGAAGTCACGGAACTCGCGCTTGTCCCACACCTTGACCGCGCGGCCGTGGCGGCCCTTTTCCTGCCCGATCCGAACGCCTTCCGGATTGTATCCCTGCGCGCCGAACGGCGAGGTCCCGGCGGTGCCGATCCACTTCGAGCCCCCCTGATGCCGGCCTTCCTGTTCGGCCAGCCGTTCCTTCAGCGTCTCCATCAGCTTTTCGAACCCGCCAAGCGCCTCGATTTCGGCGCGCTCCTCGGGCGAGAGATGCTTTTCGGCCATCTTGCGGAGCCAGTCTTCGGGCAGGTCCATGGCCTCGACCATCGCCTCGATCGAGATCGAGTCCAGCCCCTCGAACGCGGCGGCGAAGGCACGGTCGAACCGGTCGAGATTGCGTTCGTCCTTCACCATCGCGGCGCGGGCGAGATAGTAGAAACCTTCGATGTCGTAGGTGACCAGCCCGGCCTGCATCCCTTCGAGGAAGGCAAGGTATTCCCGCAGGCTGACGGGCACGCCCGCGGTTTTCAGCCTGTCGAAGAAGGGAAGGAACATCAGCTCACGGTGCGCGCGACAATGATGGTGATCACGACGCCGACGAGTGTCATGGCGATGCCGAAGCCCGCCGCGTACTGCGCCATGTCCTTCTTGTTGCCGCCGTTCTTCCGCGCCGTGAGAATACCAAGCAATACCCCGAACACCGCGCTTGCAAGAACGATCATGACTAACCTGCTGCTTTCACCCGTGAACTCAGCGCAGCGATTTCCGAAAGCCGCGCCCGGACGGACTCGTCCGAACCGAACCCATATCGCGCCCAGCCAAGACTGTCACGACGTACCGCCTTTGCCTCGACGACACGACCCTGCACCTCTAGCGCTTCGGCCTTGATCATCAGAAGCGTCGACAGCAAGGCGGCGTTTTCGGCCTGCGCCACAACGCCGATGCTTTCGTCCACCATCTGGATCGCGGTGTCCGCCTGACCGGAACTCAGCGCGAAGGCGGCCAGTTGCATCGCCACATGGGCCGCCTGAAGCTGCGTCTCGGGTTTGGACTTGTACAGCACGCCCGCCTGCAGGAACGAGGCCAGCGCGATGTCGGCCTCTCCCGACAGGGCAAGACGACCCAGCGCGAACAGCGAAAACGCCATGCGGTTGTCGGTCCAGCCCTGCTCGCGGGCGATGTTCACCGCCCGCTTGGCGGCGGCCTGACGGCGCATGTCGCTGGTGCGGGGCCCAAGCGCCTCTTCGATGGCGTCGATCCACGCGCGCGGCGTGCGCGAGGGCAGGGCGTCCGCGACCTGCTGACCCCGCGGGTTCAGCTGGGCAAGGATCGCCGGCAGCCGCGCCGCCACCTGCTCGCGGGTCATCCCGGATTGCAGCGACGGATGGTAATAGGCGCGCAGGATCAGCATGTCGAAGCCGGTCAGCACGGTGTGGAAGTTGTCGTCGTTGAAGACGCTGTCGCCCAGCCGGTACAGGTCATTGAGCGGGCCCAGAGCCTGCGCCAGTTCCTCGTGCAGACAGTCGCGCGCCTCTTGCGGGCTGACATCGCCGGGCAGGAAGATCGACATGCGCTCGCGAGTCTGAAGGGTGGTCCAGTCGACGGCGTCGGTGCGGCGCAGGCGCTTGAACTCGGCCCAGCTGGACAGTCGCGGCACCACGAAACAGGCGGCCTGCGGCACGTATTTCTGCAACTCGCTGCGGGCCATCACTTCGATGGTGATCGACGCATCCTGATCCGGTGCGACCTGCGTGATAGAGATTCCGGCCTCGCGGCGCAGACGGCTCAGCAGGCGTGCAAGGTCGGGCCCGACGCTGGCGGGCGCGCGGCCCGTGACGCGGACCGAGATCGGCCCTTCGAACCGGGTCAGGACCGGCAGTTGCCGCCCGCTTTCCAGCGCGAAGGATAGGTCAAGGAAATCGCGGGCGATCGACGCGTTGGACCGGCCCGGCGGGCTGACCTGCGGCACGGCGAAGGTCTTCATCGGCGGTAGCGGCTCGGTCGTGGGAAGCGTGATCCGGCGCGTCGGAGTATCCGGCGGCGGCGGCGCACCACAGGCGGCAAGCGAAAGGGCGGCCAAAATCAGAAGGAGAATACGCATTGGCCTAAGCCCTGTTGTACTTGATGAATGGCGTGAGCGTGCCGATGCGGTCGTACAGCTGCCGCGCCTCGGCGTTGAACTCCTGCGTCAGCCAGTAGACCGTCGGCGACCCGGCCGCGTCGGCGGCGGCATAGACCGCTTCGATCAGCGCCCGTCCTATGCCGCGCCCGCGCACGTCGGGGTCGGCGTAAAGGTCCTGCAGGTAGCACACGTTCTCGGTTTTCCACATGTGACGGTGGTAAAGATAGTGCACCAGCCCGCACGGCTTGCCATCAACCACGGCGAGCAGACCATGGAAATCGTGCGGATCGTTGCCCAATAGCCGCGCGAAAGACGTGTCGTAGACCTCGGCCGGGACGCTGCTTTGGTAGAATGTCAGATAGGCTGTCCACAGCCTTTGCCATTCCTCGCGGTCTCCTGCCTCGACAGGACGGATCACGGGGCGGTTGGTCGTCATCTTTACTTGCCTCCGGGCAACGCGACATGCGCGCAACCCTTGCACTCATAGCTTGTCAAACCACGTCAATTCAATGTGACGCTGCGGCGGCAATAGGGCGCGGGCGGCGTAATTGAGAGGCGCTTCAGCGTCCGCCGCGCGCCATGAAGGCCAGCCGTTCGAACAGATGGACGTCCTGTTCGTTCTTCAGCAGCGCCCCGTGCAGCCGGGGCAGGGCGTCCTTGCCAGAGGCGCGCAGGTCCTCGGCGGTAAGGTCTTCGGCCAACAGCAGCTTCAGCCAGTCCAGCACTTCCGAGGTCGACGGCTTCTTCTTCAGCCCCGACATATCGCGAATCTCATAGAATCGGGTCAGAGCCGCGGTCAGAAGCGATTCCTTGATATTTGGAAAATGGACATCGACAATCTGGCGCATCGTTTCCAGATCGGGGAAACGGATGTAGTGGAAGAAACAGCGCCGCAGGAAGGCGTCGGGCAGTTCCTTCTCATTGTTCGAGGTGATGATCACGATCGGGCGTTGCTGCGCGCGCACGGTCTCGCCGGTCTCGTAGACGTGGAACTCCATCCGGTCGAGTTCCTGCAGCAGGTCGTTCGGAAACTCGATGTCGGCCTTGTCGATCTCGTCGATCAGCAGCACGCAGCGGCCCTCTGAAACGAAGGCGTCCCAAAGTTTTCCGCGGCGAATGTAATTACCCACATCGTTCACGCGTTCATCGCCCAACTGGCTGTCACGCAAGCGGGAAACGGCGTCGTACTCGTACAGGCCCTGCTGTGCGCGGGTCGTCGATTTGATGTGCCATTCGATGATCGGCAGACCCAGCGACGCGGCCACCTGCCGGGCCAGTTCGGTCTTGCCGGTTCCGGGCTCGCCCTTGACCAGCAGCGGACGCTCCAGCGTGACCGCCGCATTGACCGCAACCGTAAGGTCGGCTGTCGCTACGTAAGACTCGGTGCCCGTGAATTTCATATCGGATTTCAATCCGCTGAAGCCGGTTGTTCACGTTTCCTTACCTGTCGGCAACGGTTCGTGCAAGCGGGCGCATTCTTGCGTGACATCCCCCGCGCCATGCTATAGACGGACCCCACAAGGAGGGTGCCGGATGCCGATGAAGCGCGACATCGACCTGTCCGGCCAAGCAGGGAAAACGGGAATGAAGGCCGAGACCTTTCTGTCGGACGATTATACGCCAGCCGAAGACGAACCTTTCATGAACGAGCGTCAGCTCGAGTATTTCAGAAGAAAGCTGCACACCTGGAAAGCAGACCTGATGGGTGACAGCAAGAACACGATTGAGGGGCTGCAGGACAGCGCCCGCTCTGTCCCGGACATTGCAGACCGGGCCAGCGAAGAAACCGACCGGGCCCTGGAGCTTCGCACCCGCGACCGCCAGCGCAAGCTGGTCGCCAAGATCGACGCCGCGCTGCGGCGGATTGAGAACGGCGAATACGGCTATTGCGAAGTGACCGGCGAACCGATCTCGCTCAAGCGGCTCGATGCCCGCCCGATCGCGACCATGAGCCTCGAGGCGCAGGAACGTCACGAGCGGCGCGAGAAGGTCCACCGCGACGATTGATACCTTGCGCGACTGCGCAGGCTGAACGACACCGGGGCTGGTCCCCGGTGTTTTTCGTTTCGGGACCGCGTTGCAGGGGAAGGGGGAGCCCATCATGCTGATCGGACAGCGGATTACCGTGGTCGGCGCCGGCATCGGTGGCCTTGCAGCCGCCATCGCGCTCGCGAAGCGCGGCGCGCAGGTCACCGTTCTGGAACGCGCGCCCGAGATCCGCGAGGTCGGAGCCGGGCTTCAGATCTCGCCCAACGGCTCGGCCGTGCTGGATGCGCTCGGACTGGGCGATGCGTTGCGCGCCTCCGGCGTCGTGAACCGCGCGCTTCAACTGTGCGACCACCGACGCGGCGCGCCGGTGCTGCGGATGGATCTCGCCACCTACAACGCCGCCGGGCATCCCTTCGTCCTGATCCACCGCGCCCGCCTGATCGAACTGCTGGCCCACGGCGCGCGCGAGGCAGGGGTCGAGATCCGGCTGGGCGCCGAGGTTCACCCTTCCGACAGCCCTCTGTCCGAAGAGATGCTGCGGATCGGCGCCGAGGGCCTGCATTCGCAGATGCGCGCCACCCTGAACGGGCCCGAGAGCGCCTTTTTCACCGGACAGGCCGCATGGCGCGCCGTCATCGCCGACGACGCCCCGCCCGAGTCCCGCGTCTACATGGGGCCGGGGCGGCACCTTGTGACCTACCCGCTGGGCAACGGGCTGCGGAACATCGTGGCGGTGGAAGAACGCCACGCGTGGGTCGACGAGGGCTGGTCCCATCCCGACGACCCGGAAAACCTGCGCCGCGCCTTCGCGGGTTTCTCGCCCGAGGTTCGCGGCTGGCTCGACAGGGTGACCGAAACCCACATCTGGGGCCTGTTCCGGCATCCCGTGGCCCACACGTGGCACTCCGACAGTTGGGCGCTTTTGGGCGACGCCGCGCATCCGACGCTGCCCTTCCTCGCTCAGGGCGCCAACATGGCGCTGGAAGATGCGTGGGTGCTGGCCGACTGTCTGAACGCGCTTCCCGCCGACGAGGCGTTGGCGCTGTACCAGGCCCGCCGCCGCCCGCGCGTGGTCCGTGCGATCGAGACCGCGAACGGCAATGCCCGCAATTTCCACCTGAGAAACCCGCTGATCCGCACAGCCGCGCACACGGCGCTGCGCATCGGTGGCGCCGTCGCGCCCTCGGCGCCGCTGCGCCGGTTCGACTGGCTGTACGGCCACGACGTCACGAAGGGCTAAAGCGCGTCGAGATAGATCCGCACCGCGTCCTGCACATGCCGGAACCGGTCGCCGCCCAGATGCTTGCCGCCGTACCATCGCGTCACCACGACAAGGTGATCCGTCAGCCCCTCGCGCTCCAGCATACGCAGGATGACCATCCCCGCGCCGGCCTCGCCATCGTCGTTCTTCACCGGACCGTCACTGGTCAGCAAACCCCACGAATGATGCGTCGCTTTGGCGAATTTCTTCCTGCGCAGCAGTTCCTTGACGAGGGCTTTCGCCTCCGCCTCCGACGCGCAGGGCCCGCCCGAGACGGCGTATTTCGACCCGCGGTCAGAGATGATGTTCTCCAGCACCAGCATCCGACCGCGGTACCCCGAGCCCGACCGGAACGCCGCCCGCTTCTTCTCTTTCCAAATACCTCGGGGGAGTCGCGCAGCGACGGGGGCGGCGCCCCCTCGAACCTCAGCCGCGCATCCGGCGGCCGGTCAGGATCGAGATCGCCAGCGAGCCAAGGATGCAAGCGGTGAACAGGTACAGCCCCCACGCCGTCTCGACCGTGGCCATCCCGACGCCCTTCACCACCACGATATACAGCGCCACAAGGAACACGTCCGCCATCGCCAGTTTTCCAAGCAGGTGCAGCGCAGGCAGCAAGCGGGGCGAGGCGAGGTCGAAGTGGACCAGCGCCAGTCCGATGGTTTTCAAATACGGGGCGAACAGCGCGAAGACCGTGACCAGCATTGCAAGCACCACATCGGACTGCCACAGCGACTGCAGGCCCGAGATCACCGAGATTTCCGACAGGCCGAACAGTGGCAGTAGTCCCGCCCGCATTAGCGGCGCGAACCACGCGACCGGAAAAAGGATCAGAAGCGACAGGTTGAGAAGGCGAAGCACCACGGCGCTCTCCCGGGCCGGATCGAAGGGCAGGGCGCCGGACGCCCCGATCCCGCAGAAACGCCAGTCTCGGGCGCAAGGCAAGGGTCAATCGGGGAACAATCGGGGCTGCCCCTTGCATCCCCCTTCGTCTAGGTTCCCCCGGAAGCGGTTGGTTTGCGAACAGGAAAGGGTACGGGAATGGCGTGGTTTCTTTCGTACAGGGCGGCGGTCGATCCGTCTCATTGCGATGCGCTGGGCCACATGAACGTGTCGCGCTATTTCGCCGCCTGTTCCGACGCGGGCTTTTCGCTTCAGGGAGAGTTCGGCCTGACCGCCCGCGACATGCGCGAGGGGCGGCGGATGTCCTTCGCCGTGGTCCATGCCGAAAGCGAGTTCCTGTCCGAGGTGCACGTGGGCGAGGCGATCTACATGGAAAGCGGCATCGCGGCGATAGGGGGAAAGTCCATGACCTTCCGCCACCGCCTGTTCCGCGCCGACGGGCGGCGGATCTGTTTCCAGACACGGTTCCGCTGCGCGCTGATGAACCTTGTCACCCGGAAGGCAGAGCAGGTGCCCGACGATATCCGCGCCGCGGCGCAGGCCTTCTTCGTCGGCGACGACTGATCCCGCCGTCGCGGGCCTAGCCGCCCAGCCGTTCCAGTTCCGGGGTCAGGCGAAGGCGGGTGTCATCGTCGACCGAGACCCCCCGCAGCAGCGCCGCGCGGGCCCGAAGGTTCGCGGCGCGCGCCGACAGGATCTCGCCGTCCGTTTCATCGCTGCGGGCCAGTCCCCGCCGCGCCAGCACATCGCCGATCGGCACAAGTTCCGGATAGTCCGACCGCCGCGTCTCTGGCGAAACGGCGTGGTCCAGTTCTGGCCAGTCGGAGCAGGCGGCAAGGCCCAGGCACAGGCACAGGGGCAAGATCAGGAAAACTGGGCGCATGACGGGCAAGATCCCTGTGCTGCGGGCGTGTTCAGGCGGTGCGGCAAGTCCGGGCTTCGCGACTTGAGACAGCATTCGCGCCTTGTCAGGCTGTTTCGCAGCGATTCGGCGTATCTGTATCAGATGATTTCTCATATGACGTTGTGAGTGCCTATTTTTGGAATAATTGATTAGATATGACAAGAACTGTTGCCAACGGTGCCAGCAATACCGGGGAGCGTATCAAGGTCGCGGCCCGGCATCTCTTTGCCCGCGACGGTTATGCCGCTGTTTCCATGCGACAACTCGCGGCCGAGGTCGGGGTTCAGGCCGGGGCGCTTTACCTCCACATCCCGGACAAGCAGTCGCTTCTGTTCGATCTGCTGCGCGAGAACATGGAAACTCTTCTGGTCGCTTGGGATGCCGAACCGCGCGGCGAAGGCCCGGTCGGACGCCTTGAAAGCTTCGTCCGTTTCCACATCCGGATGCATCTCGACAACCCCGACAGCGTCTTTCTGGCGAATATGGAGTTGCGCAACCTCACGCCCGAGAATTTCGCGGTGATCGCCGGGCTGCGCGATCAGTACGAAGCCGAACTGGTGGCGATCCTGCGCGACGGCGGGGCCTCGGACGAGATGCGGGTGCCCGACGCGCACCTTGCGGCGAAGGCGCTGCTTGCGATGCTGACCGGCGTCAGCGCGTGGTATCAAGATGGCGGGCGGCTGAGCCGTGACCGGGTCGAGCGTATCTACTGGAACATGGTGCGTCGCGCCGTGGGCGCCTGACGTCGTTCCGGGCGCCGCCTTACTCGGTCGCCGTCTCGGTCGCCGCCTCAATCGCCGTCTCGATCGCCACTTCCTGCCGCAGCGCGCCGGTTTCGGGATCGAAGATCAGGATGCGGTCGTCTTGCGTCACAACCGCGGCCCATCCGCGCCCCAGCGTCACCGCCTGCGCCCTGGCGCCTTCGGGCAGCACCACAGCCTCGGGCAGAACCGGGCCGTTGCGTTCCGGGAAGCGGGTGACAAGGAACGCGATCAGCACTATGAACCCGCAGATCATTACCACCATCAGCACGGTCACGAGCGTCCGCAGAAGCTTGAGCGACCGCGTGTCCATGATCGCCTGTTCCGGAGTCTCTTCCATGTCCGCCTCTCGCCTGCTGGTGACGATCGCCTCCGATCCGCCGCCGCGCCTTGATAAGGCACTGGCCCGCGACGTGCCAGAGGCCGCCGCGCTCAGCCGTTCGCGGCTGGCAAAGATGCTGGCCGAGGGCGCGGTGCTGCTGGACGGCGACGCAGTGACCGATTCCAAGGCCCGGCCCGCCGAGGGTCAGGTCTATGAACTGGTGATCGAGGCCGCCGTGGAGACCGACATGACGCCCGAGGACATCCCGCTGGAGGTGGTGTTCGAGGACGACAGCCTGATCGTCGTCAACAAGCCCGCAGGGATGGTGGTGCATCCCGCGCCGGGCAGTCCCGCGGGAACGCTGGTCAACGCATTGCTGGCCCATTGTGGCGACAGCCTGTCCGGCGTCGGTGGCGTCGCACGTCCCGGCATCGTGCACCGGATCGACAAGGACACCAGTGGTCTTCTGGTCGCCGCCAAGACGGACCGCGCCCATCATTCTCTGGCCGCCCAATTCGAAAAGCACTCGGTCGAACGCCATTACCTCGCCGTGGTCCACGGCGTGCCCGATGCCGCCGACCCGCGTCTGCGCGGTATCCGCGGGGTGAGCTTCGAGGATGGCGGCATTCTGAAGCTGACCACCCAGATCGCCCGCCACCGCACCGACCGGCAGAAGCAGGCCGTCGTGTTTCAGGGCGGCAAACATGCCGTCACGCGGGCACGGGTGGTGGAACTGCTTGGCCGTCCGCCCGCCGCCGCGCTGGTGGACTGCTGGCTCGAGACCGGGCGGACGCACCAGATCCGGGTTCACATGGCGCATGCCGGCCATGCGCTGATCGGCGACCCGGTCTATGGCGGTCGCCGAAAGCTGCCTGCGCGTTGCGAACCAGCCGGTGCCGCAGAGGCCGCCGCGAATTTTCCTCGGCAGGCGCTTCACGCCGCAACTTTGGGGTTCGTTCACCCCGAAACGAACGATTTCTTAAGGTTTGAGGCGGATCTTCCCGTCGATTTGAAGGAACTGTTGGCGGCGCTCGGGGCTTCACCCCGTGACACGAAGCCGTGAAATTCGATGACATTGGTGGATGCGCGACGGAAATCCGCACATCTTGCGTACCACCTGTCGAGTACCGCGCCATCTTGAACGGTGGTGACGGGATGCCTAGATGGATGTTAAGGCCCGAAACATTCGGGCGCCAAGAGGGATGCACATGAGCAATTATGCGACTCTTCCAGCGCCGTCCCCGGAACAGGGGCTGAACCGGTATTTGCAGGAAATCCGCAAGTTTCCGATGCTGGAACCGGAAGAGGAATACATGCTGGCCAAGGCATGGGTCGAACGTGAGGATACGGGTGCAGCGCACAAGCTGGTCACCTCGCACCTGCGTCTCGCCGCCAAGATCGCCATGGGATACCGTGGCTATGGTCTGCCCCAGGCCGAGGTGATTTCGGAAGCCAACGTCGGCTTGATGCAGGCCGTGAAGCGGTTCGATCCCGAGAAGGGGTTCCGCCTTGCGACCTATGCGATGTGGTGGATCCGCGCCGCTATTCAGGAATATATCCTGCGGTCGTGGAGCCTTGTGAAACTTGGCACCACCTCGGCGCAGAAGAAGCTGTTCTTCAACCTCCGCAAGGCGAAGGCCCGTATCGGCGCGCTTGAGGACGGCGACCTGCACCCCGACAAGGTCGCGAAGATCGCGACCGATCTGGGCGTGACCGAGGACGAGGTGATCTCGATGAACCGCCGGATGTCCGGTGGCGATGCGAGCCTCAACGCTATGGTCGGCTCGGAAGGCGACAGCGCGACCGAATGGCAGGACTGGCTGGAAGACGAAGACGCCGACCAGGCCGGCAGCTACGAGGAAAAGAACGAACTGGAAGTTCGGCGCGAACTGATGGCCGAGGCTCTGGAAGTGCTGAACGAGCGCGAGCAGGATATCCTGACCCAGCGCCGCCTGCAGGATCAGGCCGTGACGCTTGAGGACCTGTCGGGCCAGTATGGCGTCAGCCGCGAGCGTATCCGCCAGATCGAGGTGCGCGCGTTCGAGAAGCTGCAAAAGCGGATGAAGGAACTCGCCCGTGAGAAGGGCGTGCTGGCGCAACCCGCCTGACCCTGTTCAATCCGATTTTGGAAAGCCCGGTGCCCCGGCGCCGGGCTTTCTTGTTTTGGTGGCCTCAATCCCGGCAGATTGCGAAGAGCCCGGCGCGCGAGGTCAGGCCAAGCTTTTCGTAAGCACGCTTGCGGTAGGTGACGACCGTCGACGGCGCGACTCCAAGATCGGCGGCAATGCTCTCGGCTTTCTGGCCGGCGAGGATACCCAGGCACACCGCTTGCTCGCGCGTGCTCAGCACCGCAAGGGGCGGCGGAATGCCGGTGTCGGCGGCCTTCTCGAAGTGCAACAGCGCCAGACGCCCCACCAGCCGGGCCAGATCGGGGGCCGGTCCATCCGGCCCGCGTTTCGATCTGTACAGGCTCACGAACAGCCGCAGGCTGTCACCCGCTGCAAGAAGCGTGGTCTTTGCCGTTAACCCCGGTTCGTCGAAGAAGATCCGCCGATAGACGGCGTCCATATCGGCCTGAACGTCCTCCAGCCGCCGAACCGCCACGGTGCCCGGCGCCGCGGCAAGCAGGTCCGCCAGCAGTGGGTCTTTCAGGAACCAGCGATCAAGGTACTGCGTCGCCAGTTTCTCGGCCAGCGCGGCATGGCGGAAATGGCGGGACAGCAAGCAGCTGGCGTGATCGGCGCGCAGCGAGAAGACCATGATCTGATCGACCTCCATCGCTTCGACGAGGTCGCAGAACGCCTGCGGAAACCTTTCGGTCCCAAGCTGCGCAAGGCAGGCGTCGATCTGATGCGCGAGGCTGGCCATGGGGTTTCGTAGCATGTCCCTCCCGAAGGGGGACAGACAGCGGGCGGCCGATTTCCTAAACCATCGGTCAAAGGAGAGGAGCCATCATGAGACCAGCCGGACGCGCCGAAACGGAGTCGCTGTATTTCCGCTATCCGCATTTCGATCCGCCAGCGGACCGTGCATCACTGACTGAACACAGCCCGGTCGCGATCGTCGGGGCCGGGCCGGTGGGCATGGTGGCGGCCCTGGGGCTGGCGCGCGAAGGGATCCGCTCGGTCCTGATCGACGCGAAGGCGACGTTCAACGACGGCAGCCGCGCGATCTGCGTAGCGCGGCAAAGCTACCGCATTCTGGAAAGGCTTGGCGTGCTTGCGCCGTTCCTTGAAAAGTCGCTGGGCTGGACGACCGGGCGCAGCTTTTACCGGGGCCGACAAATCCTTGAATTTCACATGCCCGACAGCCCGGACGAGAAATACCGGCCGATGTACAACCTTGAACAACAATACATCGAACAATTCCTGTGGGACGCCATCGCCCGCGAGCCGTTGATCGACGCGCGGTGGCAAAGCGCGGTGACCTCTGTCGCGGATACCGGCGACGGGGTGCGCGTATCGGTGCGCGATCCGCTGGGCGCCTACGACCTGACCGCCGACTGGTGCCTCGCGGCGGACGGCGCCCGCAGCGCTGTGCGGACCATGCGGGGCAAGCGTCTTAAGGGCGAGAATTACGAGGGGCGGTATGTCATCGCCGACCTGAAGATGGCGCACGACTATCCCACGATCCGGCGCGCGCTGTTCGACCCCGATTGCCGGCGCGGCGGTACAATCCTTGTTCACAAACAGCCCGAAGACATCTGGCGCATCGACTACCAGTTGCGCGACGGCGAGGACGAGGCCGAGGCGATCCGCGAGGAGAACGTGCGCGCCTCAGTCGCTGCCGTGCTGCAGGAACTTGGCTATGACGGCGCATGGGACCTGGAATGGTGGAGCATCTACTCGGCCAACACGCTGGCGCTGGACGACTACCGGGACGGGCGCGTGTTCTTCATCGGCGACAGCGCCCACATCGTGCCGATCTTCGGGGTCCGCGGGCTGAATAACGGCATCGCCGACGCGGACAATATCGCGTGGAAACTGGCGCGCGTGCTGAAGGGGGCCGCGGGCGAGGCGCTGCTGGACAGCTACTCGCCCGAGCGGCGCGGGGCGACGCTGGACGTCTTCGCCAACGCCTCGAAATCCGCGCGCTTCATGACGCCTCCGACGGCGGGCTGGCAATTGATGCGGGATGCTGCCTTGAACCTGTCGCTTCGGCATGCATGGGCCGGTGAACTGGCCAACCCGCGCCAGATGACGCCCTACACCTATGTGGACAGTCCCATCGTCGCGCCCGACGACCCCGCCTTCGGCGCGGGTGCGGCGCCCGGCGCTGTCCTGCCAGAGGCGCGTGTCGGGGATGGATTCCTGTCCGATAGGCTGGGCCCGGGCTTCACCTTGATCACCACTGACGCGGGGCTGGCCGGGGCGCTGGAGTGGCCGGATCTGACCGTCGTGGCGCTTGCGGCAGAGACGGATGCCGCCCGCATGCTGGAGATGGGGCCGAACAGCGCCTACCTCGTCCGGCCCGATACCCACGTCGCCGCCCGCTGGCGCGCGGCGACCGCAGCGGCGGTGCGCGATGCGCTGGACCTTGCCACCGGAGGAGTGCCGGAATGACCCCCGCAGACGTCGAAACCGTGTACGAGACGCTGGCCCTGCAACTGGATGCCGTGGACGCAGAGAAGCGCGAGCTGTTCCTCGCGAAGCTTGCGCTGTTGCTGGCGCATGATGTGGGGGATGCGGGCCACGCCTGTCTCCGCATCCATGAAGCGGCGGAGGATCTGGACGTCTAGGGCTGCTGCCGGGCGAAGGAGACCAGCCGGGGCACCAGCGTCGCGATCAGCGTGGCGCTGTCGTCCTGCGCCGCGAGGATCGTGTCAGCTCTGTCGGCCAGCGTCGTCTGTGCCGCCATGTCGCCAGCCAGCCGCGTGACGGCCTCGGTCAGGGCAGGGCCGTCGGCCACCATGACCGCGCCGCCGCCATCGTCGAGTGCGGTGTAGGCCGCGCGGAAATTGGCAATGTCGGGGCCATGCAGGATCGCCGACCGCGCGGCGGCGGGCTCGAACGGCGTGTGGCCGCCTTTGGGCGCGAAGGAGCCGGCGACGAAGGTCAGCCCGGCAAGGTGGTACCACAACGGCATCTCGCCCAGCGTATCGGCTAGATAGACGGCGGTTCCGTTGTCCGGCGCTTCTTCCTTGCTTCGTCGCGCAGAGGGCAGCCCGGTTGCAGCGACCAGCGCCGCGACCTCGTCACCGCGCGCGGGATGACGGGGGGCGAGAATCATCTTCAGCGCCGGGCGGCCTCTGTGGGCTTTTGCGAAAGCATCCAGCACGATGCGTTCTTCGCCCTCGTGGGTCGAGGCGACCAGCAGCGTCTCTGCGCGCGGAAACAGCAGCGCGAGGGCTGCGAAAATCTCGGAGTCCGGCTGGGGCAGATCGACTCCTGATTTCAGCGTACCGGTCGGGCCTTGTGCCTTTGCGGGCAGGCCGAGTTCGGCGAAATGCCGGGCCGACTGGGGATCTTGCGCGCTGAGGAAGGCGATCCGGCGCATCAACAGGGCCGCCAACCGTGGCAGCCGCTGCCACGTGCCGAAACTGCGCGCCGACATACGCCCGCCGATACAGGCCACGGGCACGGGCGAGGTGACGATCCGGTTCGGCCACAACTCGTTCTCCATCACGATCAGCAGCGACGGCCGGATGCGGCGGCGAAAGCGGGCAAGGCTCCACCGGAAGTCAAACGGGGCAAGGCGCGCGGTCAGCTTCGGCACGCCCCAGCCCTCGGCCAGCGCGCGGCCCGTGACGGTATTTGCCGTCACCACCAGCGGCGCGTCCGGGTCTGCGGCGCGCAACGCGGCGACGAGTGTCCGGGCCGAGGCGAGCTCTCCGTTCGAGGCGCCGTGCAGCCAGATCGCGCCGGGCGCGGTCGTGGCGCCGCCGCCCAGCCGCTGTGACAGGTCCGTCCATGTCTCGCGCCCGCGCAGCACGCGCAGCAGCGCCCCGGCCAGCAGGACCGGCGACAGAAGTGTCAGCAGAAGGCGATACAGCAACATCGGCATTCCCGGGCTATGCCACGCGGATCGGCAAAGAAAAACCCGGCAACCTTTCGGGCGCCGGGTTCGGGTCTGGTCTGTGCGGGGAAGGAGGTTAGTCCTCGCCTTCGTCCATCTTGCCCGCGTTCAGCTGGGCGTATTGCTCGGCGCCCACGCGCTCGTACAGGTCCAACTGGGTCTCGAGGAAGTCGACGTGACCTTCCTCGTCCGTCAGAAGCTCTTCGAAGATGTTCTTCGACACGAAGTCGCCGACGCTCTCGCAGTAGGTCCGGGCCTCTTTGTAAAGGGCCACGGCTTCCAGTTCGGCGGCAAGGTCGGCTTCCAGCGTTTCCTTCGGGGTCTCGCCGATCCGCAGCGGGTCAAGCTTTTGCAGGTTCGGATGGCCTTCAAGGAAGATGATCCGGTCGATCAGCTTGTCCGCGTGGTTCATCTCTTCGATGGATTCCTCGCGGCTTTTCTTCGCCATATGGGCAAGGCCCCAGTCAGCCTGCAGGCGGAAATGCAGCCAGTACTGGCTGACCGCCGTCAGTTCTGCACGCAGCGCGCGGTTGAGATACTCGATAACCTTGTCGTCGCCCTTCATGGCACGGACCCCTTGATGAATGGTTTTCAACAAGCTAGCGCGGACTTAGAAGGATTCCAAGTTGGAGTTTGCGCGATTTGGAAGAAACCCGGCGCAGGCGATGCGGTGCCGGGCAGGGTGGCGTCGCCTGGGTCAGGCTTGCCGAGCGGACTTCCGGGACTGGCGCAGCCCACGCAGGTTGGCGGGAACCTCGAGGTTCTCGTTCCCGGCCATGGTGCTCATGAACAGGGGCAGGCAACCGCCACAGTCCGCGGCCTTGCCCAGGGCGCGGTAGATCTTGCCCGGTGTAATCAGCGTCTCGGCGTCCGAAGCGCGCATCCAGTCGATGGCCGAGTGGATGTCTTCATCGGAGATGTTCTGACAGTGGCAGATGATCAAAGATTCTCTCCCCGGGCGGTGACTTGCCTGTTGATGGAGAAACTGAGCGAAAGTGTCGGATATGTCAATGCTGCCGTCGGGGGCACGTGATCACGGGGGTGCGAGGTGGTTGGAGTTGCGGTGACTCCCCCTCCCTGACCCTCCCCCTGGAGGGGGAGGGAATGGCGCGTGTTGCTGGGGAAGCGTGCGGTGGCCCCCCTCCCTGACCCTCCCCCTGGAGGGGGAGGGGATGGCGTGTGGTGTTGGGGAAGAGGGCGGTGCCCCCCTCCCTGACCCTCCTCCTGGAAGGGGAGGGGATGGCGTGTGTTGCTGGGGAAGAGGGCGGTGGCCCCCTCCCTGACCCTCCTCCTGGAAGGGGAGGGGATGTCGTCGCGCTCGGGATTAGGTGGCGGTGGCGTCGCGGCAGTTGCCATGCCGCTGCGGGTGGGCGCGGTTTCCCTCCCCCTGAAAAGGGGGAGGGCCAGGGAGGGGGGCGGGCGTAGTCACAAAAGCTCCAGCACGTGCTTCGGCCCTGTGGGGCGGATTCCGTTCGGGTTCAGCGCCTTGATCGAGTAATAGCCGCGCGTGATGTGGTCCATGTTCACCGTGGCGCGGATGCCGGGCAGGGCGAGGATGCGTTTCGTGTAGGCCCACAGCCGCGGATAGTCGTAGATCTGGCGGCGGTTGCACTTGAACACCCCGTGATAGGCGGCGTCGAAGCGGATCAGCGTGACGAAGGTGCGGATATCCGTCTCGGTCAGCCGGTCGCCGAAAAGGTAGTCGCCTGTCAGCCGGTCTTCCAACGCGTCCAGCATGGCGAACACGCCGTCCACGGCTTCGTCGTAGGCGGCCTGAGTCGTCGCGAACCCGGCCTTGTAAACACCATTGTTCAGCTTGTCGTAGACCCTCGGGTTCAGCGCGTCGATATCCTCGGCAAGATCCTCCGGGTACAGCCGCAGATCCGATGGCACGATCCCTTCGAAGGCGGTGTCCAGCATCCGGACGATGTCGGCGCTTTCGTTGTTCACCATCACGTCGCGCTTCATGTCCCACAGAACCGGCACCGTGGCGCGGCCCGTGAAGGCCGGATCGGCGCGGGTATACAGTTCGTGCATGTAGGCGGCGCCGTGCAGCGGATCCTCGTCCACCTGATCATAGCCGCCGAACTGCCAGCCCTGACCGGTCAGGGTCGGGTTCACCACGGTGACGGGGATGATGTCCTCCAGCCCTTTCAGCGCGCGGACCATCAGCGTGCGCGACGCCCATGGGCAGATATAGGCGACGTACAGGCGATAGCGTCCGGGTTCGGCGGGGAACCCGCCTTCGCCGGTGGGCCCCGCGCTGCCGTCCGGGGTGATCCAGTTGCGGAAGGACGAGACCTGCCGCACGAACCGGCCCTTGGCGTCCGATTTCTGGACCGGGTCCCAGTCCTTTGTCCAAACTCCGTCGACGAGCATGAGATTTCCTTTCTAGTGGAAGACGAAGCTGCGCATCGAGACGGACCCGATGTCGATGCTTTCGTTCATGAATGTCAGCTGGTCCTTGTGGTCCGAAGCACCGGCCACCGTCAGCGAGGGCAGGTAGTGGTCCAGCGACGGGTGCGCGACCTGCAAAAGCGGGCCGAGCGCGGCGCGATCGGCGACGGCGGGAAGGTTGCGCTCGGCCAGCATGTCGGCGAAGTGGCGGTCGAACTCGATCGCCCAGTCGTGCGGCTTGCCGCCCCAGCGCAGAGCGCCGAGGTTATGCACGACATTGCCCGAGCCAAGGATCAGAACGCCCCGGTTGCGCAGGTCCGCGATGGCGCGCCCGATCTCGAGGTGGTGCGCCAGATCCTTGGTCATGTCGATGGACAGCTGAAACACGGGTACGTCGGCATCCGGATACAGCCATTTCAACACCGACCACGCGCCGTGGTCGAGGCCCCAGGTATCGTCGCCTTCCGCGTGGTGGCTGGCCAGCAGCGACACCACTTCCTGCGCCGTGTCGGGGGCGCCGGGAGCCGGGTATTGCTGGGCGAACAGCTCACGCGGGAAGCCGTAGAAATCGTGGATCGTCTTGGGCATGCGCGAGACGTTTACCAGCGTGGTGCCGCGGGTCATCCAATGCGCGGAAACTACAAGGATCGCTTGCGGGCGGGGCAGGGTGCGGCCGAGTTCGGCCCAGCTGCGGGAATACTCGTTGTCCTCGATGGCGTTCATCGGAGAGCCGTGGCCAAGAAAGACCAACGGCAGACGGTCGGACGCCTTCAGGCTGTTCTTCAGGGATTGCAGATCGTGAGCGATGCTCATGACGTGTTCCTTTCGCTCTTATCGTGCTTTCGGGAATGCCGCCGCACCACAAGGACGCGACGGCGAAGTGTTGGTGTATCGTCGTCCGGATCAGGCGGGCACGGCGGCCGAGTAGGTGCGCCGCGTCGGGTAAAGCGCATAGGCGCCGTCCCCCAGCAGGGCCAGAGCGGCCTGCGCGACGGCCCACATCACCGGGTATTCCCAGCCGCCACCGGCATTCGACCAGTTAAAGCCGGCGCCGGCGTGAGCGAAGATCGCTGCGCCCAGAAGCACGGGCACCAGCACCGCCGAGACGACGCGGGTCGCGACGCCAAGGATCAGCGCGACGCCGCCGGCGATTTCCAGCAGCATGGTGACATAGCCCAGCCAGCCGGGCAGGCCGATGCTGTCGAAGAAGCCAGCGGTGCCGGCGGGGGTGAAGATGAACAGCTTCACAAGGCCATGGTACAGAAACAGGACGCCGGTGGTCACGCGGAGGAGGAACACGGCATAGGGAGCGGTACGAGAGTCGATCATTGGAAGGTCCTTTCGGGTCTGGGCCGCGCCCGGCTGTCACAGGGTGCTTCGGGGCCGGGGCGGCGTCGTTCGATGGACGCAATATGCGGATTGCCCTTTGCCAATGAAATGGCGATGATATGGAATGACTTTCCGCATATCGTTCCGAATATTGTCGCCATGGACCTGATCGACGGCCTTCGCGCCTTTGTTGCCACCGCCCAGACCGGATCGTTCACCGGCGCGGCGGAACGGTTGGGAGTATCGAACCGCCTCACCTCGAAATATGTGGCCGAGCTTGAGGCGCGTCTGGGCACGCGGCTGTTGCAGCGCACCACCCGAAGGGTCGGGCTGACTCCGGCGGGCGAGGACCTGTTGCAGCGCGCGCCCGCGCTGCTGGAAGAGGTCGATGACATGCTGTCGGCGGTCCGGGAAGAGACGCGGGGCTTTTCCGGCATCCTGAGGATCTCTGCCCCGGTGACGATCGGCGAGTCCTATGTCGTCGGTATGCTCAGCCGGTTCGCGGCGTCGCATCCGGAACTGGTGATCGACCTGCGGCTAAGCGATGCCTATTCCGACCTTGCCTCAGAAGGCATCGACCTTGCCTTCCGGATCGGGATGCCGCCGGTGTCGTCGGTGAAGGCACGGCGGCTGGGCGAGATCCGAAGCTGCGTCGTGGCCTCGCCCGCGTATCTTTCAAAGCACGGAACGCCATCGACGCCCGACGACCTGTCGGCACACACCTGCATCGCGGACACCAACCGTCGCGACCCGCGCCGCTGGGTCTTCACCGGACCGGAGGGCGAGGTGGCCGTGACGGTGCCGACCCGCTTCATGGTCAACAGCGCTCAGGCCGCGCGCGATCTGGCGCTTGATGGACACGGCATCGCCTATTGCCCCGAGTTCGTTCTTGGCTCCGCGCTGGAGGATGGTCGCCTGACCTCGCTGCTGCCCGGCTACGCGACCGGAGCGCATCCGCTGAGCGCGGTGTATCTTTCGGGCGCACCGCTGCCGCGCAAGGTGCGGGCGTTGATCGACTTCGCGGTCGAGGATGTACGCAGGGCCGGGGTCGCCTGAAGGGAAACGCCTTGCGCGCCCTCGTCAGGGGTGAAACTTCTGTCGAAGTCAGCCCAAAGAAAGCCGCCCGATGCCGCACCCGTTCACGGAACCCAAGATCGACTGCCACCTTCACCTGCTGGACCCGCAGCGGTTTCCCTACGGCGCCGATACCCCCTATCGCCCCGAGGGATCGGAGATCGGAACGCTCGACCAGATGCGCGCGGTGTTCGAGGCGAACGGCGTGACCCGCGCGCTGTTGGTGCAGCCGTCCTCGGGCTACGGCACGGACAACCGGGCAATGCTGGACGCCATTCGTCAGTCCGGAATGGACTGGCGCGGCATCGCGGTGGTGGGGCCGGAGATCACGCATGCCGAGCTTGCATCGCTGAAACAGGCGGGTGTCGCGGGCGTGGCCTACAATCTGCCGTTCCATCCAAAAGGGTACTACAAGGGTTTCGGCCCGGTGACCGAGATGCTGGCCGATCTCGACATGGTGTTGGACATCCAGTTCGAGGGCGACGGCATATTCGAAGCGCTCGAGGTCATCGGCGCGTCACCGGTCCGGCTGACCATCGACCATTGCGGGCGTCCTGACCTGTCGGCGGGCCGGGACAGCGCAGCGTTCAAGGCGCTGCTCAAGCTGGCGGACCGGCCGGCCGAGACGGTCATGAAGCTTTCGGGCCACCACAAGTTCGCGCCCTTCCCGTGGCCCTTCGAAGCGGCCGCGCCGTTCGTGGCCGACCTGCTTTCGGCCTACACGCCGGACAATTGCGTCTGGGGCTCGGACTGGCCGTTCCTGCGTGTGCCCGAGCGCGTGGACTACGGCCCGTTGCTGGCGCTGGCCGCGCGCAGCCTTCCGGATGACGCCGACCGCGAGAAGGTGTTCCGCCGCACGGCTGAACGGGTGTTCTGGGGGTAGGGGCTGTGCCTCTAATCCGGGTGACCTCGAAGCCGGGACATTGCACCCGCTAACGAAAAGGGCCCGGACGCAACCGCCCGGGCCCCTGTTTCAGATTGCCCCGAATATCAGAAGGGGCTGTCCGGGAAGTAGAACGACTCGGCATTTTCCGGCGTGATGATCTGGCTGCCGATGATGAAGCGGCCCGATACCGGAGTGGCGGAAACGAGACCCAGGGCCGTCAGTTCGATCGCGGTGGCGATCTGCGCAGGCGGGTAGGTGACGTTGACCGGCAGCATCGGGTCGCCGTCCATGATGCGCTTGATGATCTGCTTCATGCCGGCACCGCCGACCACCCACATCTCTTCGCTGCGCCCGGCCTGATCGATGGCTTCCAGCACGCCGACGGCCATGTCGTCGTCGGCAGCCCACACGGCGTCTATGTCATCGTATTTGGACAGGAAGTCCTGCATCACGTTGAACGCATCGTCACGGTTCCAGTTGCCGTGCTGCATGTCCAAGACGTTGATGCCCGAGCCTTCGATAGCGGCGGTGAAGGCATCCACCCGCTCGTTGTCCAGCGTGGTCGGGATACCGCGAAGAACGACGATGTTGTCGCCGTCGTTGAGGTTCTCGGCGAAATACTCGCCTGCGACACGGCCAAAGCCCGGGTTGTCGCCCGCGACATACAGGTCCTCGATCCCCGGCACGGACAGGCCGCGGTCGACCACGGTCACCCAGATGCCCTGTTCCTTGACCGCCTGCACCGGCGAGGTCAGCGGCTCGGACTCGAACGGCAGTACGACCAGCGCATCGATGTCGCGGGTGGCGACCATGTCTTCGATGTCGTTGACCATCTTGCCCGCGTCGCCGGCGGTCGCCAGCACGAAGTCCAACTGCGGATAGGTGGCTTCCAGCCGTTCGATCGACGCCTGCGCGTGATAGTTAAGGCCGCCCATGAAGCCGTGCGTGGCGGACGGGATGGCGACGCCGATGGTATAGGTTTCGTCCTGCGCCACGGCGGGGCCGGCGGCAAGGGCAAGGCCGATGGCGGCCCCTTTCAGCAATGTCCTGCGTTTCATGTCTTTCCTCCCAATGTTTGCCGATCAATCGGCGGACTTGCCTTGCCGTTGCAGTACGACGGCAAGAATGACGATCACGCCCTGGATCGCGCCGTTCAGGTACGGCGAGACGATCGAGGCGAGGTTCAGGATGTTGTCGATCAGGCTGAGGATCAGCACGCCGACGACGGTGCCCCAGACCCGGCCGAAGCCGCCCTTGAGCACGGTGCCCCCGATGATCACGGCGGCGATGGCCTCCAGTTCCCAAAGCACGCCGGTCGAACCGGAGGCAGAGCCAAGGCGGGGCACGTACATGATGGTCGCAAGGCCCACGAGACCGCCCAGCAGCACGTAGGTGGCCATGCGGACAAGATCGACCTTGACCGCCGAATAGCGGGCGACCTGCTCGTTCGCGCCCAGCGAGGCGCAGTGGCGGCCGAAGGGTGTCTTGCGCATCGCGATCTCGCCAAGGATGGCGACAACCGCGAAGACGATGATCGGCCATGCGATGCCGAACAGGCCGTCATAGTAGACCGGGCGATAGAAGCTGCGGGCGTCGAAATCCAGCGACAGGGTGCCGCCATCGGCCAGCCAGGTGGTCAGCGAGCGGTAGATCCCCATCGCGCCCAGCGTGACGATGAAGGCCTCGATCCCGGCCTTGGCGATCAGAAGGCCGTTCAGCAGCCCCGCCGCCAGCCCCGTCAGCATCGCCACGGCCATGCCCGCCAGCACCAGCGGCACGCCGACGCCCAGCGAGGGCACCAGCGCATTCATCGCCATGATCATCACGCCTGCCACGAAGGCCGCCATCGAGCCCACGGAAAGGTCGATACCCCCGCCGGTGATCACAAAGGTCATGCCGACCGCGATGATCCCGATGAAGGCCGAGCGGGCCAGGACGTTGGTTACGTTGCCATAGCTCAGGAAGTTCGAGTTCAGCGACGCCCCGAGAACGATCAACGCGATCAGCGCCAGAACAGGGCCAAGCGTCTGGAACGAAACCCGGAAACGTCGGGCGGGGGCGCCGGTGGCGGTCGTGTCGGTCATGCGGAAGCTCCGGTCAGTTCGCCCACGCCCATGGCGCGGCGCAGGATCGCGTCTTCGGTGATCTGGTCTCCGGTCAGTTCTCCGGCGATGTGGCCGCGTCCCATCACGACCACGCGAGAGGACAGGCCGATCACCTCGGGAAGTTCCGAGGACACCACGATGACGCTTTTCCCGTCTGCCGCCAGCGCGGCGATGAAATCGTAGATCTGTTGCTTGGTGCCGATGTCGATGCCACGCGTCGGCTCGTCGATGATGACGATCTGCGGTTCGGCCAGCATGGTCTTTGCCAGCAGAAGCTTCTGCTGGTTGCCGCCCGACAGGCTGCCGGCGGTCATGGACCGGTCGCCCGCGCGGATGTCGAATTCCGAGAACGCCTTGGTCAGCGCGCGGTCTTCGGCCTGCTTGTCGATGAACAGCCGCCCGAACCGGTCCAGCGCCAGAAGCGTCAGGTTCTCGGTCAGCGATTTGCCCAGCAGCAGACCCTTTTCCTTGCGGTCCTCGGTCAGGTAGACCAGTCCCGCTTCGCGGGCGGCGCGGACGGAACCGGCACGCAGCGGCTGTCCGTTCACCTTCACGCCGCCGGTCGCGGGGCGAAGGCCGACGATGCCCTCCATCAGCTCGGTGCGGCCCGCGCCAACCAGTCCGGCAAAGCCCAGCACCTCACCCCGCCGCAGCTTGAATGAGGCGTCGCGGACATGGCCCGGCACCGTCAGGTTCTCGACCTCCAGAACCACGTCGTCGGCCGGGGCAGGGCGGTCGGGGAACAGGTCGGACAGTTCACGGCCCACCATGGCCTCGGCCATCGCGTGCTCGGTGAAACCATCGGCGGAACGGGTGGTGATATGGCTGCCGTCGCGCAGCACGGTGACGCGGTTGGCGATGCGGGCGATCTCGTCCAGCTTGTGGCTGGTATAGAGGATCGCCGCGCCCTGCGCCTTCAGCCGCGCGATCTGCTCCAGCAGCACGTCGGTCTCGCGCCCGGTCAGCACGGCGGTCGGTTCGTCCATGATCAAGACGCGTGCGTTGCGGCCCAAAGCGCGGGCGATCTCGACCATCTGCCGGTTCGGCACCGACAGGTCGCTGACGCGGGCGCGCGGATCGACATGGCAATCCAGCCGCGCCAGCCATTCGCGCGCCTCGGCCCGCATCGCGCGCGTATCCAGAAACGGCCCGCGGCGCTTCTCGCGGCCAAGGAACAGGTTTTCCTCGACTGTCAGCTGCAGGGCGAGGTTGAACTCCTGATGGATCATCAGGATGCCCTCGGCCTCTGCCGCGCGCTGGTCGGGGAAGGTCACCGGACGTCCGTCCAGCAACAGCTCGCCCTTTGTCGGCTGCAGGTAGCCGCCGAGGATCTTCATCGTGGTCGACTTGCCCGCGCCGTTTTCGCCGATCAGCGCATGGATCTCGCCCGGGACAAGGTCGAAGTCGACACCGTGAAGCACCTCGATCGGCCCGAAGCTGCGGGTGATACCGCGCGCTTCGAGGATCGCGGTCATATCGACACCCAGGCCGCGTTCCGTTTCGAAGAGCGCACGCATGCGTCCACGAAGGCGACCCCTTCGACCCCGTCGTCGATGCTCGGGAAGGTAACGCCCTCCGGCAAGGCGGCCCCGGTGCGGGCGGCGCGGATTGCCTGCGCGGCTTCACCGTAAATGTTCGCGAAGCCCTCCAGATAACCTTCGGGATGGCCCGGCGGCACCCGGGTCAGGCGGCGCGCGTCTTCGCCCGTCGCACCCGAGCCTCGGGTGATGATCTGCGTGGCGCCGCCCAGCGGTGTGACGAACAGCTGGTTCGGGTTTTCCTGTTGCCATTCCAGCCCGGCCTTGGTGCCGTAGACGCGAAGGCGCAGGTCGTTCTCTTTGCCCGAAGCGACCTGGCTGCACCACAGCATCCCGCGCGCGCCGCCCTCGAACCGCAACAGCACGTGGCCGTTGTCGTCCAGCTGCCGCCCCGGCACGAAGGCCTGAAGGTCGGCGGCAATCGCCTCGGGCTTCAGCCCGGTGACGAAGCGGGCGAGGTTCCATGCATGGGTGCCGATGTCGCCGGTGGCGCCGCCCGCACCGCTGCGCGCCGGATCGGTGCGCCACGCGGCCTGCTTGTTGTCCTCTGCAGGGGCCTCGGCCAGCCAGTCCTGCGCGTATTCCACCTGCACCAGCCGGATGTCGCCCAGGTCGCCCCGCGCCACCCGCGCCTGCGCCTCGCGCACCAGCGGATAGCCGGTGTAGTTGTGGGTCAGCACGAACAGCGCGTCCGACCGCTCGGCGGCGGCCTTCAGTTTCTTCGCGTCCATCAGGGTGCCCGCCATCGGCTTGTCGCAGATGACATGGATTCCACGCTTCAGGAACTCGCGCGCGACCGGCATGTGCATGTGGTTCGGCGTGACGATGGCCACCGCCTCGATCCCGTCCTTCAGCCGCGCCTCGCGCCGCGCCATCTCGGTGAAGTCGGTGTAGGTCCGGTCCTCGGCCAGCCCGAGTTCCGCGCCCGAGGCGCGCGCCTTCTCCTCGTCCGAGGACAACGCCCCCGCGACCAGTTCATACGCGCCATCCAGTCGCGCGGCGATACGGTGGACGCCGCCGATAAAGGCGCCTTGTCCGCCGCCGACCATGCCCAGCCGGATCGGTCCTTTGCGTTCGGCAAACTTGCTCATGACAGCCCCAGCATCTTGCGGTTGGCCGCGTCGTCCGCGCCGCCGTCGGCGAAATCGTCGAAGGCATGGGGGGTCACACGGATGATGTGGTCACGGACGAAAGCCGCGCCCTCGCGCGCGCCGTCCTCCGGGTGCTTCAGAGCGCATTCCCACTCGACCACCGCCCAGCCGTCGAAGTCCATCGCGGCCAGCTTCGAGAAGATCGCGCCGAAATCCACCTGACCGTCGCCCAGGGACCGGAACCGCCCGGCCCGGTCGACCCAGGACTGGTAACCGCCGTAGACGCCCTGCCGCCCGGTGGGATTGAACTCGGCGTCCTTGACATGGAACGCGCCGATCCGCTCGGCGTAGATGTCGAGGTTGTCGATGTAGTCCAGACACTGAAGGACATAGTGACTGGGATCGTACAGCATCATCGCGCGGGGATGGTTGTTCACCCGCTCCAGGAACATCTCGAAGGTCGCGCCGTCGTGCAGGTCCTCGCCCGGATGGATCTCGTAGCACAGATCGACCCCGTGGTCGTCGGCCATGTCCAACAGCGGGCGCCAGCGGGCGGCCAGTTCGTCGAACGCGGTCTCGACCAGCCCGGCGGGGCGCTGCGGCCACGGGTAGACATAGGGCCACGCCAGCGCGCCCGAGAAGGTCGGCATCGCCGTCAGCCCAAGGTTCTTCGATGCGCGGATCGCCTTTTGTACCTGTTCCACCGCCCACGCCTGCCGCGCTGCGGGGTTGCCGCGCACCGAGGCGTCCGCGAAGCCATCGAAGGCCGCGTCATAGGCGGGGTGGACGGCGACAAGCTGGCCCTGAAGGTGGGTCGAAAGCTCGGTCACCTCGATCCCGTTGTCGCGCGCCTGTCCCGCCCAGTCGTCGCAATAGGTCTTGCTGTCGGCGGCCTTGTCGAGGTCGAACAGCCGTCCGTCCCAGCTTGGCACCTGCACCCCGGCATAACCGCAATCGGCGGCCCATTTGGTGATCCCGTCCCATGTGTCGAACGGCGCGGCATCGCCTGCGAACTGCGCCAAGAACAGCGCAGGTCCCTTGATGGTTTTCACGGCTTCCTCCCTCTGCCGGGCTCCCTCCCGACATATGCGAAATCGTAAATGTAATCGTTTTCAATTTACCGTCGCAAAGACTGCAAACGTTTACAAGAAGAATCTTTCAGGCCATTCTTGCGCATCGGAAAGGACGTCGATGGACAGGAAATCGGCCACGATTCAGGATGTTGCGCGCGTTGCCGGCGTGTCGACCGCAACGGTCAGCCGAACGCTTTCCAAGCCATCGGTGGTCGCGCGCTCGACCCGGGACGCGGTGCTGAAGGCCGTGGCCGACACGGGGTACCGGGTGAACGCCACCGCCTCGAACCTGCGCCGTCAGCGCACCGGATCGGTCATCGTTCTGCTGCCGAACCTCGCCAACACATTCTTCGCCCAGATCCTTGCGGGGCTCGCATCGGTGCTGACACCCGCGGGTTACGGGATGTTGATCGCCGACACCCAGTCGGGTCCCGACCCGGACGAGCGCCTGACGCATTACCTCGCTTCGGGGCAGGCGGACGGGCTGGTGGTGCTGGACGGCACGTTGTCGCCCGCGGCGCTGTCGATGCCGGGCCGTCCGCCTGTCGTCTGCGCCTGCGAATGGATGGGAGACGCGGTGCCCTCGGTCCGGGTCGAGAACGAGCGCGGTGCGGCGCTGGCCGTCGGCCATCTGGCCCGGTTGGGTCATCGCCACATCGGCCATGTGACGGGACCGGGCGGCAACGTCCTGACCCAGACGCGCCTCGAAGGCTACCGCGCCGCGCTCGACAGGCTCGGTTTGCCCATGCGCGCCGACTGGGTGCTGGAAGGCGACTTCACCATGGATTCCGGCGCCGCCGCCGCCCGCGTCTGGCTGGCGATGGAGGACCGGCCCACGGCCCTGTTCCTGTCCTCCGACGAAATGGCGGTGGGTTTCATGGGAGAAGTCCAGCGCGCCGGCATCCGCGCGCCGGAGGACGTCTCGGTTGTGGGCTTCGACAATATCGAGATCGCGCGGCACCTGAGCCCCGGCCTGACCACCATCCGCCAGCCCCGCACCGACATCGGCGCCCGCGCCGCAGAGCTTCTGCTTGGCTTGATCGAGACGGGCGCAAGCAGCGCACCCTCTGAAGTCATCGAGGTGGAATTCATCCGCAGATCCAGCGCCGGGCCGCCCCCGAAGGGGAGGTAGCTTCCGCCGTCTGATGCGGCCGATGCGACTCCGGATCAAGCGGCAGACGGATCCAGCGGCAGGCGGGGCCGCTTAAGGTCATGTTCATTCGCGGGTCTTAGACACGGAGCGATTCAGCCCCGCGAAGGAGACGGCAACCGTGAAGCTGCTCAACAACATCCGCATCAGGTACAAGCTCCCGGCGATCATGCTGTTCCTTATGGCGCTTGTCGTCATCGTCTTCGGCCAGTTCGCAGAACGGCTGGAAGAAGATGCGCTGACGGAAGAGGTCGCGCATCGGCTCAGCAGCGTGCTGGAGGCTGAAGTCGCAGCCACAATCACCCATTTCGAACAATTGGCGGATGAACTGTCGCGTTCAGCAGGCGATTCGATCACGATCCGCACACTTCGTGGCATGGCGACCGCGTGGACAGCGTATAAGGGCGACCCCGCGGCTTCGTTGCGGCAACTGTATGTGCAGGACAATCCGTACGAAGGCGCGGCCCGCGCGGACTTCACGCAGGCTGACGACAAATCGCAGTATTCCGCGATCCACGCGACGGCGCATCCGGTGTTTGCCGAGCATCTGCGCGAGTTCGGGTATTACGACATCTTCCTTTTCGATGCCGCGGGAAACCTTCTTTACACCGTTGTGAAAGAGGACGATTTCGGCACCAGCATGCTTGACGGTCCCTACAGCGACACGGGGCTGGCCAGGGCTTATCGGCGCGCGATGGAACTGGACGAAGGGCAGCAGGCGTTCGAGGATTTTGCCGCCTATGGCCCAAGCAGCGGCGCACCTGCGGCGTTCCTCGCCCAGCCGGTCTTTGCACGGGGCGAGCGTGTCGGCGTGATCGCCTACCAGCTTCCCGAAACCTATCTGCACGAACTGGCCGCCGAGGTCCGTGGGTTGGGCGAGACAGGCGATTTCTTCCTTGTCGGCGAGGATGGGTTGTTCCGGTCGAACAGGCGGTTCGCGGACGCGCCGACGATGTTGACGGAAGCTGAGGAAACCACCGCCGTGCGTGCCGCCCTGTCCGGCGAGTCCGGCACCGACCGGACGGTCACCGCCGATGGCGTCGCCGTACTGCAAGCCTATCAGCCGGTTACGTTCTTCGGCGCAACATGGGCCGGCATCATCTCGGTCGACGAGGCGGAAGCGCTTGGCGCGGTTTCGGACCTTCGATGGATGCTGCTTGCGGTTGGCCTTGGGACCATCGCGCTTGGCGCGGTGATTGCGGCTCTGGTCTCTAGTTCCCTGTCCCGGCCGTTGCACCGCGTCACCGGCGCGATCGCCCAGATCGCGGACGGCGACCTGGACGCCGAGGTCGCGGATGCCGGTCGCGGCGACGAAATCGGCCGCATCGCCCGCCGGCTGGAGCGGTTCCGCGAACAGTTGAAAGCCGCGGAAGCCGACCGAATTGCCAGCCGGTTCCGTGGTGCGGCCTTTTCCGCCAGCACCGCACCGATTATGATGCTAGGCCTCGACGGAAAGATCCTGCACGCCAACCGTGCCATCCGGAAGCTGTTCGAAGAACAGGCCGGTGCGCTGTCCACCCTGAACCCGGAGTTTCAAGGCGGCGACGTTCGCGGGACGCCCGTAGGGCATGTGCTGCCCGAGGACGTCGCGGGTCGGGTCGAAGCGCTGATGGCGGAAGGGAACATGCTGCCGGCGTCACTCGGCATGCCGCTTGGGGACATGCGACTGGTGTTGTCCATCGGTCGCGTCACGGACGATGCCGGAAACGGGCTTGGTTATGTCATCGAACTGAAGGACGTGACCGACGGTTTCCTCAGCAAAGCGGTGTTGGAGTCGATCGACGGCTATCAACTGCGCGCCGAATTCCTGCCGGGCGGCACGCTGAAAGCGGTGAACGAGACCTTCTGCACTGTGATGGGGCAGCCCGAGACCGAATTCGTCGGCCGCGAGATCCAGGAATGGCTGACCGCGGAGGACGAAGACGACGCCGCACTGTCGTCACGGCTACGCGCCGGAGAACCCGTGTTCGGGCTGTTTCGACTGCGCAAACAGGGTGACGACCCTGTCCTGATCGAAGGCGGGATCACCCCGGTGACCGATAGCGACGGCGACCTGCTGCGCTACATCCTGATCGCGAGCGACGTGACCAAGGCGCGCCGCGCCGAGCAGCTAGAAGAGCGTCGGCGCGCGGAACATGAAGCGGCGCAGGCGCAGGTCGTCGAACGGCTGCGCGCCGCGCTGGGCGGGCTGGCCCACGGCGACCTGTCCGTCCGCATCGAAGAAGCCTTCGCCGAAGCCTACGAAAGCCTGCGCACGGATTTCAATGCGGCCGCGCACCAGCTTGCGACGACCATCGAAGGGGTCGCCGCCAATTCCGAAGAAATCCGCGGCGGCGCGGCAGAGATCTCCTCCGCGGCCGACGACATGTCTCAACGGACAGAGCGGCAGGCAGCAACGCTGGAAGAAACCGCGGCGGCCCTCGACCAGCTTACGCATTCCGTCAAACAGGCGGCGGAAGGGGCTGCGGAAGCGAACCGCATCGTCAACTCGGCCCGCGAAAACGCCGAGACATCCGGCGAGATCGTGCGCGAGGCGGTGGATGCGATGGGCGAGATATCCGCCTCGTCGAAGCAGATTTCGCGCATTACCGAGGTTATCGACGATATCTCCTACCAGACCAACCTTCTGGCGCTGAACGCGGGCGTCGAGGCCGCGCGGGCAGGCGAGGCAGGCCGCGGCTTCGCGGTCGTCGCCTCCGAAGTGCGCGCCCTGGCGCAACGGTCGTCCGACGCCGCGCGGGAGATCAACGAACTGATCTCGAGCTCTGGGCGTCAGGTCAAGCGCGGCGTCGATCTGGTCGGGCAGGCCGGCGATGCCCTGAAAAGCATCGTGACGGGCGTGGTCGAGATGTCGCGCCATGTGGCCGAGATCGCGACCTCCTCGCAGTCGCAAAGCACAGGCCTGGCAGAGATCAACGCTGCGGTCGGCGAACTGGATCAGGTGACGCAGCAGAACGCCGCGATGTTCGAAGAGGCGACGGCTGCCGGACACGCGCTGACGCGCGAGGCGGATCTATTGACGCAGGCGATGGCAAAGTTCCGCACGGGCGACTCCAATGTCGTGCGGGTGCATCCGACGCAAGCCGCGGGGCAGGGCGGGGCGCCGCGCACCGCCGCCGTCGCCGGGCCGGGAAGTAGTCGCGGGACGCCGCCGGGCGCCGGGTCGTCAAGCGATACGTCCGGGAAGGGTGTCGGGGCAGATCCGAAGGCCAAGCAGACAGGCGGCACCAACGCACCGTTGGCGGACAAGCCCTCGACAACGGAGCGGCGTCGGGCAAGCGGCGATGACCGACCACCGCAGGCGCAACCGGTCGCGGGAGGAGCAACCGCCCTCGCCATGGTCGATCCGGCGGAGGCATTCGACGACGATGAGGGTTGGTCCGATTTCTGAGCAACGCGCCCGCCTTCGGCTACGCTTGAAGTCAAAGACAACCGGGCCGGCTGGGGCTGAAAGCACGAAGACCAGCATTGGGAGGCAAGCGATACATAATATAAAGCCAGCGTACAGGTCCCGGTCTCGATCCCCGCTTTGCCCACGTTCGCGGCACCCCGAGCAGTCTCGCGAATCGGTCAGCGTCATTTGGTCCTCGCTGGGTCTACCGTCACGGGAAACGGGCGATCTCCTACCCGCCTGGGGCCAGTACGCCCTCCCTGCACCGCATGGGTCGGTCCGTTTGGCCGTGCCGCCAGAGCAGGGCATTCCCGCCCAGCATTCGGCAAAATGCAAAGGTCGCGGACCTTCCGCACCAACTTGTCTCACCACAAGCCACCGGCGGGGCCAGACGTGCGGATCTGTTTGCCGGGTGAAGCTGATATGTTGTTCACAGCGCGCGGATGTGGCATCAGACTTTGGCAATCCAGACCGGAGAGTTCACTTCCATGACCGATCACGCAACGCGCCGCAGGATGATGGTGGATACGCAGGTCCGGCCCTCCGATGTCACCAAGTATCCGATCATCGACGCCATGCTCGAGGTTCCGCGCGAACGGTTCGTTCCGGACGACGCCCGGCCCACCGCCTATGTCGACGACAATATCGACCTTGCGCCCGGCCGCACCGTCCTTGCGCCGCGCACCCTTGCAAAGCTTCTGGATGCGCTTGAGATCGACACCGACGATCTTGTGCTCGACCTTGGCTGCGGGCTTGGCTACGCCACGGCGGTCGTGTCGCGGCTTGCCGAAGCGGTCGTTGCCGTCGAGGCGGATGAAACCCTGGCCGCCGAAGCCGAGGCATTGCTGTCCGAGATCTCGGCCGACAACGCCGCGGTGGTCACCGCGCCGCTGAACGAAGGCGCGCCGAAGCACGGGCCCTACGACGTGATCCTTGTCGAAGGGGCGGTCGAGACGCTGCCGCAGGCGCTGGCCGATCAGTTGAAGGACGGCGGTCGCATCGGGGCGCTGTTCGCCGAAGGCGCCCTGTGCCAAGCCCGGATCGGGATCAAGGCCGACGGCGTGCTTAGCTGGCGCTGGGCCTTCGACGCCAGTGCGCCGGTCCTGCCCGGCTTCGCCCGATCGGCGGAATTCGTGCTGTGACCGCGCGGCGCGGACCCACCCGTTTCCGGCGGTACCTGACGGCCGCCGTCGCCGGGTGCGTGCTTGCCGCGTCGACCGCCGCCGCCCGCGCCGAGACCCTGACCGATGCGCTGATTGCGGCCTATAACAACTCGAACCTGCTGCTACAGAACCGCGCGTTGCTGCGCGCCGCGGACGAGGATGTGGCGCAAGCCATCGCCACGTTGCGGCCGGTTCTGCAATGGGCGGTGACGGCCGGATACGCCCATCCGCGCCCGCTGACCGACAATTATACCGCGTCGCTGGCGCTGACCGCGCAGATGACGATCTACGATTTCGGCCGGACGCCGCTGGCGATCAACGTTGCGAAAGAGACCGTGCTGCTGACCCGCGACGTGCTGGTTCAGGTCGAGCAGCAGGTGCTGCTGACGGCGGTGCGCGCCTATATGGAGGTGATCCGGTCCGCCCGCTTTGTCGAGCTGCGGCGCAACAACGTGCGGGTCATCACCTCGGAACTTCGCGCCGCGGAACAGCGCTTTCAGGTTGGCGAGGTCACCCGCACCGACGTGTCGCAGGCCGAGGCCGCGCTGGCCGCCGCCCGCGCCGCCCTTGCCGCGGCGGAGGGCGATTACAACGTCGCGCGCGAGGCTTACAAGGCCGCTGTAGGCGACTATCCCACGAACCTCGTACGCCCCAGCGTGCCGCCGATGACGGCCAACACGCTGGAGGAAGCCATCGCCATCGCGGTCAAGACGCACCCGCTGATCCATCAGCGCCAGCGCGAGGTAACGGTGGCCGAGCTGAACATCGGCCGCGCCCGCGCCGCCATGCGTCCCAGCCTGACCGGCAGCGTGTCGGCCGGTGTCGACCATGAATGGAACGACAGCGTGACCGCCACTCTGTCGCTGAACCAGACGATCTATTCCGGCGGCGCGCTGGCGTCGGCGTTGCGGCAGGCGATTGCCGCGTCCGAGGGCGACCGCGCAGAACTGTTGCAAGCGGTGGTGACGGTCAAGCAGGACGTGGCCAACGCGTGGACGGCGCTTCGCGTCGCGATCGCCAGCACGGACGCCAGCCAGCGGCAGGTCAACGCCAGCACCGTGGCTTTCAACGGGGTGCGGGAAGAGGCCTCGCTTGGCGCGCGCACGACACTGGATGTGCTGGATGCCGAACAGAACCTGCTGGATGCCCGCGCCTCGCTGATCCAGGCCGAGATCAACCAGTTCGTCGCGGTTTACTCGCTGCTCGCGACCATGGGCCTGCTGACGGTCGAGCATCTCGACCTCGGGATCCTGACCTACGACCCCGAAGCCTATTACAACACTGTCAAGAACGCCCCGACGACCTATGTCAGTCCGCAGGGGGAAAAACTTGATCGTGTGCTCAGAAGCCTCGGCAAATAATCAACAAAGCTGCAAGAGTTGTCTGGTATCGCCCGCTTGGGTAGACTGGACCAGAGCAGTATACAAAGGGATTGCGCATGCCGGATCCGGTTTCCAAGGTTGAAATCGAAGATGTCCTGTCGTCCATAAGGCGTCTGGTTTCTGAAGAACCGCACCCTGCGCGCCGCCGTGCCGAGGTTTCGGAGGCGAAGGATCGGCTTGTCCTGACACCCGCTCAACGTGTGGGCGATTCGGCTGACGAAGAGGAAACAGTCGCCAACGGGACCGATCCAGAGGCTGCCGAGGCGGACAATTCGTCCGTCATCCACCTGACGAATCCTGTCGCCACGGAAGAATCGGAATCTGCGGAACCCGATACCGCCGAGTTTGAAGAGGCCGAAGCCGAGGTTTCCGAAGCCGAGGCCGCCGAAGTCGAGACAATCGAAGCCGAGACGGCTGAGGCCGCGCCTGAAGCGGCGAACACCGATGCGGTTGTGCCGACCCTCAGCCTTGAAGATCGCATCGCCGGACTGGAAGCCGCACTGGTGCGCGCCGGAGGCACGTGGGAGCCGGACGGAAGCGAGGATGGGTCAAGTGACGAGACGCGGCCGCTAAGTGCCGACGCGAATTACGATTTCCTTGCCGACTGGGAGCGCGAGGCTGCCGCCGCCGCCATGGCCGACCTTGAAGGCCACGGCGACGAAGCGGTTTCGGACGCAGAGCCCGAGAATGCCAGCATGGACGAAGCCGAAGCGGTGGACACCTCGCCGTTTCTTCTGACGGAAGACCCGGTAGAGCCGGAAGCCGCCGCCGCCGAGGCAGACGGCGCGCAGGAGGCGTCCAAAACGGCCGAGGCTGAAGAGGTCTCGATTTTCGCTGAATCCACGGAAGAAACGGAAGACCTCGCCACGCAGGAAGAGGCGCCGGAAGAGGCTGCGGACGAGACGGCGGAGGTCGACGAAGACCTTGTGGCCCTCGCGGACGAACCCGACGAAGCGCCAGAGGCGGAGACGGCGGAAGCGGACGACCAGATCGACATCGTCGCCTCGATCGACCGGTTCCTTGCCGAGGCCGAGGAAAAGGAAGCCGCCGAAGCCGCGGCAGAGACCGAGGCCGCGGCGGACGTTGACGACAGTGCCGAGGCAGAGGCGACCGAAGCGGCGGACGAGGAACTTGCCACACCGGCGCCCGAGCACGAAGCAGAGCCGGAGGCCGACGAAGCGCCCGAGCCCGAGATCGCGTTTTTCACCGCCCGGACGGGTGCGAAGGCCGAACGTCCGGCACCCGAACCAGTGGAGGAAGAACCCGCCGCGGACTGGGAAGATTTCGAGGATACCGACAGTTTTGGCGATTATTCCGGGGCGGACGAGACGGTCGAGTCCTTCGCGGAAGAGACCGACGATTTCGACGATGACCTGCCGGATGCGCAGGACGACTCGGTGCTCGCCGGCGAAGAAGCCGTGCTTGACGAGGAAGCGCTGCGCGAGATGGTGGCCGAACTGGTCCGCGAAGAGCTTCAGGGCGTGCTGGGCGAGCGGATCACGCGCAACGTCCGCCGTCTGATCCGGCGCGAGATCGAACGCGCGCTGGCCCTGCGGGACCTGTCCAGCTAGGCCACGGGCTCCGCCAGCCCCAGCAAACGGTCGACGTCCACCGCCGCCTCGATATGGGCCGCGAGGGCGTCGAGCGTCTCGTCAACGCCCGCCTCGAACCGGGTGTCGCTTGCCGGGCCACCCAACTGGGAAAGATAGGCCCCGCGGAACGCATCGGCGGCGAACAGGCCGTGCAGGTAACACCCGCGCACACGACCGTCGGCGCTTTGCGCGCCCTCGGGGCGGCCGTCGATCTCGACCCACGGACGGGCGCAATCGGGGCCCTCGGTCTGGCCGAGGTGAATCTCGTACCCTTCGACCGGTTCACCGCCGGGCAGGGCGCGGGCGCGGGTCAGCGACAGGCGCTTCCGCGGTTGCATCACGGTGGTGACGTCCAGCAGACCAAGTCCCGGCACTCGGGACGGCGGGCCCTCCAGCCCCTCGGGATCGGCGATCTCCAGACCCAGCATCTGATAGCCGCCACATAGCCCCACGACATGACCGCCGCGCCGCACATGCGCTTGCAGGTCGATGTCCCAGCCCTGCGCACGGAAATCGGCAAGGTCGGCGATGGTGGACTTCGATCCGGGCATCAGCACCATTGCGGCGTCGCCGGGCAGGGGGCGGCCCTGTTCGATGATCTCGACGCTGACGCCCGGTTCGGCCTTCAGCGGATCGAGGTCGTCGAAATTGGCGATCCGGTTCAGCCGGGGCACCGCGATCTTCAGCGTTCCGCCCCTGCGCGACCGGATGTCCATGACGTCCTCTGCAGGCAGCCGCCATGCGTCCGGGAACCATGGCAGCACGCCCAATGGCGCCCATCCGGTGTGGTCGGCGATGGCCGTCATGCCTTCGTCAAAGAGTGTAACATCGCCGCGGAACTTGTTGACCATGAAGCCTTTAATACGATTGCGGTCCGCATCCGGAAGCACTGTGCTGGTGCCGACCAGTTGTGCGATCACGCCGCCACGGTCGATGTCGCCGACAAGGACAACCGGCACGCCCGCCGCCTCGGCGAAGCCCATGTTGGCGATGTCACCGGCGCGAAGGTTCACCTCTGCCGGGCTGCCCGCGCCTTCGACCAGCACGATGTCGGCGCCCACGCAGAGGCGGTGGAAGCTTTGAAGCACCGAGGGCAGCAACCGCGCCTTCATCGCGCCGTAGTCGCGCGCCTTCAGCGTAGCCACGCGCTGACCCTGCACGATCACCTGTGCGCCCGTGTCCGTTTCGGGCTTCAGCAGCACCGGGTTCATGTCCACCACCGCGTCACGCCCTGCTGCGCGCGCCTGCAAAGCCTGCGCGCGCCCGATCTCGCCTCCGTCCACGGTGACGGCAGCGTTGTTCGACATATTCTGCGGCTTGAAGGGGGCGACCGACAGGCCACGTCGCAACAGCGCCCGCGCCAAGCCCGCGACGACAAGCGACTTGCCGACGTTCGAGCCCGCGCCCTGGATCATGATCGCTTTCGTCATGCGCCCCCCGTTTTCCGTGTCAGGCGTAGCGCGAACGGTGCAAAACCCCAACCTGAAACAGAAAAACGCGCCCCGACGGGGCGCGTCTTTCTATTGGCAGCGTGTTTTGTGGATATCAGGCCGCTTCGGCCTGCTCCGCGAGCAGCGCGGCATTGCGGCGCTCGGACTCTTCGCGGCTGAGCGCGACCGAGGTCCGCACACCTTTTTCTACGAAGGTCATCAGGCCCTGAACAACACGTTCGTTCGGGTCGATACCTGCGCAGCTGAGCACTTCCCGGCCGTCACGCGACCGCGCCCACCGCGCGATCTGATCGGGGCCGTTGCCGTACTTCTTGTCGTCGGCAATCGCATCGTCCAGCGCAGCAAGGACTACGGCCGCAAAGAGTTTGCGAGCGCGCTGACCCTGTTCGTAGTTGAATGCAGTGCCGTCAACGAAATCAGTCATTCGACGTCCTTTTTATTGCTCTTGCGTTTTCTGGCGTGGCGGCCACTATGGCTTTTTCCGCGCGATTCGGTATTTCCCATTTGGAATGGCACCTATGCGCCTAGCGCATGGCTTGTCCGGTATGGTTACCGTATTTAGTCGTCTTGCCATGGGCATACCGCGCAGATATAGGGTGCGACCAATTCCGATCAACCTTCTGCCACGGTTTTGTCCATGCCCAAGATCAACGGAAACGAAATTCGGCCCGGTAACGTGCTGGAACATGACGGCGGCCTGTGGTCTGCGGTCAAGGTCGACCACGTGAAGCCCGGCAAGGGCGGCGCCTTTGCACAGGTCGAACTGCGCAACCTGCGCAACGGCTCGAAGCTGAACGAGCGTTTTCGGTCCGCCGACAAGGTGGAACGCGTCCGTCTGGAACAGAAGGACCAGCAGTTCCTGTACGAAACCGACGGGATGCTCGTGTTCATGGACAACGAGACCTACGAGCAGATCGAACTGCCCGCCGACATCCTCGGCGACCGCCGCCCGTTCCTGCAGGACGGCATGGTTGTTCAGATCGAATATTATGAATCCGAGGCGCTGAACGCGACGCTGCCCCAGAAGGTCACCTGCAAGGTCGTCGAGACCGAGCCGGTGGTGAAGGGCCAGACCGCCGCCAACTCGTTCAAGCCGGCGATCCTCGATTGCGGCGTCAAGGTGATGGTGCCGCCGTTCGTGGGTCAGGACGAGGACATCATCGTCAACACCGAGACGATGGAATACTCGGAACGCGCCTAAGCGCCCACGGCGGTCAGCAGGCGGTCCACAAGGCCGCGATAGCCGCTTCCGAACAGCCGAAGATGAACAAGCGCCGGCCAAAGCTGATACAGCGGCCGGCGTTCCTGTAGTCCGGGCTCAGGGGTGCCGTAGCCCGCGAAAAAGCCGTCCCCGATCCGGCCGAACAGCGACAGCATCGCAAGATCCACCTCGGCGTGGCCGTGATAGCACGCCGGGTCGATGACGCCGGAGAAGCCCTGCGGGCCCCACAGGACGTTGCCGGACCACAGGTCGCCATGCAGCAGGGCGGAGGGCGGAGTGGCCGGCAGAAGGCCGGTGAGGCGGTGTGACAGCCTCTCGAGCCGGCGGGCGAGGTCTAGGGGCAAAGCGCCCACATCCGCCAGCAGCCTGCGTTCCGCCCAGAAGCCGGGCCAGTTGTCCATCGGCACGTTGCGGATCGGCACCGGGCCAAAGGCGTGGTCGGCGGTCCAGCCGTAGGCATCGCCGGTTGCGGCATGAAGCTGCGCCACAGCCGCGCCGCAGGCGACCCATGCGGCTTGGGTGGGTTCGCCGCCGTCTGTCAGTTCGGTCATCAGCAGCAGGCCCGGCGCATCCGCCACCACCTCGGGGCAGGGGCACCCGGTCGCGCGGATGGCCCGAAGCATCCCGGCCTCTGCCTGCGCCTCGGGTCCCGATTTGGCGATGACGGTGCGGCCGTCGTCCAGCGCGACGCGGGACACCGAAGACAAGTCACCGCCCTGAAGCGGCCGCAGCCCGGTGACTTTCGCCCCGGTCAGGCGGCCAATCGCATCGGAAAGCGCTGCGCTCACTGTTCCGGCGGCTGAACCGTCGCGCCGCCTGCGGTCATCCCCGGCTTGGCGCGGTCGAACCGCAGGTAGGCAAGGCCATGGCCCCCCGCCTGCGTGAACAGCGTGCCAGCCGGTTTGCCGTCCACCTCGATCGCGGTTCCGGCGGGCGCAGCGCCCTCGACAGGCACGCGGACAAGACCCTTGCGCAGTTCGGTCTTGTGCTTCATCCGCGCGGTGACCTCTTGGCCGACATAGCAGCCTTTCCTGAAGTCCACGCCGGACAGACGCTCGAACCCGGTTTCAAGGATGTAGCTGTCGTCCGGGATCAGTTCGATCCCGCTTTCCGGCACGCAGGCGGCGACCCGCAGCGCGTCCCAGTCGGCGTCCAGGGGATCGGCGTCAAGCGCGCCGTAGAACCGCCAGCCAAGGCTGGCATCGCGCGGATCTGCGAAAGCGCCATCCGGCGCGTCGCCCAGCCCGCGCCAGACCGGCGTGTCCCGGTCTTCCAGCACGACCTTCGACCGCAGTTTGTACAGCGTCAGGCGTTTCATCAGGCCATCGGCCAGATTCTCCTGCACGTCGATCAGGATCTCGTCTCCGGCAGGCACCAGCATGAAATCGGCAAGGTACTTGCCCTGCGGGGTCAGCAGGGCGGCATAGACCAGCCCCTGCGACAGCCGTTTGACATCGTTCGTGACGAGCCCCTGCAAGAATTCTTCGCGGTCCGCGCCGCTGACGGCGATGATCCGGCGGTCTGCAATTCTGTCGGCCTGCATTAATCCGTGCCCCCTTGTGCTCGAACGGGTAATATAATCCGTGAGCGGACGAGCGAAAGGACCCATGCGCGCCCCCGTTTCCATCGTGATCCCGACCCTGAACGCGGCAGAGGTGCTGCCCGCGACGCTGGGCTGTCTTGGCGAAGGGCTGGAGGCAGGGCTGATCCGTGAGCTCATTCTCAGCGACGGCGGCTCGACCGACGGTACGCCACGGCTGGGGGAAGAGGCCGGCGCAATGGTGGTCAGCGGCCCGGCGGGGCGCGGCACGCAGTTGAGGCGCGGCGCGGAATGGGCGGGCGGCGAATGGCTGCTGTTCCTGCACGCCGACACCTGCCTTGGCGACGGCTGGTCTGCTGCGCTGCTGGATCACCTGAGAGACCGTGAAGAGCATGCGGGGTACTTCCGGCTTGGGTTCCGCGCGTCGGGGCTTGCGCCGCGGGTGGTCGCGGGTTGGGCCAACTGGCGGTCGCGCGCCTTCGGGTTGCCCTATGGCGATCAGGGGCTGCTTATTTCGCGCAGGCTGTACGACCGCGTGGGCGGTTTCCCGGACATTTCGCTGATGGAGGACGTGGCATTGGCGCAGAAACTGGGCGGGCGGCTGGTGGAATTGGACGCCCGCGCGTGGACCAGCGCCGAACGCTACCAGCGCGACGGTTGGCTGCGGCGGGGCGGCAGGAACCTTGTGACGCTGACCCGCTACCTTATGGGTACCGACCCCGAGCGGCTGCGCAAGAGCTATGAAAAGGGCCATGACGGGCGGCGCAGCGGCGGCTAGACGCCCGCTCACGCAATCGTGGCGCGCTGTCACCCACGGGCGGGATGAAACGAGGGCCGCAAGGCGCTAGTCTTGTCGCAACGGAACCTGCCACCAGACAGCTGATACAGGGAGAAGCCGCGATGCACGCGCCTTTCTACAACCGCCGTTCGTTTCTCGTTTCCGCCGGGCTCTCCGCCGCTGCCCTTGCGACCGGGTCGTCCGGCCTGATCCGGCCCGCCATGGCTGCCAGCGGCCTTGCCCCCACCCAGTCGATGCGCGGCGGCAGCAACAACTACCGCCCCGGCGCACCGCTGGTCGACAGCCTCGGCAGCGGCTTCCACGTGACCGGCAAGGTTCTGAACGCCGCCGACGGGCAGCCGCTGGACGGGGTGCGCATCCAGATCTGGGCGGCGACCACGCTGGGCGGCGAGCGCGAGCCGAAGAACCACGGCTCGGTCCTGACACAGTCTGACGGCAGTTTCGCGCTGGAGATGGAGCAGATCGTACCGAACTTCGGCCAGCCCCACGCGCACCTCGCCTATGACGACGGGGCGTATCAGACAGTGTTCCTGCGGCCCGTGATGGGCAGCCCCAGCGACACTTCGGTCAGCGCGGATTTCGTGCTTGCCGCCGCCTGATCGCGTTTGACCGGACCCGGCCGACGCCTTCCCGCCATACTGATCTGGGCGCTGCTGTTGACGGCGGCGTTCGGGCCTGTGGTGCTGGCGGCGTTCAGCCCGTGGCTCGCGTACCGGGACGCCGCCTATATCACCGGCGGCTTCGCCGGCATCCTTGCGTTGTCGCTGCTGCTGATCCAGCCCCTGATGGTCGCAGGCTACCTGCCGGGCCTGCGCGGCCCCGGCGGGCGGCGCTGGCACCGCAGGACGGGCGTGGCGGTGGTGGTCTGCGTCGTGGCGCACGTCGGAGGGCTTTACATCACCAGCCCGCCCGACACGCTGGATGCGCTGCTGCTGGTCGCGCCGACGCCGTTTTCTGTCTACGGGGTCACGGCGATGTGGGGCGTGCTGCTGACCGGGCTGATGGCATTGGCCCGCAGGCGGATCGCCCGCCCGGTGCTGTGGCGGCGGGCGCACAACGCGCTGGCGGCGGTGGTCGTGGTCGCCACGGTGGTGCACGCGGTGCAGATCGAGGGCGCGATGGAACTGGTGTCGAAATGGGCGCTGTGCATTGCCGTTCTTGTGGCGACGGCGGTCACGCTGCTGGACATGCGCGTGCTCCGGCGTCGTGCGTCGGGCTAGGGGCCTCAGCTTTCGCTGAACTGCAGCCGGTACAGGTCCGCATAGATCCCGCCGCGCGCGATCAGCTCCTCGTGGGTGCCTTCGTCCACCACGCGGCCCGCATCCATCACCACGATCTTGTCCGCCTGCCGGATGGTCGCCAGCCGGTGCGCGATGACCAGTGTCGTGCGGCCCCGAGACAGCTTGTCCAGCGCCTGCTGTACCGCCGCCTCGCTCGCCGCGTCCAGCGCCGAGGTCGCCTCGTCCAGCAGCAGGATCGGCGCGTCCCGCAAAAGCGCCCGCGCGATGGCGACCCGCTGCCGCTGGCCGCCCGACAGGGCCGAACCGCGCGGGCCCGCGGCGGTATCTGCGCCCGCCGACAGACGCGGCAGGAAGTCCGAGACATAGGCGGCGTCCAGCGCCTCGGTCAGCCGGGCGTCGTCGCGGCCCAGAAGCACGTTGTCGCGGATCGTCTCGTCGAAAAGCTGCGCGTCCTGCGTCACGACCGAGAACAGCTTGCGCAGGTCCTCCAGCGGCAGGTCCGAGACCGGCACGCCGCCGACCGACACCGATCCCGACTGCGGGTCCACCAGCCGCGTCAGCACGCGGAACACGGTGCTTTTGCCCGCCCCCGAGGCACCGACCAAAGCCGTGGTCTTGCCCGCCTCGGCGACGAAGCCCGCGCCGCGCAGGACCGGCAGATCGCCATAGGCCAGTTCGACGCCGTCCAGCCGCACATCCGCCCGCGCGGCAGGGCCGGGCAGGGCGCGCGGCGTCGCGGGCGAGGTGATGGTGGGCTGTTCGTCGAACACCGCATGCAGCCGCTCGAGACTGGCCAAAGCGGCCTGCCACGCGCCAGACACGTTGCCGATCCGGCGCATCGGCTCGAACACCAGCGCCATGGCGGTGAAGAAGGACATGAACTCGCCCACGGTCTTGGTGCCATCGATGATCTGAAGCCCGCCGTAGGTCAGCACGCCGAGGAACCCGATGCCCGCCACGATGTCCATCATCGCCGGGATGCCGGCCTGTCCGGCTTCGGACTTGATCTGCGCCCGCACGAAGCCGTCAAGCTGACCGGCATAGCGCTGCGCCTCGCGCTCTTCGATGGTGTTCAGCTTGATCGTGTCGATGCCGTGGAATGTCTCGTCCAGCCGCGTCGCCAGCACCGCCGCCGAGTTCCGCGCCGCCCGCGTGGTGCGCCGCACCCAGCGCTGCAACAGGACCATCGGCCCCATCAGCACCGGCGCGCCCGCCACGGCGATCAGCGTCCAGACCCAGTCGATCGACAGCGCCACCGCGAACAGCGACAAAAGCGCCACCACGTCGCGCCCCAGCGCCGAGAAGACGGTGGACCAGATCGTTCCCGCCGCCAGCGTATCGCCCCGCACCCGTTCGATCAGGACGCCGGGAGAGTTCTTCTGGAAGAACCCGCTGTCCAGCCGCAGCATGTGCATGACCATGTCGGATTGCAGCGCGGCCGAGACCCGCTGCCCGACCGCCATCATCAGCACCCGCTGCCCGAAGCCCGCCAGCGCCCGCAGCAGGAACACTCCGAAGACAGCGCCCGCCACCCACTTGATCGCCGAGCGGTCGCCCGCGACGAAAACCTGATCGAACATCGGCTTAATCAGGTAGGATAGCGCGCCCAGCATCCCGCCCTCGATCGCCATCAGAAGGACGGCCAGCAGGATCACCCAGATGTGCCGCCGCAGATAGCTGCGCCACAGCCAGCGCGTCAGGGCGCGCGAGTCGGTCATTTGCGCGCCTGCTTCTCGTTGAAGGACGCGGTGACCGCCTGCGGGTCGAACCTGTCGTGGAACCACTGGCGCAGCGTCATCGGCGTCTGCGCGGCGTCAGCCTCGTAGACGTCCAGCACGTGGTCCATCAGACCGGTCCGGGTGTGCTTGAGGTGGGCATATCGCAGTCCGAGCATCCTGCGCGCATCGTCCACGCTCGCGCCCTCCTTGTCCATCAGCCACATCGCGGCGACCAGCCCGGCGCGGTCCGCGCCCGACTTGCAGTGGAACAGGAAGGGTTTCTTGTGCTCGAGATCGTCGAAAATGTCGAAGAGCTTCAGGAATTGCTCGCGTGCGACCAGAGAGCGGGCATAGATCTTGTGGTCGATCAACTCGATCCCAAGCGCGTCGCATGTCTCTTTTTCGAACAGGTAATGCGCGTAGGTGTCCTGTCCCCGCAGGTTCAGGATCGTGCGAATGCCCATCGCGTGGATCTTCCGCAGCCGCGCCGGAGACGGCTGGTTCGACCGCCAGACGCCCGGCGCGATCTCGTCCATGTTGGTCCAGAGGGTACGCAGAAGGCCGTGATCGGACAGATAGAAATGCCACTTCGCCTGCCGCCGCTTGGCGGGCGTCGAGATATCCTGACCGAACGTCTTGGAAAAGCGGCGTTCGATCTCGTGGATGCGCTGAAAGAGCTTGCCAAGCATGTACGATCCGGGCGGTGGAAGTGCAGGGCGGGGATGTAATGGCAATCCGCCGTCAGGACAAGCCGGGGCACCGATTGACGCCGCCTGCGGGCGGGACTAACGGAATGGGGTTACAGATCGGAGTAAAGCCCATGTCGCTTGCCAACGGCCGCGAATACCTTGCCATCCCCGGACCGTCGGTGATGCCCGACCGCGTGCTGCGCGCCATGCACCGCGCCGCGCCGAACATCTACGAGGGCGCCATCGTGGACGAGGTCGCGGGCATCGCGGCCGACCTGAAAAAGGTGGCGAAGACCGAAGGCAACCTTGCGATCTACATCGCCAACGGCCACGGCGCATGGGAAGCCGCGATGGCCAACACCCACTCGCGTGGGGACCTGTGCCTTGTGCTGGCGACCGGCCGTTTCGCGCTGGGGTGGTCGATGCATGCCGAGGGGCTGGGGATCGAACTGGACGTGATGGACTTCGGCAAGTCCTCGGACGTCGATCTGGAGAAGGTGGCCGAGCGTATCGCCGCCGACACCGAACACCGCATCAAGTCGGTGATCGTGGTGCACGTGGACACGGCAAGCTCTGTCCGCAACGACATTCCCGGCATCCGCCGCGTGCTGGACGAGGCGGGCCATCCCGCACTGTTCATGGTCGATTGCATCGCCTCGCTTGCCTGCGACGACTTCCCGATGGACGAATGGGGCGTCGACCTGATGGTTGCCGCCTGCCAGAAGGGCCTGATGACGCCGCCGGGCCTGTCTTTCGTGTTCTTCAACGAAAAAGCCGACCGCTTCCGCGACAATGCCAATTGCGTGACGACCTACTGGGACTGGCGTCCGCGCGCATGGCCGCAAGAATTCTACCAGTATTTCGGCGGCACCGCGCCCACGCACCATCTGTTCGGGCTGCGCGCCGCGCTGGACATGATCAACGAGGAAGGTCTGGATCAGGTCTTCGCCCGCCACGCCACGCTGGCACGCGCTGTCTGGTCCGCCTTCGACGCGTGGGGCACCGAGGGTCCGCTGAAGATGAACATCGCCGACGCTTCGAAGCGGTCGAACGCGGTCACCGCGCTGTCCATCGGCGCGCCCTACGGCAACGACGTGCGCAAATGGGTCGAGGCCAACGCTGGCGTCACGCTGGGCCTGGGCATCGGCATGGTCGACCGCTCGAACCCGTCGTCGCACGGCTTCTTCCGGATCGCCCACATGGGCCACGTGAACACGCAGATGGTGCTGGGTGCGCTTGGCGCGCTGGAGGCGGCGCTGACCGCGCTGGAGATCCCGCACGGCAAGGGCGCGCTCGAGGCGGCGGCCGCCATCTGCGCCGGGCGCTGAACGGACCGGCGGCGCGGAAACGCGCCGCTACGCCTTGCGCTGCAACAGGAAGTCTGCGGCGGCGGCAACGATCAGCACGAAGGCCAGACCGAAGTTCGCCCAAAGCGCGAACAGCGCGACGAACAGCAGCATGCCCGCCGCCCATAAAAACGGTGTCGTGTAATCTTCGACATGACCGGCCCCCGGAAGCGGGGCCCTTTCATTGTGCTCGCGCCTGTACGACATGCGCCACTCCGTGATCGGGGGCGGTGTCCTCCCGCTCCGCCCGATGTCTGGTTGGCGCTAACGTAGCACGAAGTCCGGCCCCGGCCAGAGCCTCCGTGCGTCACGATTTCGCGCGCGCGGCCTCCAGCGCCTGCGGCAGGATTTCGGCCAGCAGGTCAAGGTCCGCGCCGGTTCCGGCAGAGATGCGGATGCAGCGGTCCTGCGGCGCGACGAAGGGCATCCGCACGAAGATATCCCGCGCCAGCAACTCGCGCAGCACCGTGCGGGCAAAGTCGCCGTCCGCGCCGCAGTCGATGGTGACGAAGTTCGTGGCCGAGGGCAGGGGCGTCAGCCCGTTCGCCATGGCAATCGCCGCGATCCGTTCGCGCGCCCAGCCGACCTGCGCCACGACCGAGGCCATGTAATCCGGGTCGTTCAGCGCCGCCAGCGCCCCGGCCTGGCTGATGCGGCACATGCCGAAATGATTGCGCACCTTGTCGAATGCCGAGATCAGCCCGGGCGCGGCGATGCCGTAGCCCACGCGCGCACCGGCCATCCCGTAGGCTTTCGAGAAGGTACGGAACCGGATCACCCGGGGATCGTCCGCCGCGATCCGCGGCATGGCCTCTGCCGGCAGGAAATGCGCATAGGCCTCGTCCAGCACCAGCAGGCAGCCGTCAGGCAGATCCGCGATCATGCGCTCGATCACCGTGCCGTCGTGCCACGTGCCCATCGGATTGTCCGGGTTGGCGAGGTAGATCAGCTTCGCCCCCGTCTCGGCGGCCTTGTCCAACAGCGCCTGCGGGTCCTCGCGGTCGTCGCGATAAGGGACCTTGTGCAACGCGCCGCCGAAGCCCGCGACGTGGTAGTTGAACGTCGGATACGCCCCGTCCGAGGTCACGACGCTGTCGCCGGGGCCGACCGTCAGCCGCACGACATAGCCCAGCAGCCCGTCGATGCCTTCGCCCACGATGACGTTCTCAGGCGCGACCTGTTCCGCCTCGGCCAGCGCATTGCGCAGGTCGTGGTTCTCGGGGTCGCCGTACATCCAGACGTCGGCGGCGGCGGCCTGCATCGCGGCCACGGCAAGCGGAGAGGGGCCGAACACCGACTCGTTCGCGCCGAGCCGGGCGCGGAAGGCGGCGCCTCGGGCGCGCTCCTGCGTCTCGGGCCCGACAAAGGGCACGGTGGCGGGCAGCGAGGCGGCGAGCGGGGTGTAGCGCGGTGTCGTCATCGGCGGCACAATGCACGTTTTCGCGGCACGGTAAAGATTGCGAAACACGGTGTGATCGCGGTCCCGCCATTGGCGGGAATGGCCGCCGGCACCACGCGGGCGCCGGCGGCGGAAGACGACGCTAGGTGTCGTCCTCGTCCATCGGCATGTCCTTGCGCGGCTCGGCAACCTCGCCGTCGGACACTGGCGCTTCGGGCTCGGGCAGCGCGCGGGGCGCCTTGGCCGAGTTGTCGACCTTCAGCGTCTGCGTCGTGCCGTTCTTCGCCTCGCCCAGCCAGATGGTCTGTTGCGGGAACGGGATCTCGATGCCGCGTTCGTCGAAGATGCGCTTGACGATGCCGTTGTAGGCGCGGCCGACGCCCCACTGTTTGCCCGGCGCGCACTTGATCCGCGCCCGCAGCACGACCGCGCTGTCGCCAAGGCTGTTGACGCCGAAGTATTCGAACTCGCCGATGATCGCCTCGGCCTGCTCCGGATCGGACTGAAGCACCTCGAACGCGTCGATCATCGCCTGCTTGGCCTCTTCCGTGTCTTCGCGATAGGCGATGCCCATGTCGCAGACGTAGTAGCCGAAGTCCTTCACGTAGTTCGACACCATGTCGACCGACGAGAACGGGATGATGTGATACACGCCCTGCACGTCGCGCAGCGAAGCGGACCGGATCGTCAACCGCTCGACAGAGCCGGTAGTGCCGCCAACGGTCACCACGTCGCCCACGTTCATCGCGTTCTCAAGCTGGATGAAAATGCCGGTGATGATGTCCTGCACCATCTTCTGGGCACCGAAACCGATGGCCAGACCCAGCACCCCGGCAGAGGCCAGCAGCGGCGCGATATCAAGCCCCAGTTCGGACAGCACGAACATCAGCGTGACGATGATCAGCGCGATGGTCGCGGCGTTCCGCAGCAGCGTCAGCAGCGTGCGTTCCCGTGCGTTGGCGACCTGCCCGAACTCGGGGTTCAGGCGATAGTCGACCCACGAGGTCAGCGCCAGCCAGACAAGGAACGACCCCAAGAGAACCATCGCGACCGAGAACACGGTGCTGGTGGCGCGGATGCCGAACTGACTGATCATCCAGCCGCGCAGGTCAATCAGGCTGATTGCATTCAGTGCCAGCAGGACGACCGAGACGAAGATCACCAGCCGCAGCACGTACAAAAGCTTGGGCACGAAGCGGTTCAGCCGGGTTTCCAAAAGCGGCAACCGGGCCGAGAGCCCCTCTGGCACCTGCACGCCGCGCACCATGATGCGGGTCAGCACGCCCGACAGCAGCAGACCCAGCAGCGCGATCACCGCAACTTGTCCGGACCCCAGCAGCGCTTGGAACGCGGCCTCGCCCGGACGCGCCAGCACGATGAAGAACAGCACCAGCAGGTAAGCCAGCGCCGGCCAGTGCCAGTTCCGCGCGAGATAGGCCAGCGGGCCGCGCATCCGGCGCGGTCCCATCGCATTCGTCTCGGCCTCGATCTCCGGGTGAACCTCGACCGGTTCCGCATCCGGCGCATCGGCAAGGCGGGTCTTGTCGCCCAGCATCCATTCCGCCACAGAACGGCGGTTCCGGATTACGAGGAAGACCGCGAAGGCCAACACCGCGAAGGCGATCAGCGCCGACACGGCGCGTCCGGCGGCGAAAGAGACGTTCACGTTGATGATCGGAACCACCAGCAGCATCCCGTAGCCGATGACGCCGATGATCAGGCCCAGCCGCCGCGACATGTAGCGCGCCGCCCGGTCGGTGACCGGCAGGATGCGCAGGTCGCCGGACGACGGCGACAGGATCATCCGCAGACCGACTTTCGCCAGTTCCACCAGCAGGAAGGCGTTCAGGTACAGCGTCTGCCGAATGCCTATGGTGCCGAAATCTCCCAGCGCCAGCACCGCCAGCGCATATCCCGCGGCCCACGCGACAACGACGATCAGCGCATCCATCAGGGACGAGGCCGCGAACAGTCCCACCGTCCGCATCCAGCCGCTGTCGCGAGCGCGCCCGCCCATGCGGGCGTAGATGCGCTTCGCAAGCCGACGCAGCACGACATAGACCAGAACCGTACCGATGATCACCAGCGCCAGTTCCTTCAGCGCGTCCAGCAGCACCGAGGTCTCGTTCCCCGACAGCCCGTCGAACACGCCGGGCCCGTTGGTCAGTTGTGCCCAGACCGCGCTCAGCTGACCGGCGATGCCCTCGGCCACCTCCTGCGTCACAAGCGCGATACGCCGGCCGAAGGACAGGTCCGTCGGCTCGGGTTCGGCGGCGGTTTCCAGCGTCTCGACGATGGCGTCGGACGTGGTGGCCGTGTCCTCTTCGGCGGCGCGCAGTTTTTCAAGCAGCTCGGCGCGCTGGGCGTCGTCCTCAAGCACCTCGATCAGCAGATCGACGCTGGACGGCGCGGTCTCGGCCGTCTCGGCGGCAGGGTCGGCCGCCGTCTCCTGCGCAAGCGCGGGCAACAGGGGGAACAGGGAAAGGGAAAGAAGCAGGGTGGTCAGGAACCGGACCAGAGAAAGTCGCATCGTTACTCGCGTCTTGTTACATGGATGCCCGTCATACCTAGCGGGCTTCCCTACGGATCAATCTTGAATCCGTACATGTCGCAAGCATCTTTTGCCACTGACGGCCCGGCAGGCGATCCCGCGCGGACGCGTGCCGCGCGGAATTGCAGGGCAGGGCGGCGTCAATAAAGCCCGCCCGTACTGAGCGTTCCGAAGTCCGCCTTGTCCGGGATGATGGTCACCTGACCATCCGAGGTTTCGACCGTCACCCCCTGATCGATCACGCCGTCGCCTTCGCCCGGCGCGAACATCGGCAGGTTCGACCCCATCGCCCAGCCACCATCGAACATGACGCCGAACACGGGCTCTTCACCGCTACGGAAGTATTCGGCCACCACGTTCTCGCCCTGCGCGTCGTCGGGCAGGCGGGCGCCGGTGAAGCGGTCGATCTTGATGAACCGGCCACCCGGCGGCACGTCGAACTTGCCGCCGCCGTATTTCTCGGTCGCGACCTTCATGAACTCGTTCCAGACCGGCGCGCACATGCCGCCGCCCGAAGCGCCCGGCATCCGGCGCGGCCGGTCATAACCGATGTAGCAGCCCGCCACGATATTCGAGGTGAAGCCCACGAACCAAACGTCCTTCGCGTCGTTGGTGGTGCCGGTCTTGCCAGCAACCGGCACGCCCACGTTGACCCGGCCCGCCGCCGTGCCGCGCTGCACCACGCCCTGCATCATCGAGGTCAGCTGGTAAGCGGTGATCGCGTTCATCACGCGTTCGTTGTGCGACACGATCTCGGGGGCAAGTCCCGGCTCCAGCGACGCAAACTCGCAGTCCACGCACTCGCGCTGGTCATGGCGATAGATCGTCTCGCCCCAGCGGTTCTGCACCCGGTCGACCAGCGTCGGTTCCACCCGTTCGCCGCCGTTGGCGAACATCGCGTAAGCCGCTACCATCTTGAACAGGGTGGTTTCCTGCGCGCCAAGGCTGTTGGCAAGGAACGGCTCCAGCCGGTCGTACACGCCGAAACGCTCGGCATAGGACGCCACAAGGTCCATCCCGATCTCTTGCGCAAGCCGCACGGTCATCAGGTTCCGCGACCGCTCGATCCCGGTGCGCAGGGGCGTCGGGCCGTAGAACTGCTGCGACGCGTTCGTCGGACGCCAGACCCCGGCGCCGGTGTCGACCTCGATCGGCGCGTCGATGATGATGGTGGCCGGGGTAAAGCCGCTGTCCAGCGCCGAGGCATAGACGAAGGGCTTGAAGCTGGACCCCGGCTGCCGCGTCGCCTGCGTGGCGCGGTTGAACACCGAGTCCTCGTAGCTGAAGCCGCCCTGCATCGCCAGAACGCGGCCGTTCTCGACGTCCATCGCCATGAAGCCGCCCTGCACCTCGGGGATCTGCCGCAGGGTCCAGCGAATGAAGCTACCGTCGCTGTCCGAGGTCATGGCGCGCACATGCACCACGTCGCCCACTTCCAGCAGGTCGCCCGCAACCCGTGCCTGATTGCCAAGCGAACCGTCTTCCTGCCGCGGCCGGGCCCAGGTCACGTCCTTCGCGGGAATCCAGTGGCCGTCGTCATCCTCGTCGATGCCTTCGATCCCGATGCGGGCATCGTTGTTGCCCACCTCCAGCACGACGGCGGGGTGCCAGCCCTCGATATCGCGCGCGATGTCGACGTCGGCCAGCGCCTTGCGCCAGTCCGCCTCGGTCGTCAGCACGGCGGGGTCGAGGGTTTCCACGATGCCGTGCCACACGCCAAGTCCACGGTCGTAAGTCTCCAGCCCGTGCTGCAGCGCCAGCGCGGCGACCCTCTGCAGGTCCGGGTCGATGGTGGCCCGGATCGTCAGGCCGCCGCCGAAGAATTCCTCGGTCCCGAAATCGCGCGACAACTGGCGCCGGATCTCGTCGGTGAAATAGTCGCGCGGGGGCATCACGGACCGGAAGCTGTCGAAGTCGCCCGCCTGCACCGTGCGCAGCGGATCCTCGGTGGCGATGTCGTATTGCGCCGCGGTGATATAGCCGTTCTCCCGCATCTCGCGCAGCACGTAGTCGCGCCGCGAGATCGCGAAGTCGCGGTCGCGCACGGGGTGCGTCCGCGCCGGCTGCTGCGGCAGCGCGCCAAGATAGGCCGCCTCGGCCACGGTCAGTTCTTCAAGCGTCTTGTTGAAATACACCTGCGCCGCGGCGGTCACGCCGTACGAGTTCTGACCGAGGTAGATCTCGTTCAGGTACAGTTCCAGGATCTCGTCCTTCGACAGCGTGTTCTCCAGCCGCACCGACAGGATCAGTTCCTTGATCTTCCGCTCCGCCGAGCGGTCCGACGACAGCAGGAAGTTCTTCACCACCTGCTGCGGAATGGTCGAGGCGCCCCGCAGCCGCCCGCCGCGCAGCGCGTCCAGCGCCGCCGCCACCATGCCGCGCGGATCGTAGCCGTGGTGCTGGTAAAAGTTCTTGTCCTCGGCCGAGATGAAGGCCTGCTTCACGATGTCGGGAATATCCTCGATCGGGGTGAACAGCCGCCGTTCCTTGGCGAACTCGTCGATCAACTGCCCCTCGCCGCTGTAGATGCGGCTGATGGTGGGCGGCGCATACAGCGCAAGTTGCTCGTGATTCGGCAGGTCGCGGCCATACATGTAGAACACCGCGCCGATGGTAAGCGCGGCCATGACGATGCCGATGGTGATCCAGCTGAAGATGGCGCCGAAGAACGACGCGATGATGCGCAGCATGGCCTGTTCCTGCGATTTTCGTATCAGTCCGGCAGTATAGAAGCTTTGTGTTTACGTCAAAAGAAGGATCGGCGGCATCGCGCCCATGTGATCCGGCCCCGCAGGGCTGCTTCGCCCCCGGGGGGTTGCGCCTGCGCCCCCCCATCCATAACGCTTTCTGCATGAGACCCGAGGATATTCTGCCCACTTACGAACGTGTTGCGCGCGGCTATTCCGCCAGCCGCGACCGGACCCTGTTCGAACGGCGCTGGCTGGACCGCATGCTGAACTTCGCTCCGGGACGTCGCGTCCTCGATCTCGGCTGCGGCCCCGGACGCCCCATCGCCGAGTATCTCGTGGACCGCCGCTGCATGGTCACGGGCGTCGACGGTGCGCCCGCGATGGTGTCGCTGTTCCGCCAGAACTTGCCGCAGGCCGAATGCGTGCGCTCGGACATGCGCGGGCTAAACCTCGCCCGCCAGTTCGATGCGATCCTCGCGTGGGACAGCTTCTTCCACCTGTCGCCCGGCGACCAGCGCGAGATGTTCCCGACCTTCGCGGCCCATGCCGCGCCGCGCGCGGTGCTGATGTTCACCTCCGGTCCCGACGCGGGCGAACCCATCGGGCGGGTCGAGGGAGAGCCGGTCTACCACGCCAGCCTGGCGCCCGACGACTACCGTGCCTGCCTCGACGCGTCGGGCTTCGATGTGGTGGACTTCAAGCCCGAGGACCCGACCTGCGCCGGTCACACGATCTGGCTGGCGCGCAAGCGTCGCGACGCCAGCTAGGACTTTACTGCCGCAGCAAGGCAGCCTCCGCCGCATCCGCCGCGGCCCAGGCGATCAGCGCGTCGCGGATACCGTCCGCGGCATTGGCGCGCCACTCTTCCGACAGCAGGTTCTCGCGGTCGGTGTCGGACGACAGGAACCCCAGCTCGATCAGCACCGACGGGATGTCCGCCGCCTTCAGCACCGAGAACGACGCTTCCAGCCGGGGCCGCTTGTACAGCGGGCCGATGGTCTCACGCAGGCCCGCCACCAGGGCATCCGCCAGCCGGTCGGCGCGCGGCTGCGTCTCGGCGCGCGCCAGCTCCATCAGCACCTTCGCCACGCGGTCGTCGTGGTCGGTCAGGTCGACACCCGCCAACAGGTCGCCCCGGTCGTGTCGTTCGGCCAACTTCTCCGATGCGACGTCCGACGCGGTCTCGCTCAGCGTATAGACCGTCGCCCCCCGCGCACGGCCCTCGGCCAACGCATCCGCATGAAGCGAGATGAACACGTCCGCCCCGGCCATCCGCGCGATCGAGACGCGCATCTCCAGAGGCACGAAGATATCGTCGTCGCGGGTCATGTAGACCTCGAAACCTCCCGCGCGGCGCAGCACCTCGCGCAATTCGCGGGCGAATTGCAGCATCAGGTCCGCTTCGACGGTACCGTCCCGCTCGGCGCCGGGGTCGATGCCGCCGTGACCGGGGTCCAGCACCACGACCACCGGCCGTGTCCCGTCCTGCCTTCGGTGCGCCGGCTCCGGCGCGACGGCGGGATCGGGCAGCGCGAACAGCGCGCTCGGCGGCGCCCCGGCGGCGGCGGCGAACACGTCCTCGCTCACCGCTTCCAGCCGGACCGTCACGGCATTTGCCGCGCCGGTGTCCATCCACGCCTCGGCGACCGCCATCGGCGCGGCCAGTTCCACCACCATCCGCGACCAGCCCGGCCGGAACGGTCCCACCGAAACCGAAGCCACCGCCTCTGACCGGTCGAACGCGTCGGTGTCCAGCCCGGCCCAGTCCACGGTCGAGAAATCCAGCACCAGCCGCCGCGGCGCGTCCAGCGTGAACACGCGGTAAGGCACCGGCTGGCTAAGCGACAGCACCAAGTCCACCCCGGCCGCGGTGTCGGTCACCGACGAACCTGCGGCATCGACGCGCGCCAGTCCCGCAAGGTCCTGCCCCTGCGCCGCCACGCCCCAGAAGAGCGCACAGAATGCGATGAAAAGTCTGCTCATGATGCCTTCGCCGGTCTGCGCCGATTTGCGCGGGACCATACCGGCTTTCCCGCCGCACGGAAAGCGCCGAGCGCCATGCAACCGGTCCGCCTGCTTCTTCTCTTCCCAAGTACCTCGGGGGAGTCGCGCAGGGCGCGACGGGGGCAGCGCCCCCGCCACCGCGCGAGAGGCGGCGCTAGCGTGCGTCCATGAACGCCTTCAGCCGGGCCAGCCCCTCGCGGATATCCTCGGTCGAGCGCGCGTAAGAGAACCGCAGCGTGCCCGCGCCCCGATCCGCGTCGAAGTCCAGCCCCGGTGTCACCGCGACGCCCGCCTCGCGCAGGATCTCGGCTGCGAAGGCGCGGCTGTCCGTGGTCAGCGCCGACACGTCCGCGTAGACATAGAAGGCTCCGTCGGGCGGCGCGATCTCGGTAAAGCCTGCGGCGGGCAGGCCCTCCATCATCAGGCGGCGGTTCTCGGTATAGACCGCCATGTTCGCCTGCAACTCGTCCGTGCAGTCCATCGCGGCCAGCGCGGCGACCTGGCTGACGTGGGGGGCGCAGATGAACATGTTCTGCGCCAGCCGCTCGACGGTGCGGACGTGGCCCTCGGGCACCACCATCCAGCCCACCCGCCAGCCGGTCATGCTGAAGTATTTCGAGAACGAATTGATCACGTAGACGTCGTCCGAGATTTCCAGCGCCGTCACCGCTTTCCGTTCGTATTCGATGCCGTGATAGATCTCGTCCGAGATGAAGGCCGTCCCGTTCGCCTGCGCCGCCCCGATCAGCGCGGCCAGCGCATCGCGGTCCAGCATCGTGCCGGTCGGGTTGGCGGGCGAGGCGACCATCAGCCCGGCCAGATCCATCGGCAGGTCGCCCGGCACCGGTTGCAGCCGGTTCTCGGGCGCGGTCTCGATCATCACCGGGGTCAGTCCCAGCGCGGACAGGATATGGCGATACGACGGATAGCCGGGCGCACCGATCCCCACCTTGTCGCCGCTGTCGAACAGCGCCGAGAAGGCCAGCAGGAACGCACCCGACGAGCCTGCCGTCACCACCACCCGGGCCGGGTCCAGATCGACGCCGTACCAGTCCCGGTACAGTCCCGCGATCCGCGCCCTCAGCGCCGGCAGCCCAAGCGACACGGTATAGCCCAGCGGATCGTCGGCCATCGCCCTGGTCACCGCGGCGCGCGCGCCTGCGGGGGCAGGGGTGCCCGGCTGGCCCACTTCCATGTGGATGACGTGTTGCCCGGAAGCCTCGGCCTGCCGTGCCGCTTCCATCACATCCATCACAATGAAGGCATCGACCTCGCTGCGTCTTGAGTTCCGCATCCAGCCCTCTCTATGGTTTTGCGCAACGCAGGACCTGCACCCGGAGAGACGGACAGTCAATGGCGCGACACGTTCTGACGCGACTGCGCGCGGCGCTTCTCGTGCTGGCCTTTTCCGGCCTCGCGCTGCCCGCCGCTGCGCAGGGCCTGCTGCGCGATCCCGATATCGAGAACGCGCTGCACAAGCTGGCCGAGCCGCTGCTGACAGCCGCCGGCCTGCCGCCGTCGCAGGTGAAGGTGCTGGTGGTCGACGACGACCGCCTGAACGCCTTCGTGGTCGACAGCCGGCACATCCTGATCCATTCGGGCCTGATCCTGAAGGCGCAGCGCGCCGAAGAGCTTCAGGCCGTCATCGCCCACGAAATCGCTCATATCGCCAACGGCCACATCGCGCGGCGTCTGACCAATCTCGGCAACGCCAACACCGCGGCGCGGTTCGGGCTGGTAATGGCGCTGGCTTTAGGCGCGGCGACCGGCAGCGGCGAGGCCGCCGCCGGCATCGCGCTGGGCACCGGCAGTTCCGCCAACCGCGTCTTCCTGAGGCACACCCGCGCCGAAGAAGCGTCGGCCGACCAGTCGGCGCTGCGCTACATGGCGATGCGCAACATCGACCCGACCGCCATGGCGGATGTGCTGGAGTACTTCCGCGGGCAAGAGGTGCTGTCCGAGTACCGGCAGGACCCTTACGTCCGCTCGCATCCCCTAAGCCGCGACCGCATCCGCGCGGTCGAGGGCTACGCCGCCGCCTATGGACCCAAGGCCACCGACCACCCGCAGGCGCAGTACTGGTTCCTGCGGGCACAGGGCAAGCTGTCGGCCTTCATCCGCAAACCGGGCTGGACGCTGACCCGCGTGGGCAAGGACAATTCGGAACTCGGGTTGATGCGGCAGGCCATCGCCTTTCACCGCTCGGGCCGCCGCAGCGACGCGATGGCCGCGATGAACCGTCTGCTTTCGATGCGGAACGACGCCTATTACCTGGACCTTCTGGGTCAGATCCAGCTTGAAAGCCGCGATTTCGCCGGCGCCGCGCGCAGCTACGGCGCCGCCGCCAACGCCGCGCCCTCCGAGCCGCTGATCCTTGCGGGCTATGGCCGGGCGCTTGCCGCCTCGGGCCAGTATGCCGCGGCGCTGGGCCCGCTGGAACGGGCCCGCACCCGCGACGGCACCGACCCGCGCATGCTGCGCGACCTTGCCGTCGCCTACGCCAAAACCGGCAACAACGGCATGGCTTCGGCCGTGACCGCCGAACGCTATGCGGTTCTTGGGAACCTCAAGACCGCGATGATCCACGCCGAGCGCGCCTCGGCCCTTCTTCCCCGCGGCTCACCCGGATGGATCCGCGCCCAGGATGTGTTATCAGCGGCGCACGCCGCCGGAATTGAAAGAGGATAAGCCATATGAAAACCCGTCTTCCGCTGGTCGCCGCGATGGTCGCGATGACCGCCACGCCGCTGGCCGCATTCGACCTGTCCGAGATGACCGAGGAAGAGCGGATGATCTTCCGCTCCGAGGTCCGCAACTACCTGATGGACAACCCCGAAGTCCTGCTTGAAGCCATCAACGTGCTGGAACAGCGCCAAGCCGAGGCGCAGGCCGCCAATGACGTGGCGCTGGTCGAAACCAACAGCGACGAGTTGTTCGACGACGGTTATTCGTGGGTCGGCGGCAACCCCGACGGCGACATCACAATTGTCGAGTTCATGGACTACCGCTGCGGCTACTGCCGCAAGGCGCACCCCGAAGTCAGCGAGCTGATCGAAAGCGACGGCAACATCCGCTACATCGTCAAGGAATTCCCGATCCTCGGCGAGCAGTCCGTGCTTGCCTCGCGCTTCGCCATCGCGGTGAAATCGGTCGAGGGCGACGCGGCCTACGAGACCGTGCACGACCTGCTGATGACCATGCGCGGCGAAGTCACCGAAGAAGCGCTTTCGGCGATGTCCGAAGAGCAGGGCTATGACACGCCCGCCGTGTTCGACGCCATGAACAGCGCCGAGACCGAAGCGATCATCGCGCAGAACCGCGCGCTGGCGCAGCGCATGGCGATCAGCGGCACGCCGTCCTTCATCTTCGACTCCGAGATGGTGCGCGGCTATGTCCCGATCGACGGCATGCGCGAAATCCTCGCCGAGGTCCGGGCCGAGGGCTGATCCGCCCCGGTCCAATGCGGGCGTCCGATCACGCGGCGCTCGCGATCCGACAATGCTCACCGATACCGACTCCGCCCGCTATTGCGCCCGCCTCGGGCTCGAGACGCTTCCGCCCGCCACGCCCGAGGGGCTGGCGCAGTTGCAATCTGCGCAACTGGGCGCGCTGCCCTTTGAAGGCATCGAGCCCTTCCTTGGCATCACCCCGTCGCTGGACCCTGCCGACATCGCGGACAAGATCCTGCACCGGGGTCGGGGCGGCTACTGCTATGAACTGAACACGCTGTTCGGCGCGGCGCTGGCCCGCGCGGGCTTTGACGCCCGACGCGCGCTGGCGCGCGTGTTGCAACGCGATCCCGATCCCGGCGCGCGCAGCCACCTTGCTTGGATCGTCCGCATCGGCGGCAGCCGCTGGCTGGCCGACACCGGCTTTGGCGGGCCGGGCGCGCGGACCCCGATCGAGATCCGGCCCGGCGAACAGACCGCCGCGAACGGCACCTATCGGATGACCCGCAATGAAACGCTGGGCGAGGATGTGCTGGAACGGCTGACCCCGGATGGCTGGCAGAAGCTTTACAGTTTCGACGGCGCCTCGGTCACCGATGCCGAGGTCGAGGCCGCGAACTATGTCGCCGCCACGTGGCGCAACAGCGTCTTCCCGTGGAACCTGATGGCCGCCGGGTTCGACGGCGCGACGCGCATCGGCGTGTTCAACCGCAGCCTGACGGAAGAAACCCCCGACGCCGTCACCCGCCGCGACATCACGGATACTGCGGACCTCGGGCAGGTGCTTGGCCGGATCGGGCTGAACGCCGGACCCACGGTGCTGGAACAGGTCTGGCAACGGCTGGAGCATCCCGCACCGGTGCCCGCATGATCCGCGCCGCGGTGCTGTCCGGGGTGCTGCTGGCGGCAACCGCCACCGCCGCCCCGGCGCAGGACGTGCTGGACCGGCTCCGGTCGCTCGACACCGACGCGCCCACGCTCGACGACGCCTACGCGGAAGAGGCCGCCGCCGACCGCGACCTGATCGCAGAGGAGGCGCACACGCTATTCGACCCGGACCGTCCGACCATCGGCGCGGGCGACGGCCCGGTGCGCGCCGCCATGTTCACCGAGCCCGACTGCGCCGACTGCGGCCCGGCGGTCGAGGAACTGGGCGCGCTGGCGGACAAGCTGGGCATTCGCGTCGCCGTCATCGACGTCTCAGAGCCCGAGAACGCGGACCTGATGCGCCGCCTGACGCTGGACCTGCTGCCGTCCTACGTCTTGCCCGAAAGCCTGATCCGCGGCGCGATGCCCGCGATCGTGCTGGAACGCTACCTTTCCGAATAGCCGCGTCCGCCGCGTCGCGAGGATGTGTCGTCCGCCCGCGCCCGTGGTCTTGCCGCCGGGCGGCGCCGTTGGTATCACCGGCGCCTGAACAAGAGGTGGATCCATGCGCGCCGAAACCCAGAACGTTGTCGAAGAAATCCGCAAGTCGCTGGCCCTGCTGCGGCAGCGGATGGACTACGACACCGCCAGTCACCGGCTGGAGGAGTTCAACGCGCGCGTCGAGGACCCGACCCTGTGGGACGACCCCGAGAACGCGCAGAAACTCATGCGCGAGCGTCAGGCGCTGGTCGACCAGATGAAGACCTTCGAGGGCATCGAGACCGACCTCAACGACAACATCGAGCTTATCGAACTTGGCGAGATGGAAGAGGACGACGAAGTCGTGGCCGACGCCGAAGCCTCGCTGAAGGCGCTGCGCGACCGCGCCGCCCAGAAGGAACTCGAAGCGCTGCTCAACGGCGAGGCCGACGCCAACGACACCTTCCTTGAAATCAACGCGGGCGCCGGTGGCACCGAGGCCTGCGATTGGGCTCAGATGCTCCAGCGGATGTACGTGCGCTGGGCCGAGAAGCGCGGCTTCAAGGTGGAACTGCAGTCCGAGGAACCGGGCAGCGAGGCGGGCATCAAGTCGTGCTCGTACAAGATTTCCGGCCACAACGCCTATGGCTGGCTGAAGTCCGAAAGCGGCGTCCACCGGCTGGTGCGGATTTCCCCCTTCGGCAAGGGCACGCGCGAGACCTCTTTCGCGTCGGTCTGGGTTTATCCCGTGGTCGACGACAACATCGAGATCGAGGTGAACCCGGCGGATATCCGCATCGACACCTACCGGTCCTCGGGCGCGGGCGGTCAGCACGTGAACACCACCGACTCTGCCGTGCGGATCACCCACGCGCCCACCGGCATCGTGGTGACCTCGTCCGAGAAGTCGCAGCACCAGAACCGCGACATCGCGATGAAGGCCCTGAAATCGCGCCTGTACCAGATGGAACTGGACAAGCGGAACGCCGCGATCACCGAGGCGCATGAAAACAAGGGCTCTGCCGGCTGGGGCAACCAGATCCGGTCCTACGTGCTTCAGCCCTATCAGATGGTGAAGGATCTGCGGACCAGCCACGAGACCTCTGACACCTCCGGCGTGCTGGACGGCGACCTCGACGCCTTCATGGCGGCGACGCTGGCCATGGACGTTTCGGGCAAAAGCCGGGCCGAGGCCACCGCCGAGGATTGACGTCCCCGATCACCGGAACACGAAAGCAAAGCGCCGAGGTCTCTCCGGCGCTTTCTTCTTGCCCGGCCCGGACATACGCGATCCCGGCCCCGCATTTTCCCCGCAATTGACGCGCTGCGTCTTTTGTCCCGCCCGGCAAGGCGTTAGCCATGGTGCCGTGGACCATCGGGAGAGCGCGGAATGAACGAAGTGCTGGATCTGACGCTGGCGGACCTGACCGAGCGTCTGGCGGCAAGGGCGCTGTCGGCGCGCGAGGTGATGACCGCCGTGCTGGACCGGATCGACGCGGTGAACGGCCGGGTGAACGCTGTCGTCTCGCTGAGGGACCGCGCCGACCTGATGGCCGAGGCTGCCGAGGTGGACGCGGGTCCGTGGCGCGGGCCGCTGCATGGGGTGCCGATCGCAGTGAAGGACCTTGTCGAGGTGAAGGGCATCCGCTCGACCCACGGCTCGCCGATGTTCGCCGACCACGTGCCCGAGGCGGACGAGGTGCTTGCTGCGCGGCTGCGCGCGGCGGGCGCGATCCTGATCGGCAAGACGAACGTACCAGAGTTCGGGCTAGGCTCGCACTCTTACAACCCGATCTTCGGCGTCACGCGGAACCCCTATGATCTCTCCCGCACGGCTGGCGGATCCTCGGGCGGGGCTGGCGCGGCGCTTGCCTGCCGGATGGCGTGGGTCGCAGACGGCTCGGACGCGATGGGCAGCCTGCGCAACCCGGCGGGCTGGAACAACGTCTACGGCCATCGTCCCACGGTCGGGCTGGTGCCGGGGGACGGGCAGGGCGAGTTGTTCCTGCACCCGTTGGCCACGCTGGGGCCGATGGCCCGCAACCCGCGCGACCTTGCCGCGTTGCTCGAGGTGCTGGCGGGGCCCGAGCCGGGCCAGCCCGGCGGCGCGTCCTTCGTGGCGGGCAAGCTGAACGACGACATCGCCGGCAAGCGGATCGGTTGGCTGGGCGACTGGGGTGGCGCATGGCCGACCGAGCCGGGCATCCTCGACCTTTGCCGCAAGGCGCTGACGACGTTCGAGGATCTCGGCTGCACCGTGGAAGAGATCGCGCCACCGTTCCCGGCCGCGAAGCTGTGGGACAGCTGGACGACCCTGCGCAGCTGGGCGGCGGCGGGCGCGCACGCGGCAGCCTACGCCGACCCCGAGAAACGCGCGATGTACAAACCCGCGATGCTCTGGGAGATCGAGCGTGGCCGTGCCCTGACCAATGAACAGATCCTTGCGGCCAGCGCGATCCGCTCTGACTGGTTCCGCGCCGCGTCAGAGGTGTTCGCCACCTACGACGCCGTTGCTTTGCCGACCGCACAACTGTGGCCCTTCCCGGCGGAATGGGACTGGCCGAAAGAGATCGCGGGCACGCCGACGGACACCTACCACCGCTGGATGGAATGCGTCATTCCGGCAAGCCTGATCGGACTGCCCTGCACCGCGATGCCTGCGGGGTTCGGGGCAGGGGGGCTGCCGATGGGCGTGCAACTCGCCGGACCGCGCGGCGCAGACGGCGCTCTTCTGAACCTCGCCGCCGCCTACCACGACGCGACCCGCTGGCCCGAGACGCGCCCGCCCAATCTCTGACGCTCCATTCTGAACCGCGAATACATCTTTTCCGCGTGGATCGGTCATGCTCTGTTCACGGGAACGGGAGGTGCCGATGGTCGAGATAAGCGAACCGTCCCCGCTGCCGCAGGTCGGCCGGGTGACGCTTGCAGAGATACTGGTGTCGCTGGGCTGCGGCTGGCGGGATTTCCGCGCCGCCCCGGCCTTCGGGCTGTTCTTCGGCGGGGTCTATGCGCTGGTGGGGCTGGTGCTGGTGCTGCTGGGGGCGGGCAACTGGACGTGGACGCTGGTCCTGTCTTTGGGTTTCCCGCTGGTCGCGCCCTTCGCGGCGGTCGGGCTGTACGAGGTGTCCCGCAGGCTGGAGGACGGCGAGTCGCTGACATGGTCCGCCGTGCTGGGTGTGGTCGCGCGCGAACGCAACCGGCAGATCCCGTGGGCGGGCGCGATCATCGTGATCTACTTCCTGTTCTGGTCCTTTCTCGCCCACATGCTGTTCGCGCTGTTCATGGGCCCCTCGGCGCTGATGAACGTGTCGACATCGTGGGACAGCTTCCTGACGCCCACCGGCCTGACCATGATCGGCGTCGAACTGGTGGTGGGCGGCGTGGCGGCCTTCGTGCTGTTCGCCCTGACCGTGGTCAGCCTGCCGCTGCTGCTGGAGAAAGAGATCGACTTCATCTCGGCCATGCTGCTCAGCTTCCGCTGCACCTTGGCGAACCTGCCGGTGATGCTGGTCTGGGCCGCGATCATCGCGCTTCTGCTGTTCGTCGGGATGCTGCCGTGGTTTCTTGGGCTGTTCGTTGTCCTGCCGGTGCTTGGGCATGCGACGTGGCACCTGTACCGCCGCGCGCTGTACGACCCGCTGCCCTAGACTAGCGGCGCAGGCCGATCCACGCGACGGCGGCTGACGCGGCGGCCATCGCGGCGGTGGTCCACGCGATCACCGCGAAGGCGGTTCCGCTTGCCGTGACATGGGCGGGGTCGGCCAGCGTATCGCCATAGCTCGCGGGCCCACCGGCCGCGCCGTAGGCCAGCGCGGCGACGCTGCCCATCGCGGCGACGGCCACCAGACCGGCCACCCGCGACACCGCGTTGTTCACGCCAGAGGCGGCGCCCGTGTTGCCCTCGGCCACGCCCCGCATCACCGCTGTCGACAACGGGGCCACGACCAGCGACATGCCGAACCCCATCAGCGCCATCAGCGGCAGCAGCGTCGTCCAGAAGTCCCGCCAGCCCACGGTCAGGGCCAGCCCGGCATAGGCCAGGGCTACCAGCGCAGACCCGGCAGCGATGGGGCGGGCTGGGCCATACCGATCCGACAGCCGGCCGGCGGTGGCGGACATCAGCGGGATGAAGACCGACAGCGGCGCGAAAGCGATCGTGGCGATCAACTCGGTGATGCCCCATGCCGCGATCAGCAGCATCGGCAGGAAGAAGGTGATCGCGGACAGCGAGAAGTACAGGAAGAACGTCAGCACGTTCGCAGCCGAGAAACTGTGGTTGCGGAACAGCGCGAGGTCGAGCATCGGGGCAGGGCTTCGCGCCTCGACCCGCAGGAACGCGGCCAGCGCCAGCAAGCCCGCGGCAGCCAGGCCAATGCGAAGGGGCAAGTCGCCGCCGGCGGTCAGCGACAGTGCCAGCAGTCCAAGCCCCGCCACGGCCAGCGCCGCGCCGGGTATGTCGAGGCGGTGACCCGCGTGGCCCGGATCGTCAGCGACCGCGCGGCGGATCATCCAGATCGCCGCAAGCCCCAGCGGCAGATTGACCGCAAAAATCGCCCGCCAGAACTCTGGCCCTCCGAAAGACAGCGCCGCACCGCCGATGATGGGACCGGCGGCGGTGGTCAGCGACGACGCGGCCGCCCAGATACCGATGGCACGGCCCCGTTCGGCCTCGGGGTAGGCGCGGGCGATCAGGGCAAGGCTGCCCGGGATCATCAGCGCCGCGCCACAGCCCTGCACCGTGCGGGCCGCGATCAGCCAACCGGCGGTGGGGGCGGCGGCGCACAGAAGCGAGGCTGCGACAAACAGCGCGATGCCGATGCTGAACACCCTCGCCAGCCCGAAGCGGTCTCCTGCGCCGCCGCCGACGAGGATCAGCGCCGACAGGGCCAGCATGTAGGCGTTGGAAATCCACTGCGCCTGCGGCAGCGACGCGCCCAGCGTCTCGCGCATTGCGGGGATGGCGATCGACACGACAGAACCGTCGATGAAGCCCAGCGCCGATGCAAGAATGCAGGCGGCCAGCAGCAGCGGGCGCCGCCCGGCCGGGCAAAACCCCCGAACGAAATCGGGCGCCGCAGGGGTCTGCGGCGCCCGTATCTCTGGTGCGCTGTCGCTCAAGGTGCCGACGTCAGCCGTTGGCGTTGGCCGACTGCTGCTTTTGCGGCGCGGCCTGCGGCTTGGCGCCGTCCTTGGCCAGCGGATCGTCGCGACGCTGCACGGAACCCTCGAAGTGGGCGCCGGATTCGATCGCGATGGTCTTGTGGATGATGTCGCCTTCCACGCGGGCGGTGGAGGTCAGGCGCACTTTCAGACCGCGGACGCGGCCGATGATGCGACCGTTGACCACGACGTCATCGGCGACCACCTCGCCCTTGACGGTGGCGCCTTCGCCGACGGTCAGGAGGTGGGCGCGAATGTCGCCTTCGACATTGCCTTCGATCTGCACGTCGCCGGTCGTCTTGATGTTGCCGACGATGGTCAGGTCCTGCGACAGGGTCGACGCCGGCGGTTTCGCCTTGGGCGCGGGAGGCGCAGAGAAGTCGGTGGAAGAGGGGCGGGACGGTGCCGGTGCCTCGGAGGAGGCGGGTTTCGCCGCCTGGTCTTCGGCCGGCTTCGATCCGGGCTCGTTGATTCGGCTCTTAGAAAACATCTCTCGCTGCCTTGATATAGGTCATCGGGTTGACGGGCTTGCCGCCGATCCGCACTTCGTAGTGGAGGTGAGTGCCTGTCGACCGGCCGGTGTTCCCCATATCACCGATCCGATCCCCGCGCGAGACCCTATCCCCGACGTTCACGCGAATCTTGCTCATGTGGGCATAGCGCGTCTCGATCCCGAACTCGTGCTGGATCTTGACCAGTCGGCCATAGCCGGACTGCCAGTCCGCGTGGATCACCACGCCGTCGGCGGTCGCATAGATCGGGGTGCCGTGGGCGCCGGCGAAATCGGTGCCTTCGTGCATCCGGCCCCAGCGCATGCCAAAGCCCGAGGTGAACCGGAACGAGTCCTTGATCGGAATGGCGAAGGGGGTCTTTTCCAGCGCGATGCGGTACAGGTTCATCCGGTCAAGCTGGCTGAGGATCGAATTGGCGCGGATGCTGTCGGCGTCCGGCGCTTCGTCTTTGGTCGAGAAGGTCAGCGGCGTCAGCGGGCCGCCCTGGCCGGAATAGCCGCGGCGCACTGTCTCGAGGATCGAGTCCGCCGACAGGCCGGCCGACGAGAAGATGCCGTCCAGCGGTTCCAGCGAGATCGACACGGCGTCCTCGAGCTGGGTGAAGATGCGGTCGTTGCGCTCTTCCATCAGGCGGCGTTCGTATTCCATGTCGGCGACGGTCGTCTTCGCCTCGGCGGCGATCATCGCCATCGTGTCCCGCTCGGTCGCGGCGTCGTTCAGCGCGGCGGTCAGGAAGTCGAGCGTGGTTTCGTCGTCTTCGGTGCTGTGGCCGCGGTTCTCGGCGACCACGCCGTCAAGCCGGGCCAGCGCGGCGACCGTTTCCTCGCGCGCGGCGTCGCGTTCCTTCATGGTGCGGCGCAGCGTGGTCTGGATCACGTCGATGCCGGTTTCCAGTTCCTTGCGGCGATCCTCGGAATCGAGAAGGGCCGACTGCATCTCGGAAATCTGTTCCAGCGCGGCGGTAAAGCGTTCCTGCGCTGCTGCGGCTTCCTCGGCGCGGCGGTCGCGTTCTTCCGAAAGCGCGGCAAGGCGAGTCTCGTAAAGGGTCCGTTCACGTTCGGCCTGGTCGCGAAGCGAGCCAGAGCCGACGCTGTCCATCAGGATGATCGCGGTGGCGACGATGGCCCAGCCCACGAAGATCGCGCATCCCGACCAGGCGATGGCCTGCGTCGGTGCGCTGAGACGGATGAACTTGGTGTCGGTTTCGGAGCGGAGAAAGATGCGCTGTTCCGGAAATGCACGTTCCAGACCTGCGCGCAGCTTATGCCCGATCCCATAAAGCGATTGCACTGTCCCGTTTCCCCGTTTCTTGATACGGCACAATCCCCCGGTCAGCCGCACTGGAACGTGCCTAGCCGAGACAGGAATCTAGGGCAACAACTGTTCACAACTTGCTAAGAACACGGGGGGATTCTGCCGTTAACCGGCGAAAAACCGCCGACTTTTGGGTGCCCCAGCGTCACATCGCCTTGGCCGCGGCAAGCACATCCGACACGTGACCGGCGACCTTCACCTTGTTCCAAACGTGATGGACGGTGCCTTTTTGGTCGATCAGGAAGGTGGTCCGCTCGATCCCCATGAACTTGCGGCCATACATGCTTTTTTCGACCCAGGTGCCGTAGGTTTCGCACACATCGTCCTCGGTATCGGACAGCAGCGTAATGCCAAGATCGTGCTTTTCCCGGAACTTGTCGTGCTTAGCTACAGTGTCCTTGCTGATCCCCAGCACGGTGCATCCCGCCGCCTTGAACGCGTCTGACGCTTCCGTGAAGTCCAGCGCCTCTCGGGTGCAGCCAGAGGTATCGTCCTTGGGATAGAAATAAAGTACGACGGGACCACCTTGCAGGTCGGAGAGAGTGACCTTGCCGCCGCCATCGCGGGGAAGGGTGAAGTCGGGGGCGGTCTGGCCTTTTTCAATCATTTTGTCGCTCCTTCTCTGAGTGTAATGCGGAAGCGTGGGTTTTGGTTCAGTTCTAGCCCGGTTCGGGCCAAGATAAAGACAGGCAGAGCGAATTGCCGGTGACCGGAGGCAGATGAGCGACACGGCTGCAGAAAAGCCACGCCCGAGGCGCGGGCGCCGCCGGCGTGCCGGGCTTCTGGTGCTGCTCAGCGTTGCCGTCCTGTCCGTTTTCGGGGGTCTCGGGTTTCTGGCCGTTACCGGCATTCCGCTGACCGCGCCCGACTGGGTGACGCGCGAGGTCGAGGAACGGTTGAACGCCGAGATCGACACCGGCCGCGTCTCGCTGGGCGGCATCTCGGTCGGCGTCGACAGCGCGATGGTGCCGCGCATCCGTCTGCGCAACGTGGGCCTGATCGACGGTCGCGGGCTAGAGATCGCGCGCCTGAACGAGGTCAGCGCCCGGCTTACCGCACCCGCGCTGCTGCAAGGCTCGGTCCAGATGTCGTCGCTTCGGGTCTCCGGCGCGCAGATCACCGTGCGGCGTCTGTCGGACGGCACCTTCGACCTCAGCTTCGGCGAGGGACTGGGCGCTTCGGGAACGCTTGCGGGCGTGCTGGACAGCATCGACGCGGCCTTTGAAATGCCGCCCCTGTCCGGAATGGAGCGGATCGAGGCGAACCAGTTGACGATCACGCTGGAAGACGCCCGGTCCGGGCGGCTGTGGCAGGTGACCGAAGGGCGCATCGTGCTGGACCTCGGACCCAACAGCCTTGGCCTGACCGTCACCGCCGACGTGTTCAACGGGACCGAGGATCTGGCGACGCTTGTGCTTGCGATGCAGACGGAAAAGGGCTCGTCGCAGGCCAGTCTGGACGCCGTGTTCGAGAATGCGGCCACCGCCGATATTGCGGCCCAGTCTCCGGCGCTGGCCTTCCTCGAGGTGCTGGACGCGCCGATTGCCGGGGCGCTCAGCGCGCAGATCGGGCCCGACGGGCAGATGACCGGGCTTGAGGGCGCGCTGGACATCGGCGGCGGCGTTCTTCAGCCGACGCCCGAGACCGAGCCGATCCGGTTCGACGGCGCGTCCGGTCGGATCGCCTACGATGCCGGACGTCAGCAGATCCGAGTCGAGGATCTGGAGATCAAGACCGCCGCCGGGCAGGGACGGGCCGAGGGGCACGCCTTTCTGCGCGACATCAAGAACGGTTGGCCGGAAACCATGGTCGGACAGTACCGCCTGACCGATGTCGTGGTGCAGCCCGAGGGATTGTTTCCGGAACCGGTTCAATTCGCAGAGGGCGCCATCGACTTCCGTATGCGGCTTGACCCGTTCTCGGTCGAGATCGGGCAGCTTTCGCTGATCGATGAGGATCGCCGCATCCACGGTTACGGCGACGTTCGGGCCACGCGAAGCGGCTGGGACGCGGCGCTGGACCTTGAACTTGAACCCATCGGGCTGGACCGGCTACTTGCGATCTGGCCCGTGTCCGTCGCGCCGAAGCCGCGCGAATGGCTCGAGAAGAACGTCTTCTCCGGGACCGTCGCCGACATGGTCGCCGCGTTGCGGGTGAACCCCGAGACGCCCAAGGGCATGTTCTCGATCAGTTTCAGCTTTCTGGACGCCGAGCTTAAACCGATGAAGACGCTGCCGCCGATCACCGGCGCGTCCGGATACGCCAGCCTTGTCGGTCAGACCTTTACCGCCACGCTGGAAACGGGACAGGTCGAAGCGCCGCAAGGCGGGACGATTGACGTGACCGGGACATCGTTCAAGGTGCCGGACGTGTCGCGCAAACCGGGGCGGGGCGAGGTCACGCTTCAGACCGAAAGCGGCATCGAAGCGGCGCTGTCGCTTTTGGACCTGCCGCCGTTCAGGCTGATGACCAAGGCCGACAAGCCGCCCGACATCGTGCAGGGCCGTGCCGAGACCACCACCGAAATCAGCTTCGATCTGGTCAAGAAGCTGGATGTCGAGGATGTCGACTACAACGCCGCCGCGACGCTGACTGAAGTGTTCTCGGCCACGCTCATCCCCGGCCGCGAGCTTCGCGCCGACCGCCTTGAACTGCGGGCCAACCCCGGCGGCGTGGCGATCACCGGCGAAGGTTATCTCGGGCAGGTGCCCGCGAACGTGGTGTGGTCACAGCAGTTTGGCCCGGACCACGCGGGCGAAAGCCGGGTCGAGGGGACGGTGCAGCTTGGTCAGGCCTTTCTTGACGAATTAGGCATCGGTCTGCCTCCGAACACCGTCTCGGGCGATGGCGTCGGCTCGATCACGGTTGACCTGAAGAAGGACGAGCCCGCGACCTTCCGCCTTGTGTCCGACCTGAACCGGATGGGGCTGCGGATCGACGCTCTGGGGTGGAGCAAGGCGTTGAACCGCACCGGCAAGCTGGAGGTTGCGGGCACGCTGGGCGAGACGCCGGGCATCGACCAGCTTGTGCTTGAAGCCCCCGGGCTGTCGCTGAGCGGTGTGATCGACCTTGGCCCCGAGGGCGGATTGCAAACCGCCTATTTCGACCGGGTGCGCGTCGGCAACTGGCTGGACGGCCCCGTGACCCTGACGGGCCGAGGGGCGGGGCGACCGCCCGGCGTGACGATGACACGCGGCACGGTCGACCTGCGGCAGGCCAGCCTCGGCGGCTCCGGCGGTGGAGGAGGCGGTGGCGGCGGAGGCCGCGAGGGTTCGCCGCTGAGCCTGCAGCTTGATCGGCTCATCGTGTCAGAGGGCATCGCGTTCACCGGGTTCATCGGCCAGTTCCGCAACCGGGGCGGGCTGGACGGACGGTTCACCGCCCAGATCAACGGCGGCGCAACCGTGAACGGCAACGTGGTCCCCACGCCGTCGGGGGCGGCGATCCGGCTGATCTCTGAAGACGCGGGCGGCGCGCTGGCCTCGGCCGGAGTCCTCAAGACCGCGCGCGGCGGCAAGCTGGACCTGACGCTGAACCCGACCGGGCAAGAGGGCGTCTACGACGGGTTCCTGCGAGTTCGGAACACCCGCATCGTCGATGCGCCCGCGATGACCGATCTGCTGTCCGCGATCTCGATCGTCGGGCTGATCGACCAGTTCAACACAGGCGGCATCACCTTTACCGAGGTCGATGCCGAGTTCCGCCTGACCCCTTCGCGACTGACGCTGCTGCGCTCCAGCGGCGTGGGCCCGTCGCTGGGCCTGTCGCTGGACGGCATCTTCGACCTCGCCAGCGGTCGGCTCGACATGCAGGGCGTCGTCTCGCCCGTCTATTTCCTGAACGGCATCGGGCAGGTGTTCTCGCGCAAGGGCGAGGGCGTGTTCGGTTTCGCCTTCCGCATGCGCGGCGACGCGCGCAGCCCCAGCGTTTCGGTGAACCCGCTGTCGATCCTGACCCCCGGCATGTTCCGCGACATTTTCCGCAGGCCGCCGCCGACACAATAGCCTTTGTCCGCATTTCCATGCCGGAAGCACGATCACCCGTTGCGGCGGACCCTCGCGGGGACTAAGTGCCCCGGCCATGAAACTTTCGGATTTCGACTTCGACCTGCCCGACGACCTGATCGCGACCCGCCCCGCGCGGCCGCGGTCTTCGGCGCGCCTGCTGGTGGCTGGCCCGGACTGGACCGAAGACGGGCATGTCTACGACCTGACCAGGTGGCTGCAACCCGGCGACCGGCTGGTGCTGAACGACACCAAGGTCATCCCGGCGCGCCTGTTCGGCGCCCGCACCCGCGAAACCGGGCAGGGGCCCGCCACCGCGAAGATCGAGGCGACGCTGGTCGAACCCACCCCGTCGGGCACGTGGCAGGCGCTGATCAAACCGCTGCGCAAGGTGGCCGAGGGCGAAGAGATCACCTTCTCCGACACGCTGTCCGCACGGTTGGTCACCAAGGGCGAAGGCATGGGCGAACTGGCCTTCAACCTGTCCGGCGACGACTTCGACGCCGCGCTGGCCGAGGCGGGCGCGATGCCGCTGCCGCCCTACATCGCCGCCAAGCGCCCGGCGGACGAGGCCGACCGCGAGGATTACCAGACCGTCTGGGCCGAACGCTCGGGCGCCGTCGCCGCGCCAACCGCTTCGCTGCATTTCGACGAACCGCTTCTGGCCGCGCTGGTCGAACGGGGCGTCGAATTCACCCACGTTACGCTTCACGTCGGTGCGGGCACCTTTCTGCCGGTGAAGGTCGACGACGTCAGCCAGCACAAGATGCATGCCGAATGGGGCGAGGTTTCGGAAAAGGCCGCCGCCGAGATCGCCGCGACAAAGGCCGCCGGCGGTCGCGTCATCCCCGTGGGAACCACGGCGCTGCGGCTGATCGAAACGGCGGCCCGCGACACCGGCGCCATCGCGCCATGGACCGGCGACACCGACATCTTCATCCGTCCCGGCTTTGACTTCCGCGTGGCCGATGCGCTGATGACCAACTTCCACCTTCCGAAATCAACTCTCCTGATGCTGGTGTCCGCCCTGATGGGCCGCGACCGCATACTGGACATCTACGACCACGCCGTGCGAGGCGGGTACCGTTTCTTTTCCTACGGCGATGCATCCCTGCTGTTGCCCGTAGGCGGAAAACGACCCGATTGAGTCGGTCTTGGACCGGACCCGGCAAAGGGGTCCGTCCTAGTCCGGGGCACGAGTACGAGGAAAGGGCAGCCATGAAACAGGTACTGTCGAGCTCCTGGGCATTGATGCTCGGGATCGGACTGCTGATGATCGGTAACGGCCTGCAGTCGACATTGATGGGTGTGCGCGGCTCGCTGGAAGGCTTCACCACCTTCGAGCTGTCGGTGCTGACCTCGTCCTATTTCGCCGGCTTCCTCGGCGGTTCGCGCGCGACGCCCGAACTGATCCGCCGCGTCGGCCACGTCCGCGTCTTCGCGGCGCTGGGCTCTTTCGTGTCCGCGGTGCTGGTGCTGTTCCCCGTGGTGACCGAGCCCTGGGCCTGGACCGTGCTGCGCTTCGTCATCGGCTTCTGTTTCTCGGGCGTCTACGTCACCTCGGAAAGCTGGCTGAACAACACCGCGACGAACGAGACGCGCGGCCAGACGCTGTCGCTGTACATGATCGTGCAGATGGCGGGCATCGTGGCGGCGCAGATGATCCTTGCCGTCGGCGACCCTTCGGGCTTCGTGATCTTCATCATCCCGTCGGTCCTCGTGTCGATATCCTTCGCACCGATCCTGCTGTCGGTCTCGCCGACTCCTGCCTTCGATTCGTCCAAATCCATGAAACTCACGGAATTGTTTCGGACTTCGCCACTAAGTTTTACCGGCATGACGATCATGGGCGGCGTCTTCGCGGCCACCTACGGGATGTCGTCGGTCTACGCGGCCGAGATCGGGCTCAGCGTCCAGCAGATCTCGCTGTTCATCGCCGCCTTCTTCGTCGGCCCGCTCGTGATGCAATACCCCATCGGCTACATCTCGGACCGCATGGACCGCCGCCAGTTGATCATGGCCGTCGCGCTGATCGGCGGCCTGTCCGCCATTCTGGGCTATTTCCTCGCCGGCAGCTTCGTCGCGCTTCTGGTCGTGGCCTTCATCCTCGGCGGAAGCGCCAACCCGCTGTATTCGCTGCTGATCGCCTACCTGAACGACTATCTCCAGCCCGAGGACATGGCCGCCGCCAGCGGCGGTCTGATGTTCGTGAACGGTGTGGGCGCCATCGCCGGCCCGCTGGTCACCGGCTGGCTGATGGGCACATTCGGCAGCCATGCCTTCTGGCTGTTCATCGCCACGCTGATGCTGACGCTGACGGCTTATTCGCTTTACCGGATGACCCAGCGCGCCGCGATCCCGGTGGACGAAACCGCAGCCTATGTCGGCGTTATGCCCACCGCTTCTCCCGTTGCGGTTGAAGCCGCACAGGAATGGGCAATCGAACAGAGTGAGGCGGCAGAGGAACACGAGTGACGGGTAGGGGAATGCCTACTTGTCAGCTTGTGAAGAATTTGTAACCGTTTGATTGTCTGGTGGGAAATACCTGGTGAGGAGGTGCCTATGGCGACCCCTGAAGACATTCTGGCCTTTTGGCTGGACGAGATCGGACCCAAGGGCTGGTACGCTGGCGGCGAAGACCTGGACGCGGAGATCCGCGATCGCTTCGAGGCAGAGTGGAACCGCACGATGGATGGCTCGAACGCGCTTTGGCTGACCTACGCCAGCGGCGCACTGGCCTACATCATCCTTGTCGACCAGTTCCCCCGCAACATGTTCCGCGACAGCGGCAAGGCCTTCGCCAGCGACGCCATCGGCCTTGCGGCGGCGAAGCTGTCGATCGCGCATGGCTTCGACATGAAGATCGACGAACCGGCGCGGCAGTTCTTCTACCTGCCGCTGATGCATTCGGAATGCCTGTCGGATCAGGACCGCTGCGTGCGCCTGATGAAGACGCGGATGCCCGAAACCGGCGCCGAGAACCTGCGGCACGCCAAGGCGCACCGCGAAGTGATCCGCCGCTTCGGCCGCTTCCCCTATCGCAACGACGCGCTGTCCCGCTCGACCACCGGGCCCGAGGCCGCCTTCGTCGATCAGGGCGGCTACCGCGTCGCGCTGGACAGCGTAAGCGCCTGACAAAACCCGTACATCGTCGGGAACTTTAACTCCTGTTCACTGTTGGGTGAGCAGGAGGTTTCGTTATGTCACGCATGACACCATGGACCGTCGCGCTTCTGGCCGGGCTGGCCATTACGGCGACATATCCGCTTGTTCCTGCCGGGGCAGCGGGTTTCGGGTCCGGAGTGTTTCCCGAATGGCTCATTCCCGTGGGATATTTCCTGTCCGGCGTGGGTGCCGCGGGATTATGCCTTGCCTGGGTCGCCAATCGCGGTGTTAAACATAACTGAACTAGAACAAGGTACGAAGGCCGGCAGAGCCTCAAGTGCCCGAGCAGAAGGTTGCCGCAATGAAGAACGTGTTCACCTGGACGATGGTGCTGGTCCTTGGTCTGTCCGCGCTGATCGCTTATCCCTCGCTGGCCGAGGCCGGTGACGGCGCCCCGATCGCCGCCGCGAAACTTCTGGTTCCCTTCGGTTTCCTCGCCGCCATGACCGGCGCCATCGGTCTTTTCATGACCTGGTGCCTGCAACAGGGCGCCAGCGCCGACTGATCGGCCCCCGACATTGCCACTGTGTAAAAAGAGCCTGCCTTCGCGGGCTCTTTTGCTATGGTAGCCATGCGTTGCAGGAAACCCGGACCTGAGGGGCAGGGCGTTGGAATGTTGCGCTGCATGCGATATGTGAAGATTGTTCAACGTTAAACAAATGCGGGTGGAGGAGCACATGGCCGCCAAATCCTATGACATGATCGTAATCGGTGCCGGGCCGGGTGGCTACGTCGCCGCGATCCGCGGCGCTCAGCTTGGCCAGAAGGTCGCCATCGTCGAGCGCGAGCACCTTGGCGGCATCTGCCTGAACTGGGGCTGCATCCCGACAAAGGCGATGCTGCGCTCGGCAGAAGTTTTCCACCTGATGGAACGCGCCGCCGATTTCGGGCTGAAGGCCGACAGCATCGGCTACGACCTCGACGCCGTGGTCAAGCGTTCGCGCAAGGTCGCGGGCCAGCTTTCGGGCGGCGTGAAAGGCCTGATGAAGAAGAACAAGATCGACGTCGTGATGGGCGCGGCCAAGCTGGCCGGCAAGGGCAAGGTCTCGGTCAAGACCGACGGCGGCACCGAGGAACTGACCGCGAAGAACATCGTGCTGGCCACCGGCGCCCGCGCCCGCGAGCTTCCGGGGCTCGAGGCGGACGGCGAGAATGTCTGGACCTACAAGCACGCGCTCCAGCCCGCCCGCATGCCGAAGAAGCTGCTGGTCATCGGCTCCGGCGCCATCGGCATCGAGTTCGCCAGCTTCTACAACACGCTGGGCGCCGATACGACGGTGGTCGAGGTGATGGAGCGGATCCTGCCTGTCGAGGACGCCGAGATTTCCAAATTCGCCAAGAAGCAGTTCGAAAAGCAGGGCATGAAGATCATGGAGAAAGCCATGGTCAAACAGCTCGACCGCGGTAAGGGCAAGGTGACCGCCCATATCGAACAAGGTGGCAAAACTGAAAAGATCGACTTCGATACGGTCATTTCCGCCGTCGGAATTGTTGGAAATGTGGAAGGCCTCGGCCTTGAAGAGATCGGCGTGAAAGTCGACCGCACCCACGTCGTCGTTGATGAATACTGCCGCACCGGCGTCGACGGGCTTTACGCCATCGGCGACATCGCGGGCGCGCCGTGGCTTGCCCACAAGGCCAGCCACGAGGGCGTCATGGTCGCCGAACTGATCGCCGGCAAGAACCATGTTCACCCGGTCCGCCCCGAAAGCATCGCCGGCTGCACCTACTGCCAGCCGCAGGTCGCGTCGGTTGGCTATACCGAGGCGAAGGCCAAGGAACTGGGCTACAAGGTCAAGGTCGGCCGCTTCCCGTTCATCGGCAACGGCAAGGCCATCGCGCTGGGCGAGCCCGAGGGAATGATCAAAACCATCTTCGACGAGAAAACCGGCGAGCTTCTGGGCGCCCACATGGTCGGCGCGGAAGTCACCGAGCTGATCCAGGGTTACGTTGTGGGCCGCCAGCTCGAGACCACCGAGGAAGACCTGATGGAAACCGTCTTCCCGCACCCGACGCTGTCGGAAATGATGCACGAGTCGGTGCTGGACGCCTACGACCGCGTGATCCACATCTGATCCCGCAAAACCATCGCAAAACACCGCAAGGGCCGGCGCAAAAAACGCCGGCCCTTTCGCGTCTCCGCAGCTTCTTCTCTTCCGAAATACCTCGGGGGAGCCGCGCAGCGGCGGGGGCAGAGCCCCCTCTACGTCAGCAGCCGCGACGCCTCTTTCCGGGCAAAGGGCTTCATCCGCTCGCCATGGGCGTCCAGGAACGCCCGCACCCGTGCGGGGTCATGCTTCGACAGATCGCGCAGCCACCAGGCCACGGCCTTCTGAATGAACCACTCCGGGTCGTCGACATAGCCCGCCGCCCAGCCCAGCACCCGGTCGCGCGCGGCCTCCTCTTCGCGCTTCGGATGGTTCTGTTTCGTCCACGGCAGCGTCATCACCAGCGCCGCGCGCCGGGTCCACAGGTGCTCTGACCGCGTCCAGCCCTCTACCTCGTCCAGCCGCGAGGGGTCGGCCACAAGCCGTTTCTGCCCGGCGATGGACGCATGATCCGCCACCGCCCAGGCATCGAAGGTCGGCACCCACGACGCAATCAGCCGCCACGCGCCGTCGTCCGAGGGTCGGATCCGCGCCTGTGTCAGCAGCTTCGCCGCCGCGATCCGGGCCTCGTGAATATCCGTATCCCAAAGCCCCGACGCCAGCGCCAGCCGTTCGTCCAGCGTCACCGACGCACGCCACGCTTTCGCCAGCGCGTCGATGTCGGGGTTCGCCACCCCCAGATAGACGCGCGGCACCTTGTGATAGGCCGCCATCTCGGCCGCCTTGCCGGGCTGGGCCCGGTCGCGCAGCGCCGCGACGGCCTCGTCCGGCGTCATTCCACCGTCACGGATTTCGCAAGGTTCCTTGGCTGGTCCACGTCCGTGCCCTTGGCGACCGCCGCGTGATAAGCAAGCAGTTGCGCCGGCAGGGCATACAGGATCGGCTCGAACAGGGCAGGGCACTCTGGCATCACCAGCGTGCGCCACGTGCCGTCCTCGGCCACCGTCGCGCCCTCGCGGTCGGTGATCAGAAGCACCTTTCCGCCCCGCGCCATGACCTCTTGCATGTTCGACACCGTCTTGTCGAACAGGTCGTCGCGCGGCGCCATGACGATCACCGGCACCGTCTTGTCGATCAGCGCGATGGGCCCGTGCTTCAACTCGCCCGAGGCATAGCCCTCGGCGTGGATATAGCTGATTTCCTTCAGCTTCAGCGCACCTTCCAGCGCCAGCGGGTACATCCGCCCACGGCCAAGAAACAGGACGTCTTGCGCCTCGGCCACCGCGCGGGCGGCGGCGGCGATTTCATCCGCCTGACCCAGCGCGTGGTTCAGCCGTCCCGGCAGCGATTTCAGCTCGGTCAGGTGCGCCGCCAGCGCATCGCCGCTCAGACGCCCCTTGGCCCGCGCCGCCTTCAGCGCCATCAGCGCCAGAACCGTCAACTGGCAGGTGAACGCCTTGGTCGAGGCGACGCCGATCTCTGCCCCCGCAAGGATCGGCAGGTTGACGTCCGCCTCGCGTGCGATGGAACTGGTCTCGACATTGGTCACTGCCGCGATCTGCGCCTTGTCCGCGCAATAGCGCAGCGCGGCCAGCGTGTCGGCGGTCTCGCCCGACTGGCTGACGAAGACGGCCAGCGTGTTCGCCCCGATCGGCGGCTCGCGATAGCGGAACTCGGATGCGATATCGACTTCCACTGGGATGCCGGCGACCTGCTCGAACCAGTATTTCGCGGTCAGGCAGGCGTAGAAGGCGGTGCCGCAGGCGACCATGACGATCCGGTCGAGGCGGGCAAAGTCCAGATCCTTCGGCAGCGCGACGTCGCCGTCGGTGATGTAATGCCGCAGCGCCTCGCCAATCACGGTGGGCTGCTCGGCGATTTCCTTCGCCATGAAATGCTTGTGGCCGCCCTTGTCGATATGGGCGGAATCGATCTGGATCGTGCGGACTGCCCGGTTGGCGCGGGTGCCGCGCGCGTCGAAGATCTCGACGCTGTCGCGGGTCAGAACGGCGCGGTCGCCTTCTTCCAGATAGGTGATCTGATCGGTCATCGGCGCCAGCGCAATGGCGTCAGAGCCGACGAAGACCTCGCCCGCGCCATGGCCGATGGCCAGCGGAGAGCCCTTGCGCGCCGCGATCAGCAGGTTGTCCTCGCCCTCGAACAGGAAGCACAGGGCAAACGCGCCTTCCAGCCGGGCGATGGCCTGTTCGGCGGCGTCGCGGGGGGCCAGTCCCTGATCGAGGAAGGACTTGGTCAGGGCGACGATGGTCTCTGTGTCGGTCTCGGTCTCGAACACCTCGCCCTTCGCCCGCAGTTCCTCGCGCAACTCGCGGAAGTTCTCGATGATCCCGTTGTGGACGACGGCGACCGGCCCGGCGCGGTGGGGGTGGGCGTTGGTGACGGTGGGCGCACCATGGGTGGCCCAGCGGGTGTGCCCGATCCCGGCCTTGCCGGTCAGCGGTTCGTGGACCAGCAAGTCCGACAGGTTCACCAGCTTGCCCACGGCGCGGCGGCGATCCAGATGCGCGGCGGCGTCGACGGTGGCGATACCCGCACTGTCATAGCCACGGTATTCCAGTCTTTTCAAAGCCTCGACCAGCAGCGGTGCCGCCTCGTGCTTTCCAAGTACCCCTACAATTCCGCACATTCTATTCGCCCTTTTTCCTGTTTTCCTTATTTCTCTTATACAATTCAAACAATCGTGGCGCCGCGCCGTCCTTGACCACCTGCTGCGCGCGGCCCAGCGCCAGCGCGTCGGCCGGCACGTCGCGGGTGATGACGGACCCCGACCCGGTGATCGCGCCTGCGCCCACCGTCACCGGCGCAACCAGCATCGTGTCAGAGCCGATGAAGGCATTCGCGCCGATCTCGGTGTGGAATTTCTCGAACCCGTTGTAGTTGCAGGTCACGGTGCCCGCGCCGATGTTCGCGCCCTCGCCGATGGTGGCGTCGCCGATATAGGTCAGGTGGTTCACCTTCGCGCCGTGGCCCACCTGCGCGTTCTTGATCTCGACGAAGTTCCCGACTTTCGCGCCTGCGTCCAGTTCTGCGCCGGGGCGCAGGCGGGCATAGGGGCCCACCACCGCCTCGCCGCCGACATGCGTTCCCTCGAGATGGCTGAACGCCCGGATGCGTGCGCCGGTCTCGACGGTCACGCCCGGGCCGAAGATCACGTTCGGCTCGATCACCACGTCGCGGCCGATCACGGTGTCGAAGGCGAAGAACACCGTCTCGGGCGCGACCAGCGTCACACCGTTTTCCAGCGCCTCGCCACGCGCCATGTCCTGAAACAGCGCCTCGGCGTCCGCCAGTTCGGCGCGCGAGTTGATGCCCAGCGTCTCGTCCTCGGGGCAGGTGACGGCGGTGGCCGACAGGCCGCGCGACCGGGCGATCTCGACGATGTCGGTCAGGTAGTACTCGCCGCTCGCGTTCTCGTTCGACACCGCGTCCAGCAGGTCGAACAGCACCGTGGAATCCACGCAGATGACGCCCGAGTTGCACAGGGTGATGTCCAGCTCGTCCTCGGTTGCGTCCTTGAACTCGACGATGCGGGTCAGGTCGTGCCCCTTCATCACCAGCCGCCCGTAGCGGCCCGGATCTTCCGCCTCGAAGCCCAGCACGACGACGGCGTTGCCTTCCTCGCGGGCGATTTCCATCGCTTCCAGCGTTTCGGCCCGGATGAAGGGCGTGTCGCCATACAGGACGAACACATCGCCCTCGAACCCCTCCAAGGCCAGCCGCGCCTGCGCGACCGCGTGGCCGGTGCCAAGCTGCTCGGTCTGGTCGGCGATGGCGATATCCGGGTCGATTTCGTGGGCGGCTTTCGCCACGGCTTCCGCACCGTGCCCGACAACAAGCACGGTCCGCTCCGGTTCCAGCGTTTGCCCGGAAGCAAGCGCGTGGGCGAACAGTGGAACGCCCCCCAGTTCATGCAGCACCTTCGGCAGGTCCGAGTTCATGCGGGTCCCCTGGCCAGCGGCCAGAACGATCAGGGCTGTCGCCATATGTATTGTTCTTTTGCTCGTTGTTTTCTTGGGTTTTACCGCATGTATGCCATGCTGCAAGGCCCGGGGCTATCAAATGGCGTTTCGCGGGGTTACAGACACCGGCGGAAACAGGCCGGAGAATGTGAATGAAAACCGTGGTATTCGACCTCGACGGAACGCTGGCGGACACCAGCGGCGACCTGATCGCCGCCGCGAACGCGTCGTTCGAGCGGCTGGGCCACGGTCCGCTGCTGGACCCGGTGGCCGACGCGGGCACCGCCTTTCACGGTGCGCGGGCGATGCTGCGGCTGGGGCTGGAACGCGTCGATGCGCTGGACGAGGCGACGGTGGACGCCGCCTATCCCGACCTGCTGGCGTGGTATGGAGAGAATATCGACGTCTTTACAAAGATGTACCCCGGCGCGGTCGAGGCGGTCGAGACCCTGCGCAGCGCCGGTTACCGCGTCACCGTCTGCACCAACAAGCCCGAGGGGCTGGCCGAGACCTTGCTGCGGAAACTGGGTGTCCGCGACCTGTTCGGCGCGCTGGTGGGCGCCGACACGCTGCCCGTGCGCAAGCCCGACCCGGCGCCCTACCGCGCGGCGGTGGAACGGGCAGGGGGCGCGGTCGAGACCTCGTATCTGCTGGGCGATACCGTGACCGACCGAAAGACCGCCTTGGCCGCCGGTGTGCCCTGCGCACTTGTGACTTTCGGGCCGGACGGCCACGACGTCGCCAAGCTTGATCCCGAGGCACTGTTGCACGGCTACGAGGATCTTGCCCTGCTCACCGAACGGCTGATCGGCCCCGCCTGACGCCACCTTGGCGGCAGCACAGGGATCCTGTGCGGCGGCGCACAGGGCAGGGGCTATGCAAGCGCCCGGCGCGGTCCGATATTGGGCGGGACCTTTACAGGAGCCATGCCATGACCTTCCGCCCCGTGACCTCGACCCGGATGGCGCAGCCCACGATGGAGGGCGCCGGCGTCCATCTTCACCGCGTCTTCGGCTTCGGCGATCCGACCGAAGCGGACCCGTTCCTGATGATGGACGACTTCCGCAACGACGACCCCGCCATGTACGCCCGCGGCTTCCCGTGGCACCCGCACCGGGGGATCGAGACGATCACCTATGTTCTGGAAGGCACCGTCGAGCATTCCGACAGCCTCGGCAATTCCGGCCGCCTCGGGCCGGGCACGGTCCAGTGGATGACCGCCGGGTCCGGCATCCTTCACCAAGAGATGCCGCAGGGCAACGTGAAGGGGCAGATGCACGGCTTCCAGCTGTGGGCGAACCTGCCGTCCAGCCTGAAGATGACCGCGCCGCGCTATCAGGACATTCAGAAGTCCGACATCCCGGTGGAGGTGGACGATGACGGCACCGCCGTCCGGGTCATCACCGGCGGGTTCTGGGGCAAGAAGGGGCCGGTCGACGGCATTGCCGCCGATCCGCTGTACCTTGATGTCTCGGTGCCGCCGAACACCCGCAAGGTGCTGCCGGTCGATACCTATGCCAACACCTTCGCCTATGTCTTCGCAGGCGCCGGCAGCTTCCGCGACGCCAGCGCGCCCGAGGGCGTGCGGGTCGAGAAGGAATTCAACGGGCAAGAACTGAACATCCGCGATATGTCGGGTAACCGCACGCTTGTCCGCTTCGGCACCGGGGACGAGATCTGCGTGACCGCCGGTCCGGAGGGCGTCCGCTTCCTGCTGGTTTCGGGCCAGCCGATCAAAGAGCCGGTCGCGTGGCACGGCCCCATCGTGATGAACACGCGCGCCGAACTGATGCAGGCGATGAAAGAGCTGAACAACGGCACCTTTATCAAGGCCGCGCACTAGCGCTACCCGGTCAGCAGATCGTGCAAAGAGGCGGTGGCCACGAACCGGGCCGCCGCCTTTTCCATGTGCGGGTCCAGCGTAACGAAGGCGTCCGCCTGCAACGCGGTGACCGCTATGTATTCGGCGTCCAGCGTGTCGGACCATCCCAGCGCATCCGCGATGGCCCACGCCCTGCGCTGCAACACCCGGTCACCCAGCAGCCGGATCTTCAGCCCGCGCATCCGGTCCAGCCGCGCATCCGCCTCGGCGCGCTCCATCCGGCCCGCGCGCACGTCGGCGTACAGCTTAGACACCATCTGCGAGCGCAACAGCGACGGCGCCACAAGCGCATGCCGGTCCGGCACGGCCAGCCCCTCGGCCACGAGGTGCAGGGCGGTGTCGAGCGCGATGCCAAAGCGGGCGGTCATGTTCGGGCTCCAAAGCGGTCCTCCGAAGCGTGGCACCTGCCGCCCGCCCCGGCAACTGCGTGTCACGCCCGGCGCAAAGAAAAAGGGGCGGAAACCCGCCCCTTCGGTCCTGCCGCCCGGACCGCATCGGGTCCGGGGGCGGGCAGACGTGCCGCGATCAGGCGGCCTGCTTCTGCCGGTAGTTCAGCTCACGCTGCAGCGATTTCGCGGCAAGGTGCATACCCGACTTCTGCAGATCTTCGATACGTTGGATCAGTTCTTCGTTGGTCATGCTCATCTCGTTCTCCTTCTTTTTTGCGACGCCGCGGCCGGAACGCCGAAATGCCGGACCGGCCCTGTGCGGGCCGGAGGCGGACGAACGCCCTGACGGGATTGCGACGGGGGCGGATATGAGGCGCGGAATGACGCGCAGGCCCCGGGTCGGTCGCCGCACCGCGTAGGGGCGCAGCGACACCGATGTGGGTCATATGGCAAGGCGGCGGCCGGAATGCAACCCGTGGGCCCGAAGGCAGACCGCCCACCAATGCCTGTCAAAGCCCCGCAACCCACTCTGTCTGCGCGGAAAACCCCCGGCGCCGCGCGGCAGTCTAGGCAGAATGACGTCGCGTGATATGCTGCCGGTGATTCCGATACGTTGATTTCATCCTATTTGGGGGCTCCCATGACCGAACGTTCCGTTACCGTGCTGATCGGCACCACCAAGGGCGTGTTTCTTTTGCAGGGCGGAGAGGACCGCGCGGGCTGGAAGATCACCGGTCCCCACTGCGGCGGCTGGCCGATCAACCACGTCATCGGCGACCCCGAGACCGGCACCATCTGGGCCGGCGGCGGCGGTGAGTTCACCGGGGCAGGGGTCTGGAAATCCGAGGACGGCGGCGAAAGCTGGACCAAGACCCGCCTGACGAAGGGGATGATGGACGACTGGGCCGCAGGCGATCCGGGCTTTGCCGAGATGGTCGGCTGGACCGACGAACCGCTGCCCTTCGGCGACAGCTTCCAGCAGGTCTGGAGCCTGCACCACGCCCACGGCAAGTTGTACGCCGGCACCAAGCCCGCCAAGCTTCTGGCCAGCACCGACAACGGCGACAGCTTCGACGAGGTCGAGGCGCTGGCCGGTCACCCCTCTGCGAAGGACTGGAGTCCGGGCGCGGCGGGGCTGGTCCTGCACACGCTGGTTTCGCATCCAGACGAGCCCGGCAAGCTGTGGGTCGGCATCTCTGCCGCGGGCGTCTTCGCAACCGAAGACGGCGGCGACAGCTTCGAGCGTCGCAACCGCCTGTCGAACGCCGAGGCCTGCGAAGGGCATCACCACCCGGCTGGCCCGTCGGATGGCGAGGTCGGCCACTGCGTCCACAACATGATGCGCGCGCCCGGCGGTGGCGACGTGCTGTACCAGCAGAACCACCACGGCGTCTGGCGATCCTCGGACGGCGGCCGCAGCTGGGACGACGTGACCGAGGGGCTTCCCTCGACCTTCGGCTTCCCGATCCGCGTCCATCCGCGCGACCCCCAAACTGTGTGGACCCTGCCGCTGAACGGCGACATGGCAGGCCGCTTCCCACCCGACGCGGCCTGCGCCGTCTGGCGCTCGCGCGATGGCGGCGAAAGCTGGCAGGCTTGCCGCGAGGGGCTGCCGCAAGAGGGCTGCTTCTTCACCGTGCTGCGTCAGGCGATGGCGGGCGACCGGCGCGATCCGGCGGGCGTCTACTTCGGCACCAACTCGGGGTCGGTCTTCGCCAGCCTCGACGAGGGCGACAGCTGGACCGAGATCGGCCGCCACATGCCCACGATCCTGTCGGTAGAGGTGCTGGATCGGGCGTGAGGTGACGTGATCGTCCAGAAGACCCCGCCCGGCAAATTCTTCTGGAAGGTTTTGTCACGGGTGCGACGAGGTCGTAATCTCATGGCATCGTCCAACAGAAGGCCCTTCGATGCTCGAGATCCTGACAGACCGCACATATCGCCACCTGTTCCTTGCTCAGGTCGTGGCGCTTGTCGGAACCGGCCTTGCCACCGTGGCGCTGGGTTTGCTGGCCTTCGATCTTGCGGGCGACGGCGCGGCGGCGGTGCTGGGCACCGTCTTTACGATCAAGATGATCGCCTACGTGGGCATCGCCCCGGTCGCGGGCGCCTTCGCGGACCGGGTCAACCGTCGCGCGTTGCTGGTGACGCTGGATCTCATCCGCGGCGGTGTGGCGCTTTGCCTGCCTTTCGTCACCGAACTCTGGCAGGTCTACGTGCTGATCTTCCTGCTGCAGGCGTCCTCCGCCGCGTTCACGCCGACCTTTCAGGCCACCATCCCGGATGTCCTTCCCGATCAGGCGCGCTATACCCGTGCGCTGTCGCTGTCGCGGCTGGCCTATGACCTCGAGAACATCGTCTCGCCCACGCTGGCGGCGCTGCTTCTGGCGGTGATGAGCTACAACACCTTGTTCGTCGGCACCGCCGCCGGGTTCGTCGCCTCGGCGTTACTGGTCGTATCGGTGCTGCTGCCAAGTCCGAAACCTTCGCCGCGGCGGGGCATCTACGATCGCACCACGCGCGGGATCCGCATTTACTTGGCGACGCCGCGCCTGCGGGGGCTGCTGGGTCTGAACCTCGCCGCTTCCTCGGCGGGGGCGATGGTTCTTGTGAACTCGGTGGTGTTGGTCCGCGCGAACCTTGGTTTGGACGAAAGCGCGCTGGCGTGGACGATGGGTGTCTTCGGGCTTGGCAGCATGATCGCCGCGCTGACGTTGCCGAAGCTGCTGGACCGGCTCGACGACCGCCCGGTGATGCTGGCGGGCGCCGTCACCATGGTCGTGGCGCTGATCGCGGCGGCGCTGACGACCAATGCGGCCGCGCTGTCATGGCTCATGCTGCTTGCGGTCTGGCTGGTGATCGGCCTTGGCTATTCCGCCGTCCTGACCCCCTCTGGCCGCCTGTTGCGCCGCTCGGCCCATGCCGCCGACCGACCCGCGCTGTTTGCCGCTCAGTTCGCCCTGTCGCACGCCTGCTGGCTGGTGACCTATCCGCTGTCGGGCTGGTTGATGACGGCCTACGGCGCGACGACGGCCTTCCTGACCCTCGCGGCGCTGGCTGGCGCCGGCATCGCGCTCGCGCTTCGTGTCTGGCCAGCCGAGGACCCGGACGAGCTGGAGCACACGCACGACAACCTGCCGCTCGATCACCCGCACCTGCAAGGCCACCGCACCCATAGCCACGGCTACGTGATCGACGAACACCACCGCCATTGGGGCGCACCCTGACCGCGCCACCGCAGGAAAAGCACCGGCCGCGTTGACGATCCTGTCGGCAGACACACAGGACCGAAGCCGGTCAAAGATCGCGCCAGCGCGGCAGTCCGATCCGAAGCGCCTGCATCTTGTGCCAAAGCGCATATACAACCGACAGGCCCCCCATCACGCAGCAAAAGACCACCGGGCCGGCCTCGATCATCCGGGCGACCGGGCGCGGAACCACGCCGATGGTCTGGGTGATCTGGATCGTGACCCAAAAGATCCCGCAGAGGGCCGCGAAAAACGCCAGTGCAAGCGGGAGCGGCGACCAGAAATGGACCGGCCTGATGATGATCCCCACGCAGGCCAGCGCCCGAAACAGGGGCGAATAGGCGAAGCTTCCGGTGATCCCGCCCTGTTGCAGCATCCACAAGGCCCGCTCCAGACGCGCGCGCCGGTTTGGCGCAGGCTCTCCGGGGGCGGGCGGCGCGGCAGGGCGCCGTGCCGCATGGGCGGCAGACGCACGTTGAGATTGCGCATTGAGTTCCTGCACACGGCGCTGGAAATCCTGACTCGGCATAAGTGCTCCCTCGACCGACCCTCAAGGGATGCCGCGGGCGGTGGGCGACAATGGGGCATGGACGGGACAAAGCCGGGGTCACCCCTCGGCGACCACTTCGCATCCGGTCTAAGCTGGACGCCCTGCCTTGCGGCGGCTACCTAGAAGGCCAACGCGAACAGGGGGCCCGTTCATGGCATTCGGCAAAGGTTGTCACCTTCATCTGATCGACGGCTCTGCCTTCATCTTCCGGGCGTTTCATGCGCTGCCGCCGCTGACGCGCAAGTCCGACGGGCTGCCCATCGGCGCGGTGAGCGGGTTCGTCAACATGATCTGGAAGATGGTCGAGGACAACAAGGGCCCCGACGCGCCGACCCATGTGGCCGTGGTGTTCGACAAGGGCAGCCACACGTTCCGCAACGACATGTACGACCTATACAAGGCGAACCGGGACGAGATGCCCGAGGACCTGCGCCCGCAGATCCCGCTGACCCGCGACGCCACCCGCGCCTTCAACATCGCCTGCCTCGAACAGGAAGGCTACGAGGCCGACGACATCATCGCCACGCTCGCCTGTCAGGCGCGCGAGGCGGGCGGGCGCGTCACCATAATCTCGTCCGACAAGGACCTGATGCAGCTGGTCGGCGGCGGGGTCGAGATGTTCGACGCCATGAAGAACACCCGCATCGGCCCGGAAGAGGTCGAGGCGAAGTTCGGCGTCGGCCCCGAGCGGGTGATCGACGTGCAGGCGCTGGCGGGCGACTCGGTCGACAACGTGCCGGGCGCGCCCGGCATCGGCATCAAGACCGCCGCGCTGCTGATCAACGAGTACGGCGATCTGGAAACGCTGCTGGACCGCGCCGAAGAGATCAAGCAACCCAAACGCCGTCAGACCCTGATCGAGAACCGCGAACAGATCGAGCTGTCCAAGAAGCTGGTGACGCTTGATTGCGAGATGCCGGTTGAGGCGACGCTGGACGAGCTTGAAGTCAAAGACCCCGACTCGGACACGCTGCTGAAGTGGCTGGCCGAGATGGAGTTCCGCACCATCACCAAGCGCGTGGCCGATGCGCTGGGCGCCGAGGCGCCGGTGATCGAGGACACGCCCATCGCCGCCCCCACCGAAGACGCGGGCCCCGCGCCCGAGGCGGTGCCGTTCAAGCCCGAGGACTACGAGTGGGTGAAGGACGAGGCGGCGTTGCAGGTCTGGATCGACCGCATCAACCAGTGCGGCTGGGTCGCCGTCGACACCGAGACGACGGGCCTGAACGAGATGCGCGCCGACCTGGTGGGCATCTCGCTGTCGGTCACGCCGGGGCAGGCCTGCTACATCCCGCTGACCCACAAGGTGTCCGGCGATGGCGGGCTGTTCGACGACGGCGCGCTGGCCGAGGGGCAGATGGACCTGAACCGCGCGCTCGAACTGCTGAAGCCGGTGCTGGAGGACGACGCTGTCCTGAAGATCGGCCAGAACATGAAATACGACGCCAAGATCTTTTCCCGCTACGGGGTCGAGGTCACGCCGATCGACGACACCATGCTGATGTCCTACGCGATGCATGGCGGCGAGCATGGTCACGGCATGGACCTGCTGTCCGAGAAATACCTTGGCCACCAGCCGATCCCGATCAAAGAGTTGATCGGCTCCGGCAAGTCGCAGATCACCTTCGCGCAGGTCCCCATCGAAGAGGCGGTGAAATACGCCGCCGAAGACGCCGATATCACCCTGCGTCTGTGGCAGCTGTTCAAGCCGCAACTGCACCGCGCCCGCGTCACAACCGTCTACGAAACGCTGGAACGCCCGATGGTGCCGGTGCTGAAGCGGATGGAGATGACGGGCATCAAGGTGAACCGCGATACGCTGTCGCGCATGTCCAACGCCTTCTCGCAGAAGATGGCGCAGCTTGAGGACGAGATTCACGAACTCGCGGGCGAGAAATTCAACGTCGGCTCGCCGAAGCAACTGGGCGAGATCCTGTTCGACAAGATGAGCCTTCCGGGAGGCAAGAAGGGCAAGACCGGCGCATGGTCGACGCCCGCCGATGTGCTGGAAGACCTCGCGACGGAACACGACCTGCCGGCGCGGGTGTTGGACTGGCGGCAGCTGTCGAAGCTGAAGTCGACCTACACCGACGCCCTGCAGGAACACATCAACCCCGACACCGGGCGGGTACACACGTCCTATTCCATCGCGGGCGCGAACACCGGGCGTCTTGCCTCAACCGATCCCAACCTTCAGAACATCCCCGTCCGCTCGGAAGAAGGCCGCCGCATCCGCGAGGCGTTCGTCGCGGCCGAGGGCAAGACCCTGCTGTCGCTCGACTATTCCCAGATCGAATTGCGCATCCTCGCCCACATCGCCGATATCGAGGCGCTGAAAGAGGCCTTCGCGGCGGGGCAGGACATTCACGCGGCCACCGCGTCCGAAATGTTCAACGTGCCGCTGGACGAGATGACGCCCGAGATCCGCCGGCAGGCCAAGGCGATCAACTTCGGTGTGATCTATGGCATCTCGGGGTTCGGCCTTGCCCGCAACCTGCGCATCCCGCGCGCCGAGGCGCAGGGCTTCATCGACCGCTACTTCGAACGCTTTCCGGGCATCCGCGACTACATGGACGCGACGGTGAAGTTCGCCAAGGAACACGGCTACGTCTCGACCCTGTTCGGCCGCCGCATCCACACGCCCGAGATCAACGCCAAGGGCCCGCACGCGGGCTTCGCAAAGCGCGCGGCGATCAACGCCCCGATTCAGGGCACCGCCGCCGACGTCATCCGCCGCGCGATGGCCCGGATGGACCCGGCGATCGAAGGGCTGCCCGCGCGGATGCTGTTGCAGGTTCACGACGAACTGATCTTCGAGGTGGACGAGGGCGCCGAGGACAAGGTCATAGACCGCGTCCGCGAGGTCATGGAAGGCGCGGCGGACCCGGCGGTGAAGCTGGCGGTGCCGCTGGTGGTCGACGCCGGGCAGGGCGCCAACTGGGCCGAAGCGCACTAGGGCCGGGGCCGAAGGCACGATCTTCTAGAAGATCGTGCCGCCCAGGATTTTCTAGAAAATCCTGTGGGTTATCCCAAGTCTTGTTCGGTTATGTTGTGACGAGAGCCCAATGTCGCGACGCGACGCTGTCGCTATTTGTGACCGCCGATGGCGAGTCCCGCCGCGAAGATGAAGATCGCGCAGGCCATGAAGCCAACAAGAAAGCGCGGGGTCGGTTCGGCGGGGTTGAGGACGTTCCAGATTTTCGCGGCGAGTGAGTAGGCGCCCCGCGTGGCGCCGGGCATGCGTTTCGTATTTATCATGATAAAAATTCTGACTCGTTTCCGAGGGCGAGTAAAGCCCGCGGCCCATTGACGCCGCGTCTCGTAAAGCCGGGCGACGTCCCTGCGGCCGCGCCGCCTTACTCTGGCCGGGGCGCGAACCGTGCCGCGATCCCCGGCAGGTCCGCGTAGTCCGAGAACACCGCCGCATGGGTCAGCTGTTCGATCGGCTCTTTCCGGAAGCCTTCCGTGTACAGCGCGAAGGGCAGCTTGGCGTTGCGGGCCGTGCCGGCGTCCACCGCGCTGTCGCCGACGAACAGGAACCGGCGTGCATGCAACTGGTCGATCACGTGGCGCGCGGCGGCGGCGTCGGGCTTGCGCGGGTAGGGGCCGTCGCCGAAGGCCCAAGCGTCGAAATAGCGGTCGAGCCCCAGATGCGCCGTCACCGCGCGGGCCGGGCCCTCGGGCTTGTTGGTGCAAAGCGCCAGCCGATAGCCGTCGTCCTTCAGCCGGTCCAGCGCCTCGAACACGCCGGGGTAGACCTTCGTGTTCTCGACCGCCGTCTCGTAATGCTTGTGGAACTCGGCATACATCCGGTCGTGGCGCTCGCGCGTCGCCTCCAGCCCCTGCGCGGCGATGCAGTGGTCGATCAGCTGCCCCAGACCGTTGCCGACGAAGCTCTTGACGACCTCTTCGGACAGCACCGGCAGCCCCTCGGCCTCGAGCATCCGGGTGGCGCACAGGTGGATGTCCTTGGTCGCGTCGATCAGCGTGCCGTCCAGGTCGAAGATCACGGCGCTCATGCGGCGGCCTTCCACTTGATCGAGCAGCCCATCGACGGCACTTGCGCCTCGGGGCCCGTGCCGGTCTCGGCTACCCTGTGCATCGCATCCAGCAGGTCGCTTGACGTATCCGGGCCCGCGGGCTTCTTTCCTGCGTCATCCAGCCGGCCCCGGTACTGCAACGCGAGATCGGCGTTGTAGCCGAAGAAATCCGGCGTGCAGACGGCGCCATAGGCCTTCGCGACCTCCTGCGACTCGTCGTGCAGATAAGGGAACGGAAAGGCGTGCCGTTCGGCCAGCGCCTTCATGTTCTCGAAACTGTCGGCGGGATGGGTGGTGGCGTCGTTGGCGCAGATCGCGACGACGCCGATCCCCATCGTCTGAAGGTCCTGCGCGGTGACGATCAGCCGTTCGAGGATGGCTTTCACGTAAGGACAGTGGTTGCAGATGAACATGACCAGCGTGCCCTTGGGGCCGGCGATATCCGCCAGCGCATAGGTTCTGCCGTCGGTCCCGGGAAGGGTGAAGTCGGGCGCCTTGGCGCCGAAATCGCAGACGGGCGGGGTGGTGGCCATGTCGGTCTCCTTCGTGTCACGCAGGAGCACTATAGAGCCGGGGTGGACTTACGCCAGCCGCCCCATACCGGTGTCAGGCCTGCGGCGCCCAGATGAACCCGTCGATCTGGTAAACGCTGCCGTAGGAACCGGGGTTGGTCATCACCCGGACCCGCGACCAGTCGTTGTCGGGCGAAACGTCGATCACCGACATGTTCAGCGAGACCTGGTTGCGGTGCCAGTTGGCGTGGTGGATCAGGATCTCGCGATCCGACACGACCTTCGACACGACCGCGATATGTCCCATCGGCAGCTTGCTGGTGCCCGAGAACGCCATCACCGCGCCGATGGTCGGAGTATGCCCGCGCGCGAACTTGCCCTCGGCCTGTCCCCACCAAGTGTCGGCATTGCCGCGAATCTCGATGCCGCTGGCATTGCGGGCGAAGGGAACGCACCAGACCCGCTTGCCGGCGGCGCGCATGTCGGTTGCGATATTGACCGCGCGGCTGACGAGTTCGCCGTTCAGGCCGGGGATGTCTTCACGTTTCACCTGCCCGCAGGCGGCCGTCATCAGAAGCAGCGCGCAAAGCGCCGGGAATCGAAGCCGTGACGGCTTGAAAGCGTGATCGATCTGCATTTGTCCCTCGGCCGGTTGTGGTCCGCCCCCGATCCGTTTTCGGATCTTCGACAGGAAGGATGCCAAATCCAGAGGCAAAATCAAGCTTTTGTTGCCCGACCTTCGTTTGAATGCATGCGACAGGCTGCCCGTCTGCCGGAACGTTAAGCGAACTGTCCGGTCGCCAGCTCTGCCGCCTCGCGGATCGCGCGGATGTTGTCGCCATAGGGCGCGGCGTTGTCGGCAGAGCCGCCCTTGAACACGGCAGAGCCCGCGACCAAAACGTCGGCGCCCGCCCGCGCGACAAGGGGCGCGGTGTCCGGCGTGACGCCGCCGTCGATCTCGATATGCACCGGGCGGTCGCCGATCATCGCCCGCAGGCTGCGCACCTTGTCGGTCAGGTCGATGAACTTCTGTCCGCCGAAGCCGGGGTTCACCGTCATCACGCAGATCAGGTCGGTCAGGTCCAGCAGATGCGCCACCGACTCTGCCGGGGTGCCCGGGTTCAGCGCCACGCCCGCCTTCATCCCCGCCGCGCGGATCGCCTGCAGGGTGCGGTGGATATGCGGTCCGGCCTCGACATGCGCGGTCAGGATGTCCGCGCCCGCCTCGGCGAAGGCGTCGATATAGGGATCGACCGGCGCGATCATCAGGTGCACGTCCATCACCGTCTTCACATGCGGGCGGAACGCCTTCACGGCGGGCGGCCCGAAGGTCAGGTTCGGCACGAAATGCCCGTCCATCACGTCCACATGCACCCAGTCGGCGCCCTGATCCTCGATGGCGCGGATCTCGCGCCCGAAGTCGGCGAAGTCGGCGGACAGGATCGACGGCGCGATCTTGATGGAGCGGTCGAACGACATGGGGCACCTCCGTGATGTCTGCGCGCGGATTAACGGCAACCGGGGCAGGGGTCCAGAGCGACGGCGCGTATCGGCGCTGCCGAATAAGGGGGCTGTCCGCCCCTCTGCGCCTGCGGCGCATTCACCCCGGAGGATATTTTTCGTCCGAAGAAGGAGAGTTGCGCCCGGATGCAGGCCCTGAGGCTCGACATCGGCGCCCGCTTCCGCTCAAGTCGCGGAAACAACAAGACCCGACCGACAGGAGAGACCCGATGACCGACGCCCCGCTGACCCTCGACGAGTTGAAGGCCGCGGCCGCCTCTGGCGAGATCGACACCGTGATCATGGCGCAGACGGACATGCAGGGCCGGCTGATGGGCAAGCGGTTCCACGTGTCGAACTTCCTTGAAGCGGGGATGCACGAGACCCATTCGTGCAACTACCTGCTGACCGTCGACATGGACATGGAGCCGGTGCCGGGGTTCAAGTCGGCGTCGTGGGCGCAGGGCTATGGCGACTACATGATGAAGCCCGACCTTTCGACGCTGCGCCGCATCCCGTGGCAGGAGGGCTGCGCGCTGGTCCTGTGCGACGTGCTGGATCACCACGGTCACGCGCCCATCGAGATGAGCCCCCGCGCGATCCTGAAGGCGCAGCTGAAGCGGCTGGAGGACATGGGCCTGACCGCGATGATGGCGTCCGAGCTGGAATTCTACATGTTCCGCCAAAGCTTCGAAGAGGCGCACGCGGGCGGCTATCGCCAGCTTGACCCGGTCAGCCCGTACAACGAGGACTACCACATCTTCACCACCCAGCGGGACGAGGTTGTGATGCGCGCGCTGCGCAACGGCCTGTACGGCGCGGGCATCCCGGTAGAGAACTCGAAGGGCGAGGCCTGGGCCGGACAGGAAGAGATCAACGTCAAATACGCCTATGCCCTGACCGCCGCGGACAACCACGTGCTGACCAAGGAGGCGACGAAAGAGATCGCGCTACAGGCGGGCCACGCGGTGACGTTCATGGCGAAATACGCCGACGCGCCCGCCGGGTCCTCGTGCCACGTGCACCAGTCGCTGTGGACGCAGGACGGCAAGCCCGCGTTTCTGGACGAGAACGGGACCTACGGCATGTCGAAGCTGATGGAGCAGTATGTCGCCGGGCTTCTGACTTACGCCCCCGACATCACCGTGTTCCTTGCGCCCAACATCAACAGCTACAAGCGCTATGTCGCGGGCACCTTCGCGCCGACCAAGGCGATCTGGTCGCGCGACAACCGCACCGCCGGGTTCCGGCTGGTGGGCGAGGGCGGCAAGGGCATCCGCATCGAGAACCGCATCGGCGGCGCCGACCTTAACCCCTACCTTGCCTTCGCGGCGCAGCTTGCCGCGGGCCTTGCCGGGATCGAAGAGGGGCTGGACCTTGAACCCGAGTTCACCGGCGACGCCTATGGCGCCAAGAAGGCGCGCCAGATCCCCGGCACGCTGCGGGACGCGGCGAAGCTGTTGAGCCGATCGAAGATGCTGCGCGCGGCGATGGGCGATGCGGTGGTCGATCACTATGTGCACGCCGCCGAGTGGGAAGTCGCCGAATACGACCGCCGCGTCACCGACTGGGAAGTCGCGCGCGGGTTCGAACGGTCGTGACCGCCACGGGCGCTTGACCATCCCGCCGCGACACGGAACAGTCCGCGGCGGGAGGATATTTCATGGATTTCAAAGGACAGGTGGCCGTCATAACCGGCGGCGCACAGGGCATCGGCCGTGCGGTGGCCCAGCTTCTGCATGCCCATGGCGCGCGGATCGTGATCTGGGACATGGACATGGCCGCCGCGGCCGAGACGTCCCGCGCGCTAGACGGCGCCCGGATCGATCAGGTCGACATCACCGACTGGGCCGCCGTCGCCGCTGCCCGTGACGCGACGCTGGCCGCCGAGGGCCGCATCGACGTTCTGGTGAACTCTGCCGGTATCGCGGGGCTGAACGACACGGTCGAAAACTACCCGCCCGAGGAATTCGCGCGGATCATCGACATCAACCTGCTGGGGACGTTCCACGCCAACAAGGCCGTGGTGCCCGCGATGCGGGCGCAGGGCTATGGCCGGATCGTCAACATCGCCTCGATCGCGGGGAAGGAAGGCAATCCGGGCGCGTCGGCCTATTCCGCCTCGAAGGCGGGGGTGATCGGGCTGACGAAGTCGCTGGGCAAGGAACTGGCGTCCGAGGATATCTCGGTCAATTGCGTCACGCCCGCCGCCGCGCGGACCCGGATCTTCGACCAGATGAAGCCCGAGTTCATCGATTTCATGCTGTCCAAGATCCCGCGCGGCCGCTTTCTTGAGGTGGACGAGGCCGCCGCGATGATCGCTTGGGTCGCCAGCCGCGAGAACGGGTTCACCACCGGCGCGGTGTTCGACCTGTCGGGAGGTCGGGCGACGTACTGACCCACGCGCCAGTTGCCCGTTTCCAACCCCGCGCCGCTGCACTAAGGAGCGGCCATGACACGCACTGACACATACGTGGTCGGCGTCGACGGCGGCGCGACGGGGTGCCGGGTGGCGATTGCCCGGACGGACGGAACCGTGGTGGCGGGGGCCGAAGGCGCCGAGGCGAATGTCGCCTCGGACTTCGACAAGGCGCTCAAGCACCTGTCCGAGGCGATCGAGACCGCGCGGGCAAAGGCCGGGATCGACGCCCGAACGCTGGCCGCCAGCCCTGCGTGGTTCGGCCTTGCCGGCGCCATTGACGCCGCGACCTGCGACCGGGTCGCCGCCGCGCTGCCCTTCGATACCGTCCGTGTCACCGACGACCGCCCGACCGGCATGACCGGCGCGCTGGGGGGCCGCGACGGGTGCCTTGTGGCGACGGGGACCGGCTCGTTCCTCGGGCGGCAGGCGGGCACCGAACGGTTCTTCGTCGGAGGCTGGGGCCTGCAACTGTCGGATCAGGCCTCGGGCGCTTGGCTCGCGCGGAACCTGCTGCGCGCGCTGGTCGACCACCATGACAACATGGGCCCGGACTCGGCGCTGCTTCAGGACGTGTTGGCAGAGTTCGGCACCGTCGCGGCGGCGGTGTTCTTCTCGCTGCGCGCCACGCCGACCGAATTCGCGCGCCTCGCGCCGCGCATCGTGGCCGCGGCGAAGGATGGCGACCCGGTGGCGCGGCGGCTGATGCAGGAGGGCGCCGACTGGGTGGCCGAGGGCCTGAACGCGATGGGCGCTTCGGATGCCGAGGCGGTCTGTCTGATCGGCGGCATCGGTCCGCATTACGCCGACTACCTGCCGCCCGCGCTGACCCGCAACCTGCTGGAGCCGCGCGGCACGTCGCTGGACGGTGCGGTGCTGCTGGCGCGCGAGCTGGCGGCGGGCTGAACCGGCCCGGCGGCAACCCGCGCGGGACCTTGCGGGACGGCTCGACCGACCGGGGTCGGCCGCGCTATGCTGGGCCTAGAGCAGTCGCAAATCAGCACCAGAACAGGGCACCCGATGCAACCTCCCGCACCCATTCCGTCCCGCCGCGCGGTCCTTCTCATGCTGGGCGCCAGCACGCTGGCCGCCTGTGGCGGCGGCAGCCGTTTCACCACAGGCGCGGCGGCCACCACCACGGCCTACAGGCCTGTCGACAACCCCGCCTTCGACGCGTGGATCGCGGCGTTCCGGGGCCGCGCCGCGTCGGCGGGCATCTCGGGCTCTACGCTCGACGCCGCGCTGGGCCGGGCGGGCTTTCTGCCCGGCGTGATCGAGCGCGACCGCAATCAGGCAGAGGTCGACCGCTCGTTGCAGGACTATCTTGCGCTGACCGTGGACGACGAACGCGTTTCGGTCGGCCGCGCCAAGATGCGCCAGCACGCGGCGGTTCTGGCTGAGGTCGAGGCCCGGTTCGGCGTCGAGAAACACGTGGTCGCCGCGATCTGGGGCGTCGAAAGCCGATATGGCGCGCGGATGGGCGATATTCCCGTGATCTCGGCGCTGGCGACGCTTGCCTTCGACGGGCGGCGCGGCCAGTTCTTCGAGCAACAGCTGATCGCCGCGCTGCGCATCCTGCAAAACGGCGACATCACCGTTGACCGGATGACCGGAAGCTGGGCCGGCGCGATGGGGCACACGCAGTTCATCCCGACCTCTTACGAAGCCTATGCCGTCGACTTTCGGGGCGATGGCCGCCGCGACATCTGGAGCGAGGATCCGACCGACGGCCTTGCCTCGACCGCGTCCTACCTGAAGAACGCGGGCTGGCAGCGCGGCCGGCCGTGGGGGCTGGAGGTGACGCTTCCCTCGGGCTTCAACACGGGGCAGGCCGGGCGCGGCCGCAACCGGTCGGTGGCCGAATGGAACGGGCAGGGCGTCCGTCTTGCAAGCGGCGGTTCGATCCCCGACCACGGGCCCGCCTCGATCCTCGTTCCGGCGGGCGCCAGCGGCCCGGCCTTCGTGATCTTCCGCAACTTCGGCGCCATCGCCCGCTACAACAACTCCGAGAAATACGTGATCGCGGTGGGGCACCTGTCCGACCGTCTGAATGGCGGCGGCCCGCTGCGGGGCAACTTCCCGCCCGACGCGCAGGGCCTGTCGCTGGCCGACCGGAAAGAGCTGCAAGGCCGCCTGACCGTCGCGGGCTACGACGCAGGGACGCCGGACGGGGTGATCGGCAACGGCACTCGGGACGCCATCCGCGCCTACGAGGCGGCGAACGGCCTGCCGGTCACGGGCGAGGCGACGCTGGCCCTGCTGCAAAGGCTCAGAGGCTGACGGTCCGTCCAATCGCCGGCCACACACAGGGAGAGCACCGCATGACCCGGATCGCATTCATCGGCATGGGCGAGGCCGGAGGCGCGCTTGTCACCGGGTGGGCGGGCGCGCATCCCGGCATCCGCGCCTATGACGTGAAGCTGGACGATCCGTCGACGGCGGACGCCATGCGCGCCCGGTGCGAAAGCCTTGGCGTCATCGCCTGCAACAGCCCAGCCGACGCGGTGGGCGAGGCGGATCTGGTGTTCTGCACCGTCACCGCCGACCGCGCGGTCGAGGCCGCCCGCGCCGCCGCGCCGCATATGCCACAGGGGGCGTATTGGCTTGACCTGAACTCCTGTGCGCCGTCGTCGAAGGAAATCTCTGCCGGGGTGATCGAAGCGGCGGGCGGGCGCTATGTCGATGTCGCGGTCATGTCGCCGGTGCATCCCAAGCTGAACATGGTGCCGCTGCTGATCTCCGGCCCCCATGCCGAGGGTATCGCGGCGGATCTCGAAGCCCTTCCGATGTCGCTGCGCGTGGTCGAGGGGGCGGTCGGCCGCGCCTCGTCGATCAAGATGATCCGCTCTGTGATGATCAAGGGGATCGAGGCGCTGTCCGCCGAATGCGCGCTTGCCGCCGTCGCGGCGGGCGTCGCGGACGAGGTGGTGCCGTCGCTGTCGAACAACTATCCCGGCGTGGAATGGGCGGGGCAGATGGCCTACAACATGGAACGCGCGATGGTGCATGGCGAACGCCGCGCGGCCGAGATGGAAGAGGTCGCCAAGACCCTCGCCGATCTCGGTCTGCCGTCTGCGATGGCGCAGGCGACGGTCGGCTGGCAACGGCGTCTTGCCGGGGCCGGGGCAGCGCCGCCAGATAACCCGCGCGAGGTCGGGGCTGCGGCGGTTGCAGAGATGCTATTGGCAGAAATTCAAAAGAAATGACCGGGTTTTTGCGCAGAATACCCCTCAGAATGTTCGATAATTGAAGGCCCGTTAATGTTCACCACTCGCCCCGATCTGACCGGCACCTTCGGAATGGTGGCCACGACGCACTGGATTGCGTCGACGGTCGGAATGAAGCTGCTGGAACAGGGCGGCACTGCGGCCGATGCTGCCGCCGCCGCGGGGTTTACGCTGAACGTGGTGGAACCCCACCTGAACGGGCCGCTCGGCGACATGCCGCTTTTGCTGCGCCCTGCTGGCGCGGACCAGCCCACCGTCATCTGCGGGCAGGGCCCGGCCCCCGCCGCCGCCACGATCGAGCGATACCGTTCCGAGGGGCTGAACCGTATCCCCGGATCCGGCCTGCTTGCCGCCTGCGTCCCCGGCGCGTTCGACGCGTGGATGCTTCTGCTGCGCGACCACGGACGCCTGCCGCTGCGCGCGGTAATGGAGCCCGCGATCCACTACGCGGAACACGGCCACCCGGCGCTGGCCCGCATGTGCAGCGCCATCGCGGGGCTCGCGGACTTCTTCCGCGCCGAATGGCCCACCTCTGCCGAAACGTGGCTTCCGGGCGGCGCGGTGCCCGAACCCGGCCGCCTGTTTCGCAATCCGGCGCTTGCCGCCTTCTGGTCGCGTCTGCTGGACGAGGCCGAGACCGCGACTGGCCGCGAGGCCCAGATCGAAACCGCCCGTCGCACCTTCGCCGAAGGCTTCGTGGCCGAAGCGATCGACACCTACCTGCGCGACGCCCGCGTGATGGACGCCGAGGGCGACCGCCGCCCCGGCGTGCTGACCGCTGACGACATGGCAGGCTGGCGCGCAGGCTACGAGGCCACCGCCTTTACCACCCACCACGGTTGGGAGGTGCACAAGCCCGGCTTCTGGTCGCAGGGGCCGGTGCAGCTTCAGGCGCTTAACATGTTGGAAAACGACGATCTCTCCGGCCTCGACCCACTGGGGCCAGAGTTCGTTCACCTGACGACCGAAGCTTTGAAACGCGCGTTTGCCGACCGCGAAGCCTATTACGGCGACGGCGATATTCCGGCGGCAACCCTGCTGGACAAAGCCTATGCCGCCACCCGCCGCGCCGACATCGGCGACAGCGCCAGCCTTGACCACCGCCCCGGCGCGATCCCGGGCTACGAACAGCTTGCCGACGCCTTCCTGCGCCGCGCCGCGACGGACTATGCGGCGGGGCCGGGCACCGGCGCGGGAGAGCCGACCATGGCGCATCTGTCGGAACGCCGGGGCGACACGGTGCATCTCGACGTGATCGACCGCTGGGGCAACATCGTCTCGGCCACGCCCTCGGGCGGCTGGCTGCAATCGAACCCGGTGATCCCCGGCCTTGGCGTGCCGCTGGGAACGCGGGCGCAGATGTTCTGGCTGGATGAGGGCCTGCCGACCTCGCTTGCCCCCGGGCGCCGTCCGCGCACCACGCTGTCGCCGTCACTGGCGCGCGACGAGAACGGCCGCTGGCTGTCCTATGGCACCCCCGGCGGCGACCAGCAGGACCAGTGGCAACTGATGTTCTTCCTGCGCCACGTTCACCACGGGATGACGATGCAGCAGGCCATCGACGCGCCGCTGTTCTACACCGATCACCTGCAGGCGAGCTTTTACCCGAGAAACGTCAATCCGGGGCATCTGAAGGTGGAAGAACGTTTCGCGCGCGAAACAATCGAGGCTTTGCGGGCCAAGGGGCACAGGCTGGAGATTTCCGGTCCGTGGGACGTTGGCCGCCTCACCGCCGCCGCCCGCGACGCGGACGGTATGCTGCACGGTGCCGCCACCGCGCGGCTGATGCAGGCCTACGCGGTCGGGCGCTAAGCGCGAGGCAGGTCGTCGGCCAGATGCAGCCACGGCAACTGCTCGTCCGCGTGGTCGTGGTTGGCGGGCTCCGCCTGTTCCGGCGCGTCGAGACTGGCGGAATAGCCGTGGATCTCGCCCGGGCTCTGTTCTGTCCGATAGGCCATCTGGCTGCCGCAGCGGTCGCAGAAGAACCGATGCACCCCCGGTGAGCTGGCGAAGACCGCAGGGGGTTCGCCAGACCAGCGCCATGCGGAATCGCGGACGCCGAAGAAGGTCGTCATCGGGGCCGAACAGGCGCGGCGGCAGCTTTCGCAGTGGCAATGGCCCTGCCACAACACCGCCTCCGGGTCGAACTTGTAGGTGACCCGCCCGCACAGGCAGCGGCCCTTCCCCTCGATCATCGCAGTCTCCCCTGTGCCGCCTCAAGTTGCGTCGCCCTCAGAATGTCCGCGTTGCGAAACGGGGGCAATGGCCTTAGCGTCTGCGGCGAACGCAGACGGACGGGACGCGATGGCCGAGACGGCAGGACGCATAACGCTTTGGCATATCGAGGTCTTCGTCGCGACGGCGGAAGAGGCTTCGATTTCTGCCGCGGCGCAGCGGCTGGGCGCCAGCCCGTCGTCGGTGAGCCAGCAGCTGACCAACCTCGAGGCCGCGCTGGGCACCGCGCTTCTCAACCGAAACGAGAGACCGATGAGCCTGACACCCGCCGGGAACCTGTTCCTGCGCCGGGCGCAGGCAATCCTGAACGAGGCGGCGCGCGCCAAGGCGGAACTGGCCCGGCGCGATCCCCGGATGCTGACCCGGCTGCGGATCGGCGTGATCGAGGATTTCGACGCCGAGGTGACGCCGCGCCTGTTGCGCGACCTGTCGCAAGAGATGACGGGCTGTCAGTTCCTGCTGGAGACCGGCGCCTCGCACCGGCTGATCGACAAGCTGGAAACCCGCGCGCTGGACATGATCATCGCCGCCGAGATGGGGGCCGAGGCCGCATGGATGGAGGTGCACCCGGTCCTGACCGAGCCCTTCGTCGCCGCCGTTCCCAAGGGCGCGGTGGCCGAGGGCGCGGACCTGATGGCGGTGCTGCGGCAGATGCCGCTGATCCTGTACACGGAACGTCACCACATGGGCCGGGTCATCGCCTCGCATCTTGCGCAGCAGAACTTCCGGCTGTCGCACCGGTTCGAGTTGGACAGCTATCACGCCATCATGGCGATGGTCGCGGCGGGCGAGGGGTGGACGATCCTGACGCCGTTGGGCTTCCTGCACGCCGCCCGGTTCCGCGATCAGGCGGACGTCATGCCCTTGCCCTTCGCTCCGCTGTCCCGCCGCATCTCGCTGACCGCGCGGCGCGGCGTGATGGAGGATATCCCCGCCCGCACCGCCGAGACCCTGCGCGGCTACCTTCGCGACCTGATCGTCGCGCCCGCCATCGAGCGGATGCCGTGGCTGGAGGGAGAATTGCGGGTCGAGGGGCGGTAGAGCGGAGCGTTGCCCGTGGAAGATAGGGCGCCTGTCGGAGGTTTCGGACGGGTCTGGTGGGGAGATTGGGTGAAACGCTATCCAACGGCGGTTCCGTCGATGGGGTGAAACCCCATCCTACATTGGCACGTTGACGGGGTGGAAGGGTATCCAACGGCGGTTTCGTCGATGGGGTGGAACTCCATCATACATTGGCCTGATGACGGGGTGGAGGGGTATCCAACGGCGGTTTCACCCCATCTTCACCCCGGAAAACCGTGGAACGCGTTCCATCCCATCTTGCAATACCGGAGACCACGGCACGTCGGCTGCAGAGGCAGGAGGGGGCTCTGCCCCCGCTGTGCCGGGCACAGCCCCCCGAGGTACTTGGAAAGAGAAGAAGCCGGGGTGAGCCCCCGGCTTCGCGTGTCTGTAACCGTGGCGCGGCAGCGCCGCGCGGGTCAGGTTCCGTAGGCCAGTTCCGGGCTTTTCACGTCCTCGGCGGCAGCAGTCAGCGCGTTCGCGACGAAATCGCAGTCCGCGCGGGTCAGCCGGGCAGGCAGGCGGGCGTCGCAGGCCCGCATCAGCATCGTGCGGGTCTGCGGAAGCTCGGGCACCTCGCCAAGGAACTGCCAGTTCCAGAAGGCGCGGGCATTGTCGGTGGACATGCCGAAGATCTGCACCTTCACACCCCGCGCGGCGGCGGCGTTCTGGAAGGCGCGCGCCTCGTCATCGGTCATGCCGACAAGGTTGAACTGGATCGAGTCCGGCGCACGCTCTTCCGGGCCCAGCTTGTCGGGCACGGTCAGCCAGTCGCTCTTGTTCAGGGCGGCCGCGACATAGTCGTGGTTGCGGCGGCCGTCGCGGACGCGGCGCGGGATCTCGGCGATCTGCGGGCGGACGATGGCGGCCGACAGGTTGCCGAGGCGGGTGTTGTACAGCGGCAGCTTGTTCTGCCAGCGGGCAAAGGCCTGTTCCAGTTCGGGCGAGTTCTCGCCGCGCGGGCCTTTGTGCTTCTTCCAGTTATGCTCGTAGGCGCCGGACATGATCACGGCGCGGGCGATCAGTTCCGGATCGTCGGTGATCAGGATGCCGCCTTCGCCCGAGTTGAGAAGCTTGTAGCTTTGGAACGAGAAACAGCCGATGCGGCCCAGTGTGCCGATGGTCTTGCCGTGCCAGGTGGTGCCCAGCGAGTGGGCCGCGTCCTCGATCACCGGCAGGCCGCGCTGTTCGGCAAGCGCCATGATCGCGTCCATGTCGCTGGTGTGGCCGCGCATGTGGCTGATCATGACCGCGTCGACCTGGTCGAGCTTGGCTTCGAAGTCGGCGATGTCGATGCGGTAGTTCGCCTTCACCTCGCACAGCACCGGCACGCAGTCGGCGTGGACGATGGACGAGGGGACGGCGCCGAAGGTGAAGGCGGGGATCAGGACTTTCGCGCCGCGCGGCAGGTCCAGCGCCTTCAGCGAAAGGAACAGCGCTGCCGAGCACGAGGCCACGGCAAGCGCGTATTTGGCGCCGACGGCATCCGCGAACTCACGCTCCAGCAGGGCCACGGGACTGTCGCCCGGATCGGTGTAGCGAAACAGGTCTCCGCTTTGCAGCAGCCGCTCGATCTCGGCGCGGGCGGAATCAGGAATTGGCTCGGCGTCATAGACGTTGGGGGCTGCCGTCATGTTTTCACCTTTTCCGAAAACTACCTTCGGAAAGACTACAAAGCAGGGCCCAAAAAGGGAAGGCCCTTTCCCCGCCGGGGTGGGCGAAAACGTGCCGTCCGGGCCGGAAAGCCACAACGTCTTCCCGGTTCGCTGTCACAAAACCGCAATATTTAGGGGTATCAGCCCTTGCCGGGCGTCATGATGATGCAGGTGGTCGAGCCTGTGGCATAGATCCGGCCATCCTGTTCGCCCCGCAATTCGCCCATGGCGATCCCGGTGGAGCGGCCCGCGTGCTGCACCCGGCCCTCGGCCAGAACGGTCATGCCAAGGGGCAGGGGGCGGACGATGTTCACCTTGTACTCCAGCGTCGTGTAGATCTGGCCCTGGGGCACCTTGGTCATCACGGCGCAGGCCATGCAGCTGTCCAGCAGGGTGCCGTACCAGCCGCCATGCACCGTCCCCATCGGGTTCAGCGCGCCGAACGCGGGGGTGCCGCGAAACAGCACGCGGCCATCCTCGACCAGATCGATGTCGATGTTGAGCGTGCCCGCGATAGGCGCGCCCGCGATCTCACCCCGGGCGACGGCCCGCATGAACTCGAGCCCCGACATCGAAGTCAGTTGCGCGAGGGTGGCCAGCTGGTCGGGCGAGGCGGCGGCGAAGGCGTTCATGAAAAAGGCTCCGGTCGGTGACGACCGAAGCCTAGTGCCGATCCGGAAACCCCGGCAACGCCGGGATGCCGCCGTTACGCGACGTCGCGGAGCGTCGCCTGCGGAACCACGCCAAGCGCATGCGCCACTTCGCGGGTCAGGTGCGGCTTGTTCAGGGTGTAGAAGTGCAGGTCCTCGACGCCGCCTTCCAGCAGGTCGGTGCACAGTTCGCTGCACAGCGACACGGCCAGCAGGTCGTGACGGTCGTCGCGCTCGGCCTTCTCGAACGCCTCGATCACCCACTGGGGCACATGCGCGCCGCAGCGGTCGGCGAATTTCTTGACGCCCTTCCAGTTCTCGACCGGCAGGATGCCGGGGATGATCTGGGCGTCGATGCCGGCGGCGGCGCAGCGGTCGCGGAAGCGGAAGAACGTGTCCGCCTCGAAGAAGAACTGCGTGATGGCCGAGGTCGCGCCGGCGTCGATCTTGCGCTTGAGCCAGTCGATGTCGGCGGTGTCCGAGGCGGCTTCGGGGTGCGGATCCGGGTAGGCGCCGACGCGGATCTTGAACTTGCCGGTGTCCGCCAGCGCCGAGATCAGCTCGCAGCTGTCGGCGAAGCCGTCGGGATGCGGGGTGAAGGCGCCTGCGCCTTTCGGCGGGTCGCCCCGCAGCGCGACGATCTCGGTCACGCCGGCTTCGGCGTAGCGGTCGCAGATTTCCATCGTCTCGGCCTTCGTCGCTTCCACGCAGGTCAGGTGGGCTGCGACGTTCAGGCCGTAGTGATTGTGGATCGTCTTGACCGCGTCATGCGTCAGGTCGCGGGTGGTTCCCCCTGCGCCATAGGTCACTGACACGAACTCGGGCGCCAGCGGCGACAGCGTGCGGACGGTATCCCAGAGGCGAAAGGACGCCTCCAGCGACTGGGGCGGGAAGAACTCGAAAGAAAGGCGAGGCGCAGACATGGCGTAATCCTGTGATCGGTACTGGAACCAGTTGTAAGTTTTCCGGTGACGTGAGACAAATTCATAATCCTCAAGAAGGTTATGAGCGGAGCGCTAGGTTGCATCTCGAATTCCGGCATCTTCGGACCATCAAGGCGATCCACGAGGCGGGCGGTCTCGCGCGCGCGGCCGAGCTGATGAACATCACCCAGTCCGCCCTGTCGCATCAGGTGAAGGGGCTGGAGGAACAGGCGGGGGTGGAACTGTTCGTGCGCCGCACCAAGCCGCTGCGGCTGTCGCCCGCGGGCATGAAGCTGCTGCGTCTCGCCGAGCGCATCCTGCCCGAGATCGAGGCGCTGGAGGACGAGTTCCTGGCTTTGGAGTCCGGGCGCTCGGGCCGGTTGCACATCGCGATCGAGTGCCACGCCTGTTTCGAATGGCTGTTCCCGGTGCTCGAGCAGTTCCGGCAGGCCTGGCCCGATGTGGATGTCGATATCCGCCCCGGCCTCGCCTTCGATGCGCTGCCCGCACTGAAGCGGGAAGAGGTTGATCTTGTTGTATCTTCCGACCCGGAAACCATCAGCGACGTCGATTTCACGCCGCTGTTCGACTATGAGCCCGTCTTCGTCGCCTCGTCGCAGCATCCGCTGGCGCAGAAGGACTATGTCGAGGCCGAGGACTTCCGGGGCGAGACGCTGATCACCTATCCGGTGGACCGCGCGCGGCTGGACGTGTTCAGCCAGCTTCTGACCCCCGCCAAGGTCGAACCGCGCGCGGTGCGGCAGGTCGAACTGACGGCGGTGATCCTGCTGCTGGTCGCCTCGAACCGAGGTGTCGCGGTGCTGCCGGACTGGGTGGTGCGCGAGGTGCGGTATCATTCCGACTATGTCACCCGCCCGATCACCAAGGCCGGCCTGACCCGCCGCCTGTACGCCGCGACGCGGGCCGAAGACACGGCGCGTCCGTTCATGTCGCACCTGCTGAAACTGGCCCGGACTGTGCCGGTCCGGCTGCAAAGAGGCGATCTGACGAAATCGGCGGCCCCGTCTGCCTGAAACAATTCGGCGGCTGGGGCTTCTTTGGTCCTGCAAATATCCTCGGGGGGAGCTGCCGCAGGCAGCAGGGGGGCGGAAAGCCCCCCGCTTCGGGGGACGATTCGGGCGAATCCGCCGGGGTGATGCGCGGATCGGCGGGGGCGCGAAAGATCGTTCCAATGTTAAGTAATTGGCGAAACAGACGGTGCGGCGGCCGGATTCCCACCGTGTTCCGCGCGCATGCGCCCTTCACATCGCCGCGCCTCTGGCCTATGTCGCGGCCTGACCTTCAAGGAGCCGGATGACATGCAGGGCAGCGCCAATATCAATCTGATGATCAAGGCCGCGCGCAAGGCGGGGCGGAGCCTGGTGAAGGACTTCCGCGAGGTCGAGAACCTGCAGGTCTCGATGAAGGGTGCGGGGGACTTCGTCAGCCGTGCCGATATCGCGGCCGAGAAGATCATCCGCGACGAGCTTATGTCGGCCCGCCCGAACTATGGCTGGCTGGGCGAGGAGAGCAAGCCGGAAGAGGGCGCCGACCCGACCCGCCGCTGGATCGTCGACCCGCTGGACGGCACCACCAACTTCCTGCACGGCCTGCCGCATTGGGCGGTTTCCATCGCGTTGGAACATAAGGGAGAAATCGTCGCGGGCGTTATCTTCGACGCGGCCAAGGATGAACTCTACTGGGCCGAGAAGGGCGCCGGGTCGTGGATGAACGAAAGCCGTCTGCGGGTGTCCGGGCGTCACAAGATGATCGAGTCGATCTTCGCCACCGGACTGCCGTTCGGCGGGCGTCCGGAACTGCCCGCCGTGATGCATGACCTTGGCCGTCTGCTGCCGGTCTGCGCCGGGGTGCGCCGCTGGGGCGCCGCCGCGCTGGACATGGCCTATGTCGCGGCCGGTCGTCTGGACGGCTACTGGGAGCGGGGCATCAACGCGTGGGACATGGCCGCCGGCGTGGTCATCGTACGCGAGGCCGGGGGATTCGTTCACGCCATCGCCGAGGACGGAAACATGCTGGAAGACGGCGATGTGATCTGCGGCAACGAGCGCATTTTCGACCAGTTCGCGGGCGTCATCCGGAAGGGGTGACGCGCCGGGCGGGCCGCACAAATTGACGTAGCGTTCCCCAATCAGGCCACATTTGAAGGTCAGAAACTTCCCAGACCTTCCAAGTGAGTGTGCCCATGACTCAGATTATGAAATTCCTTCGCGACGAAAATGGCGCCGTGACTGTCGATTGGGTAGTGATTACCGCAGCGATCGTCGGCCTTTGCATTTCCGCATTCGGGTGGATCGGAAACGATACCCACGACTATGGCGAGCGCATCGGCGACCACATGTCGACGCAGGGCGTGAAGACGACTTACTAAGCGAACTTCTCCGCGCCGGATGCGGCGCGGACCGCCTAGCGGTCCGACGGGTGATTTACGCCGTCGTTCCAGCCGAACTCGGGGAAGTCGCTGGGGTTCACACCCTCCAGCGCGCCCAGATTGATGCCGTATTCGTTCGGGTTCGAGCGGCGGCGGTGGTGCGTGTAGATCCCGCAGACCGAGCAGAACCAGTGCCGCGCCGTATGCGTTCCGAACTGGTACAGCGTCAGTGCGTCTTCTCCCTTCAACACCGTCAGCCCGTCCAGCGGCACCGCCAGCATCGGCGCGCCGCGACGGCGGCAGTACGAGCAGTCGCAGCGCTTCGCGTCCGCAAGCGCCTGTTTCGGCTGCACCTCCAGCGCGACGGCGCCGCAGTGGCACGACAGGCGGTATGTCTCTGCCATGGTCTAGCGCTTCCGGCGAGACACGGTGGGGATGTGGCTGCGCTCTAGCTTGTACTTCGCCGCCGGGTGGTCCGGGTGGCCGTGGGTGCGGCTCCAGTAGGACGTGCCGCCCCGGCGAAGGAACAGCGGGATCACCAGCAGGAAGCCCACGATGAAGCCGCCCGCATGCGCCCAGTAGGCGACGCCGCCCATGTCGGGATCCGCGCCGACGCCGTTGAACAACTGCAGCGCGAACCAGATGCCCAGCATCAGCCATGCGGGGACCGGGATGATCTTGAAGATGACGACGAAGATGAAAAGGATGTCGACCTTGGCCTTGGGGTACATCAGCAGATAGCCCCCCATCACCCCGGCGATCGCGCCCGACGCGCCCACGGTGGGCACCATCGAGTAGGGGGCGGACAAAACATGCACCAGCCCCGCGCCAAGCCCGCTGGCAAGGTAGAACCCCAAGAAGCCGATATGGCCGAAGTCTTCTTCGAGGTTGTCGCCGAAGATCCACAAAAACAGCATGTTACCGGCGAGGTGCAGGAACCCGCCGTGCATGAACATGGTCGAGATCAGGGTGTAATAGCCGTCGCCCTGCGAAATGCGGGCAGGGATCAGCGACCACTCGATCATCAGGTTGCGCTGCGACGCGAGGTCCTGCATCGCGGGCAGGGTGGCAAGATACACCAGCACGTTCACCGCGATCAGCGCGTAGGTGACGTACGGGGTCTTGTTCGACGGGTTGTGATCGCGGATCGGAAACATGCGCTTACCTTGGCCCTCGCGGGCGCAAGGTCAAGCGTCCGATACCTCGGCCAGCAATTCCGCGTTGCCCCCTGATGCGGTCGTGTCGATGCAGAGGTGGCGTTCCAGCAGCACGTCGGGTTCGGACGGCCGCGTTGTGATCAGCGGAAGGATCGCTCCGTCCCGTTTCGCCAGTGCCTGCGCGAGGGGCCGCGCGGTGTCGGGGCCGCCCCAGTACACCACGCCGCCAAAGCCGGTGGCCATGGTCAGCGCCTCCGGCAAGACGCCCTCGGGCAGTTCCACCGCGACGCCGCCCAGGGCGCGCACCGCGTCGGCCTGCGCCGCTGCCGCCGTCGCGCCGGGGCCGAGGCACAGAAGCGGGGGGCGGGCGACGCGGGTCAGCCGGTTTGACTCGCCGGTCGGGCCGGGCATGTCGCGCACATCGACCGGAAGGTCCGAGGTTTTTGCCGCGCCGATCCGGGCCTGCACGGCGCCTGCGTCCAGCGTGCCGGGTTCGCCCGCGGCGGCTTCCATCGTCTCGGGCCGGGTAAACCGCGCGACATAGTCGGGGCCGCCCGCCTTTGGGCCGGTGCCCGACAGCCCCTCGCCACCGAAGGGCTGGCTGGCGACGATGGCGCCGATCTGGTTGCGGTTCACGTAGGCGTTGCCGACCGCCAGCCGCTCGGTCACGTATTGCACGCGGTCGTCGATCCGGGTGTGCAGGCCGAAGGTCAGGCCAAAGCCGCTGGCGCGGATGTCGGACAGCACGCGGTCAAGGTGTTGTGGCCGGAAGGTTGCAAGGTGCAGCACCGGGCCGAAAACCTCGCGTTCGATGTCGCGGATGCCGGTGACTTCGACAACGGCTGGCGCGACGAACAAGCCGTCCTCCGGGGCTTTCAGGCGGTGCAGGACGCGATTGCCCGCGGCGTCGACATAGTTGGCGATACTGTCGCGCGCCTCGGGGTCGATCACCGGTCCCACGTCGGTGGACAGGTGCCACGGGTCACCCATCTTCAGCTCGTCCATCGCGCCGAACAGCATCTTGCGGAAGGCCGGTGCGATGTCGTCCTGAACGTACAGGCAACGAAGTGCGGAACAACGCTGGCCCGCCGACTGGAAGGCCGAGGCGATCACGTCACGCACCGCCTGCTCGGGCAGGGCGGTCGAGTCGACGATCATCGCGTTGATGCCGCCGGTTTCGGCGATCAGGGGGGCGTCGGGCGACAGGTTGTCCGCCATCGCGCGGCGGATCGCCTGCGCCGTCTCGGTCGAGCCGGTGAAGGCCACGCCGTCGACGCGGGCGTCCGAAGTCAGCGCCGCGCCCACGGTGGGGCCGTCGCCGGGCAGGAATTGCAGCACCTCGCGGGGCACGCCCGCCTGATGCAGCAGTTCGACGGCGGCGTGGCCGATCAGCGGCGTCTGTTCCGCCGGTTTCGCCAACACGCCGTTCCCGGCTGCCAGCGCCCCGGCGATCTGGCCGGTGAAGATGGCGAGCGGGAAGTTCCATGGCGAGATGCAGGTGAAGAGGCCGCGCGGCGGCCGGGTCAGGCCCTCTGCCTGTTCGGCGTAGTACAAAAGGAAGTCCGCCGCCTCGCGCAATTCGCCCACCGCGTCGGGCAGCGACTTGCCGGCCTCGCGCGCGAGGATGGCGAAGAGGCGGGCGTGGTGGTCCTCGTACAGCTGCGCCGCGCGCTTGAGGATCGCGGCGCGCTCGGCGGGCGGAGCCGTCCACGGGGTCGCGGCGTCCAGCGCGGTCTGCACCTCGGCGGGCGAGGCGTCGCGGACGCGGCCCACGGTGTCGGAGGGGTTGGCCGGATTGGTTGTCGTCTCTTCCGCGCCGGGTTCTGCCGTGCCGGCGATCAGCGGGGCGGCGGTAAAGACGGTGTCGCGAAAGTCGGTGCGGGCGGCGTCCAGCGCGTCCAGTTCCGGGCGGTGCGCAAGATCCCAGCCGCGGGAATTGCCGCGGGCAGGCTGGAAGATCTCGGCGGGTTTGCGGACACGGATCTGCGCCGCCTCGACAGCGTCGAACGGGTCGGCGGCGACGGTCTCTGGCGGAACGTCCTCGTCAACGATCTGGTTCACGAAGGACGAGTTCGCGCCGTTCTCCAGCAAGCGGCGGACGAGATAGGCCAGCAGGTCGCGATGCGCGCCGACGGGGGCATAGATCCGGCAGCGCGCGCCGGGCTCTTTCATCAGGATGTCGTGCAGACGCTCGCCCATGCCGTGCAGGCGCTGGAACTCCCAGCCGTCGCGGCTGTCCGCCATCTCCAGCACGGCGGCGGTGGTGTGGGCGTTGTGGGTGGCGAACTGGGGGTAGATCCGGTCGCGCAGGCCCAGCAGTTTGCGGGCGCAAGCGATGTACGAGACGTCGGTCGCGGGTTTGCGGCTGAACACCGGGAAGCCCGGTGCGCCGATCACCTGCGCGTGCTTGATCTCGCTGTCCCAGTACGCGCCCTTGACCAGCCGCAGGGTGAAGCGGCGGTCGAGACGTTCGGCTAGCGCGTGGAACCAGTCGATCACGTGGCGGGCACGAGGGCCGTAAGCCTGCACGACAAGGCCGAAGCCGTCCCAGCCGTGCAGCGCTTCGTCGGCCAGCGCGGCCTCGATCACGTCCAGCGACAGATCAAGGCGGTCGGCTTCTTCGGCATCGACGTTCAGACCCATGCCCGCGGCGGCGGCCTGCTTGGCCAGCGCCTGCAGTCGGGGCACGAGTTCGGTCATCACCCGGTCGCGCTGTGCATCCTCGTAGCGCGGATGCAGCGCGGACAGTTTTACCGAAATGCCAGGATTGTTTCTGATATCGCTATTGTTCGCCGCCTGGCCGATCGAGCCGATGGCCTGTGCGTAGGCGTGGAAATAGCGCTCTGCATCGGCGCCGGTGCGGGCGGCTTCGCCGAGCATGTCGTAGGAATAGGTGTAGCCCTTCGCCTCCATCCCGGCGGCGCGCTTCATGGCAGACCCGATGGTTTCGCCCAGCACGAACTGGCGGCCCATCTCGCGCATGGCGCGGCCAACGGCGGTGCGGATCACCGGTTCGCCCAGCCGCTTCACCGCGCCCCGAAGCGCGCGGGTCACACCCGGCTTGCGGTCGTCCAGAACCCGGCCCGTCAGCATCAGCGCCCATGTCGAGGCATTGACCAGCGAGGACGAGGAATGGCCCAGATGCTTGCCCCAGTCGGACGGCGCGATCTTGTCCTCGATCAGCGCGTCGATGGTGTCGGCATCGGGGACGCGCAGCAGGGCCTCGGCAAGGCACATGAGCGCGATGCCCTCGTCGGTGGACAGGCCGTATTCGGCTAGAAACACCTCCATCAGCCCGGGGCGGGCCGAGGCGCGGATGTCGCGCACCAGCCCCGCGGCACGGGACGAGATGCGGGCGCGATCCTCGGCGGAGAGGTCGGCGAGTGCCGTCAGTTCGGCCAGCGTCTGGGCCTCGTCGGCATAGGTCGCGGCGGCGATACGGTCGCGGATCGGGTCGGACTGGGGGGTGTCGAGAGTCATGTTGAACCTCCGTTTGACCCGTTTTACCGCAGGTTGGGCTTTGATTTTCTCCCGAATAGTGAAGAATGATGGTCGAAACGACCAAAGACGGGGTCATGTGCAGTGCAAACGGTCCATCCGAAGCTTGACCGCTTCGATCACGCGATTCTCGATGTGTTGACGACGGAGGGCCGGATCAGCGTCACCGAGCTTGCGGCGCGGATCGGGCTGTCGAAGACGCCCACGCAGGCGCGGCTGCGGCGGTTGGAGGCGGACGGGGTGATCACCGGATACCGCGCGATGCTGGACCCGATCCGCATCGGGCGCGACCATGTGGCATTTGTCGAGGTGAAGCTGACTGACACGCGCGAGGCGGCGCTGGCCGCGTTCAACGCGGGCGTCCGCAGGGTGCCGGAGATCGAGCAATGCCACATGGTCGCGGCGTCGTTCGATTACCTGCTGAAGGTCCGCACGGCGGACATGGCCGCCTATCGCCGGGTGCTGGCCGAGGACATCTCGACCCTGCCGCATGTCGCGCAGACCTCGACCTTCGTGGCGATGCAGGCGGTGAAGGAGGACGGGCTGTAGCGCGCCTGTCGCTGCGCCAGCCGGCGCGTTTTCGGGTTCCAGCCCCGGACGGTCCCCACTAAGGTGCGCGCCGGGCCCGCGTGGTGGAATGGTAGACACAGAGGACTTAAAAGTGCGCCATTGCGCATATCACAACGACACCAAGGGTAGCCTTGGTCATACTAAAAGGAGTGTATGTAAATCAGCGACTTAGGGAATGGAGACTTACCAAACCCGATACCGGAGAGGGAAACCTCAAAGGGACCAGAGCAGGTCGTGAAAAGCCTCGTTGAGGATGGTAGGACATCCAAGAGAACAAGGCAGATATTTGTATATGGTGAAGGCTATACAGCTTGAATCGCAGTCTTGGCGGGTAGCTCTCGAACCCCGTGGGTTTCCTACAACAATCCCCACGACATCAGGTGGCACTTAAAGATTTTAAGTAGGTGTCAACCTTTTCCTGATGAGCCACTCACAAGAAGTGAGTAAAGAGACGAACGCGGCACCTACGTACAAGACCTTCGAGGAACCAAAACCATCCTCGTAGGAAAATCGTTGTGATATGAACTATGGGATCACCTAAGGGAAGCAATTCCTACCTTTTCGAAGGCGAATTTCGATACCATATCTCTGGTAGAGAAAAGGGGTGACGGAGTTGTCGTAGTATTTGTGGCGGCGTGGTGGAATCGGTAGACACGAGCGACTTAAAATCGCTTTCCTATGGAGTGCGGGTTCGAGTCCCGCCGCCGCTACCAAAGAAGGACAACAGTTGAAGCAAGTTTGGGAGATGAAAGGTATATCGGATGGTATGTGAGCCTCTTACTCGCCTGAACAAACTATACGAGTTGAACTCGAATTCAGAATGGATGAACGCTGAATTATACAGGTTGGTGTGTAGTCCAGACCTTCTGACAATCGCTTACGAGCGTATCAAATCCAAATCGGGAAATATGACCCCCGGAACGGACGGAGAAACACTCGACGGTATCTCTTCCTCCTATATCTCGCGCCTCTCGGACGCACTCAAAAACGAGTCGTTCCAGTTTCGCCCGACACGGAGACATCTCATTCCGAAAAAGAATGGGAAAATGAGACCACTGGGTGTCCCATCACCACGGGATAAGGTTGTTCAAGAGGCTATCCGGATTATTCTGGAAGCCATATACGACAGCCCAACATCTCCAACTTTTGTTCCTGAAAGTCATGGCTTTCGAGAAGGACGAAGTACGCATACGGCGATTGAACAAGTTCGTGCCAATTGGGGCGCGCCAAACTGGGTGATTGAAGGGGACATCAAGTCATTCTTCGACGAGATTAACCATCACACCCTAATCCAAATCCTACGGAAACGAATTTCTGATGAACGCTTCATAAGCTTGATTTGGAAGGCTTTATCCGCAGGGTATATGGAGGATGAACAGTTTGTTGCCTCAAAAGTCGGAACTCCGCAGGGAAGCATTATCAGCCCCGTTCTAGCCAACATCTACCTCCACGAGTTCGATGTGGCTGTAAAGAAATGGATTGCTGAACTTTCCAATAATGTGAAAAAACGCCCTAATCCCGAATGGCGCCGCGTGGTGCGCAAAAGGGAACGCCTGATGAAGGCGTCAGGTGGTGAAGTCACAGAGGAGATCAAGTTACTCACCCAAACCATCCGTTCGCTTCCTTCTCAGGACCACAACGACCCCAACTCAATTCGGGTGTCTTACGTGCGTTATGCGGACGACTGGATTATTGGCGTGACCGGTCCGAAAATGCTGGCAAACACCCTCAAAGAGCGAGCGCAAATATTCCTTCGGGATGAACTTAAACTCGAACTTTCGATGGATAAGACCAAAGTGACGAACTTAAGAAAAGGCTATGTCCATTTTCTCGGGTTTTCACTAACGGTCCCATCGCCAAAAGAGGCTAAAGTCAGTGATTATCAAAGTGGCTCTTTTGGCTTGAAGCGACGCGTCAGTCACGGCGCAAGTATTAAAGTCAATATTCCATTGGATGAAGTCTTTACACGGCTAAAATCTCGTGGATTTTGTGACGAAAAAGGTTTTCCAACCCATCACAAGGGCCTTCTCGCTTTGGATTTAGACCAAATCGTCGCTCAATATAATTCGGTAATGAGAGGTATCGCCAACTACTATGCGGCGTGTACAAATTTCTCAAAACTGAATAGGGTTGATTACATCTTGCGATACTCGCTCGCCAAGACCTTGGCGAACAAGGAACGCTCATCAATGGTCAAGCAATTTCAAAAACGCGGAAAAAACCTCCGTGTCAAGAAAACCATTGGTGAAAAGAAGGTGTCGGTCAGTTTTGTCAACTTCCGCTCCCTTAAAAGAACGAAGTTCTCCGGCGAACAACCGAACTTGGACCGTATCTTTATCTTCCAGACTTTCCGCACAAAATCCCGTCTTGGGGTTACGGAATGCGCCGTCAAAGGGTGTTCATCTGGGGAACCCGTGGAAATGCATCACGTTAAGCATATCCGGAAAATGGGAAAGAAGGTCTCTGGCTTTACGAAGTTAATGGCACAAATAAACCGCAAACAGGTTCCGTTGTGTACCTCTTGTCATAAGAAGGTTCACAAAGGAACATATGACGGATTGGCTCTGAAAGATTTGGAGTTGTCAGTTATATATGGGTAACCATCTACGGTTGTTCGAGTAAGACTAAATGGTGCCGATACGGAGAGCCCAGTGCCAGGAAACTCGCACGCTGGGTTCGGAGGAAGGCAGTTGGTTATCCCTTCTGGGACCCGACTGCCGATCCTACTCCTTAGGCCGAAAGGCCGTGCCGGTTCGAGTCCGGCCGCGGGTACCAGGGCTTTGACGCTGCGCTGCGGCGAAAAATGCGGGCGTGTTCTCAGGGGCTTGATGCAATTTTATTGCCGTTCGACGGGGCGGGCGCTACCGTATTGGCGACGTTCTGCTTCCGCCCTTTCCGACAATACGCGCCCCGCTGCGGGGCACAGTTCCGCTTCATTCCTGCCGATGGACCCTGCATGACGAACCGCCGTACCTTCCTGACCGGAGCGCTTGCCGCCACCGGCGCCACAGCCATTCCCGCCGCCGCCCAGCAGGTGTTCGAAGTGCCCGAAAGCTGGCAGCCGCGTGTCGTGGACATGCCGGCGCGGTATCGGCCCGGTGTCATCCTTGTCTATCCCGACCGCTTCTCGCTGTTCTGGACGCTGCCCGAGGGCAAGGCGATCCGCTATGCCGTGCGCGTCGGGCGGGGCGACCTGTACGAGCCCGGCGAGTACACCATCGGCGCGCGGAAAGAGTGGCCGTCGTGGACGCCGACGCCCGACATGATCGAGCGCGAGCCCGAACGCTGGGGACAGTACGCCGACGGGATGCCGGGCGGGCCGAACAACCCGTTGGGTGCGCGGGCGCTGTACCTGTTCCAGCCGGGGCGGGGGGATACCTTCCTGCGCATCCATGGCACCAACGATCCCGGCAGCATCGGGCGGGCGGTGTCGAACGGCTGTGTCGGGCTGCTGAACCCGCACATGATCCACCTGTACGATCAGGTGCCGCTGGAAACGAAGGTATATCTGTACCCCAAAGCGGCGTGACGATCCGTGGCGCCGCGCGACCCCGCACTTGCGCGCGCGATGCGCTGTGGGCTACAGGGCAGCAGGTGACACGGCGCCGGTGGTTCAGTGATCATGATTAAGTTTTTTCTTTCGGATCAACGGCCCGGCTGGGCCCCTTGGGTTGCGGGGCTGTCGCTGCTGGCGAACACCTTCGTGGTCGTCACGGTGAACCTGAACATCTACAAGGCGCGCGCCGATTTTATCGAGGCGCATCCCGAGTACGTCGCCAACCAGCCGCCCACCATCAGCCGTGCTCTGTCCGATCCGGCCATCGGAGACGGCTTCGCCTTCTGGATCGCGATCTCGGCCGTGCTTCTGTTTCTTGGCGTCTGCGGGCTGATCGCGACCTTCGCGACGGCCTTGCCCGCGGTGCGGGCGGTGTCCTCCAGGGGCGCGCGGCGGCTGACAACGACGCTTTGCCTTGTGCCGCCTATGCAGCTGGCGGCCTGTGTCGGAATGGTGATGCTGTCGCAGTACACCTTCCCGCACCACAACGAAGCGCACATGATGGGCAGCTATATCTTCTTCGCCAGTCAGGCGGCGACGGTGCTGACCGGCCTGTTGCTGAGCCGCGCGATCGCGAAGGATCAGCCGATGGCCCGCGCGATGGCAGATGTCGGCGTCTATTCCGCAGGCGCGAACCGGGTGCGGCTTTGGGTCGGTATGGCCAGCGTGGTGCTGGTGCTGAGCTATCTCGTGCTGTTCGTGGTCAAGGACTTCGATCTGGGCGCATGGGAGCCGCTGGTCTACCTGATCTACGTCAGCACCGAGCCGCTGTGCATCTCGTCCTTCCTGCTGTTCGTGCTGCTTTACAACGCCGACCTTGCCCGCGCGGCGCGCAGCCGCCGGGCGGTAGAGCAGGGCGCCTGACCTTTCAGATGTGGCCGACGGACCGGGCGAAGTCCGCCAGCAGGGCGGCATAGGCTTCGGGCTGTTCCACGCAGGGCAGGTGGCCCGCGCCGCGCATCAGTTCGAACCGCGCGCCCTTGATCAGCTCTGCCGTCTCGCGCACGAGATCGGGCGGGGTCGATCCGTCCTCGCTGCCGGCTATAACCATCGTGGGCAGGGTCAGGCCACTGGTGGGTGTGTAGAAATCGGTGCCCCGGATCGCCGCCATGCAGCCCAGATAGCCCTCGACCGGCGTGCGGGTCAGCATGTGGCGCCAGACGCGCATATCGGGCGTCGTGCGGAAGGGCTTCGAGAACCAGCGCTCCATCGTGCCATCGGCCAGCGCCTCGATCCCGCCCGCCTCGACGGCGGCGATGCGGTCGTCCCACGTGCCATGAGCGCCGATCTTGGCGGCGGTGTTCGACAGCACCATGGCGCGGACAAGGTCTAGACGTTTCACCGCCAGCCCCTGCGCGATCATGCCTCCGATGGAGATGCCGACGAACAGGCTGTCACGGACCTTCAGGTGGTCCAGCAGGCGTTCCGCGTCCGACACCAGAGCCCCCATGGAGTAGGGGCGGGAAGGGCAGTCGGACAGGCCGTGCCCGCGCTTGTCGTAGCGGATGATCCGGAAGCCCGGCGGCAGGTGGGACAGCACGCCGTCCCATAGCCGGTGATCGGTGCCCAGAGAGTTCGCAAAGACCAGCGGCGCGCCGTCGGGGTCGCCGTCCTCGCGCCAAAAGATGCCGGTGCCTTGCAGTTCCGTCAGCGGCATCAGTAGGGCGCGCCGACGTACAGCTCTGCCATCGCGGCCTGCGCGGCCTTCGAGGTCTCCAGCAGGGTGATTTCGCTTTCCTGCATCCGCCGGTCAAAGCCCGACTGATCCGGGAACTGGTGCATGACGGTGGTGAACCACCACGAGAACCGCATCGCCTGCCAGACGCGGGCGGCTGCCTTCTGCGCGTAGTCTTCGATCCCGCTATCGTCCTTGTCGAGGTAATGCGCCTTCAGCGCCTCGAACAGGTAATGCACGTCCGAAGCGGCGAGGTTCAGCCCCTTCGCGCCGGTGGGCGGAACGATATGCGCCGCGTCGCCCACAAGGAACATCCGGCCCCAGCGCATCGGTTCGGCGGCGTAGGACCGCAACGGGGCGATGGATTTCTCGATCGCCGGACCGGTGATCAGCTTCTCTGCCAGATCGCCGGGAATGCGCGCCTTGAACTCGTCCCAGAACCGGTCGTCGGACCAGTTCTCGACCGGTTCGCCCTGCGGCACCTGCACGTAGTAGCGGCTGAGGTTCTCGTTGCGCAAAGACGCCAGCGCGAAGCCGCGCGAGTGCGAGGCGTAGAGGATTTCGTGCGTTACCGGAGGCGTCTCGGACAGGATGCCGAGCCAGCCGAAGGGATAGACGCGTTCGTATTCCTTCAGAACGCTGCGCGGGATCGACTTGCGCGAGACGCCATGGAAGCCGTCGCAGCCCGCGATCCAGTCGCAGTCGATCCGGTGCTCTGCGCCGTCCTTGTAGTAGGTGACGAAGGGCGCGTCGGTGTCCATCTCGTGCGGCTTCACCGCCTCGGCCTCGTGGATCACGGTGCCGCCCATCGCTTCGCGCGCGTCGTAAAGGTCTTGCGTGATCTCGGTCTGGCCCCAGACCATCATCGACTTGCCGGTCAGCGCCTTGATGTCGATGCGGAAGCCGTGCGTCTCGCCCGCGACGACGATGCCTTCGTCGACGATGCCCTGCTTGTCCATCCGGTCGCCGACCTTCGCCCTGCGCAGCAGGTCGACGGTGCCCGATTCCAGCACGCCCGCACGGATGCGCCCCAGCACATAGTCGCGAGTCCGGCGTTCCAGCACGACGCTGTCGATGCCGGCAAGGTGCAGAAGCTGGCTAAGCAGTAGCCCCGACGGGCCTCCGCCGATGATGCAGACCTGTGTGCGCATGGGGCGCTTCCTCCCGTTTTGGGTCAGACTTGCACGCGGCCCCGCAGTTGTCGACAAGCCGCGCGTCAATCGTACATGCGGATGTGCGCCATGATCTGCCCGTGGTCGCTTGCCAGCTTGTTATAGGGCGCCTCGGGATGAGCGCCATCGGTCAGATGATCATTCAGCACGCTGAAATACTCCATCTCGCCGATGTGGTTGTCATAGCCCGGATGGAAATGGCGCGACATCAGGATCTGGTCGATGCTTTCGTACACGCCGCCGAAGGCCGAGGTATAGACCATGTCGCGCAAGGATTTGGAGACGAACAGCTTTTCTGCCGAGTGCAGGCGATAGCGTTCGACCTGTTCGCGGATGATCTCGGCTTCTTCCTGGGAGTAGCGGTCGTTCGCGTGGGTGGCATCGTGGCGGCGCATCCAGGCGTAGTTCACGAAGGGTTTCTCGCCGCTCACGATCTCCGAGGATACGGCGTGTTCGCCGTCGTTCAGGTCGCCCAGCACCATCACCGGGCGCCCCGCGTCGAGTTCGGCGATCACGAGGCGGCGCAGGACCCAGGCTTCGGCCATCCGGCGCAGCCCGGCGCGCAGCGCGCCCATGGCGCGGCCGGTCGGGTCGTAATGGACAAGATCGGCCTCGGGGGCGAAGGGGGCGCCGGCGGGCTTCAGGAACTCGCCCAGCTTGGACTTGAAGTGGACGCAGAAGACCGTGACCACGGTGCCGCCGACCGGGATGCGGACCTTGAGGATCGGACGCGACAGCCGCGACAGGCGGTAAAAGCCGCCGTCCTCGCCGGTGAGTTCGCGGAACGGGATGTGGAGCGCGGGGTCGAGGGCCTGAACGACCTCGGGCGCGCCTTCAAACCCGAAGCGCGACAGAACGGCGACACCGGGGCGGCGTTCGCCGGGCTCGCCGTCGTTCAGGTTCGGCGCGAAAGCGACGGCAGCGTCGCCATAGGGGGCGTAGCGCAGTTTGCGGAAGATCGCCTTCTTGCGGTACGGGCTGTCGCTGCCGGGGACCACGGCGTCGTTCAGCAGATGCCCGCGCCGGTCGGCCTCGGCGATGACGGCCGCGAGGGGGGCTTCGTCGAAGATCTCCTGAAAGCAGGTGATATCGGCGTTGAGCGACATCAGTTGGTCGGCCAGCCAATCCTGTTTCCAGGCGTATTCCTCGGCGGTGTATTGTTCGAAACGGTAATATTCCTCACCGGAACCAATCAGGTTTTTGACGTTGAATGTTGCAATTGTGAAATTGGCCATGGAAATGCGCTCCGTTTAGGGACGGGTTCACGAGAAGCGTAGCGGCTGGCGCGCGGCGGGCCAACCGTTTGGGGCAGCGCCGGTATGAGAGGCGGGTTCGGGATGGGTTGGAAACCCGGCCTTCAAGGTGGTTCCGAATTTGGCTGCCGGTCCGTGATTGTCCGATGGCGTGAGATGGGTTGGAAACCCATCCTACGGGGACGGGTTGGCTGCCGTTCCGGGATTGTCCGAGGGTGTGGGATGGGTTGGAAACCCATCCTACGGGGAGGTGTCCGATTGGCTGCCGTTCCGGGATTATCCGAGGGTGTGGGATGGGTTGGAAACCCATCCTACGGGGACGGGTTGGCTGCCGTTCCGGGATTATCCGAGGGTGTGGGATGGGTTTTTAACCCATCTGTCAGGCCGCGTGTCGCGGGGGGCGTGGTTTCCGGGGCGACGGATTGGCTGCCGTTCCGCGATTGTCCAAGGGTGCGGGATGGGTTGGAAACCCATCCTACGGGGTGGTTTCGAGGGCCTTTGTGAACATCGGAACGTCGACGTTGCCGCCAGAGGCGACGGCGATCACCGTGTCGCCCTCGACCGTCTCCGGCATGTAGAGCGCGGCGGCGAGGGCGATGGCGCCGCCGGGTTCCAGCACGATCTTCAGCCGGGTGAAGGCCGCCGCCATGGCGCGCAGGCACAGCTCGTCGGGCACCACGACGCCGGGGCCGCACAGGCGCTGCATGATGGGGAAGGGAAGCACGCCGGGGGCGGGGGTGACGATGGCGTCGCAGATCGAGCCGGACATGCGGGGGTTGCGCTCGATCCTGCCGGACTCCAGCGAGCGGGTCACGTCGTCGAAGCCTACGGGTTCGACCGGGCGCACGCGCAGGCCGGGGGCGTCGGCCTCCAGCGCCAGCGCAATGCCCGAGGTCAGGCCACCGCCGCCGCAGCAGACCAGCACGTCCGCGGTTTCCACACCGGCTTCGGCGGCCTGCGCGGCAATCTCCAGCCCGCAGGTGCCTTGTCCCGCGACCACCAGCGGTTCGTCGAAGGGCTTGATCAGGGTCAGCCCGCGTTCAGAGGCAAGACGCGCGCCGATCTCGTCGCGGTCCTCGTTCTCGCGGTCGTACAGCACCACCTCGGCCCCCAAAGCGCGGGTGTTGGCGATCTTCAGGGCAGGGGCATCCTCGGGCATCACGATCACCGAGGGCACGCCGTGGCGGGTGGCGGCGTGGGCGACGCCCTGCGCGTGATTGCCGGACGAGAAGGCGATGATGCCCTTCGCACGCACCTCGGGATCCAGCGCCGAGATCGCGGACCACGCACCGCGGAATTTGAACGAGCCGGTGTGCTGCAGACACTCGGGCTTCACCAGCACGCGGCGGCCTGCGATCTCGTCGAGGAAGGGCGAGGACAGCAGCGGTGTGCGCCGCACCACGGGGGCCAGCCGTTCGTTTGCGGCGCGGATGTCGTCGATGGAAACGGGCGAGGGGGTCATCGTGTCTGGCACAGGTCTATCCATTTGCGGATGGCGGCGACGGCTTCGGGCTCGTCGAGGAAGGGGATATGGGCGCGGTCGGGGACTTCGGCGGCGATCATGTCGGGGCGGCGGCGCTGCATCTCGGCGAAGGTCTCGGGGCTGAGAAGGTCCGAGTTCGCGCCCCGGATCGCGGCGATCGGCAGGCCGTCCAGCGCATCGAACACCGGCCAGAAATCGGCGGGCGCCGGGTTCGCGTCCGGGTCGGCGGCATCGAAGATGCGGGCGAGGTCGGGGTCATAGTTGATCCGAAGCCCGTCGTCGGTCTGCACGAAATGGCGGTGTACCTCTTCCATCCAGCGCTCTTCCGGGACGTTCTCGAACCCGACCATCAACCGCGCGCGGGTCATTGCGGCCTGTTCGTAGGTCTTGATGCCGGGCTGCTTGCCCACGTAGCCCTGGATCACGTCCAGCCCCTTGGGGTCGACCACCGGGCCGATGTCGTTGAGGCAGGCGCCCAGCATGCGGTCCTTGGCGACATAGGCCAGCAGCATCGCGATCAGCCCGCCGCGCGAAGTGCCGAGGATCGCGGCCTTGTCGATGCCAAGGTGGTTCAGCAGCGCCAGCGCATCGCCGCCTTCGACCTGGATCGTATAGGTGGACGGGTCGGCCCAGTCCGAGCCGCCGCGGCCGCGGTAGTCCAGCCGGATCAGCCGCACGTCGCCTAGATGCGGGGCGACATAGTCGAAGTCGGTGCCGTTGCGGGTCAGTCCCGAGAGGCACAGCACCGGCAGGCCCTCGCCCTCGTCCTTGTAGGCCAGATGGGTGCCGTCGGGCGCGTCGAAATACTGCATCATGCCTCTTTCGCCAGTTTCGGTATGCCGCTCAGGTCGGCGAGGATGTGATCGGGGCGCCAGCTGAGCCGGTCCACGGGTTCGCCCGCGCGGTTCACCCACGCCGTGACGAAGCCATAGCCCTTTGCGTGCGCCGCGTCCCAGCCATTCGACGAGACGAACAGCACGTCGGAGGGCGCGCAGCCGAACCGGTCGTCGACCATGTCGTAGACCTTGCGGTGGGGTTTGTAGACGCCCACGTCCTCGACCGACAGAACCGCGTCAAGGCGATCGCCGACCCCGGCGCTGTCGACCGCGCCCGCCAGCATTTTCGGTTCGCCGTTCGACAGGATCGCCGTCGCCATGCCGTCCGCCTTGAGTTGCGCCAGCATCGCGGGCACCTCGGGATAGGCGGAGAGGCGGAAGTACAGGTCCATCAGGCGGTCGCGCAGGTCTGCGTCGTCGAGGCCCGAGGCCTCCATCGCCCAGTCCAGCGCGTCGCCGGTGACCTGCCAGAAGTCCGTGTGATCGTCGGCCACGGCGCGAAGCCAGCTGTATTGCAGCTGTTTGAGCCGCCAGTCACGGGCGAGCGTGGCCCAGACGGGCTTCAGCGCCTCGTTCCCCGGCTGATCTGCCGCCTCGCGCGCGGCGGCGGCGACGTCGAACAGCGTGCCATAGGCGTCGAAAACGCAGGTGGTGATGGACATCGGCGGCCTCCCTCTGGCGGCAGACTGTCAGATGGCGGGGGCAAGGGGAAGAGCGGCGCGCCCCGTGCCGGTCGCAGGGAACGGGTCACTCTTCCGCGCGTTGATCGGGTGACGCTGATGTTCCCTTGCCCCTGACGGCTGCGGCACGTACCACCGTTCACAACCAAGGACGAAAGGCGACACTTCGATGCGCATGCGCGACACTTTCATCAAGCCGATGCACCCCGAGGGGCGCCGGTTCGTCGCCATTTTCGCGGCGATCACGGTCGTCCTGTTCCTGATCTGGCAGCCCTTGGGATGGCTGGGCGTCGGCGCGACGGTGTGGTGTTATTACTTCTTCCGCGACCCGGTGCGGGTGACGCCGGTACGCGAGGGGCTGGTGGTGTCGCCGGCGGACGGGGTCGTCTCGCTGATCGAGCCTGCCGTGCCGCCCGCCGAACTGGGGATGCCGGACGTGCCGCTGACGCGGGTCAGCGTGTTCATGTCGGTGTTCAACTGCCATGTGAACCGCGCGCCGGTGGCGGGCCGGGTGACGGCGGTGGCATATCGGCCCGGCAAGTTCTTCAACGCCTCTCTGGACAAGGCGAGCACCGACAACGAGCGCAACGGGCTGGCCATCGAGATGGCGGACGGCCGGACGCTGGCGGTGGTGCAGATCGCGGGACTGGTGGCGCGGCGGATCGTTTGCTTCACCGCGCCCGAGAAACGGCTGGCGGCGGGGGAACGGTTCGGACTGATCCGCTTCGGCTCGCGGCTGGACGTGTACCTGCCGGAAGGCTCGGTGCCGCTGGTGGCGCTGGGCCAGACGATGATCGCGGGCGAGACGGTGATCGCCGACCTGGCCTCGGACGAGGACACCCGTCCCGCGCGGACGGACTGAGCCATGAAACACGACGATCTCGAGACTGACCCGAAACGTGACCGCGACCTGCCGCTGGTCAAGCTGCTGCCGAACCTGCTGACCCTGACCGCGGCCTGCGCCGGGCTGACCGGCGTGCGCTTCGCGCTGCTGGGCGAGTTCCAGTGGTCGGTGCGGATGGTGCTGATCGCGACCATACTCGACGGGCTGGACGGACGGCTGGCGCGGCTGCTGCGCAGTCAGTCGCCTTTGGGCGCGGAACTGGACTCGCTGGCGGATTTCCTGAACTTCGGCGTCGCGCCGGCGCTGATCCTTTACTTGTGGACGCTGAACGACGTGGGCGGCATCGGCTGGATGGCCTCGCTTTGCTTCACGCTGTGCTGCCTGCTTCGGCTGGCGCGGTTCAACGTGGGCCAGAAAAACGGCAACGGGTCGTCGGATTACTTCGAGGGCGTGCCGTCGCCCGCGGGTGCGCTGCTGGTGATGATGCCGATGGTCGCGGCCTTTGCCTTTCCGGGCCTCCCCGAGATTCCGGCATGGCTGTCGACGATCTATGTGCTGGCGATCGGGTTGCTGATGATCAGCCGCATCCACACGTTCTCGTTCAAGAACGTGAAGATCCCGCGTCGGAATGCGCGGTACGTTCTGCTGGGCGCCGTGCTTGCCGCCGCCCTGCTTTTCAATTTCACATGGGCGACATTGCTTCTGGTTATGATCGCCTATCTGGCAACCATACTTGTCGCGCTTCGGGTGAAACCGGGCGGCGGGCAAAAAGACCTTTAGGGAAGACCACTTTGGAAATCGACGTCGTCAAGAATTCCTACGCCCGGTGGGCGCCCGTCTACGATCGCACCTTCGGTGCGGTGACGCAGGTGGGGCGCCGGACCGCTGTGGGGCACATCAACGAGATGGCCGGGACGGAGGTGCTGGAGATTGGCGTGGGCACTGGGCTGGCGCTGCCGAACTACGCGCCGGACCGGCACGTGACCGGGATCGACTTCTCGCACGAGATGCTGGCGAAGGCGCGGACCAAGGTGTCCGAGATGAACCTGACCGCGGTGAAGGACCTGCGGCAGATGGATGCCCGCGAACTGGATTTCCCGGACGCGAGTTTCGACGCGGTGGCCCTGATGCATGTGATCTCGGTCGTGCCCGAGCCCGAGAAGGTGATGGCGGAGGCGGTGCGCGTGCTGCGGCCCGGCGGGCACGTGGTGGTGGTGAACCACTTCGCCCGCGACAAGGGGTTCCTTGCGCGGGTCGAGAAGATGGCCGCGCCGATGGCGAACGTGCTGGGGTGGCATTCGGATTTCGAGATGGACGTGGTCACCGACCCGCCCGAGTTGCAGTTGGTCGAACAAAAGCAACTGCCGCCGATGGGAATGATGACCTACCTGCTTCTGCGCAAGGTCTAAGGCCCGCCGTTTCACCCGGTTCCCCTAGGCGCGCCACACGCAGCCGTCACCGCCTCGCCACTGGCCCCGGCGCGCAATCGTGCTAGGGTCCGGCCAAAACCGCACTGAAAGTTCCGGAGGGAAAATGGGTATCAAGTATCTGCACACCATGGTTCGCGTGAAGGACCTGGAGAAATCCAAGGCGTTCTACGAACTGCTGGGTCTGGTCGAGCGCCGCCGGGTGGACAACGAGAAGGGCCGCTTTTCGCTGGTCTTCATGTGCCCGCCGGATCAGGCCGACGGCACCGCCGATGTCGAGATGACCTATAACTGGGACGGCGACGACGGGCTGCCCTCGGACAGCCGCCATTTCGGCCACCTCGCGTATACCGTCGACGACATCTACGACATGTGCGCCAAGCTTCAGGACGCGGGCGTGGTGATCAACCGGCCGCCTCGCGACGGGCACATGGCGTTCGTGCGCTCGCCCGATAACGTCTCGATCGAGCTTTTGCAGGCGGGTGACGCGCTGCCGCCGCAAGAGCCGTGGGCCAGCATGGAAAACACGGGCCATTGGTAAGGCGCTTCGCCCTTGCCCTGACCTGCGGGGCGGCGCTTGCCGCCGCCCCGGACGCCCGCGCCGACTGCCGGCTGGCACTGGTGCTGGCGCTTGATATCTCTTCCTCCGTCGACAATGCCGAGGACCGGTTGCAACGCGAGGGCCTTGCCGCGGCGCTGACCTCGCCCGAGATCGTCGAGGCGATCCTTGCCCTGCCGGAACAGCCCGTGGCACTGGCGGTCTACGAATGGTCCGGCCGCTATCAGCAGGACCTGCTTGTCGACTGGACGATGCTGGACACCCGCGACGACGTGGTCGAGGTTGCTGGCCGCATCGCACGGTCCATCCGCAGTTATGCCGACTATCCCACCGCCATCGGCTATTCGCTGGGCTATGCCGCCGGGCTGTTCGAAAGCGGGCCGGACTGTCTTTACAGCACGCTCGACGTCTCGGGCGATGGCCGCAACAACGAGGGTTTCGGGCCCGATCTGGCCTACGAGAACTTTCCGCTGGCCGAGGTCACGGTGAACGGCCTGACCATCGGGGGCGAGAAGGACGGGCTGTCCGACTATTACCGCGAGAACGTGATCAAGGGTCCCGGCGCCTTCGTGGAAGAGGCGCTGGATTTCGACGATTTCGAGCGGGCGATGCGGAAGAAATTGCTGCGCGAGCTAGAGGTTCGGGCCGTCGGGTCGCTGCCGCGCGATGCTGCGACGGGGGACGGCTGAGATGCGCCTCCTTGCCCTTCTCGCGGCGCTGCTGGCGACGCCCGCCGACGCCGCCTGCCGGCAGGCGCTGGCGCTGGGTCTCGATGTCTCGGGCTCTGTCGACGATACCGAGTATCGTCTGCAACTGGACGGGCTGGCCAACGCGCTGACGATGCCCGAGGTGCAGGCCGCGTTCCTTGCGCTGCCCGAGGCGCCGGTGCGGCTGTACGTGTTCGAGTGGTCCGGAAGCGGGCCGAAACGGCAGGTGCTGGACTGGCGAGAGATCGCCACGGCGAAGGACCTTGCCGGTGTCGCTGCGAAGTTACGCGCCACGGGCCGCGCTCCGATGCCTCAGTCGACCGCGCTGGGCGAGGCGATGGTGACAGGGGCGAAGGCGCTGGCGGCGCAGCCCTCCTGCTGGCGGCGGGTGCTGGACCTGTCGGGCGACGGCAAGTCGAACGCAGGCCCGCGCCCGCGCGATGTGCGCGGCGGGCTGGGGGACGTGACCGTCAACGGGCTGGTCATCGGTTCGGACCCGCGCAGCGCGGGCGACCAGAGATCGCCGCTTGTGGGAGAGTTGCAAGCCTACTACGCGGCCGAGGTGATCCGCGGCCCCGACGCCTTTATCGAGGTGGCGCTGGGCTTCGAGGACTTCGAGGCGGCGATGGCGCGCAAGCTGCTGAAAGAGCTTCAATTCGTCATCGTTTCGGACCTTGGCGCGATAGCCCCCGCACGCTGATTGGCAGCAGCGCAAGCCTGCGCTATGGTCCTCGGCCAACAGGGGTGTTTGGGTAACGAGCGGGCGGGAATGACAGCGCTGACGCAATACGAGCGGCTGGAGGCTCCAGCGGTCTGGCGGGCCGGGCCCGAGGATCAGCGGCGCGATGTGATCCTGTCGCTGGGGGATGCGACGCTTGTGATCTATGACGGGGCGGGGCGTCCCGTGGGGCACTGGTCGCTGGCGGCGATCGAGCGCACCAACCAAGGCTGCGAGCCCGCGCTGTACCGTCCCGGCCCCGACAGCCCCGAGGAACTGGAGATCACCGCGCCCGAGATGGTCGACGCGATCGAGCGGATCCGCGACGCGATCCAGCGGCGCGGACCGCACCGGGGCCGGTTGCGGTACTATCTTCTGGGCGGCGCATTGGCCGCCGTTCTGCTGGGCGGTATCTTCTGGCTGCCGGGCGCGATGGTGCATCACGCGGCAAGCGTGGTGCCCGCCGCCAAACGCGCCGATCTTGGGCAGCGGCTGCTGGCCGAAATCCGTCAGATCGCGGGGCAGCCCTGCGGCAACGAACTGGGCCAGAAGTCGCTGGAGCGATTGCAGACGCGCCTGATGCCGCCCGGCGGGCGGATTGTCGTGCTGCCCGACGCGGTCGAGGACGCGGCGCATCTGCCGGGCGGGATCGTCCTGCTGAACCGCAGCCTTGTCGAGGATCAGGACGACCCGACCGTTACCGCAGGCTATGTGCTGGCCGAGGTCGAGCGCGCCGCGCGACGCGATCCGGTGGAACTGCTGCTGGAGAATTCGGGCGCCGTCACCGCGTTTCGCCTGCTGACCACCGGCGATGTATCGCAGTCGGTTCTGTCGGGCTATGCCCGGTCGCTGCTGGCGGCCGAGCCCGCGCCGGTGCCGGACCTGCCGCTTCTGACCCGGTTCGAGGCGGCGGACGTTCCCGCCACGCCCTATGCCTATGCGCTCGATCCCACCGGCGAGACGGTGCTGGGCCTGATCGAGGCGGACCCGGTCAGCCAGCTATACGCCGAGCCGGTGCTGCGGGATTCCGAATGGGTGAGCCTGCAGGGCATCTGCGGCGAATAGGGCAGGGGGTCAGAAGTTCGACCGGATGCCCACCGCGACCGACCATTCAGACATCTCGTAGCGCGACACGTTCGAGTCGGTGATCGTGCGGCGCAGCCGGACGCTGGGCGAAAAGCCGGCGTATTCCACCTGCGTGAATACGCCTTCGAGGTCGAAGAACACCGTCTCGTCCTGCCGCCCGCCGGGCACGGGGAAGATCAGCATGGTATAGTCGGCGTATTCGGTGAAGCTGACGCCGATGCCGGCGGTCAGGTCGACGCCCAACACGGGTTTGCCCAGCGAGTAGCTGACCTTGCCGGTCCAGCCGGTGCTGTCGAAGATGTCGCCCGGCACATCGCTTTCGTTGTAGCCCGCCGCGACGCTGACGACCGAGCCGTTGTCGAAACGGTAGCTCAGCGCGGCGTTGAACCCGCCCAGCAGGCCCTCGTCGCCATAGCCGTCGGCATAGTTGCGTTTCTCGGCGCTGAGTTGGCCCGAGAAGCGCAGCCGCTCGGTCAGCGGGCGGGTGTAGTACACGCCGCCGGTGAGCGCGGTATAGATCCGGTCGCCGCCCTGCCAATAGTCGCGCAGCCCCGCATCGAACCGCAACGCAGAGCCCGGCACCTTGCCCACCTTCATGACATGGGTGACGCCGAAAGTGGCCGAGGTCACGCCCAGGCGCCCCGCATCGAAATCGGGTGCGGTGTCCTTGCCGTCTTCGTCCAGCCAGGCGCGTTTGACGTAATAGCCGCCGGTCAGCGCGGTCTCGGAGGTTTCAGAGCGGCGCAGGCGGTAGCTGAGGCGCAGGTTGGTCTGGGCGATGTAGCCCGACAGCGCCATCGCGTCGGGCGACAGGATGCCGACCAGCGGAACGCCTTGGATGATGTTGTACGCGCTGTCCGAGCCGCTGTTGATGTTGCTGGACGGGCTGACCGAGGCGTCGAGCTGAAAGCGGAAGGGGGTTTCGTGCCGCAGGTAGGCGAACTGGCGCTGGATCTTGTTGCGCTCGGCCTCGGTTGGCGCGTTGTCCCCGGCGCGGCGCAGCCAGAACTGCGACTGGATGCGCCGCTCGCCCGCAAGCGCGGCGATCGAGGCGACGCGCGCCGCGTGATAGCGGTCGGTGTCGTCCTCGGCGAAACGGAACGCCTTGCGGCTGGTCTCGTAAGCCGCGTCCCAGCGCCGGGTGGCGAGGTAGGCGGTCGACAGGGCGAACAGGGCCTGGCTGTCCTCGGGATCGTGGCGCAGCAGTTCGCCCGCCAGAACGGCGGCGGTCGCGGCGTCGCCGGACACGGCAGCGGCGACTGCGGCGGCGCGTGCGTCGTCGAGGGACAGGGCAAAGGTCTCTTCCGCCGCGGCCCCGTGGGGCTGGGCCCCCGCGAGGGCGGCCGCGGCGAGAAGGGCCGTCAGAAGACGGCGCGGCATATCAGTTCGGGGCCGCTTCGACGCAGAGCGCGGCATCGTCGCCCGCCAGACCGCACTGGGTCAGGACGAACATACCGGTCTCCCAACTGTTGGGATCGTCGGGATCGGGGATGAAGCCCAACAGACCCGCGACGGAACTTGCGTTGTTGCCGCCGAAGATGCCGCCGTAATTGCCGGTGGCGTCGTCGCCGTTGTCGAACTCCAACTCGCCGAGGAAGGTGCCGTCCTCGGAAATCTCGGTGACGATCATCACGATGTCGCGCAGCTCGGGCAGGGTGGGGTTGTCGATCGTCTGACGATTGAAGACCGAGCCGTTGATCTGCATGTCTTCGAAGTTGACGTTGACGAAGGCGCTGCCCACGACGCGGCCCGGCGCTTGCGGTTGCAGGGTCGGGTCGGTGTTCTGCGGCGGGACCGGGCCGGAATAGTTGTCGAGACCGACGTAGTCGCCGGCATAGCTGACCTGACCCTCGCCGGGACCGTCGCCGGAACTGGGCGGATCGAAGTCGCCGTCGCGCTCGTAGTGGCCGCCCCAGAAGAAGCGGTTGAACTGGCCGCCGTCGGACACGATCACGGCGCGCGCGCTTTCGTCGCTGCTTTCCTTCACGATGCCGGTAAAGAAGCGATCCAGCGCGTCTTCCTGCTGGGTGAACGCGAAATGACCGGCGGGAAGGCCGGCGGTCGCGGCAGAGTTATAGTCGTATTCGACCGCTTCGGGCGTGCCGTCGAGACCGCTGATGGTCACGAACAGCCGGCGGGCGGCCGGGTCGTAGACGACGCTTTCGAGGTTGTTCGACAAGACGGTCGGAATACCGGCGCCGTTCGTTTCGACACCGTCTTCCTCGTCGGTGCCGTCGTCGATGACGTCTTCTTCTTCCACCAGAAGGGGGTTGCCGTCGCAGGCGGCCAACAGGCACAGGACGGCCAGCGCCGCCACGGATTTACGCATTGGTCTGCTCGTTCTTGTTGCCTCTTTCCGACGGAAGGTGCCGAAGCCTTGTCTTCAAGTCAACGAAGCGCGATTCGCGGTACGGATGAGTGATGCAGGAAAACCGCGCCTATCGGCCGAGTGGCGTCTCGACTTTGCAGCATCTCGCGGATATTCCAATCGGGCGACATAGATGTAGTATAGCGTGCGACCGACCCACAGGAGCCCCCGACATGCCTCTGACGCCTGAACAGCAAGCCGAGATCGACGCACAGCGCGCCACCCCGCGCCCCACGCTGCGGGCGGTATCCGAGGGCATGGAGGCGCATCTCTACAAGGCGCACGAGGTGCTGGACCACGGCTTTGTCCGCGTGATCGACTACATGGGCGACGACAGCGCCATCGTGCAGGCGGCCCGCGTGTCCTATGGCGCCGGCACCAAGCATGTGTCGAACGACGAGGGGCTGATCCGCTACCTGATGCGGCACTGGCACTCGACCCCGTTCGAGATGTGCGAGATCAAACTGCATGTGAAACTGCCGGTCTTCGTCGCCCGCCAGTGGATCCGCCACCGCACCGCGAACGTGAACGAATACTCGGCGCGCTATTCGATCCTCGACCGCGAGTTCTACATCCCGCAGCCCGACGCGCTGGCGGCGCAGTCGACGGTCAACAATCAGGGCCGCGGCGAGGTGCTGACCGGCGCCGAGGCCGAGCGTGTGCTGGAGATCCTGAAGGCGGACGCGGGCCGGTCCTATGACCACTACGAAGAGATGCTGTCGCAGGACGGCCAGCAGGGTCTGGCGCGCGAACTTGCGCGGATGAACCTGCCGGCGAACATCTACACCCAGTGGTATTGGAAGGTCGACCTGCACAACCTGTTCCACTTCCTGCGTCTGCGCGCGGATTCCCACGCCCAGTACGAGATCCGCGTGTATGCCGAGGCGATTTGCGAGATGGTCAAGGACTGGGTGCCCTTCGCCTATGCCGCGTTCGAGGATTACCGGATGGGCGGCGTCACCCTGTCGTCCAAGGCGGTGGACTGCCTGAAGCGGATGCTAGGCGGCGAAGAGGTAACGCAGGAGACTTCGGGCATGTCCAAGGGCGAGTGGCGGGAGTTTCAAGCCGCACTGGCCTGACACGTCGGGTGGGTTTCCAACCCCAACGCTTTGCCAAGGACCGTAGGGTGGGTTTCCAACCCACCGTCCAACCCCCAACGTTTTGCCGTTCACCGTAGGGTGGGTTTCCAACCCACCTTCCAACTCCAACGCTTTGCCGTGCACCGTGGGGTGGGTTTCCAACCCACCACCCCTACGGATTGACCGCCACCCATCCGCCGCCGTCCACCAGCACCGCGCAGGCGTCCGCGTCCGGGGCGCCTTTCGGGTAGGTGACGCCGGCGGCGATCTGTTCGGGGGTGCAGCGCGCCAGCGACGCGCGGCGGTAGTTGCTGGTCGCCATGCAGTTCTCGACCGCCTGCGTGCGGCGCGTGGCGTTGGCGTCGTAGGTCGAGACCGGCGCGGTCTGGTACACCCCGATCCCGGTGCCGGTGCACAGCCAGCCGTGACAGACACGCGGCCCGATGGTGCCGCCGATGCCGATGGTGGTGCGGGGCTGCATGCTGACGGGGAAAAGCTTCAGCGCCTGCGCCTCGCAGGCCAGCAGGTCGGCCTGCTTCTCGGCCGGGTAGGTGCCGCTGCGGGTGTAGACGGTGGTGGTGCAGCCGGTCGCCAGCACCAGAAGGATGATCCCCGCGATCCGCATGGCCCGCTCACTCCGATAACTTCGTTAACTATAGTCTCCGCCCCTGTCCCGGATGAGTCAAACCGCAAGGGTGCCGCAGGACCGGGCAGGCGGCGCAACCGTTACCGGGATAGAGACAATTTTGTATAACAAACGTATATACAGGTTGTCATAAAGCCGTTACACTTTCTCTCAGAGCCAACGACTCCGGGAGACTACCCATGAGCATCCGAGTGGCCGTCCCGGCCATCCTTGCTGTTTCGCTACAGGCGGCGCCCGTTGCCGCGAACCCGTTGCCGGACATCATCTGCGCACCGACCGACCAGATGTATACCCGCCTGTCGCGGGAATACCTGGCAGAGCGGCGGGGGACCGGAATGCGGGCCCCGGATCAGATCATGGAGATCTGGGAAGCGCCGAAGTCGGGCGAATGGACACTGTTGATGACCTACGCCTCGGGGCGGTCGTGCATCGTGGCGATGGGGCAGGACTGGTACACACCCGAGAAGACCGAAAGCTGACGGCGCGCGCGCCAGGCGTAGGGCTTCGGGGAAAAGGGGCCAGTCGCGGCGACGACGTATCGTGTCACCGGACCGCGGCGGGGGCGTGCCACGGGCAGACCCGATAAAGCGGCCCGGCGGGGCCGCCCTTCACGGGTGTCGGGCCGATCCGTTCAGATGGCCTTGAGTTCCGAAGCCGACGCACGGCCGTCACGGCCTTCACGCAGTTCGTACTCGATCTTCTGGTTGTCGGCGAGGCCGGTCATGCCCGCACGCTCGACCGCAGAGATATGCACGAAGACGTCCTTGCCGCCCTCGTCGGGCGCGATGAAACCGTAGCCCTTGGTGGTGTTGAACCATTTCACGGTGCCGGTCGGCATTCCGTTTCTCCTTGTCTAGTTTCCCACCCACGGGATTGCGGTGGGTGTGATGCAGCCAGGGTCTTCCAAGTCTCAGAGGCTGCTCCGGACAGGAGCGGTCTTCGAAGAAAGTCTGTCGTCACGGCAACAAGCATCGCCCATTCACGTACAGAAGCAAGTGAATTATTGGTGTCGCGAGACGGACATGTTTACGAGCGATAGTGGAAGAACAGATGGATTTCTATGGCCTTAAGACATGCGACACCTGCCGGAAAGCGGAAAAGGCTTTGCGGTCGCATGGTTATGACCTGAACGTCATTGACGTAAGGTCTGACGGCGTGCCCAAAGCAGAGCTTGAACGCTTCGTCGAGACCTTCGGAGAGCCGGTGGTGAACCGCCGTTCGACCACGTGGCGCGGACTCAGCGACGCTGAACAGGCAGGCAACCCGGTGGAATTGTTGGCGAATCATCCCACACTGATGAAACGGCCGGTGATCGGGCACGAGGGGCGGCTGTACTTGGGCTGGGGCAAGGACGTGCAGGACGCACTTCTTGGATAACGCCGACAACGTTCCTATCTGCTGATCGCACGAAGGAGAAAACACATGCGCAACGCGGCGCTTATGCTGGGTGTCATCGGCGGGATCGTCGGAATGATCGTGGGGCTGTTCAGCACCGGGTACCTGTGGGTCGTGGAATGGCTGGGGGGCGTCGACGAGGTCGCGCTGCAGGTCGAAAACGCGGAGCTTATCCGCGCGGCGGGCTTCCTTGCGCCGATCCTTGCCATCGCGGGCGGGGCAATGGCCCGGTCGCAGGCCGCCGCCGCCGCGGTGCTGATGGCGCTGTCGGCGGGGGGCATGTACTATGCCTTCGGCTTCAACCCGGCGACGATGTTCCCGATCGGGATGTGCGGACTGGGCGCGGTGCTTGCGCTGGCCGCGCGTCAGCCCGACACCGCCTGAGGCGCTGGCGCGGGACGGTCCAGCACCAGCCGGTCGACAGAGACCGGCCCCGCGCCACGGAACACAAGGTAGATCAGGATAAAGACCCAGAACGCGCGCTGGTCGAGGATGTGCGCGTCGGACACGCTGTCGAACCAGTGGCCCACCGTCTCGGCATCGGCGTTGTGGCCGTAGATGTCGGTCAGCGACTGCACCGCCACGAAGCCGATCATGCCCAGCGACGCAAGCCGCGTGAACAGGCCGATGACCAGCAGCAGCGGCAGGACGAACTCGGCCCACGTCCCCGCAAGCGCCACCAGCTTGTAGCCGAAGCCCAGCATCGACGGGTCATAGCCCACCGCTTCCATCTGTTTCGGGAACATCTGGACATAGGCGCCGGAGCTGAGATTGACGAAGCCGAACAGGCCGTCGCCCAGCTTGGTCATCGCCGAGTTCCAGTAGTACCCCAGCAGCACCGCCGCGAAGGTGAACCGCGCGAGCGTCGGAAGGATGACCGGGGCCGCTGCCTCGATGCGGGCGAAGGCGGCGTTGTGCAGAGCGATGATCCTGTTCATGGAAGGTCTCCTTCGGTCAGTCCGGTGATCGCGCCGGCGGCGATGAGGTGCCCCAGAAGGGGCGCAAGGTCGAAGCCCGGCGCGGCGTCCAGCGCGGCATCGTGGGCGCCGGAGAGGGTATCGCCCGCCTGCAATCTTGCGACGAAGACACCGCCGCCGGTGGACAACAGGCTTGGGGTCGGGTCGAACTCGGGGCGCAGGATCAGCACGTCCTCGGCGCGGGGCTCGGGGCGGGGTGCGCCGGGGTCCATGTTGAACCGCCAGATTCCGTGGATCGGCCAGTCGGACCGGACCAGCCGCAACGAAGGCGCAAGATGCAGGACCGAGGCCATCAGCGCGTCCGGCGGCAGGCTTTGCAGGCGCACAGGGTCGACGCCTTGGCTGTCGGTTGCGTGGTACGAGGCGCGCAGGGCCAGTTCCAGCCGCGCCACATCGGGCAGATAACCAAGGCTTTGGACCGGCTCGAAGCGCGCCAGAAAGCCCGGCATCTCTTGCCCGTAGTGCATCATCAGCGGCGAGGCCGGTGGATGCTGCCGCAGGTAGACCCCGGCCAGCACGCGGAAATTCGTCTCGCCCACCAGTTTGCGGATCACCGGGAAGGCCTGTTCCAGAGCTTCGGTCAGGCTGACGGCCACGTTGTTGCGGTACACGTCGAAGCGGCGGGTCGCCGGGCGCCCGTCGGGGTTGGCGAGCCCCGCAGGGATCGCCGCGCCGGGGTCCAGCATCGCGCGGGTGAACTGGTCCTGCGTGACGGTCATGCCACCGGCTCCGCGAGCGGTTCGAGAACCTGCGCCGCGCGGGCGGCCTCGGCGGCTAGCACCGGCCACTCGGGCACGTCGGTGTCCCATTCGATCAGCGTGGGCTTCTCGCCGCCGACGGCGATGGTGTGGGTGTAGAGCGCCCAGACCGGATCGACGACCTCGGCCCCGTGGCTGTCGATCAGCAGCGGCGCGCCGGTTTCGTCCTCGTCCTCGTCATGGCCGCCAAGGTGGATCTCGCCGACGGCGGCATGGGGGAATGCGTCGATATAGAACACCGGATCGGTCTGCTGGTTGGTGGCCGAGACGAAGACGTTGTTCACGTCCAGCAGCAGCCCGCAGCCGGTGCGGCGGGCGATCTCGGCAAGGAAATCTACCTCGGACCAGTCGCTTTCCTCGAAGGCGAGATAGGTCGAGGGGTTTTCTAGCAGCATCCGGCGACCCAGCGTGTCCTGCACCTGCTCGATATGCGAGGCCACGCGGGACAGGGTCTGCACGGTGTAGGGCAGGGGCAGCAGGTCGTTCAGAAAGTGACTGTCGTGGGTGGACCATGCGAGGTGCTCGGAAAAGCTTGCGGGCTTCAGCCAGTCCATCAGGTGTTTCAGGCGGGCAAGATGGTCGGCGTCCAGACGCCCCTCGCCGCCGATCGACAGGCCGACGCCGTGCACCGAGATCGGGAAGCGTTCGGACAGGTGGCGCAGCTGCGCGATGGGGCGGCCGCCGTCGCCCATGTAATTCTCGGCGTGGATCTCCAGCCATTCGACCGGCGCAGGGTCGCGCAGGATGTCGGCATAGTGTTGCGGCTTGTAGCCGACGCCGGGGGCGTGGGGGAGGCGGTCGAAGGGGGTCGCGTCAAGCATCGGTCTGCCTTTCTGTCCGGAGATCGTCACGTGGCCCGGGCGCGGCTGTCCCGCCGCGCCCGGTGTTGTCGTCGGATCAGGACGCGGGCATGTCGCGCTCGAGCGGCTCCAGCGAGCCCATGCGCGGCGAACCGTCGGCCATCGCCGGAAGCTCGATCTCGGCGCAGGTGCCGGAGTCGACGAGCGTCCATGCGTTGCCCTGGTAGTCCACCTTGGACGTGCCGGCGCAGGTGGTGCCGGGGCCGGCCGCACAGTCGTTCTCGCCCGCCATGGAAACGCCGTAGCACTTTTCCTGCGCTTGGGCGTTGGCGGTGCCGGCAACACTGACACCCATAAGGGCGGTGGCGACGGCGGTGGCGAGAAGGGCTTTGTTGGTGGTCGTGGTCATGTCTATCCTCCAAGATGCGGAGCGCCGTTGTGGCGTCCATGCAAAGCCATTCGGAGAGAGGACCGGGAATGTTACGCCGCTCACGAACGAGTGAAGAAATTGCATGAAATGGGCCGGTGACTGTAACGTTTCGCCGTAACGCGCGAATGGAGGAGCAATGACGGATCGGAATGACCGCTGGGGTGCGCTTCTGGGCAGGGCGAACCGGGGCGAGGCTGTGGCCTACGCCGCGTTCCTGCAGGACGTCACGCCGGTTATCCGAACCATCGTCCGGGGCCGTTCCTCGTCCGAATTCGAGAACGAGGACATCGTGCAGGAAGTCCTGCTTGCGATTCACGCCAAGCGTCATACATGGCGCGAGGGCGACCCGGTGGCGCCGTGGCTCTATGCCATCGCGCGCTACAAGACGGCGGACGCATTCCGCCGCAGGAAAGGCGCGGTGCAGGTTCCGATCGACGACCTGGCCGAGCGGCTGGCCGACGAGGCGCCGGGCGATCCGACCGCGGCGCGCGATCTCGGGCGGCTACTGGAAGGCATCGACGAACGCTCGGCGGGGATTGTGCGGGCGGTGGGCGTCGAAGGAGAGAGCGCCGGCGAAGTCGGCGCACGCATGGGGATGAGCGAAGGCGCGGTCCGGGTGGCCTATCACCGCGCGCTGACCCGGCTGAAGAAGATGGCCGGGTCCAAGGAGTGACGGAAGAGACGCAGAGTATGAAGACCGAAGACCTCATAGCCACGCTGGCCGCCGAGCCCGCACCGCCCCCCGCCGCCTCGCTGGAGCGACGCGCGGGGATGGGTGCCGTGGCCGGGCTTGCCGTGACGGTCGTGCTGTTCCTTGCGGTGCTTGGCCCCCGCGCGAACCTCGGCGCGGCGCTGTCGGATCCGGTGGTGCTGGCGAAGACGCTGATGCCGCTGCTGCTGGCCCTGTTTGCCGGGGCGCTGGCCTTGCGGTCCGCGCGGCCTGCGGTGCCGTCTGGCGTGCCGGGCCGCATCGTCTGGCTGGTGCCTGCGGCGGTGGGTGCGCTGTTCTTCTGGGCGCTCGGCGCGACCGAGGCGGGGCAACGGCTGGTGGCGTTCCTTGGCCATTCCACGCAGGTCTGCATTCCCGCGATCACCGTTCTGTCGCTGCCGATCCTCGCCGGGCTGATCCACGCCATGCGGGGCGGCGCCCCGGTCCATCCGGCACGCAGCGGCGCGCTGGCGGGTCTGGCGGCGGCGGGCATGGCGGCGGCGATCTACTCGCTGTTCTGCACCGAGGACTCACCGCTGTTCTACGCGGTCTGGTACAGCGTCGCGATTGGCGTCGCGACGGGCATCGGCGCCGTGGTGGGGCGGCGGTTCTTGCGGTGGTAGCGGTGCGGGTCGCTGGTTCCCGGTCGCGCATGAAGGGTGCCGCCGCTTGGGCCGGACCCGTGCCGCACACGCGTCGCGGGTCGGACCAAAGTCTGCTCAGCGCTCCAAATCAGCGCGGGTGAACAGGGGAAGCACCGGAAGCTCGGGTACGTCCTGAACCTGCGGGTCTCCATCGCCGCGCCAGATTGCACATACGACGGCCAGAATGTCGGCGCCCTCTTGCCGGGCAAGACGATAGGCGTCCGCGACTGCGCCGCCTGTGGTGATGATGTCCTCGATGAACGTCACCTTCTTTCCGGAGACATCCTGACCTTCTAGGGCGCGACACGTCCCGTATGTCTTGGCCGATTTCCGCACGAAGGCCGCTGGCAACCCTGTTGCAAGTGAGATCGCGGTGACCAGGGGAACGCCTCCCAACTCGAGCCCGGCGACGATTTCCGTGTCCGCTGGGAGAAGTCGGCTCATGGCGGGGGCGAGTTCTTTCAGAAGGGCCGGGTCACCCTCGAAGCGGTACTTGTCGAAGTAACGCTTAGAAGTTTGCCCGGATCGCAGCAGGAACTCGCCTTCAAGGGTCGAGACTTCGGCAATCCGGCGCGCGAGATCGGCAATTGGGTCAGCTTCTGCGTTGGTCATAGGCAAGCCTCTGGGTTATCAAAATCGAATTGGGCCACCGCGAACCTTTGTCGGACCCCTAGGTGCAAAAAAGGCGCCCCGCGGGGCGCCTTTCCATTTCGTTACTTCCGCAGGTCCGGCGGGGTCGCTTCCGCCGCCAACGCGGTGGCAAGATCGTCCAGCGCCTCGACGCTGGTCTGCTTCTCGCCCAGCCGGCGCACGGTCACCGTGCGTTCCTCGACCTCGCGGGCGCCGCAGGCGAGGATCACCGGGACCTTGCCCAGCGAGTGCTCACGGACCTTGTAGTTGATCTTCTCGTTGCGCGTGTCCGCCTCGGCGCGGATGCCTGCGGCTTGCAGCGTCTTGACCACCTCGTGAACGTAATCATCGGCCTCGGATACGATCGAGGCGACGACGACCTGGCGCGGGGCCAGCCAGAACGGCAGCTTGCCCGCGAAGTTCTCGATCAGGATGCCGATGAACCGCTCGAAGCTGCCGACCACGGCGCGGTGCAGCATCACCGGGCGGTGCTTGTCGCCGTCCGCGCCGATGTAGTTCGCGCCCAGCCGTTCCGGCAGGTTCGGGTCGACCTGGAAGGTGCCGCACTGCCAGTCGCGCCCGATGGCGTCGGTCAGCACGAACTCCAGCTTCGGCCCGTAGAACGCGCCTTCGCCCTCGTTGATGGTATAGTCGTAGCCCGCCGCCTTGGTCGCATTGCCAAGCGCCGCCTCGACGCGGTCCCATTCCTCTTCCGATCCGATCCGCTTCTCGGGCCGCGTCGACAGCTTTACCGTCCAGTCGGTGAACCCGAGGTCGGCGTAAATGTCGGCGAGGAAGGCGATGAACTTCTCGGTCTCGGCTTCGATCTGGTCCGGCGTGCAGAAGATGTGCGCGTCATCCTGCGTGAAGCCGCGCACCCGCATGATGCCATGCAGCGCGCCCGAGGGTTCGTAACGCGCGCAAGAGCCGAACTCGGCCATCCGCAGGGGCAGGTCGCGATAGGACTTGAGGCCCGAGTTGAAGATCTGCACGTGGCACGGGCAGTTCATCGGTTTCAGGGCGTTGACCGTCTTTTCGCGCGCGTGTTCCTCGTCCACTTCGACGATGAACATATGCTCTTGGTAGTTGTCCCAGTGGCCCGAGGCTTCCCACAGTTTGCGGTTCACGACCTGCGGCGTGTTCACCTCGACATAGCCGCCGGCTTCCTGCCTGCGGCGCATGTAGTCCTGCAGCACGGTGTAGATCTTCCAGCCATTCGGATGCCAGAAGATCTGGCCCGGGGCTTCTTCCTGCATGTGGAACAGGTCCATTTCCCGGCCAAGCTTGCGGTGATCGCGCTTGGCGGCCTCTTCCATCATGATCTGCCACGCCTTCAGCGCCTTGCGGTCCTTGAACGCGACGCCATAGATCCGTTGCAGCATCGGGCGGCTGCTGTCGCCCAGCCAGTAGGCGCCGGCGACATGCGTCAGCTTGAACGCGTCCGCCGGGACCTGACCCGTGTTCTGCAGGTGCGGGCCGCGGCAAAGGTCCTGCCAGTCGCCGTGCCAGTACATACGGATGTCCTGATCCTCGGGGATGCGGTCCAGCAACTCGATCTTGAACGGCTCGCCCCGCTCTTCGTAATAGGCGACGGCGCGCGCACGGTCCCAGACCTCGGTCTTCACCGCGTCACGGGCGTTGATGATCTCTTTCATCTTCGCCTCGATCTCGCCGAGGTCCTCGGGCGTGAAGGGCTCTTCGCGGTCGAAGTCGTAGAACCAGCCCTGATCGCGGACCGGGCCGATGGTGACCTTTACGTCGGGCCACAGTTCCTGCACCGCCCGCGCCATGATGTGCGCAAGGTCGTGCCGGATCAGTTCCAGCGCCTGCTCGTCGTCTTGCAGGGTGTGGATCGCGATAGAGGCGTCTTCGGTGATCGGCCACTGAAGGTCGTAATGCGCGCCGTTCACCGTCGCGCTGATTGCCTTCTTGCCAAGGCTCGTCGAGATGCTTTCGGCGACGGCGGCAGGCGTCACGCCCGCGTCGAAGTCACGCGAATTACCATCGGGGAATGTCAGGGAGATCTGGGCCATATCGGCTCCTCGTCGGTTTGGCGCCCACGGAACGCCCGGTTGCGGGTTATGTGTGCGGCGCTTATGGCGCTGGCTTCACAAGGAAGTCAACCGGGGAAGTCAACCGGCGCCAACGCGATGTTAAGGCTTTCGTGTCCCTCGAGGTCACGTGTATTCAGAAGCCAATACGGGAGGATGCCATGCCTGAACCATCGTACCTCGAAACGCCCCAAGGGCGGCGCATTGCGTACCACCTGACCGACGGCAGGGGGCCGACCGTGGTGTTCCTTGGCGGGTTCCGGTCCGACATGGAAGGCACCAAGGCGGTGCATCTTGAAGCGTGGTGCAAAAAGCGCGGGCAGGCGTTTCTGCGGTTCGACTATTCCGGCCATGGGCAATCGTCCGAGGATTTTCTGGACGGCGCCATCGGAGACTGGGCCGAGGACGCCGAAGAGGTGATCAACGCGCTGGTGGACGGGCCGGTGATGCTGGTAGGCTCGTCGATGGGCGGGTGGATCTCGCTGATCCTGTCGAAGCGGCTGGGCGGCAAGGTCTGCGGGCTGGTCGGCATCGCCGCTGCGCCGGACTTCACCGAGGATTCCATGTGGGCCGGGTTCTCACCGGATCAGAAGGTCGCCTTGGTCGAGGACGGGCGGGTCGAGCTGGCGTCTGAATATTCCGACGATCCCTACGTGATCACCCGGCGGCTGATCGAAGAGGGCCGCAGCCAGTTGGTCCTGCGTCTGCCGCTGGTGCTGAAGTTTCCCGCCCGGTTCCTGCAAGGCACCGAGGACGCGGATGTCGAGATGTCCGTCGCGCTGCAATTGCTGGATCACGCCGAGGGCAGGGACCTGCGGCTGACGCTGGTCAAGGGCGCCGATCACCGGTTCTCGACGCCCGAGTGCCTTGGCCTGATCGAGCGCGCCATCGACGACGTTCTGACCCGGGGGGGCAACTGATGGACCAGCGCGTCAGCCTGATCACCCTTGCGGTGGACGATCTGAAGGCGTCGGCCGCCTTCTACGAGGCGCTGGGCTGGACCCGCGAGCCCGGCGAAGAGGGGATCGTCGCCTTCGATCTGATCGGCCAGACCATCGGGCTGTATCCGCGCGCGGATCTGGCGCGGGACATGGGGCTGGAGCCGTCGGACGTCGGCGGCTTCTCCGGCATCACGCTGGCGCACAACCTGCCCAGCAACGCCGAGGTGGATGCGCTGTACCAGCGGTTCCTCGACGCGGGCGGGCGCGGGATCAAAGCACCGCACGAGGTATTCTGGGGCGGCTACACCTCTTACGTGGCGGACCTTGACGGCCACGTGTGGGAACTGGCCTGCAACCCGTTCTCGCCGCTGGGGCCGAAGGGCGAATTCCAGTGGGGCGGTGCGTGAGGAAACCGGGGCGTTACGTGTCGCTCGAAGATCTCGGCAGGGTGCGCCTGTCGAAGCACTTCCAGTTCCGCAACTTCCTGTACTCCGAGATCGGCAATTTCTACGGCAAGCCGAACATCCCCGAAGACCCCGAACTTGCCATCGCGGCGGGGCGTCGGCTGGCCGAGGAACTGCTGGACCCGCTGGTCGAAACGTTCGGGCCGATCGACATCCGGTCGGGCTATCGCTCGCCATCGTTGAACCATTTCGGCGCGACCGAGGTGAAGCCTCAGAAATGCGCGGCGAACAAGGCCAATGCCGGGGGTGGGCACATCTGGGATCTGCGCGACGATGCGGGGCGGATGGGGGCGATGGTGTCGGTTTCGATCCCGTGGTTCGCGGAGCAGTACAACGCCGGGCGCGACTGGCGCGACCTTGCGTGGTGGCTGTTCGACCATCTCGATTTCCACTCGATCTGGTTCTTTCCGAAGAACGCCGCCTTCAACCTGAGCTGGCGCGAACAGCCAGATCATGTGATCCACAGCTACATCGCTCCGAAGGGCAAGTTGTACGGTCCCGGACTGACAGCCGATCCGCAGCGGGCCGAGCGCTATGCCGACTTTCCCGCCTTCCGCGCCATCGCCTATCCGGCGCAGCCCAATGCCGTCACCCCATGAGTTGCATGAAGCTGGCTAAATTGGAACAAAGGGGCGTGTCATGCGCTGCCGCGTAGCACAGAACGAATTTTACTGAGGATACGATGCTAGAGCCTCTGGTCCTGATTCCGGGCATGATGTCCGACTCGCGCGGGTTCCTGCCGCAGATCGTCGAGCTAAGCTGGGAGACATCCGTGCACGTCGCCCCGCCGCTGACGGGCGAGACGATCGAAGAGATGGGCGACGCGATCCTTGCGCGCGCGCCCCAGCGGTTTGCGCTGTGCGGGCACGGGCTGGGCGGCATGGTTGCGATGGACCTGCTGAACCGTGCGCCCGAGCGGATTACCCGTCTGGCGCTGATGGACACCAACTGCCAGTCCGAACTGCCGCAGGTGGCGGCGGCGCGCGAGAAGCGGATCGTCGCGGCGCGGGCAGGGCGGCTTGCCGAGGCAATGCAGGACGAACTGCGCCCCGAGCACATCGCAGACGGCGATCAGCGCGAGGCGATCTGGCAGATGATGCAGGACATGGCGCTGGATCTTGGGGTCGAGACCTTCATCCGGCAGTCACGTGTCCTGCAAAAGCGACCCGACCAGCAAGGCATCCTGCGCAAGTCGCGCACGCCCACGCTGATCCTGTGCGGCGAGGCGGACACGCTGTTTCCGGTGCGCCGCCACGAGTTCATGGCGCACCTGATGCCGAATGCGAAGCTGGAAGTGGTGCCGGGCGCCGGCCATCTGCCGGCGCTCGAGAACCCTAATGCCGTGTCTGCGAGCCTGCGGAATTGGCTTTCGTGGCCGATTTCCGCGGGGCGCGCGTCTTCGACGACGAACTGGACTTAGCCGCGCCGTTGCCGTTGCCGGACTTGGCGGCGGTTTTCGACGCCGTTGTCTTGGTCGCGGCGGGCTTGGTCGCGGCAGGTTTCGCAGCCGCGGGCTTCTTCGCCGCGGTCGAGCGCGAGGCGCTGGCCTTACGCGTCCGGGTGGCCGGTTTCGCCGCCGGTTCTTCCTCGACCGACGTGGTTGCCGTCAGCGCGGGCTTCGCATCCATCGCCGAGGTCCGTTCGGCCTCGCGCTGTTCCGCGTCGGCCTTCCGCTTCGACGACACGCCGGACGGGGCCGCGTTGTCGTCGATGAACTGCAGCACCAGCGGCCGGATGTTGTTGCGCCAGGACTTGCCCGCGAAGATGCCATAGTGGCCCGCGCCGGGTTCGAGGTGCGCGGCTTTCTTGCTGTCGGGCAGGTTGGGCATCAGGTTCAGCGCGGCAAGGCACTGGCCCGGCGCGCTGATGTCGTCCTTCTCGCCCTCGACGATCTTCACGGCGACATCGGTGATCTTGGTGATGTCGATTCGCTTGCCGTCGATCGAGAACTCGTTCTTCGCGATCTCGCAGCTTTTGAAGATCCGCTCGACCGTCGACAGGTAGAACTCGGCCGTCATGTCCATCACGGCGAGGTACTCGTCGTAGAAGCGGTTGTGCTTGTCGTGGTCGCTGGCCTCGCCCTTCGCGGCGGCCAGGACCTGGTTGTAGAATGCCTCGCCGTGGCGGTCGGCGTTCATCGACATGAAGCCTGCCAGCTGCAGCAGGCCCGGATAGACCATGCGGCCGACGCCGGGGTAGTTCACGCCGACATGCTGGATCGCCATCCACTCAAGCTGGCCCATGGTCACGCGGCGGCCGAAGTCGGTGACATCGGTGTCGGCTGCGTCCGGGTCGATCGGGCCGCCGATCAGCGTCAGGCTGCGCGGCTGCGCCAGCGGATCGTGTTCTGCAAGATAGGCCGTCGCGGCCAGCGCCAGCGGGGCGGGCTGACAGACGGCGATCACGTGGGTCGAGTGACCCAGCGCGCGCATGAACTCGATGATATACTTTGTATAATCCTCGACGTCGAACTTGCCCTTGCTGACGGGAATTTCGCGCGCGTTGTGCCAATCCGTAATATAGACTTCGCAATCCGGCAGCAGGCTGGTTACAGTCGACCGGAGGAGGGTGGCATAGTGACCGGACATCGGTGCGACAAGCAGAACACGGCGCTTGCGCTCGGGGCGACCGACGACACGGAAGTGGATCAGGTCGCCGAAGGGACGCTTGACCAGGGGCTCGACGGAAACGACGTGATCGCGGCCGTCCTCGCCCACGACCGAGGTGATGCCCCAGTCGGGTTTGGCGACCATGCGGGCGAAGGCGCGCTCGGTGACCTCGCCCCACGCACGGAGCATCTGGAACGCGGGCGTCGGCATCATGCCCGTGAAGGGATAAGAGCCCATGGCGGCGGCCGTCGCGCCCAACCACTGGTTGGTGTTCCGGAACGTTTCCATCAGGTCGTACGTGTGAAGATACCGCATCGTGTCAGTCCCCGGATTGTTCGGCAGGTCTTCGCGCCGCCATTCCTCCCCGATACGGTGACGCCCGTTGCTGCAACTGCAAAATAGCTGGAATTGTTAAAATGACAACCGAGGAAAACGGAGCAGGCCGGGAACTGGACGAGTTGAGTGCCAACCTGGTTAAGATGGACGAACTGTCCCAGCGTCTGGTCGCGGCGCTTGCCAACAAGACCCCGGACCGCGCCGGGCTGCAGGGGCCGGGGCAGGATCTCTACATGAAGGCCGCGACGGCTTACATGGCCGAGATGATGGCCAATCCGGCCCGTATGCTGGAGCAGCAGATCAGCTATTGGGGCAAGACGTTGCAGCACTATGCCGACGTGCAGCAGGCGCTGTCGCGCGGCAAACTGGAGCCGCCGGAAGACAGTTCGCCCTCGGATCGGCGGTTCTCGGATCCGCTTTGGCAGACGCATCCGTATTTCAACTTCTTGAAACAGCAGTATCTTCTGAACTCGGAGGCGTTGAAGAACGCGGTGGACGGGATCGAGGGGCTCGACGACCGGGAACGCCGGCGGGTGGAGTATTTCAGCCGGCAGATCATCGACATGTTCAGCCCGACCAATTTCCTTGGCACCAATCCCGAGGCGTTGCAGCGCGCGGTCGAGACGAACGGGCAAAGCCTTGTCGACGGGCTGGAGAACCTCGTGCGCGACATCGAGGCGTCGGAAGGCAGTCTGAACGTCACGCTGGCCGACAAGGACGCCTTCAAGGTCGGCGGCAATATCGCGACGTCACCGGGCAAGGTGGTGTTCCGCAACCGGATGTTCGAGCTGATCCAGTACAGCCCGCAGACCGAGACCGTTCACGAAACGCCGCTGCTGGTCTTCCCGCCGTGGATCAACAAGTACTACATCCTCGACCTGAAACCGCAAAACTCGCTGATCAAGTGGGTGGTCGAGCAGGGCTATACCCTGTTCGTCGTCAGCTGGGTGAACCCCGATGCCGCCTATTCCGACGTGGGTCTGGATACCTATATCGAGGAAGGCTACCTGACCGCGATCGAGCAGGTGAAGCAGCTGACCGGTCAGAAGCGGATGAACATCATCGGTTACTGCATCGCCGGGACCACGCTGGCGCTGACCCTGTCGTACCTTCACAAGAAGAAGGACAACTCGATCAAGTCGGCCACCTTCTTCACGGCGCTGACCGACTTCTCGGATCAGGGCGAATTCACGCCGTTCCTGACCGACGACTTCGTGGACTCTCTGGAAGCGGAGATGGCCGAGAAGGGCTATCTGAACCACAAGATCATGGCGCGGACCTTCTCGTTTCTGCGGTCCAACGATCTGGTCTATCGCCCCGCGATCCGCAGCTACATGATGGGAGAGGCGCCGCCGGCCTTCGACCTTTTGTTCTGGAACGGCGACGGCGCGAACCTGCCCGGACGCATGTGTACCGAGTACCTGCGCTGGCTGTGTCAGAAGAACCTGTTCGCCAAGGGCGAGCTTGAACTGCTGGGAGAGACGCTGTCGGTGAAGGACGTGCGCGTCCCGCTGTGCGCGATCACCTGCGAGACGGACCACATCGCGGCGTGGAAGGCCTGTTACGAAGGCGTCCGCCAGATGGGGAGCCGGCAGAAGACCTTCATCGTATCGGAATCCGGCCACATCGCCGGCATCGTGAACCCGCCCAGCAAGAAGAAGTACGGGCATTACGTGAACGAGGATCTGACGCTGGACGCCGACAAGTGGATGGCGGGCGCAGAGTTCCACGAGGGCTCGTGGTGGCCCCGGTGGGAAGAATGGCTTGCGAAGCGGTCGGGCAAGATGGTCCCGGCCCGCGAGCCCGGTGACGCGGATCATCCGGCCATCTGCGATGCGCCCGGCGTCTACGTCGTCGCGCAGCCACGGCTTATAGGCGAACCGGCGTAGAATCTTCGCGCGATTGCCGAATTGCCTCTTGAATGCTGCGGTGCAGCATTGTATCGGTCCGATGACGTAACGGCAGGCGGACGGCCTGCACTCAAATGGGGAGAAGTCAACAATGGCGAAGTCGACGACAGGTAAAGGCGGCATGTCCGATCCGTTCGGAAACGTGGACATGGGCTCGATGATGGAGCAGATCAAAGGGTCTGCCGTTGTCGGTGAGAAACTGTCGAAAGCTGCTTTGGACGCGGCCGAAAAGGCCAGCGAGCTGTCCAGCAGCTGGACCAAGCAGACGATCGCGAACATGGGCGACGTGACCTCTGTTAAGGACGATCCGACGGACTATGCGAAGGCGATGACCGATTTCGCGTCGTCGCAGGGCGCGCTGGCGCAGGAAAACCTGAACGCCTTCGCCCAGATCGCGCAGGCGCTGCAGGAACAGACGATCTCGATCCTGATGGAAGCGAGCTCGAGCATGGGCGGCGACGCCGCCGAGGCGGTCCAGAAGGCCGCCGACATGATGGGAATGAAGGGGCCTGGCTCCAAGTGAGCCGGGACGCCCGGTTGAGGGACCGGGTGTGACGCTTGGTGTTGTAACGAGTATGAAAGGGCGGGCCTTCGGTCCGCCCTTTTCAATTGGCGGTTTTGCTGACGTAGGGGAATCACGCGCGCAGTAAAATCGTGCCAATTCTTGCGGTCGATGTGGGGCAATCGCGATTAACTACCTGATAAACCGCCATTTAAAAATTTTGCTGCAGTGCAGAAAAATCCCTTGAAATGCCGCGCCGCAGCAAGCATATTCCTTGTGCAGATGCAGAATTCCGGATCGGGCACGATCCACCGAAGGAGAAATGATATGGCTGCGAAGACCGCCGACTACACCAAGATGATGAAAGACATGATGGGCGCCTTCCCGGTCGACATGACCGCGATGCAGGACGCCTTCAAAACCCAGGCCACCCTGTCGGACAAGCTGTCCAAGGTTGCTCTGGAAGCCGCAGACAAGTCGACCGAGATCTCGACCAAGTGGACCAAGGACACGCTGTCCAAGATCAGCGCCATGACCACCGTCAAGGACGATCCGGCTGACTACACCAAAGCGATGACCGATTTCGCGTCGGCCCAGGCTGAGATGTCGGCCGAAACCATGGCCGCCTTCGCTGAAGTTGCGAAGAAGGTTCAGATGGAAACCGTCGAGCTGCTGCTGGCCGCTGGCAAGGACATGTCGGAAGACGCGACTGCCGCCGTCAAGAAGGCCACCGCCGAGGTGACCGCCGCTGCGAAGAAAGCGACCGCAGCCGCCAAGTAAGGCTTGTTGCCAAGAACTGGGGCGTGACCGGATATCCTCCCTGCCGGAACGCCGAACTGGGCGGGCTTGAAGCCCGCCCTTTTATTTTTTTCCGCAAGGGCCTAGTCTTTTTTCTGCACCGCCAAATACCCGGGGAGGGACCGCGTTGGCCGATACCGATGCTCCACTGCTGATCAAGCGCTACGCAAGTCGCAGGCTCTACAACACCGAAACGAGCGATTACGTCACGCTCGACGACATTGCCCAGTTCATCAGGGACGGGCGCGAGGTGCAGATCATCGATCTGAAATCCGGCGACGACCTGACCCGGCAGTACCTTCTGCAGATTATAGCGGACCACGAAAGCCACGGCGAAAGCGTGCTTCCGATCAACGTGCTGACGGACCTTGTCCGCAGCTACACGACCGGCGTGCAGTCGGTGGTGCCGCAGTTCCTGCAGATGTCGTTCGAGATGCTGCGCGACGGCCAGTCGAAGATGTTCGAGAACTTCACCAACCCGATGGCCAAGATGCCGGGGTTCGAAGCGATGCAGGCGCAGCAGGAAGCCTTCCTGAAGGCGATGACCGGCGGATGGGCGGGGTCGCCGGGCGCCGGCAAGATGCCCGATGCGACCGAAAGCGCCGCCGAGGATCTCGACGACATCAAGAAGCAGCTCGCCGATTTGCAGGCCAAGCTGTCCAAGCTGAGCTGACCGTCGAAAGGAAGCCTTCATGGCAGATGACGTGATTGCGGTCGTCGCGCCCTCGCAGGCGCGGCGCTGGCTGGCGGTGGCGTTGCTGGTGGTTCTGGGCGGGATGCTTTTGTACCTCGCCTTCAGCTCACCGCCGGAAAACCTGTTCCTTCAGGCGTTCCTTGTGGCGCTTGGCTTGGCGTCGGTGGTGATGGGCGACCGCATCCGCCGCGCGACCGAGACCTATATCGAACTGACCGAGGACGGTCTGCGCGATGGCGACGGGCGGGTGCTGGCGCGGATGGACGAGATCGACCGCGTGGAACGCGGCGCTTTCGCGTTCAAGCCGTCGAACGGCTTTGTCGTTCACCTCAAGACGCCCGGCCCGCGCGCGTGGCAGCCGGGCCTGTGGTGGCGCACCGGCCGCAAACTGGGCATCGGCGGGGTGACGCCCGCGGGGCAGGGGAAGTTCATGGCCGACATGATCGCCCTGCGCCTGCGCGGCGGCGACCCGCTGGGTCTGGGACTGGATGCAGGGAAAGGCAGCGACCCGGACAGTCAGAAGGACTGATCCGGGGCCCCGGCCCGGATTACGAGGCGTTCAGGCAGGGCGAATCCTGCGTCAGTTCGCCTTCCTCGAAGCAGAGGTTCGGCGCGAAACGCGGGCGGGTGACCACCGTGTTCTCGAAATAGAACGCGCCCAGACCCCAGGTCATGACCGGCTCGAACGCCGCCCATGTCTCAACCACGATGTTGAACGCGCCATGCGCCATGATCGGGATCTGGTCCTCGATCTCTTCGAGCGTGCCGTTCGTCAGCGGCACGATGATGCCTTTTGTGCCGCCGTCGACAGCGGACCAGACCACCGATGTCGTCTTGGAGTTGTCGTCGTAGGTGACGGCGGTGACGCGGATGATGGTCGGATGCTTCGACTGGGTCAGCAGCGACAGAAGCTTGTTCATACCCTCGACGTAGTCTTCCGTCAGCAGGTTGTCCTCGCGCGAGATCAGGTCGGACACCGTGTAGGACGCGCGCACGTTGACGTTCTGCATCCGGAACGCATCGAAGAAGGTGAACAGACCGGCGAAGCAGAACAGCAGCAGCGGGACGATCAGCACCGTCTCGACAGAGAAGGTGCCGCGCTCGGAGCGGCGGAAGCGCCGAAGATATGTGTGCAGTCGCTTCATGTTACGGCTCGTTCACGAAGGCGGACATCGCGACGAGGCGATAGTGCAGGTCGTCGCCCAGCTTGGGCAGGTAGCGGCCGATGAAGCTGAGCGGGCGCATCACCGGGAACTTGCCGCAGACGGTAATCACCATCAGGTCGTTCAGCGTACCGGGGTTGAACCCTTCGACAAGGTCGATCTCTTCGGACACGTCGGTGCAGGCGATAAGGCCGGTCCGGAAGTCGAAGTCGGCGGTGCTGACGCGTTCGAGTTCCACGAACAGCGACTGGTCGCAGTCTCCGATCACGCCGGAGTATTCGCAGATCGCCCAACGCAGTTCTTCGTAGGTCGGCGTCGGGTCGCGGCCAAGGCGCAGGTCGCGCACGGCAAGGTCGACGCCACGTTCCAGCAGCGCATGACGTGCGTTCACCATGCCGACTTCGAACGTCGCCACGAGAATGGCGATGAACAGCGGGAACAGGATGATGAATTCGATCGTCATCGCCGCGCCGTCCTCGCTGCGCCGGAACCGGCGCAGGTGGTGTTTCAGACGCCGGATCACTGGATCAGCCTCAGACGGTTGATGTCCGCGGCGATGGCCGAGAAGGCGGCAGAAATCTGGGTGCCGCTGACGTTGAAATAGTGCGACGGCGTCGTGGCGCAGTCCTGCAGCAGGATGCGCGAGTTATAAGGCGCCTCGAAACCGATGGTGTAGACGTAGATGCCGTTTGCCTTGGCGGCCGTGCAGATGCTGCGGGTGCGGGTATCCTTGGTGTCTGAGTAGACGTAGTTCCGGGCGTTCTTCACGCCGCTGCGGTAGGCATCCATCATGCTGCCCATGTCGCGCAGGTATTCGTCGGCGAAGTACTCTACCGGAACCTCGGCCCAAAGCTCGTCCCAGGTCATGATCCACGCTTCTTCGTTCACGTTGCCGACGAAGGGCGTGCTGCGCCATCCCGTGCTGGCACCGTCGTAGGAATAGCGGTTGGCGAGGTACCAGTTTTCAATGAGCACGGTCTCGGTCGTGGTCTGCTCTTCGCGGCAATAATAGTAGCGGCGGCCGCGGTGGTAGTAAGAGCCCCAGGAGACGCATTCGGTGACTTCCTGATCCTCGTATTGCTCTTCCGGGACCGGCGCGCCGTCGCCGCCCCAGATCGAGAAGTACGGGCGACCGTACTGGTCGTACCAGACGTAGACGATGCTGTCGCCGGCGCGGTACGGATCGTCCATTTCATAGTGCTGGGTGTTCTGACCGTCAGTCATCACGACCATCACTTTCAGGCCGTCCGCGGTGTTGTAGTCCAGCGGGCGACCGGCGAAATCCGCCTCGACGATCCCGTCAGAGATCAGGCCGGTGACCACTGGCCGGAATGCCGGGTCCAGCATCGCGGTACCCCATTTCACACCGATCTCGATCGATGTCAGGTTGGTGTCGTCAAAATCATTCACGTAGTCTTCGATGACGCCCGGCGACTGCGAGAAGGGCAGGATGTCGGTCCAGGAATCCGTGGGGCACACGACCTGCCACAGGTCGTATTCGGGGCGCCAGTTGTCATTCTCGTCGGTCCACGGGTCGAAGTGCAGCGTCTGCTCGACCTCGGCAGAGGTTGAGATCGAGGCCGAGCTGAAGTCGCTGGCCGAGAAGTTCAGACAGTGCGAATGCTCGTGGCTGACCGGCGCACGGTTAAGGTACTTCAGGATATCCGGGCCGGCCGACACCTGCGTGGAGTAGGGGATCACCGAGGTCGAGATCGAGCTGTCCTCGGCGTTCTCGTAGATCGCGTCGATGAAGTCCTCGGCGGCGTCCTTCAGGTTCGCCAGCTTCGAGTTCGAGCCCATCGAGCCCGACACGTCGAGCACCAGCGAGATTTCGACGTCGCCGATGGATTCCTCGGCCACCGAGTCGACCAGCGTGCCAAGGTTGGTGACGCCCACCATGTTGAAGAAGTGCGTCGGCACGTTGATGTCGGCGTCGATTTCGACGTGCTTGTAGTTGATGGCCTCGGTGACGCGGACGTCATCGACGAAGCCCGCCACGCCGGCTTTTGCGAAATAGTCGTAAACCAGCACTTCGCTGTCGACTTCTTGCGTCAGCGAGGCGGCGGCAAGTGCGGCGCCGTCGGCGGTGTTCTGAAGCTTGGTGCGGGCGGTCTCGAAGCGTTCGATGTCCAGCGGAATGCCGGCCATGAACAGCATGACGATCATCATCATCAGACCGAAGATGATAAGCGACCCGTCTTCTTCCCGCCGGAAATGGCGTGCAAGGTCGCGGACGCGGGTGCGCATCGGCGCCTGGTCGGGCGACATTTCGGAAATCCGGCGGAAAGGCCGGATGCAGGACGGCTCTGGCAGCTCGCAGCGTCGACGCATCTTTTCCACTCCTGGCGGCCCCGTGGCCGCGCACCCCCCGGGACGCAGGCCCGGTTGGTCAATAATTCAACCTAAGATTTGCACCGTTAACCGGGCCGGGTTGCGCGGGATTTGTGGCAAGAATATGGTTTTCCGCTCAATGTTGTCCGTGCCGGGATAGTGTTTCGCCCCCAGATGCAATTTCCGGGAGAGCAGGAAACAAATTCCCTTCAATTCCGGGCTTCTGGAGAATCGGCGCGCGATTTGCGGGAATCTGCTTAGCGGCCGCATCGCGCGGCCTTCGATGGTCATTACGACGGCGCGCGACTGCCGGTTCCGGCACGCATACACGGCAGGGATGAACTCTTTCACCGCGCGGACATGCGAATCGGTTTAGCGTGAAGGAATCGCAAACTGCACAAATGCGCGGCGGCGCGCCGCGACAGTCTGGAGGCCCCGATGAACACCCACGCCACCCGAGAGCCGAGCTTCCGCCAGTCCGTCGACCTGATGTTCAACCGGGCCGTCGCGCTGATGGACCTGCCGCCGGGGCTGGAAGAGAAGATCAGGGTTTGCAACGCGACCTATACGGTGCGGTTCGGGGTGCGCCTGCGCGGCCAGATCCAGACCTTCACCGGTTATCGCTCTGTTCATTCCGAACACATGGAGCCCGTGAAGGGCGGCATTCGCTATGCGCTTGGTGTCAACCAGGACGAGGTCGAGGCGCTGGCGGCGCTGATGACCTATAAATGTGCGCTGGTCGAAGCGCCCTTTGGCGGCTCGAAGGGCGGGCTGTGCATCGACCCGCGCCAGTATGAAGAGCATGAACTGGAACTGATCACCCGCCGCTTCGCCTATGAACTGGCCAAGCGCGACCTGATCCACCCCTCGCAGAACGTGCCCGCGCCCGACATGGGCACCGGCGAGCGCGAGATGGCGTGGATCGCCGACCAGTACCGCCGGATGAACACCACCGACATCAACGCCAGCGCCTGCGTCACCGGCAAGCCGATCCACGCGGGCGGCATCGCCGGCCGGGTCGAGGCGACGGGCCGGGGGGTGCAATACGCGCTGCAAGAGTTCTTCCGCCACCCCGAGGACATCGCCAAGGCCGGGCTGTCGGGCAAGCTGGACGGCAAGCGGGTCATCGTTCAGGGCCTCGGCAACGTGGGCTATCACGCGGCCAAGTTCCTGTCGTCCGAGGATGGTGCGATCATCACCGGCATTATCGAGCGCGACGGCGCGCTGGTGTCGCAGGCCGGCATCGACGTTGACGACGTGCGCGCCTGGATCGTCAAGCACGGCGGGGTGAAGGGCTATTATAATGCGCAGTACGTCGAGACCGGCGCTGCGGTGCTGGAAGAGGATTGCGACATCCTCATCCCGGCGGCGATGGAGGGAGTCATCAACCTTGGCAACGCCGACCGCATCCGCGCGCCGCTGATCATCGAGGCCGCGAACGGCCCGATCACCGCCGGGGCCGACGAGGTGCTGCGCGAGAAGGGCTGCATCATCATCCCCGACATGTTCGCCAATGCGGGCGGTGTGACGGTGTCCTACTTCGAGTGGGTCAAGAACCTGTCCCACATCCGCTTTGGCCGCATGGGCCGCCGGCAAGAGGAAGCGCGCCACCAACTGATCGTCGACGAGCTTCAGCGGCTGGACGAGCATCTTGGCGACGCGTGGTCGATGAGCCCGGATTTCAAGCGCCGCTACCTGCGCGGCGCCGACGAACTGGAACTGGTGCGCTCGGGTCTCGATGACACGATGCGCGAGGCTTACCAGTCGATGTCCGAGGTCTGGCATGCCCGTGACGACGTGGTGGACCTGCGGACGGCGGCCTACATCGTGTCGATCAGCCGCGTGGCGCTGAGCTATAAGGAAAAGGGCCTGTAGGCGGCGCGAGGGTTAACAGGATCTTCTAGAAAAACCTGCCCGGCACGGTCTTCCGGAAGATCGTGCCGCAAGGCCTGTGTGCGACTGGCAGACCCGCGCCATTCGGCGGGTACGGCGCCGGGAAATCCGCATCCGTCGCGCGCGGCATCTCGACTCTCGGACGCCCCGGACCGATATTGTCGGGCATGAGTCTGCCCCCCGGTTTCCTTGATGAACTCCGCACCCGCACCTCGCTTTCGCAGGTGGTCGGGCGCAAGGTCATGTGGGATCAACGGAAGTCCAATCAGGGCAAGGGCGACATGTGGGCGCCGTGCCCGTTCCATCAGGAAAAAAGCGCCAGCTTCCACGTCGATGACCGCAAGGGCTTTTACTATTGCTTCGGGTGTCACGCGAAGGGCGACGCCGTGACCTTCGTGCGCGAGACCGAGAACGTGGGGTTCATGGAAGCGGTCGAGATCCTTGCCCGCGAGGTTGGGATGCAGATGCCCGCCCGCGATCCGAAGGCGCAGGAGAAGGCCGACCGGCGCACCCAGCTGGCCGAGGTGATGGAGCAGGCGGTGCAGCACTATCGCCTGCAGCTGAACACCGGTGCCGCCGCCGAGGCGCGCGACTATCTTGCCGGGCGCGGGCTGCCGCCCGAGGCACAGGCGCGCTGGGACATCGGCTTTGCCGCGCCGGGTTGGCAGGGGTTGTGGGATCATCTGCGCGGCAAGGGCGTTCCCGAGGACCTGATCATGGCGGCGGGGCTGGCGAAGGCCTCGACCCGCGACAACGGGCGGCCCTATGACACCTTCCGCAACCGGATCATGTTCCCGATCCGCGACGCCCGTGGCCGCGCCATCGCGTTCGGCGGGCGGGCGATGGACCCCTCGGACAACGCCAAGTACCTGAACTCGCCCGAGACCGAGCTGTTCGACAAGGGCCGCAGCCTGTACAACCATGGCCCCGCGCGCGAGGCGGCGGGGAAGGGCGCACCACTGCTGGTCGCCGAGGGCTACATGGACGTGATCGCCCTGTCCGAGGCCGGGTTCGGCGCCACCGTGGCGCCCCTTGGCACCGCGATCACCGAGGATCAGTTGCAGCTTTTGTGGCGCATCGCGCCAGAGCCGATCATCGCGCTGGACGGCGACACCGCCGGTCTGCGCGCCGCGATGCGGCTGATCGACATGGTGCTGCCGCAGCTTGAGGCCGGGAAGTCGTTGCGCTTCGCGATCATGCCGGCGGGCAAGGACCCGGACGACGTGATCCGCGACGGCGGGGCAGGGGCGATGCACAAGGTGATCGACGCCGCGCAGCCCTTGGTCAACCTGCTGTGGCAGCGCGAGACCGAGGGCAAGATCTTCGACAGTCCCGAGCGCAAGGCGGCGCTGGACAAGTCGCTGCGCGAGGCGATCCGCAAGATCCCCGATCCATCGCTGAAGAAGCACTATGGCGACGAGATCAATCGACTGCGCTGGGAACTGTTTCGCGGCAACCGCGGCTCGGACCGCCCGGCCAATGATCGTGGCGCGCCGCGGCGGGGATTCGGGGAAGCCGGGCAAAGCGGATTCGGACGCGGCAACGGGCGCGGATTCGGTCGCGACTTCACCCCCGGCGCGACGCCGGGACTGCGCGCCTCGGTACTTGCGGCCGAGGGCACCGCGGTCGAGGATCAGGTCCGCGAGGCGGTGATTTTCGCCGTCCTTCTGACCCATCCCCACCTGCTGCCCGAGATCGCGGGCGAACTGGAAGGGCTGCATCCGGCCAATCCCGATCACGCGCGTTTGCAGATGGCGCTTTTGCGCCACGCCGGGGCGGAGCCTGCCGAACTGCGTGATCTGGTGGCGCAGGAAACCGGCGCCGAGACCCTTGAAAAGCTCTTCGCGCAAAGCCACATAGCCGTCATTCCGGCGGTGCGGCATCCCCATGACAGCGAGACAGCGTTGCTGTGTCTCGCCGAAGAATTCGCCAAGCTGGAAGCGCGTCGCGGAGCCGAACGGGAGATCAGCGAGGCGATGCAGGATATCGACCGGCTGGCCGATGAAGGTCTGACGTGGAGATTGAGCCAGGCCGCTCTAGCTAAGCAAAGAGCGGAGACCGGTTCGCAGGAGGACACGACGGAATACGACACCGCGCCGACGGGAGCGAAAATGAGCCGCGACGAACGCAGCGCTTTTGATGCGCTGATAGCCAAGATCGAGTTCAAGAAGCCCGGGCGAAAGTCGACCTGAGACGATTCGGTGACGAATCGGTAAAGGAAACAGGATAAATTGGCGCGAATCAGTGATTCGCCTTGTGTGATTCGGTAAACTGAAACGAATCACGCTGCCGCTTTTCGAAGGAGTGCCAATGGCCGCCAAAGATACGGACGACCGCAAGCAGGACGATCAAGAGCCGGAAGTGATGCTCGACATGAGCCAGGCTGCGGTCAAGAAGATGATCGCCGAGGCGCGTGAGAAGGGCTACATCACCTACGATCAGCTCAATCAGGTCTTGCCGCCCGACCAGGTTTCGTCCGAGCAGATCGAGGACGTGATGTCGATGCTGTCCGAAATGGGCATCAACATCATCGAAGCCGAAGAGACCGAGGAAGAAGAGAACAAGGGATCGACGGACATCGTCGAGACCTCGAACTCGCGCGAGGTCGCGGTTTCCCAGTCCGAGACGGAAAAGCTCGACCGTACCGACGACCCAGTGCGCATGTACCTGCGCGAGATGGGCTCGGTCGAACTGCTGAGCCGCGAGGGCGAGATCGCCATCGCCAAGCGGATCGAGGCGGGCCGGAACACGATGATCGCCGGGCTGTGCGAAAGCCCGCTGACCTTCCAGGCCATCACGATCTGGCGTGATGAACTTCTGTCCGAAGACATTCTCCTGCGGGACGTCATCGACCTTGAAACCACCTTCGGGCGGTCGATGGGCGAGGATGACGACGAACCCGTGGTCGAGAACCTGTCGGTGTCCGAAGCGCCGGCCGCGAAGAAGAAGGAAGAGGGCCAGCAGGAACTCGACGCCGACGGCAACCCGCTTCGCAGCGATGACGACGATGACGAGGACGATCAGGCCAACATGTCGCTGGCCGCGATGGAAGCCGCGCTGAAACCGCGCGTGCTGGAGACGCTGGACCGGATCGCCAACGACTATGTCCGTCTGTCCGAGATGCAGGACCTTCGCATGTCGGCCACGCTGAACGAGGACGGCTCGTTCAGTGCGTCGGCGGAAGGCGAGTATCAGCAACTGCGGTCCGAGATCGTGCTGCTGGTGAACGAGCTGCACCTTCATAACAACCGGATCGAGGCGCTGATCGACCAGCTTTACGGCATCAACCGCCGGATCATGTCGATCGACTCGTCCATGGTGAAGCTGGCCGACCAGGCCCGCATCAACCGCCGCGAGTTCATCGACGAATACAAAGGCTCTGAGCTTGACCCGACCTGGATGGAGCGGATGGGCGAAAAGTCCGGCCGCGGCTGGCAGGCGCTGATCGAACGTTCCGCCGACAAGGTGGACCAGCTTCGGTCCGACATGGCGCAGGTCGGTCAGTATGTCGGCGTCGACATCTCGGAATTCCGCCGCATCGTGGCGCAGGTCCAGAAGGGCGAGAAAGAAGCCCGGCAGGCCAAGAAGGAAATGGTCGAGGCGAACCTTCGCCTTGTGATCTCGATCGCCAAGAAATACACGAACCGCGGCCTGCAATTCCTTGATCTTATTCAGGAAGGCAACATCGGCCTGATGAAGGCCGTGGACAAGTTCGAGTATCGCCGGGGCTACAAGTTCTCGACCTACGCGACGTGGTGGATCCGCCAGGCAATCACCCGCTCGATCGCCGACCAAGCGCGGACGATCCGTATCCCGGTCCACATGATCGAGACGATCAACAAGCTGGTCCGCACCGGGCGCCAGATGCTGCACGAGATCGGCCGCGAGCCGACGCCGGAAGAACTGGCCGAGAAGTTGCAGATGCCGCTCGAGAAGGTCCGCAAGGTGATGAAGATCGCCAAAGAGCCGATCTCTCTCGAAACGCCGATCGGCGACGAGGAAGACAGCCAGCTTGGCGATTTCATCGAGGACAAGAACGCGATCCTGCCGCTGGACTCGGCCATTCAGGAAAACCTGAAAGAGACCACGACCCGGGTTCTCGCCTCGCTCACCCCGCGCGAAGAGCGCGTTCTGCGGATGCGGTTTGGCATCGGGATGAACACCGACCACACGCTGGAAGAGGTCGGCCAGCAGTTCTCGGTCACCCGCGAACGGATCCGGCAGATCGAAGCGAAGGCGCTGCGGAAGCTCAAGCATCCCAGCCGGTCGCGGAAACTTCGGTCGTTCCTGGATCAGTAACGCCACCATGTTTACGACAGCGCCCCCGGACACGGGGGCGTTTTTCGTTTGGGGGTTCGGGGAGATTGGGTGGGCAGATGGGGTGGAACCCCATCCTACAACGGAGGCGGCGCGTCGCGATGGGGTGGAACCCCATCCTACAACGGGGACGGCCCGTCGCGATGGGCTGGACCCCATCCTACTATGGAGATGGCCGTCGCGATGGGGTAGAACCCCATCCTACAAGGGCGATGACCCGTAGGATGGGGTTCCACCCCATCCGCCACCCAGGTAACGCTGCGCCGGTAGGATGGGGTTCCACCCCATCCACCACCCCGCCACCCCGGCGAGCCCCGTAGGATCGGGTTCCACCCCATCCCACCCAGCCCCCCATCGCTTGACCCCGCCCGCGGCCAAATGCGACAACCGTCCGGCAACAGGAGATCCCCCATGTCCCTTCTTTCCCGTCTGTTCGGTGGCGGCGGCGGCGCGTCGGCCCCGCAGGTCCAGCCCGAAGAGCACAACGGTTTCGCAATCTACCCCGAGCCGATCAAGGAAGGGCCGCGCTGGCGCGTGGCGGCGCGGATCGAGAAGGACGGCAAGGTCCACAAGCTGGTCCGCGCCGATACCATCGAGGATGAGCAGACCGCCCGAGACGTCTCGACCGCAAAGGCGCGGCAGATGATCGACGAGCAGGGCGAGCGCATCTTCACCTGACCCCGGCGCGATGACACCGGTCGCCGATCTGCCCGAGGGCCTGCGCGCCCGCATCGAAGGGCGCGACGTCATCGTGTTCGATGGTGAATGCGTCCTCTGTTCGGGCTTCTTCCGCTTCATGCTGGCGCGGGACCGCGAGAGGCGGTTTTCCTACGCCACGGCGCAGTCCGAACTCGGGCATGCGCTGTACACGGCGCTGGGCCTGCCGATTGACGACTTCGAGACCAACCTCGTGATCGTCGGCGGCTGCATCTACGGCAAGCTCGACGCCTTCGCAGCCGCGATGCGGGCGCTGCCGGGGCCGTGGCCGGTGCTGGGCGCGGTGCGGTGGCTGCCGAAACCGTTGAAAGACCCGGCCTACGGCGTCATTGCGCGCAACCGCTATCGGCTGTTCGGCCGCTACGACGCCTGCATGGTGCCGGATGCGGACCTGCGGGCGCGGTTCCTGCCCGGCGGTTTCGCCCTTGGCTGACCCCATCGCGCTGGCCTGCGCGGCGCGCGGCATCCCGCTGCCGCCGCCATTGGCCGCGTTTCATGCCGGAGGTGCGGCGTGGCGGGGCAGGGCGCATATCGAGCGCGGACGCCGCTTCCCGGTGCCGCTGCTGCTTGGATGGGGCGGCTTCCCGCCCGAGGCGGCAGAGGTGCCGGTCACCGTCGAGGTTCGCCTGACCGCCACCGGCGCGACGTGGGTCCGGCGCTTTGGCACCCACGTCACTCGGTCGGACCTGCGGTTCCTCCCCGAGCGCGCTCTCGTGTCCGAGCGGCTTGGTCCCTTCCGGCTGCTGATGGCGCCGGAGCCCGTCGCGGGCGGCTTTGCCCTGCGGATCGTGGGACTGTCGCTTTGGGGGCTGCCCGCCCCGCGCGCCCTGCATCCCAAAGCCGCGGTGCGGGAAGTCGCCGAGGGCGACATGCTGTCCTTCGACATCGGTGCGTCGCTGCCGCTTTTCGGGCCGCTGATCCGCTATCGCGGAACGCTGTCGCCTCAGTAGCTTGGCATCACGAAGATCTCGCGCACCGTGGCGCGCGGGTCCGCCTGCAGCGCATGCATCACCGAGCGGGCGACGTCGGACGGGTGCAGCTTGTCCGGCTTGGCCTCGGAGAAGAACGGCGTGTCGACCATCCCCGGCGCGATCACGGTACAGCGCCCGCCCCAGCCGCGCATGTCCTCGGCAAGGTTCCCGGCGAGCCCGTGGACGAACCACTTGGTCGCCCCGTAGATCGAGCCCGCGATATGGGTCCGCCCCGCCGCCGAGCCGGTCATCAGCAGATGTCCCTTGCTGTCCTTCAGGTGCGGATAGGCCGCGCGCGCGGTGTAAAGCACGCCCATGCAGTTGAGGTCGATCATCGCCTGCCATTCCGCCGGATCGCCCTCGAGAATGCCGGGCGTATCAAGCCCGGTCCCCGCGTTGGCGAAGGCCGCATCGACCGACCCGAACTGCTGCGCCAGTTGCGACAGCGCCGCCTCTTGCGCGCCAAGGTCCGAGGCATCGCCGACAAGCGGCAGGGCGGCGTCTCCGAGGTCTTCGGCCAGCGCCGAGATCTTGTCCTCGGACCGTGCGAACAGCCCCACGTTCCAGCCTGCGGCGACCGCGGCGCGGGCGGTCTCGGCCCCGATCCCGCTGGAGGCGCCGGTGATGAAAAGGGTCTTCGCTGTCATGTCGTCTCTCCCGTGTCTGTCGTCGCTGGGGGCTCTGCCCCCGGCCTGCGGCCTCCCCCGGGATATTTCCGGACCGAAGAAGCAGGAAGGGGAGAGAGGTAATGCGCGGGCGGCGCAAGAAAAGCGGCGTATTCCTGCGACCATGTCGCGAACGCCGCATCCGGCGGGCCGGGCGCGGCGTATCTGTCGGGCGAGGCGGCACAAGGCCGCCCGAGCAGGACAGGACATCATGAAGACACAGACCAGCCCCGCGCCGGAGAAACCGGTGGAAAACCGGCAGGCCGCGCGCAGTCTCGCCCGCTACATGTGAACCGGGACCTACAAGGCGACGCACCCGGACGCGGCAGAGGACGAGCTTCGGTCGGCATGGGACGCAGCCAAGGCGTCACAGATCAAGCTGGCCCGCGCGGCGCTGCGGCGGCTTGCCCGGACCGGCGCGATCACCGTCAACGCGCAGCCTGCGCCAGAGACGGGCTCCGCCTGAGGCGGGCAGAACGGACACGGCCCTCGCGTCAATCGCGGGGGCCGGTTGCCTTGCGGCCGGATCGGGCTGATGATCCGGCCAAGAGGATCGGGCGCGTGTATAGCAATTTCCGGATCGAGACCCGCGGCGCGGGCCTGTACGAGTTTACCCGCGAGGTGGCGGGGTGGCTGTCCAATGGCGGCGCCCGCGACGGCGTGCTGACGCTGTTCGTGCGTCACACCAGCTGTTCGCTGCTGGTGCAGGAAAACGCGGACCCCGATGTGAAGACCGACCTGCTTGCGTGGCTCAAGCGGCTGATCCCCGATGCCGACGATCCCTCGATGTCCTACCTGACGCATGTGCTGGAAGGCCCTGATGACATGCCGGCGCATCTGAAGGCGTCGGTTCTGCCGGTCAGCCTGCAGATCCCGGTGGTCGGCGGCCGCATGGTGCTGGGGACGTGGCAGGGGATCTACCTGTTCGAGCATCGCGCCCGACCGCACCGGCGCGAGGTGGCGGCGATGCTGGTGCCTGCCGCGGGATGAACGACGCAAGTTACAACGGGCGCTACGGCGGTGACGAGACGGCCTGCCGTTTCGTGTCGAACTTCGGCCTGCTGAAAAGCATCGCGGCGCGGGGTGTGCCGCGTCCCGGGCGATTCCCGAAGCTGCCCCGCGATATGCTGCGCCGCCATCGCCCGGGCGATTCGGTCTACGTGCAGCCAGAACTGCTGGACCGCTTCGTTGCGCGTGTGCTGCCGCGGATTGCCGGGCCGTTCACGCTGGTGACCGGAAACAGCACCAACGACATCCGCCCCGGACAGGTCCGCAAGGAGGTTCTGGAGGCCTTGCTGTACCATCCCGGCCTGCGCCACTGGCACGCCCAGAACCTTGCGATGACGCACCCGCGGCTGTCGGCGCTGCCGCTTGGCCTTGACTACCACACGCTGTCCATCGGGCGGAAACCCGGCTGGGGCCCGCCCGCGACGCCGGCGGTGCAAGAGGCGGAACTGGACGCGATCCGCCGTGCGGGCAAGCCGCTTTCGCAGCGCGAGGTCACCGGCTTCTCGAACTGGCATTTCGCCACCGGCAACACGGCGCGTGAGACGATGAGGGCGCGGCTCGATCCCGAAACGGTGCACTGGCAGCCCGCACCGATGCCGCGCGCAGAAAGCTGGCGCGCCTCGACCGGGCATTTCTTCACCCTGTCGCCGCGGGGGCGGGGCATGGACTGCCACCGCACGTGGGAGGCGCTGATCCTCGGCTCGGTTCCGGTGGTCGAGGATCTGCCGATCCGCACGCTGTTTGCCGACCTTCCGGTGGTGCGCGTCACCGACTGGACCGACCTGACGCCCGCGCGGCTTCAGGCCGAGCGCGAGCGCATCCTGCGCGGCCGCTTCGATTTCGCGCCGCTGTTTCTGGACACATGGCGCGCGCGCATCGCCGGAGAGCCGGTTTCAAGCCTGCGGATGACCTATCAGCAGTTCCTCGACACACCCCTGTCGCAGATGGCGGGCAGGGTGCAAGCAACCCAGCGGCAACACATGCCACGCTAAATCCGGTGGCCGGTTTCGGGGGCTACCCAACCTCTCGGTGCTCCCCTATAGTCGCTGTGGATAACCGGGGACTGGGATCAATGGAGAGGCCATGCGCTGTCCGTTTTGCGGAAATATCGACACTCAGGTGAAAGACTCGCGCCCGGCCGAGGACCATGTGGCGATCCGCCGGCGGCGGTTCTGTCCGGCCTGTGGTGGACGCTTCACGACCTATGAACGGGTGCAGCTGCGCGATCTTGTGGTGATCAAGTCGAACGGGCGCCGCGAGGATTTCGACCGCGACAAGCTGGAACGCTCTATCCGCATCTCGATGCAGAAACGCCCGGTGGAACCCGAGCGCATCGACCAGATGATCTCGGGCATCGTGCGGCGTCTGGAGTCGATGGGCGAGACGGACATCCCGTCCAAGACCATCGGCGAGATCGTGATGGAAAGCCTCGCCCGGATTGACACCGTGGCCTACGTCCGGTTCGCCAGCGTTTACAAGAACTTCCAGGCGGCGGACGACTTCGAGGACTTCGTCAGCGAACTGCGCCCGCACCTGCCGCCCGATGCGGTCTGACCGCCGCCCCACGGGACGGTGACCTTCCGATGAGCGACGACCTCCGGCACATGCGCCACGCGCTGTCGCTGGCGGCGCGGGGGCTGGGCAACGTCTGGCCCAACCCCGCTGTCGGCTGCGTGCTGGTGAAGGACGGCCGGGTGATCGCACGCGGCTGGACCCAGCCCGGCGGACGACCACATGCCGAGGCGATGGCGCTTGCCGCGGCGGGCGGGGCCGCGCGGGGCGCCACGGCCTACGTTACGCTGGAACCCTGCGCCCACCATGGCAAGACGCCGCCCTGCGCCGACGCGCTGATCGCGGCGGGGGTGGCCCGCGTCGTGGTCGCCTTGCAGGACCCGGACCCCCGCGTCGACGGCGGCGGCATCGCTCGGCTAAGAGCGGCAGGGATCGCGGTGACCACCGGGGTGATGTTCCCCGAGGCGCGGCGGCAGCAGGCGGGGTTTCTCAGCCGGATCCAGCGGGGCAGGCCGCACCTGACGTTGAAACTCGCCACCTCGCTTGATGGGCGCATTGCCACGGCGACCGGCGAGAGCCGCTGGATCACTGGCCCCGCTGCGCGGCGGCTGGTGCACGGGATGCGGCTGGACCACGACGCGGTGCTGGTGGGCGGCGGCACGGCGCGCGCCGACGACCCGGACCTGACGGTGCGCGACTTCGGCCCGGTGCGGCAGCCTGTACGCGTGGTCTGGTCGCGCCATCTTGACCTGCCGCTGGACGGACGGCTGGCCCGCACCGCGCGGGACGTACCGGTCTGGTTGTGCCACGGCGGCGACGCCAGCCCGGATCTGACCTCTGCGTGGGAAAGCCTTGGCGCGCGGCTGATCCCGCTGGACACCGGGCGCGCCCGGCAGATCGACCCGAAAACGGCGCTGGACGCACTGGGAGAGGCGGGCATCACCCGCGTGTTCTGCGAGGGCGGCGGCGCGCTTGCGGCCTCATTGCTCGCGGGCAACCTCGTGGACCGTCTCGTCACCTTTCAGGCCGGTCTCGCGCTGGGGGCCGAAGGGCGTCCGGCGCTGGGGGCGATGGGCGTCGACCGGCTTGGCGACGCGCCCCGGTTCACGCTGACCGAGACACGGCAGGTCGGCCCGGACGCGATGCACGTCTGGGACCGCGACGCCTGACGGGCTGCGCTGGCGCCGCCTTCTTTGGTCCAGAAATATCCCGGGGGTGAATGCGCCGCAGGCGCAGAGGGGGCAGCGCCCCCCGTGAGTCCCCTGTGACCCTCCGGTGAGTCGCCCGCGAAAGGCGGCTCAGAGCTGCTCTACCGCAACCCGGTCGGTGTAGAAGGCAAGGTGCCCGGCAATCGCTTCTAGCCCTTCTTTCGGCGTCTCATAGCTCCACGCCGCGTCCGGGATCGGGCCGCTTTTGGCCTGAATGGTGTAATAGACCGCGTCGCCCTTGTAGGGGCATGTGGACCGGGTCTCGGACGGTTCGAGGAAGGCCATCGCAAGGTCTTCGCGGGGGAAGTAGATCACCGCCGGATAGTCGCCCTCGGTCAGTTCAACCGCGTTGGTGGTTTCGCCCAGCACAGCGCCGCCGGCGCGCACCACCCACGTGCCCGGTGCCTTGCGGGTCTTGATGTGGCTTGTCATATCCGTCCGTCCCCTACGTCTTGTGTCCGGTGGGTTGTAGCACCCCTACCGTAACAACAACATCTCAAATCGCTTTGGTCGCCCGCGACAGCCAGTCGCCCGTCGTCTCGGACACGCGGTCCGCCAGACGCGCATGACATTCGGCGTGGTACGCGTTGAGCCACGCGCGTTCGTCGCGGTCCAGAAGCTCTGCATCGACCAGTGCAAGATCGATGGGCACGTATGTCAGCGTTTCGAAGTCCAGCATCGCCCGGTGCGCATCGCCGCCGGGCAGGGCGGGCGCGTTCTGCACCGCCACGAGGTTCTCGATCCGGATGCCGAACGCCCCTTCGCGGTAGTAGCCCGGCTCGTTCGACAGGATCATCCCGGGCTCCAGCGCGATGTCGGACACGCGGCTGATGCGGGCGGGGCCCTCGTGAACCGACAGGTATTGCCCGACGCCGTGGCCGGTGCCGTGGTCATAGTCCTGCCCGGCGCGCCACAGCGCGATGCGGGCCAGCGCGTCGAGATCATGGCCCGAACGTCCCTTGGGCCAGCGCGCCTGCGAGATCGCGATCATGCCTTTCAACACCCGCGTAAAGCAGGCGCGCTGCTCGTCGGTGGGTGTGCCGATGGCGATGGTGCGGGTGATGTCTGTGGTGCCGTCGAGATACTGGCCACCACTGTCGACCAGAAGCAACTCACCGGGGGCAAGCCGACGGTCGGTGTCCTCGGTGACGCGATAGTGGACGATGGCCCCGTTCGGGCCAGAACCGCAGATCGTATCAAAGCTGATCTCTTGCAGCGCGTTGGTCGCGCGGCGGAAGCCTTCGAGCGCCCGGACGACGTCGGTCTCGGTCACCTTGTGGCCGCTGTCCGAGGCAAGCTTCTGGCCCTCGGCGTCCACCCACGCAAGAAACTCGCACATCGCGGCGGCGTCGCGCAGGTGGGCGGCGCGGGCGGCGGTGAGTTCGGTGTCGTTCTTGCAGGCTTTGGGCAGGATGCAGGGGTCGTCGGCGTAAGAGATCGTGATATCCGCCGATTGCAGCGCCCGTGTCACGGCCAGCGGGGCGCTGGACTTGTCCACGCGGACCGGTCCGTCAAGCTGCGTCAGCACCGGCTCGAAGGCATCCCACGGCGCGATGTCGACGGCCTTGTCGGTGGCGAGGCCCCGGAACTTCGCCTCGTCCGAGAAGATCTGCACCTTGCCGTCGTCGTGCAGAATGGCGAAGGCCTGCACCACCGGGTTGCGCGGGATATCCGCGCCGCGCACGTTCAGCAGCCAGCAGATCGAGTCCGGCAGGGTCAGCACCGCCGCCTGCTGGTTCGCGTCGCGCAGGGCGGCGGCGAGGCGGCCGCGTTTCTCGGCGTCGGTTTCGCCAGCCATGTCGTCGGGATAGCGGGTCACCGGCTCGCAGGGACGGTCGGGACGGTCGTCCCAGATGCGGTCGACGAGGTTATCGCTTTCCACCAGCGTGATCCCGGTGCCTTTCAGGCGTTTCTCGACCGCTTCGATCTCGCCCAGCGTATGCAGCCACGGGTCGAAACCGACCTTGCCGCCGTCGGGCAGGGCCTCGGCCAGCCAGTCGCCCAGCTTGGTCTCGGGCCAGTCGACGGGGGTGTAGTCCGAGGCGACCTGCGCCTTCACCTGCACCCGGTAGCGGCCGTCGACGAAGACACCCGCACGGTCGGCGAGCGCGACACAGAAGCCGGCCGAACCGGTGAAGCCGGTCAGCCACTCCAGCCGCTTGTCACAGTCGGCGACGTATTCGCCCTGATGCTGGTCGGCGAGCGGGACGATGAACCCGTCAAGCTTCTCCGCCTTGATCTCGCGCCGCAGCGCGGCCAGCCGGGGCGGGCCCTGTTCGGGGGAACTGGTGCTGTCGAAAGTCTGGAACATGGGGGCTCCTGTCGTTTGCGGCGAGACTGCCCAATCGTCGCGGAAGATGCCAGAGGGACGGATGCGGGCGCGTCAGACGGCGCGCCCGGGCCCGCAAAGGGGCTGGGTCGAAGCAGGCGAAAGGCGCGGGGCTCAGGACGCCTTGCGGATGCCCATAATGCGCGCGCGGGCGCGCGGGTCGCTGTCGAACAGGCTTGCCAGTTGCTCGGTCATAGCGCCGGCCAGTTGTTCCACGTCCGTGATCGTCACCGCGCGGTCGTAGTAGCGCGTCACGTCGTGGCCGATGCCGATGGCCAGCAGCTCCACCTGTTTGCGCTTTTCGACCATCGCGATCACGTCGCGCAGGTGCTTTTCGAGGTAGTTGGCGGGGTTCACCGAAAGGGTCGAGTCATCCACCGGCGCGCCGTCCGAGATCACCATAAGGATCTTCCGCGCCTCGGGGCGGTAGGCGACCCTGCGGTGCGCCCATTCCAGCGCTTCGCCGTCGATGTTCTCTTTCAGCAAACCTTCCTTCATCATCAGACCAAGGTTGTCGCGCGACCGGCGCCACGGCGCGTCGGCGGACTTGTAGATGATGTGGCGCAGGTCGTTCAGACGGCCCGGTCCCTGTTCGCGCCCGGCGTTCAGCCAGTCTTCGCGGCTCAGGCCGCCTTTCCACGCGCGGGTGGTGAAGCCGAGGATTTCGACTTTCACGTCGCAGCGTTCCAGCGTGCGCGCCAGCACGTCGGCGCAGATCGCGGCGATCGAGATCGGACGCCCACGCATCGAGCCGGAGTTGTCCAGCAGCAGCGTCACCACGGTGTCGCGGAACTCGGTGTCTTTCTCGGTCTTGAACGACAGGGGCGTGGTCGGGTTGGCGACGACGCGCGCCAGCCGTCCGGCGTCCAGCGTGCCTTCCTCGAGGTCGAACTCCCAGCTGCGGTTCTGCTGCGCCTGAAGCCGCCGTTGCAGCTTGTTGGCCAGACGCGACACGGCGCCCTTCAGCGGTTCAAGCTGCTGGTCCAGATAGGCGCGCAGGCGTTCAAGCTCTTGCGGTTCGGCCAGTTCCTCGGCGCGGATTTCCTCGTCATGGGCCGTGGTGAAGACCTTGTAGCCCGGATCGGCCTCGGAGTGGGGCGGGGGCGGCGGAGGTTCGAGGGGCATGTCGCCCTCGGGCATCTCCGTCTCTTCCGACATCTCCATGTCGTCGATCTCGTCGGTGGACACCTGCGCTTCGGCGGCGTCCATCTGTTCTTCCTGGCTTTGCTCCGGCGCGGCCTCGCTGTCATCCTCGGACTGGTCGTCTTCCGAGCCGGTGGAATCGGGTTCTTCTTCCTGCTCGTCCGAGCTTGCCTGATCCTCGTCGTCTTCCGAGATGTCGTCGGGGTCGTCGCCCAGCTGGTCGCCGTAGCCCAGATCCTCGATGATCTTGCGCGAGAACTTGGCGAAGGCGGCCTGATCCTTCAACGTTTCGTCAAGGTTGCCCAGCGTATCCGCCGCGTGCTCTTCGATGAAGTCGCGCCACAGGTTCATCACGTTGGCGGCGGCGGCGGGGACCGGGCGGCCCGTCGCGAGGTGGCGGATCAGGTAACCGGCGGCGGCAGCCAGCGGCGCCTCGGACGCCTGCGTGATAGAGCCATAGCCGCGTCGTTCCGCCTCGTTCGCGATCTTGGCGTCGATGTTCGACGCGGTGCCGGGCATGGTCATCGCGCCCACCGCTTCGCAGCGGGCGGTTTCCATCGCCTCGTACAGGTCGCGGGCCATCTGGCCCTGCGGGGAATAGCGGTTGTGTGTCTTCGCGTTGTGATGCTTCAGCTTCAGCGCATAGGCGTCGGCGGTGCCGCGGGCCAGCAGCACCTCTTGCTTGGTCATCCGCCGGCTGATCTGCGGCAGCCGGACAGAGTCGTTGCCCAGCCCCGGCGGGTCGACCGAATAGGTAACCGCAAGCTCGGGGTCGTCCGCAAGAACGCGGGTCGCCTCTGCCAGTGCCTTCTTGAAGGGATCTGCCGGGTTGTCGTTGGGCTTCTTCATGCCCGATACATCGGCCCGATGCGGCCCGAACGCAAGGCGGAATCAGCCTTCGAGCATCAGCTGGTCGCAGCGGGCGATATGGTCCGCAGCGCTTGCCGCCGCACTCGCGCGGCGCCCGGGATCGGTGCCGAAGGTCGCGACCAGCAGCAAAGCCGCCTGCGCGGCTTTCGCCTCGATCCGCCAAGCCAGAACGGTGCGGCCCGTGTCGGGCGCGCGCACGGCGTCCAGCATCGCGGCGAAAGAGTTGCGCCGCCGCTCGGCCCGGTTGTCGCCGGTCTCTCCGATCAGCCAGTGATGTTCCATCAGGGCGGAATAGCGGCCTGTGCAGTTGGCGAATTGGCGTGGCAGGTCCACCGCGTCGAGGGCGCGGGCCTCGGGAGGGGACAGTGTCAGCAGGAGCAGCACTGTCCACAGGGTGACCTGTGTTTTCATTCCGCTCATTATCTAGACCTTACCCCAAAAATCTTGCCGATCAATTGGGCAATACTGGGGCCGGATCTTGCCGGCCCGGGGCGTGTCTAGCAGTCGCGGCTTTCGGCGGCGTTAAGGCGTGGCCCGGCGTTGGGGCGGGCAACCTGTGCGGCGCAACGAAAAAGCCCGGGCGCAGGGCCCGGGCTTGGTGTCTGGCATGTCCGCCGGATCAGGCGATCGCGACCGACGCGGCGCTTTCGGGCAGTTCCTCGTCAAAGCAGCGCTGGTAGAACTCGGCCACCGTTTCACGCTCTAGCTCGTCGCACTTGTTGAGGAAGGTCACGCGGAAGGCATAGCCGATGTCGCGGAAAATCTCGGAGTTCTGCGCCCAGTTGATGACGGTCCGCGGCGACATGACCGTGGACAACTCGCCATTCATGAAGGCGGTCCGGGTGAGATCGGCGACCGAGACCATCTGGCTGATCTCGCGGCGGCCCTTCTCGTTGTTGTAATGCGGGTTCTTCGCCAGCACGATCGCCGCCTCGGCATCGTGGCTGAGATAGTTCAGCGTGGCGACCAGCGACCAGCGGTCCATCTGGGCCTGGTTGATCTGCTGAACGCCGTGATACAGGCCCGTCGTGTCACCCAGACCCACGGTATTCGCGGTGCCGAACAGGCGGAAATACGGGTGGGGCGTGATCACTTCGTTCTGGTCCAGAAGCGTCAGCTTGCCGTCATGCTCCAGCACCCGCTGGATCACGAACATGACGTCGGCGCGGCCCGCGTCGTATTCGTCGAACACGATGGCTGTCGGGTTGCGCAGCGCCCACGGCAGGATGCCTTCCTGAAACACGGTGACCTGCTTGCCGTCCTTCAGCTTGATCGCATCCTTGCCGATCAGGTCGATCCGGCTGATGTGGCTGTCGAGGTTCACACGCACGCAGGGCCAGTTCAGGCGCGCGGCGACCTGTTCGATGTGGGTCGATTTGCCGGTGCCGTGATAGCCCTGGATGATCAGGCGGCGGTTGCGCCCGAAGGCGGCAAGGATTGCCAACGTGGTGTCGCGGTCGAACTTGTAGGTGCTGTCGACATCCGGCACGCGGTCCGAACGGTCAGCGAAGCCCTTGATCTTCATCTCTGATTCAATGCCGAAGACGTCGCGAACGTCGAGCTCTTCGGTCGGTTTCGCCGTCACATCCAGGTTTCCGTCCGCCATTTCGACCTCTGCTTCAGGGAATTCGTTCCATGCGGCGCCGCGGCGCGGCGCCCACGGGCCTTCATGTAAGATTATCGGGATGAGGTCAACGCCACCCGCCGTCCGTCGCCGTATGCCGCCGTCCGGGCGCTACAGCCGATGGGGCGGGGCCACCTTTGGTCACGGTTTCGCGAGGTGGCGGAGCGGATCGGCGCCGCGTCCCGTGTCTGCCAGCACTATAACAGAGAAAAGGAGCAGACCATGAACCGCAGGGAATTCGTTCTGTCCGCCGCCGGCACCATTGCGCTTCTGCGCGCAGGCGCAAGCCGCGCCGCGACCGATGCGCGCTATGTCACGGTGCGCCGGTCCGAGGCCGAATGGCGCGCCATGCTGAGCGATGCCGAATACGACGTGCTGCGCGACGAAGGCACCGAGCGGGCTTTCACCAGCCCCCTGAACGACGAGACGCGCGCGGGCACGTTCCACTGCAAGGGCTGCAAGCTGCCGGTCTATCCCTCTGAGACAAAGTACAAAAGCGGCACCGGCTGGCCCAGCTTCTGGGCGCCCATCGAGGACGCGGTGCGCACCAAGCCCGATCGCAAGCTGTTCATCACCCGGACCGAGGTTCACTGCCGCCGATGCGGCTCGCACCTTGGGCACATCTTCGACGACGGCCCGAAGCCCACCGGCAAGCGGCATTGTCTGAACGGCATCGCGCTGACCTTCACCCCGGCCTGAGCCGTCCTATGGCGCCAGGAACGGCCCGACGACCGGGTAAAGCTCCAGCGCCGCCTGAACGTGCATGTGCGGCGGGATATAGGCGCGGTGGTTGGTGATCGTGTAGGTCTCGGACCGCTTGATCGACGTGTACTCGCCGGTGAACCGGTTCAGCAGGCGCCGGTCCATGCCTTCCTTGCCGACCACGGCGACGGTCGCCTCGCACAGCGTCTGAAGCTCGGCGAAGACCTTCTGCGTCACGAGATGCGGATGCGTGCCCACCAGACGCTCGGGCGTCCAGTCGTCCGAGGTGACATCGGCGATCGGCGGGTTCGGCCCGAGGTACAACAGCACCTTCGGCACGGTGATCGCCGCGCAGAGCGCACGATACTGCGCGACGTAGTTGTCCAGCGTCTCTGCCACGAGGTCCGCGAACTCCTGCTTCGACACCGCGCCCGCGATGCGAAGAAGCGCATGGTGGCCGAGACAATCCTCGCTTCGCCCGTCCGGGTAGGTCAGCCGCACCGAGGCGCGGCCGTTCAGCGAGGTCATGTACCGGTTCTGCATCGACGAGCGCGCCGACATCACCTGTATCACGCAGACCGAACTGCGGTTCACAAGGTCGATCAGCTCTGGCCGGGTGGCGTACAGACCCGGCCCCGCGCCGCCGTTCGCAAGGTTCATCACACGGGCCGACAGCATCTCTCCCAACAGGTTGGGGAAGGGATGGTTCACGAACGTCCCGAACACCTGCGCCGCGCCGAGGAACGAGATGGCAGGGGCCTTGCCGTCGATGGCGACCGGCGGGCCGCGCAGGGGAAAGTCGATCCCGGGCAGGGTCCACAGGCCATAGTCGGCGATGTGGCTGCTTTCCATCTGGTACTGCATCGACATCGGCCGGCTTCCTTACAGGTGGGATTTGTCGAAATCCGCGATCTCGTTGTAGTTCGAAACGATATCCGGGATCGCCCATGTGTTCTGCTTGCGGATCGGAAGCTGCATCGGGAAGGCGGGCATCGGAAGCCCGGTCACCTGCGCGATACGTTCCGCGCAGAGCTTCGGATCGGCGGCGATGTCCTCGTAGCTGACCTCGTGCAGATCGGCGTTCCGGAACCGTTCGCGGAAGCGCTGCACATAGGCCTGCCGTTCGCTGATGAAGGTGGCAACTTCGGTTGGGTCCAGCCGGACCTCGGGTCGCGCGGGCGGACCGTCGACATGGCTGGGCTGGAACCATGTCCCGCTGTCCTCGGCCAGCTTGCGCGACACCAGCGTGTCGAGGATACGGCGGCGGACAAGGTGGATGATCCGCGCCTCGTCGATCAGCCTGTCCCAGATCGGGCTGCCTGGCCTTGCGTGGTAATAGAAGATCTTCACCGCCAGCGGACGCGATCCGGCGGCCTTACGCAGCATTTGCCACAGAGCGACCGGATCGTCCTGCCCCAGCGTCACCAGCCGGGACCGCGGCAGGCCGGTCAGTTCGGCGAGTTCCGGAAGGTTGTCGCCGCCCTTGCGGAACACCTCGCGCAGAACCACACCGTCCGGCGCCATCTTCTGGAAAACGCTCAGGAAATAGTTGGTGCCGGAACGTGCGCTGGACAGCACGACCAATGGCTTTGTCATTCTCCGACCCCGGATACCGCGTTCACATTCCCTATCGGGCGGGCGGTGCACCTGTCAATTTCCGCTCGCGCCGCGCGGGCGCCCCGGTCCGGTTTCCGCGCATGACGCAGGGTCGGCGGGCAGGGGCGCGAACGACAAGGGGCGCACCCATGGCGCGCCCCCGAAATCGTGTAAGGATGCGGCCTTACTGGAAGTTCCGGCTGTCCTTGATCTGGTCCCAGGCCCAGACGACTTCCTGCAGCTGTTCCTCGTGCCCGCGGTCGCCGCCGTTCATGTCGGGATGCAGTACCTTGATCAGCGCCTTGTAGGCCTTGCGGATCTCGGCCTTCTGCCAATGGTCCTTGGCTTCGAGAATATCCAGCGCGCGCCGTTCGGTGGGGGGCAGCTTGCGGGTGCCGGTGACCGATTTGCCGGGGTTGCGCGTGGCGTTCTCGCCCAGCACCTGATGCGGGTCGTCGATGCCCAGCCGCGCCCAGGCGCGCTGTTCCTCGCCCGGTTTCAACGGCTTGGTCTCGCGGCCCCAGACGCGGTCGCTGTCGATCTGCTCCTGAAATTCCTCTTCGGTCGTGCCGTTGAAGAAGTTCCATTTCAGATTGTACTCGCGGACGTGGTCCTTGCAGAACCACAGGTACTCGTCGAGGTGATCGGGCGACCGTGGAGCGCGGTACTGGCCCTGTTCGCGGCAGCCGGGATGTTCGCATTCCCGCTGCGACGTCTCGAACGCGCCGGACATGCCGCGTTTGCCACGATTGCGCTTCTTCTTGTCAGAGGTGACGCGGATGTCAAAACCGAACGGATCTGGATTCGCCATTTGGGCTCGCCTTTGCTACTCGGACACGGAAGTCTAATGGTTTTGCCGCCGGATTGAAGGGGGCAGGTGGGAAAAAATGAAACTGGTAACGATCATAGAGCAGAAGCTGTCGGAAACTTTTGCACCCGAGACGCTAACTGTTGAGGATGAAAGCGAAAAACACCGTGGCCACGCCGGGTACCGGGAAGGCGGCGACAGTCATTTCCGCGTGTGGATCAAGGCGCCGGCCTTCGAACCCATGACCCGACTGCAACGCCATCGCGCGGTGCACGAGGCGCTGGGGCCGGATGTCATGGGACGTCTGCACGCGCTGGCCCTTCACATAGAGGCCTAACCCCGCCGCGCCACCCCGGGGGATGTTTCTGCCGGGGGATCCGCGGGCTCTGGATGGCTGGCGGCGCCAAGGCGCGGCGTGACGCCCTCGGGCGAGCGGGCGCTGATCTGCGGCTCGTCCTGACCGTCGCCGCGGTGGTGGAACGGCGCGCGCGAGAACGACAGTTCGCCATCGGGAGTCCGCATCGGCTCGGCTGAGAGTGTCGGGGTCGGGGTCGGCGCGGGTGCCGGGGCTTCGGCCCGCGGCGCGGGGGCCGGCTCGGCGTGCGGCGGCGTGCGGACCGGGGCAGGGGCCGTCATCGGCGCGGGCTGGTCGACGTGGACCGACGCGATGGCATCCGCCGCGCGCATCGCCGTGTCCAGTTCGCGCCGGAACACCAGCAGGTTCTGGAACGTCGTGGTGCGGCCCGTCAGGCCCGAGCGTTCCTCGCAGGGCAGGGTATCGGTGCGCTGGTATTCCCAGCCGTCGGCGCCGTACTGGTTCATCAGGCTGGCGAGTTCGTGGGCAAAGCGGGCTTCGGTTCCCTTGACCCCTTTTACCTTCCCGGCCTTCTTCGGCGCGGGCACGACCTTGTATTCATAACGCGGCATCTGGGACCCCTCGGATTCGACGCCGAGGGACATTAGCAAACGGGTCGGGCCAGGGAAAGCGGCGGGCGGGCGTGAGCGGTCACAACCCGCGGAAATCGGCCGTTGGGGGGGCACGGTGCGCATGAATGCGCACCGTACGGGGGAATGAATTTCGCGGTGCGCACAAGTGCGCAGCCTACGGGGTGTGAAATATGTGGTGCGCACAAGTGCGCACCCTACGGGGTGTGAATTATGCGGTGCGCATAAGTGTGCACCCTACGGGTGCCGGCGTAGGGTGCGCGTTCATGCGCACCGAACGAAAATGTACCGCGAGCCGGGTAGGGTGCGCATTCATGCGCACCACAAACCCCAACCACATTGCCGCAACGTCGGGTGCGCACTCACGCGCACCACAAACCCCGTCACAAACCCAGTTTCGCCGAGACCAGCTCGTTCACCGCCTTCGGGTTCGCCTTGCCGCCGGTGGCTTTCATCACCTGGCCCACGAACCAGCCGGCGAGCTTGGGGTTGGCCTTGGCCTTTTCCACCTGGTCGGGGTTGGCGGCGATCACCTCGTCCACCGCGGCCTCGATGGCGCCGGTGTCGGTGACCTGTTTCATGCCACGCTCTTCCACGATCAGCGACGGGTCGCCGCCCTCGGTATAGACGATCTCGAACAGGTCTTTCGCGATCTTGCCCGAAATGTCGCCCTTCTGGATCAGCGAGATGATCCCGCCCAGCTGCGCCGGGCTCATCGGGCTGTCACCGATGTCCTTGTCGTCTTTCTTGAGACGACCGAACAGTTCGTTGATCACCCAGTTCGCGGCTAGCTTGCCGTCGGACGCCGCCGCGACCTCTTCGAAGAAGGATGCGTTCTCGACCTCGGCCGTCAGCACCGAGGCGTCGTATTCCGTCATCCCGTAATCCGCGACAAAGCGGGCCTTCTTCTGATCCGGCAATTCCGGCAGCGAGGCGGCGATGTCGTCGACCCAGGCTTGCTCGATCTCAAGCGGCAGCAGGTCGGGGCACGGGAAGTAGCGGTAATCGTGCGCCTCTTCCTTGGACCGCATCGAGCGGGTCTCGCCCTTGTCGGGGTCGTACAGCCGCGTTTCCTGATCGATCTCGCCACCCGCTTCCAGGATCTGGATCTGGCGGCGCGCTTCGTACTCGATGGCCTGCTGGATGAAGCGCATCGAGTTCATATTCTTGATCTCGCAGCGGGTGCCCAGATGCGAGAAGTCCTGCGTCTCCTGGTACTTCTCGTAATCGCCCGGACGGCAGACCGACACGTTCACGTCGGCGCGCAGGTTTCCGTTCTGCATGTTGCCGTCGCAGGTGCCAAGATAGCGCAGGATCTGGCGCAGCTTGCCGACATAGGCCGCCGCTTCCTCGGGGCCGCGGATGTCGGGGCGGCTGACGATTTCCATCAGCGCGACGCCGGTACGGTTCAGGTCGACGAAGGTGAAATGCGGGTCCATGTCGTGGATCGACTTGCCCGCGTCCTGCTCCAGGTGGATGCGTTCGATGCGGACCTTGCGCGCGCCGCCGGGGCCCATGTCGACCAGCACTTCGCCTTCGCCCACGATGGGGTGGTACAGCTGGCTGATCTGGTAGCCCTGCGGCAGGTCGGGGTAGAAATAGTTCTTCCGGTCGAAGGCGGACTTCAGATTGATGTCGGCCTTCAGCCCCAGCCCGGTGCGCACCGCCTGCGCGACACAGAACTCGTTGATCACCGGCAGCATCCCCGGCATCGCCGCGTCCACGAAGGCGACGTTCGAGTTCGGCTCGGACCCGAACTGCGTCGAAGCGCCCGAAAACAGTTTGGACTTGGAGGCGACCTGGGCGTGCACCTCGAGGCCGATCACGAGTTCCCAGTCGTGCTTGGCGCCCTGGATGACCTTCGGTTTCGGGGCTTCATAGGTGAGGTCGAGCATGTGTGCGGTCCTGCTGCAAGATCGGCGCTTGTTCTAGGGGAGCGGGCGCGGCGGGGCAAGGGGATGGCGCATGGCGTCCGGCGGGCCGGATCGTCACGCCCGTGCGGCGGGCGATCCGATCACGATCGTGTCAATTTCGGGGCGGCGCGCGCATCGACTCGGCCCCGTGTGGCGTCGATTTTGCGTTTGCCGGCGAGGGCCGCGAACCGCGCGCTCCGCGTCGGCGACAACTTGCCCTTTACCCATGGTAATAGTGTTTCGGATCAGGGGGTTACTTCGCGGAAACCTGTCCGGTCCACCGTGGATACTTAACATCATGTCATTGATTTCCCTTGTTTATCAAGGATCAGGCATTTCACACGGTTTGCAACGGCCCTGTAGTATGGCGTGAGCATTGTTAATGCCGAGGCCGCCAGTTCGTTAAAATTTACCCGGTATATTAGGTGTTTAACGGCATTGCTTTTGGGCATTGTGTTCTTTGGGTGAACAGTGCCTGAATTCTGCCACTTTGCGGTTGCCAGCCGAGGTTCGATCCTACATTCCTCGAAGTTACAGGTTTGAGACGGAGACAGTGACAATGAAGAAATTGCTCTCGGCAATCGCCCTCGTCCTGACGGCAGGTACGGCGCAAGCCGTTACGGTGGACTTTGAAGGCATCGCGGCTGAAAACGGCCATACGCACTATAGCAACGATTTTCTGCACACCGGCACGTTCCGCTTTTTCGTGCCCGAAGGATATGTGATCGACTCGGGTTTCGCCGAGCCGCGCCCCTATGCGTCCAAGAACGGCAGCGACTGGCTGATGAGCCTGAGCAACGAACCGCTGCTTCTGCACTCGGCGTCGCCGTTCTCGATCGAGAGCCTCGACGCGGGTTCGAACAGCGACCTGTCGACGCTGGTGCGCGTGGTGGGCTACCTGGCGAACGGGGACCACTTCAAAAAGGTGTTCTGGGCGCAGCCCGGTTTCTCGACGTTCCAGCTGGGTTGGACCGGCCTGTCGAGCGTGTTCATCTACACCAAGTTCGGCAACGCCAGCTTCGACAACTTCGTGCTGAATGAGCCGGGCGTGCAGGGCGGGCAGTACGCCGAAGCCGCCGCCATCTCGGCCGTGCCGCTTCCGGCTGCAATGCCGCTGCTGATCGGCGGGCTGGCCGCGATGGGCTTCGTCGCCCGCCGCCGCAAGCGCAAGGCCGACTGACGCGCCGCAACAGTCGACAGACCATGGATACGAGGGCCGCGCGAAATGCGCGGCCTTTATCGTTTGGATCGGGGCCTAGGCCGCGTCGGGCTGCGTCGGAGGCGCCGCCTTGCGGAACGCGTCCAGCGTGTCGAGGGCCGTGAAGATCCGTTCGATCGTCGGATAGGCCGAGGTGTTCACCTTGAACCGCTTGTTGTTCCACATCTGGGCATACAGGCAGCAATCAGCGAGCCCCGGCGTCTCGCCATGGCAGTAGGTGCCGGTGTCCGGACTTTCGGCAAGCAGGGTCTCCAGCGGCGCGAACGTCGCGTGGACCCAGTGGTTGAACCATGCGGTCTTTCCCTGATCGTCGGCATCGAATTCCGAGGTCAGATACTGAAGGACCCGCAGGTTGTTCAGCGGGTGCACCTCGCAGGCGATCATGTAGGACAGGGCGCGCACGCGAGCGCGGCCTTTGGCGTCGGCGGGCAGAAGCGGGGGCTCGGGATGCTCTTCCTCGAGGTATTCGATGATCGCCAGCGATTGCGACAGGGCGGTTCCGTCCTCTAGCTCCAGCACCGGCACAAGGCCCGCGGGGCTTTTCGACAGGAACTCGGGGGTTTGCGTTTCGCGCTTGAGAAGCGCATACGCCTTGTAGTCGTAGTCCAGGCCCTTGAGATTCAGCGCCGCGCGCAGGCGGGTCGAGGTCGAGGACCGGAAATAGTTGTGTAATGTAAGCATGTGGGGAGCCTCCGATCGGCGCACTCTTGCGCGGGCCGGAGCGGAAGGCAACAGCACCGGCATCCCCCGGCAGGACAGAGAGGAAGCCCTCATGAAACGATCCACCGTGAACGAGATCCTGAAGGACGGCGACGCCTTCATCCGGTCGTTCGGCTATATCATGCCCCCCTTCGCCTACTGGACGCCCGAAGAGCTGAAACGGCGGGTGGCCGAGGATTCCCCGATGGTGCGCGATCATGCGCTGGGCTGGGACATCACCGACTACGGGCAGGGCAAGTACGATGACATGGGCCTGTTCCTGTTCACCGTGCGCAACGGGACGAACGACAACATCCCGCAGGGCAAGGGCATGCTATATGCCGAGAAGATCATGATCTCGGGCGAAGATCAGCTGTCGCCGATGCACCGGCACAACCTGAAGACCGAGGACATCATCAACCGTGGCGGCGGGACGCTGGTGCTGGAGCTGTTCAAGGCGAAGGCGGACGGCTCGGTCGACGAGAACGCCGAGGTCCGCGTGCTGACCGACGGGCGCGCGCGGGTGATGGAAGCCGGCGGCCTGCTGAAGCTGAAGCCCGGCGAAAGCGTCACGCTCGAGACCGACACGTGGCATGCGTTCTGGGGCGAGGGCGGCCGCGTTCTGATCGGCGAAGTGTCGAACGTGAACGACGACCGGACCGACAACGTGTTCCGCGAGCCCATTGGCCGATTCTCTGAGATCGAGGAGGACGCCGATCCGGTTCACCTTCTCGTTTCGGATTATGACAAGTGGCTGGGCTGACGTTCGCCTGCCGCGCGAAACATCACGTGGTGGCGCGCCGCGAGCGCGCTGCCACATCTTGTGAATTCGTACCGTTCTTTGGATTAAGCCAAAAACCCCGGCGGGGGATTCCCGCCGATGGCCTGACCATAGGGTAGACGGACCGGATCGTTTTTGGCACAGGATTTCCCTTGCCGGGGGTTGGCCCGGTGCTGCCAAAGTTTGCCAATGATCCGTTCCATGTTGAGAGCCGCGACGCTGTTCGCGGTGCTGACCGCCTCCGCCTGCGCTGCAAGCAAACCCTACGAAACGCCTGACGTCCCGCCGATGCGCTGGGACTTCCGCCCGGAAGCGACCGAGTGGACGATGGCGACGATGGGCGCGCTGGAGACCCACGGAGCGGTGCTGTCTCAACTGGTTCCCGAAGACATCGACCAGTGGTGCCCGGCCTATCGCGCGGCGCCGGTGGAACAGCGGCGGGCCTTCTGGGCCGGCCTGTTCTCGGCGCTCGCGAAGCATGAGAGCCGCTGGACTCCCGATGCCTCGGGCGGCGGCGGCAAATGGCTGGGCCTGCTGCAGATCGCCCCGGCGACGGCGCGCGGCGTGGGCTGCAAGGCGCAATCCGCCTCGGCCCTGTTCGACGGCGCGGCGAACCTAAGCTGCGGCGTGCGGCTGGCGGCCTACGAGATGCCGAACAAGAACCGCATCCTTGGCGGGCCGGGCCACTGGGGCGGCATTTCCCAGCACTGGGCGCCGTTCCGGTATCCGGACAAGGTGGAAGACATGCGCAGCTGGATCAGCTCGCAGGAATACTGCGCATTGCCGCAGAAATAAGACGCGGTCACGCGCGAGGGACAAAAGGGCCGGGGTTCACGCCTCGGCCTTTTTCTTTTGGGTCGGGGCAGGGGGCCTCCCCTGAAACGAAAACAGGCACCCGAAGGCGCCTGTGCATCGTGTCTGCCGATGGGCCGGACCCTTACTTGGTCGAGGGCCCGATCATCATGACCATCTGGCGGCCTTCCATCTTCGGCATGTTCTCGACCTTGCCGAGTTCCTTCACGTCTTCGGCGACCCGCTCCAGCAGTTCACGCCCAAGGTTCTGGTGCGCCATCTCGCGGCCACGGAAACGAAGCGTCACCTTGACCTTGTCGCCGCCCTCGAGAAACCGGAAGACGTTTTTCATCTTCACATCGTAGTCGTGCGTGTCCGTGTTCGGGCGGAACTTGACCTCTTTGACTTCGATGGTCTTCTGTTTCTTCCGCGCTTCCGATTCACGCTTCTGCTGTTCGTACTTGAACTTTCCGAAGTCCATGATCTTGCACACCGGAGGCGTGGCGTTCGGGGAGATCTCGACAAGATCGAGGCCCGCCGCTTCGGCAAGGGCCATGCCCTTTTGCGGCGTAACCACCCCGACGTTCTCTCCCTCGGCGCCGATCAGGCGGATCTCGGGCGCGCGGATCCGGTCGTTGACGCGAGGCCCGGTGTCACGGGTCGGCGGGGCATTGTGGGGTCTGCGAGCGATGGTCGTGCATCCTTATGTCGTTGCAGGAAAGTCAGGCATAGAAGATACGGCTTGGAGGGGTCCGTTTCAACTGCCATTTCGTTCCGCGTGGCCTTTGTTCCTGCGCTTTCCGACTTGAAAGCGCTGAACACCGCTTCATTTCAATGCTTCGACACGAAACGCGTTCGGAATATCAGCGGGGAGTTCCTTTTATGGAAAAGAGTTGGATCATCGGAGCCCTTGTCGTGGCCGCGGCCATCGGCGGCTTCGCGTATTTCCAGGTACAGGATGAAGAGCCTGTTGCGGCGATGGACGAGCCCGGCGAAATCGCCGCGGCGCCCGAGATGACCGAGGAACCGGCAGCCGAGGAAGAAACCGCTGCCGCTGACGAGGAAGCGGAGGCGGAAGAGCCTGCGGCGACCGAGGAAACGGCTGAGGCCGAGGAACCTGCGGCAACCGAGGAACCTGCGGCAACCGAGGAAACGGCTGAGGCCGAGGAGCCTGCAGCGACCGAGGAAACGGCTGAGGCTGAGCAGCCTGCGGCGACCGAGGAAATGGCTGAGGCTGAAGAGCCTGCGGCAACTGAGGAAACGGCTGAGGCTGAGGAGCCTGCAGCGACCGAGGAAACGGCTGAGGCGGAAGAACCCGCTGCGACCGAGGAGATGGCTGAGGCCGAGGAGCCTGCGGCGACCGAGGAAATGGCCGAGGCTGAAGAGCCTGCGGCGACCGAGGAAACCGCTGAGGCGGAAGAGCCTGCGGCGGCCGAGGAAATGGCTGAGGCGGAAGAACCCGCTGCGACCGAGGAGATGGCTGAGGCGGAAGAGCCTGCAGCGACCGAGGAAACGGCTGAGGCCGAGGAGCCTGCGGCGACCGAGGAAACCGCTGAGGCGGAAGAGCCTGCGGCGACCGAGGAAACCGCTGAGGCGGAAGAGCCTGCGGCGACTGAGGAAACCGCTGAGGCGGAAGAGCCTGCGGCGACTGAGGAAATGGCTGAGGCGGAAGAGCCTGCGGCCACCGAGGAAACGGCTGGGGCAGAAGAGCCTGCGGCGACTGAGGAAACGGCTGGGGCCGAGGAGCCTGCGGCAACCGAGGAAACCGCTGAGGCGGAAGAGCCTGCGGCGGCCGAGGAAATGGCTGAGGCGGAAGAACCCGCCGCCACGGAAGAACCCGCCGCCGTCGAAGAGACTGCCGAAGCCGAAGCGCCTGCGGCCGATGAAGAAGTTGCCGGTGCGACGACCGCCGAGGAAGACCCGATCAGTACTGCGGCGTCCGAGGTGATCATGGGCGAGGCGGCAGAACTGCGCGATCAGGCTGACGAACTGATGACGAAGGCCGAAGAGATGCGCGCCGATGCTGCGGCGATGGAAGAAGCGGCGACGGCCCTGGCGGATACGGCGGACTCGATGGAGGAAACTGCTGCCGAAATGGCCGCCGGTGCCAGCGATGCGGCGGCGGATGAAGAGACCGCCTCGGAGGAAAGCGCCGCGGAAACCGGGGACGAGGCCGCTGCCTCTGACGAACCGGCGTCCGACGCGTCTGCCGAAACCGACAGCACTGACGCCGATCCGGCAGAGATCTTCACTGTCGAGGGCTTTGATCGTGACGAGGTTCTGGCGACGATCCAGGGCTCGGATCTGGACGCCGAGCAGAAAGAGACGCTGACCACGGCCATCGAAGAGGCCGGGGATGACGAGGCGGCGCTTTCGGATGCGCTCGAGCAGGCCCGCGAGGCGCTTGATATGTGACGGGATCGGATCGCTGTGCGATCCGACCGCCGCCCGGAGCCTGACAGCTCCGGGCGTTTTGCGTTTATGGGTGAGCGCAGGCGACGGGTCGGGCGATCAGCCCACGGCGGCGAGCGCCCTGCCGATGACCTGACCCGCATTGGCCGCATGGTAGCGCGGGCGCGGGGGGTGCTGCTCGGTGTCCGTGTGCCGGTCCAGCCAGCGGTGCGCCTGCAACTGCTTCAGCGATAGCGACAGCGCCCGGTCGGTGATTGGCGACAGGTCGGCGCGGATCTCGCCGAAATAGCGGGGCCGCTGGCAGGCGACGAGGATCGGCACTGTCCACGTGCGGCGCAGCAGGGCCGCGTCTTCGTCTCGCGAACCTGCGCCTACGATGCGTCCCGCGATAGCGGCGATCCGGATCCCTTCGGGCGTCAGCCGGAATTCGGGCCGCAGCGGGTGGCCATGGCCTGGGTTGCGCTCTAGCAGTTTCAACTCGATCAGGTGCGACAGGCTTTGGGCGAAGGCGGTCCGGCTTGCGCCCGTGGCGGCCAGAAGTGGCGCCTGCCGTCCCGGCGTGCCTGCGTCAAGGCAGGCGAGGATGTTCAGGGCCCAGGCGCGCGCGGTCAGCTTGACAAGAATCTCAATGTCCATAAAGTATAGTTACTATATTTTCTGAATTAAGGGAATCCCCATGGCTGCCGTTACCCTTGAGAACACGATTACCCTCGCGATGTCGGTGAAGGACCGCCACGTCAGCGCGAAATGGTATCTGGATATGCTGGGCTTCGACCTGATCTACCATGCCGACGATGCAGGCTGGACCGAGCTTCAGACCAAGACCGACGGCGTGACCCTTGGCCTTGGCGAACAGGCGTCGCCCGCGCCGGGCAATATGGTGCCCGTGTTCGGTGTTGCCGACATCGACGCCGCCCGCGCCGCCTTGGAGGCGGAAGGGGTGCGGTTCGACGGGCCGACCGAGGTGATCGAGGGGATGGTCAGCACCGCGACCTTCTACGATCCGGACGGAAACGCGCTGATGCTGGCGCAGGACCTGACCGGCGGCTGAGGTGAGACCCGGAAAAGAAAAACCTGCCCGGCGGTGACGCGGGGCAGGTTTGGAATATCACGGTCGACGCCGAGGCGCCGGGAAGGATCAGCCGACGAAGGCCTTCTCGACCACGTATTCGGCAGGCTCGGAGTTCGCGCCTTCCTTCAGGCCGAAGCCTTCAAGGATTTCCTTCAGATCGGTGTTCAGCCCCATCGAGCCGCAGACCATCGCGCGGTCGGTCTCGGCGCTGATGCCCTCGATCCCCAGATCCCTGAAGATCTCGCCCGAGCGCAACAGGTCGGTGACCCGGCCCATCTTCGGGCTCTCTTCGCGGGTGGTGGTGGGGTAGTAGACCAGCTTGTCGGCGAAGTTCTCGCCGATCACCTCGGCCAGCATCTCGTCGGCACGGACGCTTTCCACCAGCTCGCGGCCATAGGTCAGCTCGGCCACCTCGCGGCAGGTGTGGGTCAGGATGATCTGGTCGTAGCGCTCGTACGTCTCGGGCTCGCGGATCAGCGAGGCGAACGGCGCGATGCCGGTGCCGGTCGCGAAGAACCACAGCCGCTTTCCGGGCAGCAGCGCGTCATGCACCAGCGTGCCGACGGGCTTGGGCCGCAGGATGATCTCGTCGCCTTCCTTCAGGTGCTGAAGCTTCGAGGTCAGCGGGCCGTCCTGCACCTTGATCGAATAGAATTCCAGCTCTTCGTCCCACGCGGGCGAGGCGATGGAATAGGCGCGCAGCAGCGGCTTCTGCTTGCCGGTCTCGGGGTGCGGATCCCCCATCAGGCCGATCATGACGAATTCGCCCGAGCGAAACCGCAACGAGGCGGGGCGGGTGCAGCGGAACCGGAACAGGCGGTCGGTGTAGTGCTGGACCTCTGTCACGGTCTGCGCGTCCGGCAGGGCGGGTACTTTCTGGGCGGCGGCTTGGGTCACGGGTTTTTGCTCGGTCATGTCTATCTCATCCATGGCCTTACGGCCGTGTGAATCCTTAATCCTTGATGCAGGTCAGATGGAAGGCGTCAATCAGGCGCGCAGGCGAGATTGATAGTCATGCGCCTTCCATTCGGCGCGGCGGAGCCACTGATCCTCGGGCTGACGGGTGGCAAGGTCAAGGTCGATCTCGACCTCGTCAAAACCAACGCGGCGTGCCATCGCGTACTGATCGGCGATAACGTGACCCTTGGCGCGCAGACGGCCGGTGTAGCCCATCAGGCGCAGGCGGCGCGCGATCGTAAAGCCGCGACCGTCCGCGAAGCTGGGGAAGTCCACGGCCACAAGCTTCAGCTGGTCCAGCCGGTCGCGCAGCACTTCGGGGTCGGCGTCCGAGGGCAGCAGCACGGCGGCGGCGCCGGTGTCTTCGGGCGCGGCCAGTTCGCCATTCCAGTCGTCGGCGGCAAAACCGCCATCGGTCACGATAACGCTCATTGTCGTCTCCTCTTGCGGCGTCGCTTCGCCCTCAGTCCCTTCGGCGACCCGGCGCACGGGCTTGCCATTGATGAAGTGGATCCCGCATTCCACCTTGTCCTTGCCGCGCCAACGCCCGGCACGTTCGTCCTCGCCCTCGGCGACCTTGCTGGTGCAGGGCTTGCAGCCGATCGAGGGATAGCCCTGCGACACCAGCGGATGCCGGGGCAGGCGGTTGTTGATCATGTAGTCGCGGACATCGTCCTTGGCCCAGTGGGCCAGAGGGTTGACCTTGATGCGGATGTCGCCCTCGTTCTCGAAGAACTCCAACGCGGCGCGCTGGCCGCCCTGGAACCGCTTGCGGCCGGTGATCCACGCGTCGAACGGCGCCAGCGCGCTGGCCAGCGTCTGCGTCTTGCGCAGGTCGCAGCAGGCGTCCGGGTCGCTGAGATGCAGCGCCCCGAAGCGGTCGAGTTCGCGGATCTTCTCGGGGTCGGGACGGATCGAGCGCACGTCGGTCAGGCCCAGCTTCTCGGACACGTCCAGCTGGTACTGCAACGTCTCTTCGAACAGCATCTGGGTGTCGATGAACAGCACCGGGGTGGTGCGGTCCATCACCGAGATCATGTGCAACAGCACCACCGACTCGGCGCCGAAGGACGACACCAGCGCGATGTTTCCGACCTGCGCGTCGGACAGGGCACGTTCCAGCACCGCGGTCGCGCCGTGGTGCCGGTAGCGTTCGTTCAGATCCCTGACCCGGTCGGCGACCGGTGCAGAGGCTGGATCAAGCGGCACGGCTCTTCTCCTCGGCCGGGTAGAGGGCCGCCTTGAAAGGCGCCATACCGACACGTTTGTAGGTATCCAGGAACGTCTCGTCCGGGCTTTCGCGCTCGTCGAGGTAGGTCTCGACAAGGGTCTCGATGGCGGGAACGATCTGATCGTAGGCGAAGCCGGGGCCGGTCCGCGTGCCGATTGCCGCGTCCTCGGTTCCGTCACCGCCAAGGGTGATCTGGTAGTTCTCGACGCCGGCGCGGTCCAGCCCCAGAATGCCGATGTGTCCGACATGGTGGTGGCCGCAGGCGTTGATGCAGCCCGAGATCTTGATCTTCAGCGGACCGATGTCGTGCTCCATCTTCAGTTCGTCGAACCGGGTCGCGATCTGCTGCGCCACCGGGATCGAGCGGGCCGTCGCCAGCGCGCAGTAATCCATGCCGGGGCAGGCGATGATGTCCGAGATCAGGCCGATGTTCGCGGTGGCCAGCCCGTGCTGCTGCAGCCGTGCATGGATCGCGGGCAGGTCGGACTTGGCGACATGCGGCAGGATCACGTTCTGCTCGTGGCTGATGCGAAGCTCGTCCGAGGAATACTCGGCGGCCAGCGCCGCCATCTCGCGCATCTGCTCGGCGGTGGCGTCGCCCGGAGTCTCACCATGCGCCTTCAGCGAAATCGTCAGCAGCGCATAGCCGTCGACGGCGTGCTCGGCCACGTTGGTGTCGACCCACGCCCGGAACACCGGGTCGTTGTCATAGGCGGTGGTGAAGCCCGACAGGTCGCGCGCCGGAAGGTCGGGGCGGGCGAACTGCGCCTTGATCTCGGCCAGCAGTTGCTGGTCGGCGCCGCCGAACTGGCCGCGCAGCAGCGCGAAGCGGTCCTCGACCTGCGCCTTGAACTCGTCCAGCCCGTTCTCGTGAACGGTGATCTTGATGCGCGCCTTGTACTTGTTGTCGCGGCGGCCCAGCAGGTTGTAGACGCTGACGATCGCCTCGCAATAGGGCAGCAGGTCATCCTTGGGCAGGAAGTCGCGGATCACCTTGCCGATCATCGGCGTCCGGCCAAGGCCGCCGCCCACCAGCACGCGGAAGCCGGTATCGCCCGCGTCGTTCTTCACGATCTCAAGCCCGATGTCATGCGCCTTGACCACGGCGCGGTCGTTCGGCGCGCCGGTGACGGCGATCTTGAATTTGCGCGGCAGGAACTGGAATTCCGGGTGGTCGGTGGACCACTGGCGCAGCAGCTCGGCGTAGGGGCGGGGATCCTCGATCTCGTCGGCGGCGGCCCCGGCGAAATGGTCGGCGGTCACGTTGCGGATCGTATTGCCGCTGGTCTGGATGGCGTGCATCCCCACGTCGGCCAGCGCGTCCAGCATATCCGGCACGTCCTTCAGCAGCGGCCAGTTGTACTGGATGTTCTGACGCGTGGTGAAATGGCCATAGCCCTTGTCCCAAGTCTCGGCGATGTAGGCGAGCTGGTTCATCTGGCGGCTGTTCAGCGTGCCGTAGGGCACCGCCACACGCAGCATATAGGCGTGCAGTTGCAGGTACAGGCCGTTCATCAGGCGCAGCGGCTTGAACTCGTCCTCGGTCAGCGAGCCGTCGATGCGGCGCTCGACCTGGGCGCGGAACTGGGCCACGCGCTCGCGCACGAAGGCTTCGTCGAATTCGGTATAGCTGTACATGGCTTTACTGCTCCGCCTGTTTGCCGTGGGCGTAGTTCGAAGGGCCGCGGGTGCGGAACACCTCGCGGAAGTGGATGGGTTCGGGGCCATCGGGACCGGCCTTGGCATCGGCGAGATAAGCGCCGACGATCTCGTCCGCGCGGGCGCTGGCGTCGACCAGACGGATCTGCGCGTGCGCCTCGTCCTCGATCAGTTCGGCCTGCGCGTGGTCGCGGGTCCAGGTGTCATCGGCGGTCAGATAGACGACATCGCCCTCGAGCAGGGCGTTGGCGGTGACGACCTTGGGGGTGAATTGGCGGCTCATAGGGCCATCTCCTGTTCGAATGCGGTGGCTTCGGCGCGCGCCCGGCGCGGCGCGATGCCGTAAAAGGTAAGGACGGGGCCATCGAGCGGCGTGTCGGCCAGTGCGTCGGCCATGTCGCCCAGCGTCGCCTCGACCACGCGCTGATCCGGGCGCGAGGCGTTTTCGACGAAGCTGACGGGCGTGGCGGGATCGGCGCCGTGCATCATCAGGCGGCCCTGCACGAAGCGGGCGGCGCGCTTGCCCATGTAGACAGCGGCGACCTCGCCGGGGCGGGCGAGCGCGCGCCAGTCCTGCTCGGCAAAGCCCTTCATGTCGTGACCGGTCATGAAGCGCACCGACGAGTTGCGCTCGCGCTTGGTCAGGCTCTGGCCCAGGCCGGCGATGGCGGCAGAGGCGGCGGTGATGCCGGGGACGATGCGCCAGTCGATACCGGCGGCCTCGACGGCCTCGATTTCCTCATCCAGTCGCCCGAACACTGTGGGGTCACCGGACTTGAGGCGGACAACATGCGCGCCTTGCGACGCGTGTTCCACGATGGCGGCGTTGATGTCGTCCTGCGAGGCCGAGGGGCCGAAGCCGGTCTTGCCGACATCCACCAGCAGCGCCTCGCGGCGGGCGAGTTCAAGGATCTCGGGCGCGACCAGCCGGTCGTGGATCACCACGTCGGCCTTGTCCAGCGCCACGCGGGCTTTCAGCGTCAGCAGTTCCGGGTCACCCGGACCGGCGCCGACGAAATCGACATGCCCCGCCTGTTCGCCGCGCGACAGGTGACGGTCCAGCAGATCCTCCAGCGCGGCCCGCGCGCCGTCTTCGCCCTCGGCTTCGTAGGCGCGGGGGCCGGCGTCGAAGTAGTAGTCGCCCCAGAAGTCGCGGCGCGCGCGGCCCATGGGCAGGCGCTCGGCGGCCGGGCGGAACAGCTTGCCGATCTTCGCCAGAAGGCCCAGCACCGGCGGCAGGCGCTCTTCGAGGTCGCGCTTGATCGCGCGCGCCAGCACGGGGGCGGCGCCCTCGGTCCCGATCGCCACGGTCACCGGGTCGCGGTCGACGATGGCGGGGGTGATGAACTCGCTGTCTTCGAGGTTGTCCACGATGTTGACCAGCGCGCCCTCGGCGTCCGCGATGGCAGCGGTGCGGGCATCCTCGACGCCATCCTCGTCAGCGGCATAGAACAGGGCGGCGCCGGACACGTCGCCTTCCTGCAGCGAGCGGTCGGTCAGCACGATACGGCCCTCGGCGGCCAGCGCACGCAGATCGGCGCAGGGCTCGGCGGCGAAAACACGCAAGGTCGCCTCGGTCTTCATGAGAAGACGAAGCTTGGCCAGCGCCGCCTCGCCACCGCCCGACAGGACGACGGTGCGGCCGCGAAGGTTGAGGAAGATCGGGAAATGCTGCATCTGCACGGTCCACTCGTTCACTTGCGCTCAATATAGGAAATTTTCCCTTGGCGGCGCTATCGGTCGGTGCGAATAAGGACACCTGTTCCGGGTTGCGGAGGGATTGGAACGCATGTCGCAGCAAAATGGTGAATCCAAGATGCCCGTTCGTCTGGATGCTCTGGATCGGAAAATTCTTTCGGCCCTGCAGGAGGACGCAAGTCAGTCGCTGGACGAAATCGCCAAGGAAGTCGGGTCTTCCAAGACCCCGGTGTGGAACCGCATCCGCAAGATGCGCGAGGCCGGGGTGATCGGTCGGCAGACCGCGATTCTGGATCCCGAGGCGCTGGGCCTCGGCACCTGTTTCTTTGTCCTCATCCGCACCAGCGAGCACGAGGCGGAGTGGCAGGACCGGTTCCTCGCCGTGCTTCGCGCGCGCCCAGAGGTGCTGGAAGCGCACCGGCTGGCGGGCGAGATCGACTATATCCTGAAGGTCCGCGTGGCGAACGCGAAAGCCTATGACGACTTCTATCAGGCGCTGATATCAGAGGTGCGGATCTACAACGTGACCGCGTTGCTTTCGATGGAAGAGATCAAGTCGACGACGATCCTGCCGGTCTGATCCGCTAAAGCTTGCCCGCGCCAAGCGCCTCGAACACCGGGGTCAGCTTCTGCGCCAGCCCGGCGGACAGCCCGTCGCGGATCGTCGCCGCATCGCCCGCGCCAAGCCCCGAGTCCTCCCAGATGACCAGCCGTCCCGGAGGCCCGAGACGGCCGATGGTCGGCTTGTACAGCGAGGCCCAGATGAAGGCGCTGTTCGGCCCTTCCGAGCCGCGGATGTAGAAGGTCAGGTGAACCGGCGCTTCCATCCCGGTGTCGCCGGTCGGTTCAAGATAGACGTCAGAGCCAAAGCCCCACTCGGTCCGCCCGAGATCCAGCAGCGCGAGACCCTGCGCCTGCGCCAGCGAGGCGACCGAGGCCGACAGCCGGTCGCACATATCGACGGCGAAGGCGACGCGGGTGAAGGTGATGCACTGGGTGATGACGCCGTCGAAGCCCGCGGCTTTGCCGGGGGTCAGTACGCGCTCTTGCGCGGTGGCGGCTGTCGACAGGCACAGCGCGGCGAGCGCGAGGAAAAGTCGTTTCATGTCAATGTCTCCGGATCCTATTGCTTAAGACCTTAAGCGGAGACGCGCAGCCCTGTCAGCCCGTGAAAATGGTACACGTCGCCATAGCGCGGGGTTTCGGTCAGCTTCAGACCGGGCATCCGCTCGAACAGGACGCGCAGGGCGATCTGCATTTCCAGCCGCGCCAGAGGGGCGCCGACGCAGAAGTGGATGCCCGCCCCGAAGGCCGCGTTGGCGCCGGGCGTGCGGGAGGGGTCGAAGCGGGCAGGGTCCTCGGCCAAAGCCGGGTCTCGGTTGGCTGCGCCCAACAGGCAGGCGATCCGGTCGCCGCGCCCGAAGCGGTGGCCGAACAGCTCGACATCCTCATAGACCTGCCGCGTGAACATATGCAGCGGCGCATCATAGCGCAGAATCTCTTCCACCGTCGCCTCGACCCAGTCGGCGGTCAGGAGCTTCGCGTCAGTCCGATGCTCCAGCAGCGCCTTCACGCCGTTGCCCAGCGTGTGCACCGTCGCTTCGTGGCCCGCGTTCAAAAGAAGGATGCAGGTGGTGATCAACTCGTCCGTCGACAGGCGTTCGCCGTTTTCTTCCGCCGCGATCAGCTGGGTGATCAGGTCGTCGCGCGGGTCGGCGCGGCGGCGTTCGACATAGTCGCGCATGAACGCCGCGAAATCGGCCGAGGCGGCGACGGCGGCATCTTCCACGGCGCGGTCGCGGCGGGCCTGATACATCGACACCATCGCGTTGGACCACTGCAGAAGGTCCGGCGCCATGCTGTCGGGCACCCCCAGCAGACGCGCGATGACGATGACCGGGACCTGCGTGCAGTAGGTTTGCAGCAGGTCGATTTCCCCAGCCGGAAAGCCGTCGATCAACCGGTGGCACAACGCCTCGATCTCGGGCCCCAGCGCCGCGATCCGGCGCGAGGTGAAGGCGCGCACCACCAGCCCGCGCAGGCGGGTGTGGCGCGGCGGTTCGAGTTCAAGCATCGAGTGCGCCTCGATATCGTAGAACGGCGCCAGCCGGTCCGGGATCGCGGGCGCCAGTTCCGCCGGAACTTCACGCCCCAGCCGCCGGTCCCGCAGCAGGGCGTTCACCTGGGCATAACCGGCGGCGACGGGCATGTCGTAATCCTCCCAGAACACCAGCGGCCCCATCGGGCGCAGGCGGTCATAGAAGGCATAAGGGTCCTGCACGAAGGCAGGGTCCGTTGGCGACTGGCTGATGCGGGGCAGGGTGGTCATGGCGCAGAGCCTTCGGCGAAGCCGCTTTCCAATGCAAGCGGGCGCGACTAGAAAAACCGGATGACGCAAAGGTACAGGCGCAGAGGCCTCACCGTGGCCGGGTTTCTCGTCTTCGTGGCGGTCATCGCCGCGGGGGCGTGGTGGGTCGCGTTCACCTCGGCGCTGGACCAGTTGCGCGAACGGGGCGAGGCCGACCTTGCGCTGGCGGCCGACCGGCTGACCGGGCAGTTGCAGCGGGTGCGCGATCTTGCCGTCGTCATCGCCGATCATCCGGTGCTGAAGCCGCTGGTGCTGGGAGAGGGAGGTGATCCCGACATCGCCGACGCCCAGTTGCAACGGTTCGCGGACCGGTCCGTGGGGCAAAAGCTGTGGATCGCCGACGCCTCGGGCTGGGTGCTGGCCGCGTCAGACCGCGCAGCGGCGCGCTTCGTCGGCGGCACCCGCGCGTTCGAGAGGGCGCTGGACGGCGCGTTGGGAACCGCCACCGGCGTCGATCCCGACAATGGCCAGCGCTATTATATGTTCGCGGCGCCGGTGTTTTCCCAGGCCGGGCCGGTCGCGGGTGCGGTGCTGGTGCGCCTGAATATCGCCGAGGTGGAATGGAACTGGCCGTCCGATCCGTCGCCGGTGTTCTTCACCGACGAGATGGGCGTCGTGATGGTGTCGAACCGGCCCGACCTCGTGCTGACGGTCCGCACCCCCGGCACGAATGGCGCGCTGCCCGACGAGGTCTATGCCGGCGCTATGTTGCGGCCGTTCCCCGACCGGCGCGAGTGGGACGTGCGCGCGCACGAGTTGTGGGAACTGGAAGACCGGCCCGACATTCCGCGCCGCGCGCTGCACCTGTCGCGCGATCTGCCGACCATCGGCGTGGCGGCCGAAATCCTTGTCAGCCTCCAGCCCGCCCTGCGGCTTGCCTGGTTGCAGGCGGCGGTGGCGGCGGCGGTCTGTCTGATGTTCGGGGCGGTGCTGTTCTACATCGCCGAACGCCGCCGCGCCCTGTCGCAGCGGCTGGAGGTCGAAGAACGCGCCAACGCGGAACTCGAAGCGCGGGTGGCCGAGCGGACAGAGGCGCTGTCGCTGCTGAACGAGGACCTGCGCCACGAGATCCAGGAGCGGAACGAGGCCGAGGCGGCGCTGCGGCAGGCGCAGGCGGAACTGGTGCGCGCGGGCAAGCTAAGTGCGCTGGGCCAGATGTCGGCGGGCATCAGCCACGAACTGAATCAGCCGCTGATGGCGATCCAGTCCTTTGCCGAGAACGGCTCGATCCTGCTGGAACGCGGCAAGACCGAGAAGGCGGGCGAGACGCTGGGCCGGATCTCCGACATGGCGCAGCGGATGGCGCGGATCATCCGTAATCTGCGCGCCTTCGCCCGGCAGGAAACCGCGCCCGCGACCCGCGTCGGGCTGGCGGCGGTGGTGGAAAGCGCGCTGGAGATGCTTGGCCCTCGGATCGCCGACACCGGGACGCGGATCGACTGGAAGCGTCCCAACGGTCCGTCGGTGGTGATGGGCGGCGAGGTGCGGTTAAGCCAGGTGGTGCTGAACCTGCTGTCGAACGCGATGGACGCGATGGGAGAGGTCGAGAACCCGATGATCCGTATCCGCATCGAACAGGCGGATGAAGCCGTGCGGCTGATCGTGCAGGACAATGGCCCCGGCATCTCGGAGCCAGAGCGCATCTTCGATCCGTTCTACACCACCAAGGAAGTCGGCGGCGAAGGCATGGGGTTGGGGCTTTCGATTTCCTACGGGCTGGTGCAAAGCTTCGGCGGCCGCCTGACCGGAGAGAACGCGCCCGGCGGCGGCGCGATGTTCACGGTCGAACTGGACCGGGCGGAGGAACTGCAATGACGCGGCGGGTGCTGCTGGTCGACGACGATGCCGCCGTGCGCGAGGCGCTGGGCCAGACGCTGGAACTGGCCGAATTGCAGCCGATCACGGCGGGCTCTTTCGTGGAAGCCAAGGACAACATCACGCCCGCGTTCGAGGGGGTCGTGGTCAGTGACATCCGGATGCCGGGGCGCGACGGGTTTCACCTGCTGGAATATGCCCATGGGGTCGATCCAGACCTGCCGGTGATCCTGCTGACCGGCGAAGGCGACATCCCGATGGCGGTGCGCGGCATGGCGGCCGGGGCCTTCGATTTCCTCGAAAAGCCATGTGGTCCCAAGGATCTGTTGGCGGTGGTCGAGAAGGCTTTGAAGACCCGCGAACTGGTGCTGGAAAACCGACGCCTGAAACAGCAACTGTCCCGGGGCGATGCGGCGGCGCGGCTGTTGCACGGCCAGTCCGCGCAGGCCGAGGGGCTTCGCGAGCGGGTGCGCGCAGTGGCGCGGACCTCGGCCGAGGTGCTGATCACCGGCGAGCCGGGCACAGGCACCTCGAAGGTGGCCGAAGTGATCCACCTGCTGTCTGGCGCGTCGCAGCGGCCCTTTCAGAAACTGGTCGCCGCCACCCTGACGCCCGAGGCGTTGCGGGATGCCTTCGATGCCGCCAAGGGGGGCACCTTGTTTCTGGACGAGGTCGCGACCCTGCCTCAGGCGACGCAGTTCCTCGCGCTCGATCTGATGGAAAACGCGCCGTCTGCGCGGGTAGTGGCGGGGACGTATCGCGACCTTGAAACAGAGGCGCGCGAGGGCCGGTTCAATCCGGACCTCTACTACAAGCTTGACGTGATGCGGGTGCGCATCCCGTCGCTGCGCGAACGGACCGAGGACATCCCGATCCTGTTCCGCCATTACCTTCAGCTTGCCTGTGAACAGGCGGCGCTGCCGATGCCGGACATCACGCCCGACCTGGGCGCGCGGCTGATGGCGCAGGACTGGCCCGGCAACGCCCGGTCGCTGATGAACGCGGCGATGCGCTTCGCGATGGGGCTGGGCGAGGCGGAGACGGAAGAGGAACTGGGCCTGAACGAGCGATTGGCGCAGGTGGAACGGTCGATGCTGATCGAGGCGCTCCAACGTCAGCACGGCAACGCGACCGAGGCGGCGCAGGTGCTGAAGCTGCCCCGCAAGACGTTCTACGACAAGCTCGCCCGTCACAACCTTCGGCCCGAAGACTTCCGCTGACTCGCTGCATCGCGGCGCCCGTCGAAGTGTGCGGAATCCCGCACAAACCGCCCAGGGCGCTGTGCGGAGTTTCACCCATTCCCAATTGCGCCATCTGCCATGTGTTCAGGGAATGGCTCTCAGGGCGCTGAAAATTAACAGAAAATCTGCGTTGTCACGAAAACGCGAAGTTCCGCTTGTGCGGATTTTCGCTGGCGGCTTTCTATCCGTCGAGGCCCGGACACGGGCCCTCGGAGGACAATCACTATCCATATCGGGAGGAATACCGAGATGAAATTCGTCGCCAAGGCCGCCACGGCCGTCGCGCTTGTTCTGGCCGCTCAGGCCGCCACCGCGCAGGAAAATGCCTGCGATGACGGCGAGATCGTCGTCAAGTTCGCCCACGTGACCAACTCGGACAAGCACCCCAAGGGCATCGCTGCCTCGCTGCTGGCCGAGCGCGTGAACGCCGAGATGGACGGCACGATGTGCATGGAGGTCTACCCGAACTCCACGCTCTACAACGACGACCAGGTTCTTGAAGCGATGCTGCAGGGCGACGTCCAGCTGGCCGCGCCGTCGCTGTCGAAGTTCGAGACCTTCACCAAGCAGTTCCGCATCTTCGACCTGCCGTTCATGTTCAAGAACATCGACGCCGTCGACGCTTTCCAGACGTCGGAAGCCGGCGTTGCGATGAAAAGCTCGATGGAACGCCGCGGCCTGATGGGTCTGGAGTTCTGGCACAACGGCATGAAGCAGTTCTCGGCCAACGTGCCGCTGATCGACCCGAGCGACGCCGCGGGCCTGAAGTTCCGCGTGCAGCCGTCGGACGTGCTTGTCGCCCAGATGGAAGCGCTTGACGCTTCGCCGCAGCCGATGGCCTTCTCGGAAGTCTACGGCGCGCTGCAGACCGGCGTTGTCGACGGGCAGGAAAACACTTGGTCGAACATCTACGGCCAGAAGTTCTTCGAGGTTCAGGACGGCACCACCGAGACCAACCACGGCGTGCTGGACTACCTTGTGGTGGCCTCGGTCGACTGGCTGGACAGCCTTGACGCGGACGTGCGCGACCAGTTCCTGACGATCCTCAACGAGGTGACGATGGAGCGGAACGCGGCGGTTGGCGAAGTCGACGCCGAAGCCCGCGCCGCGATCCTCGAGGCCGGCGGCGAGATCCGCGAGCTGACCGAAGAGCAGCGCGCGGCCTGGGTCGAAGCCATGAAGCCGGTCTGGGAACAGTTCGAAGGCGACGTCGGCGCGGACAACATCGCTGCCGCGCAGGACATCAACGCCTCGATGTAAGCAGGCATTGCGCGGTCCGGGCCAAATCGTCCGGGCCGCGCCCTTTTCTTTCGATTCCAGTGGGAGGGGGCAGCCATGAGCGGCCATTCCGGGTATCACGCCCGCAGCGCGTTCGGGCGTTTCATCAACAATCTCGAAGAAACCGCGATCGCCGTCCTGCTGGGACTGATGACGCTGGTGACCTTCATCAACGTGGTCCTGCGCTATGTCTTCGGTGACTCGCTGATCTGGGGGCTGGAAGTCACGCTGATCCTGTTCGCTTGGCTTGTGCTGTTCGGTATCAGCTATGGCTTCAAGGTCACCGCGCACCTTGGCGTCGACGCGCTGACCAACCTGTTCCCGCCCAAGGGCCGCAAGGTTCTGGCGCTTGTCGCCGCCGCCTGCTGCCTTGCCTATGCGCTGCTGCTTCTGAAGGGCGCGTGGGACTACTGGGCGCCCTTCGCGGCGTTGCAGCCGACCGAGGGCCGCTGGTTCCCGACGGGTTTCACCGAGGGCGTCCGCGACCGCGCGTTCTACACCACCGACCAGGTGCCGATGCTGGGGATCTTCCGCTGGCTCGAGGACGCGATCAACTATGGCGAAGAGTACGACAAGCTGCCGCGCGTCATCCCCTATGTCATCCTGCCCGTCGGCGCCGCGCTGATCCTGTTCCGCGTGATCCAGGCCACCGTCGGGCTGTTCACCGGCACCCGCGAGTCGCTCATCGTCAGCCACGAGGCCGAAGACGCCGTGGATGCGGCTGCGGCCAAGGCCGAGAAGGACTGAACCCATGGAAGTCTTCCTGCTGTTTCTCATGGTCGTGGGCCTGCTGCTGATCGGCGTGCCGATCGCGGTTTCCCTCGGCCTGTCGTCGATGATCTTCCTGCTGGCCTATTCGGACACGTCGCTCGCCTCGATCGCGCAGTCGATGTATCAGGCGATGGCCGGTCACTATACGCTGCTTGCCATTCCGTTCTTCGTGCTGGCCTCGTCCTTCATGTCGACGGGCGGCGTGGCGCGTCGGATCATCCGCTTCTCCATCGCCTGCGTCGGTCACATGCGCGGCGGTCTCGCCATCGCGGGCGTCTTCGCCTGTATGCTGTTCGCGGCGCTGTCGGGCTCGTCGCCCGCCACCGTGGTCGCCATCGGCTCCATCGTCATCGCGGCGATGAAGCAGGCGGGCTACACCAAGGAATTCGCCGCGGGCGTGATCTGTAACGCCGGTACGCTGGGCATCCTGATCCCGCCGTCCATCGTTATGGTCGTCTACGCCTCGGCCACCGACGTGTCGGTGGGACGGATGTTCCTTGCGGGCGTCATTCCGGGCATCATGGCGGGCCTGATGCTGATGATCACCATCTACGTGATGGCCGTCATCCGCGGCATGCCCAAGGGCGAATGGGCCGGTTGGGGCGAGGTGGGCAGCGCCTTCCGCGACGCCTTCTGGGGCCTGATGCTGATCGTCATCATCATGGTCGGGATCTACGGCATCCCCGGCGTGACGGGCGCAATCTTCACGCCCACCGAAGCCGCCGCCGTCGCCTCGATCTACGCCTTCATTATCGCGATGTTCGTCTACCGCGACATTGGCCCGCTGGCGGCGAAGGACCACGAGGTGACCTCGTCCGACTATCTCGAGACGGCCAGCCACTCGCTGAACGCCGCCGCGACGCCGGACATCGCCATCCCGCGCAAGTCCAACCTGATGCAGAAGCCATGGGCACTGATCACGGCCTTCTTCCACAAGGACACGAAGGACACGCTGTTCGAGGCCGGCAAGCTGACCATCATGCTGATGTTCATCATCGCGAACGCGCTGATCCTGAAGCACGTCCTGACAGACGAGCAGATCCCGCAGCAAATCGCGTCCTCGATGATCTCTGCCGGTTTCGGTCCGATCATGTTCCTTGTGATCGTGAACGTGATCCTGCTGATCGGCGGTCAGTTCATGGAGCCGTCGGGCCTGATCGTCATCGTCGCGCCGCTGGTGTTCCCGATCGCGATCGAGCTGGGCATCGACCCGATCCACCTTGGCATCATCATGGTCGTGAACATGGAAATCGGCATGATCACACCGCCGGTCGGTCTGAACCTCTTCGTCACCTCGGGTGTCGCGGGGATGCCGATGATGCGGGTGGTGAAGGCGGCGCTGCCGTTCCTCGCCGTGCTCTTCGTGTTCCTGATCCTGATCACCTACGTGCCGTTCCTGTCGACATGGCTGCCGACCAGCCTGATGGGACCGGAGATCATCACGAACTGATGCGCGCGCCCGGCGCACGGGCTGCACTGAAAACAATTCGCGGCGCCTCGGTAACGGGGCGCCGCGATTGCTTTGCGGGGGGCTGCCTTCGGGGCGTCAGGCCGGGCGACGCCGGCTTTCGAACCGGGGCAGCATGGCCGAGAAGTCCTTGCCCGCGCCGTCCTCCTGTTCGACGAAATCGGCGTATAGCTCGGTCGCGCGCAGGCCCATCGGCGTATCGGCGTCGACCGCCTCGGCGGCCTGCTGCGACAGGCGCAGGTCCTTCAGCATGAGGTCGGCGGCAAAGCCCGGGGCATAGCCGTTGTCGGCGGGGCTTTTCGGGCCGATGCCGGGGGCGGGGCAGTAGGCGTTCATCGTCCAGCTGTAGCCCGACGAGGTCGACACCACGTCGAACATCGCCTGCCGGTCGAGGCCCAGCTTGTCGGCCAGTGCGAATGCCTCGCAGGTGGCGATCATCGTCGCGCCAAGGATCATGTTGTTGCAGATCTTCGCCGCCTGTCCATTGCCCGAGGGGCCGCACAGCACTGCCTTCTGGCCCATCACGTCGAACAGGTCTGCCACGGCGGCAAAGGCGGTGTCGGAACCGCCGACCATGAAGGTCAGTGTTCCCGCCGCCGCGCCGGTGATGCCGCCGGACACCGGCGCGTCAAGCGGCTGAAGCCCCGCGGCTTCGGCATCGGTCGCCACGGCGCGGGCGCTTTCGACGTCGACCGTCGAGCAGTCGAGGAACACCGCGCCGGAATGCATCGCGGGAATGATCTCTGCCGCGACGGTTTTCAGGATCGCGCCATTGGGCAACATGGTGATCACCACGTCCGCGCCGGTCGCCGCCTCGGCGGCGCTGGCGGCTTTGGCGACGCCCTCGGGCGGTTCCGCCGCAAGGTCGAAGCCGGTGACCGTGTGCCCGGCGGCGACGAGATTCGCGGCCATCGGGCCGCCCATGTTGCCAAGGCCGATAAAGCCGATCTTCATGCCGTGTCCTCCCAAACCAGCGCATTCTCTTCAAGCGCCGCAAGCATCGCGTCCACTTCGTCTTTCGTGACCCCGTCCGGCGTCTGCCGCCATTTGGGCGAGCGATCCTTGTCGATCAGCGCCGCGCGCACGCCTTCAAGGAAATCCGACTGGCCAAGCGCGCGCCACGTGAAGGCGAACTCCAGATCCAGCGCCTGCCTGATCCCGGCATCCGCTTCCCGCAAACGGCGCAGCATCTCCAGCGTGCAGGCCATCGACAGGGGAGAGCCTGTGGACAGCGCCTTGGCGGAGCGCTCGTCGGTGGTGCAGGCGATGATCTCGGGCAGCGTCCCGTCAAAGCAGGTGTCGATCCAGTCCTGCGCCGCAAGAGCCGAGGTCGGGGCAGGGGCCGCCGCTTTGGCCACGGCATCGATGTCGCCTTGGCAAAGCGCGTCTTTCAGGCTGTCCCACCGCTCGGCAGGGACATAGTGATCGGCGAAGCCGCAATGGATCGCGTCGCCCGCGTCCATCCGGTGACCTGTCAGGCCAAGGAACTCTCCAAGCCGGCCCGGTGCGCGGGACAGCAGAAGCGAGCCGCCCACGTCCGGGATCAGCCCGATGGCGCATTCCGGCATCGAAATGCGACTGCTGTCGCAAACGATCCGGTGCGAGCCGTGGCAGCCGATGCCGACCCCGCCGCCCATGACGAAGCCATGAAGAAAAGACACCACCGGCTTGCCGTAGCCCGCGATCTTTGCGTTCATCCGGTATTCGTCGCGCCAGAAGGTGCGGGCATAGTCGTGGTCGCCCGCGATGCCGCGCCGGTAGATCTCGGCCACGTCGCCCCCGGCGCAAAAGGCCTTCTCGCCCTCGGCCTCAAGGATCACCAGCGACACGGCGTCGTCCCCGGCCCACGCATCCAGCGCCTGTTCGATGGCGATGGCCATATCGTACGTCAGCGCGTTCAGCGCGGCGGGACGGGTCAGGGTAATGCGCCCGGCGGCGCCGTCGATCCGGGTCGTGATGTCGGTCATGCAGTCTCTGCCAGCAGCCCGCGCGCGACGATGACGCGCATGATCTCGTTGGTGCCTTCAAGGATCTGATGAACCCGCAGGTCGCGGACGATCTTCTCGATCCCGTAGTCGGCCAGATAGCCATAGCCGCCGTGCAGTTGCAGGCATTGGTCCGCCACGCGGCTTCCCGCCTCGGTCACGAACTTCTTGGCCATCGCGCAGAACTTCGTCGCATCCGGCGCGCCGTTGTCCAGCTTCCACGCCGCCTGCCGCAGGAAGGTGCGGGCAGCCTGCAACTCGATCTCCATGTCGGCAAGGCGGAACTGGAGCGCCTGAAAGCGGTCGATGGTCTGCCCGAAGGCGCTGCGCTCGCGCATGTAGGTCAGCGTCGCTTCCAGCGCCGCCTGCGCCGCACCCAGCGAGCAGGCAGAGATGTTCAGCCGCCCGCCATCCAGCCCTGCCATTGCGTAGGAAAAGCCCCGGCCTTCCTCGCCCAGCAGATTGCCCGCCGGCACGTCGCAATCGTCGAACTGCACCTGCGCGGTGGGCTGCGATTTCCAGCCCATCTTGCGCTCGGGCGCGCCGAAGCCAAGGCCGGGGGTGCCGTCCTCGATCACGATGGCCGAGATGCCCTTGGGCCCGTCCGCCCCGGTGCGCACCATGCTGAGATAGAGGTCGGAATAACCGCCGCCCGAGATGAAGGCCTTGGCGCCGTTCAGGCGATAGCCTTCGTTGGTGCGCTCGGCCTTGGTGCGCAGCGCGGCGGCGTCAGAGCCGGACCCGGGCTCGGTCAGACAGTAAGAGCACACCTTCTCCATCGTCACCATGTCGGGCAGCAACCGCGCCTTGAGGTCGTCAGAGCCGTATTTCTCGACCATCGCCGCGCACATGTTGTGGATCGAGAGGAACGCCGCGACAGAGGCGCAGGACCGGCTGAGCGCCTCGAAGACCATGGTGGCGTCGAGACGGGACAGACCCGAGCCGCCATTCTCTTCGGACACGTACAGCCCGCCAAAGCCAAGTTCCGCCAGCTTCGGCCACAGGTCGCGGGGGATTGTGCCGTCTTCCTCCCACTGCGCCGCGAAGGGCGCGATATGTTCCTCTCCGAAGGCGCAGGCCATGTCGAAGATTGCCGTCTGTTCCTCGGTCAATGCAAAATCCATCCGCTCCTCCCCAGCGCACAGGTCGGAACCGGTTTCCGACAGTGTGATGAATTTTGCAAGCTTCGGGCGGTGCGGCGCATTCGCCGGGCGGGATTGGCGCCTAAAGATCGGCGGTGAATTCCTCGGCCATCGCCGCGATCACCGCCTGCATCGCACGGGTTTCGTCGCCGTGGATTTCCAGTTCTGCCGACCGGATCGCCCGCTGCCGGTCGGCGCCGTTGCCCAACTCGACGATGTCGCGCGCCGCCTCGATCTCGGCGAGGCAGGACAGCGCCTCTGCGTCCTCGGCCAGAAGCTCGATGAACTCTTCGATCAGCTCGGCATAAGGCACCACCTCGCCCCGGCCGAAGTCGATCAGTCCCTCTGCCATGCCGTATCGCTGCGCGCGCCAACGGTTCTCGCCCACAAGAAAGCGGTCGTAGATGCGCCAGCGCTGGTTGCGTTGCCGCAGCCGCCACAGCATCCGCATGGTGGCCTGCGTGAGCGCAGCGATGGTCAGTGCGTGTTCAAGCCGGGGAGAGTTGTCGCAGACCCGCGATTCCAACGTCGGGAAGCGGCAGGAGGGGCGCAGGTCCCACCAGATCTTTGTGGCGTCCTCGATGGCGCCGGTGCGCACGATGGCGTCGACCGAGCGCTGGTATTCGCCGAAGCCGGAGAACCGGGGCGGCAGACCGGTGCGGGGCAGGTTGTCGAAGATCGTCAGGCGATAGCTGGACAGGCCGGTGTCCTCTCCCCGCCAGAACGGCGAAGAGCAACTCAGCGCCAGAAGGTGCGGCAGGAAATACGACACTTGATTCATCAGGTCGATGCGCAGCTCGTCGTCCTCGATACCGACGTGCACGTGCATGCCGGAAATCAGCAGACGCCGCGCGACCCCGGCAAGGTCGTGTTCCAGCAGGTTGTACCGTTCCTTGTCGGTGTGTTGCTGCTTGCGCCACTCGGCGGTGGGGTGGCACGAGATCGCCAGCGGCGACAGCCCGTATCGACCGGCCACCTCGGCGACGGTGCCGCGAAGCTTGCGCAGGTCCTCGCGCGCCTCGGCGATGGTGGCGCAGACACCTGTTCCGACCTCGACCTGACAGCGCAGAAACTCGGGGGAAACCTTGCCGCCCAACGCGTCGCTGCAATCCTGCATAAGCTCTTCCGGCGCGTCGGCAAGTTCCAGCGTCTTGCTGTCGACGAGGAGATACTCTTCCTCGATTCCAATCGTGAAACTGGGATTGGTCATGAAATTCCCCCGCCGGTACGGGAAGTTAAGCAGACGGAGACAAACCGCGCAAGTTCTGGCGGCTGTCGCCTGAAACTGCGTTTAGCAACAACTATAAGGCGAATTACCTTGAGTTAGCGCACCTCCTTTTCAGAGAATGGCACAGGTTTCGACCCAATCCGGCCACGATCAGCCGGCAGTTTGATCAACAGGATGCGGCAGAGATCAAAGAACATGCAGACCAACCACGACATCTCTTCGAAGTTCGGGAGCATTGCCTGCCGCATTGTGCCTGATGGGTACCGCGTGCGCGAGCTTGCGCATTTCCATCGCAACAACATCCGGGCCGAGATCTCTTTGCGCATGGCGGGCGTCACGCTGATGCTGACCGCTACCATCGCGTGGAACTACGGCCCGCTCGCATCCAGCGATGTCGGTGCGGTGTTCCGGGGGATTGCGGCCTGCTCGATCCTGTCCGCCGGGCTTCTTTGCTTTGTCGCCGCGCGGCGCGGGTTCCGCAAGGAATTGCAGCTTGACCTGAAGCGCCGCCTGCTGGTCATCCGCCGCGTGAGTTCCAGCGAGCGTCAGCAGACCATCGCGAACGTGCCGCTGGAAGAGATCGAAAGCCTGTACGTGCGCCGCCCCGAAGCGGGCGAGACCGGGTCGACGCTGATGATGCGCGCCGCCGACGCCGAGGTTGCGCTGATGCGCGGCCCGCAGGACGAGATGACCGCGCTGCACCGCCAGCTTGCCCGCGACATCGTATCGACCATGGGCAGCCAGTCCCGCGATGCGGCCGAGCCGGTGATTTACGAACGCAAGATCACGCCGCGCCGCATCCAAACCGCGCCGCGCGAGTTCGGAACGATGAAGGTCGTCGATCAGACGGCGCGCTTCGTCAACTCGTCCAGAGACGCCACGTCCAGACCCAGCACGCTGAGCACCTCGGCCTCGTCTTCCAGAATGACGGGCACCACCGAGGTTCCGACGTCTTCCCAAGACCGCATGATGAGACGTCCGACTTCTTTGGACGGTCCGGTCGGCGTGTAATAGACCAGCAGCGTCTCGGGGCCGGGCAGGAACGCGTCGGCCTTAAGCGCCTGCATCTCGAACAGACGCGTATAGTCACGCTCGTATCCGGTCAGCTCGGACATATCGACAAGTTGTTTCTGCCCGGGCCGATAGCCCGGATCGCGCAGATAACGCTCGATCGCCTCGAAACTCTCGTCAAGCAGTCCAAAGCCCGAATAACGGACATGAACGAGACCGAGATCTTTGTAGATCTTGTATGTGACAGGCATGGCAGTTGCCCTGGCAGAAGCAGCATCACCCGGCGGAAACGACCGGGTGACGCATCTCTTAACATTTAAAGAGACCTTACTCCATGGCTTTGAAGTTGAATTCGCCGCCTTCCTTAATGCCCGAGAACCAGCGCGCGGTCACAGTCTTCGTCTTGGTGTAGAACCGGAAGGCGTCGGGGCCGTACTGGTTCAGGTCGCCGAAGGCCGATTTCTTCCAGCCGCCGAAGGTGTGGTAGGACAGAGGGACCGGGATCGGGAAGTTGATGCCCACCATGCCCACGTTGACCCGGTGCGCGAAGTCGCGCGCGGTGTCGCCGTCGGCGGTGAAGATCGCGGTGCCGTTGCCATAGGGGTTGTCCATGGTCAGCTTCAGCGCGTCCTCGTAGTTCTCGGTCCGCACCTGGCTGAGGACCGGGCCGAAGATCTCTTCCTTGTAGATGTCCATGTCCGGCGTGACGTTGTCGAACAGCGACGGGCCGACGAAATAGCCGTTCTCGTACCCCTGAAGCGAGAAGTCGCGGCCGTCCACCACGAGGTTCGCGCCTTGCTCGACGCCCGAGTCGATCAGGCCCAGAATGCGCTGCTTGGCCTGCTGGGTGATGACGGGGCCATAGTCCACGTCCTCGCCGGCGGTGTAGGGGCCGACCTTCAGCTTCTCGATGCGCGGCAGCAGTTTCTCGATCAGCGTGTCGGCGGTCTTCTGACCCACCGGCACGGCGACCGAAATCGCCATGCAGCGTTCGCCCGCCGCGCCGAAACCGGCGCCGACCAGCGCGTCCGCCGCCTTGTCCATGTCGGCATCGGGCATGATGATCATGTGGTTCTTGGCGCCGCCGAAGCACTGGGCGCGTTTGCCGTTGCTGGCGGCGCGGCCATAGATGTACTGCGCGATCGGGGTCGAGCCGACAAAGCCAACGCCCGCGATGGTCTCGTTGTCGAGGATCGCGTCCACGGCTTCCTTGTCACCGTTGACCACCTGCAGCACCCCATCGGGCAGCCCGGCCTCTTGCAGCAGCTCTGCAAGCCGCAGCGCGGTCGAGGGGCAGCGCTCGGACGGCTTCAGGATCATCGCGTTGCCGCAGGTCAGGGCCGGGGCCATCTTCCACAGCGGGATCATCGCGGGGAAGTTGAAGGGCGTGATGCCCGCAACGACGCCCAGCGGCTGACGCATCGAGTAGAGGTCGATGCCCGGGCCGCCCGCGTCGGTGAACTCGCCCTTCAGCAGCGACGGCCCGCCCATGCAGACCTCGACCACTTCCAGCCCGCGCTGCACGTCGCCGCGCCCGTCGGGCAGGGTCTTGCCGTGCTCGCGGCTGACCAGCTCGGCCAGCTCGTCCATGTGTTCGTTGATCAGAGCGCCGAACTTCATCATCACCCGCGCGCGGCGCTGCGGGTTGGTGTCGCCCCATTTCACCTGCGCCTCGGCGGCCCGGGCGACGGCATCGTTCATTTCCTCGACGGTCGCCAGCGGGACCTTGGCCTGAACCTCGCCCGTGGCGGGGTTGTAGACGTCGGTGAAGCGGCCGGATGTGCCTTTCACGTGCTTGCCGTCGATCCAGTGGGTGAGTTCCTGCATGTCGTCTCCTCCAGGTAGGGGCGCACGGCCCGCTTTTCGTCGCGCGGACCTTAGTCTTGCAGAAAACCCGCGAAAAGGGGGAGTATGCCAAAAGCGTTTTGCAGAAATGCAGGTATGGCGATGGATATTCACTGGGACGATCTGCGCGTCTTTCTTGCGGTGGCACGGTCGGAAAGCCTGAGCGGGGCAGGGCGGCAGCTTCGCATCGACCCCGCCACGGTGGGACGGCGGATGCAGCGACTGGAGGAAGGCGTGGGCGCGCCGCTGTTCGCGAAGTCGCCGCAGGGCTATGCGCTGACCGTAGACGGACAGCGGCTGTTGGACCACGCCGAGCGGGCCGAGCAGGCGGTGACCGGCGCGGTGGAAGAGATCGGCGGGCAGGCCGGGCAACTGACGGGGCAGGTTCGGATCGGCGCGCCGGACGGCTGCGCCAATTTCCTGCTGCCGCAGGTGTGCGCAGAGCTTTCGCGAAACAATCCCCTGTTGGATGTGCAGATTGTTGCGCTTCCGCGTGTCGTGAACCTGTCAAAACGCGAGGCGGATATGGCGATCACCGTCAGCGCGCCGGCCACTGGTCGGCTGACGGTGCAGAAGATCACTGACTACCGGCTGCATCTTGCCGCCTCGTCCGAGTATCTGGGGGACTGTCCGCCGCTTGGGCAACTGCGCGATCTGCAGGCGCATCGGGTGATCGGATATATCCCGGACATGATCTACGACAAAGAGCTCGACTACCTTGCCGAGGCCGGGATCGACCGGGTCGCAATGGCTTCGAATTCCGTTGTGGTGCAGCTTCACATGATCCGGCAGGGCGGGGGAATCGGCATCGTGCACGATTTCGCGCTGCCCTTCGCACCGGGTCTGCGGAAGGTGCTGACCGGCAGTTTCGGGCTGACGCGCAGCTTCTACCTGATCCGCCATCCCGACGACCGCCGCGTCGAACGGCTGAACCGCGTGGCAGAGGCGGTGGTGGCCGGACTGCGCGCAGAGGTCGCGCGGCTGGAGGACAGTGCAGCTTGACAGGTGCCGCCCGGTTCGTGACGCTGGGGAAGAGCAGTCCAGAGTAGCCTTGCGTTCGGGAGGAGCCGTTCATGCTGGTGCACCAGATCCTTCAATCCAAACACTCTTCAGAGGTGTTCACTATCCCGCCCGAGACACCTGTCTCGAAAGCGGCCGAGACGATGTCGCAGATGAAGATCGGCGCCTTGGTGGTGTCGTCCGATGGCGAGGTGCCGCTTGGCATCCTGTCCGAGCGCGACATCGTGCGGGAACTGGGGAAGCGCGGCACGGCCTGTCTGGACGACAAGACAGAGCAGATGATGACCAGCAAACTGGTAACCTGCACCGGCGCGGAAACCACTGACGGTGTCCTTGCCAAGATGACCGACGGACGCTTCCGCCATATGCCAGTGATGGACGGCGAGAAGATGATCGGGCTGATCTCGATCGGCGACGTGGTCAAGGCGCGCCTGTCCGAACTGTCGATGGAGAAGGAAGCGCTGGAAGGCATGATCATGGGGCACTAGGCGTCCCATCGGTTTCGTTACATGTCCGGCGCCTGCGCGCGCCCTCTTGCAAAACCGCGCGCAATATTGTTGCGTGCGCGCGGATCAAGGGGGGAACCTGAATGCGCATCGGTTTGTACGCCGGAACCTTCGACCCGCTCACGCTGGGGCATATCGACATCATCCAGCGCGCGGCCAAATTGGTCGACCGGCTGGTGATCGGCGTGGCGATCAACCGCGACAAGGGCCCGCTGTTCTCGCTGGATGAACGGGTGGCGATGATCGAGCGCGAGGCCGAGGTGCTGCGCGCGAATGGCTCGGATATCGTGGTCCACCCGTTCGAGAACCTGCTGATCGACTGCGCCGGGGACGTGGGTGCGTCGGTCATCATCCGGGGTCTCAGGGCAGTTTCGGATTTCGAGTACGAATACCAGATGGTCGGCATGAACCGGGCGCTGGATGACAGTGTCGAGACGATGTTCCTGATGGCAGAAGCCAGATATCAGGCCATCGCATCGAAGCTGGTGAAGGAAATCGCGCGCCTCGATGGCGATGTATCCAAGTTTGTGACCCCGGCTGTGCGCGACGCGCTATACGCTCGGCTCAATAGCGCAACGCGCTGATCCGGAAGGAAAATAACGCAAGGCGCGAATCCGGCTGCCAATAAATTTTCTGACAACACGCTAACATGTCAGTTGAAATGGCCCGATAGAGACCTCTATACCGACCAGACGCGGCGCCGAATCTGCCGTGCCAGGAGGAACTCATGTCCAAGATCGGAATCTCGGTGGCGATGCTGTCGCCGTTCGACGATGCAGGTGCGCTTGACGCCGGCAAGCTTGCGGCGCATGCCGTGAAGCTGCTGAAGGCCGGCGTGCACGGTGTCACGCTGTACGGCACCACGGGGGAGGGTCCCTCGATCAACGCCCAGGAACGTGCGCAGGGCCTGACCGCCGTGCTGGACGCCGGCGTTCCCGCCGATGTCGTCACGCTGGGCATCTATGCCAACTCGGTCGCCGACGGCGTCGCGCAGATCAAGCAGGGCTATTCTGCCGGCATCCGCAATTTCCTTGTGCCGCCGCCGTTCTACTTCCCGCAGACCTCGGACGACGGGCTGTTCGCGTGGTTCTCGGAACTGATCGAAGCGACCGATGCGGACGCGAACATCATCCTGTACCACATCCCGCAGGTCACCAACGTGCCGCTGTCCGCCGCCTTGGTGGGCCGCCTGCTGAAAGCCTATCCCACCCGCATCCGCGCGGTGAAGGACAGCTCGGCCAACTGGCCGACGACCGAGGGCTTCCTTGCCGTCGAGGGCCTTCCGGTTCTGGTGGGCGACGAGCGTCTGCTGCACCGCGCCGTGGCGCTGGGCGGCGTCGGTTCGATCTGCGGTTGCTCGAACCTGTACCCGGAACGCATGGTCCGCATCTTCGAGACCGCCGAGGAAGACGCCGACCTGAACCGGATCATCACCGCGATCGTGTCGCTTCCGGTGATGCCCGCGCTGAAGGCGCTGATGGCCAAGGAAACCGGCGACCCCGCCTGGGGCCGGCTGCGCGCGCCGCTGGAGCCCTTGACCGCAGAGCAGGCGGACGGACTGCTGAAGGCCGTCGCAGCGGAGCCGGTCGATGGCTAACGCCGAGCCGCATCTTCGGGACCACGCCTATACCAGCTTCACGCGGAAGCTTCTGGACCGGGACATCGAACCCGGCCAGATCGTTTCGCAGCGGGAACTGGTGGCGCTGACCGGGATGCCGCTTGGCGCGATCCGCGAGATGATCCCGCGGCTGGAGGCGGACGGTCTGATCGAGACCGTCCCCAAGCGCGGCCTGAAGGTTCTGAGCATCGACCTGAACCTGATCCGCAACGCGTTCCAGCTGCGCCGGATCATCGAACGCGAAGCCTTCGAACGCTTCTGCGAAGAAGGCAGCGACGACGAGATCGAGAAGATGGTCGAAGACCACCGCTCGATCCGCGAAGAGGCGCTGAAGGGCGTCGACGCCGAGCTTCTGGCGCGGGCGCAGCACATGGACTGGGCCTTTCACGACCACGTCATCGACGCGCTGGGCAACGAATTGATCTCGAACGTCCACCGCGTAAACGCAATAAAGATACGGCTGATCCGGAATGCCGACACCCGGATGCTGCCCGAGCTGGTGGTTTCGGTGCTCGATGAGCATCTGGCCGTCATCTATGCCCTGCAGGCCCGGAACCGGGCCCGCACGGTGTCGGCAATCCATGCGCATATCGACAGCGCGAAACGGCGGGCATTAAGCCTTTAGACGCTTGAGCCCGCAGGAAGAAGCGGACCGGGGCTTGCACCGGCCGCACAAGGGAGAAGAGGAGGAGAACCCATGTCCCTTAAGATCACTCGCCGCGCGTTCGCCGCGCTTACCGCCGTTGCCCTGGCCATGCCGGCCGTCGCACAGGACAAAGTCACCCTGCGCCTGTCGACCCCGGCATCGGAAACCGACCAGCGCTCGATCTCGCTGGCCGAGGTCTTCGGCCCGGCCGTGTCCGAGTTCGCGGACTACCAGCCGCACTACAACGCCTCGCTGATCGCGCAGGGCTCTGAACTGGAAGCCATCGCCACCGGCGACCTCGAAATGTCCATCGCTTCGGCGCAGGAGCTGGCGACGTTCTTCCCCGAGTTCTCGATCTTCGCGACCGGCTATGTCCACCAGTCCGCCGACCACCAGGTTGCGGTGTTCAACGACGAACTGATGGAGCCGTTCAAGCAGAAGGTCGAGGATGAGCTGGGCGTCAAGCTGCTGGCCGTCATGTATCTTGGCAAGCGCCACGTGAACCTGCGCCAGACCAAGGATGAGCTGACCGTCATGACCCCCGAGGATCTGGCCGGTGTGAACCTGCGGATGCCGGGCACCGACGCGTGGCAGTTCCTGGGCGCGGCACTGGGTGCGAACCCGACGCCGATGGCCTTCACCGAGGTCTACACCGCCCTGCAGACCGGCTCGGTCGACGGGCAGGACAACCCGCTGCCGACCGTGGTCGACTCGAAGTTCTACGAAGTGACGAACCAGATCGCCCTGACCGCGCACCTCGTGGACCTGAACTACATCGCCTTCTCCAAGGCGGTCTGGGACGAGATGACCCCCGAGCAGCAGGAAGCCGTCGAGGCCGCCGCCGTGGCCGCGGCCGACGCCGCCCGTGAAGTGCAGCTTCAGAAGGAAGCCGACCTCGTGTCCTTCCTCGAGGAGCAGGGGCTTGAGATCTACGAACCCGATCTCGAAGCCTTCCGCACCCACGTGCAGGAACAGTACGTCGGCAGCCAGTACGCCGAGTCCTGGCCGGAAGGCGTGCTGGAGAAGATCAACGCCCTCGGCGAGTGATCTGGTGAATTGCGGGGTGCAAGCGCTTGATGCCATTGGTGATAGCGCTAAAACCTGAACGGGATCACCCCGCAGCCTATCCCTGCCAGACGGAGCGGGGGCGCGACGCCGCCCCCGCTTTCCCGCCCTGAAAAAAGGGAAGGGACAACCCTGACCGCTTCCGCTATGAGGCCACCACTCTGGCCCGGGCGAGCCGCGGCCAGACAGCCGAGAGAGACCTGCACGATGCGCCAGACCCTGCACATCCTGCGCCGCCTGGCGGACGGCATTGCCGGCCTGATGATGGCGGCGATGTTCGCGACCTTCATCCTTCAGATCGTCATCCGCTATTCCGCGCGGCTGTCGTGGGTGCCAGAGACCTTTCCGTTTCTCGCGCCGTCCAACTATGGCTGGACGCTGGAATTCTGCCTGTTGATGTGGGTCATGCTGATCTTCTTCGGCAACGCCTTCGTGGTGCGCGACCGCGACCACGTGACCTTTGACATCATCTACAACACCGTGCGCCCGAACGTGCGCCGCGCCTTCGCCATCATCGGCGGGCTGGCGGTCTGCGTGGCGCTGGTGCTGTCGATCGAACCCACTTGGGACCGCTTCGCCATCCTGCGCCTGAAACGCACCGCGACCCTGTCGCAGCTGTTTGGCGACTGGATCCGCATGCGCCACATCTACGCCGTCTACATCCTGTTCCTCGTCGCCGTTTCGGTGCGCTACGCCTGGTATGTGTATCGGGCGTTCCGCAAGGCGCCCGAGGTCGAAACGCACCTGCCGGAGGGACAGGAATAATGACCCTCGAATTCCTTCTTTGCCTCGGCGCGCTGTTCTTCCTTGCAGGCATCGGGATTCCGATCGCCTATGCGATCCTCGTGTCCTCGATCGTCTACCTGTTCGCCGCCGGAGAGAGCATTGGCGTGGCAGGCAAGGTGCTGATGGACGGGCTGTATCAAAGCTTCATCCTGCTGGCCGTGCCGCTGTTCATCGTCGCCGCAGGCATCATGAACGCGGGCACGATCAGCGACCGACTTCTGCGCTTCTGTATCGCGCTGGTGGGCCGGTTCCGGGGCGGCATGGGCCACGTGAACGTGGTGGCCTCGCTGATCTTCTCGGGTATGTCTGGCTCGGCCGTGGCGGATGCCGCGGGCATCGGCAAGATCATCATCGAGATGATGACCAAGACCGGCCACTACACGCGGGGCTATGCCGCCGCGATCACGGCGGCCTCGGCCACCATCGGCCCGATCATCCCGCCCTCGATCCCGATGGTGCTGTACGCGCTCGTGTCCAACACCTCGATCGGCTACCTCTTCCTTGGCGGCATCTTCCCGGGCCTTCTGATGGGCGTCGTGCTGATGGCGGTGAACTGGTGGATCTCGTGGCGGCGTGACTTCGCGCTGGACGAACCGGTGCCGCTGGCCGAATTGCCGCGTCTGACGGTGCGGGCCTTCCCGGCGCTGCTGATGCCGGCGATCCTGCTGTACGGCATCTATGGCGGCGTCACCACGCCGACCGAGGCGGCAGCGGTCGCGGCCTTTTATGCGCTGGTGCTGGCGGGCGTCTTCTACCGTTCGCTCAGCTTCAAGGCGCTGGGGCAGATCCTGATCGAGTCCGCGCGGTCCTCTGCCGCCATCGGTCTGGTGATCGGCGGGGCGCTGATCTTGAACTACATCGTGGCGTCCGAGAACATCCCCAGCATGCTGGCCGAGCACATGGTCGGTCTGGACGTTCACCCGCTGGTGTTCCTGCTGGGGGTGAACGTGCTGTTGCTGCTGCTGGGCTGTCTGCTGGACGCGACCACGATCATCCTTGTGATCATCCCGCTGTTCCTGCCGGCCTGTCGCGAACTGGGGATCGACCTTGTCCACTTCGGTGTGGTGGCGGTGGTGAACTGCATGATCGGCCTGATCACGCCGCCCTACGGCGTGCTGCTGTTCGTCATCAACGCGGTGACGCGCATTCCGCTGACCGAAATCATCCGCGAGATCTGGCTGTTCCTCTTCGTGCTGCTTGCGGCGCTGGCGGCGATGATCCTGTTCCCCGGGATCGTGCTGTGGCTGCCGCGGATGTTCGGCTACGCGGGGTAGAGCGCAGGCATCCTTGCGAATGGAAAGGCCCGTCCCTTATGGGGGCGGGCCTTCTTCGTTGCGGCGCTTCGGCTTACTTCGCGGCGGCGATCTCTGCTGATTTGGCGCGGCTTTCGGCGGACGGCTCAAGGATCGCCCAGTCCCAGCCAAACGGGTCCGTCAGGCGGCCATAGGTGTCGCCCCAGAACTGCTTCGCGAAGGGCATCGACACCTCGCAGCCGGCGGCAACCGCGCGGTCCCACCACGCCTGACCGTCGTCCACGACAAGCTGCATCGTGCAGGCCGGACCGCTCATCGACGGCTTCGGACCCATCTCGGGCATGTAGTCGTTCATCATCAGGATGCCGTCGTTGATCCTGACCATGACGTTCATTACCTGACCCTTGTCGTCCACCGCGGGCTCGCCCACGACTTCGGCGCCAAAGGCCCTTTCGTAGAACGCGACCGCGTCCATCGCCTTGTCGAGTACAAGGTAGGGCATCGGCCCACGCATCAATTCTTCCATGGAAAGTGTGGTCATATCGGATTTCCCCGCATGATTCCGCGGCATTCCGCCACGGAAAGAAGGTTAATGGCATTCGCGAGGGGGAGCGTGGTTGAAGATATGGTTGATGTCAACGTATGGTGCGCGAATGAGAGAAGACCTGCCATACACCGCCACCCTAGAGGTGCGGGACCGCTGTCTGTGCCTGCACGTCCAGCGCGCGGCGCGGGCATTGGCGCGCCGTTTTGACGAGGCGCTGCGGCCCTTCGGCCTGACCAACGGCCAGTTCTCGTTGCTGATGTCCTTGAACCGGCCCGAGCCGCCGCGGATCTCGGATCTCGTCGACCTGCTGGCGATGGACCGCACCACGCTGACGGCGGCGCTGAAGCCGCTGACACGGCGCGGACTGGTGGTGATGAAGCCGGACGAGAAGGACGCCCGCAGCCGGCGCCTGTTGCTAAGCGCCGAGGGCGAGGCGGTGCTGGCGCAGGCGCTGCCGGTCTGGCGCGCCACGCACGAGGACGTCGACGCCATGCTGGCGTCGCCTGACAAGGTGGAACACCTGCGGCAGGATCTGAACGCCATAAGCCGCACGGGCGCGGATGGCGCCTGACGTGCGGCTTGCAACGTACCGTATTTCTGGAAGGTCCTGATCCATCCGTCCGCTTTGCGGCCCGGGGGATCAGAGGGTACGGGCCCTGAGGCGGACCCGTTACCAATGCTCGGTCGTCATCCGAAGTGCCGGGGTTCTCCCGCCACCTGGCAATCTATTAGCCGTAGACGGCTTCGCGAGCGATGCGGCGGGCGTCTTCCGGGAAGATGCCGAGGTCCAGAGCCACGTCGCGCGGCAGGGATTCGATTTCGGCCACGGTGCGGTTGTAGAGCTTGCGCTTTTCGCGGGCGGCGCGGAAGTTGTCGAGGAAGGTCATTTCCGTCTCCAAGGTTTCGTGTTTTCGATGACCCCTATTTGGACCCGGTGTTAGCGCCGCACAATCCGGCGTTTGTGCAGTTTCGCTATGCATTTTCTGCAACGCAGCAAAAGCCGCTAAAATTCGACTAATCGTCTGTTAACAAAGAAAAAGGGCGCCGGAGGTGATCCGGCGCCCCTGAAACAGCTATGCGCTGACGCTGCGTCAGATGAGTTTGCCCATCGCAACGGCGGTGTCGCTCATGCGGTTCGAGAAGCCCCACTCGTTGTCGTACCACGTCAGGATGCGGCACATCGTACCTTCCATGACCTTGGTCTGATCGGTGTGGAACACCGAGGAATGCGGGTCGTGGTTGAAGTCGGTCGAGACGAGCGGCTCGTCGGTGTAGCCCAGAATGCCCTTCAGCGGGCCGTCGGCGGCGGCACGGATCTTGTCGTTGATCTCTTCCACCGAAGTCTCGCGCGCGGCTTCAAAGGTCAGGTCGACGACCGAAACGTTCGGCGTCGGCACGCGGATGGCGACACCGTCCAGCTTGCCGTTCAGTTCCGGCAGCACCAGGCCCACGGCCTTGGCGGCGCCGGTCGAGGTCGGGATCATCGACAGCGCGGCGGCACGGGCGCGGTAAAGGTCCTTGTGCATCGTGTCCAGCGTCGGCTGGTCGCCGGTGTAGCTGTGGATCGTGGTCATGAAACCCTTCACGATGCCGATCTCGTCGTTCAGCACCTTGGCCACCGGCGACAGGCAGTTGGTGGTGCAGGACGCGTTCGACACGATGATGTCGTCCGAGGTCAGCTGGTCGTGGTTCACGCCGAACACGATGGTCTTGTCGGCGTTGGTGCCGGGGGCGGAGATCAGCACGCGCTTTGCGCCGGTCTCGAGGTGGGGCTGGCACTTCTCTTTCGAGGTGAAGATGCCGGTGCACTCCATGATGATGTCCACGTCGCCCCACGGCAGTTCAGCCGGGTTGCGGATCGCGGTCACCTTGATCGGGCCGCGGCCCACGTCGATGGAGTCCTCGCTGGTGGTCACGGTGGCCGGGAACCGGCCATGCACGCTGTCATAGCGAAGAAGGTGCGCGTTGGTCTCGACCGGGCCGAGATCGTTGATCGCCACGACCTCGATATCGGTACGGCCCGACTCGATGATGGCGCGCAGCACGTTGCGCCCGATACGACCAAATCCGTTGATTGCAACTTTCACGGCCATTCTGGGATCTCCTTCCGGTTTCCGTGGACACGCGGCTTGCCGACAGGGCGGCGAGCGTCAACGGTTTTGAATGGCTTTTTGCGCCAAAGGTCAACCGGGGCGGGGAAACTGTTAGCGCCAGAAGGCGAGCCATTCGATGAATTCCAGCCCCTTGCGGCCCAGAAACACCGTCATCGCCCAGTCCATCTGCCATCCGTCATAGGCGAAGAAGGCGACGAGAAGCAGGGCAAGGATAATGGCGATGGTATTGGTCAACTGTCGCCGCTCCTCCGGCGGGTCGTCACGGGCACTGTCGCGGTGATAGGGCGGAACCACCGGCGAAGTCCATCACGCAGCGGGCAGGTTGCGAAGAAGCGTGTGCCAAGCGCCGCAGGTGAAACGAAAACGGCCCGCCAGGGGGCGGGCCGTTCGCAGCGTTGGACTGGGGTGCTTACAGCAGGCCCTTCACGGTCGCCACGGTGTTGTCCGGGGTGATGCCGAACTTTTCGAACAATTCACCCGCCGGGGCAGACGCGCCAAAGGACGACATGCCGACGAAACCGGCCTTCGCCTCGCGCCCGCGCTCGCCCAGCAGCCACTTGTCCCAGCCAAGACGGACACCCGCCTCGATGGCGACACGGACCGGACCGGCAGGCAGGACGCGCTTGCGATAGCTTTCGTCCTGCTGCGAGAACAGCTCCCACGACGGCATGGACACCACGCGGGTGCCGATCCCCTCGGCTTGCAGCTTCTCGCGCGCGGCCAGAGCGACCGACACTTCCGAGCCGGTGGCCAGCAGGATCGCCTGACGCTTGCCCTCGGCTTCCGCAAGGACATAGGCGCCCTGTTCGGTGAGGTTCTTCGTCTTGTGCTCGACACGGACGGTCGGCAGGCCTTGGCGGGTCAGAACCAGCGTGGTCGGGCCGTCGTGGCGGTTCATCGCGATTTCCCACGCCTCGGCGGTCTCGATGATGTCGGCGGGGCGCAGCACCAGCATGTTCGGCGTCGCGCGCAGCATGGCGAGGTGCTCGACGGGCTGGTGCGTCGGGCCGTCTTCGCCAAGACCGATCGAGTCATGGGTCATCACGTAGGTCACGCCGATCTGCGACAGGGCCGACAGGCGCATCGCGGGGCGGGCATAGTCGGTGAAGCAGAAGAACGTGCCGCCATAGGGCTTCACGCCGCCATGCAGCGCCATGCCGTTCATCGCGGCGGCCATGCCGTGTTCACGAATGCCGTAGTGGATGTAACGGCCCTTGCGGTTGTCGGGGCCGAACAGGCCCAGATCCGGCGTGTCGGTGTTGTTGGACCCCGTCAGGTCCGCCGAGCCGCCGATGGTCTCGGGCAGGATCGGGTTGATGACGGCCAGAACCTTCTGCGACGCGGCGCGGGTGGCAAGCTTGGGCTGCTCTTCCGACATGTCCTTCTTGAACTTGCGGATGGCCGAGGCGAGTTTCTTCGGCGTCTCGCCGGACAACTCGCGGTTGAACTGTGCCTGCTTGCCGTCAGACAGCTCGGCAAAGCGGTCCTTCCAAGCGGCGTGCTCGGACTGGCCGCGCGACCCGATGGCTTCCCAAGCGGATTTCACGTCCGCCGGAATCTCGAACGGGCCGTGATCCCAGCCGTAGGCGGCCTTGGTGTCGGCGATCAACTGCGCGTCGGTCAGCGCGCCGTGGCCCTTGGCGGTGTCCTGCGCGGACGAGCCAAGCGCGATATGCGTCTTGCAGGCGATCAGCGACGGTTTGGACGACTTCTTCGCAGCCTCGATGGCGGCGTCGATCGCCTCGGGGTCGTGGCCGTCGATTTCCTGCACGTGCCAGCCGGACGCCTTGAAGCGGGCGGGCTGGTCGGTGATGTCGGCCAGGTCGACCTTGCCGTCGATGGTGATCGAGTTGTCGTCGAACAGCACGATCAGCTTGCCCAGCTTGTTGCGGCCGGCCAGACCGATGGCTTCCTGGCTGATGCCTTCCATCAGGCAGCCGTCACCGGCGAAGACATAGGTGAAGTGGTCGACGATCTTCTTGCCGTAGCGGGCGCGCTGCACTTCCTCGGCGATGGCGAAGCCCACCGAGTTCGAGATGCCCTGACCCAGCGGGCCGGTGGTCACTTCGATGCCCACGGCCTCGGTGTTTTCCGGGTGGCCGGCGGTCTTGGCGCCCATCTGGCGGAAGTTCTTGATCTCGTCCAGCGTGATCTCGGGCGACCCGGTCAGGTACAGCAGCGCATACAGCAGCATCGAGCCGTGGCCGTTCGACACGATGAACCGGTCGCGGTCGGGCCAGCCGGGGGCGGCGGCGTCGAACTTCAGGTGCTTTTCGAACAGCACCGTCGCGATATCGGCCATGCCCATCGGCATGCCGGAGTGGCCGGAATTGGCGGCGGCGACGGCATCCATGGCCAGCGCGCGGATGGCGCAGGCCTTTTTCCAGTGCTCGGCGTGGTTGGCCTTGAGATCCGAGATTTCCATGAAGGCGCTTCCTTCTGCGTCAGAACGGTTGCGCGCGTGATACCAGCGTCGCGCGCAAGTGCAAGCGACCGCGAAAATGCTCTTGCGTCCGCGGTTCAAGCGCGCCTTGTAAACCCTTGGCGGGAAAAGGGGGGCAGCATTTCGGGAAACGCGCCGCTAGAATTGCGTCAAGACGTGGCGGCGCTTGATTCGGGAGGGGGCGGCGCAGGGACCGCGCGGACGAAGGACGAGGACAGGAACAGTCGATGTCAGAGATCACCGAATTGCAGCGCCGCCTGAGCGAGGCGCTGGAGCGGATCGGCGCCGGTGTCGAGGGTCTGTCGACGCCCCGGACAGGGCCGGAGGTGGACCCCGACGAGCACACGCGCGTGACCGAGGCGCTGGCCGCCGAGAAGGAAGTGAGCGCGCAGCTTGAAGAGCGTGTGAAGTCGCTGAAGGACAAGGTCGACCGCCGCGAGCGCGAACTGCAGGGCGAAGTCGACCGCCTGAAGCAGGAACTTGCCGATTACGAGATACAGGCGCAGCGGATGCGGCGCACCAACACGCAGCTGCGCCAGTCGATCCAGGCGCTGCGCGAGGCGGCGGAAGACGGCGTGACCGAGCCGCACCTGATCAACCAGGCGATGATGTCGGAACTCGAGGGCCTGCGCGTGGCGCGCGATGGCGACCGGGCCGAGATGGACGCCATCCTTGGCGAGCTGAAGCCGCTGCTCGAGGAGAGAAACGATGCCTGAAGTCACGATCCGGATCGGCGGCCGCGATTACGCCGTCGCCTGCCAGGAGGGCGAAGAGCAGTACCTGAACGCCGCCGCCCAGATGCTGGACACCGAGGCGCAGGTGCTGGCCGGTCAGTCCGGCCGCCTGCCGGAATCGCGGGTGCTGTTGATGGCGGGGCTGATGCTGGCGGACAAGGCTGCCGGGATGGAAGAGCAGCTTAAGGCCGCGGAAGCACGCGTGAAGGCGGCAGAGGCCGAGGTGCAGAAGCTGCGCGACGCCCCGGCGCCCACCGCGCCCGAACCGATGCGGATCGAGGTGCCGGTGATGCCCGAAGGGCTGGCCGATGAACTCGACACGCTTGCGACCCGCGCCGAGTACATCGCCGCGACGATCGAACAGAAAATGGCGGGCTGAACCGGGCGACCGGTTTGCCGATCAGGGCAGGGCGCGCAGGTTTCGCGCCGCGCCCTGGCCGTGGATGCCATGTTGAACGGCGGTCCGGTTCTTCAGCAGACCCGTAGATTTCCGCTTAGCCGTTTGCCAAGGCTCACGAACTCTTCGATATCCTGTGGTCGATGCAGCGGTCGGCCCAGCCGCAGTCGCATACCGAACGCGCCCCGCATCACGACCGGCTGCGGCGTGATCCGCCCGTGTTGCGCAAGACCCAGTTCCGGCGCGCGGCGGATACTGTCCAGCGCGCCTTCCGCGCCGGGCGTCGCCAGCAGGTGACCGGGCCCGTCCTGTTCGTCGACGCTGCGCAGCAGGTGGCGGTCGCGCCCAAGGCTGCCGGCCAGCCGCTCTAGAAGCGTGCGGCCCGTGTCTTCGGCCCCTTCGGTCCACGAGTCGTCCGCCGCCGCGTTGTCATCCGGCAGCGCCGGGCCAAGGACGGCCAGCCCGACAGGGATCAGCGGCCGTGGATCGACGAATTCAGCACAGGGCCCGCCACGCGGCCAGACCGGACGCCCGGCGCCCGCGGCCCGATAGCCCGCGCGCACGCCGTGCCGGGGCGCGGGCCGATCCTGCAACGTAAGGCGCCACCCCTCGACAGGATGGTGGAATTCGTGGCGGCAACTGTGCCGTTCGTCTGGCGGGTGAAAGGCGTAGGTCCAGCCGTGATCTTCAGCGAACCGATGGTATCCCCTTCGATCCTCCAGCCGGCGGGCGCCGATGAGGACAAGAAGCAGAAGCGCCGTCGCAACCGCCGAGAGGACAAGAAACGTTCCGATGATGAGCGAGCCAATCGTCATAACACCACCTTGGGGCGAGCCCGTTAACATTAACGCTCGTCTACTGCACAGGTGTTAACGTAACGTAAAACGGGCCCCGAGAGGAGGCCCGTTCACGCCAATGCGTCAAGGTTTGACGAATAGTGTGTTTCCAAAGACGCAACCTTAGGTTGCACCCGGGTACCGGTTCAGGCGTTCGCAGCCCGGATTTTCTCGGCCGCATCCTTGTCGTAAGTGACGCCGTTGTCGTCGAAAAGCTTGTCCAGCTCGCCCGACAGGGTCATCTCGGTGATGATGTCACAGCCACCGACGAACTCGCCTTTGACGTACAGTTGCGGGATCGTCGGCCAGTCGGAATAGTCCTTGATGCCCTGGCGGATCTCGTCATCGGTCAGCACGTTCACGTCGGCATATTCGACGCCCATGAAGTTCAGCACGCCAGCCACGCGGCTGGAAAAACCGCACTGGGGCATGGTCTTGGTGCCTTTCATGAACAGCACGACGTCGTTGCTGGTCACGGTGTCCTTGATCTGGGTCTCGGCGCTCATCGCGGTTTCCTCTCGTCTTTTCTGGTCCTGTAGCGCGCCGCTCCGTAGGTCGGGCGGGGCTTGTAGGTGTCTTCCGTCTTCTCGTCGGTCCCCCGGATGTCGGGCGCGTCGCCGTCAGTCCACTCGGGGCCGGTCTTGTCTGTCTTGGGCCGGTGCGCGCGCCGCAGGGCGGACGACCCGGGATTGCGAAGCCTCTGACCGATCGCATAGAAGGCGATCGCGGCGATGACGATCAAAAGCCATGGCTCCATCGCCGCCTCCCGACCGGGCCGCCGTCAGTCAGCCGGCGCTTTGGTGGTCAGCGCCAGCGCGTGCAACTCGCCGTTCGCACCGTCCATCTTGCCCTTCAGCGCGGCATAGACGGCCCGCTGCTGCTGGACACGGTTCATGCCGCGAAAGCTCTCGTCGATCACCTCGGCGGCATAGTGGTTCCCGTCACCGGCCATGTCGGTGATGGTGATCTGCGCCGCGGGGAATGCCTCGCGGATCAGGTCCTCGATTTCCTGTGCCTGCATCGCCATTGGGTCGTCTCCGGTCTTCCTGATGTCAGATGTATTCGTCGTGCATCAAAGCCGCAAGGGCTCAGACATGGTGGGCGAGGCTGCGCAGGAAGCCCTGAACCTCGCGGGGAAGCGCCCCTCCGGCGATGGATTCCGCCGCTTCGGGCGTCATCTCGTCCGGGCACAGCGCTTCCATCAGCTCGAGATGGCGCTCTTCCTCGTCCTCGTCCAGCGGCAGCAGGCGGGCGGTGTCCAGCAGCCCGACAAGCTGGTGGATCAGGCGCAGGTGGCGGAAGGTTTCCAGCATCGGGGCCAGCAGCGGCAACTCGTCCTGCCAGCTTTTCCCACCGTGGACCGCGACCGTGCGCTGGCCCGCGCCCTCGCAGTCGTAGACGGCACAGCCGCGAAAGCCTTCGCCTTCGAGGTTGTCGTAGATCGTGCAGGTGTGGCGGTCGAGGTTGGGGCAGGGCAGGCCCGCCGGTTTGTCGATGGCGAAGTCGTCGCCCTCGTCAAAGGCGAGACCCACGCAGCACAGCGCGGCGCAGGCGTCGCAATCGGCGGTGAGGTCGGGAAGCTCGGTCATCCGCAGGCCCGCCCGTGCGCCGTCCGGCCGAAGGCAATGCCCCGCCCGGACGAAGTGGTTGCGCCAAAGACTGGCCGGACGCAGCGCATCGCCTAGGCCAGCACGTCCGCGAAGGCGCCGCGGTAGATCGCCGACAGTTCTTCCAGCGGGGCGGCGGTGCCGCCAAAGCTGACATCGGCGCCGGTGAAGCGGCCCACGGTGGCGATGGGCACCCCGGCCTGACCGGCAGCGACCATCAGCGCCTCGGCCTGATCGAAGTTGCAGGCGACGAGATAGCGCGCCTGATCCTCGCCGAACAATTCCGCGGTGTCGGAGGTGTCCAGCGTGACGCCGACGCCCGCAGCCTCGGCCATTTCGAACGCGGCCAGCGCAAGGCCGCCGTCCGACAGGTCGGTACAGGCCTTGATGAAGGCGCGGTTGTCGCGAATGAAGTCGCCGTTCCGCTTCTCGGCGTCGAGGTCGACATGCGGAGCGTCGCCGTCCTCGCGGTTAAACACTTCGGCCAGAAGCGCCGATTGGCCAAGGTGGCCGGTCGTCTCGCCGATCACAAGCGCCACGTGACCTTCGCGCGCTTCGCCCGCGATCAGGTGGTCGTCATCCGCGATCAGCCCGACCGCGCCGATGGTGGGGGTGGGCAGAATGCCGGTGCCGTCGGTCTCGTTGTAAAGAGACACGTTGCCCGACACGATGGGCGTGCCAAGCGCCGCGCAGGCGGCGCCGATGCCTTTGATGGCGCCGACGAACTGGCCCATGATCTCGGGCTTCTCGGGGTTGCCGAAGTTCAGGTTGTCGGTGGTGGCCAGCGGCGTCGCGCCGACGGCGGTCAGGTTGCGATAGGCTTCCGCCACCGCCTGCTTGCCGCCTTCCTCGGGGTTGGCGCGGACATAGCGGGGCGTCACGTCCGAGGTGAAGGCCAGCATCTTCGGCGTGCCATGCACCCGCACGATTCCGGCGCCCAGACCCGGAGCGCGGACCGTGTCGGCCATCACCTGACTGTCGTATTGTTCATAGACCCACTGCTTCGCCGCGTAGTTCGGGCTGGAAATCAGCGCCTTCAGCCCGTCGATGGGGTCGATGCCGGGAACATCGGCCAGCGGTTCGGCCGGCTCGGTCGCGTTCCACGGGCGGTCATATTCCGGCGCGGTCGAGGACAGCTTCGACAGCGGCAGGTCGGCCTTCGTCTCGTTGCCATGGACGATCAGGAACCTGTCCTCGGCAATGGTCTCGCCCACGATGGCAAAGTCGAGGTCCCATTTCTCGAAGATCGAACGGGCGATGTCTTCCTTCTCGGGGTTCAGCACCATGAGCATCCGCTCCTGGCTTTCCGAGAGCATCATCTCGTACGCGGTCATGCCGGTTTCGCGCTGGGGCACCGCATCGAGCGTCAGCTTGACGCCCAGACCGCCCTTGTCGCCCATTTCGACCGCCGAACACGTCAGGCCTGCCGCGCCCATATCCTGAATCGAGATCACGGCGCCGGTGGTCATCAGTTCAAGGCAGGCTTCCAGCAGGCGCTTTTCCGTGAAGGGGTCGCCGACCTGAACGGTGGGGCGCTTTTCCTCGATGGTATCGTCGAACTCGGCGGAGGCCATGGTCGCGCCGCCGACGCCGTCGCGGCCGGTCTTGGCGCCAAGATAGACGACGGGCATGCCGACGCCCGAGGCGGCGGAATAGAAGATCTTGTCGGCATCGGCGAGCCCCGCCGCGAAGGCGTTGACCAGACAGTTGCCGTTATAGGCGGGGTGGAACCGAACCTCGCCGCCGATGGTCGGCACGCCGAAGGCGTTGCCATAGCCGCCGATCCCTTCGACCACGCCATGTACAAGCTGCCTGGTCTTGGGGTGGTCGGTCTGGCCGAAGGACAGCGAGTTCATCGCCGCGATCGGACGCGCGCCCATGGTGAACACGTCGCGCAGGATGCCGCCCACACCGGTCGCCGCGCCCTGATAGGGTTCGATGTACGAAGGGTGGTTGTGGCTTTCCATCTTGAACACCACCGCCTGACCGTCGCCGATGTCGACGACACCGGCGTTTTCGCCCGGGCCGCAGATGACCTGCGGGCCGTCGGTGGGCAGGGTGCGCAGCCATTTCTTGGACGACTTGTAGGAACAGTGTTCGTTCCACATCGCCGAGAAGATGCCGAGTTCGGTGAATGTCGGCTCGCGGCCGATGATTTCTAGAATGCGGTCGTATTCGTCCGGCTTCAGCCCGTGGGCTGCGATCAGATCATCGGTAATCTGCGGTTCCTGCATGGTCGTCCCCCGGCTCTGGCCCCGTGCGGACCGTCGGGCGGTCCGTTGCGGGGGCTTTTAGGGCAGGGCGGCAGGAAACGAAAGATGCGGCAGCACGGCAGGGCGCAGGAAGGCGCCACACCGCGCCGGTGCATCAGTTCAGCCGGGTGGACGAGGGCGGCAGGTAGCCTGCGGATGCGACCGTCTTGATGGCAAGCGCCGCGCCGGCGACATCGGCAAGGCCCGAGGTCGGTTCGGATTGCAGCATGGCGTCCGCGGTCGCGCTGGGCAGCAGGCTTGCGGGTTCCACCGCGTTGCCAACGGTTGCACCGCCTTCCAGCGCGGCGGCAGCGCCAGCGACAAGGCATGCGAACAGCACAGGGTGGACCAACAGTTTTCCGTTCATGTGAGAACCTCCGGATTTCTTCCAGTTGCACCGCAATCACAGGGGGCCAGCGGTGGAATCAGACGTGATTCCCGTAGGTTCTCGCAAAAACGGATTAACCGGGGCCTAACTGGCCCCGGTCAGCGTGCTGCGCGATCAGTTGGTTTGCGCCTGGAACTGCGCATTCACCGCGTTGATGAACTGCGCGCGCGACATGGCCAGCTCGTACGAGCCGTCGGCCTCGGCTTCTGCCGCGATGCGGACGTGATCGACCGGCAGCTCAAGGCTTTCGTCCAGTGCGATCACAAGGGCCGTCTCGCCCGAGGCCAGCGTCTGGACTTCCTGCACGGTGCCGATCGGCTCGGCGTCTGCGGACAGGACGATGCCCTGCTCGGCGGTGGCGTCCATGCCGGTGCCTTCCATCGGCTCTTCGGTGGCGGCCACCGCGTCGTCGATCGCTTCGCTGGTGCCGGTGACGGCCTCGTCGGTCGTGTCCGCGGTCTGGGCCAGCACGTCGCCGGTCGTCTCGGCGGTGTCGCCTGCGGTGTCGGTCAGCGTCTGCGCGACGGCGGCGCCCGCGAGAAGAGTTGCGAGTGCGGTAGAGCAGAGGATGGTCTTGCCGGTATTCATCGATAGCCTCCTTGGCTGTTTCCGGTTTGTCGGACCCATGCGGATCCGCCGTGTCCGAATGCATCTGTCGCAGAAGGGCGTCGCCGCAAGACTGCCCGCCGCGGCGCGGCGATAACGCGCCAAATCGGCCGGATCCGATCAGCAGAAACCTGCAAGTTCCGTGGCTGCCGCTACGTGCGTTTCGTGGATTTGATCGCCGGTGGCGGCATTCCGCGGGTGGCACGCCACCAAACGATGAAAGCCTGAGCGTCGGCGATGACGCGGTTTCGGGTGCGCGACAAACGCCGACTCATTCGGCTGCGCGAAAAAAAAGGCCGGGCGAAACGCCCGGCCAAGTCCAACAGGGAGGTAAAGAAGCGGGGTGAATAAATCGGGCCGCCGCGTCTTCGATGTGCAGATATGCCCGCAGTGCCTGCCGATCAAGCAGTTTGTGAACGATGCGACGCAAGGCCGCTATGTGGCCTGTGCATGTGTATCCTGCGTCAGCCGGCATCCTCGTCGGTGCGGCGTTTCCGGTAGGCGATGATCTCTTCCGTCACGAAGTCGCGGAAGGCCGCGATCCGCTTGGAGTTACGCAGTTCCTCCGGGTAGGCGAGGAACACCGGCACCTCGTTCGACTCGATATCCGGAAGCACGCGCACCATCTCCGGGAAGTCTTCCAGCAGATAGTCGGGCAAAACGCCGATGCCGAGGTTGCTGAGAACGCCCTGCAGCACGCCGAAGTAGTTGTTCACCGTCAGCAACGAGCGCACGTCATGCGTCATCAGTTGCGAGATCAGGCTGACCCCGGCGGACACCTGATGCGAGGTCGGGTTCTGGCAGATCAGCCGGTGCATCGCGATGTCCGACATCCGTTTCGGCGTCCCGGCGGATTCGAGGTACTTCGGCGACGCGTAAAGCCGCATGCGCACGCCCATCAGACGGCGGCGGATCAGGTCGGCCTGGCTGGGCTCCTTCATGCGGATGGCAACGTCGGCCTCGCGCATGGGCAGGTCCAGCACCCGCTCTTCCAGCATCAGGTCGATCTTCAGATCGGGATAGCTGGAATATAGCGTCGGCAGACGGGGTGCGAGCCACAGCGACCCGAAGCCGGTGGTCGCCGTCACGCGCAATTCGCCGAACACTTCTTCCTTCGAGTCGCGGATCCGCGCTTCTGCCGTGTCGAGGCGGCGCACCATGGCAGAGGTCGCATCGAACAGAAGCTCCCCCTGTTCGGTGAGAATCAGTCCCCGCGCGTGGCGGTGGAAAAGGGTGGCATTCAGGCTCTCTTCAAGCGCCCGGATCTGCCGCGAGACGGCAGACTGGCTGAGATGCAGCGACTCCCCGGCATGCGTGAGCGAGCCGGCATCTGCCACCGCGTGAAATATTCTTAGCTTGTCCCAGTCCATTTTTTTGCGGGCCGACCCTGTTACAGTCTCAATATAGCAGTATGGTTACCGAGGGGTTAGGCGGGAACAGCCGTCCGGGGCAACCGGTAAATTCATTTTGTAGGTCAGTCTGTGTGACCTATGATACCCTTAAATTCTAGCTAAACGAGAGGCACCCAGCAATGCGCCAGGACGTGACCCTTCACGACCGGTTCGACCTTGAAAAGTCACCCGTACTCCTGAACGGGACGCAAGCGCTGGTACGTTTGTTGTTGATGCAGAAGGCCCGCGACCAGGCCGCCGGGCTGAATACGGCGGGCTTCGTCTCGGGATATCGTGGGTCGCCGCTGGGCGCGGTGGACATGACGATGGCGCGCTCCAAGGACGTGCTCGAGGCATCCGACATCAAGTTCCAGCCCGGTCTGAACGAAGACCTTGCCGCCACCGCCCTTTGGGGCACCCAGCAGGCGGAACTGCGCGGCGAGGGCAAGTTCGACGGTGTCTTCGGGCTTTGGTACGGCAAAGGCCCCGGCGTCGACCGCTCGGGTGACGTGATGCGCCACGCCAACATGGCGGGTTCGTCGAAGAACGGCGGCGTGATCATGGCGCTGGGCGACGACCACACCGGCGAAAGCTCGACCGTGTGCCACCAGTCCGACTGGGCCGCCGTCGACGCCTATATCCCCGTGCTGTCGCCCGCAGGCGTGCAGGAGATCATGGATTTCGGCCTGTATGCCTATGCGCTCAGCCGGTTCTCGGGGCTCTGGACGGGCCTCAAGCTGATCAAGGACACCGTCGAGGCGACCGCCGTCGTGGACGGAAGCCCGGACCGCATGAGCTTCGTCATCCCGGAATTCGACATGCCTGCGGACGGGCTGAACATCCGGCTGGGCGATCACTGGATTCCGCAGGAAGCGCGGATGACCGACTATAAACGCTTCGCGGCCGAAGCGTTCTCGCACGCCAACAAGATCGACAAACGCGTCTGGGGCAAGCCGGGCGCGAAGATCGGCTTCGTCGCGGCGGGGAAGAACTGGCTGGACCTTGTCCACGCCCTGTCGCTGCTTGGCATCGACGCGGCAGAGGCAGAGCGCCTTGGCATCACCACCTACAAGGTGGGCCAGACCTGGCCGATGGACATGAAGTCCTTCCACGATTGGGCCGAGGGGTTGGACCTGGTCGTCGTGGTCGAGGAAAAGCGCAAGCTGATCGAAGTGCAGATCAAGGAAGCCATCTTCGACGACCGGCGCGGCCGCCGTGTCTATGGCTGGTACAAGGGCGGCGCGGGCGGCATGCACCGCGACGAACTGTTCCCGACCCGCTATGCGCTGGACCCGGTGATGATCGCCGAAAAGCTGGGCGACATCCTGATCGAGGAGGGGCGTGGCACCGACCGCATCAAGGCGGGCGTTCAGGCCATTCTCGACGCCAAGAAAGCCGACAACGCTGAAGAGATCGCATCGCGCCTGCCGTATTACTGCGCCGGTTGCCCGCACAACACCTCGACCAAGGTGCCCGAGGGAAGCCGCGCCTATGCGGGTATCGGCTGTCACTTCATGGTGCAGTGGATGGACCGCGAGACCAGCGGCTTCACACATATGGGCGCCGAGGGCGCGAACTGGGTGGGCGAGGCGCCGTTCTCGAAGACCGAGCACGTGTTCCAGAACCTTGGCGACGGGACCTACAACCACTCGGGCATGCTGGCGATCCGCTTCGCGCTGATGGCCGGAACGAACATCACCTACAAGATCCTTTACAACGATGCCGTCGCCATGACCGGCGGGCAGACGAACGATGGCGGGCTTAAGGCCGACCAGATCGTCCGCGAACTGCTGGCGATGGGCGTGCGCAACGTGGCCGTGGTCTATGACGAGAAGGAAGACGTCGACCGGTCCGCCTTCCCGAAAGGCGTGCCAATCCACGAGCGCGACGCGCTTCCCGCGGTGCAGAAGACATTCAGCGACTACAAGGGCGTGTCGGCCATCGTCTATATCCAGACCTGCGCCGCCGAAAAACGCCGCCGCCGCAAGCGCGGCACATTCCCGGACATCGACAAGCGCGTCTTCATCAACACCGACGTCTGCGAGGGCTGCGGCGATTGCGGCGTGCAGTCGAACTGCGTCGCCATCGTGCCGGAGGAGACGGAGCTGGGCCGCAAAAGGGCGATCGACCAGTCGAGCTGCAACAAGGACTTCAGCTGTCTCAATGGCTTCTGCCCGTCCTTCGTGACGCTGGAGGGGGCGACGCCGAAGAAGGCCGCGACCGTCGATCTTGACATCGGGCACATGCCGGAACCCGAGATTGGCACCATCGACGGCACCTACAACGTCGTCATCACCGGCGTCGGCGGGACCGGCGTCGTGACCATCGGCGCGGTCATGGCGATGGCCGCGCATCTCGACGGCAAGGCGGCGGGCATGATGGAGATGGCGGGCCTCGCTCAGAAGGGCGGGGCGGTGCACATCCACTGCCGGCTGGCCGAGACGCCCGAGGCGATCACCGCGATCCGCGTCGCGACCGGCGAGGCTGATGCGCTGATCGGTGGCGACCTTGTCGTCAGCGCGGGCGCAAAGACGCTGGGCCTGACCAAGACCGGACGTACCGGCGCCGTCGTCAACAGCCACGAGATCATTACGGGCGATTTCACCCGCGACACCGAATTCCGCCTGCCGACCGACCGCCTTTCGGTCGCGCTTCAGGCGCGCATCCGCGACAAGCTGAGCCTGTTCGACGCCACCGATCTGGCCAAGACGGCGATGGGCGACACGATCTTTTCCAACATGATCGTGTTCGGCGCCGCGTGGCAGCAGGGTTTCGTGCCGATCTCGCTAGAGGCGATCCTGCGCGCGATCGAAATGAACGGCGCTGCCGCCGAACGCAACAAGCGCGCTTTCGAGATCGGGCGTTGGGCGGTGCTGAACCCGGAAGAGGCGGCGAGCCTGTCGCATCCGAAGGTGGTGGAACTGCCGAAATCGGTGGACGAGAAGATCGCCTTCCGGGCAGAGCAGCTGACCAAGTACCAGTCGAAGCGGCTGGCCGCGAAGTATCGCAAGGCTGTCGAGCGGTTCAGCGACCCGAAACTGCGCGAGGCGGTGGCGAAGGGCTATCACAAGCTCTTGGCCTACAAGGACGAATACGAGGTCGCGCGCATGTTGCTCGAGACCGAGGACAAGGCCCGCGAGGCCTTCGACGGCGACTTCCGCATGTCCTACCACCTTGCGCCGCCGATCATGGCGAAGCAGGGCGCCAACGGGCGGCCCGAAAAGCGGCAGTTCGGCCCCGGCATGCAGCGAGGGTTCCGGATGCTGGCGCGGATGAAGGTCCTGCGCGGCACGCCGTTCGATCCGTTCGGTCGCCTGCCCGAACGCAAGATGGAGCGCGCGCTGATCAAGCAGTACGAGGGCGACATGAACCTGCTTCTGACGCAGGCAGAAAAGAACCCCGAAGCTGCCGTCGCGCTGGCGGAGCTTCCCTTGCAGATCAGGGGCTTCGGCCCGGTCAAGGAGGCCAACGAGGCGAAGGCGGCCAAGCGCCGCGAAGAACTTCTGGAGGCGCTGAAGCAGGGTGACAAGGGGTACAGCAGGGCCGCGGAGTAATCGCGGTTCTGTCATCGTTTCTTCGCAAGGAAGTTACATGATGGCCGCTACGGGATCGGGTTCGATTCCCAAGGCAGGCAGCCCCGAAAGGAATGCGGATGGCTTTCAATCGCCACATCGCAAGGGACATCAGCTACGCAAGTTCGGCGCGCTCGAAAAGCGGGCGCGCGATGATCCGGCTTCTGGAGAACGCGACCGGGCGGATGCACCTGATCCGGCGCGCGAGGGGCTATGACCTGGAGGTCGCGAACGGCCGCGATTTCTGGCAGGTCATGGTGGACCGCTATGGTCTTAGCCTCGACGTGGTCGCGGGCAGCCTGAACAACATTCCGGCGCAGGGCCCGCTGATCCTGATCTCGAACCACCCTTATGGCATTCTCGACGGGCTCATGATGGGCCATATCCTCAGCCTTGCGCGCGGCGACTTCCGCATTCTCGCGCACCGGATCTTTCGCAAGGCAGAAGAACTGAATCGCATCATCCTGCCCATCGCCTTCGACGAAACCAAAGAGGCGGTGCGCCAGAATGTCGAAACGCGCAAGACCGCGCTCGACTATCTGGCGCACGGCGGCGCCATCGGTGTCTTCCCGGGCGGCACCGTGGCTACCGCGCCCAAGCCCTTCGGGCAGCCGCTGGATCCGCTTTGGCGCAGCTTTACCGCAAAAATGATCGCAAAATCCGATGCGGCGGTGGTGCCGGTCTACTTTGACGGTCACAACTCGCGCCTGTTCCAGATCGCCAGCCATTTGCACTATACCTTGCGCATGGCGCTGCTGATCAACGAGTTCCGGATGCGGGTAGATGATCCGGTCAAGATCGCAGTCGGCGAACCCATCCCGCGGGCGGAACTCGACCGCTATCGCGACAATCCGAAATCCATGATGGATTTTCTTCGCCAGCGGACGTATGCCCTGTCCCCACGACCGCTCAAATCCACAGGCTACGGGTTTGAGTTCGAGGAAAAGTATCGCGCTTAAGGGCAGGGCATCGGATTGGCCGTCGGGATTTTCGATAGCGGGCTGGGAGGCCTGACCGTACTGGACGCCGTCACGCGGGCAATGCCCGACGTGCCCTTCGTTTATTACGGCGACAACATCAACACGCCCTACGGCGTGCGCGACCCCGAGGACATCTACGACCTGACGACCAAGGGCGTGCAGCGGCTGTTCGACGCTGGCTGCAACCTTGTCATCCTCGCCTGCAACACCGCCAGCGCCGCCGCGCTGCGCCGGATGCAAGAGGGCTGGGTGCCCCGCGACAAGCGGGTGCTGGGCGTCTTCGTGCCGCTGATCGAGTCGCTGACCGAACGCCAGTGGGGCGACAACTCGCCCCCGCGCGAGGTGAAGGTGAAGCACGTGGCCCTGTTCGCCACGCCAGCCACTGTCCGCAGCCGCGCCTTCCAGCGCGAACTTGCGTTCCGGGCCATCGGTGTGGACGTCGAAGCGCAAAGCTGTGGCGGTGTCGTCGACGCGATCGAAGAAGGCGACATGATCCTTGCCGAAGCGCTTGTGCGGTCGCACGTTGACGCACTTTTGCGCAAAATGCCGGACCCCGACGCCGCGGTGCTGGGCTGCACCCACTATCCGCTGGTCGAGGATGTGTTCCGCGACGCGCTGGGCAAGGACGTGGATGTCTACAGCCAGCCGAACCTCGTTGCAGCAAGCCTTGCCGACTATCTTGAACGGCATCCCGAGATGAAGGGCGAAGGCAGCGAGTCGTTGTTCCTGACCACCGGCGATCCGCTGAAAGTCTCGAACCAGGCCACCCGATTTCTTCGACGAAAGATCGGATTCGTCCCCGCGTAACCGGATTGTTTCCATGTTACGCGACGTAGAATCCCGTCCCGCTTTCAAGGCGCTTTGAGCGGGTCTATCTGCCGTCTGTGAGTGCGCGTCCGGGTGGATGCGCGACGATTTCAAGGAATTGGTGAGATGTTTGGTACCAAGTGCCTGCCGGTGTGCGCACTGGCGTTCTCTATGACGATTGCGGCCACGGCCGGTCACGCCGTGACCGTCACCGAAGCCGATGTGGGCGAATTCTCGTCCAACTGGGCCGCGCCGACCGTTCTGGGCGACGGCGTGACGTCGGTGTCCGGCACCGGCGCCGGCAACGCGTACGACATCCTGCTGCTGACCGGGCTTGCTTCGGGCGCGCAGACGCTTTCGTTCAGCTTCGAAGGACCGTCGGGCGCCGACTACTCCTATTCCGCCGGTGGCAGCATCCGCTACAGCGAGACGCCGTTCCGCTGGGGCTGGGATGGGCAGGATGGCGGCAGCTTCGCCACCACCTACTATGACCTCACGGACAGCCTGGAGATCGTGCTGGGCGACGCATTCGGCGGTGTCCTGTACCTTGCGCTGTATTTCACGCACGGACAGGATCTGGCCTACACCTTCAGCTCCTCCGCGTCTGTCGACGCGATCGACCCGGCCCCCGTGCCGCTGCCGGCCGCGGGCCTTCTGCTGGGCGGCGCGCTTGCGCTGTTCGGCGCAGCCGCCGCACGCCGCCGACGTTGCTGACACCCCGTGCCGGGGCAAGCCCCCGGCACCCGTCACGACTTCGCGGCGAGGCAGATTCCGGTTGAAACCCGTCCCTCGCTCGCTCATCAACTGGATAACTTTGCGAGGGCAGGAACATGACCCACAACATCGCCATTCTGGGCGCGTCCGGATACACCGGGGCCGAACTGGTCCGGCTGATCGCCACGCACCCGTCGTTCAAGATCGCGGCGCTGTCCGCGGACCGCAAGGCGGGCATGAAAATGGCCGAGGTGTATCCGCACCTGCGCCATCTGGACTTGCCCGACCTCGTGACCATCGACCAGATCGATTTCTCGCAGATCGACCTTTGTTTCTGCGCATTGCCGCATGCAACATCGCAAGCCGTAATCAAGGACTTGCCGTCGGACATTAAAGTCGTCGACCTGTCCGCCGACTTCCGGCTGCGCGACCCTGCCGAGTACCAGAAATGGTACGGCCAGCCGCACGCGGCGACCGAGCTTCAGAACGAAGCCGTCTATGGCCTGACCGAGTTCTACCGCGACGAAATCCGCACCGCGCGGCTGGTCGCAGGCACCGGCTGTAACGCGGCGACCGGCCAGTTCGCGCTGCGCCCGCTGATCGCGGCGGGGGTGATCGACCTTGACGAGATCATCGTGGACCTGAAAGCGGCCGCGTCCGGAGCCGGGCGGTCGTTGAAGGAACACCTGCTTGCGGCCGAGATGGACGAGAACGTGCTGGGCTATTCGCTGGGCGGCAAGCACCGGCATCTGGGCGAGTTCGATCAGGAGTTCTCGAAGATCGCGGGCCGCAAGGTCGAGATCCAGTTCACGCCGCACCTGATCCCGGCGACGCGCGGCATCCTGCTGACGGCCTACGTGAAAGGCGACCCGCAAGCCATTTATTCCGCTATGGAAAAGGCATATGAGGCCGAGCCGTTCATCGAGGTTCTGCCCTTCGGGTCGGCCCCCGCGATGAAGCACGTGCGTGGCTCGAACTTCTGCCATGTCGGGGTCGTTGCAGATCGGCATGAGGGCCGTGCGATCGTGATCGCGACGCTGGACAACCTGTGCAAGGGATCCTCGGGTCAGGCGATCCAGAACGCGAACCTGATGCTGGGCGAGGAAGAGACCGCCGGGCTGATGCTGGCGCCGCTCTATCCGTAACGCAAATTTGCGCTGAATCAACGCATGGCCCCGCGGGAACGGTGATAGTATCTCGCGGGTCTGTGGAGGATGCGAATGGCCGGACTGAAGAATCTGAAGAAGCGCCGCCGCGTGCAGGTGATCCTTGTGGCCGCCGTGGCGCTTGCGCTGTCGACCGCGATGATCGGCTATGCGATGCGCGACGGCATCAACTTCTTCCGCGCGCCCAGCCAGATCGCCGAAGAGCCTCCGGCGCCGAACGAGACATTCCGACTTGGCGGGCTGGTCGAAGAGGGCTCGCTGGTGCGCGGGCAGGGCGAGACGATCACCTTCAGCGTCACCGACGGCGGCGCCTCGATCCCGGTGTCCTATACCGGCGTGCTGCCGGATCTTTTTGAAGAGGGTCAGGGCATGGTCGGCACCGGCCGCCTGATCGACGGCGTGTTCGAAGCGACGGAGATCCTTGCCAAGCACGACGAGACCTACATGCCGAAAGAGGTCATCGACGCGCTGAAGGAACAGGGCGTCTACGAAGACCCGAACGGTTAGCTTCCGTCTTCTTAACCGCAATTCAACATCCTCCGCCCCGCATTCAGTTTCGTGCGGGGCAAGGTCATGCGATCGGTTGAAAACATTGCGGACGAGATCATCGCCCGTGAAGGCGGCTATGTGAACGATCCGGACGACCCCGGCGGGCCGACGAAATACGGCGTCACGCTGGGCACGCTGCGGGGCCTGCGGATCGACAATGACGGGGACGGCGACACCGACGTCCAGGACGTCAAGCGGCTGACCCGCGGACAGGCGCGCGAAATCTTCGTCAGCGACTACTTCCACCGCCCGGGCATCGGCAGCCTTCCCGAACCGCTGCAGCCCAGCCTCTTTGATATGTACGTCAACGCGGGCTCGAACGCGGTGCGCATCTTGCAACGATTGCTGAACGACATGGGGCATCGCCTTGCGGTCGACGGCGCCATCGGTCCGCAGACCATCGAGGCCGCGCAAATCGCGCATGCCAGCGCGCCGCGCCACCTGTCCGACGCCTACGGCATAGCCCGGCGCAACTATTACTACGCCCTTGCCGACCGCCGCCCCGCCAGCCGCAAGTTCGCGCGTCGCCGGGATGGCGGGAAGGGCGGCTGGATCCTGCGCGCCGAGGAATTCATCTCGCCCCGCTACCATCTGAGCGAGGCAGAGCACCGCCAGAGGACCGCCGCATGGGACTGATCGAGGGCACGCTCGATACCGTGTTCGGCGGCGGGCGCAACGTGGTGCGCGACACGGTCGAGATCTTCCGCGAGAACGCCGAGGCCGCTGGGCAGCGCGAGGCGCAGGTGCGCGGCGCGACGCTTGACCAGTTCGCGGCGGAATTCGCGGTGCCGCGCCGGGGCCTGTTTGACAGGGTGATGGACGGTCTGAACCGCGTGCCGCGCCCGGCGATGGCGCTGGGGACGCTGGGCCTGATGGTCGCGGCGATGGTCGACCCGATCTGGTTCGCCAGCCGGATGCAGGGCATCGCGCTGGTGCCAGAGCCGCTGTGGTGGCTGCTGGGCGCTATCGTGTCCTTCTATTTCGGTGCGCGGCATCAGGCGAAGGGGCAGGAGTTCAACCGCTCCATCGCCGAGACGCTGGCCCGCGCGCCCTTGGTTCAACGCAACATCGGGGCCCTCATGGCGCTGGAGGCGGGCTTTGGCGCGGTGCCGCCCGCGACTGACCTGCCGCCCACGGGCGAGGGGCCAAATCCGGCGCTGGACGCGTGGAGGCGGGACAATGGCTGACCTGACGATCACCGAGGAATGGCGGCGCAGCGTCGAGAAACGCCTGCAAAGCCTGGAACTTCGCGACGCGGTGGACGAGGTGCATCGCCTGAACGTCGAGGACCGGCTGGGCGGCATCGAGGAATCGCTGAAATGGCTGCTGCGGCTGATCGTCGGCGGTCTGGTGACCGGCGGCATGGCCTATCTGGTGGCCGGAGGCTTCAGCCTGGGGCATTGAACCCGGCTCACCCCGGCGATTCACCATCCGCGCGATAAACCCTTTGCGACAGGTGCGCGCAGGGAATTGGCGGCGCCGCGTGCGACCCGTATAAGCGGAAGCATGATCGTCGAGCTTGGCCACTTCGCCCTTATCCTCGCCGCCGCCGTGTCGCTTGTGCAGGCGGTGGTTCCCATGATCGGTGCCCAGAAGGGCTGGCGCGGCTGGATGGCCGTGGCAGAGCCCGCCGCCAGCGCGCAGTTCTTCCTGACTGCGGTGGCGTTTGCGGCGCTCACCTATGCCTTTGTCACTTCGGATTTTTCGCTGCGGCTGGTGGTGCTGAACTCGCACACGGACAAGCCGATGCTCTACAAGATCAGCGGCGTCTGGGGGAACCACGAGGGCTCGATGCTGCTGTGGGTGCTGATCCTGACGCTGTTCGGCGCCTGCGCCGCGTGGTTCGGTCAGGGTCTGCCGCCCGGCCTTCGGGCGCGGGTGTTGTCGGTACAGTCGGCCATCTCGCTGGCCTTCTTCGCGTTCATCCTGTTCACCTCGAATCCGTTCACCCGGTTGGCGGTGCCGCCGATGAACGGGCAGGACCTGAACCCGCTGCTGCAGGATCCCGGCCTCGCCTTCCACCCGCCGTTCCTCTACCTCGGCTACGTCGGCCTCTCGATGGCCTTCTCCTTCGCCGTCGCCGCCCTGATCGAGGGGCGGGTCGACGCCGCTTGGGCCCGCTGGGTCCGGCCTTGGACGCTGGCTGCGTGGGTGTTCCTGACCATCGGCATCGCGCTGGGGTCTTGGTGGGCCTATTACGAGCTGGGCTGGGGCGGCTTCTGGTTCTGGGACCCGGTCGAGAACGCCTCGTTCATGCCGTGGCTGGTGGCGGCGGCGCTGCTGCACTCGGCCATCGTGGTGGAAAAGCGCGAGGCGTTGAAATCGTGGACGGTGCTGCTGGCGATCCTTGCCTTCGGCTTTTCGCTGATCGGCACGTTCATCGTGCGCTCCGGCGTCATCACGTCGGTCCACGCCTTCGCCAATGACCCGGAACGCGGCGTGTTCATCCTTGTCATCCTCGCGGTTTTCGTCGGCGGCGCGCTGACCCTGTTCGCCGCCCGCGCACAGGCGATGGAGGCGAAGGGCGTCTTCTCGCTCGTCAGCCGCGAATCCGCGCTGGTTCTGAACAACATCCTGCTGGCGGTCGCGGCCTTCGTCGTCTTCATCGGCACCATCTGGCCGCTGGTCGGGGAAATGCTGCTGGGCCGCAAGCTGTCGGTCGGCGCACCCTTCTTCAACATGGCGTTTACCCCATTCTTCGTTGCGCTTGCGGCGGTGCTTCCCATCGGGGCCATTCTGCCGTGGAAGCGCGCGAAACTGGGCCGCACGATGCAGCCGCTTTGGGGCGTGCTGGCGCTGTCCATGGCGGCCGGTGCGCTGACCTTCGCGATCCAGACCGGCCGCTCCGCGCTGGCGCCGGTCGGGATGATCCTGTTCGTCTGGCTGGTCGGCGGCGCCATCGTCGACCTGTTCACTCGCACCGGACGCGGCGACTGGTCCTCGCGCCTGCGCCGCCTGTCGAACCTGCCGCGCGCCGACTGGGGCAAGGCGGTCGCCCATGCCGGGCTGGGCGTCACGATGTTCGGCATCGCCGCGCTGACCGCATGGCAGCAGGAAGACATCCGCGTCGCACAAGTGGGCGAGACCTTCCCCGTCGGCGCCTACGAGATCACGCTGGCAGGCGTCGAGCAGGTCGAGGGGCCGAACTTCAACTCGATCCAGGCCGAGATGCGGGTTTTCCGCAACGACCGCGCCGTCGCCACGCTTTACCCGCAAAAGCGCGTCTACCCCGTGGCCGCGATGCCCACCACCGAGGCCGCCATCGACAACGGCTTCCTGCGGGACGTCTACGTCGTGATCGGCGATCCGCAGCAGGGCGGCGGCTGGGCGGTGCGCACTTACATCAAACCCTTCGCAAACTGGATCTGGGCAGGGTCGATCATCATGGCGCTTGGCGGCCTGCTGTCGCTGACAGACCGACGCTATCGCGTGGCGGCGGGCGCTCGCAAGATGACCACGCCCAAAGCGGTGGCGGCGGAATGAAGCGTCTTGTCCTGATCCTGTGCCTGCTGGCCGGGCCCGCCCTTGCCGTTCAGCCGGACGAGGTTCTGTCCGACCCGGCGCTTGAAACGCGTGCCCGCGAGATATCGAAGGAACTGCGCTGTCTTGTCTGCCGCAACGAGTCGATCGACGAATCCAACGCCGGCCTTGCCCGCGACCTGCGCCTGCTGGTGCGCGAGCGTCTGGTCGAGGGGGACAGCAATGACGAGGTGATCGACTTCGTGGTCGACCGCTACGGTGAATATGTCCTGCTGAAGCCGACCACCTCTGGCGCCAACCTGATCCTCTGGGTCGCCGGGCCGGTCCTGCTGCTGGTGGCGCTTGGCGTCGGGCTTCTTTACATCCGCCGCCGCAGCGGCGCGGCGGAACCCGCGGCGGCACTGTCCGCCGAGGAAGAAGCGCGGCTGAAACAGATTCTCGACGACTAAACGCTGTTTGACGGCGCGTTCCACTTCCCCTTGCGCCGCGTCCCGGTATGCTCCGGTCAACCTGCGACGGGAGGGCTGGCATGGAATATCAGGCAATCGAATTGACCCAGACGGACGGGCTGGCGGTGATCACGCTGAACCGGCCCGACGTGATGAACGCGCTCAACACCCAGATGCGGGCCGAACTGCTGCACGCGGTGAAATCCGCTGAACGCAGCGCCCGGGCCATCGTGCTGACCGGCGCGGGGGACCGCGCCTTCTGTTCCGGTCAGGATCTGGGCGACGCGGCGACGCGCGCCTCGAACGTCGATCTGGAGCGGGTGCTGCGCGACGAGTACGAGCCGATGCTGCGCGCGATCTTCGACTGCCAGGTGCCGACCATCGCCGCCGTCAACGGCGCGGCGGCGGGGGCGGGGGCGAACCTTGCGCTGGCCTGCGACGTGGTGATCGCGGCGGAACGCGCGTCGTTCCTGCAGGCCTTCACCAGGATCGGTCTGGTTCCGGACGCGGGCGGCACCTATTGGCTGCCACGGCAGATCGGCTTCGCCCGCGCGATGGGCGCTGCGCTGTTCGCCGAGCCGGTGACCGCGAAACAGGCGGTCGAGTGGGGCATGATCTGGGAAGCGGTGCCCGATGACAGTTTCGACGACCATTGGCGGGCCCGTGCCGGGCGTCTCGCGGCGGGTCCGACCGTGGCCTATCGCAACGTGAAACGCGCGATCCGCGACAGCTTTGACAACGGCCTGACCGCCCAACTGGCGCTTGAGGCAGAGCTTCAGGGCGAATGCGGCAAGACCCGCGATTTCCAGGAAGGCGTGATGGCCTTTCTCGAGAAGCGCCCTCCCAGCTACGAAGGCCGCTGACCGGGACGCTTCGGAGCCGATATGGCCCGGCGAGTTGTGGATTTTTCTGTGGATGACTTCACGGGCTTTCTGGCACGCCGTCCGCTGTGGATAACCCCTGTGGATAATCCTGCGGGCGGCTGTCCTGTCAGTCGGCGTCGTCGGGCAGGGCAAAGCGGCCCATCTGCCCTTGCGAGAACACAAGCGGCGCACCGTCCCGCCACGTCGCCCGCAGCACCCGCGCGATGACGATCCGATGATCGCCGCCATCGTGGGTCGTGACCGTGCTGCATTCGAACCGGGCAAGGCATCCGTTCAGCAGGGGAACGCCCCGGTCGCTCGGCGCCCAGTCGCAACCGTCGAAGGCAGTCCCGTTCCGCGAGAACCGCGAAGCGATCTCGGCCTGTTCCGCGCCGATCACGTGGATCGCAAAATCCGCGGCTTCCGCGAAGGCGTGATAGCGGCGAGAATGTTTTGCGGGCGACCACAGCACCAGCGGCGGGTCAAGCGATACGCTGGCAAAGCTGTTCGCCGTGATCCCAAGCGGCCCGATCTCGCTATGCGTGGTCACCACCGTCACACCGGTCGCAAAACGTCCCAACGCATCGCGGAACGCTTTCTGCGTGTTCGGCCCGGGAACAACCTCGGCCATTTCGGGACTCGTCTCCGTCGTCATCCAGCGCGGACCCTCTTTTGCGTTGGCTCCGGTGTAATGCGCAAAGCCCGGAAAGGACAGCAGGCAGGCAGGGCTTTGCGAAGGTTAACGCTATTTCGGGCAGGTTCGGATCGTCCTGCCGCGTTTACACATCTTCGATCCGTGCAAGTGTTCGATCTGTAATAGAATGAAGGAATGGTAAATTTTTGCGTTTGGGCGTCTTTGGATCTCACGAAGGCCAAATCGCCGGTTGTGTAGAATAAAGACTGGAAAAATTCGCCTATGTGGCCCTACCGGGCTCGTAGATGTAGAAATTGTACAATCTAGCTTCCCTGGTCCGGCTTGAATCCGGCCGCTTGGCAAAGCGATGTCTGGCCCCGAAAATTGCGTGGGCGCCGGCCGGGAACAACTGGTATCGGCCTTTCGGGCAGAAAACCATAAGACCGGTTACTTGCACAAAAGCTGCACCTACGGCTGACACGACGCAGCGGCCTCAGGTCGCGCATCTACGAAACGGCTTGAGCGCGCTGCAAGGCAGAGATAGCACGGGTTTCAGTCAGGATCGGGAGGCACGGACTTGGAAATCAGCAGCAACACGACCGCGATCGTCACAGGGGCAGCCTCGGGGCTTGGCGCCGCAACCGCAGAGATGCTTGCGGCGGCAGGTGCAAAGGTCACGATCTTCGACATGAACGAAGATGCCGGCAGCGCAAAAGCGGACCAGATTGGCGGGTCGTTCTGCAAGGTCGACGTCTCCGATCCCGCCAGCGTCGCAGCCGGAATTGAGACCGTAAAAGAAGCCGGCAACGGCCTGCAAATCCTCGTTAATTGCGCAGGCATCGGCCCCGCCGCCAAGACCGTCTCGCGGGGCGAGGCGCATGATCCGGCCCTGTTCGCGAAAGCGATCTCGATCAACCTGATCGGCAGCTTCAATTGCGCCAGTCAGGCTGCCCTTCTGATGTCGCAAAACGAGCCGGTGACCGACGACGGCGAGCGTGGCGTCATCATCAACACCGCCTCTGTCGCCGCCTACGACGGCCAGATCGGTCAGGTCGCCTATTCCGCGTCCAAAGGCGGTATCGTCGGCATGACGCTACCTATGGCGCGCGACCTGTCCTCGCATGGCATCCGCGTCGCGACCATCGCACCCGGCATTTTCCTGACCCCGCTGCTTGCCGGACTGCCGCAGGACGTACAGGACTCTCTCGGCAAGCAGGTGCCGTTCCCGTCGCGCCTTGGCCAGGTCTCCGAATTCGCGGCGCTGGCGCGGCACATCGTGGAAAACGCCATGCTGAACGGCGAGGTCATCCGCCTGGATGGCGCGATCCGCATGGCGCCGCGCTAGGGCCGGAGGCATCAAAAATGTTCATCGGACTCGACCTCGGCACATCGGGGCTCAAAGGCGTTCTGATCAACGAAGATCAGGAAATCCTTGCGGAATCCACGGCGCCGCTGTCGGTTAGCCGTCCTCAGGACGGCTGGTCCGAACAGGACCCCGCAAGCTGGATCAAGGCCGCAGAGGATGTCTTCGACGCGCTCGCCGCGGCGCAGGACCTTGGCGCGGTGGCGGGCATCGGCCTGTCCGGTCAGATGCACGGCGCGACGCTTCTCGACGACGCCGATCAGGTGCTGCGTCCCTGCATTCTGTGGAACGACACCCGCAGCCATGCCGAGGCCGCGGCAATGGACGCTGCCCCCGAATGGCGCGAGATCACCGGCAACATCGTCTTCCCCGGTTTCACCGCGCCAAAGCTCGCTTGGCTCAAGATTAACGAGCCCGAAACCTTCGCAAAAACCGCAAAAATCCTCCTCCCGAAGGATTTTTTGCGTCTCTGGCTGACCGGTGACCATGTGGGCGAGATGTCGGATGCCGCAGGCACCAGTTGGCTCGACACCGGCGCGCGCGATTGGTCCGACCGCCTGCTCGACGCCTCGGATCTGGGTCGTGACCACATGCCCCGCCTTGTCGAAGGCTCTGAAGTGTCCGGCACGCTGCGCGCGGAACTGGCAAGCCGCTGGGGTCTTGGCGCGGACACCGTCGTGGCCGGAGGCGGCGGCGACAACGCAGCCTCCGCAATCGGCGTGGGTGTGGTGCATGCGGGGCAGGCTTTCGTCTCGCTTGGCACTTCTGGCGTGCTGTTCGCTGCGAACGATGGCTACCGTCCCGACCCTGCGACGGCCGTTCATACATTTTGCCACGCGTTGCCGGGTACCTGGCACCAGATGGGCGTCATCCTTGCCGCCACCGACGCGCTGAACTGGTTCGCGCGTCTGGCCGGTCAGGACGCCGCGTCGCTGACTGGCGGGCTTGGCGATCTGCAAGCGCCTGGGAAGACAACATTTCTTCCCTACCTCGGTGGCGAACGCACCCCGCTTAACGACGCGGCGGTGCGCGGTGCGTTCCTTGGTCTGGAACACGTCACTGACACCGCGGCGGCCACCCGCGCCGTGCTGGAAGGCGTGACGTTCGCGATCCGCGATTGCCGCGACGCCCTTGCGGCCACTGGCACCGAGATCTCCAGCTTGCTCGCCGTCGGTGGGGGCGCCCGGTCGACCTATTGGCTGCAGGCCATCGCGACCGCGCTTGGAACACCGGCCGATCTGCCCGTCGCGGGCGACTTCGGCGGAGCCTTCGGCGCCGCCCGACTTGCGATGATGGCGGCCACCGGAGGCGGCACCGAACTTGCGGCGCCGCCCCACATCGAAAGTCAGATCGAACCCGTCGCTGTTCTGACCGAGGCTTTCGATGAAGGGCACGCAAGATATCGAAAGGCCTCGGATCTCGCCCAGAGTTTTGCGTAGCTTTTGCATCCGTAAACAGTCGCCAAAATCCATTCTGGATTGTGCCGGGGCCGTGTGCGGTTGCCGAAATCGACGGCCGGAGTGAGATCCGGACTCCATGCTTATGCAGGCGTAGGATTGCTACGAGCGCGGACTGCGACGCTCTGCCTATGCACAGAGCATTTGACGGGGCTTCATTATCGACTAACCCTTATCCTAGGGAGGTGAGGCCATTCTGGCCCCGGTATCCGCATGCGCGGCGCCGGCGGATCGAGGGAGACTGAGCATGGCTCTGGACGGCACCACGCCCGAGGAACTGCGTGAAGCGGTTCTGTGGCATCTGACCTATACGCTGGGCAAGGACGCGGGCCATTCCAGCCTGTATGACTGGCGTATGGCGATGTCCTTCGCATTGCGCGACAGGATCGTCGAACCGTGGTTCGCCTCGACCCGCAAGACTTATGATACCGCGGCAAAACGCGTTTATTATCTGTCGCTTGAATTCCTGATCGGCCGCCTTCTGGAAGACGCGGCGATCAACCTTGGCCTTCGCGATGTGGCCGAGCGCGCCCTGAAAGGCATTGGCCCGGATTTCGGCGAACTGGTCGCTGACGAGCCCGATGCGGCCCTTGGCAATGGCGGTCTGGGTCGGCTGGCCGCGTGTTTCCTCGACTCGCTGTCGACCCTCGGCGTGCCCGCGCATGGCTATGGCATTCGCTATGAACACGGGCTGTTCCGGCAGCGGTTCGAGGGTGGGCGACAGGCGGAAACCGCGGAAGACTGGTTGCGCCAGAAGCACCCCTGGGAATTCGAGCGCCCCGAGGTTGCCTATGAAATAGGCTTCAAAGGTCAGGTACACGGGGACTTCTGGGAACCGGCAGAGTCGGTCATCGCGACAGCGCACGACATGGCGATCGTCGGCTGGCAGGGCAAATGGGCGAACACGCTTAGATTGTGGGCGGCCGAGCCGACGGAACTGTTCGACCTAGACCGCTTCAACGCGGGTGACTACGCGGCGGCGGCAGAGCCCGAGTCGCTGGCGCGGACGATCAGCCGCGTGCTGTATCCCGACGACACGACCTATGCCGGTAAGGAATTGAGGTTGAAGCAGGAATACTTCATGACCTCTGCCGCGCTTCAGGATATTTTGCGGCGTTATTTTGCGACCAATAACGATGCGCGGAAGCTGCCGAAGCACGTGGCGATCCAGTTGAACGACACGCATCCGGCCATCGCCTCGCCAGAACTGATCCGGCTGCTGATGATGCGCGGGCTGACCTTTGAAGAGGCCGCTTCGACGACCGAGCGCACCCTGAATTACACCAACCACACCCTGCTGCCCGAGGCGTTGGAGCGGTGGTCGACATGGCTGATGGGGAACGTGCTGCCGCAGCACATGGACCTGATCGAGCGGCTGGACGACCGGCACCGCAAAGCCAACCCGAACCGGCCGAAATCGGTTGGACTGGTGCTGAATAACGAGGTGCAGATGGGTACGCTTGCCTTCGTGATGGCAAACCGTGTCAACGGGGTTTCGGCGCTGCACACCGACCTTGTGAAAGAAACGGTTTTTGCGGATCTTCACAAATTGCATCCTGAAAAAATCGTGAATGAAACTAATGGGATAACGCCAAGGCGCTGGCTGAAACTGGCGAACCCGGCGCTGTCTGGCCTGATCACCGACACCATCGGCGACGGATGGGAGGCCGACCTTGACCGGCTAGAGCGTTTGGAGCCTTCCATCGAGGACGCAGGGTTTATTGAGAGGTTCTCGGCGGCGAAGCGCAAAAACAAGGAGGCGCTGTCGGACTGGGTGGGCGAGACGATGGATATCGCGATCGACCCCGACGCCATTTTCGACGTTCAGATCAAGCGCATCCACGAGTACAAACGGCAACTTCTGAATATCCTGCAGACCGTCAGCTTGTGGCATCGCATCCGCCAGAACCCGGGCGGCGACTGGGTTCCGCAGGTTCGGATCTTCGGTGGGAAATCCGCGCCCGGCTATACCGTGGCAAAGGAAATTATCCATTTCATCAATGACGTAGCGCAGACCATCAACAACGACCCAGAGGTGCGCGGGCTGCTGAAGGTGGTCTATCCGCCGAACTACAATGTCTCGATGGCCGAGCGGCTGATTCCCGCGGCGGATGTCAGCGAACAGATCTCGACGGCGGGCAAGGAAGCGTCCGGCACCGGCAACATGAAATTCGCGCTGAACGGTGCCCTGACGGTCGGAACGCTGGACGGCGCCAACGTCGAGATCCGCGAGAAGGTGGGGGCCGAGAACTTCTTTCTCTTCGGCCTGACGGCGCCGGAAGTGGTGGCCCGGAGGCGCATTCCCGACCACGCACGGCTTGCCATTGAGGCCAGCCAGAACCTGAAGGACGTGCTGCAACTTATTGCGGAGGGGGCGTTTTCTCCGGACGATCCAGAGCGGTACCACGGTATCCTCGATCGGATCTGGCACCACGACTACTTCCTCGTCGCGTCGGATTTTGATGGTTACGACGCGGCGCAGCAAGCGGTCGCGACCACGTGGAAAGACCAGGACCGCTGGATGCGGATGGCCGCTCGCAATACCGCACGCATGGGCTACTTCTCGTCTGACCGGACGATCCGTGGTTACATGGCAGACATCTGGGACGTGACGTCCGCGATGTAAGCCACGGAATATAAAGGAGCCGCGCATGGCCGATATGGGAGCAGACTGTCCGAGCCACGGCGATGCGCGCGCGATTGTCGAGGGGCGTCACGGCGACCCGTTCCGGGTTCTGGGCCTGCATGAGATCGGCGGACACAAGACGCTGACCGTTTATATGCCCGGGGCAGAGCGGGTGACGGCGCTGACGGGCAAGGGGACCGAGACCGAGCTGGCGCCGGTCAACGGCGCGCCCGGGCTTTTTTGCGGTCGGTTCGGTCGCGCAAAAACCTATCATTTGCGGTGCACCAACAGTGACGGCACCTGGGAGCAGGAAGACCCGTATCGTTTTGGCCCGGTGCTGGGCGAGATCGACGAGTACCTGCTGGGCGAAGGCACCATGCGCCGCATCTGGCACGCGCTCGGCGCACATGCGATCGAGCATGAAGGCGTCCACGGGGTGCATTTTGCGGTCTGGGCACCCAATGCACAGCGTGTCTCGGTCTTGGGCGATTTCAATCTGTGGGACGGGCGCCGGACGCCGATGCGGCGGCGCGGGGCGACCGGCGTCTGGGAGATCTTCGTGCCCGGGCTGGGCGAGGGGACCTCGTACAAATACGACATCCTCGGCCACGACGGACAGCCGCAACCGATGAAGGCGGACCCGGTCGGCTTCGGGTCGGAGCATCCGCCCGCGAATGCCTCTGTCGTGCGGCGCATCGACCGGCCGCACTGGAGCGACGGGGCGTGGATGGACAGCCGGCAGGCACATCAGAACATCGACGCGCCGATCTCGGTCTACGAGGTCCACCTTGGCAGCTGGCGGCGGTCGGACGATGGCGGGCGGCGGCTGAGCTATCTGGAACTGGCCGAGGAACTGGTGGACTACGCCCACTGGATGGGCTTTACCCACTTGGAATTCCTGCCGATTTCCGAGTTTCCCTTCGACGGCTCGTGGGGCTATCAGCCCATTGGCCTGTACGCCCCCACCATCCGGCACGGTCTGCCGGACGAGTTTCGCGCGCTGGTCAACGCGGCGCATGCGAAGGGGATGGGCGTGATCCTCGACTGGGTGCCGGGGCATTTCCCGACCGACCCGCACGGTCTGGGCCGGTTCGACGGCACGGCCCTGTACGAACACGCCGACCCGAAAGAGGGGTTCCATCAGGACTGGAACACCCTGATCTATAACTATGGCCGCAAGGAAGTGGCCAACTACTTGATATCGAACGCGCTTTACTGGCTGGAGGAATACCACGTCGACGGTCTTCGGGTCGATGCCGTCGCGTCGATGCTGTACCGGGACTATTCCCGCAAAGAAGGCGAGTGGGTGCCGAACATTCACGGCGGGCGCGAGAACCTCGAAGCCATCGCGCTGCTTCAGAACATGAACGTCACCGCATACGGGCAGATGCCGGGGATCATGACGGTGGCCGAGGAATCCACCGCCTTCGACGGCGTGTCGCGTCCCGTGGACAAGGGCGGGCTGGGCTTCGGGTTCAAATGGAACATGGGGTGGATGAACGACACCCTCGACTACATGCACCGCGAACCGGTGCACCGGAAGCATCACCACCACCAGATGACCTTCGGCCTGCACTACGCCTTCACCGAGAATTACGTGCTGCCGATCAGCCATGACGAAGTGGTGCACGGCAAGGGCAGCATGATCGGCAAGATGCCCGGTAACGATTGGGAAAAGTTCGCAAATTTGCGCGCTTTTTACGCCTTCATGTGGACCCACCCCGGCAAGAAACTGCTGTTCATGGGGTGCGAGTTCGCCCAGTGGCGGGAATGGAACCACGATCAGTCGCTGGACTGGCACCTGTGCGCGGACGATCTGCACCGCGGCGTGCAATGGCTGGTGCGCGACCTGAACGGGCTGATGCGGGGGCTGCAGTCGCTGCATGTAAACGACACGCGACCCGAGGGATTTCAATGGCTTGACGGGGGTGATGCCGAGAATTCGGTGTTCTCTTACGTACGAAATGGTCGCCCGGGCGACCCGCGTGTCGTGGTCGTTCTGAACATGACCCCGGTCGAGCGCACGGGCTTCCGTTTGGGCCTGCCGGGCGGCGGGTACTGGCGCGAGGCGATCAACACCGATGCCGAGGTGTACGGCGGCGGCAACCGGGGAAATTTCGGCGGCATCTGGGCCGAGGGAGTGCCGTGGCACGGGCAGGAGCAGTCGGCGCTGATTACCCTGCCACCGCTCGCAGGCATCGTATTCGTCGAGGAAAATGGGAGGTAAGTCATGTCACCACAAAGGAATTCACGTCTTTCCAGCCGCGCGATGGCCTTCGTTCTGGCCGGGGGGCGGGGCTCGCGGCTGAAGGAGCTGACCGACCGGCGCGCGAAGCCTGCGGTCTATTTCGGCGGCAAGGTCCGGATCATCGATTTCGCGCTGTCGAACGCGCTGAACTCTGGCATCCGAAAGATGGCCATCGCCACGCAGTACAAGGCGCACAGCCTTATCCGGCACTGTCAGCGGGGCTGGAGCTTCTTTCGCGCCGAACGCAACGAATACCTCGACATTCTGCCTGCCTCGCAACGGGTGGACGAAAGCATGTGGTATCTGGGGACGGCCGATGCGGTGCGTCAGAATATCGACATCGTCGACAGCTATGATGTGGACTACATCGTCGTTCTGGCCGGCGACCATATTTACAAGATGAATTACGAGAAGATGATCGAGCAGCACGTCAATTCCGGCGCCGACGTCACCATCGGCTGCCTCACGGTGCCGCGGATGGACGCGCGCGCCTTCGGCGTGATGGGGGTGAACGAGCAGATGCAGATCACCGACTTCCTCGAAAAACCTGCCGACCCGCCCGGCATCCCCGGCGACGAGGCGCATGCGCTGGCGTCGATGGGAATCTACGTGTTCGACTGGAAATTCCTGCGCGACCTGCTGTTGTCTGACGCCGACGACCCGAACAGCAGCCATGATTTCGGCCACGACCTGATCCCGGCGATCGTCAAGAACGGCAAGGCGATGGCGCACCGCTTCGCCGACAGCTGCGTGATGAGCGGGCTGGAGAAGGAACCGTATTGGCGCGACGTGGGGACCATCGACGCTTTTCATTCGGCCAATATCGACCTGACGGATTTCATCCCCGAACTCGACCTGTTCGACACCGACTGGCCGATCTGGACCTATTCCGAACTGGTCCCGCCCGCGAAGTTCATCCACGACGAGGAAGAACGCCGCGGCAGCGCCGTGTCCTCGCTGGTGGCCGGCGGCTGCATCATCTCGGGTTCCGAGATCCGCAATTCGCTGCTGTTCACGGGCGTCCACGCGCACAGCTATTCCTCGATGTTCGAGGTGGTGGCGCTGCCCTATGTCGACATCGGCGAGAAAGCGGAACTTAACCGCTGCGTCATAGACAGGGGCGTGCGGATCCCGGAAGGGCTGGTCGTGGGCGAGGACCCGGAAGAAGACGCCAAGTGGTTCCGAAGGACCGAGGGCGGCATCGTTCTGATCACGCAGGATATGGTAAACGCCCGCGCGGCGGCATTGGGGTAACAGATGAAACGGCGCGTCCTTTCCGTGGCTTCCGAATGTGTCCCGCTGTTGAAGACCGGCGGGCTGGCGGACGTGGTGGGCGCGCTGCCCAAGGCGCTGACCGCGCACGGATGGGAGATGCGGGTGCTTATGCCCGCCTATCCGGGGCTGGCGGAAAACCTGAAGCGGCCCAAGGTGGTCTGGAAGGACGCGGACCTGTTCGGCGGCCCGGCGCAGGTGCTGGGCGGTAAGGTCGAGGGGATAGAGGTCCTGTTGCTGGACGCGCCGCATCTCTATGCGCGCGATGGCGGGCCCTATTCCGACAGCGCGGGCGACTATCCGGACAATCCCGAACGTTTCGCCGCGCTGTGCTGGGCCGCGGCCGAGATCGCGCGCGACGGCCTGACCGACGGCTGGCGGCCCGAGGTGGTGCACGCCCACGACTGGCAAGGCGGCTTTGTGCCGGTCTACCTGCGGCAGGCGGGGGTCGAGGACGTGCGATCCGTCATCACGGTCCACAACATCGCGTTTCAGGGCCGCGCCGGTGCCGACAAGCTTGCCGCGCTGAAACTCTCGCCTGCGGATTTCAACTCGGAAGGGTTTGAATTCTGGGGCGATATCAGTGCGTTGAAGGCCGGTCTGGTCAACGCGGACGCGATCACCACGGTCAGCCCGACCTACGCGAACGAGCTGATGCGGGGCGAGTTCGGGATGGGGCTGGAAGGCGTCCTGCAGGCCCGCGCCAGCGTGCTGCACGGCATCCTGAACGGGGTCGACACTGAAGTCTGGTCGCCCGAGACCGATCCGGCGATCCACCCCTACGGCGCCCGCACCCTGTCCGAAAAGCGCAAGAACCGCGCCGCGCTGATCAAGGAATTCGGCCTTGGCCCCGTGCCCGGCCCGCTGGCCGTGGTCGTGTCGCGGCTGACGACGCAGAAGGGGCTGGACCTGCTGCCCGATCTGCTGGCCGAGTTCACGTGGCGCGGCGGCGGTCTTGTCGTTCTGGGCTCGGGTGGCCCCGAGATCGAAATGGCGCTGCGGCATCAGGCCGATCTGAACCCTCGCCGCATCGGCATCCGCACCGGCTATGACGAGGCGCTGTCGCATCGTATCTTCGCGGGCGGCGACGCAGTGCTTGTGCCCTCGCGGTTCGAACCCTGCGGCCTGACCCAGATGTACGGCCTGCGCTATGGCACGGTGCCGCTGGTGGCGGCGACGGGCGGGCTGGCCGACACGGTGATCGACGCGAACCCGGCGGCGCTTTCGGCGGGGGTGGCCACGGGCATCGTGTTCCACCCGACCGACGCGCTGGGTCTGGAACAGGCCTTGCGCAGGCTGGTGGCGATGTACGACGACACCCGCACATGGCGGCAGCTTCAACGCAACGGCATGAAGGCAGAGCTTGACTGGACGCGATCTTCGGCAGCTTATGCGGCGCTGTACGAGGGCCTGTTCGAATGAACGTAATGAAAGAGCGTCTGCCCGCGAAACTCGCGGGACATTCCCTGTCGGCCGGGCGGCCCGATCCGCTTGGCGCGACCTTCGATGGCGAGGGTGTGAACTTTGCCGTCTTCTCGGCCCATGCCGAGATGGTCGAACTGTGCCTGTTCACCGCCGACGGCTCGACCGAGCTGGCGCGCATTCCGCTGAAGGAACGCGACGGCGACGTTTGGCATGTCCACGTGGCGGGGCTGGGGCCGGGCACGCGTTACGGCTACCGCGTCCACGGGCCTTACAAGCCGGAAGAGGGGCACCGTTTCAACCCGAACAAACTGCTGCTGGACCCTTATGCCAAGAAGCTGGCGGGCAAGCTGCAGTGGAACGACGCGGTCTATGGCTACATCGTCAACGCGCCCAAGGCCGATCTGACCTTCGACCCACGCGACAGCGCGCCCTTCGTGCCAAAGTCCGAGGTCGCCGATCCCAGCTTTCAGTGGGGCGACGACAAGCCGCCGCGCGTCCGCCGGTCCGAGACCGTGATTTACGAGGCACACGCGCGCGGCCTGACCCAGTCGCATCCCGACGTCGACCCAGAGATCGCGGGCACCTACCGCGCCGTCGCCTCGGAGCCGATGCTGGAACACATGGCGAAACTCGGCATCACCACGGTCGAGCTGCTGCCGATCCACGCCTTCCTTGACGACCGCTTTCTCGTGCAGAAGCGGCTGCGGAACTACTGGGGCTATCAGTCGATCGGCTTTTTCGCGCCGGAACCGCGCTATATGGAGCAGGGCGCGCTGTGGGAATTCCAGACGATGGTGCGCCGGCTGCACGCCGCCGGGTTCGAGGTGATCCTCGACGTCGTCTACAACCATACCGCCGAAGGCGGAGAGCTTGGCCCGACCCTGTGCTTCCGTGGCCTCGACAACGCCAGCTATTACCGCCTGACCGAGGGCGGGCGGTATTACATCAACGACACCGGCACCGGGAACACGCTGAACGTCTCGCATCCGGCTGTCTTGCGGATGGTGATGGACTCGCTGCGTTACTGGGTCGAGGTGATGCATGTCGACGGTTTCCGTTTTGACCTTGCCGCCACGCTGGGCCGCGAGGGCGACACCGGCTTTGACCCGAACGGCGGTTTCCTCGACGCGATCCGGCAGGACCCGGTGCTGAACAAGGTCAAGCTGATCGCCGAACCGTGGGACATCGGCCCGGGCGGCTATCAACTGGGCGCCTTCCCGCATCCGTTCTACGAGTGGAACGACAAGTTCCGCGACGGCGTCCGCCGCTATTGGCGCGGGGACGAGGGGATGACGGGCGAACTGGCAAGCCGCCTGCTGGGCTCTGCCGAGAACTTCGACCATTCCGGGCGCTCGGCGACGTCTTCGGTGAACTTCATCACCGCGCATGATGGCTTCACGCTGCAGGATCTCGTGTCCTACACCATCAAGCGCAACCTCGCGAACGGCGAGGGGGACCGCGACGGCAAGGACGAGAACTACAGCGACAACATGGGGTTGGAGGGGCCGACCTCGAACCCGCGCATCCGTGCCGACCGGGCGCAGCGCAAGCGCAACATGCTGTCGACGATGTTCCTTGCCCAAGGCACGCCGATGCTGCTTGCGGGCGACGAGATCGGCAACAGTCAGGGCGGGAACAACAACGCCTACGCGCAGGACAACCAGACCGGCTGGATCGACTGGGTCAACGCCGACTGGGAACTGTTCGACTTCGTGACCAAGATCTCGGAACTGCGCCGCGCCCACCCGGTGCTGCGCCAGCGCCTGTTCCTGCACTCGCGTCCGCGCCGTCTGGACGGGTTGGCCGACCTGTTCTGGCGTATGCCAGACGGCAAGCGCCCCACGCGCGAGGATTGGCAGGACACCGCGTGGAAGACCCTGTGCGTCGAAATCCGGACCTCGTCCGGCACACCTGATTATGCCGCGTCGGACGACGTGATCTTCGCGGTGTTCAACGCGGGCGACACTCAGGAAGTGACGCTGCCGCCATGCCCGGAAGGGCTGATCTGGGAAGTGGTGCTGGACACCACCGTCCCCGACGCCGGGCCGCACAATCCCCTCGGCAAGAAATTGATGGCACCGGCGCAATCCGTGCTGGCCCTGCAGCGGGTGCCGATGCAGGAGACGTCTTCATGACCATCGTCACGGTCACCACCGAACCGATACCGGGACAGAAGCCGGGCACCTCTGGGCTTCGCAAGAAGACGCAGGTCTTCATGCAGCGGCACTATCTCGAGAATTTCGTGCAGGCGATCTTCGACGCCATCGGCGGCGTGTCCGGCAAGACCTTGGTGGTGGGCGGTGACGGGCGCTATTTCAACGACCGCGCGGTGCAGGTGATCTTGCGCATGGCGGCTGCGAACGGCGCCGCGAAGGTGCTGGTCGGGCAGGGCGGTATCCTGTCGACGCCAGCGGCCAGCCACCTGATCCGGCTGAACAAAACGGACGGCGGCATCATCCTGTCGGCCAGCCACAATCCCGGCGGCCCGGACGAGGATTTCGGGATCAAGTTCAACATGCCCAACGGCGGCCCCGCGCCCGAGTCCGTGACCTCGGCCATGTACGAGGCCGCCAACGGCATGACCGAATACCGTATCCACGAAGGGCACGACGTCGACCTGGACTCCATCGGCGATCACATGGTGGGCGACATGGTGGTTCAGGTGATGGACCCGGTCGCGGACTATGCCGACCTGATGGAGACGCTTTTCGATTTCGACGCAATCCGCGACATGATCGCCGGCGGCTTCCGGGTGCGGATGGATTCCATGTGCGCCGTGACCGGCCCTTATGCTGTTGAAATCCTTGAGAACCGCCTTGGCGCGCCGCGCGGGACGGTGGTGAACCGCCAGCCTCTGCCGGACTTCGGCGGTATGCATCCCGACCCGAACCCGGTCTGGGCCAAGATGCTGATGGACGAGATGTGGGGCTCTGACGCGCCCGACTTCGGCGCCGCCAGCGACGGCGACGGCGACCGTAACATGATCGTCGGCCCCGAGGTCTACGTCTCGCCTTCCGACAGCCTCGCCGTGATCGCGGCCAACGCGCATCTGGCCAAGGGCTATGCGGACGGGCTGAAGGGCGTCGCGCGGTCGATGCCGACCTCGGGCGCGGTGGACCGGGTGGCGGCGGCGAAGGGCCTCGATTGCTACGAAACCCCGACCGGCTGGAAATTCTTCGGCAACCTGATGGACGCGGGCCGCGTGTCGCTGTGCGGCGAGGAGAGCTTTGGCACCGGGTCGGACCACGTGCGCGAGAAGGACGGCCTGTGGGCGGTGCTGATGTGGCTGAACATCCTCGCCAAGCGGGGCGAGGGCGTTGGCGCGGTGATGGCGTCGCATTTCGCCGAGTACGGCCGCAATTACTATTCCCGCCACGATTACGAGGCGCTGGAGAATGCCAAAGCCGAAGCGCTGCTTGATGCCCTGACGGCGCGCTTCCCCGAACTTCCGGGGGTGGAAGTGGAAGGAATGACAATCGCTTCCGCGGACATCTTCAAGTATGAAGATCCGGTTGACGGCTCTGTCTCGGACAATCAGGGCTGGCGGATCGTGTTCGAGGATGGCAGCCGCATCGTGATGCGCCTGTCCGGCACCGGCACCACCGGCGCGACGCTGCGGGTCTATCTTGAACGCTACGTTTCCGGGCCGGACGGTCTGGATGAGGAACCGCAGACCGCGCTTGGCCCGATCATTCGCGCGGCGCGGTCGCTGTCGGACATGGAAGGCCACATCGGCAGGACCGAGCCTGACGTGATCACCTGAATGGTCCCGCGCCCCGGGTCAGGTCCGGGGCGTGCCGTTTCAGGCGTCCAGTTCGATCCAGACCGGCACGTGGTCCGACGGTTTCTCGCGGTCGCGGATTTCCTTGTCGATGCCGCAGCCGGTCATCATATCCGCCGCCTGCGGCGTCAGCAGCAGGTGGTCGATGCGGATGCCGTTGTTCTTCTGCCATGCACCCGCCTGATAATCCCAGAACGAATAGTGCCCCGGCCCCTGAACGCGGGCGCGGAAGGCCTCGGTGAAGCCAAGGTTCAGAATTCGCCGGAAAGCCGCCCGTGTCTCGGGCCGATACAGCGCGTCGTCGGTCCATTGCTCGGGCTTCGCGGCGTCTTCCGACTGTGGAATGACGTTATAGTCCCCCGCCATCAGCGCCGGTTCCTCGGACTCAAGCAGCGCCTCGGCGCGGGCCTTCAGGCGTTCCATCCACGACACTTTATAGTCGTATTTCGGTCCGGGCGCGGGGTTGCCGTTGGGCAGATACAGCCCGCACAAGCGCACCGCGCGCTTTCCCACCACGGTCGCCTCGATCCAGCGGGCCTGTTCGTCCTCGTCATCGCCGGGCAGGCCGCGCGTTACGTCTTCCAGCGGGTATTTCGACAGGATCGCGACACCGTTGAAGCCCTTCTGGCCGTGTGTCTCGACGTTATAGCCCTTGTCCTCGAACATCTCGCGCGGAAAGCCCTCGTCGACCGACTTGATTTCCTGCAGCAGGGCGACGTCGGGCTGCGCTTCGTCCAACCAGTCGGACAGCGCCTGATGACGCGCCTTGATGCCGTTGATGTTGAAGGTCGCGATCTTCATGGGGGCCTCCGCAATTGCCGGGTCAGCTTGACCACAGCCCGCGCCGGATGTCTACGCGCCCATGTCGTCCCGTGTGGTCCGGATCGCGGTGCCGCAGGCCCAGCCCGAGGACCACGCCCACTGGAAGTTGTAGCCGCCCAGCCAGCCGGTCACGTCCACCGCCTCGCCGATGAAGTAAAGGCCCGGCACCGCCTTGGATTCCATCGTGCGCGAGTCCAGCCCGTCGGTCGCGACACCGCCCAGCGTGACCTCTGCGGTGCGGTAACCCTCTGATCCGGCGGGCGTAAGTTCCCAGCCCGCCAGCCCGCCCGCGATTTCGGCAAGCTGCGTGTCAGGCGTGTTCGCCAGCTGACCGGACAGCCCTCGCGCCTCTGCCCACGCCGCCGCCAGCCGGTTCGGCAGCAACTCGGTCAGCGCGGTGCCGATGGCGCGGCGTCCATTCTCGGCGCGGGCCGTTTTCAACGCACCCAGAACGTCACGATCGGGCAGCAGGTTCACGCGGATGCTGTCGGTCTCGTGCCAGTAGGAGGAGATTTGCAGGATCGACGGCCCGGACAGCCCGCGGTGGGTGAACAGCAGCGCCTCGTCGAAACTGGCGCCGTTGCAGGACACGCGGGCGGGCAGGGCGACACCGGCCAACGGCTTGGTCAGCGCCAGCACGTCCGGCCCGAAGGTCAGCGGCACCAAAGCTGGGCGGGTTTCGGTCACGCGCAGGCCGAACTGGTCCGCCAGACGATAGGCAAAGCCCGTCGCGCCCATCTTGGGGATCGACTTGCCGCCCGTGGCCACAACCAGCCGGTTGCAGGTCAGCCGCTCGCCCGACTGCAAAATTACCGCAAAACCGTCCGGCCCCTTCGCAACCTCGGCCACCGGCGCATTCAGCCGCAGATCGGCGCCCGCGGCCTCCATCTCGGCCAGCAGCATCGCGATGATCTCTTTCGCCGAGCCATCGCAAAACAGCTGTCCCAGCGTCTTTTCATGGTAGGCGATGCCGTGCCGGGCGACCAAGTCTATGAAATCCCACTGGGTATAGCGGGCCAGCGCCGACTTGGCGAAATGCGGGTTCTCGGACAGAAAGTTCTCCGGAGCCGCGTAAAGGTTCGTGAAATTGCACCGCCCGCCGCCAGAGATCCGGATCTTTTCGCCCGCCGCTTTCGCATGGTCGAGCACAAGCGTTCCCGGCCCGGCATGGGCCGCCGCCATCAGGCCGGCCGCACCGGCGCCAAGGATGATCGTGGGGTGATGCATGGGGCGGGGTGTAGCTGTCCCCGCACCAAACGCAAGATCACATCGAGAAGGACGTGCCGCAGCCGCAGGAGGATGTCGCGTTCGGGTTCTCGATCACGAAGCGCGCGCCGATCAGTTCCTCGGTGAAGTCGATGACGGCATCGGCAAGGAAGGGCAGCGACACGCTGTCGACCACGACCTTCTCGCCCGAGCCTTCCAGCACCAGATCGTCATCGGCCGCTTCGTCCAGCGAGATGTCGTATTGGAACCCGGAACAGCCGCCGCCCTCGACGGCCACACGCAAGACCTTGCCCTGGCTGGCTGCGCCGATTTCGGACAGGCGTTCGAAGGCGCGGGGGGTAACTTTGGGCGGCAGGATCATTTCCACAGCTCCGACGGTATCATTGTGGGTTGATTGTGAATATATGGGCCTCGGGACTTGCCGACAAGGATCGGCCGAAAAGACAGGCAGAAGGCATGCTGCAGCCATACGCGGCGCGCGACGAGGACTCGCGCGGGCGACTATACCCCGAGGAACCCAGCCGGTTCCGCGACTGTTTCCAGCGCGACCGGGACAGGATCATCCATTCCAGCGCCTTCCGGCGGCTCAAGCACAAGACCCAGGTCTTCATCGAGCACGAGGGCGATTACTTCCGCACGCGTCTGACGCACTCGATCGAGGTGGCGCAGGTGGCGCGCTCGATCGCTGGGGCGCTTGGGCTGAACATCGACCTCGCCGAGGCGGTGGCGTTGGCGCATGACCTTGGCCATCCGCCGTTCGGCCACACCGGTGAGGACGCGCTGGCCGCGCTGATGGAGCCATACGGCGGCTTCGACCACAACGCGCAGGCGATCCGCATCGTCACCTCGCTGGAACGGCACTATGCCGATTTCGACGGGCTCAACCTGACGTGGGAGACGCTGGAAGGCATCGCCAAGCACAACGGCCCCGTCGTGGGCGAGGTGCCTTATGCGCTGGCCCAGTTCAACGCGGTTTATGACCTTGAACTGCACACGCATGCCTCGATCGAAGCGCAGGTGGCGGCGCTGGCAGATGACGTGGCCTACAATAGCCACGACCTGCACGACGGCCTGCGGGCCGAGCTGTTCTCGACCGAGGAACTGTCGGAACTGCCGCTTCTGGACAGCTGTTTCGCGGCGGTCGACAAGAAATACCCCGGCCTGAACCTCTACAAGCGCCGCCACGTTGCGCTGCGGCGGTTCTTCGGCATTCTCGTCGACGACGTGGTGACACAGGCCAAGGGGCGTCTCGCCGAACTGCAACCGCTGACCGCCGACGACATCCGCCTTGCCGGGCGGCCGATGGTCCGGTTCTCGGACGAGATCTGGGAGCAGCTCAAGGTCACCCGCGAATTCCTGTTCCACCGCATGTACCGTGCGCCGGACGTGGTGAAGATGCGCAGGAAGGTGACCAAGGCCGTCGAGGGCCTGTTCCCCTTCTTCATGGCGCATCCCGCCGAACTGCCGAAACAATGGCGCAAAGAGGTGGACGAGGTGCAATCAGAGACCGAGCTGGCGCGGATCGTGTCGGACTATATCTCGGGCATGACCGACCGCTTCGCGCTGCAGGAATGGAAGCGGCTGAAGAAGCTGCGCTAGGGTCTTTCCGGCGGGCGAATGCCGTTTTCGATGCCGCGTTGACGCGGCACGGCAGCATGTTAAACCGCGCCGGTGCAGAAGGAAGCCAAGATGAACCTGTTCTCCGATATCCGTGCGCTGGTGGTGGACAGCCTGACGGCGATGACCGCCGAGGGCGCGCTGCCCGAGGGGCTCGATTTCTCGAACGTGGCGGTAGAGCCGCCGCGCGATGCCTTGCATGGCGACATGGCGACGAATGCCGCGATGGTGCTGGCCAAGCCCGCGCAGGCGAAACCGCGTGACATCGCCGAGGCGCTGGCCGCCAAGCTGGCCGCCGACGACCGGATCGAGACCGCCGAGGTCGCTGGGCCGGGCTTCCTGAACCTGCGTCTGGCGGAAGGCGTCTGGACCGGGCTGGTCGAGGGTGTGCTGGCATCGGGTGAGGCCTATGGCCGGTCCGCGCTGGGGCAGGGGAAGAAGGTCAACGTCGAATACGTCTCGGCCAACCCCACTGGCCCGCTGCACGTGGGCCACACGCGGGGCGCCGTGTTCGGTGACGCTCTGGCGAGCCTGCTGGATTACGCCGGCTATGACGTGACGCGGGAATACTACATCAACGACGGCGGCGCGCAGGTGGACGTGCTGGCCCGGTCCGCCTTCGAGCGGTATCGCGAGGCCTGCGGCCATGCGCCCGAGATCGCCGAGGGTCTGTATCCCGGCGAGTACCTGATCCCGGTCGGCGAGGCGCTGAAAGAGAAGTACGGCGACAGCCTTCTCGACAAGGGCGAACAGTACTGGCTGGAAGAGGTCCGCAACTTCGCTACTGACGCGATGATGGACATGATCCGCGAGGATCTGGCCCAGCTGGGCGTCAGGATGGACAGCTTCTTTTCCGAGAAGTCGCTGTATGGCACCGGCCGGATCGAGGCGGCGATCGCCGATCTCGACGGCAAGGGCCTGATCTATCGCGGCACGCTGGAGCCGCCGAAGGGCAAGGTGCCGGAAGACTGGGAGCCGCGCGAGCAAACGCTGTTCAAGTCGACCGACTACGGCGACGACGTGGACCGCCCGATCAAGAAATCGGACGGCGCCTGGACCTATTTCGCCCCCGATATCGCCTATCACTACGACAAGGTGAGCCGGGGCTACGATCTGCTGATCGACGTGTTCGGCGCCGATCACGGTGGCTACGTCAAGCGGATGAAGGCCGCCGTCGCGGCGCTGTCGGAAAACCGGGTGCCGCTGGACATCAAGCTGACCCAGCTTGTGCGGCTGTTCAAGAATGGCGAGCCGTTCAAGATGTCGAAGCGGGCCGGCAACTTCGTCACCTTGCGTGACGTGGTGGATCAGGTCGGCCCGGACGTGACCCGCTTTGTCATGCTGACGCGGAAGAACGACGCGCCGCTGGACTTCGATTTCGACAAAGTCCTTGAGCAATCCAAGGACAATCCGGTGTTTTATGTCCAATACGCGAACGCTCGGATCCATTCCGTGCTGCGGAAGGCGGCCGAGCAGGGGCTCGAGCTGACCGACACGCCGACGCTGGAGGACGAGGCCGAGATCGCGGTGGCGAAGAAGCTGGCCGAGTGGCCGCGCCTTGTGGAAATCGCCGCGCGGACAAACGAACCGCACCGGATCGCCTTCTATCTTTACGAACTCGCGTCTGACTTCCACTCGCTCTGGAACAAGGGCAACGAGAAGACAGAGTTGCGGTTCCTGCAGGAAGATCAGGCAAAAGCTGAAAAAATTGCGCTGCCGCGAGCCGTTGGCGTTGTTATTTCGTCCGGCCTTGGTATTCTTGGCGTGACCCCGGTCGAGGAAATGCGCTGATAAACAGGCGCGCCACGTCCGATCACGGGTCCTGAAGCAGGCAAGAAAACCCGACGCGCCGCGAAGCGCGACAGGGGCAGTGAGGCAGACATGGCGGATTTGTACCTGGGCGACAGCCCGGAACCCGAAGCCGTATCCGTACCAAGCATTTTCGGCGCGGTGTTCAACTGGACCGGCGCCCTGATGTCGGTCGCGTTGATCGGCGGCTTGGGCGTGTGGGGCTATCAGCTTGCGGTGCGTGACGTCTCGGGGGTTCCCGTGGTGCGCGCGCTGGAGGGCCCGATGCGGGTCGCTCCGGACGATCCCGGCGGGGAACAGGCCGAACATCAAGGACTTGCGGTGAACAACGTGGCCGCCGAGGGCGTGGCCGAAGGCCCGGCCGACCGGCTGGTGCTGGCGCCGCCGCCGCTGAGCCTGTCGAACGAGGACACCCCCGGTCCGGGCGAGGCCGCCGCAGCGCCCGCGCCCGAAGAGGCTGAGCTCGATCTGATGGCCGAAGCGCCCGCCGACGATCCCGAGGACGGCAATCCTGACGATGCCGCAACCGACATGACGGCGATGGTCGATGAACTGACCGACGGCGTCGCGCCGCTGGGCGAGGTCGATGAACCGCTTCGCCCGCTGATCGAGACCATCCCGGCCAGCGTCGCCGGCGTCTCCGTCAGCCCGCTCCCGGTCGCCCGTCCGGCCTCTGTCACCGCGGCAGCCGCCAGCGACGACGCGGGCGAAGATGCCGTGGCCGAGGCCGTTGCCGCCGCCGTGCTGAGGAACGTGACGCCCACCGCCGCCCCGGATTTCGACACGACCGAGCTTGACGGGTCCGAGGTCGAGGTCGGCACCCGTCTTGTGCAGTTCGGCGCCTTCGCCAGCCCGGAAGAGGCGCGCGCCGCGTGGGACAAGATGGACGCCCAGTTCACCGATTTCCTAACCAACAAGCGCCGCGTGATCGAGAAGGCGCTGTCGGGCGGCAAGACCTTCTACCGTCTGCGCGCGATGAACTTCGCCGACATCTCGGACGCGCGCCGTTTCTGCGCCGCCTTCGTGGCCGAGGGACAGGCCTGCATCCCGGTGGTGGCCCGCTGATGACCGCCCGCACGGCGGCCATTCTTGGCTGCGACGGTCCCCGCCTGACGCCCGACGAGCGCCGCTTCTTTGCCGAGGCGCAGCCGTGGGGCTTCATCCTGTTCGCGCGGAACATCCAGACGCCGGATCAGGTGCTGCGGCTGACCTCGGGCCTGCGCGATGCGGTAGGCCGCGACGTGCCGGTCCTGATCGACCAGGAGGGCGGCCGCGTCCAGCGCATGACCCCGCCGCACTGGCGCCAGTGGCTGCCGCCTCTCGACCAGACCGAAAAGGCCGGCGCCAGGGCCGCCCGCGCGATGGAACTGCGCTCTCGCATCATCGCGTCCGAGCTTCTGGCCATCGGCATCGACGTGAACTGCACCCCCTGTCTGGACATCGCGCGCCCCGACACCCACGCCATCCTGCGCAACCGCTGCTATGGCGAGGACCCCGAAACGGTCGCCGCCGTTGGCCGTGCCGCCGCGAAGGGCCTGATGGCTGGCGGTGTGCTGCCGGTGATGAAGCATATGCCGGGCCACGGTCGCGCGCTGGTGGACAGCCATCTGTCGCTGCCGGTCGTGTCCGAGCCGCTCGAGGTGCTGCGCGCTGTCGATTTCGCCCCCTTCGCCGCGCTGGCGGACCTGCCCATGGGGATGTCCGCCCATATCGTGTTCGAGGCGATCGACGACCAGAACCCCGCCACCACCTCTGCCGCCGTGATCTCGCTGATCCGGCAAGAGCTTGGCTTCGACGGCCTGCTTATGTCCGACGACCTGTCGATGGAGGCGCTGTCCGGCGGCCCCGGCGACCGTGCGGCGGCGTCGCGTGCGGCGGGCTGTGACATTGTCCTGCACTGCAACGGCCACATGGACGAGATGCAGCAGGTCGTGGCCGCCGCGGGCCCGCTTGAAGGACAGGCGGCAACCCGCGCCAAGGCGGCGCTGGACGCCCGCACAAAGCCCGATTCCATTGACATTGCCGACGCAGAAGCAGAACTTGAGACGCTTCTGGGCGGCAAGGTGCATGGCTGAGGACGACACCGCATACGACAACGTCACCAGCGTCGAGGCGCGCCGCGCAGCGGAGGCGCTGATCGTTGACGTGGACGGGTTCGAGGGACCGCTCGACCTGCTGCTGACGCTGTCGCGTACCCAGAAGGTCGACCTGCGCAAGGTCTCTGTCCTGCAACTGTCCGAACAGTACCTTGCCTTCATCCGCAAGGCCCGTGATCTGCGGATCGAACTTGCCGCCGATTACCTTGTGATGGCCGCGTGGCTGGCGTTTCTGAAGTCTCGCCTGCTGCTGCCGCCCGACCCCACCGAAGAGGGACCGTCGGGCGAGGAACTGGCCGCGCATCTTGCGTTCCAGCTGGAACGGCTTCAGGCGATGCGCGACTGTGCCGCCCGCCTGATGGGCCGCGACCAGAAGGGCCGCGACTTCTTCGTGCGTGGCGTTCCCGAGAAGCAAGAGCGCGTGCGGCGGATCGAGTACACCGCGACGCTGCTCGACCTGATGCAGGCCTATGCCCGCATCCGGACCAAGGACGAATTCCGCCCCTTCGTGATGGATCGCGACAGGGTGCTGACGATGGAACAGGCGCTGGAGCGGATGCGCCCGCTGATCGGCTTCGCCGGAGACTGGACGGACCTGCTGTCCTATCTCCCCGACGGGTGGGAGACCGACCCGGCGATGCGCCGCTCGGCGACGGCGGCGACCTTCGCGGCCTCGCTCCAGCTGGTGAAAGAGGGACACATGGAGATACGCCAGTCCGAAACCTATGCGCCGATCCAGCTGCGCCGCAGGGAGCGTCCGGATGGCTGAGGACGAGCTGGAAACCGGCCCCGACGTGGCGACCGAGGCGGCGGACGGCCCCGAGGAACAGGAACGCAGCCTGTTCGAGGCGCCGCCCATGGGCGAACAGGAACGCATGGTCGAGGCCATCCTGTTCGCCTCGTCCGAGCCGGTGTCGGTGAACGAATTGAACTCGCGCATGCCGCATGGCTCTGATGCCGCCGAGGCGCTGGTGCATCTGCGCAAGCGATACGAGGGCAGGGGTGTCCACCTTGTCCGTGTCGGTGACGCTTGGGCGCTAAGGACGGCGCCGGATCTCGGGTTCCTGATGCAGAAGGAAACCGTCGAGACCCGCAAACTGTCACGCGCCGCGATCGAGACGCTGGCCATCGTCGCCTATCACCAGCCGGTCACACGGGCCGAGATCGAGGAAATTCGTGGCGTATCCGTGTCCAGAGGTACCGTAGACCAGCTATTAGAGCTGGAGTGGATAAGGTTTGGCCGCCGAAGGATGACTCCGGGCCGACCCGTTACATATGTAGTGACGGAAGAGTTTCTCGATCACTTCGGGCTCGAGAACGCCCGCGATCTGCCGGGGCTCAAGGAACTGCGCGAGGCCGGACTGCTGGAAAGCCGTCCGCCGATGGGGCCGCTGGCGGCAGGCGAAAGCGAGCCGGACGACGACGAGGGCGTGCCCGATACCGATCAGGGCGAAATGTTCGAATAGGAAGGCGACACGGTGAATACCAACCAGATCATCAACATGATCTTCCGGATGTTCCTGCGCAAATCCATCAGCCGGGGCATGAACAAGGGCTTCGACATGCTGGACGCCCGCCAGCAACGCAATGCGCCCGATACGCCGAAGAACCCGGACGCGGCGAAGCGAAACGAAAAGCAGGGCCGCGACGCCTCTCGCCGCGCACGGCAGGGCATGCGCGTGGTGCGGCGGCTCGGGAAGTTCTGACCGCTTTCTGCCGCAGAGGCGGTTCACCTTAGCGGACCATTAGTCTTTCGCGCTTATGCGAAGGGGCAAGGTCTTCTCGCCCAAGGTGGACGCATGCCCGGAAAACTGAACCTCAGGAATATCACCCTTCGCAATCTGGCCCGGATCATCGTGGTGTCGGTTGTCGTGCTTGGCGGCACGATGGCGGCGAACATGATCTGGAACGTGGCCTCGCTGAAGAAGACGCAGGCGGCGTGGGATCAGTATGCCGAAAGCGCGGACCGCAGGCGGCTGTTGCTGGACGCCATATCCGCCAAGCTGGGCTTCGACGGAATGATCCATGATTTCAAGGATCTGGTCCTGCGCGGCGACCCCACTCGCGTGGACAGCGTGCAGCGGCATGCGGATGCGATACTCGCGGAACTGGGCGAACTGGCATTGCTTCTGAACGATGAAAAGGCGCAGCAGGACCTGGCCACGATCGCCGAGACGGTCGAGACCTATGGAACCTTCGCGGCGCTGGCTTTCCAGATGAACGCGATGGGGCAGCAGGCGGCGACCGTCGACGCGGCGGTCGCGGTCGACGATACCGCCGCCCTTGCCGCGCTGTCGTCGCTGATGGACCGGCTTGAACAAGACGGCGCTGCGTCCCGCGCCGGTAGTCTGACGCAACTGCGCGCGGCGCTCGGATATGGCGGAGTGATCCATCATTTCAAGAACTTCGTGCTTCGTGGCGCAGATACCGCCCGGACTGGTGCGGAAGACGCCATCGCCCGCGCCCGCGCGGCGGTTGCGGCCTTTGGCAGTCTAGATCTGTCGGACGAAGAGACCGCCGCGCTTGCCACGGTGGCGGCGACGATCGACGTCTACGCCGGCGCCTTGCCGGTCGTGGCGGAAGGATGGGCGGCGGGCCTGCCGCCGTCAGCGTTGGACGCGTCCCTGCAAATCTCCGACGCTCCCGCCGCCGCTGCGCTGGACGCGCTGGAACGCGGCCTGCTGATCGAAGCTGTCGCGCTGGAGGCCGAAATCGGCACCAAGCTGGCGGACGGCATGCTGTACATCACCATCGGGCTGGTGCTTTCCACGGTGATCGCGCTGGCCATCGTTGTCGTGGCCCATGTCGCCCTGCGGCGCGGCGCGGTTCAACCGGCAGAAGCAGTGGCGGACGGCATCATGCGGCTGACGCAGGGTGACGACACCGTCGACCTTGCCGTGCTGGAAAGCGACAACGAAATCGGCGCCATCGCCCGCGCGTCCGAGGTGTTCCGCCAGAGCATGATGCGCACGAAGGATCTGCTGGCCGAGCAGGAACGCCAGTCCGCCGCGGCGGAAGAGGCGGCGGAACAGCAAAAGGCGCTGCTGGCCGAAGTGCAGGAAAAGGCCACCATCGCGCGGCAGGCGGAAGAACAGCAGCAGGCGGCCCGCGCCGCGCAGGACCGGATGCAGAAGGCGGTTCGCGCGGTGGTCGAGGCGGCGGTCGAAGGCGACTTTCACTGCCGTATCGAAGAAAGCTTCGATGACCCGGAATTGTCGGCGCTGGCCGATGGGGTCAACCGGCTGATGGGCCTGTTCGACGGGGCGGTGACCGACATCGGAACGGTCGCCGGCGCGATGGCCCGGGGCGATCTGTCGGTGACCATGGCGGGCACCTATTCCGGCGCGCTCGCGGGCCTGCAAGAAGGGCTCACCGACGCGCTGACACGCATCTCGGACCTGATCGAGGGCGTGGTCGCCACGTCGCAGCACGTCCAGACCGAGGTGCATTCGATCGACAGTTCTGCCGACGACCTGTCGCGCAGAACGGAAAGCCAGGCCGCGACGCTGGAAGAATCCGCCGCCGCCATCGTCGCGATGACCCAGCAGGTCAGCGGCGTGGCCGCCAACGCGGACGAGGCGCGGAACCTCGTACACGAGGTATCGCAGCTTGCGACCCACGGCGGCGAGGTGGTCGGAGAATCTGTGCGCGCGATGGAACGCATCGTCGGCGCGTCGGCGGAGATCTCGAAAGTGACGTCGCTGATCGAGGAAATCTCGTTCCAGACCAACCTATTGGCGCTGAACGCAGGGGTCGAGGCCGCGCGCGCGGGCGAATCCGGCCGGGGCTTTGCCGTGGTCGCGTCCGAGGTCCGCGCGCTGGCGCAACGGTCCGCTGACGCGGCGCAGGAAATCTCGAAGCTGATCCACACCAGCGAAAGCGAGATCGCCGAAGGGTCGGGCAAGGTGAACCAGGCGGGCGAGAGCATTCAAAGCGTGGTGGACCGCATCGGCAAGGTGTCGGAGATCGTCGTCTCGGTGGCCGACAGCACGCGAGAGCAGGCGGCGAGCCTGGAAGAGATCAACCGCGCGGTCAACGATCTCGACCACGCGACGCAGCAGAACGCCGCCATGTTCGAGGAAACCACCGCCTCGGTCGCGCAGCTTCGCAAGCGTACCGACGATTTGATCTCGCAAGGCACGTCCTTCCGCACCCGCAACGCCTCGCGCGAGCCCGAGGTCTGGGGCACAATGGACGACGCGCCAATGCGGCAAAGCGCCTAGTGCGGCGGGATGCGGCACAGCCCTGCATGCGCGCGACGCCGCGATGGACTGAAGCCGGCGCGCGCCGGGCGGTTGATCGGACGTTCAGGATGCGGGCAAAGGGCTGCGCTCGGGGCGGGGGCCGCGCTTACGCCGATGGGCACGTCGCTTCGCGGTCGGCTTACTGTGTGAAGGCCGCCAGCCGCAACACGCCGCGCTCAGGGCGCCGCGAAATGCTTCGACAGCTTCAGGCCCTGGCCCTGGTAGTTCGAGGCGATGCCCGCGCCGTACAGTTGCGCGGGCCGCTCGGCCATCCGTTCATAGACCAGCCGACCGACGATCTGGCCGTGTTCCAGCACGAAGGGCGCCTCGTGGCAGCGCACTTCCAGCACCCCGCGCGATCCGGCGCCGCCGACTTCGGAATGGCCGAAGCCCGGATCGAAGAACCCGGCATAGTGGACGCGGAACTCGCCCACCATCGCCAGATAGGGCGCCATCTCGGCGGCGTGTTCGGGCGGGATATGCACCGCTTCGCGACTGACGAGGATGTAGAACGCGCCCGGGTCGAGGATGATGCGCCCTTCCGTCGTGCGCACTTCTTCCCAATAGTCGGCGGGCCGGTAGCCGCCGATCCGATCCAGGTCGATCACGCCGGTGTGCGGCTTTGCGCGGTAGCCGACAAGGTCGGTTTCTTCGGGCTGAAGATCGACCGAGAAACCCAGCCCGTTGTCGATGACCGCGGGGCCGTTCACCAGCGTCACGGCGTCGTGCAGGTCGCGCAGCGCCGCGTCGTCCAGCACCGCCTGACCCGCGCGGAACCGCACCTGGTTCAGGCGCATGCCCGGCCGCACGAGGACCGAGAAAGAGCGGGGGCAGATCTCGGCATAAAGCGGGCCGTCATAGCCTTCGGCAATCCGGTCGAATTCGGTGCCGCCGTCGGTGATCGTCCGGGTCAGCAGGTCCAGCCGCCCGGTCGAGCTTTTGGCGTTCGCCACCGCCTGCACGCCGGCGGGCAGCCGAAGCCGTTCCATCAGCGGCACGACATAGACGCAGCCCTTTTCCAGAACGGCGCCGTTGCTCAGGTCGACGCGGTGCATCTCGAACTCGGACACCCGGTCCGCGACCTTCGCGCCGGACCCCGCAAGGAACGAGGCGCGTACGCGGTAAGCCACTGTGCCCAAACGAAGATCAAGCGAAGCGGGCTGGATCTGGGCCGCATCCACGGGCACGTCCGCCGCAATCGCGCCAGAGGCGACCATCGCTTCTATCTGTTGGCTGGGAAGCACGCCGGTGCCGGTCAACGCGTCGCTCATCGTCCCCCCGGATACGACAACGCCCGCGGTGAAACTCCGCGGGCGGGTGTTGTGTTGGTCGGGCTAGCAGGACTTGAACCTACGACCTTCCGTCCCCCAGACGGACGCGCTACCAGACTGCGCCATAGCCCGACGTGGCGCCCTTCATACCGTTTTTGCCGGGAGGGGCAAGAGCCGATTTCGCCGCTCAGCCGGAATGCCCCCCGGCTTGCCCCGCCGTCATGCGCCCGCGCAATTCGGCCAGCCGTTCGTAGACCGGGCGCACCGCGTGACGGTCCACCACAGGCGACCGCCGCAGGCGGGCAAGAACGTCCTCCGACAGGGTCGGTCCCTCGGGCATCGGGGTCATTTCGGGCAGGCTGCGCGGGGCAGGGGCCGGATCTTCCGCCTGTTCGGGCAAAGGTTCTGCCGCCGGCTCTGCTGCCGGTTCCGGCGTCTCGATATCCGCGACGCCGTCATCGGCAGAGATTTCCGGCACGCCGGTCGGCGTTTCGCCCGGGTGCATCTCGCCGTGGGAATAGTCGTAAGGCTGTTCGACCATCGTCTGAGGTGCGGCGTCCTGCGTATCCGCCTCCGGCTCGGCACTTGCCGCCGCGTCGGGCACAGGCGCCGGATCGGTCACCTCAGGCGCGGGCTCTGCAAAAGCCGGCTCCGCCCCATCCGGCGATGCGGCGATTTCCGGCGCCGGAGTGTCGTCTGCGGTCTCCGGCTGCGGCGCATCTTCGGTCGCCGCCTCGTCAGTCGATTGCGCAAACGGGTTATAGCTTTCGTCGACCGGCGCCGGCGCAACCGGTTCTTCCGGCTGGGCCATGGGCGCAGAGGCGACAGGTGCGGGCGCCGCAGGCTCTGGTGCGGGCGTCTCGGTATGGCTTTGCCGGATGATCTGCGGCGGCTCGCGACGCTCCAGTTCCGCGTCAACCACGTCACCGGCTGCCGGGGCGCCGTCCTGCGCGATGCCGACCTCGATCTCAAGATCCGCACCGCCGTCGATCGGTTTCGACAGGGCCGCCACGTGCTTGACGCCCTGTTCCCGCAGAATCTTCTGAACCCCGCGGATGGTCAGGCCGTCATCGTGCAACAGCTTCTTGATGCCACCCAAAAGCGCCATGTCGGCAGGGCGGTAATACCGGCGGCCACCGGCGCGTTTGACCGGCTTCACCTGCGTAAAGCGGCTTTCCCAGAAGCGCAGCACATGCGTAGGCGTGCCGAGCCAGTCGGCCACCTCGCTGATGGTACGGAAGGCGTCGGGGGACTTGTCCATGGAAGTGTCCTGTTAGGGCTTGTTCCCCGCAGCGACCCGGTCCTTCATCAGGTGCGAGGGACGGAAGGTCAGCACGCGGCGGGGCAGGATCGGAACCTCCTCGCCGGTCTTGGGGTTGCGGCCCACGCGGGCCGCCTTGTCGCGCACCGAGAAGGTGCCGAAGGACGAGATCTTCACCGTCTCGCCGCGGACGAGCGCGTCGGACATGTGGTTCAGGACCGACTCGACCAGCTGCGCGGATTCATTGCGGGACAGCCCCACCTCGCGAAACACAGCTTCGCTCAGGTCCATGCGCGTCAATGTCTTACTCATCCAAACTCCCCCTTGGAATTAACCAAGGATAGGGGTGGGAGATTTTCAAAGTCAACATCAACAGCTTGCAGCAAGCGGTTAAGGCGGAACTTTGTTCGCTACCAGCGCAGGACGACGGCGCCCCAGGCCAGTCCGCCGCCAATTGCCTCGGTCACGACAAGGTCGCCGGGCTTGATCTGGCTGCGTTGGACCCCCACCGACAGGGCAAGGGGAATCGATGCCGCCGAGGTATTGCCGTGGTCCTGCACCGTCACCACGACCTTTTCCATCGGCACGTCCAGCTTCTGGGCGGTGGCCTTGATGATGCGCAGGTTGGCCTGATGCGGCACGACCCAGTCGACATCGGCGTGGTCCAGTCCTGCCTTTTTCAACGCCGCATCGGCGGTGGCGGCCAGCTTTTCGACCGCGTGGCGGAAAACTTCCTTACCGCGCATGCGCAGGTGGCCGGTGCTTTGGGTCGACACGCCGCCGTCGACATACAGGATGTCGCGATGGCGGCCGTCGGAATTCAGGTCGGCGGCCAGCACGCCGCGGTCGCCGGCCGTTCCTTCGCCCTCTTGCGCCTCCAGCACCAGCGCACCGGCGCCGTCACCGAACAGCACGCAGGTGCCGCGGTCTTCCCAGTCGAGGATGCGCGAGAAGGTCTCGGCCCCGATCACCATGACGCGCTTTGCCTGGCCCGACATGATCATCGCGTTGGCGTTTGCCAGCGCAAAGACGAAACCGGCGCAGACGGCCTGCACGTCGAAGGCGAAGCCGCCCTCCATCTCCAGCGCGGCCTGCACCATCGTGGCGGCCGAGGGAAAGGTCAGGTCGGCGGTCGAGGTCGCAAGGATGATCGCGTCGATATCGGCGGCGGTCATCCCGGCGTTGTCCAGCGCGGCGCGGGCCGCGCGCAGGGCAAGATCGGACGTGGTCTGGCCTTCGGCCGCGAAGTGCCGCCGCTCGATCCCCGAGCGTGACCGGATCCACTCGTCAGAGGTATCCAGCGTCTTCTCGAACTCGGCGTTTTCGACAATGCGGTCGGGCAAATAGTGGCCGACCCCACGGACAACGGCGCGTGTTATCATTCTATGTTACCGTTTCCAGCTTCTCTGCTCGCCGGATCATTGCCCGGCAGGGCGGCGGATGCAAGGCGCTCGGCCAGCCGCTGGTTGAACCCGGACTGGGCCAGTTTGAAGGCCAGCTTGATCGCCGCCGAGACGCCGGTGGCGTCCGCCGATCCGTGGCTTTTGACGACCGTGCCGTTCAGCCCAAGGAACACCCCGCCGTTGACCCGGCGCGGGTCGATCCGCTTGGACAGGCGGCGCAGCGAGGTCATCGCCAGAAGCGCCGCGATTCGGGACAGGGGGGTCGCCTTGAAGGCTTCGCCGAGGAAGTCGCGGATCAGCCCGGCGGTGCCCTCGCCGGTCTTCAGCGCGACATTGCCGGTGAACCCGTCGGTCACGATCACGTCGACGCGGTCGGACGGGATGTCGCCACCCTCGACGAAGCCGACGTAGTCGTAGCTTCCCAGCGCCTGCCGCTGCTCCAGCATCTCGTTGGCGACCTTCAACTCGGCCCGGCCCTTGTGCTCTTCGGTGCCGACGTTCAGCAGGCCGATGCGGGGGCGTTCCAGCCCAAGGCCGTTGCGGGCATAGCTGGCGCCCATCAGCGCGTATTGCAGCAGATCGTCCTCGTCGGCGCGCACATCGGCGCCCACGTCCAGCATCATGTTGAAGCCGCCGGGGTTCCGCGAGGGCCAGAGGCAGGCGATGGCGGGGCGGTTCACCCCGTCCAGCTTGCGCAGGCGCACCATCGACACCGCCATCAGCGCGCCGGTGTTGCCGCAAGAGACACAGGCCTGCGCCTCTCCCGAGCGGACCGCCTCGATGGCGTTCCACATCGAGGTGTCCTTGCCCTTGCGCATCACGTGGCTGGGCTTTGCGTCCATCGTCACGACGCCCTCGGCATCGCGGATCTCGCACCGGTCCTTTAGCTGCGCGCGGCGGGCGAGCAGCGGCTCAAGCTCGTCGCGGCGGCCGTGCAGGATGAAACCGATGTCGGGGTTTTTCGACGCCGACATGGCACAACCGCCAATGACGGCGGCCGGTCCCCGGTCGCCGCCCATGGCGTCTACGGATATCACGATACGGCCGGAACCCGCAGTCGACCGGGGCGGTTTGCTGTCTGCTACGCCCATCTCGTCACCGCGTCTTGTACCGGCTTACGCCGCGTCTTCGTCCAGCTCGATCTCGTCGGCCATGGCGACCACTTCACGGTCGGCATAGTGGCCGCAGGACGGGCACACGTGGTGCGGACGCTTCAGTTCGCCACAGTTCGGGCACTCGTTGGGGTTCGAACCTTCCAGCGAGTCGTGCGAACGGCGCATGTTGCGGCGCGACTTGGTAACTTTATTCTGAGGGACAGCCATGTCTCAACCTCGGTTTGCGGCGGGCCAAGCGCCCTTTGGTGGATAGGAAAGGGCGGGGTCGAACACCCCTTGGCCCGAATGTGTCAGCGAGGGCCGGAACATACTGCGATTCTTCAATCGTGCAAGCTGTTTTTCCGTCCCGTCTTCCGACCCCCGCGAAGGGCCCGGAAGCCCGCCACATACGCCGCTCCGCGCCATGTTTCAAGGGCCGGCGGCGCAAGGCTCTTGACGCGGCGGCCCCGGGCGTCCGACGATACGATGCACGCCCCCGTGGGCGATGCGGCGGTACATCCGCACACCCCCCGGGGCGAAAGGCAGGTCCGCAGGCAGTCCGGATCCGGTCATCGGGCAGAGGCCGCGCCGAAACGCGCGCGCCCGGCCAGTCGAACTAGGACGAACGGAGGAGGACGGACATGCGCTGCTTCACGGTGCTCGGACCATCGCAATCGGGAAAGACCACGCTGACAGAGGCGCTTGGCGCGCTCGAGGACCGGGCGCGCGCCACCGCCTTCGGCGATAGGCTGGGCCTGCGATGTTTCGATTTTCTGGGCGAGGCATGGGGCGCCTTCGACGTGGCGGGGGGCACCGACAACCTTGCGGCGGCGGGTCATGCGCTGGCGGCCTCGGACCACGCGGTCCTTGTGGTGCCGCCCCATCCGGAGGCGGCGCCGCTGGCGGCCCCCTACTTGAGACTTGTGGAAGAGGCGGGCGTTCCCGCCTCTCTTTTCATCAACCACATGGACGGCTTCGAGGGACGGGTGCGCGACACCGTGGCGGCCCTGCAGACCTATGCCGCGCATCTTCTGGTGCTGCGGCAGGTGCCGATCCGCTCGGACGGAGAGATCACTGGCGCGGTCGACCTGATCTCGGAGCGCGCGTGGGAATATCGCGAAGGCAAGCCCTCGGCGCTGGTCGAGATGCCCGAGGCGATCCGCGCCCGCGAGCAGGAGGCGCGCACCGAACTGCTGGAGAACCTCGCGGACTATGACGACGCGCTGCTCGAACAGCTGATCGAAGACCGGGTGCCCGCGCCCGAAAGCGTGTTCGCCATGGTCGCCGACATGCACAAGCGCAACGATATCCTGCCGGTGTTCCTTGGCGCGGCGGCCCATGCGAACGGGGTCACCCGGCTGATGAAGGACCTGCGCCACGAATCGGCCGACCCCGAGGCGGTGGCGGCGCGGCTGCGGGTGGCGCCCGACGCGGTGATCGCGGTCTGGGGCGACAACCGGCGTCACGTCGGCAAGTCGGTGCTGCTGCGCGACCTCGGCGGCGGGCTGGCGCCGGGCGCGTCGCTGGGCGGCGGCACGCTGGGCACATTGACAGCGCCGGACGGCAAGGCGCTGGACGGCGCGCTCGAACCCGGCGGGCTGGCGCTGGCGGTGAAGTCCGACCACGTCGCGCCGGGCACGGTCTACACCGGCGGCGGCGCACAGCCGGTGCCCGACTGGGCCGCTGGACCGGTCCCCGCGATGGCACGCCTGCTGACGCCCGCGAATGCCCGCGACGAGGCGCGGCTGTCCGGCGCGCTGTCGCGAATCGCGGCGGTCGATCCCGGCATGCGGCTGTCGCAGGATGCCGAAAGCGGTCACGCGCTGGTCCACCTGCAGGGCCCGATGCACCTGCGGCGGCTGTCCGAGCTTTTGGCGGCGGAGTTCGACATCGAGGTCGAGGCCGGCACGCCCGCCGGATCCTACCGCGAGACGATCTCGCGGCCGGGCGAAACGCATTACCGCCACCGCAAACAGTCGGGCGGGGCGGGGCAGTTCGCCGACATCCAGATGACCATTCGCCCCCAGCCGCGCGGCGAGGGCTTCGTGTTCGACGAAACCGTGAAGGGCGGCGCGGTGCCGCGCAACTACATCCCGGCGGTGCAGTCGGGATGCGAAGAGGCGCTGACCGAGGGGCCGCTGGGCTTTCGCGTCATCGACCTTGCGGTGACGCTGACCGACGGCAAGCACCACGCGGTCGACAGTTCGGACTACGCGTTCCGCACCGCGGGACAGATGGGGCTGCGGCAGGCGCTGAGGGATTGCGCGCCGGTGCTTTTGCAACCGATGCACCGGATCGATATCCACGTGCCGTCGGTCTATACCGGCGCGCTGGTGGCGCAGGTGTCCTCGCTGAAGGGGCAGGTGCTGGGCTTCGACCCGCACCCCACCGCCCGCGGCTGGGACGTGTTCCGCGCCCTGATCCCACAGCCCTCGGAGGACGAGTTGTTCCGTGCGCTGGCGGGGCTGACGCACGGCACCGCGTGGTACGAAAGCCAGTTTGACCACTACGAAGAGATCCACGGCAAGGCCGCCGAAAAGGTCCGCGCCGAACGGGCAGAGGCGGACGCCTGACCTCGGGCTTCTTTGGTCCTGAAATATCCCGGGGGAGCGCGCGCAGCGCGCGGGGGCAGCGCCCCCTAGGCCTCGCCGTCGTCCTTCATCTTGTCGCGCAAGGCGGCGAGCCCCGCGAACGGCTTGGTCTCTTCCTCGCGGATCGGTTCGACGCCGTCCTCCGCGAAGGTCTCTTCCACCGGCTCCGCGCCCTCGGCGCGGGGGTACAGCGGCAGGTTCAGCGCCAGCGCCTCGATCAGCAGATCCTGCAGGTCCAGCACGGCGGGCAACGGCTCGATCGTGTCGTCCTCGGGGATTTCGAGCTCTTCCGCTTCCGGTACTTCCGGCGGCTCGGCAAGGTAGGTGCGGTCGACTTCGGCGTCGATCCGCGTGGTCACCGGCGCCAGCGTCGCCACGCAGGGCTGCACCACGGTGGCGCCCAGCATCGCCTCGAGCCGCCAGTCGCTTTTGCCCTCGGGGATCAGCTTGCCCTGCAGGCGCAGCTTCTTCAGCGCCACCAGTTCCAGTTCGTCGGCAATCGCCGCCCGCGCGTCGGCATCCGGTTCCAGCCGAAATTCATGCGTGCCGCCGCTGCGAAGCGCGGCAAGGCGGATCTTCGTCGGCGTGTCGCGCTCTTCCATAAGCTTGAACCCTTTGCGTTCCATCTGCTAAGCGACGTAAAAGTTCGGCAGGCCCGAGACAAGAGGCCGGAACCATCGGCCGACGAGAGGCCAGAGACGTGAGGGTTGCAATGGGCAGGATCACCGCCGGTTTCCGGCTGACGCTTGTGGCGGGGCTTCTTGGCCTGCTCGCCGCCTGTTCCAACATCGACCGCACGCATGGCTATGTGCCGACGGACGACGTGCTGAATCAGGTCATCGTCGGCGTCGACACCCGCGAGACGGTGGCCGAGGTCGTTGGCCGTCCCTCGGCGTCTGGCATTCTCGACGTCGGCGGCTGGTACTATGTGAAATCCAAGTTCCGCGCCTACGGCTTCCGTGAACAGCGCGAGATCGCCCGCGAAGTCGTCGCGATCAGCTTCGACGGCGCGGGCGTGGTCGAGAACGTCGAGCGCTTCGGCATCGACGAGGGCCGCAACATCACCATCTCGCGCCGCGTGACCGACAGCAACATCAAGGGCATCTCGTTCCTGCGTCAGCTGTTCGGCAGCTTCGGCAACTTCACCGCCGACCAGCTTCTCGGGCAGTAAGTCTCTGACAAGAACAGGACCCGACGCACCGCGCGCCGGGTCCCGATGTCTCAGTCTTCCGGTTCGAATTCCAGCGCGACGCCATTGATGCAATAGCGCAGGCCGGTGGGCTGCGGCCCGTCCGGGAACACGTGGCCCAGATGCGCGTCGCAGCGGTTGCAGTGGACCTCGGTCCGTTTCATGAACCAGCTTCGGTCGACGCTTTCGCCGACCTGTTCGCCGTCCACCGGCTGCCAGAACGACGGCCAGCCGGTGCCGCTGTCGAACTTGTGCGCCTGATCGAACAGGGGCGCGCCGCAGCAGGTGCAGCGGAAGGTGCCCGGCTGTTTCGGGAAATCGTCGTGGGTGAAGGCGCGTTCGGTTCCGTGCTTGCGGGTGACCTTGAAGGTCAGATCGTCAAGCTGTTCGCGCCATTCCGCATCGGTCTTGATGACCTTGTCCATTTACGCTTCCTCTCGGCATTCGTCAGATGAGTGTCACATCTTGTGTGTACGCGGTTGCGAAACCATAGGTAATATGCCGTGGCGGCATTCCAAGTTCGGAACGCCGCCCCGGCCCGCAACGGGCGCGAGGGCAGGATGCTACGCAAGGGCAGATACCACGCACGCATGGCGGAAACGCCGGGGGACATCGCGGCCGCGCAGGCGCTGCGGTACCGGACCTTCATCGCCGAAACCGGAGCTGCCCCGCGCGAGGGCGGGTCGGACGCCGACCGTTTCGACGAAATCTGCAGTCACGTTCTGGTCGAGGACAGCCGCGACGGGCGGCTGGTCTGCTGTTTCCGGATGCTGCCCCTGTCGGGCGCCGAGATCGGGCAAAGCTATTCGGCGCAGTATTACGGCCTGTCCGCGCTGGAGGGCTACGAGGGGCGCATGGTCGAGATGGGCCGCTTCTGCATCGATCCCGACCACGCTCGCGATCCCGACATCCTGCGCGTTGCGTGGGGGGCGATGACCCGTTTCGTGGACGAGCAGGGGGTCGACATGCTGTTCGGCTGCTCGTCGTTCCATGGAACCGAGACGGAAACCTACCTTGACGCCTTTGCGATGCTGAAGGAGCGCCACCTTGCGCCGAAGCGCTGGCTGCCGAAGGTCAAAGCGCCGAACGTGTTCCGCTTCGCGCTGCGGCTGCGGCGCAAGCCCGACGCCAAGACGGCGCTGAAAACGATGCCGCCCTTGCTGCGGACCTACCTGATGATGGGTGGCTGGGTCAGCGATCACGCGGTGGTGGACCACGACCTGAACACGCTGCACGTCTTCACCGGGCTGGAAATATCCGCCGTCCCTCCCGCCCGCAAGCGGGCGCTGCGGATGGTGGCGGGCTGATATTCGCCGCACAGCGTTTTGGGCTTTTGCTATTTGTGAGTCTCCCGAGCAGAAAAGGAGACAAACAATGCGTTCGCTTCGTAAAATTCTCTATGAATCCGGCTATTTCATGAAAATGGGCGGGAACCCGTTGCCTGGTGACGTCTTGCTACACGATGGGGAGAAGGTGGAATATTTAGGCATCGAATTAGCAACTGAAATGATGGTCGGTCTCACTGAAGACGGTAGCCTAGTATATCTCGACCCAGAGAAATCTGAGTACGCGTAGACGCCACATCCGGCCCCCGTTGACGATGCCTCGGCGCGGGGATAGCTGCTGCGCATGGCACAGGCACCCCTTCTTCAGCTTTCCGACATCACGCTGACCTTCGGCGGCAATCCCCTGTTCGACGGGGTCGATCTGGTCGTCCAGCGCGGCGACCGGCTGGCGCTGGTCGGGCGCAACGGGTCGGGCAAGTCGACGCTGATGAAGGTGCTGGCCGGCATGGTCGAGCAGGACCGGGGCAGCCGTGTGCTGTCGCCGGGAACCTCGGTCGGCTACATGGAACAGCACCCGGACCTGAGCCGGTTCGAGACGCTGGGCGAATTCGCCGCCTCCGAGCTTGATGCGTCCGAAGCCTACCGGGTCGAGATGGCCGCCGAGGGGCTGAAGTTCGACCCGGAAACGAAGGTCTCGGCGGCGTCGGGCGGGGAACGCAGACGCGCGGCGCTGGCCAAGCTGATGGCGGAAGCGCCCGAGCTGATGCTGCTGGACGAGCCGACCAACCACCTCGATATCGAGGCGATCGCGTGGCTGGAAGAGCAACTGAAGACCACCCGCAGCGCCTTCGTCCTGATCTCGCACGACCGCGCCTTCCTGCGGAACCTCACGCGCGGCACCCTTTGGCTGGACCGGGGCGAGGTGCGGCGGCAGGAGAAGGGCTTCGAGGATTTCGAGGCGTGGCGCGACAAGGTCTGGGACGAAGAGGACGTCGCCCGACACAAGCTGGACCGCAAGATCAAGGCCGAGGCGCGCTGGGCGGTCGAGGGCATCAGCGCCCGCCGCAAGCGCAACCAGGGCCGCGTGCGCGCGCTTCAGGCGCTGCGGCAGGAACGCTCGGACATGATCCGGCGGCAGGGCGCCGCCGAGATGTCGCTCGATTCCGGGCCGCAGTCCGGCAAGCGGGTGATCGAGGCCAAGGAGATCTCCAAGGCCTATGGCGACCGTACGATCCTGAAACCGTTCTCGCTGCGTGTCCTGCGTGGCGACCGGGTGGCCTTTGTCGGCCCCAACGGCGTCGGCAAGACCACGCTTCTGAAGATGCTGACGGGCGAGGAAACGCCGGACACCGGCACCGTCACGTTGGGCACCGGGCTTGAGATGGCGGTGTTCGACCAGAACCGCTCGCAGCTCGATCCCGACGCGACGCTGTGGGACAGCCTGACGCAAGACCCGTCGATGCGTGTCTCGGGACAGTCGGATCAGGTGATGGTGCGGGGCACGCCGCGGCACGTGGTTGGCTACCTGAAGGACTTCCTGTTCTCCGAGGCGCAGGCCCGCGCTCCCGTCCGCGCCCTGTCGGGCGGCGAGAAGGCGCGGCTGCTGCTGGCGCGGATCATGGCGCGGCAGTCGAACCTGCTGGTGCTGGACGAACCGACCAACGATCTGGACATCGAGACGCTGGACCTGTTGCAGGAACTGATCGGCGACTACGACGGCACCGTGCTGCTGGTCAGCCACGACCGGGATTTCCTGGATCGCGTGGCGACGACCACGATGGCGATGGAAGGCGACGGTCTTGCGACCGTCTACGCGGGCGGCTGGACCGACTATCGCGCCCAGCGGGGCGAAGGGGTGGCCCCGGCGGACAAGCCCAAAGCCGCGAAGCCTGCCAAACCGGCAGAGAAGCCCGCGCCGAAACCTGTCGCGAAAGCGGCGGATGGCCTGAGTTTCACCGAAAAGCACCGCCTCGAAGCCCTGCCGGCCGAGATCGCGCGGCTGGAGGCCGAGATCGGCAAGCTGTCGCAGCTTTTGTCCGACCCCGACCTGTTCACCCGCGAGCCGGTGAAGTTCCGCAAGGCAACGGAAGCGCTGACACAGCGCCAGACGGCGCTGTCGGCGGCGGAAGAGGAATGGCTGGAGCTGGAAGAGAAGGCCGAAGCCGGCTGACGGCCGTTACGTGGTGCCGCAGAACATCTCGTACAGGACGCCCATAATGCGCGTCGAACGCTCGTCGGCGAGGCTGTAATAGATCGTCTTGCCGTCCCGGCGCGGTGTGACCAGACCCTCGCTGCGCAGGCGCGACAGCTGCTGCGACACGGCGGCCTGCCGCGCGCCCAGCAATTGCTCGAGCTCGGTCACCGACTTCTCGCCGGTGGCAAGGTGGCACAGGATCATCAACCGGCCCTCGTGGCTGATCGCCTTCAGGAAGGCGGCGGCAGCCTCGGCGTTCTGGGTCATGCGCTCGATATCCGAGCGGTCGAGACCGTCTGTCATCGTGGCAGTGGTGTTTTCCAAAATCGCATCCAAGGGCATCTGATCGGGTCCGGCAGTTTCTAGCATGTTCCTACAGCGAATGCAGCAACCGCGCTGCGGCGCGGCTTCGGCATTCACATTCAGCGGATGTAATGTGTTGGGCGGTCGCTTTCAAGAACAGACGGAATTGAACTTGCGGCCGGGGTCGGTGATGGTTCGCAGAGGCGGGAGGACGCCTTAAAACATGGGAGGATAGCATGCCAGAGGACAGTGGAACCGAGTTCTGGAGGGACTTGCGCCCGATTGAAAAGGTCTTCCAGCCGGACGCCAAACCGGAAGTTTATCTTCCGAACATCGCCGACGAGGACGAACGTTACTACGTTCCCTTCACGGAAACGGTCTTCTCGCGCCCGGTATGGATATCGCCGACGACGAACCGATGGTGCGACGTGCTGATGGCAAAAGGGCCGGGGCTGGTGAACCGCCACTATCACCCGCACGAGGTCTTCGCCTACACGATCTCGGGCAAGTGGGGCTATCTGGAACACGACTGGATCGCCACCGCCGGGGACTTCGTCTATGAAACGCCCGGCGAGGGACACACGCTGGTCGCCTATGAAAGCGACGAGCCGATGAAGGTCCACTTCAACGTCACCGGCCCGCTGATCTGGCTGGACGAGGCGGGCGAGCCGGACGGTTACTTCGACGTCCATATGTATATCGCCATGTGCCGCGAGCATTACGACAAGGTCGGGATCGGCGCGGACTATATCGACGGGCTGATCCGCTAGGATCGTCGGGCGCGGAAACGCGACGAAAGGAAGTTTCCGAGCCGCCCTCTTTTTCGACATATACGGTCCTGCCTGCCTCAATGCTGGGATGCAGGTTTTGCAAGCCCGGCATAGCCCTTGGGGCAAGCCGTTGACTTCACAGGATGTATGCCCCGGCATGCATCCCTGCGGTTGTTGAAATTTCGACCGCGCCGGCCCTAGTATCCATCAGCGACATCGAACCGACCGCTTTTGTATTTCTGACGCAGGTCAAGTTGTTCCGCACGTTCACGAGTTATTCTGCGCCTGCAAAGGCCGCCCGCAGTTCCCCGAGTGCCGCCTCATTTAAAGGAGCTTGCCATGAATGTTCAGAACGACATCCCGCTCGATCACCCTTGGGACGGCTTTTCCGACGGCAGTTGGCGGAACGCGATCGACGTCCGCGGTTTCATTCAGGAAAACTACACCCCCTATCTGGGCGACGCCTCGTTCCTTGCCGGGCCGACCGACCGCACGCGGAAACTGTGGGACGAACTGTCGGACCTGCTGAAAAAGGAACGCGAGGCCGGGGTGCTGGACGTCTCGGCGGACACGCCATCTTCGATTACCGCCCATGACGCCGGCTACATCGATCGCGACCTCGAGATCATCGTGGGCCTTCAGACCGATGCGCCGCTGAAACGGGCGATCATGCCGAACGGCGGGCTGCGGATGGTTGAGGTCGGGATGAAGGCCTATGGCTTCAAGCCCGATCCGGTGGTTCACGAGATCTGGACCAAGTACCGCAAGAGCCACAATCAAGGTGTCTTCGACGTCTACAGCCCCGACATCATGGCCGCCCGCCGGTCCGGCGTCATCACCGGGCTTCCCGACGCCTATGGCCGGGGCCGCATCATCGGCGACTACCGCCGCGTGGCGTTGTACGGCATTGACGCGCTGAAAGAGCGCAAGAAGGCCGAGTTCCACGAGCTTGACGATGCGGTCTTCGACGAGGCGATGCTGCGCACCCGCGAGGAATTGCAGGAACAGTTCCGCGCGCTGGGCGAATTGCACGAGATGGGCCTGAAATACGGTATCGACCTTGCCAAGCCCGCCCGCACCGCGCGCGAGGCGATCCAGTTCACTTATCTGGCCTACCTTGCCGCCGTGAAGGAGCAGAACGGCGCGGCGATGTCTCTGGGCCGGATCTCGACGTTCCTCGACATCTATATCGAACGCGACTTCGCGCGCGGCACCCTGACCGAGGAAGCCGCGCAAGAGATGATCGACGATCTGGTCATCAAGCTGCGCATCGTCCGCTTCCTGCGTACCCCGGAATACGACGAGCTGTTCTCGGGCGATCCGACATGGGTGACCGAGGTGATCGGCGGCATCGGCCTTGACGGGCGGCCCTTGTGCTCGAAGACCTCGATGCGCGTGCTACAGACGCTATACAACCTCGGCCCCGCGCCCGAGCCGAACCTGACCGTCCTGTGGTCCGACCGGCTGCCCGAGGGGTTCAAGCATTTCTGCACCAAGGTCTCCAAGGACACCTCTGCGATCCAGTACGAGAACGACGACCTGATGCGCGAGAAGTGGGGCGACGACTATGGCATCGCCTGCTGCGTCTCGGCCATGGCGATCGGCAAGCAGATGCAGTTCTTCGGCGCCCGCGCCAACCTTGCCAAGGCGCTGCTCTATGCGATCAACGGTGGGGTGGACGAGAAATCCGGCAAGCTGGTGGTCGAGGGCTTCGAGCCGATCACTGCGGACGTGCTGGACTACGACGAGGTGATGGCGAAGTTCGACAAGACGATGGACTGGTTGGCCAAAACCTACGTCAAGGCACTGAACTGCATCCACTATATGCATGACAAATACGCCTACGAACGGATCGAGATGGCGCTGCACGACCGCGACATCCTGCGGACCATGGCTTGCGGCATCGCCGGTCTGTCGATCACGGCGGACAGCCTGTCGGCCATCAAGCACGCGAAGGTCGAGGTGATCCGCAACGATGACGGGCTGGCGGTCGACTACCGCATCACAGGCGACTACCCGGCCTTCGGCAACAACGACGACCGCGTGGACGGCATCGCCGCCTGGCTGACCGAGACCTTCATGTCCAAGGTGGCGGCGCAGCCCTATTTCTACCGCGACAGCGTTCCGACCCAGTCGATCCTGACGATCACCTCGAACGTGGTCTATGGCAAGAAGACCGGCTGCACCCCCTGCGGCCGCCGGGCGGGCGAGCCCTTCGCGCCGGGCGCCAACCCGATGAACGGGCGCGATACCAAGGGCTTCGTGGCCGCGGGCGCCTCTGTCGCCAAGCTGCCTTATGACTACGCGCAGGACGGCATCAGCTGGACCGCCTCGGCCACGCCCACCTCGATGGGCCACACTGAGGACGAGCAGGTGCGCAACCTGTCGAACTGCCTTGACGGCTTCACGCGGGCCGGGGGCTTCCACGTCAACGTCAACATGCTGACCAAGGACGTTCTGGTCGACGCGATGGACCACCCCGAGAAATACCCGCAATTGACCGTGCGTGTCTCTGGCTACGCGGTGAACTTCGTCAAGCTGACGCGCGAGCAGCAGCTGGACGTGATCAGCCGCACCTTCCACGCCACCATGTGAACCGGCCGGGTGTCTTTGGGCGCCCGCCGCTTCGGGACCCCGTTCCATGACCACCCAACACGCCCCCGCGCCGGGGCACGACATCCATCGCCACGACAACCACGGCTTCCTGCACTCGGTCGAGACCGGCGCGGCGGTCGATGGCCCCGGCATGCGCTTCGTCTACTTCATGGCGGGCTGCCTGTTCCGCTGTCTCTATTGCCACAACCCGGACACGTGGAAACTGCACAACGGACGCCGCGTCGAGCTGGAGGACATGCTGGCCGAGGTCGCGCCCTATGCCGGGTTTCTGAATTTCGCGGGCGGCGTCACCTTCTCGGGCGGCGAACCGATGATGCAGGCCGCGTTCGTCGGGCGTGTCGCCGCCGAGATCAAGGCGCGGTATGGGCTGCACATCGCATTGGATACGCAGGGGTTTCTGCACCATACGGTGCCCGACGACTGGTTCGATCCGATCGACCTTGTGATGCTGGACATCAAGCACATCGACCCCGCGCGGTATCTCGAACTCACCTCTCAGCCGCTGCAACCGACGCTGGACTGCGCCGAACGGCTGGTCCGCCTTGGGAAGCCGCTGCGCATCCGCTATGTGCTGGTGCCCGGCTGGACCGACGCGCAGGCCGATATCGAGGGGTTGGCCGATTACGTTGCAGGGCTGAAGGCGCAGGGCGGCGACGTCGAGATGGTCGAAGTGCTGCCGTTTCACCAGATGGGCACGTCCAAGTGGGACAAGCTGGGGCTGGAATACCGCCTGCGCGACACGCCGACGCCCACGCCCGAGGGGACCGAGGCCGCCCGCGATATCTTTCGCGCACGCGGACTCGTCGCGACCTGAGCCCGCGAAGCCGGACAGGGGGGCGCGACAGCCTTCCGGCAATCCGCTACACAGCGGTCTGACCCGCATTGCCCGCCCGGAAGGCCCCCGCCGATGTCAGCCATATCGAAGGAAATCCGCTCGTTCCTCGTCGTGTCCGAGGCGGCCTCGATCCGCGAGGCGGCGCACCGGCTGAACATCTCGGCGCCCGCCTTGTCGCGGCAGATGCAGATCCTCGAACGCAGCTATGGCGCGCGTCTGCTGGTCCGGTCCGCGGGCGGTGTCTCGCTGACGCCCGAAGGTGCGCTGCTGCGGGCCGAGGCGCTGAAATGGGTGGATGCCGACGCGGCCTTCACGCAACGCCTGCGCCGGGGCGATCGGGACAGCCGCACGCTGGTCCGGCTGGGCGTGATGGAGGGGCTGGTGACACCGGTCGTACCCACGCTGGTGCGGCGGCTGGAGCGGCATCTGGGGCCGGTAGAGCTTGACCTTGTGGTCGGGTCTAACCCGCTTCTGCACGAGAAGTCCGAAGCCAGCGAGTTGGACATCGTGCTGGCCTACAACCTGCCACGGCTGGCGCATCTGTCGATTGTGGACGGTTTCGACTATACCCTTGGCGTCTGCCATGCGCCCGATCTGGGGATCGAGGGCACCGGTCCGATCACCATGCAGGAGGCGCTGCAATGGCCGCTGTGCCTGCCAAGTTCGGCACTGTCGATGCACACCCGCCTAATGGCCGAGATCCTCAGCGTGCGGGTGAACCCGAAGGTGGCGCTGAACACCAACAGCATCGGCACGATCATGAGCTTTCTGCGCGACGGTCACGGCATCGCGTTCCTGCCGTGGCCCGACGTGTCGCAGGACGTGGCCGCGGGCCGGCTTGCGTTCCGTCCGATCAAAAGCCGCAGGATGACCGAGCGGCTGAGCCTTGCGATCTGCCGGGGCAACGCGCTGGGCGATGCGACGGGCCCGGTGCTGGAAGAGATCCGCGCGGTGATCGTCGCGCTGGATCAGGAAGGGCCTGCGCCATAGGGCGGCCGGGCTGCCAAGGCGACCCGGCCGGTTCCGTCGTCACTTCTTGAAGTTCGCGCCGATCCGCATCTGGATGTAGTCATGCGCGGTCATGGGCTCGTACTTGCCTTCCGGCCCGGCCAGCACGGTGTCCATGTTCGCCTGCGCGAAATAGGCGATGGAATAGCGCGGGCCTAGGTATTCCTCGGGCTTCGGCATCCGCACGCGGTGCAGGTTCGACAACAGCTTGTCGTCCGACCACCGCATCAGCATGTCGCCGATGTTGCAGGTGATCACCCCGCCCAGCGGCGGCACGTCCGTCCACTGGATCGCGCGGCCCTTGCTGTCCTTGCCGGGGCAGACCTGAAGCCCGCCCTGACCGGCCTTTTGGTGCAGCAGGGTCAGGCAGTCGAAATCGGTATGCGCACCCGCGCGCCAGAACTTGAAGTCCTCGGGCTTGGCGTCTTCCATGCCGAGATAGTGGATCAGCCGCAGGGTCGACTGGTACTCGGGCGTGTCGGGCGCGTGGCCCTCGGTGAAGAAGCCGGGCCCGAAGTCGAGCCGCTGCGCGAAGCAATCCAGCACCTTCATCGCAAGCGCCCAGTTGTGCCGCTCGAAGGCCAGCATGGTTTCCTTGAACCCGTTCAGCTCTTCGCCCGTTGGCCACAGACCCTTCATGCGGGGCAGGGTGATCTGATAGCTTTCCTTCTGGTCCGCCGTGCCGGTCGAGGGCCGCACCTGCGCCTTGTATTCCCAGCCCGCGTTGGTCCCGGCCTTCAGCGGGTACTGTTCCTTGGTTTCGGTCGGCAGGTCAAAGAACCCGGCCGACAGCAGGAACGCTTCGTCGATCAGGTCCTGCGGGATGCCGTGGTTGGTCAGCTGGAAGAAGCCGATGCCGGTGGCGGCCTCCCACAGCGCGTCGGTGATCTCGTCCTTGCGGTTGAAATAGTCCGACATGTCGATCTGCGGAATGTCGCGCTCGACTTCTTCGCCATAGCCGCCGATGCCCGCTTCTTTCTGAAGCTCGGCCAGTGTCTCGTTGCTCATTTCTCTTTCCTTCGATGTGAAAGGAGCAATGTCCGACGCCGGTGGCGACGACTGCTTCTACTCCGGTGGGCCTTCCGTGATCCGCATCACGGTCCGTATGGGAATGCTAAGGGCAGGCGGGTGTAAGAAAAAGTACAAAGAATGCCACACAGTGTAAGCAAAAACGGAACGCCACCGGGCCAGCGCGGGGGACGCTACGTCAATGGGGCTGATCTCTGCCACGGAACCTGCTAAAGCGGCGCGGCGCCGCCCTTGGGCCGCGCGAAACTGTCCCGGACCCCGCATGAACCACGACCTGCAATCCGCTGCCCGTCTTTCCGTCGCACCCATGATGGACTGGACCGACCGGCACTGTCGCTATCTCCATCGGCTGCTGAGCCGGCGGACGCTGCTGTATACCGAGATGGTGACGGCGCCGGCGTTGGTGCGGGGCGACGCGCAGCACCTGTTGCGGTTCCACGCGGCCGAGCATCCGGTCGCGGTGCAGCTTGGCGGATCGGACCCGGCGGAACTGGCGCAGGCGGCGCGGATGGCGGCGGACGAGGGCTATGACGAGGTCAACCTGAACGTCGGCTGCCCCTCGGACCGGGTGCAATCGGGCTGCTTCGGCGCGGTCCTGATGGAGCGGCCCGGGCTGGTGGCTGACTGCGTGGCGGCGATGATCGCGGCGCAACCTGTTGAGGTCACGGTGAAATGCCGGATCGGCGTGGATGATCAGGTGCCGGAAGAGGTGCTGCCGGACTTCCTGACCAGAATGCGGGATGCAGGCGTGCGGCGGGTTACGATCCACGCGCGCAAGGCGTGGTTGCAGGGGCTGAGCCCGAAGGAAAACCGGGACATCCCGCCGCTGGACTACGACCTTGTGAAGGCGATGAAGCGCGCGTTCCCCGAGCTTCACATCTCGATCAACGGCGGCATCGCCTCGCTTGATCAGGCGGCGGGGCTGCTGGAAGAGGGGCTGGACGGCGTGATGGTCGGCCGGGCGGCCTATCACCAACCGGCGGACATCCTGCTGGACGCCGACAGGGTGATCTGGGGCGAGACGCCGCCGCTGGAGACCGCCGAACAGGCCGTGGACCTGATGAAACCGTATATCGAGGCGCATCTGGCCGAGGGCGGCAAGTTGGCGCAGGTGACGCGGCACATGCTGGGCCTGTTCGCGGGCCGTCCCGGCGCGCGCGGCTGGCGGCGGGTACTCAGCGAGGGGGCGCACCGCACCGGGGCGGGGCTGGACGTGGTCGACGCGGCGCTGGCGCATGTGACCGGAAACGAGGCAGGCGCGGCGGAACGGCTGGCGTCCTGAGCACCGGCAGGCGGAAACCACGCACCCGAACCGGAAATCCCCATGGACCTTCCCGCACGGATGCGGTTTGACAGGGCGAAACCCCGTTCCGAAGGACCCGTGACATGCCCGAAACCGCACTTCTGATCCAGCTTCTGGTGATCCTGATGGTGATCGGCGCGGTCGCCGGGGTGCTGGCGGGGCTTCTGGGCGTCGGCGGCGGCATCGTTCTGGTGGCCGCGTTCTTCTATTCCTTTCAGGCGCTTGGATACTACGGCGAGCAGCTGATGCAGGTCTGTCTTGCGACCTCGCTGGCGACGATCATCGTCACCTCGGCGCGCTCGGTGCTGTCGCACAACAAGAAGGGCGCGGTGGACTGGGATGTGCTGAAGACATGGGCGCCGGGGATCGCCATCGGCGCGTTGATCGGCGTGCTGGTGGCCGCGCAACTCAAGACCCGTGAGTTGCAGGTGATCTTCGGCATCCTCGCCATCATCATCTCGGCCTATATGGCTTTTGGCCGGACCCAGTGGCGGCTGGGCGACAGCATGCCCACCGGCTTCGCCCGCGCGGCGTTCTCGCCGGTGGTGGGCTTCCTATCGGTTTTGATGGGGATCGGAGGCGGCAGCTTCGGGGTGCCGCTGATGACGCTTTACGGCAAGCCGATCCACCGCGCGGTGGCGACGGCGGCGGGCTTCGGCCTGCTGATCGCGGTGCCGTCGGTGGTGGCGTTCCTGTTCGTCACAATCGAGCCGGACTCGCGCCCGCCGTTCACCATCGGCGCGGTGAACCTGCCTGCCTTCTTCATCGTGATCTGCATGACGCTGCTGACCGCACCACTGGGCGTGAAGCTGGCGCACCGGATGAACCCGGCACCGCTGAAGCGGGTCTTCGCGGTGTTCCTGTTCATCGTCGCGCTGAACATGATCCGGAAGGCTGTCTGGGGCTAGGGCGCAGAATTTTCTAGAAAATTCTGTTTGGCACGATCTTCTAGAAGATCGTGCTACCGCTAGGTTCCGACGATCTTCTGGAAGATCGTGCTAACCACCGTTCCGCTCGATCTTGCCACGTCGCCCGCCGCGCCGGCGTTTGAGCAATCCCGCGCGGTCGGGCAGTTCCGCCATCACCGCGCGGCGCTCGTCCGGGCTCATCCGCAGCCAGTTGCCGATTTCCTCGGGCGTGCGCAGGCAGCCGGTGCAGATCCGCGCCTCGGGGTGGACGACGCAGATCCGCACGCAGGGGCTTTCGATGCCCTGCTGGCTGATCGGCGTTTCGCTCATCCGCGCAGATGCCGCAGGCGGTCCAAAGCGCCCTGCAGGATGAAGCTGGCCGCGACATGGTCGATCACCTCGGCGCGGCGGCGGCGCGAGGTGTCGGCCTCGAGCAGCGCGCGTTCGGCGGCGACGGTCGACAGGCGTTCGTCCCAGTAACCGATGGGCAGGTCGGTCAGCTGCGACAGGTTGCGGGCGAAGGCGCGGGTGGATTGCACGCGCGGCCCTTCCGAGCCGTCCATGTTCACCGGCAGGCCCAGCACGATGCCGCCCAGCGCGCGCTCGGCGGCGATCTCCATCAGGCGGGCGGCGTCGGTGGTGAACTTCTTGCGCTTCACCGTCTCCATCGGCGTCGCCACCGTCAGCAGGCTGTCGGACACCGCGACACCGATGGTCTTGGTGCCGAAATCCAACCCCATCAGCCCACGCATCGGGGGCAGGGCGGCCGAGAAATCGGTGAACGCGTCGTGGATCATTCCGCCACCCCGGCAAGCTGCGCGGCGGTGCGGATCTGATCCAGCGCCTCGGGCGCGTCGGCGAAGACGGTCTGCGCTTCGGTCCAGATCGCGCCGGCCCGATCAAGTTCCTGCAGGACACCAAGCGCCCGGATCAGGCGGGCCCAGTCCTCGGGGGTGCCGCCGTCGGTCGCCAGCCGTTCGGCCAGACCATCGACCATGCCGCGCACCATCTGGTCGCGTTCCTCGGGCGTCAGGTCCGAGGCCGCTTCGACGTCCTCCTGCGAGGGGCCGGGGCTGTCGGGGCCGACGATGGGCGGCGCCGAGGGCGGGGTCCAGCGGACGCCGGCCAGTTGCGCCACCTCGGGCATCTGCGACAGGATCGGCGGCACCCACGGATCGTCGGTGCGGCTTTCGGTCAGTAGGCTTTGCCACGTCGCGAAGGTCAGGTCGGGGCGGCGGGTCTGGAACTGCAACAGCCCGGTGTAATAGCGCGCCGGTCCGTTCGCGGGGTCCAGCGCGAGGGCGCGGTTCAGCGCCTGTTCCGCCTCGGGCGAGACGATGCCGCCAGCGGCAAGGATCATCAGGTCGGCCAGATCACCGAAATCGTCGGCGACCAGATCGTCGCCCTTCACTTCGATCAGACGCTGCTGCGCCGTGTAGGCGGCGACGAAATTGCCCAGCCGCGCCTCGTTCACCACCAGCAGTTCCAGCCCCTGCGGATCGTCCGGGTTCTCTTCCATCGCGGCGCGCAGGCGGTCCATCAGCTCGGCGAACCGTTCGTCCGGGGTGATCTCGGGCATGGTGCCCGCGGCGGCTGTTTCCAGCGCGGCCTGGCTGGGACGCGCGTCGCGCAGTTCCTCGGCGGCGCTGATGCGGGCGGCAAGCGGCATGTCGGGATAGTCGGGCGCGCCCAGCGTCCAGTACAGCCCGAACGCCCCGGCCAGCACCGCGATGCCGGTGAAGATGGCGGCGGCGATCGACAGGCCGCGCGGCGCGGTCGTCTCGGCCCCGGCTGTGCGCGCGGCGCGGTCGGCCTCCAGCAGGCGGCGCGACACCTCGACCCGGACGCGTTCGCCCTCGGCCTCGGTCAGCACGCCGCGGGCGACGTCGCGATCGACCTCGCGCAACTGGTCGCGGTAGACTTGCACGTCATAGGCCGCGGCGGGGTCGGCGCCTTGTGTCCGCCCGCGCAAAAGCGCCAGCACCAGCAGGGCGGCCACCGCGAGCGCCAGCAGCACGGATACGATCCAGAATGCCGAAAGTCCCATATGTCCTCCGTGTCCCTGACCCATCTATCCATTGCGATGGGCGCGCAAAACCCCAAATGGGCCGCTGGTCGCTCACGCTTGCGTCGGAGGCGGCGGAAGGTACGATTTGCCGCATGTCGCAAATCCGGCGGCAAGTGCCGCTGGCACGCTTCACACACGACCGCACCCGTTCCAGAAAGACCTGAACGAAGCGAAGGGATTCGCACGATGAAACGCTATTCCGCATTTGCCATCGCCCGCGAGGCATTCCGCCAGCACACCGGCTGGGAACGCGCCTGGTCCTCGCCGGAGCCGAAGAAGAAATACGACGTCGTGATCGTCGGCGCCGGGGGGCACGGGCTGGCCACGGCCTATTACCTCGGCAAGAATTTCGGCATCACCAACGTCGCGGTGATCGAGAAGGGGTGGCTTGGCGGCGGCAACACCGGCCGGAACACGACCATCATCCGCTCGAACTATCTGCAGGACCCCTCGGCCGCGATCTTCGAGAAGGCGCGCAGCCTGTACGAGACGATGAGCCAGGACCTGAACTACAACGTCATGTTCAGCCCGCGCGGCGTGATGATGCTGGCGCAGACGCATCACGAGGTGCGCGGCTGGCAGCGCACCGCGCATGCGAACGCGCTGCAGGGCGTGACGACCGAGTACATCGGGCCCGAGCGCGTCAAGGAACTGTGCCCGATCATCAATATCGAGGGGCCGCGCTATCCGGTACTGGGCGCGCTATGGCAGGCGCGGGGCGGCACCGCGCGGCACGATGCGGTCGCGTGGGGCTATGCGCGGGCCTGTTCTGCGATGGGCATGCACATCATCCAGAAGTGCGAAGTCACCGGTGTGCGCTCTGAAGGCGGCAAGGTCAAAGGCGTCACCACCACCAAGGGCGACATTGACTGCGACAAGCTGGGCATCGTCGTGGCCGGACATTCCGGTGTGCTGGCCGACATGGCGGGCTTCCGGCTGCCGATTGAAAGCGTGGCGCTGCAGGCGATGGTTAGCGAGCCGATCAAGCCCTGCATGGACGTGGTCGTCATGGCCAACACCGTCCACGGCTACATGAGCCAGTCCGATAAGGGCGAGATGGTGATCGGCGGTGGCGCCGACGGCTACAACAACTACACCCAGCGCGGCAGCTTCCATCACATCGAGGAAACCGTGCGCGCGCTGATCGAGACCTTCCCGATGATCAGCCGCCTGAAGATGCTGCGCCAGTGGGGCGGTATCGTGGACATGACCGGCGACCGGTCTCCGATCATCTCGAAGACGCCGCTGGATGGCTGCTTCATCAATGCGGGCTGGGGGACCGGCGGGTTCAAGGCGATCCCCGGCTCTGGCTGGGCGATGGCGGAACTGATGGCGAAGGGGCAGTCGCCCCTGGCCGACGGTTTCGGGCTGGACCGCTTCCGCGCCGGCCGCTTCGTGGACGAAAGCGTCGCGGCGGGGGTGGCCCACTGATGTCAGTGGACGTGCGGAATGCCGGCCTGAACAGGCCCGGGCGGCGCGTTGAGCGGCGTCTGCGGACCGGCGACGAGATCTTCCTCGCGCCGGGCGAGGTCGGCCAGGTCCGCCTCGGGGCATTCCAGCACGCCGATGGCGTTGACGCCAAGGCTCAGCGCTTCGTGCCACTTGGCGTGACCGTGGATGCGGTCGGCGATGCTGGTGTCGGCGCGTCCGAAGTAAAGCGGCGTCGCGATGCCAAGGACGCCGGTATCGCGTCGAAGGAAAACGTACAGCCCCGCGCACTCCGGCAGTTCCGCGATGCGGGTGCAGACCGAGAACGTGTATTCCGCCCCCGAGGCGCCCCGCGCGATATAGGTCGAGTGGTCCGGCATGTCTCCCATCCCCTGGGCTTCTGCACGGGCGAAGGGTCGCCGCATCGCGGCGACAAGTCAAGTTTTGTGTCGGCTGTGTTTCAGTTGGCCACATCTGGTGGTATCTCCGGCGGTTCCCTGCCGATTGCCGCAGGTGCATGGAACCATTGCAAATCACCCCGCGTTGGCTCGCCAACTGACGCGAAAGGAGCGATTTCATGGTTGATCAGAACTTCCAGCGTGACCGCGAATACATCCGCGAGACCGACAAATCCGGCGGCGGCATGTCCGTCATGGCTTTCATCGTCGGCGGGCTTGTCGTGCTTGTCGGCATTCTCGCCTTCGTCTTCTGGGGCGATGTCGAGGGCAGCTTCGGCGGTGCAACCACCGGCGGCGGCGACGTTTCCGTCACCGTTGAAAGCGAAGCCTCGGGCGACGCGGCTGCGACTGACAGCGCTGCCGATCCGGCCCCGGCAGAGACGGCTGCACCCGATGCCGCCGCGTCTGCTGACGCCGAAGCCGAATCCGGCAACTGAACGTGGGAACACCCACACGGCACTTCGGGGGACCGCGCCATGACGCGCGGTCTTCCGATGCCTCGTTCTTCGGCGGTTCGCCGCCCAAGACTTCAGCCGAAGTGTGTCGTTTACAGACCACTGGCGGCTGCTTGCCGAACAAATCGAACATCATTGGCAGCTTTCGGCCTGCCCTTGGATCAAAGCACGAACAAGCCTGTTGCGCACCGTCCGTTGGCCCTAGTTTCGCCGGGTCGAAAGGAGGGCGTTACATGGAAGACGTCCGGCAGTTTGCCCGGTCCTCGGACCTTTGGATCTGGCTGTGCGGCCTCGCGTCGCTTCTGCTTCTTGGTCTCATTCTTCCCGGCGCGTCCGAAGACGGCCGGTCCAGCGCCGTATACATGGGCCCGCACACCAGCCCGTATGCGTCCGCACGCCCCGACTTCCGTCCCGAATTCCGGATGGGCAGCGCCATGCTGCTTCCCCGCATCGCGCCCGAGCCGCTTTTCGTCCCCGAGCTCGTCGCGACCGCTTCGGTCGACTGACACCCACCACCACACCACTCACGACCACCTGACGGGCGGGCATCTGCGGATGTCCGCCCCGTTGCCATGCAGGAGCGCCCAATGCTGATCCTGACCTGCCCCTATTGCGGAATAGAGGCTGACGAAACCGAACTGTCTCCGGGCGGTGAAGCGCATCTGAAGCGCTTCGGCCCCGGCTCGACCGACGAGGCGTTCGAAACCTATCTCTTCCACCGCGAAAACCCGAAGGGCGTGCATTTCGAGCGGTGGCGTCATGCGATGGGCTGCGGCAAGTGGTTCCACGCCGCGCGTTGCACGGTGACGCTTGAGGTGTTCGGCACCTATTCGGCGCAGGTCACGGAACCGCCAGCGGAGATCCGCGAGAAAATCACCACCAAGCGACCTGGCTGGAGCTGGAGGGGCATCGAATGAGCACGCGTCTGGGTAAGGGCGGGCGGCTTCTGGACCGCAGCCGGCCGCTGGAATTCACCTTCAACGGCAAGCGGATGAAGGGCTACCAGGGCGACACGCTCGCTTCGGCGCTGCTGGCGAACGGGCAGACGCTGGTGGGCCGGTCGTTCAAGTACCATCGCCCGCGCGGCATCGTCGCCTCGGGCGCCGAGGAACCGAACGCGCTGGTCAACCTTGGACGCGACGGCCGGTTCGAGCCGAACCAGCGGGCGACCACGCAAGAGCTGTTCGACGGGCTGACGGCGGAAAGCCAGAACCATTGGCCGAGCCTCGAATTCGACGTGGGCGTGGTGAACAACTACGCGTCCAAGTTCCTGCCGGCGGGGTTCTACTACAAGACCTTCATGGCGCCGCGTCCCGCGTGGAAGCACGTGTTCGAGCCGTTCATCCGCAAGTCGGCCGGTCTGGGCCGCGCACCGGTGGACCGCGACGCCGACATTTATGAACATTTCCACCTGCACGTGGACATCCTTGTGATCGGCGGGGGCATCGCCGGGCTGACCGCCGCCAAGCAGGCGGCGGCGACCGGGGCCAGCGTTCTGGTGGTCGAACAGACCGCGCATTGGGGCGGTCGCGCCCCTGTGGACGCGGGCGAGATCGACGGCGTGCCTGCTGCCGACTGGGTGAAGAACGCGGTGGAACTGCTTAAAAGCGCGGACAATGTGCGCATGGTCTCGCGCTGCATGGGGTCGGGCGTCTACGACCACGGCTCGGTTCTGGCATACGAGCGCCTGACCGATCACGCGCCGCAGGACGACACGCCGCGCCACCGTCTGTGGCGCATCCGCACGAAGCATGTGATCACCGCGACCGGCGCCATCGAGCGGCCGCTGAGCTTCGCGGGCAACGATCTGCCAGGCGTGATGCTGGCCGGTGCGGTGCGCGACTATGCCGTGAACTGGGGCGTCAGCGCCGGTGACAGGACGGTCGTGGTGACGAACAACGACGACGCCTATCGCACCGCCTTCGCTCTGCTTGAGATGGGGTTGGAGGTTCCGGCCATCGTCGATGCGCGCACCACGCCGCAAAGTCCGTTGATCGAAAAGGCCCGCGCCATGGGCATCCGGGTCGAGACGGGCCGGGGCGTTGCCAAGGTGAAGGGCCGCGCGCGGGTCGAAGGCGTGGCGATCACCACGCAGGCGGGCGAGGGCGCGGTGCTGGAAACCATCCCCTGTGACGTGGTCGCGATGTCGGGCGGCTGGTCTCCGGTGGTTCACCTTTGGTCGCATTGTGGCGGCAAGCTGACGTGGGATGAGACGCAGGCCTTCTTCCGTCCGGACCGCACCAAGGCGCCGACCGGCGACAAGGGGCAGCCCTTTGTCACCGTCGTCGGCTCTGCGAACGGCATGCTCGGCACCGCCGAGGTGCTGGCCGACGCCCACGCGGGCGGCGGGGCGGCTGTCGCGTCGGTGACGGGGCAGGAGCCTGCGACCGTGCCTGTGCCGCAGGCCGAGGTGGAAACGCCCGCACCGATCGAACCCGTCTGGATGATGCCGCAGGGCGCCAGCCACGAACTGCGCAGCAAGATGTGGCTGGACTACCAGAACGACGTGAAAGTGTCGGACGTGCAGCTGGCCGCCCGCGAGGGCTATGAAAGCGTCGAACACACCAAGCGCTACACGACGCTGGGCATGGCGACCGATCAGGGCAAGCTTAGCAACATCAACGGCCTTGCCGTGCTGGCGCAATCGCTGAACGCCGAGATCCCGGCGGTCGGCACCACCACCTTCCGTCCGCCCTATACGCCCATCTCGATGGGGTCGATCGCGGGCGAGGCGCGGGGCGAGATCTTCCAGCCGCTGCGCCGCACTCCGATGGACGACTGGCACGACTCCAACGGCGCCTATTGGGAGCCGGTGGGCCACTGGCGCCGCCCGTACTGCTATCGCGGCGTTGCCGAAACGGCAGCCGAGGCGGTCATCCGCGAGGTGAAGAACGTCCGCGAAGGCGTTGGATTGCTTGACGCTTCCACGCTCGGCAAGATCCTTGTGAGAGGGCCGGACGCGGGCCGGTTCCTTGACATGATGTACACCAACATGATGTCGACCCTGAAGGTCGGGCGCTGCCGCTATGGCCTGATGTGTTCCGAGAATGCCTTCCTGATGGACGACGGCGTCGTTGCCCGCGTTGGCGAGGACGAGTGGCTGTGCCACACCACCTCGGGCGGCGCGGACCACATCCATGCCCACATGGAGGAGTGGCTTCAGACCGAATGGTGGGACTGGAAGGTCTACACCGCGAACCTGACCGAGCAATACGCCCAGATCGGCGTCGTCGGCCCGAAGGCGCGCGAGGTGCTGGAACTGGTCGGCGGCATGGATGTCTCGAAAGAGACGCTTCCGTTCATGGCGTGGGCCGATGGCCAGCTGGACGGCATCCCGGTGCGGATCTACCGCATCAGTTTCTCGGGCGAGTTGTCGTTCGAGATCGCCACCAAGGCGGGCTATGGCCGCGCGTTGTGGGACAAGTTGCTGGAGGCGGGCCGGGTCTTCGGCGTGATGCCCTACGGGACCGAGGCGCTGCACGTGCTGCGGGCCGAGAAGGGCTTCATCATGATCGGGGACGAAAGCGACGGCACCGTGATCCCGCAGGATCTGGGCCTCGACTGGGCGATCTCGAAGAAGAAGGAAGACTTCATCGGCAAGCGCGCGCAGGAGCGGTCGCATTTCGCCGACCCCGAGCGATGGAAGCTGGTCGGGCTGGAAACCACCGACGGCTCGGTGATCGAGGACGGCGCCTATGCCGTCGCACCGGGCGAGAACGTCAACGGCCAGCGCAACGTGCAGGGCCGTGTGACCTCGACCTATTGGTCGCCCACGCTGAACCGCGGCATCGCCATGGGGCTTGTCGCCCACGGACCGGACCGGATGGGCGAGGTCGTGGAGTTCTCGAAGGTCGATGGCGGCACCGTTGCCGCCAAGATCGTATCGCCCGTGTTCTATGACCCGGAAGGGGAGAAGCAGAATGTCTGATCCGGTTGGCGCTCTTCAGCCCGGAACCTACGCGGGCATTGCCGAGGTTCAGGTCCTGCCGCCGCAGGGCATGATCGTGGTGCGCGGCGATCTGTCCGACGTCGCGCTGCAAGCGGCGGTCACCGCCGCCGTGCCGCTGGCGATGCCCGGACAGACGGGCGCAAGCTTCGAGAACGGCAGGGGCATCTTCTGGATGTCGCCGGACGAACTGCTGCTGATGTGCCCCTATGCCGAGGTCGCGGGTCACGTCGACAGCATCGGCAAGGCGCTGGCCGGGACGCATCACCTTGTCGCCGACATCTCGGACGCCCGCGCGGTCTTCGCCGTCGACGGGGTGGACGCCCGCGAGGTGCTGGGCAAGCTGACGCCCGCCGACCTTGCGCCGTCCGTGTTCGGGCCCGGCAGCTTCCGCCGCACCCGGCTGGCGCAGGTGCCGGCGGCGGTTCTGTGCGAAACGGACGACCGCTTTGTGCTTGTCTGCTTCCGCTCGGTCGCCGGATACGTCCACGAGCTTTTGAAAACAGCGGCAATTCCGGGCAGCGAGGTCGGGTATTGGCGCGATTGACGCGCGGGTGGCCGGGGGAAATCCCGGCCACGCCCCTTGACCTGACGCGTTCCATGCCATTTCTGTGCCGTGGACATCATTCCTATTACGACAAAGGGGACCCCCATGGCTTTCGAACTTCCCGATCTGCCCTACGCCCATGACGCGCTGGCCGACAGCGGCATGTCCAAGGAGACGCTGGAGTACCACCACGACATCCACCACAAGGCTTACGTCGACAACGGCAACAAGGCCATTGCGGGGACCGAGTGGGAAGGCAAGTCGGTTGAAGAGATCATCAAGGGCACCTACGACGCGAACGCCGTCGCCCAGAACGGCATCTTCAACAACGCCTCGCAGTTCTGGAACCACAACCAGTTCTGGGAGATGATGGCGCCCGGCGGCACCGGCATGCCCGGCGAGCTGGAAAAGGCGCTGGTCGAGAGCTTCGGCTCGGTCGACAAGTTCAAGGAAGACTTCGCCGCAGCGGGCGCGGGCCAGTTCGGCTCGGGCTGGGCCTGGCTGGTGAAGGACACCGACGGCGGCCTCAAGGTCACCAAGACCGAGAACGGCGTGAACCCGCTGTGCTTCGGCCAGACCGCTCTGCTGGGCTGCGACGTGTGGGAGCATTCCTACTACATCGACTTCCGCAACAAGCGTCCGGCCTACCTGACCAACTTCCTCGAGAACCTGGTCAGCTGGGAAAACGTCGCTTCGCGCATGTGATCTCTGCCTGACGGCGGAACAGGGGCCTCGCGTCACAGGACGCGGGGCCCTTTTCTTTTGCGGCGGTGGTCACCGCCCGAACAGGATCGCGTCGGCGCCGGGCAGGACGTTGTGGTGCAGCACGGTTACGCCGTCCCGGGTCCAGGTGGTCGCCTGGCAGGTGCTTTCTTCGGGCAATGCAGAGAAGCCTATGTCGCTTAGCAAATGCGGCGGCAGCGCGCCAAGTCCGGCATAGGGATCTTCGGTTTTGGCAGGTTTTCTGATCCATGCTCGAATGCGGCCAAGGATGGATTGGCGGGGGCGGGCAAGTCTGGTGTCGCAAATCGCTTCGGTCATGTGGCTATTCTTTCAATATCATCTAAGGATGCCTTGAAAATACCGAACGCCGATCAATTGCCGCAAACCACTATTTCGCGTATCATGGCTTAGGAAAACTGATCCATGAGCCCGCCATGCGCCTGCCACCGCTGAACGCCCTTCGCGCCTTCGAGGCCGCCGCCCGCCACGAAGGCTACATCGCCGCCGCCGAGGAACTGCACGTCACCCGCGGCGCGGTCAGCCGGCATATCAAGCTGCTGGAGGATCATCTTGGCGTGCAGCTGTTCCGCCGCCACGCGAAGGGCGTCGCGCTGACCGAAGCGGGGCGGAACCTGCAGCCGGTGCTGGAACGCGCGTTCCGGGACATCGTCTTGGGGGTGGAACGCATCTCCCGCGACGCGCAGGAACTTCGCATCCTGTGCCCGCCCGCCACCTCGTTGCGGTGGCTGATGCCGCGGCTGGATGACTTCCGCACCTGCCACCCGGACATCCGCGTCAGGCTGACCACCGATTTCCACACGTTGTCGGGGTTCGACAATACCGAGTACGACATCGGCTTTTCGGTCTCGAAGTGGCCGCGCAACGACGCCCGCATCGCGGTCGAGACGGTGTTTCCGGTGTTGATGACGCCCATCTGCACCCCCGCGATGGCGGAAAGCCTGCGTGCCTCGGGGCCGGAGGGGCTGGCCGACGCTACGCTTCTGCACGACACCCCCCGCCGCACCGACTGGCGTGACTGGCTGGCGACCTACCCGGTGAAAGGCGTGTCCGAGACGTCGGGCGACACCTTTCCGAACCTCGACATGGCGGTGAAGGCGGCGGTGATGGGGGCAGGGGTGGTGATGGCGGACCTCGTTCTATGCCGCGACGAGCTTGAGACGGGCGCGCTTGTGGCGCCGTTCCCGGACCTGGCCTGCAAGGCCAGCTATGGCGACGTCTGTCTCGTGGGAGAGCGGTCGCGGTGGGAGGACCCGAAGGTGCGCCTGTTCCGTGACTGGGCGCGGAAGGCCGCACAGCCGGACGTGGATCGGCTGCATCGCGCCTGATGCGCGGCCTGCTATGGAACACGTCCCGCCGCCGCTGCGTTGGTCCTCAAAGCAAAGGAGGAACCGATATGGCAGAGCGTGCAAGATCCAATGACGGGCACCGCGAGACCGAGGAAATCCTCGGCCAGAAGCCCGAAGACATGGACCCGGCCCCGTCCGGTCAAGGCCGCAACGGTGGCGAGATCCAGCGCAAGGTCGGCACCCGCGACGAAGGCAAGCGGTACGACGAGACCTCGGCGGGCAACACCCGCCCGTTGGCACAGGACCAGAACGGCAGCGGTGACAAGGAGAAGGTGTGATGACTGATATCCGCAACGGCACATGGGTGCTGATCGCCGATGGCGAGAAGGCGCTGTTTCTGCGCAACGATCTGGACGAGGTGAACCTCGACCTGAACGTCGTGCGCATCGAGGAACAGGACAACCCCTCGGATCGCGAGCAATCCGCCAACCGCCCCGGCCGCATGGCCGACAACGGCGCGGGGCAGCGGTCGGCCTTGGACGACACCGATTGGCATGAACTGGCGAAGGAACGCTTCGCCGACGATCTGGCCGACATCCTGTACAAGCTGGCGCACAAGGGCCGGTTCGACCGTCTTGTGATCTGCGCGGCGCCCAAGACGCTGGGCGAGTTGCGCGACAAGATGCACAAGGAGGTCTTGCAGCGGGTGATCGCCGAAGTGCCGAAAGACCTGACCAACCACCCGCTCGACAAGGTCGAGCAGATGCTGGCGACCGAGTTCGCCTGAGACCTGCCGACAAGGGTCGACGGGTTGACATCGCCGCCGTCCGGGCGCCTGTGGCGCGGGAACGGAGTTTGCGATGTCGGACGGAACGAAAGGCGCGATCGCGGTAGCGGTCGCGTCAATCATGTGGGGCCTTGTCCCGATCTACTACAAGCTGCTGGCCCACGTGCCGCCGCTCGAGGTGCTGGCGCACCGGACCATCTGGTCGCTGGTGTTTTTCGGGCTTGTGCTGATGGTGCAGCGGCGTCTGCACGAGGTACGCGCGCTACTGTCCCGGCCGTCGGACCTGGCCGCCATCGCTGCCGCCGCGACCCTGATCTCGTGCAACTGGCTGCTGTTCATCTATTCCGTGCAGATCGACCGCGTGACCGAGGCGTCGCTGGGCTATTACATCTTCCCGCTCGTATCGGTCGTGCTGGGGATGGTCTTTTACCGCGAAACACTGAAGCCAGCGCAGGCGGCCGCGGTGGTGCTGGCCGCGGCGGGGGTCGGGGTGCTGACTTGGGGGCTGGGCGCGGCGCCATGGATCTCGATCGGACTGGCGCTTTTGTTCGGCTTCTACGGCGTCATCAAGAAATACGTGAACGCGGGGCCCGTGGTGTCGGTCTCGGCCGAAGTTCTGCTGCTGGTGCCGCTGGCCGTGGTCTGGCTGTGGGGCGTCCATGCGCAGGGCTGGACCGGCCTGACGGGCGAGACCCTTGGCACCTTCGGGCATGACTGGTCGGACAGCCTGTTGCTGATCGTCTCGGGGCCGCTGACCGCAGTGCCGCTGATCCTGTTTTCCTACGCCTCGCGGCGGGTGACGATGGCGACAGTGGGACTGGTGCAGTACCTGAACCCGACCCTTCAGTTTCTTGTCGCCACCGTGCTGTTCGCCGAGCCCTTCACCCCCTGGCACGCCATCGCCTTCCCGCTGATCTGGGTGGCGCTGGCGATTTACTCAGTGTGGGCGGTGCGTCACGAAAGGTCGGCGCGCAGGGCGGCGACCAGTTCGTCCACGGTATCGACCACCACGTAGAAGTCCCGCAGAGACTTGTCGGCGAAGCCCTCGTTGATGGTCTGGTCGATCAGGGCGATTAGCGGCTGCCAGTAGCCCTCGACATCGACAAGGTAGATCGGCTTGGCGTGCAGCGTCAGCTGGCGCCAGGTCAGCACCTCGAAGAACTCGTCCAGCGAGCCCGCGCCGCCGGGCAGCACGACAATCGCGTCCGAGTTCATGAACATGACCTTTTTACGCTCGTGCATGTTCTCGGTGATGATGAAGCTGCCCAGATCGCGCTTGGCCATCTCGCGCGCCAGCAGGTGTACCGGGATCACGCCGAAGGTCGATCCGCCCGCGTCCTGCGCCGCGCGGGAGACTGCGCCCATCAGGCCGACATCGCCCGCGCCATAGACCAGACGCCAGCCTTCCTCGGCCATCAAACGGCCCAGATCTTTGGCGGATTGCACGTATTCGGGTTTCGTGCCGTTGCGTGAGCCGCAAAAGACACAAACAGAAGGGGGAACGGACACCAGATATAGCCCTCGCGGCAATGAGTTTTGACCACAGATAGCCGGGTTGGTAGAGTCGCTCAACCGCCCGCCGGGGGTGCCGGGCGGTGTTGGAGAGAGAAATGCTGTCGAGTATCGGATCTGTGGTCGGTGGGGGCCGTGCGGCGGGGGCTGTGATCGTCGTGTTGATCGCCGGGGCGCTGGGGTATGGCGGCTGGCGACTGGTCGCGCCGGACATGCCCGCAGGCGACGAGGACGTGGCCGAAGTGTCGAGCGCCGACACGCCGGTCGCGGACACGCCCGATGTAGACGAAACCGCCGCGTCCGAGACGCCGGACGCCGAGCCCGACGCGGTCGCAGAGACCGCCCCCGAAACGCCGGAGCCGCCGGAAGCCCCGGAAACGGAACCGCCGGTCTTCGACGTGGTCCGCGTGGATGCGGAGGGCAACGCACTGATCGCGGGCCGCGCGACGCCCGAGGCCGACGTGACCATTCTGCTGGACGGGGTCGAAGTCTCGAAGACGCCAGCAGGGACGGACGGGAATTTCGTGTCGATGTTCTCGGTCCCGCCCGCGGACGTCCCGCGCGTGATGAGCCTTGAGATGGAAGCCGAAGGGTTGGGCAAGGTGCCGTCGGTCGCGACGGTGATCCTGCAACCCGCCCCGGCGGGCGCCGCGCCCGAAGTGGCGGGCCTGCCCGAAGGCGCGGCGACCGACGCAGCGCCGGACGTCGTTGTATCTGATACCCCGGACACCACCGCACCCGACGAACCGGTGGCAGAGGCGCCGGAAGGCGTCGAGCCCGATGTCGCCACCACGCCGCCCGCCGATGTGGCCGAGGTCTCCACCGACGGCGACACCGCATCGGATGCGGTCGAGATGGCGGGGGCAGACGAAACGGTTACGGCTGAAGACACGGGTGCAGACACGGCGGCGGATACCGAGACGGCTGCCGCCAAGGACATGGACGCGGACGTGCCGGACAGCGCCGACATCGCCGATGCCGCAGAGACAGAGGGCGAGGGCGGCGACATCGCCGCCACCGTCGCGGGCACCGTGGTCGCGGGCGCTGGCGCTGCCGTAGAGGCGCTGGCGGACGGTTTGACCGGAGAGCCGGGGCCCGACAGCGACGAGACCGCGGCGGCGGACGAGACCTCGGAAGACCCCGCTTCGGCCGACACGGCAACCGACACCACCGCGCCGGACAGCGCAGAGACAGCGCCGGAAGACACGGCAGAGGCCACAACGACCGAGGACAGCGCCCCTGTCGAAACGGAGGCCGAAACGGCGGTCGAAACGGCGGACGCATCGTCGGCGCCCGACGTCTCTGCGCCGGAGGCTCCCGAGATCGTCGCGCCCGACGTGGCCGCCGCCTCGGAAGCTCCGCAGGTGCCGGACAACGGCAACGCCCCCGACGTGCCTGCCGCGCCTTCGGTGCTGCTGGCCGACGACACCGGCATCCGCGTGCTGCAATCCGGCGGGGCCGAGACCCGGCCGAACCCGACGGTGGAAATCGACACCATCACCTATGACCCCGAGGGCGACGTCGCCGTCGGCGGGCGGGGCGGCAGCGGCGGCTTCGTACGGGTCTACATCGACAACCGCCCGGTAAAGACGACCGAGATCGGTGTGGACGGCCAATGGACCATGGATCTGCCCGACATCGACACCGGCATCTACACGCTGCGCGTCGACGAACTGGACGCCGAGGGCGCGGTCGTGTCGCGGGTCGAGACGCCGTTCAAGCGCGAAGAGCCTGAATTGCTGGCGGCGCTGGAAACCTCGCGCAGCGGCGGAGACGCGGATGCGCCGCGGCCGGAACTTCTGACGGTCCAGCCGGGCAATACGCTTTGGGGCATCGCGTCCAAGCGCTACGGCGACGGCATGCTGTATGTCCGCGTGTTCGAGGCCAACAAAGAGCGTATCCGCGACCCGCACTGGATCTATCCGGGACAGGTCTTCGCGATCCCCGAATAACGCCGGTGCGCCATGTCGGCGCGGACCGAGAGAGATGTCTGTGTCTCTCTGCGGGCTGGTCAATCCTGAAGCGGATGCCTAGGTAGTGGGCGCGTCTGTCAAGGAAGCCCGATGCCACCCAGCAGAATGACCGATTGGAACAGTCCCGCAGCCCGCAAGAACGGGTTGAACGTGGTTGCCAAGGTTGCCCCCTATCTCTGGCCCGACGACCAGCCTTGGGTGAAGCGGCGCGTGGTGTTTGCCCTGCTGGCGCTGCTTGTCTCCAAGCTGATCGCGGTGGGCACGCCGTTCTTCTACAAGGCCGCCGTCGATGCGCTGTCGGGCGAGGCGGACCGCGCCGACATGTGGCTGGCGATGGGGGCCGTGGGCCTGACCGTCGCCTATGGCATGGCGCGGCTGATGAACGTGGGCTTCCAGCAGTTGCGCGACGTGATCTTCGCCGCCGTGGGTCAACGCGCCCTGCGCCAGCTGGCGCTTGAGACGTTCCAGCACATGCACGCACTCAGCCTGCGTTATCACATCACCCGCAAGACCGGCGGCCTAAGCCGGATCATCGAGCGGGGCGTGAAAGGCGTCGAGTTCCTGTTGCGGTTCCTTCTGTTCTCTATCGGGCCCTTGCTGCTGGAACTGCTGCTGATCGCGGTGGTGCTCGCCGTTGTGTTCGACCTTTGGTACCTCGCCGTCGTCTTCGTCACCATCGGCCTGTACATCTGGTTCACCTTCAAGGTGACCGAATGGCGGGTGAAGATCCGCAAGCAGATGAACGATCAGGACACCGACGCGAACCAGAAGGCGATCGACAGCCTGCTGAACTTCGAAACGGTGAAATACTTCGGGGCCGAACGCCGCGAGGCCGAACGCTATGACGGCGCGATGGCGGGCTACGAACAGGCGGCGCTGAAGACCTCGTACTCGTTGGCGTTCCTGAACTTCGGCCAGTCGCTGCTGATCACCGCCGGGCTTGTCATCGTGATGGTGATGGCCGCCATCGGAGTGCAGAACGGCAGCCTGACCGTCGGCGACTTCGTGATGGTCAACGCCTACATGATCCAGATCACCATGCCGCTGAACTTCCTTGGCACGGTGTACCGCGAAATCCGGCAGGCGCTGGTGGACATGGCCGAGATGTTCGACCTGCTGGAACAGCCCGCCGAGGTGAAGGACGCGCCCGACGCCAAGCCGCTTCAGGTGAATGGTGGCGAGGTGGTGCTGGACGACGTGCGTTTCGGCTACGACGCCGAGCGGCCGGTGCTGAAGGGCGTCTCGGTCCGCGTCGGCGCGGGCGAGACGGTGGCCATCGTCGGCCCCTCCGGTTCGGGCAAGTCCACCATCGGGCGGCTGCTGTTCAGGTTCTACGACGTCACCGGTGGCGCGATCCGGATCGACGGGCAGGACCTGCGCGACGTCACGCAGGAAAGCCTGCACGCCCAGATCGGCGTGGTGCCGCAGGACACGGTGCTGTTCAACGATACCATCCTCTACAACATCGCCTATGGCCGTCCCGAAGCCGCGCGGGACGAGATCGAGGCCGCCGCGCGCGCGGCGAAGATCCACGACTTCATCCTGTCGCTGCCGGAAGGCTACGAGACGCAGGTGGGCGAGCGCGGGCTGAAGCTGTCGGGCGGTGAGAAACAGCGCGTCGGCATCGCCCGGACGCTGCTGAAGAACCCGCCGATCCTGCTGCTGGACGAGGCCACCAGCGCGCTGGACACTGAAACCGAGCGCGATATCCAGACCGAGCTGAAAGCGATGGGCGAGGGGCGTACGGTCCTGACCATCGCGCACCGGCTGTCGACCATCGCCGACGCGGACCGCATCGTGGTGCTGGTGAAGGGAGAGATCGTCGAAGAGGGCATTCATGCCGCCCTGCTGGCGCAGAACGGCCGCTATGCCGCGCTTTGGGCGCGGCAGGCGGCAGAGATCCCGGACGAAGAGCCAAGGCTCGCGCATCCGGGCGAGGAAGAGGCAAAGCCAGAGCCTGCTGACGGCGGCGATCTGCCCGCAGACGGGCGCTGGCGCTGGTCCGGCGAGACCTGAGCGCCCGCCGCTTGCGCTTTTGACAGGTTGGACCCTCATCCCGATGTCTCAGGTAACGGCAACGGCAATGGCGGCGGGGGATGGGCCGGCGGACGGCGCGCGGTAACGGTCGATTAAGCGCTATCGTCAAAAACATGCCGTGTGCATGCATTTTGCTTGCCATGCTGCACCGCCGAAACTAAGGGGGTTCACGAGTTTCAAGGAAGTCCCCCATGTACCGTTTCGCCCTCATCCTCGGGATGCTGGCCGCCATCGGCCCGTTCGCCATCGATATGTACCTGCCCGCGATGCCCGGCATCGCAGAGGATCTGAATGCCTCGGCGGGCGGGACGCAGTTGACGCTGACCGCCTTTTTCCTCGCGTTCGGGGTGTCGCAGCTGGTCTATGGCCCGTGGGCGGATCAGGTGGGGCGGAAACGCCCGCTGTACACCGGACTGACGATCTTTGCGCTGGGCTCGGTCGGCTGCGTGCTGGCGCCGACGCTGCCGGTGCTGGTGGCCTGCCGGTTCCTGCAAGGGATGGGCGGCGCGGTGGTCATGGTGATGCCGCGCGCCATCGTGCGCGACATGCACACCGGGCCCAAGGCGACGCGGCTGATGGCGACGGTGATGCTGGTGATCTCGGTCTCGCCGATGCTGGCGCCGCTGGCGGGCAGCGCGGTGATGGGGCTTGGCGGCTGGCGCGGGATCTTCGCGATCCTCGCCGTGGTGGGCGTGCTGGGGCTGGTGCTGACCGCCCGCGCGCTGCCCGAGACGCTGCCGCTGGAACGGCGGGTGCCGGTCAATCTCAAAAGCCTTGGGCGCGGTCTGCGCACGCTGCTGAGCGACCCGACCTTCCTTGGCCTGACCTTCATCGCGGGCTTCGGCATGGCAAGCTTCTTCGTGTTCCTCGCCAGCGCCTCTTTCGTCTATGTCGACCAGTTCGGCCTGTCGCCCACCGGCTTCTCGCTGGCCTTCGCGGTCAATGCCATCGGCTTTTTCAGCGCCTCGCAGGTCGCCGGTCCGCTGGCCGAGCGCATCGGCATCACCCGCGTGATCGTGCTGGGCGTGGGCGCCTTCCTGTGCTTCTCGCTGACCACTCTGTCGCTGGTCGCGGCGGGCGGCGGACTGCCGGTGATCATGGGCGGCCTGTTCCTTGGCAACGCGGGCCTCGGGCTGGTGATCCCGACCGTGTCGGTGATGGCGCTGGACGCGCACGGCAAGATCGCGGGTCTCGCCGCCTCGCTGGGCGGGACGTTGCAGATGGTGACGGGTGGCCTGATGATCGTGGTGTCTGGCCTGTTCTTCGACGGAACGGCGGTGCCGATGCTGGCGATCATCGCTTCGTGCGCGGTGATGGCGGCGCTTTTAGCGGCCTCGACCCTGCCGCGGCTGATCCGGGCGCAGCGCGCCGCGGCCGTCTGAGCCGCGACATCCCGCGAGGATGTGACCGCAGGCCGCGGCGGCACATGCCGCTGGGGCTTGTTGCGCACCGGGAAGGTCAGTAATCCTTCCACCATGTCGTTCTGGGAATACGCCAACCCCGTCAAGTTCATGACGACCTCGCAAAAGGTCTTGCCGTGGATCGGGGGCCTAGCCGCCCTGTGCCTTGCCACCGGGCTGATCTGGGGCTTTTTCTTCACGCCCGAGGACTACCGGCAGGGGTCGACCGTCAAGATCTTCTACCTGCACGTCCCCGCCGCGATGATGGCAATCAACGCGTGGGCGATGATGCTGGTCACCTCGCTGGTCTGGATCATCCGCCGCCACCATGTCTCGGCGCTGGCCGCGAAGGCCGCGGCGCCGGTGGGCGTGACGTTCACGCTGATCGCGCTGGTGACCGGCGCGATCTGGGGCCAACCGATGTGGGGCACGTGGTGGGCGTGGGACCCGCGGCTGACGTCCTTCCTGATCCTGTTCCTGTTCTACCTTGGCTACATGGCTTTGTGGGCCGCGATCGAGAATCCGGACACCGCGGCGGACCTGACTTCGGTCCTGTGCCTCGTGGGGTCGGTCTTTGCGATCCTCAGCCGTTACGCGGTGAACTTCTGGAACCAGGGCCTGCATCAGGGCGCCTCGCTGTCGATGGACAAGCAAGAGAACGTCGCCGACGTCTTCTGGTATCCCGCGCTGGTGGCGATTGCCGGGTTCGTGCTGCTGTTCGTGGCGCTGGTGCTGCTGCGGACCCAGACCGAGATCCGCCGCCGCCGCCTGCACGCGCTGGAAATGCGCGAAAGGATGGGATGATGCCCGAACTTGGAAAATACGCCGGCACGGTGCTGTCGGCCTACGGGATCAGCCTGCTGCTGCTGGCGGGCGTCGTGGTGCTGAGCGTCGTCCAGTGGCGGCGCATGAAGCAGCGCCTTGCAGCGGCGGAGGCGCGGCGCAGCAATGGTTAAGCCCCTTGTTATGCTGCCGCCGGTCCTGTTCGCGGGGCTGGCTGCACTGTTCCTTCTGGGCATGAACCGCGACGACCCCGACGCGCTGCCGTCCAGCATCGAGGGGCAGCCGGCCCCCGCGCTGACGGTGACACCCCTGGGCACGCTGCCGGGCTTCGACGCCGAGACGCTGGCCGAACCGGGCGTTAAGCTGGTCAACTACTGGGCCAGCTGGTGTGCGCCCTGTAGGGTCGAGCACCCCAACCTCGAGGCGCTGGCCGCCGAGGGGGTGCCGATCTACGGCATCAACTACAAGGACGAGGCGGCCAAAGCCTTGGGATTCCTTGAAGAACTGGGCAATCCCTATGCCGCCGTCACGGCAGATGGCGGGCGCACGGCATTGGACTGGGGCGTCTACGGCGTGCCCGAGACCTTCGTGCTGGATGGCGATGGCAATGTGGTTCTGCGGTTTGCGGGTCCGGTGACCCAGCGGGTGATCGAAGAACGGATCCGCCCGGCAATGGAGCGCGCCGCCGAGTGACGGCGCGCTCTGGCTAATCAGCCGATATAAGCGATGACGACCATAAGGGCGAAAAAGCCCAGTTCGGCCACCGGCCAAATCAAAGAAGCTCTGCGTTGCAGCGGCACGCTGGTATCGATTTGCATAACGTTCCCTTACCCCTCTCAATGCCTGGCAAATTAGAGCGAACTGGCATCGATCACTAGGAAACGATTTCGATAACTTACCTTGGGTAAGGTCGATCCGGGCCGTAACTTGTACTTAAGTATATGTTTGCGGCGGGAATGTGCGGGAATGTGGCGAAAGAAAGGCCAGAGGTCACAATCTAAGGTAGAATCGCCTCAAAAACATAACCGCACAATAATCGCGGGTCGCAGTTATTGTACGAGTTACCTAGACGAATCTCTCTTCAGGCGCGAAGCGCGGGGATCTCGGTACCCGCCGGAATGCCCAGCCGGCGACGCAGCCCGGCGGGCAGCAATCGGGGTGATGCGATGCGTGGCCGCTGCATCTCTGGGATGACGCGATCTACCCCGTAAAGCCCTAAAAACTCTTGATAATTGTCGAATGCGCGCCGTCCCGCCGCGTCGATGAAACTTTCCGACGGCATACCCTCGGCGACGATCACCTCGTGGTCCTCTGTTTCCACGTGATAAAGTGCAAACTGTTCTGGCAGGTTTTCAGGCGGAAGCCAGCCGATCCCATTGCCGCCCACCAGCGCGCCCGCGTTGACGATCACGCCGTCCAGCAGCAGCCCGTGATCCGCCGTCACGCAGAGATCGCGCTTGGGACATCCGGGCGCAAATGTGTCAGCGGGGATGCGGACGATGCGCAGATTGAAGGGCACCAACGCCCGGTTCATCGACATACGCCCGACCCAGCGGATCGGCACGTGCCGGCCGTCGTCCGTCTCGACTAGGTCTCCGATGGTCAGTTCCTCGACCGCGCGCAGACCCGCCGAGGTCGCGATCCGGGTGCCCTGAAGGAAGCACAGCGCCAGCGGCGCGGTCTCCAGCGGGCCGAAGGCGGAATATTTGGCGGGGAAGTCCGCGTATTCGGCGGTGGGGGAGTAGACCGCGACCTGGGGAAAGTTCAGGTCCTCGAACATCAGGAACACGTGGCCGTTGTAGTTCACCCAGCCCACGATGGGCGTCGCGACGGTCGGCGGCGTCTGGTCGTTGATGCCGTCGCCGACATTCCAGAACCCGTCATCGGTATCGGCGCTGCCAATGATCACGTTCACCGTGTTGGAACTGAACTGGCTGCCGTCGCTTTCCAGATAGGTCACACGTGTATTGATGTTGTAATCGGTCATTGAAATGCTCCTGCTGGCACCTGTGGGCCCGACGGAATGTTGTCGGCAGGGGTGCGTGGGACAGACAATCTGCAGTTAACGAATGGTTACGTTGATAACCTTCCGCGGTTGTCTGGCGCCTGTCATCAGGATTTTCGGGTAGGGGGCCTTGTGGGCGGATTTCCGACTGCGGCGGCCTGCGCCTGCGTCGAAGGATCGGGCGCGCCAAGTGGCGGCGCGCCCGTCATGCGCTTTAGCCGAAGAACGCGATGTCGTAGTCGCGTGCGTCTTCCTCGACCATTCCCAGCTTCGCCTTGATCGACGCGGGGAGGAGACGCGGCGTGGCGATGCGCGGAAGCGCGATTTCGGGGAACATCCGCTCGCAGCCATACAGCGAGAGATATTGCTTGTAGTTGTCGAACAGCTTCCGCTCGGCGGCGTCGATGAAGCTTTCCGAGGGCGCACCCTCGGCGACGATCACGTCATGAGCGTCCGTTTCGACATGGTAGACCACCACGTCGTCGGGCAACTCGGACAGCGGCGCCCAGTCGACACCAGGGGCTTCAAGCAGCGCTGCGGCGTTCACCACGTGGCCGTCGATTACCATGCCGTGGTCGGCGGTGACGCAGAGATCGCGCAGGGGCAGACCATCGCCCAGAGCGCCGGCCGAGATCTTCACGATCTGCTTGGCGCCAGAGATCATCTGTTTGCGCAGGCTCATGCGGCCGACCCAGCGTACCGGCACTTGGCGACCGTCTTCGGTGAGGACAGTGTCGCCGATGGACAGTTTCTCGACCGCGACGTCGCCGTCCGGTGTCGCGATGCCCGTGCCTTCAGCGAAGCAGACAGCCGTGCTGCCCGAACTGTCGAGCTCGATCGTGAACGAGAGGCCGGCACCGACGGGCGGGCCATCCGGGAAGTACAGATAGGTCGTGCCGCCGGAATCGAAGGCAATGACATCTTGCGGGTCGATCAGACCGACAAGGCTTGCCGTACCGTTGCCAATATAGTCGATGGGCGTGCCGTTCAGCGTGCTGACGCCATCGTCCGCTTGTTCGAGAACAAGGTCGTTGTCCGTGAGATTTGAAGGAGAGGTAAGGGTGAGGTCTGCCAGAAGTACTGTATCTGAGCCGCCGATGGTGAGGGTCAGTAGTCCCCCGTCATACGCATAAAGGTTACTAAGACTGATAGTCGGCATTATGTCCCTCCGATGGGAATGTTACTGGTACTAGGTCTTCCGGAGTTCCTGAGTGGGGTTGGGGCCTTACCTAAAAAGGTTAAGTGTCGCCCAAAAAAGGTGACAAGAAGATTCTTGTTTGAGTTGTAAAAAATCACAATTCTGACAATTTTCAATTTCTGAAGAATTCATTTAAGTAGCTGAATATACTAGAAAATTAAGAACATCTCGCATCCTGATATGTGGCGACCTCAAGTGAGGTCATTACCGAGTTAATCAACTTAAAGAGTAACTTGATAATAAATACGCTTTGTTAATTAATTTAAGATCGTTATTTTCGGGTGGGTGATTTGCATTTGCTCTGGCCGCCCGCGGGCACGCGGGCCGTGGCACGGAAACGCAAAAAGCGGCCGCTGGGGCCGCTCTGCATCCGTCCTTCTGATCTTACGAGACTATATCGCCGCCGCGAGATCCTCGCTCACCGGGTCCGCGATCCCCAGACGCTTGCGGCGTCCACGTTAGCAGCCGGGCCGATGCGATGCGGGGCAGGGTGGTGCATATCGAATGAACCACACCGCAAACGGGGCAGGCATGACTGCCCGCCCCGCACTGGTGCATGGTTGTGTCAGCCCGCCTTGGCGAGGTTGCGCAGCACGTAGTGCAGCACGCCGCCGTGCTCGACGTATTCCTTCTCGACCCCGGTATCGATCCGGCACTTCAGGTCGATGGTCTTGGTCGAGCCGTCGCCGTAGGTGATCGTGCAGGGAACGATGGCGCCCGGCTTCAGATCGCCTTCCAGCCCGGTGATCGAGACGGTCTCGTCGCCCTTCAGCTTCAGCGTCTTGCGGGTGTCGCCGCCGGTGAACTCGAACGGGATGACGCCCATGCCGACGAGGTTCGAGCGGTGGATACGCTCAAAATTCTCGGCGATCACGGCCTTCACGCCCAGAAGGTTGGTGCCCTTGGCCGCCCAGTCGCGCGACGAACCCGCGCCGTACTGTTCGCCCCCGAAGATGACCAGCGGCGTGCCGGCTTCCTGATAGGCCATCGCGGCATCGTAGATCGAGGTCTGTTCGCCGTCCGGACCCTTGGTATAGCCGCCCTCGACGCCGTCCAGCATCTCGTTCTTGATGCGGATGTTGGCGAAGGTGCCGCGCATCATCACCTCGTGGTTGCCGCGCCGCGAACCGTAGCTGTTGAATTCGCGCACGGGCACCTGCCGTTCCACAAGGTACTTGCCCGCAGGCGTCGTGTCCTTGAACGACCCGGCGGGCGAGATGTGGTCGGTGGTGACCATGTCGCCAAGGATCGCCAGCACGCGGGCGTCCTTCAGGTCCGAGATCACGCCCGGCTCTTTCGACATGCCCTGGAAGTAGGGCGGGTTCTGGATGTAGGTCGAGGTCGGCGGCCAGTCATAGGTCTCTCCCCCGGTGACCTCCACCGCGCGCCACTTGTCGTCACCCTTGAACACGTCGGCGTATTTCTCCTGGAACGCCTCGCGCGTCACGGTCTTCTCGACCAGCGCGGCGATCTCGGCATTCGAGGGCCAGATGTCCTTGAGATAGACGTCGTTGCCGTCCTTGTCCGTCCCGATCGGGTCGGTCGCGATGTTGACGTTCATGTCGCCCACCAGCGCATAGGCCACCACCAGCGGCGGCGAGGCGAGGTAGTTGGCGCGGACGTCGGGGCTGATGCGGCCCTCGAAGTTGCGGTTGCCCGAAAGCACCGAGGTGGCGATCAGGTCATAGTCGTTGATCGCCTTCGAGATCGGTGCGTCCAGCGGGCCGGAGTTGCCGATGCAGGTGGTGCAGCCGTAGCCCACGAGGTTGAAGCCGATGGCGTCGAGATCCTCTTGCAGGCCCGCGGCCTCGAGATATTCGGACACCACCTGCGAGCCCGGCGCCAGCGAGGTCTTGACCCACGGCTTCCGGTTCAGCCCCAGCTCGCGCGCCTTGCGGGCCACGAGCCCGGCGCCGATCATCACGTAAGGGTTCGAGGTGTTCGTGCAGGACGTGATCGAGGCGATCACGATGGACCCGTCGTGCAACTGGTACGCGCCGTCGTCGGTCTTGTACCAGCCCTTGCGGTGATGGCCCTCGTCGCCCGGGATGTCGTGCGGCTCCGGCGCGCCGCCTTCGGCTTCCCACCGGGCCTCGGTGTCGGGCGAGGCGTCCTTGCCTTCGCGGATGCCTTTGACGTACTGGCCGAACGCGGTGCCCGCGCTGTCGAGCGCGATGTAATCCTGCGGACGTTTCGGCCCCGAGATGGCGGGCACGATGGTGGTCATGTCCAGTTCCAGCGTCGACGAGTAGACCGGATCGTAATCCGCGCCGCGCCAGAAGCCGTTCTCCTTGGCATAGGCCTCGACCAGCGCGATGCGGTCCTTGTCGCGGCCGGTCTGTTCCAGATAGCGCAGGGTCTCGTCGTCGATCGGGAAGAAGCCGCAGGTCGCGCCGTATTCCGGGGCCATGTTGGCGATGGTCGCGCGCTGGGCCAGCGGCAGGTTGTCCAGCCCTTCGCCGTAGAATTCGACGAACTTGCTGACCACGCCATGTTCGCGCAGCATCTCGACCACCTTCAGCACAAGGTCGGTGCCGGTGGTGCCTTCCATCATTTCGCCGGTCAGCTTGAAGCCGACGACCTCGGGGATCAGCATCGAAATCGGCTGGCCCAGCATCGCGGCCTCGGCCTCGATCCCGCCCACGCCCCAGCCCAGCACGGCGGCGCCGTTGACCATGGTGGTGTGGCTGTCGGTGCCGACCAGCGTGTCGGGGTAGGCGACCTCGTTACCGTTCTGGTCCTTGTCGGTCCAGACGGTCTGGGCAAGGTATTCAAGGTTCACCTGGTGGCAGATGCCGGTTCCCGGCGGCACCACGCGGAAGTTCTCGAACGCGGTCTGGCCCCACTTGAGGAACTCGTAACGTTCCATGTTGCGCTCGTATTCGCGGTCGACGTTCATCTGGAACGCGCGCGGGTTGCCGAATTCGTCGATCATGACCGAGTGGTCGATGACAAGGTCGACCGGGTTCAGCGGGTTGATCTTCTGGGCGTCGCCCCCCAGCGCCTTGATGCCGTCGCGCATCGCGGCAAGGTCGACCACGGCCGGAACGCCGGTGAAGTCCTGCATCAGCACGCGGGCCGGGCGATAGGCAATCTCGCGCGGGTTCTGCCCGCCCTTTTCGGCCCATTCAGAGAACGCCTTGATGTCATCCACCGACACGGTGCGGCCGCCGTCCTCGAACCGCAGCATGTTCTCTAGCACCACCTTCAGCGAGGCGGGCAGCTTCGAGAAGTTGCCAAGACCGGCGGCTTCGGCCGCGGGGATCGAGTAATAGGCGACGCTGGATCCGCCAGCGCTAAGCGTCTTGCGGGTTTTCGAACTGTCTTGTCCGACTTCGATGGGCATTGGGGCTCCCTCCATTGGCTTGGGGCACGCAGGCCCCGTGTCGCTGTGCCCGCGCTTCCTTGCGGGAGCGGGACTCGGGTTCGGTCGTTATGTATGCCGTCGTATACCGTGGCGCAACCGCAGCAGGTTACATGAGATGGCAAATTCCTCGCTAATCGTTGATTGGCGGTCAATCTGTAGCTTGGTTAGGTAGATAGGGGCCACAGGTCAAAGGGGAAGTAAATGCGCAGGCTTTGGGCGTCTTGTGTCGCGGCAGCCGTGATTTCGGCAGGCGCGTTGTCGGCACAGGATGCGTCGCAGGACAATCCGGTGGTCGTCGAACTATACACCAGCCAGGGATGTTCGTCCTGTCCGCCCGCGGATGCGCTGATGACCGAGCTTGCCGGCCGCGATGACGTGATCGCGCTGGCGCTGCACGTGGACTACTGGGATTACATCGGCTGGAAGGACAGCTTCGCCAGCCGCGACTACACCAACCGCCAGCGCGCCTATGCCCGTGCGGCGGGGCATCGCACGATCTACACGCCGCAGATGATCGTCGGCGGCACCGACCACGTGGTCGGCTTCAAGCCGATGAAGCTGGCCGATCTGATCGACGCGCATCAGGAAGCCGAGCCGCTCGTCGATCTCGACCTGTCCCGCGAGGGCGACACGCTGACGATCCGGGCCGAGGGGCTGAAGCCGCTGCCGTCGTCGATCCTCGTACAACTGGTGCGCTACATGCCCGAGAACACGGTCGAGATCCGCAAGGGCGAGAACGCGGGCCGTACGATCACCTATGCCAATATCGTCAGTGGCTGGGACATGCTGGCAGGCTGGGACGGGCAGGGCCTGCTGGAACTGACCGCCGAGGCGCCGGGGCCCGAGCCGTTGGTCGTCATCCTGCAGGAAGCCGGTCACGGCGCGATCCTCGCGGCGGCGCGGCTGCGGTAACGCAGGAGCGCGCGTTGCGCCGTTACTCCGGGCGCGGATCGACCCGTTTCCAGCGCCGGTGAACCCAGAACCACTGATCCGGGAACCGGTCCACCATCCGCGCAAGGCTGTCGTTCATCGCCTGCGTCATCTCGATGGGATCGCCGTGCGGGATGGGCGGTTCGACATACAGGTCAAAGTCCAGCCCGTTCTCCTGACGCACCCCGTAGATCGGGATCGCGAGCGCGTCGTATTTCAACGCCAGTTCCGCCGCCGACAGGGCCGTCTTCGCAGGCTGGCCCATGAAGTCCAGCGGTTCGCCGTGCTTCATGTACTGGTCGACCACGATGCCCACCATGCCACCGCCGCGCAGAAAGCGGATCATCTCGGACATGCCGCGCCGCGACCGTTCGAAGACCGGCGAGGCGATGCTGCCAAGCGCGGTGACGTAATGGGTGTTGAACAGCGGGTTGGCCATCGGGTTGTACAGCCCGCCGACCGGGAAGCCGTTCATCGACAGCGCGGCGCGGGGCGCGTCGTAATTGCCGAAATGGCCCGTGATCAGCAGCACCGGGCGCATTGCATCGCGCGCCGCGTACAGAGCCTCGACCCCGTCGCCCTGAAACTTGAAGTGCCGGGCGCGTTCGCGGAACTCGTCCGCCGAGTACATCTCGATCAGGTCGCGCCCGAAATTGTCCGGCACCGCGCGTTCCATGTGGCGGACCTGTGCCTTGGGCATGTCGGGGCGCACGTGGGCAAGGTTGTCGCGCACCCGGCGGTTCCAGCCCGCCAGCGGCGCGGCGATCCGCGACACGACCCAGCCCATCGCCGGCACCCGCCAGCGGTAGGGCAGCAGTTTCGCCGCGCCGATGAAGCCGCGGGCGGCGATGTCGATCAAGCGGTCGGAAAAGGTCGGTTCGGTTCGGCTCATGTGCTCTTCGCGGCGCGGGTCTCGCGGTGCCAGACATAGAGACCGGCCCCCACGATCACAAGCGCACCGAGCAGCGTCCAGCCGTCCGGGATCTCTCCGAAGAAGAGCAGCCCCCAAAGCGTCGCGAACAGAAGCTGCGCATAGGCGAAGGGCGCGACGGTCGAGGCTTCGGCAGCCATGTAGGCGCGGATCAGGCACAGGTGGCCTGCCGATCCCACCAGTCCGATCACCGCCATCAGCGCCAGCATCGTGGCGTCCGGCGTCACCCAGAAGAAGGGCACCGCGCAGCTAAGCGCGATGGCGCCGAACATTGCCGTGTACAAAAGCGAGGTCCACGCATCCTCGTCCCGGCCGACGAAGCGTGTCGCGACCGAGTAGCCCGCGACGAACACCGCCGCGGCCAGCGGCAGCAAGGCATAGGGCGAGAACACGTCGGTGCCGGGCCGGATCACGATCAGAGCGCCGACCAGCGCCGCGACCACCGCGAAGGCGCGGCGGGGGCCGAAGCTTTCGCCCAACACCAGCGCCGCGCCAAGGGTGATCAGAACCGGGTTCAGGTTCAGCACCGCCGTCGCGTTCGCAAGGCCGATGGGGACGATCGAGAAGTAGAAGCAGGTCGTCGCGATCAGCAGGAACACCGACCGCAGGATCTGCAGCTTCGGATAGCGGGTCTTCAGCACGCGCGGCATCTTGGGGATCACGACGATGGCCACCGCGATCGTCTGCCCCAGGTACCGCGCCCATGTCGCCATGATCGGGTTCGACCGCTCGGCGATGGCCTTTGCCATCGAATCCATCAACGGCAGGCAGGCCATGGCCGCGATCACGAAGAGAATGCCCTGGGCGTTGGGGCCAAGGCGGCTGAAACGGCTCATGCGCGGATCACTCGGGGCTCACTCGGGGGAACGCGGCAGGCCGGTGCCGATCATGCTGTCGCGGGTCACAAGGGCCGCCAGCGCGGCCTCGTCCAGCGCGTCGGTGCCGCCCGGACGGGCCGGCAGCACGATATAGCGCATGTCCGCGGTGCTGTCGTGAACACGGACGGTGACGTCGTCCGGCAGGTCCAGCCCGAACTCGGCCAGCACGGCGCGCGGGGTCTTCACCACGCGCGAGCGATAGGCGCGCGACTTGTACCAGTCGGGCGGCAGGCCCAGCAGATTGCGCGGATAGCAGGAACACAGGGTACAGACGATGACGTTGTGGGTGTCGGCGGTGTTTTCGACCGCGACCAGATGCAACGGGCCGATGTCGTAGCCCATCTCGCGCGCGGCATCCGAGGCGTTCTCCATCAGCCGCGCCTTGAACGCCGGATCGGTCCAGGCCCGCGCTACAAGCGCGGCGCCGTTCGCGGGGCTGCGGGCGTCCATGGTGTCGATCTGCGCCTGTATCTCGGCGGGCGTGGTCACGCCTTTCTCGACCAGAAGCTCGCGCATCGCGATCTCCATCACCTGCCAGTATGTCAGCGGCGTGTCGTTGTCGGCGCGGTAGGGGTGGCCCGAGGGGCTGAGCCCGGTGTGGCTGTGGGACGGGTGGTCGTGGGGCACGTCAGAGCCTTTCCAGCCAGTGATCGTATAGTTCGGCGTCCAGCGTATCGTCGGGCCGCTCGGCGTCGTCGCCCCAGACCTCGGCCATGGTAAAGCGCACGCGGTACAGCTGCCGTTGTTCCGCCGGCAGGCCATAGGCCAGCTTTTCGGGGTTGGCGAAGGGGCCCAGCGGGCGCTCGATCTCGCCCTGCTTTCCGCGCAGATACCACGGTGCGCGGACGTGGCCCGGCGGGGTCATCTGGCGGACGCGCACGCGGTCAGCCATCGGACGCCTCGCCGTAGGTGGCGCCGCGGCGGGCGACCTCTTCCATTTTGCGGCCCAGTTCCTCGATGGAATAGACGCCGCCGCCCACCAGGTTGCGGTTCACGGCGGCGACCCAGCGTTCGTAGTAGGTCATCGTCTCGAACGAGGCGGGGCCCATCTCTTCCAGTGCGCGGCGCAGGCCGTCGACGGTGAAATGGCCCTTGGTCGAGCAGATCACCATAAGGGCATCGACGCGCTTCTCCCAAAGGGCGAAGTCGTGTTGGGACATGTCGACGGGGCCGGCGGGTCCGCCGCCCATGTCGTGCCAGCTGTGGGCGGGGTGGTCGGTCATGCGGGCGACGTTACGCCCCGGTTCCGGCGCTGTCCATACGGCGGCGACAGGGCCTAGCCGAAAGCCGGATCATAGCGCAGTTCGCCCGACGGCGTGACCTCTCGCAACGCCAGCCATTGCACGTATTTCACCGGAACATCGCCATAGGACACGGCGCCGTCGCTGCGAAAGCCGAAGCGGCTGTAATAGGCGGGATCGCCCACCAGAACGCAGCCCTTCGCGTCGCGCCCGCGCAAGAGCGCCAGCCCTTCCTCGATCATCGCGCCGCCAATGCCCTGACCCTGCCGGTCGGGGTGGACCGAAACGGGGCCGAGGCCATACCAGCCTTCGGCATCGGTTCCGGCGGTGACCGGCGAAAACGCGATGTGGCCGACGATCTCGGGCCCGTCGACGGCGACAAGCGAGATCGTCAGCGCGCCGCTTTCGCGCAGGGCGGCGACGATCGGCGCTTCAGCGCCGTCGCTTTGGGGCACCGGGGTGAAGGCGACGACGGTCAGATCATGGATGGCCTGTTCGTCGCCCGCGGACTCGTGACGGATAGACAGTGACATCTGCGGTCTCCTCCCAAGATGCGGTAGGGCAAGAATGGCACCGCAGGGGGGCGTGCCGCAATCTCGGGCGGGTTTATTCGTCCTCGGCCACCAGCATGATCTCTCCGTTCGCTTCCATCTCGCGGATGGCGGTGACCACCGCGCTCATCGCTTCCTCGCCCTCTTTCGGCTTGATGGTTCCCAGCGCCTCCATCTCGTCCCGCATCTGCTGGGCAAGGCGCTGTGACATGCTGCCAAGGATGAATTCCGCCGCTTTCTTTTCCTTTTCGGACTGAAGCGCTGCGGCCAGCGCCTTGATCAGCATGGCGCCATCCACTTCGCGCGTGACCTTCGGCACGTCGCGCGGGTCGATCCGCTGGGGGATGTTGATGAAGGTGAAGATGGCCTTCCGCACCTCGTTGGCGAAGTCCTGATCCTCCTGATCCAGCCCTTCCAGCACGTCGTCGCGGGTGGCGGCGGGCGAAAAGTTCAGGATCGCGCCGACGCGTTCCACCGGCCCGCCTTCAAACGCCTTGGGGGCCTCGGCGTCCAGTTGACCGACCAGGGCCTGACCGATCCGGTCGACCGTCTGCGGGCTGACCGAGCCGGTCTGCCCCATGGAATAGGCAAGGCGGCGGGCCTTTTCGCCCGGCATCAGGCCCAGCACCTCTGCCGCCTTCGACACCTTCAGCTTGGACAGGATGACCGCGCCGATTTCGACGCTTTCCCCTTCGATCAGGGGCAGCAGGCGCGCGCCGTCAAGCTGGCTAAGACGTTCCCACGCATCGGTCACCGCGCCGATCCCGGCCTGCACCCGCAGCCGTTCGGCCGCCGCCGCGCTGATCGTGCCGTCCATCAGCGCCAGCGCGCCGGACAGCCCACCGGGGAAGGACAGGCCGATACCGTCGAGTTCGGCGACGAATTCCTCGACCACCGCTTTCAGCGTGGCGCGGTCGACCAGTTTCAGGCCGCCCATCTCACGCGTGAGGTCGACTTGCAGCGTTTCCGGCATGTCGGCCAGCGACAGTTCTATCCCCTCGCTGCGCAGAAGGCGCACGATGATCGCCGCTTTCTGGCGGCGCGTCAGCCGGCTTGCCGCAACCGGGCCGGCGCCCGGAAGGGTCATTTCCATGGGCATCGCACACTCCGTCCCCGAATATGTGCGAAACTGGCAGAGAATGGTTAACGATCGGTTTTAAAGCGTTGGCGCGGCGAGGTTTCCCTGCCGCGCCGCCGTCGGATCACCCGATCAATAGGACGTATCGTGCCCGGTCAGGATCGTGCGCATCAGCGCCTTCTCCGGCCAGCCGCCCGAACCGCCGCGGGCGCGGATCTCGACCAGTTGGGCATAGGCTTCGTCCACGCGGCCCTGAATCACCAGACCCTGACCCATGTAGGACCGCGCCAGCAGGTTGTCGGGGTTCGCGTCGATGGCCTGCCGGTAGTAGCTATCGCCAAGCTCGAAATCCCCGGCGGCGCGGTGGATATAGCCGTAGTAGGTCAGCACCCGGTCGTCCTGCTGGTCGCTCATCGCCGCCAGCACCCGCAGCGCGTCGTCCAGCCGACCGGCGTAGGCCAGCTCGCGCACCGCGTCATACCGCTGGTCGTCGTTCAGCGACTCCACCTCGGGGGCGACGCATTTGCCCGCCTCCGCGTCGTAGACCATCCCGTCGGTGCAGGTCGTCGTGGTCTCGGTGGTGGTGGGCGGGCTGTCGCTTCCGCTGCCAGCGGCGAAGGCGGCGGCGGGCAGCGTTGCAAGGGCCGCGATCATCAGGCTACGCATTGGGATACCTCCCTTAAGGAACAATAACTTGCAGCGCGATCCTCAGGCAATCGCGCCGCATCTTACTAGGACTTGATGCAGGCGAGGTAGCGTTCGCTCCAGACCGAACCGGACGGGCAGTTGCCGCCGTATTTCTTGTCCCACATCTTCGGGCAGATGTATCCGGCCGAGGCGACGCTCGGCGCCAGCAGGGCACTGGCGAGCAGCAGCGTGGCGAATGTCTTCATTGCAAATGACTCCTGTTACCTTGCGTCAGGCTGACGCAGGCCGGGGCAGGCGTCAACCTGCGTCGTGGGGTCGTGCCGGCGCTAGCTGGTGATCTCGACGCAGGCCTTGGTTTCGTCGTCGTAGGTCATGCCTTCGGCGCAGGTCTGCGTGGTTTCCGTGTGGCAGTCCTGCGCGATGAGGGCGGCGGGGGTCAGGGCTAGGATGCCTGCGACAAGCAGTTGTTTCATGGCTGTGACTCCGTTGGGCCACCCAACGATAGCACGGCCCGCGCATCCGTGAAGTTCCCATGGGTCACTTTTACGCGCGCCGGAACGAAAACAGGCGGCGCGAGAGGTCCCGGCCGCCTGTCGTGACTGATTTTCGGGCAGGCTCAGGCCTCGCCGAACACCCGCTTGAAGATCGTGTCGACGTTCTTGGTGTGGTAGCCCATGTCGAACTTCTCGTTGATCGCGTCGACGCCGAGGGCGGCCACGACCTCTTCGTCGGCCAGCAGCAATTCGCGGAAGTCGAGCCGTTCCTCCCACACCTTCAGCGCGTTGCGCTGCACCATGGAATAGGCGGCCTCGCGGCTGACACCGGCCTGCGTCAAGGCAAGCAGCACCCGCTGCGACATCACGAGGCCGGGGAACTTGTTCATGTTCTCCAGCATGTTCTCGGGATAGATCAGCATCTTGTCCACCACGCCCGCCAGCCGGTTCAGCGCGAAATCCAGCGTAACGGTCGCGTCGGGGCCGATGCCGCGCTCGACCGAGGAATGCGAGATGTCGCGCTCGTGCCACAGGGCCACGTTCTCCATCGCGGGGATCACCGACATCCGGACAAGCCGGGCAAGGCCGGTCAGGTTCTCGGTCAGAACCGGGTTCTTCTTGTGCGGCATCGCCGACGAGCCCTTCTGGCCCATCGAGAAGAACTCGGCGCCTTCCAGCACCTCGGTGCGCTGCATGTGCCGGATCTCGATCGCGACGTTCTCGATCGACGAGGCGATGACGCCCAGCACCGCGAAGAACATCGCGTGGCGGTCGCGCGGGATCACCTGGGTGCTGATCGGCTCGGGCTGAAGGCCCATCTGGGCGCAAACGTGCTCCTCAACCGCCGGGTCGATGTTGGCGAAGGTGCCGACAGCGCCAGAAATCGCGCCGGTGGCGATCTCGTCACGGGCGGCCTGCAGGCGGGCCTTGTTGCGGTCCATCTCGGCGTAGAAGCGGGCGAAGGTCAGGCCCATCGTCGTCGGTTCGGCGTGGATGCCGTGGCTGCGGCCGACGCGCACCGTCATCTTGTGCTCGAACGCGCGTTTCTTCAGTGCCGCCAATAGCTTGTCCATGTCGGCCAGCAGGATGTCGGCGGCGCGGGTCAGCTGCACGTTCAGGCAGGTGTCCAGCACGTCGGACGAGGTCATGCCCTGATGGACGAACCGCGCCTCTTCGGCGCCAACCAGTTCCGACAGGTGCGTCAGGAAGGCGATGACGTCGTGCTTTGTGATCGCCTCGATCTCGTCGATGCGCTCGACGTCGAAGTCCATGTCCTTGGCCTTCCACACCGCCTCGGCGTTCTCTTTCGGGATGACCCCCAAATTCGCCATGGCATCGCAGGCATGGGCTTCTATCTCGTACCAGATGCGGAATTTGGTCTCGGGCGACCAGATGGAAACCATTTCGGGGCGGGAGTAACGGGGGATCATGGCAGACCTGTATCTGGAGCGGACATTCGGGGCGGGGTTTAGACCCACTGGAACGCGGCGGCAAGCGGGGTGCGCGGGATGATCGCATCGCTGTCGACCGTCTGGCTGTTCGGCCTGTTCGCCATCGCCGGGCTGGTGATCCTTGTCATCGGCACCCGGATCACCGATCTGGCCGACCGCATCGCCGACCGAAGCGGGCTGGGCGAGGCGGTGATCGGGGGCATCGTGCTGGGCGCGGCGACCTCACTGTCGGGCGTTGTGGTGTCGATCACCTCGGCGCTGAACGGCGCGCCGCAACTGGCCTTCGCCAACGGCGTCGGCGGCATCGCGGCACAGACGGCGTTCCTTGCGCTGGCCGACGTGATCCACAAGCGTGCGAACCTCGAACATTCGGCGGCCGAGGCCACCAACCTGTTTCAGGGCGCGCTGCTGCTGTCGCTGCTGTGCCTGCCGCTGGTCGCCTTCACGACGCCAGAGTTCACCGTCTGGGCCGTCCACCCGGTGTCGGTCGTGCTGATCGCGGTCTACTGCGTCGGCGCGGTGACCACGAGCCGGGTGCGCGAACAGCCGATGTGGCGCCCCGTGAAAACGCCGGAGACGGTCGAGGACGAACCGGACGAGCCGCCAAGCCGGGCCGGGGCGGTGGCGCTGTTCGGCTCGTTCGCCATGCTGGTCGCCGTACTGGGCGCGGCAGGCTGGGTGATCGCGCAGACGGGTTCGGCCCTGTCGGAACGGCTGGGCATGTCGCAGACGGTGGTGGGCGCGCTGATGACGGCGGTGGTGACCTCGCTGCCGGAACTGGTGACCACCATCGCGGCGGTACGGCGGGGCGCGATGCAACTGGCGATGGGTGGCATCATCGGCGGCAACACCTTCGACACGCTGTTCCTGTCGCTAAGCGACATGGCCTATCGCGACGGCTCGCTGTATCACGCGGTCGGACCGGGCGAATATTTCTGGCTGGTGGTGGGGCTGCTGATGACGGCGGTGCTGCTGATCGGCCTGATCCTGAGGGAACGCGAGGGGCCGTTGAAGATCGGGACGGAAAGCGTGGTGATGCTGGCGATTTACGCCGGCGCGGTGGGGCTGCAGGTGGTGGCGGGATGACCCTTGGCCCCCGGCTGGAGGAATTCCGCGGCGTCTGGCGGCTTGAGCGCGAAATCGGTGACCGCTATGGCGGGCGGGCGCTGCGGTTCGAGGGGACGGCGACCTTCGCCGGCGACGCGGACCGGCTGAGCCTTGTGGAGCAGGGACGCATGCTGGTGCCGGGCCAGCCGCCGATGGCCGCCGAGCGCACCTATCTCTGGCAAGCGGATGGCGAGGGGATCGCGGTCTTCTTCGAAGACGGCAGGCCTTTTCACTGGATCGAGCCCGGCCTGCGGCCCGAGGCGCAGCACGACTGCCCGCCCGACCTGTACCTTGTGCGCTATGATTTCCGGCACTGGCCGCACTGGAGCGCCGAGTGGAAAGTGAACGGGCCGCGCAAGGACTACACCATGACAAGCTGGTACCGCCCCGAAGGCTGACGCGCTGTGCGCCAATGGAGAGGCTGCTGTGCCTTGCTGCGGGTGCGAACGCCGTTAGACAATACCCATCTGACGGTCAGGCGACGCCACTGGTGCGCGCCGTCGCAACGAATATCTCCTCCTCTGTCCGCGCAGGCACCGGCCCGCCGCGGATGCGCAAATCTCGAAAGGCAGCCTTCATGTCGCTGAAACTGAAAGTCATCACCGGCTCTACCCGCCCGGGCCGCGTCGGCCCGACCATCGCCAAATGGGTCGCCGAAGCCGCAACGGCGCATGGCGGATTCGAGGTCGAGGCCATCGACATCGCCGACATGCAGCTTCCGTTTCTCGACGAGCCGAACCATCCGGCGATGCAGGACTACCAGCACGACCACACCAAGGCGTGGAGCGCCAAGGTGGCCGATGCGGATGCGTTCCTGTTCCTGACCCCGGAATACGACAGCTATCCCTCGGCGGTTCTGGTCAACGCGGTGCAGGTCCTTCTGAACGAGTGGAAATACAAGCCCGCCGCCGTGGTCAGCTATGGCGGTGTGTCGGGCGGTCTGCGCGCCGCGCAGGAGCTGCGCCAGCTGCTGTCCAACGTCAGCATGGTCGCGATCCCGCAGGGCGTGCCGGTGCCGTTCTTCCCGCAGTTCATCGACGAGAACGCGGTGTTCAAGCCGAACGACCCGATGACGGACGGCCTGACGCTGGTTCTGGACGAGCTGGCAAAATGGGCGGAGCCGCTGAAGGCGCTGCACGCGGCCTGAGGTCAGTCCGCGCCACCGTCGCGGTCGCGGTAGTGGCGCAGGACGAACAGGCGGATGGCCGAGGCGAGACCCGTCTCGACCCCGCGGCCCTCGTCGATTTCGGCGGCCAGCGCGTTCAGCGGCTGGCCCCGTTCGGCGGCGATCTCACGGAACGCCACCCAGAATTCCGGCTCCAGCGAGACGCTGGTGCGATGGCCCCGCAGGGTCAGCGAGTGCTTTGCGGGGCGGCCGGTCATTCCTGCTCGAACTGGTGATCGTCGAGCTTCTTCTTCGCCATCGCGTTCTGCGTGGCCTCGAAGATGCGCTGCGCCTTGGTGCGCCCGTGAAGCGCCGCGTTCTCGTCCGCGGCCGCGCGTTTCTCGGTTCTGGCGCGATCCTTCCGCACCTGCCGAAGATTGGTGACGTTGCTCATGTGAGTCCTCTGCTCTTGGAAGCGCAGAGAACACCAACGCGCGCGCCTTGCCAATGGATGAGCGGCGGTGACGTAGCACCCGAAGGGCTGGTGGGGGCGGGGGCTCTGCCCCCGTCGCACCGGAGGTGCGCATAGAAAGGTGCTGAAAGGGGGCTCTGCCCCCGTCGCACCAAAGGTGCGCATCAAGTGGTGCTGCAAGGGGGCTCTGCCCCCGCCGCGCTATGCGCGGCCCCCCGAGGTATTTGGAAAGAGAAGAAGGGGCGGAGTGGTGCGGAACGAAAAAGGCGCCGCCTTGGGGGCGACGCCTTTGGCCGGGTTGCCGGGCCCATGTCAGTCCTTGGCCAGTCCTTGGCCAGTCCTTCGTCAGTCTTTCGGGCCGATCATCTGCTCGGGGCGGACGACCTTGTCGAAGGTTTCCTCGTCCACGAAGCCAAGCGCGATGGCCTCTTCGCGCAGGGTGGTGCCGTTCTTGTGCGCGGTCTTGGCGACCTTGGTGGCGTTGTCGTAGCCGATGGTCGGGGCCAGCGCCGTGACCAGCATCAGCGATTCCTTCATCAGCTTCTCGATCCGCGCCTCGTTGGCCTGGATGCCGACGACCATGTTGTCGGTGAAGGCAGAGGCGCTGTCGCCCAGAAGCTGCATGGATTGCAGCACGTTGTAGGACATCATCGGGTTGTAGACGTTCAGCTCGAAGTGGCCCTGGCTGCCGGCCATGCCGACGGCGGCGTCGTTGCCCATCACGTGCGCGCAGACCATCGTCAGCGCTTCGGCCTGCGTCGGGTTCACCTTGCCGGGCATGATCGACGAGCCGGGCTCGTTCTCCGGCAGGATCAATTCGCCCAGACCCGAACGCGGGCCCGAGCCCAGCAGGCGGATATCGTTGGCGATCTTGAACAGCGAGGCGGCGACGGTCTTCAGCGCGCCCGAGAACATGACCATCGCATCATGGGCGGCCAGCGCCTCGAACTTGTTGGGGGCGGTGACGAAGGGCAGGCCGGTGATCTCGGCCATGTTGGCGGCCACGGCTTCGCCCCAGCCTTTCTTCGTGTTCAGCCCGGTGCCGACGGCGGTGCCGCCCTGCGCCAGTTCGTAGATATCGGGCAGGCAGGCCTTCACCCGCTCGATCCCCTTGCGGACCTGGTGCGCATAGCCGCCAAATTCCTGGCCCAGCGTCAGGGGCGTGGCGTCCTGCGTGTGGGTGCGCCCGATCTTGATGATGTCCTTGAATTCCTCGGACTTCGCCTCTAGCGCGGCCAGAAGCTTTTCCAGCCCCGGCAGCAGCACGTCGCGCGCCTGCATGGCGATGCCGACATGCATCGCGGTCGGGAAGGTGTCGTTCGAGGACTGGCCCATGTTGCAGTGGTCGTTCGGGTGAACGGGCTTTTTCGACCCCATCTCGCCGCCCAGCATCTCGATCGCGCGGTTCGAGATCACCTCGTTCGCGTTCATGTTGGACTGGGTGCCCGACCCGGTCTGCCAGACCACCAGCGGGAAGTTGTCGTCGAATTTGCCGTCGATCACCTCGGTCGCGGCGGCGATGATCGCGTCGGCCAGTTCGGCCTCCATCGCGCCGTTGGCCTTGTTGGCCATGGCGCAGGCCTTCTTGACCACGCCGAGCGCGCGGATGATCGGGACCGGCTGTTTCTCCCAGCCGATCGGGAAGTTCATGATCGAGCGCTGTGTCTGCGCCCCCCAGTACTTGTCCGCGGGTACTTCCAGCGGGCCGAAGCTGTCGGTCTCGGTGCGGGTGGCGGTCATCAGGCTCTACTCCTCGCGGTATCCCATCGTCGACCGTTCCTCTAGCGGGGCAGAGGAACGGGATCAATGTGCCATCGCCGCGCAAAGGCGGTGTGAACGCTATCAGGAAGGCAGAAAGGCGGCTTGTCGCGGTCGAGACGCCCGTCAGGGCCGCGGTCGGGGCCTATTTCCGGAAGCTGTCGAGGCTTACGATGTCGGCCTCGCGCGGGGCCTCGTCCTCGTCTTCGACTTCTTCCAGTTCGATCTCGTCCTCGTCGTCCTCATCATCGTCGTCCTGCGTCTTGAACGTCAGGCCGAACTCGACCGAGGGGTCGACGAAGGTGCGGATCGCGTCGAAGGGGATGTACAGCGGCTCGGGGTTGTCGCCGAAGTTCAGCGTCACCGCGAACCCGTCCTCGCCCACGTCGAGATTGTCGTACCAGTGCTGCATCACGATGGTCATCTCGTCCGGGTAGCGGTCGGACAGCCAGTCGGCGATCTCGACGTCCGGATGCATCGTGTCGAAGGTGATGAAGAAGTGGTGCTGCCCGGGCAGACCGTTGTCCTGAACGTCCAGCAGGACGTCGCGGATCAGCCCGCGCATGGCGCGGTGCATGAGGTTGCCGTAGTCGATGGTGCGCGGCATGCCGGGGGTCCTTCGTCAGCGCTTGGTCACAACATACGGGATTCGGGCGGGAAGAAAAGGGCACCAGTATGGCGCTGCGGTCAGACGGCCCAGCTTAGTGCCGCGCCTGCAAATGCCATGAGCTGCAGCACCAGCGGAAGCGGCCATTTCAGGCCCCAGAGCAATCCTGCGGCGATCAGGGCCAAGAGCGCGGCGGCAAGGTTCAGCGACGCGGGGTCGGGCACCGGCAGGCTGGCGGGGCCAAGCTGACTTTGCGTCACTTCGTCGAAGAAAACATGGGTCGCGAACCAGATCGACAGGTTCAGGATCACCCCGACGACGGCCGCCGTGATGGCGGTCAGCGCCGCCGACAGGCGGGGGCGTCCGGCGATGCGCTCGATATAGGGGGCGCCTGCGAAGATCCACAGGAAGCAGGGCACGAACGTCACCCACAGGGTCATCGCCGCAGCCGCGAGACCAAGCGCCATCCCCCCGGCACTGGCGCCGGCAAGGTAGCCCACGAACTCGGTCACCAGAATCAGCGGCCCCGGCGTCGTCTCGGCCAGTCCCAGACCGTCCATCATCTGGTCCATGCCCAGCCATCCCTGTTGCTGCACGACCTCTTGCGACATGTAGGCCAGCACGGCGTAGGCGCCGCCGAAGGTGACGACCGCGAGCTTCGAGAAGAACAGCCCGATTTCGGCCAGCAGCGTCTGACCTGCGACCAGCGCAAGCCCGACCGGCGCCCACCAAAGCGCGGCCCAGGTCAGCACGGTCGGCAGCGTCCGGGCGGGCCGCGCGGGCGGCGCGGCGGCGGCCTCGCCCGTGGCGGTGAGCGCGCCGTACAGGCCGGCGGCGGCGATGATCAGCGGGAAGGGGACCGAGAAGGCGAAGATGGCGAGGAAGGACAGCCCCGCGATCAGCCAGCGGTCCAGCCCGTGCAGGGCCTTCTTCGAGACCTTCAAAAGCGCCTCGAGCACGATCACCACGACGGTCGCCTTGATCCCGAGGAACAGCGCCTGCGCCAGCGGGACCGCGCCCCATTCCGCGTAAAGCGCCGCCAGCAGCGCCACTACCAATGCGCCCGGCAGTACGAACAGTCCGCCCGCGATCAGCCCGCCAGACGTGCCGCGCATCCGCCAGCCGCAGTATGTGGCAAGCTGCATTGCCTCGGGCCCCGGCAGCAACATGCAGAAGCTGAGCGCGTCGAGGAATTGCCTTTCGGAGAGCCACGGACGTTCGTCGACAAGTTCGCGGTGCATCAGCGCGATCTGCGCCGCCGGGCCGCCGAAGCTGAGAATGCCGATACGGCCGAAGACGCGGACAAGCTCGCGCGTCGGGGGCGGGTCAGTGGTCATGCGTGGCGCGGCTGTCCTCGGGGGCTTCGGTCCGGTCGTGCATTCCATAGTCGCGTAACACATGTGCGACACGCAGGCGGTAGTCCTGAAACAGCCTGCCACGCCCGGCGGCCTGCGCCTTGCGGTGCTGTGTCAACTGCCGCCATTCGTTAAGCGCCGCCTCGTCGCGGAAGATCGAGACCGACAGCAGCTTGTTCGGCGTTGTCAGGCTTTGGAACCGCTCGACCGAGATGAACCCGTCGATCTGTTCGACCAGCGGCCGCATCTCGGCAGCGATGTCGAGATAAGCGTCCGTGCAGCCCTCTTTCGGGGTGACTGCGAAGATGACGGCGATCATTGGCGGCTCCTCCCTGCGCTGGCATATGGCTGGCCCAGGGGCGGGCGGTTGGCAAGCGGCAAGAGGGATGGACCAGCGTCGGGTCGCAGTCCGTGGGCGCCAACGGTCGGGTGGTTCAAGCGGTCCAACGCAAGCGCGCCTGCTGACCGGCTTCGATGAAAAGGGGGAGGTAAGTGCAGGCTTCTGTTGCCAGGTGCCTGCGAACCCCGCCTTACGCTGCTAGGCGCAAGGGCTTAATTTTCGGTCTTGTTACTGCTTAAGCAGCAACGGCGACCGGAGCACGATTGTCGTTGGCAATTATGCATTGTGAACCGATAACGGTGGTATCTCACCGGGACAAAGCTAACCTCTTTAGACGTTCGTCGATCCTATTTCGGCCCCACAGTCCCCCCAACGACGGGAAATTTGGTGGAGCCGCCGGGTACCGCCCCCGGGTCCGAGCCGCTTATTACAAGCGCGTTTATGTCCATAGTCGGCGAACCGACAGAGCATATGTAGCGATGGCAGGGGCGTCCGACAAGGGGCTGCGTGCGGGCAGGGTTACGCGGGCGTTGACAGGCGCGGGCCGCGCTGCCCAAGGTGGCCGGGTGCCGGTCCGGCCCGCCAGCTACGGAGAAACAGCCTATGATTTCCGCCGAGTACTGCCGGACCATGGCCCGTTACAACCGCTGGCAGAACGGCAATCTCGTGGGCGAGGCGGATGCGCTGGGCGCCTCGGCACGCCGGGCGGAGCGGGGGGCGTTCTTCGGGTCGATCGAGAAGACGCTGAACCACCTCTTGTGGGCCGACACGATGTGGATGTCGCGGATCGACGGCTGGGACAAGCCGCGCGGCGGCGTCACGGAAAGCCTGCAGTTCACCGAAAGCTGGGAGGCCTACAAGACCGCGCGCACCATCGCGGACCAGGGCATCCGCGACTGGGCGTGGCGGGTCGAGGATCAGGACCTGCTGGGCGACCTGACGTGGTACTCGGGCATCCTCAAGACAAACGTGGCCAAGCCGTTCTGGCTGTGCGTCACGCATTTCTTCAACCACCAGACGCATCACCGGGGAAAGGTTCACGCGATGCTCACGGCGGCGCAGGGGCGGCCGGGCGATACCGACCTTTTCATCATGCCCGAAACCGCCTAGCCCTTTGGGTGGGATAGGACAGGAGGACAAGACATGGGCTTCAGGGCGCTTGTTGTGGAGAAGGATGCCGAGGGGGCGACTTCGGCATCGGTGAAGGAACTGACCGAGGCGGACCTGCCCGGCGGTGACGTCACGGTGGCGGTCGAATACTCGACGGTGAATTACAAGGACGGGCTGTGCATCGGTCCGGGTGGCGGGCTGGTGCGCAACTATCCGCATGTGCCGGGCATCGATTTCGCCGGAACGGTCGAGGCCAGCGACGACAGCCGCTTCGATGTCGGTGACCGCGTGGTGCTGACCGGCTGGCGCGTGGGCGAGGCGCATTGGGGCGGCTATTCGCAGAAGGCTCGGGTCAAGGCCGACTGGCTGGTGCCGCTTCCCGAGGGGCTGTCGACGCAAGACGCCATGGCGGTGGGGACCGCCGGGTTTACCGCGATGCTGGCGATCATGGCGCTGGAACGCCACGGGCTGCGCCCCGGCAAGGGCGAGGTGCTGGTCACCGGCGCCGCGGGCGGCGTCGGCTCGGTCGCGACCGCGATCCTGAACGATCTGGGTTACGAGGTGGCCGCGGTCACCGGGCGGCCCGAGACCGAAGGCTATCTGCGCGATCTCGGCGCCAGCCGCATCGTCCCGCGCGAGGAACTGGCCGAGACCGTCAAGCGTCCGCTGGAAGCCGAGACATGGGCCGGCTGCGTCGACGCGGTGGGTGGCGCGATGCTGGCGCGGGTGCTGGGGCAGATGAAGTACGGCTGCTCGGTCGCGGCGGTGGGCCTTGCCGGCGGCGCGTCGCTTCCCGCCTCGGTGGTGCCGTTTCTTCTGCGCGGGGTGAACCTGCTGGGCATCGACAGCGTCATGCAACCCTATGACAACCGGGTCGCCGCGTGGAAACGCGTCGCGTCCGACCTGCCGATGGACAAGCTGTCGGCGATGATCCAGCCGGCGACGCTGGCGGATCTGCCGCGTCTGGGCGACGAGATCCTGAAGGGACAGGTGCGCGGCCGGGTGGTTGTGGACGTGAACGCCTAAGCGCGCGTGCAACCCTTGCGCGCGGTCATTGCCCGTCTTGAACAAATGCCCGGAAACGACACCTATGCCGTTTCCGGGCCTTTAACCTTCGTTTAACGCCATTTTCTGGCCTTCCCCTGCGTTAGCCTTCTAGTTGGCCGAAACGTGCCGATCGGGTAAGATGCCTGTGAAGCACACCTTAACAAGATCCCCTCGATGCGGTTGCACCCCGTGCGGCTGTCTGGGAAGGGGGCGCCGGCTGAAAAAATAGGCAAGGAGGGAAAATGTTTCAGAAAATCATGGCGCCGGTCGACCTGGCCCATGTCGCAAAGCTGACCAAGGCGCTGCAGGTCGCGGCCGATATGGCCAAACATTTCGGCGCCGAGCTTTGCTATGTGGGGGTGACCGGCGAGCAGCCGAGTGCGCTTGGGCATACACCCAAGGAATACGGCGAGAAGCTGAAGGCTTTCGCCGAGGAACAGTCCGCCGCGAATGGCATCCCGACCAGTTCTCATCCGATGATCAGCTTCGATCCGACCACCGAACTCGACGATGCGCTGATGAAGGCCGTCACCGAGACCGGGGCGGATCTTGTGGTGATGGGAACGCACAAGCCGGGACTGACGGACTACATCTGGCCGTCGAACGGATCGAAGATCGCCGCGCACTCAGCGGCCTCGGTCTTCCTGGTGCGCGACTGACGCCTGCGGGCCGTCCGTCGTCACGTTCGACGTCCTGACAAACAGAACAAAGGAGATCGCCTGCTTATGGCTGACGAAGACATTCAGGGCATTCCGGAACCGGAAGGTGCCTCTGACATCATCGAGACCGATTACGAGATCGGTCAGGACAATGTGGAAGGCAGCGTGGGGCCTTTCGGATTCGACATCCACAACCCCGTATTCCTGATCTCGGGCCTCGCCATCGTGGCCTTCGTTTTCTACACGCTGGCGCTGCCGGAACAGGCGGGCTCGGTGTTCTCGTGGCTGTTCTCGGCGGTCACAAAGGGCTTTGACTGGTTCTTCCTCGGCGCGGCGAACATCTTCGTCATCTTCTGCCTGATCCTGATCGTGACCCCCGCGGGCTCGGTCCGGCTGGGCGGCACCGACGCGACGCCGGATTACACCTATCTTGGCTGGTTCGCGATGCTGTTCGCGGCGGGCATGGGCATTGGCCTGATGTTCTATGGCGTGTCCGAACCGATGAGCCACTTCTCGTCGTCGCTGGGCGGCACCGCGGTCGAGAACGGCGTGCGCACCGACTGGGCGCCGCTGGGCGCGGCCGAGGGCAACGAGGAAGCGGCGATCCGGCTGGGCATGGCCGCGACGATCTTCCACTGGGGTCTGCACCCCTGGGCGATCTACGCGGTGGTGGCTTTGGCGCTGGCGCTGTTCTCGTACAACAAGGGCCTGCCGCTGACGATCCGCTCGGCCTTCTACCCGATCCTCGGCGACCGGGTCTGGGGCTGGTGGGGCCACATCATCGACACGCTGGCGGTGTTCGCGACGCTGTTCGGTCTTGCGACCTCGCTGGGTTTCGGCGCGACACAGGCGAACGCGGGTCTGAACGAGTTGTTCGGCATCCCGATCAACAACACCGTCGAGGTTCTGCTGATCTCCGGCATCACCGCGGTCGCGCTGATCTCGGTGCTGCGCGGTCTGGACGGCGGCGTGAAGGTGCTGTCCGAGATCAACATGGGCCTTGCGCTGTTGCTTCTTCTGTTCGTGCTGTTCGCCGGCCCGACGCTGGCGATCCTGACGGGCTTTGTCGACTACCTTGGCGCGTATCTGGTGAACCTGCCGGCGCTGTCGAACCCGGTCGGCCGTGAGGACGTGAACTTCATGCAGGGCTGGACCTCGTTCTACTGGGCATGGTGGATCAGCTGGTCGCCGTTCGTCGGCATGTTCATCGCCCGCGTCTCGCGGGGCCGCACCGTGCGCGAGTTCGTCATCTGCGTTCTGCTGATCCCGTCGATGGTCTGCGTGCTGTGGATGTCGGTGTTCGGCGGCGTGGCTATCCAGCAGGTCGTGCTGGACGGCTACACCGCGGCGCAGGAAGCCGATCTGCCGCTGCAGCTGTTCAAGATGCTGGACCAGTTGCCGCTGACGCAGATCACCTCGCTGATCGGGATCGTGCTGGTGATCGTGTTTTTCGTGACCTCGTCGGACTCGGGTTCGCTGGTGATCGACACGATCACGGCGGGCGGCAAGGTCGACGCGCCGGTGCCGCAGCGCGTGTTCTGGTGCGTGTTCGAGGGCGCGGTGGCCATCGTGCTGCTGCTGTCGGCGGGCGGCCTTCAGTCGCTGCAGTCGATGGTGATCTCGACCGGCCTGCCGTTCACGGTGGTTCTGCTGTTGATGTGCTGGGCGATCTGGCGCGGCCTGATGGCCGAGCGCCGCGAGACCTGATCCGGTCCGGAAAGAACAAGGGAAAGGCGGCCTGCGGGCCGCCTTTTTCGTTCCGGGCGCTCAGCGCAGATGGTCAGCGGAAGCGGTCAGCTTCGGCGGGCAGGGGCGTCCGTCACACCGCCGTCGCGCGCGGCGCGGAAGTCGGGGCGCGGAATGCCCGCATCGGCCAGTTCGGCGTCTGTGGCCAGTTGGTGCGCGGGCCCGGCCGGGCCGCGCCGCAGCGGCAAGGCGATCACGTTGCGGCCCACCGGCGGCCTTCGGTCCAGCCGGGCGGCAAGCTCGGGCTTCAGCCCGTCGCCGTAGCGCTGCGCGATCCGGTGCAGGGTACCGAGGCCGGTCAGGTCGTCATCCATTCGTCTCTCCGGTCGTGGGAAATCTCGTGCTCCGCCGGCCCGGGCCTTTGCCGCACCTTGTAGCATTGGCCGCCAGGCCGGCGGAGCCGCCCTTTCAGGCGCGCGCCGCCGTTTGGCCCCGCCCCGTGTCGGGGTCCTGTCCGGGGCGATCGGCGGTCGGCGCGGGGCGAAGCAGGGCGGCGGCGTGTTCGCGGGGGAAGCACTGGGCCGTCACCGTCTCCAAAGCGCGCAGGAAGTGGTCGGCGTCGTTGCCCTCGCACAGCAGCGCGGCATGGGCCCGGGCGGCCTCGGGGCGGCCCTGGATGGTCGAGCGCAGCGCCGCCATGAAGGACCGCTCGTGGCCCGTCACGAACCGGGCGCAGTTGCCGCAGTCGGCGTTGTTGTAGCTGAAGGTCGACCGGCGGGCAGAGCGCATCGCCTGCACCGCACAGAGGATCGACACCGCGTTGTTCGGGCCTTCGCCGTGGCCGAAGCTTGCAAGCGCGGACGAGAAGGCGGCGATCCAACCCTGCCGCTCGGGCGCGGCGAAGCTGGAAAAGAAGTGCCGCGCGACCGTCAGAACCGCCATTTCCCGACCGGTAAAGCCGATCCGGTCCACGGGTTCGCCCCGCCAGGACCGGCTGTCGCGGCACATCCGTTGGCTGGCGTCGCCCCACGAAGCGCCCGAGGCGCCCGAGCCGGTGCCCGAAGCTGCGCCCGAGCCTGTGCCCGGGGCGGCGCCCGAGCCGGCGCCCGAGCCGGTGCCCGGAGTTGCGCCCTGGGCCGTGCCCTGTGACGGTCGTTTCCGGTCATTCCGGTCGTTGCGGGGCTGGGTCATCGCTGGCTCCGTTTCCGCCCGTCAGGGCGCTGCTCGTTTTCGAAGTGGCGGCGTGCCTGCCGGGGGGCGATCCGCTTTGGGTTCGCGGGCCACTTCGAAACCTGTTGTTCGGGGATGCCTGGCGCAGACCGTCACGCGGTTTGGCTGGGGTTTTGCCCGTTAGTCGACTAAAACAGTCGGAATTGCAAGCGCGATTTGTTTGCCGGTCTGACGATCCGCTGAAAGCCCCGTGAGAATCCGCTGAAAGCTACGTGAGAGACAGTGCAACAGGTCATCGCAACACGCGTGATAACGCGCTGAACACAGCGTAACAGGTCAGATCGAGATGTTTTATTTTCTCACAGAAATCAGTTCGCTTCAGCGCGAACTTGAGGCGACGGGAATGTGCTCCGTGCCACTTGCGGCCGCTCGATCAATCAACCGGATGTCAATCAAAACGGCCTGACGGCTGGCAAACCGGTCAGGCGGCTGTAGGTGCGTGTTGGTTGACCTTTGCCAGACATGTCACAGAGGAGCGTGATGCGGTTGTCGTGTCGCCCCGCGCTTGCATCGGCTGGCCATGCAGAGGATACCGGGCGCGGATACGCAAGGGGCGGTTGCCAGGGGCAGGACGTGGGGCGGTTCGGAGGGCGGCATTTGCCGGTCCGAACCGGCCGACACAGGGTCTTGGCGGTGGCCGCTTCAAGACCAGCCTCGCAAGCGGAGACACCTTCATGGCCCCCACACTCGACCTCGATTTCGTACGCGCTCAGTTTCCCGCTTTCTCGGTGGAAGGGCTGGGGCGGCAGGGCTTTTTCGACAATGCGGGCGGGTCCTATATGTGCGCGCCGGTGATGGAGCGGCTCGACCGCTTTTTCCGCGAGCGCAAGGTCCAGCCCTACGGCCCCTACGAGGCCAGCCGGCTGGGCGGCGAAGAGATGGACGAGGCCCGGCACCGGCTGGCGGCGATGATGGGTGTGGACACCGACGAGGTGTCCTTCGGTCCGTCGACGACCCAGAACACTTATGTTCTGGCGCAGGCCTTTCGCCAGTCGATGAAGCCGGGCGATGCGATCATCGTCACCAACCAGGACCATGAAGCGAACAGCGGCCCGTGGCGGCGGCTGGCGGATGCAGGTTTCGAGGTGCGCGAATGGCAGATCGACCCGGAGACCGGCCATCTCGACCCGGCAAAGCTGGACGCGCTGCTGGATGACAAGGTGCGGCTGGTATGTTTCCCGCACTGTTCCAACGTGGTGGGCGAGGTCAACGACGTGGCCGCGATCGTCGCGAAGGTCCACGATGCCGGTGCGGTGGCCTGCGTCGACGGGGTCAGCTATGCCCCGCACGGCCTGCCGGACGTGGACCGGCTGGGCGCGGACATCTACCTGTTCTCGGCCTACAAGACCTATGGCCCGCATCAGGGCGTCATGGTGATCCGCCGTGCGCTGGCCGAGCGGCTGCCGAACCAGGCGCATTTCTTCAACGGCGACGTTCTGTACAAGAAATTCACGCCCGCCGGTCCCGATCACGCGCAGGTCGCCGCCTGCGCCGGGATGGCCGATTACATCGACCTTCTGCACGCCCGCCACTTCGGGACCGAGACCGACCCACGCATCCGCGCCACCCGCGTCCACGACCTGATGCGCGCGCAGGAAATCAGCCTGCTGCAGCCGCTGCTCGACTATCTCAAGTCGAAGAACAGCGTCCGCCTGATCGGTCCGTCCAAGGCCGAGGGCCGGGCGCCGACCGTCGCCATCACCGCCGACCGCCCCGGCGCGGATCTTGCCGAGGCGCTGGCCCCGCACGAGATCAATGCGGGGGGTGGCGACTTTTACGCGGTGCGGCCGCTGAAGGCGCTGGGCGTCGGCGACGAGGGCGTGCTGCGGCTGAGCTTCGTGCACTACACCTCGAAAGGCGACATCGACCGGCTGATCCGCGCGCTCGACCACGTGCTGTAACGGGGCTCGCCGGGCGTTGACCCCCGGGCGCTGGCGCTAGATCAGGCTCAGACACGGCCCCGGGAGGATCACTTGAGCGACACGTCACCCGTCATTGTCTGGATCCGGCGCGACCTGCGCCTGTCCGACCACGCCGCCTTGACTGCCGCCGCCGACAGCGGGCGGCCCGTCATCCCGGTGTTCCTGCTGGACGAGGTGGCCGAGGCGCTGGGCGCCGCGCCGAAGTTCCGCTTCGGGCTTGGGGTCGAGACGTTCGCGGACGCGTTGAAGGGCATCGGTTCGCGTCTGATCCTGCGGCGGGGCAAGGCGCTGGACTGCCTGCTGGCTCTGGTGAAAGAGACCGGGGCAGGGGCGGTTTACTGGCAACGCGCCTATGACCCCGACAGCAAGGATCGCGACACCAAGGTGAAGGCGGCGTTGAAGGACGACGGCGTCGACGCGCAAAGCTTCACCGGCCACCTGCTGTTCGAGCCTTGGACGGTCGAAACCAAGACCGGCGGTTTCTACAAGGTCTACACCCCGTTCTGGAATGCGGTGAAGGGCACCGATGTCGACGCGCCGCTGACGGCCGTGTCGACGCTCAAGACGCCGTCCAGGTGGCCCGACAGCGACAGCCTTGAAGACTGGGCGCTGGACGCGGCGATGCGTCGTGGCGCAAGGATCGTCGCGAAATATGCCTCGGTCGGCGAAGAGGCCGCGCGGGGGCGGCTGGGCGCATTCATCGCGAACGGCATCGCCGGGTACAGCGACGGCCGCAACATGGTGGCCGAAGAGGGCTGTTCGCGCATGTCCGAACCGCTGACATATGGCGAGATCAGTCCGCGCATCTGCTGGCACGCCGGGATGCGGGCGCGCGAGGAAGGCAAGGCTGGCGCCGAGACGTGGCTGAAGGAGCTGGTCTGGCGCGAGTTCGCCTATCACCTGCTGCACCACACGCCGCACATCGTGACGGACAACTGGCGCGAGGAATGGCGGTCGTTCCCGTGGAACGAGGACGAGCGCAGGTCCGAGGTGATCGCGTGGAAACGCGGCCGCACCGGTGTCGCTTTCGTGGATGCCGCGATGCGCGAGATGTACGTGACCGGCACCATGCACAACCGCGCCCGGATGATCGTGGCCAGCTACCTGACCAAGCACCTGATGTGCCACTGGCGGATCGGTCAGAAGTGGTTCGAGGACTGCCTGATCGACTGGGACCCGGCCTCGAACGCGCTGGGCTGGCAGTGGACGGCGGGGTCGGGGCCGGACGCCTCGCCCTATTTCCGGGTGTTCAACCCCGACACGCAGGCCGAGAAGTTTGACCCGAAGGGCGAATACCGCCGCCGCTGGATCGCCGAGGGGCAGGAGAACCCGCCCGAGACCGCCACCGATTATTTCAAGGCGGTGCCGGAAAGCTGGTCGCTTGAGGCCGCGCGAGACTATCCCGATCCGGTGGTTGAGCTGGACGAAGGCCGCAAGCGGGCGCTGGATGCCTACGAGAACCGGGATTTCTAGAAGGTCGGCGCAGATCAATTTCCCCTCAATGGGTGGATTGTTCCCGACTTGACAACAATCGAATCCCTTCAGGGTCAGTTGGGATGGCCCCACATCGGCCCGGTAACCCCCCGTTTCGGCTGTCGGATGTGTCCGCTCTGGAACAGCCGGGGCCGAAAATCGCGGGTGCTGCTTGCCGGAACGCGGCGCGCGGCGGAGACTGCGCAGCGAACGACCGCTGTGAAGGCCCCCCATGCCCACCGCCACGAAACTCGTCTCTGCCATCCTGTTCGCCGCGCTCGCGTGGTGGATCGGGCATATGATCATTCCCTACTTCCCCGAGGAACAGCGCATCGGCCGCTTCCGCGAGATCCTCGCGGCGGTCGGATTCCTGACCGGCTGGCGTTTTCTGGGACGGCACGCGGGGGCAGGGTGGAACAGCGCCATTGCCTTCGGGCTGGGCGCGTCGGGCATCCTCGTGTTCTGGGGCCTGCTGATCTTTTCGGGCTACGAGATGATCCGGCGGTCGATGCGCCTGTCCTACGGCGGCCCGACCGAGGCGCTGAAGGATCAGGTGCAGATCGCCATAGATTATTTCGTCTATCTCCAGCCGCCCGAAATCTGGGGCTCGCTGATCGTGGGCGGGCTCGCCCTTGGCCTGATCGCCGAGATGGTGAAGCGGCGCTGGCCCTGACCCGATGACGGTATTCATCTACGGACCGCTGCGGTTCCCGCCGCTTATGGCCTGCATTCTCGGGCTCGAGGACGCGGGCGGTGCGCAACCCGCGCGCGCGCCAGGCTGGCGCGGCGCACCTTGCAGCGGTGGCGTGTTCCCGGTGGTTGCGCCGGTGCAGGACGCGGGCCCCGGTGACGGGTTGCACGGCGTGGCCTTCGACACTTTGCCGGGCACCGCGCTGGCGCGACTGGCCTATTGCGCCGAGGTTTTCGGTCTGCGCTGGCACGAGTTGCAGATTGAACGCGCGGACGGCGCACGGCCCGCCCGGATGCTGGTGCCGGACGACGCCACACCGGCTGCGGGCGAGTGGTCGCTTGACGACTGGGTCGCGGCGACGGGCGATGCGGCGCTGCGGCTGGCGGGCGATGTGATGGAGCGGTTCGGCCGCGCCAACCCGGCCTCGGTCCGCGCGATGCTGGGGATGGCGATGTCGCGTGCCGACAGCCACGCCCGCGCGCGCCGCGACAGCGCCGTGCCGGTCCTGCGCACCGGTGGCAGCGACACGGACGTAGAGGTCATAGAGCGGCGGCGGCCCTACACTCATTTCTTTCAGGTCGAGGAAACCGATCTTCAGTTCCGCCGCTTCGACGGCTCGATGAGCGAGACCGTCACCCGCGCCGCCTTCGTGATGAGCGACGCGGTGACCGTCTTGCCCTACGATCCGGTGCGCGACCGCGTGTTGCTGGTCGAGCAGTTCCGCTTCGGCCCGATGTCGCGCGGGGACCGCTATCCATGGAGCCTTGAGCCCGTGGCGGGCCGGATCGACGCGGGCGGCGACCCGGAAGAGACCGCGCGCCGCGAGGCTCGCGAAGAGGCGGGGCTGACCGTCGGCGCGCTGGAACTGGTGGCGCGCTACTACCCGTCGCCGGGGGCGGTGACCGAGTATCTTTGGTCCTACGTCGGCATCGCCGACCTTCCCGATAGCGCAGCCGTGATCGGCGGGCTGGACGAAGAGGCCGAGGATATCCGTGGCATCATCCTGAGCTTCGACGCGCTCATGGCGCTGGTATCGGGCGGCGAGGCCGAGAACGGGCCGCTTATCCTGACCGCCCACTGGCTTGCCGCGAACCGCGACCGCCTGCGCCGCGACGCTTGAGTTCCGGGGCCGCGCAAACTACAGGATCAGTTCTGATGAAAGACTGACCGAGGGAGGCGCGCGATGCGGATTTGCAAGGACTTGCCGGAGGCTGTGGGCAACACCCCGTTGATCCGGCTGAATGCGATCTCGGACGCGACGGGCTGCGACATCTACGGCAAGGCCGAGTTCATGAACCCGGGCCAGTCCGTGAAGGACCGCGCCGCGCTGTTCATCATCAAGGACGCGATCGAGAAGGGCAAGCTGGCCCCCGGCGGAACCATCGTCGAAGGCACCGCAGGCAACACCGGCATCGGGCTTGCCGTGGTCGGCGCCGCGATGGGCTTCAAGACCGTCATCGTTATCCCCGAGACCCAAAGCCAGGAAAAGAAGGACATGATCCGGCTGGCCGGCGCCGAACTGGTGCAGGTCCCGGCGGTTCCTTACAAGAACCCGAACAACTACGTGAAATACTCGGGCCGTCTGGCCGAGAAGCTGGCGCAGACGGAGCCCGGCGGCGCCATCTGGGCGCAGCAGTTCGACAACACCGCCAACCGCCGCGCCCACGTTGAAACCACCGGCCCAGAGATCTGGGAACAGACCGGCGGCAAGATCGACGGCTTCGTCGCCGCCGTGGGCTCGGGCGGGACGCTGGCGGGGGTGGCCGAGGTGCTGCAGCCCAAGGGCGTAAAGGTGGCGCTGGCCGACCCGATGGGCGCCGCGCTGCACAGCTTCTACACCACCGGCGAGTTCAAGTCCGAGGGCAGCTCGATCACAGAGGGCATCGGACAGGGCCGGATCACCGCCAACCTCGAAGGCTTCACGCCGGATTTCTCGTACCAGATCAGCGACGACGAGGCGCTTCCCTACGTCTTTGACCTGCTGCGCAACGAGGGGCTGGTGATGGGTGGCTCGACCGCGATCAACATGGCGGGCGCGGTGCGTCTGGCCCGTGAACTGGGGCCGGGGCACACCATCGTCACCGTGCTGTGCGACTATGGCTCGCGCTATCAGTCGAAACTGTTCAACCCGGCATTCCTGAAGGAAAAGAACCTTCCCGTGCCGGAATGGCTAGATGCCGAGGCGCGCGACCTGCCGGAAGTCTACGAGGACGCATGACCCGCCCGGTGCGCCTGCTGCTGATCCTGGTGCTGGCGCTGGGGGCGCTGGCACCGGTCGCATGGGCCCCCGGAACGTCACCGGCCGCGGCGCAGCAGGCGCTTGACTACGACACATGGCACGACGTCGCGCTGCGGGCCGAGGCGGCGCTGGATGCCGGCGCGGCCTCGACCGACGCGCTCGAAGACCTGCGGGCCGAAGTCGTCGAATGGCGGCAGCAATTCCTCGAGGCTCAGGACACCAACGCCGCCGCCATCCAGTCGCTGCGCGACCAACTCGATGCGCTAGGCCCGGCGCCGGAAGAGGGCGCGACCGAGGCCGACGAAATCGCCGCGCGGCGGGTCGAACTGACCGAGGCGCTGGCCAACGCCGAGGTGCCCGGCCGCACCGCCGAGGCCGCCTTCCGCCGGGCCGAGGCGATCGTGCGCCAGATCGACACCCTTGTCCGGGCCCGGCAGGCGGGCGAGTTGATGCAGATCGGCCCGTCCCCGGCGATCCCGGCGCTGTGGCCCGTGGCGGCCGAGGACTTCCTTGAAAGCGTGAAGGCGGTCGCGGCCGAGACGGAAACACAGTGGTCGTCGGACACCACCCGCGAACTCTTCCGCACCCAGCTTCCGTTCACGCTGATCTACATCGCCATCGCGGCGGTACTGTTGCTGCGGGGCCGCCGCGCGATGGTGTGGCTGACGCAGACCGTCCTGAACCGCTCGCGCGGGCGCGCACGCTGGCTGGCGGGCTTCATCACCTCGCTGTTTCAGGTGGTGGTGCCGGTGCTGGGCATCCTGCTGCTGTCGGCGGCACTGATCTCGACCGGGTTGTTCGGTCTGCGCGGGCAGACCTTCGTGGCGGCGCTGTCCGGCCTCGGCATGACCACCTTCTTCGCGTGGTGGATCGCGCTTCGCCTGTATCCGCTGCACGAGGACGCGCCGCGCCCGCTGGCGGCGACCTTCGACTACGCCGGCGAGATGCGCTTTGACGTCACCATGCTGGGGGTGCTGGTCGGCATCCACTACATGCTGTCGTCGCTCATCGACTACGAGAGCTATGGCGACGGCACCAGGGCGGTTTTGTATTTCCCGTTGCTGGTCGCCTTCGGGTTCCTGTTCTTCCGGATCGGCCGCATCCTGATGCGCAGCGTCACGCTGTCCGCCGAGAACGCCGCGCTGGACGTCACCTTCGCCCAGCGGGGGCAGCGGCTTGTGGGGCAGGTGCTGGTGGTACTGGCCGTCGCGGGCCCGGCACTGGCGCTGGTGGGCTACCTGAACGCGGCGATCTTCATCATGGTGCCCACGGTGTCGTCGCTGGCGATGCTGGCGCTGCTGCGGATCCTGCACGACATCGTCGTCGAGCTTTACGCCCTGATCACCCGCAAGACCGCGGAAGAGGCGGGGCAGGCGCTGACGCCCAGCCTTCTGAGCTTCGTGCTGGTCTTCGCCTCGCTGCCGATCTTCGCGCTGATCTGGGGCGCGCGGCCGTCGGACCTGCTGGAAGTCTGGAGCCAGTTCAACGCGGGCTTCTCGATCGGCGACGCGCGGATCTCTCCGGCGGTGTTCCTGACCTTCATCGTGATCTTCGCGGTGCTCTTTGCCGCCACCCGGCTGTTCCAGGCCGCGCTGCGGTCCACCATCCTGCCGAAAACGAAGATCGACCCGGGCGGCCAGAACGCCATCGTCGCAGGTATAGGCTATCTGGGCATCGGTCTTGGAGCGGTGATCGCCGTGACCACCGCCGGCATCGACCTGTCCGCGCTGGCCTTCGTCGCGGGCGCGTTGTCGGTGGGCATCGGCTTTGGCCTGCAGAACATCGTGTCGAACTTCATCTCGGGCCTGATCCTGCTGGTCGAGCGTCCGGTGGCCGAAGGCGACTGGATCGAGGTCGGCGGTCACATGGGGATCGTCAAGGACATCTCGGTCCGCTCTACCCGGATCGAGACCTTCGACAAGAACGACGTGATCGTGCCCAACGCCGATTTCATCTCGGGCGCGGTGAAGAACTGGACCCGCGGCAGCAGCATGGGCCGGATCATCGTGACGGTCGGCGTGGCCTATGGCACCGACACCCGCAAGGTCGAGAAGATCCTGCTGGAGATCGCGATGAACCACCCGCTGGTCGCGCTCGATCCGGAACCCGCCGTGGACTTCCTCGAATTCGGCGCGTCGAGCCTCGATTTTCAGATGCGCATGGTGCTGCGCGACATCGCCCACGGTCTTGCCGTCCGCACCGAGATCCGCCACCAGATCGCCGAACGGTTCGCCGCCGAGAACATCGAGATCCCCTTCGCACAACAGGACATCTGGATCCGCAACCCCGAGACGTTGCGGCTGGGCAAGGCGCAGGTCGCGGCGGATGAGGCGGGGCCGGGCGACACCTCGGACGACGCCGCCACCGTTTCTGGCTCGACCTCGGACGAGGTGCGCGGCGAGGACACGGTGGATGACGCCGGCACGGATGGAGAACAGACCTGAATGACCGCCACGGATTTCCTGATTGAACCCTACCGGCAAGACGCGCCCGCCGACGTGCAGGCGGTGACCGGGGACGGGGGCATCGTGCTGGACGGCACGATCTTCTACGCCCGCGGCGGCGGCCAGCCCGGCGACAGCGGCTGGCTGTCGTGGGGCGACACCGAGATCGCCATCATCGACACGGTGAAGGGGGAAGACGGCGATATCGTCCTGATCCCCGAGCCCGACGCGCCGCTGCCGGTCCACGGGCAGGCGGTTGGCCAGCGGCTCGACTGGGACCGCCGCTATGCCCACATGCGCTGCCACACGGCGCTGCACCTTTTGTCGGTGGTGATCCCATTGCCGGTTACCGGCGGCTCGGTCGCGGCGGGGAAGGGGCGGCTTGACTTCGACATGCCCGAGGCGCCCGAGGACAAGGAAGCGCTGCAAGCGGCCCTGAACGAGCTGATCGGCCGCGACCTGCCCGTCACGCAGGACTGGATCAGCGACACGGACCTCGACGCCAACCCGGGACTGGTCAAGACCATGTCCGTCCAGCCGCCGCGCGGCGCGGGCCGCGTCCGGCTGATCCGGATCGGCGAGGGCGACACTCAAGTCGACCTGCAGCCCTGCGGCGGCACCCACGTCGCCCGCACCGGCGAGATCGGCACGGTACGGCTGGGCAAGATCGAGAAGAAGGGCAAACAGAACCGCCGCGTCACGATCCTGCTGGATTGAGAGGCGGCCAATCCCGGCGGAATTGCCTGTCTTTTCAGGTGCGCCGCGCCGCCTGGTGATGCGATCACCGGGCGCAGTCAGCCTGTGTGTCTGCGTGTCCCTAACGCGCCCGGAACGGACTGGCCCAGGGGATTGCCACCTGGCCGCGGACCCGAGAGCGTCCAGCCACGCCGACCGCGCGCCCGTCCCCTTGCCGAGCGTCCGATCTTTCTTGCCCGATAAGCCCCAAACCCACCGTTTTCACCCTTGCAACTGGCCCACCGCCCCGGATACATAGCGCCGCACGGAGAGGTGGCCGAGTGGTCGAAGGCGCACGCCTGGAACGCGTGTAGGCGGGAAACCGTCTCCAGGGTTCGAATCCCTGTCTCTCCGCCACCGACAATCCTCTCATTCCCGGACATCGGAAACGCGGCGAATTCGTCCGCAGTTCCCGACGTTTGCGCGCGGCTGCTTCTAGCTGAGACGCGCCCGTCAGGCGCTGTGGTGGCACTTTCCGGCGTCCGTCTCAGTCGGCCCAGAGACGGGGTCCGGTTTCTGGCGTTTTTCCCTGTTCCGTGTCGATTAACAGCGTATGTGGCGCAATCACGGGGAATCCGCTGCAAGGCGGGCCAAGTTTCTTCGCGTTTTCAGTGTTATGCGCGATCAATTCCCTGCGAAGGCGAACAGGGAATTAAATCGACGGAACAGGGAGCGATTGGAAGCTGTTCAGGGAAGGCTTTTCGACGAGCAGGGAAGGGCTGTCAGCGCCCGAGGCCGAGCATCCGCTCTTGCGCGTCCCAGGGTAGGGGAAGCGGCGCACGCAGCAGTTTCTTTAGGGTCAGGGGAACCGGCTGGGTTCCCTCCACGATGGCCCGCTTCAGACGCGGCGACAGTCCGTCCAGATGGATGATGCGACCCATGTAGCGCTCGGAGATGCCTTCCGACTTCGCCAGCGCTTGAAGTGGTGTTCCCGAACGGAGGCGCGCGGCCCAGTCGGTTGCATTGCGGAGCGCACGCAGCAGCGCGGGATCCGGTTGCGGAGCGACTTCGCCCTCCACGATCTTCAGTTCGACACCACGCCTACGACAGTCAAAGACGTGCTCGATCCGCAGTAGCAAGGGCGCGAGCTCGTCGGTGACGCCGGCGGCAGCGCGCAGGGCATTCGCATCCAGGTCGATGTGCAGATATCCGAACTAAAGACGCCCCTCGCGTATGAGCGGGGACGCCGCCGCAATCCCTTGGCGCCTGATCTGGTCCGCCAGTCTGAGGAGTGCCTCGGAGGCGTCCGCCGATTGCAGCGCATCAATCGACGCGGTCGCGGTATGCCCGCGCGCATGATTGGAGAGGTGGCCGGCAATTGCGTCCGCAACGGCGGCCTCGAAGTCCTTCGCGGGCAGCCGCCAGCCGGATCGGTCCGGTCCGCCGGAGATCAGCCGGTTCGAGACGTAATATCGAAGCCGCTTGCCGGTGCGTGAAGTGTGGGTGGGGGTCAGGCCATCTCCGGTGTCATCGCGGAACTTGCCCTTGAGGGGCGCAACCTCTTCGACAGGCGCGCCGGGCGCCGCGCCCCGACGGCGGGCGCTTGCGGCCTTCAAGCGATCCTGAACCTCGGTCCAGACTGTTTCCTCGATGATCGCCGGGTGTGTCCCCGGATAGCTCTTTTCCTTGTGTCGGATCCGTCCGAGGTAAACTGGGTTCGTGAGGATCCGGTGGACTTGGCCCTGGCTCATGCGGTTGCCGCCCTGTTCGCGCCCGGTCGAGAACCGGGCGCGCTTCGACCTCAGTCCCAGCCGGTCCGCCGCGCGGGTGACGGCATTGAGGCAGCCATGCTGGCGGTAGAGGTCGAACAGCTGTCGGACCACGGTGGCCTCGGCCTCGTTGACCACGAGCTCACGCCGGATCGGATCCGGATGCGGATCGTAGCCGAGGGGACAGACGCCGCCCATCCATAGCCCCTTCTTCTTCGAGGCAGCAATCTTGTCGCGGATCCGTTCGGCGGTGACTTCGCGTTCGAACTGGGCGAAGGACAGAAGCACGTTTAGGGTCAGCCTTCCCATCGACGAGGAGGTGTTGAACGCCTGCGTCACGGAGACAAAGGAACAGCCCGACGCCTCCAGTCGCTCCACCAGCTTCGCGAAGTCTGCCAGCGACCGGGTCAGCCGGTCGATCTTGTAGACCACGACCATGTCGACCCGACCGGCATCAATCTCGTCCAGCAATCTCTGCAGGGCGGGGCGCTCCAAGGTGCCGCCGGATACGCCGCCATCGTCGTAGCGTGCCGGGAGTAGCTTCCAGCCTTCATGCTTCTGGCTGGCAATATAGGCGGCACAGGCTTCGTGCTGGGCGTCAAGCGAGTTGAAGTCCTGTCCCAGCCCCTCGTCGGATGACTTGCGGGTATAGATTGCGCAGCGGATCATGGGCCTGGTCATGACGCAGCCTTTCCGGTCAGGCCGAAGAACCGGGGGCCGGACCAATGCGCGCCGGTGATCTCGCGGGCGATGGCCGAAAGCGAGCGCCAGGATTCGCCCTTCCAGAGAAAGCCCCCGTCGGTGACCTCGACCACGTGGGTCACTCCGTTCCATTCCCGCAGCAACCGGCCACCCGGCTTCAGACCGGGGGCAGGCGTCGTCCTGGCGGATGCCTTGTCCGCCGGCTGCTTCAGGGCCTTCTCGACCTGGCGTGACAGACCGCCCGACTGCCGCGTCTGGATCTTCGTGGCGAGAAAGCGGCGCAGGAACACCATGCTCAGGCCCTTCGGGACCGCGGTTCCGAACCGGTCGGTCCAGGCCGCGACAAGCGCGGCCCGGTCCATGGTCTCGAGATCCGCAACCCGGATCATTCGGCCGCCTCGGGATCGGCGTTGATCCGGAAGGTGGTCGGATCGCCCATCTCGGCACCGCGCGTGCGGGTGATCGTGAAGCCGGCGCGGCGCAATCCGCTAAGGGCGGCTCGTATCGTGTGCGGCTGCCAGCCGGTGGCCTCGCATAGTGCCATGACGTTCGTGCCGCCGGGCTGGCGCAGCATCGCTTCCACGGTGCCGATCTTGGTCTGTCTGGGTTTGGACATCTGGTGTCTCCTCGATCCATGGGGCGGCGGGATGCCGGCCCCGGTACCGAGGAGCGCCCGGGAGCGTTCCGGGCGTGGGACCACTGATGCTCGGTTCTGCGCGGTAGTCCAGTCACATCCGCAGCATTGCGGCCCCAACTCTACATGTTCGTCAGAGAATTAATCTTGGTTTCTGCGGCATCGCATTTTCTTTGTAAACAATGGCTTAAGGTATTTTCTTCTTGCGCGGCCGGAAGGCCTGCGCTAGGGAGAACTTGCTCCACAGTGTGGGGCGTTGTCCTTTTGGCAGCACTCTGAGCCGGAACTCTCTGGCGTATATTGGGAGCATAACCAGAGGCAATTACACCGGATCATTTTGGTCCGGGGGGTTGCTCTATGTGCTCTCTCCGTCACCCAAAGCGATCCTTCTGATACCTGGCGCATCGCGTCGAGCAGTTAGGAGGCTATCATGCCTGCAAAGACGAAACCGTCGGATCAAGGCGATCCGACCTCTGTCATCTGGATGGCGCGCGAGATTGCGCACCAGCCGATCGACAAGCTGAACCCCTATGGCAACAACCCGCGAAACCACACCGACAGGAACGTCGGCCGCATCGCCGGATCGATCGAGACATTCGGGTTCGTGCTACCGATCCTCGTCGAGAGCGACGGCACCATCATTGCCGGTCACGGACGCTACGCGGCGGCCAAGCGCCTGCGCTTGTCTGCGGTGCCGACGATCTGCGTCGATCACCTGACCAAGGCGCAGGTGCGGGGGCTGCGGATCGCCGACAACCGGCTGGCCGAACTGTCCGACTGGAACCGGGACGCGCTGAAGATCGAGTTCGCCGACCTGGTCGATCTCGATCTTTCCGACGACCTGGACTTTGACCTGGAACTTACTGGCTTCGACCTGCCTGAGATCGACCTCATTATCGAAGGGGCAGGGGACGGCGATGCCGCGCCGCCCGAGACGGTGGAGGAACCGGACCGGACACGGCCCGCCGTCACCCGCGCCGGTGATCTCTGGCTTCTCGGGCGGCACCGGCTTGTCTGTGGAAACGCCTTGGAGGCAGGCAGCTACGACGCCGTCCTTGACGGAGAGACGGCGCGCATGGTGTTCACAGATCCGCCGTTCAACGTACGGGTAAATGGCCACGTGCGCAGTGGACAATCAGGCGAGCACCGAGAGTTCGCGATGGCGTCGGGTGAGATGACAGATGCCGAGTTCCGCTCGTTCCTCGCGGAGTTTATCTCCCGGGCCATGGACCAGCTGTCCGACGGTGGCATCGCCATGATCTGCATGGACTGGCGACACGTCGCGGACTTGATCACGGCCGGCACGGGCTGTTGCCTCGAACTTATCAACCTTTGCGTCTGGAACAAGACCAATGGCGGCATGGGCAGCCTCTATCGTTCGAAGCATGAACTGGTCTGCGTCTTCAGGAAGCCGGGTGCGCACCATATCAACAACGTCGAACTTGGCAAGCATGGGCGGAATCGGACCAATGTCTGGGACTATGCCGGGGTAAACACATTCGGGAAGAGTCGCGAGGCAGATCTTGCGGATCACCCGACCGTCAAGCCGACGGCGCTGGTCGCGGACGCAATACTCGACGTCACGCACCGTGGCGATGTCGTCCTTGACTGCTTTGGAGGGTCCGGGGCGACGTTGCTGGCCGCAGAGAAGACCGGACGTACGGCCCGGCTGATCGAACTCGAGCCAATCTACGTCGATGTCGCGGTCCGCCGTTGGCAGGAACTGACGGGTCTGGAGGCCGTTCACGCAATCACCGGGGAAACCTGGGACGCACGTGCCACTGTGGCGACTGCGACGAGCGAGAAGGAGACGGCCGATGTCGACGGATGACGAAGACGGCGACGAGCGTGACTACGAGGTCGGCTACGGCAAGCCGCCAAAGCACAGCCGATTCAAGAAAGGCCAATCCGGCAATCCGAGGGGCCGACCGAAAGGGGCGAAGGGCTTCAAGGCCAGTCTCAAGCGCGAACTGGCCACAAAGGTCACCGTTCGTGACGGCAACAGGGAGATGAAGATCTCCAAGGCGGAGGCAGCCGCGAAACGGCTGATGGCCAATGCTCTGAAGGGCAATATGAGAGCACTGGGCATGCTGGCGAGCTTTGACGATGAATTCTCGGACGAAGTTGCCGCTGCCGGTGTTGGCGATGATGGCACACTTTCGCCTGAAGCCGTCGACTTCGAGATCCTCCGCGAGTTTCTGAACCGACCATCCGAGCCGGACGCGGATGACGACCCTTCAGGAGACACCGATGACTGACCTCGACCCCCGCATAATCCGGCAAGCCTTGCTCGACGTCTATCGGACGGACTTCTTCTCGTTCGTGTGGAAGGTCTTCGACACGCTGCATCCGGATCCGAACGAGCAATTCGTACCGGCCTGGCATGTGAAGGCGATGTGCCATGAACTCGACAATGTGCGCACCGGTGAGAACAAGCGCCTGGTGATCAATATTCCGCCGCGGTGCCTCAAGTCGGTGACCGTGTCGGTGGCCTATGTCGCCTTCATCCTGGGGCACTCACCCTCGTCGAAAATTATCGTCGCCAGCTACAGCCTCGATCTTGCGCGCAAGCACTCGGAGGACTGCCGCCGCGTGCTGATGTCGCGGTGGTACCAGGATGCGTTTCCGGACACGCGTTTGGCTAGGACAGGAAACACTCTTGACGAGTTCAAGACCACCAGAGGGGGCGGCCGAAAGGCCGTCTCCACCGGCAGTTCGGTGACAGGCCATGGGGCCGACTACATCATCATTGATGACCTCCTCAACGCGGCCGATGCCGATTCCGATGTCGAGCGGAACAAGGCCGAGGCCTTCATCGACAGCTCATTGATGTCGCGCTTCAACAATCCGTCGGAGGCGCGTGTGGTCATGATCGCCCAGCGACTGCACGAACTGGATCCCCCAGGCTACCTGCTGTCGAAAGGGACATATCGGCATCTGAACCTCAGGGCCATTGCCGAGGAGGAAGAGCGGATCGCAATCGGGCAGGGGCGTTTCCATTGCCGCACAAATGGCGAGGCCCTGTTTCCGGAGCGACTGGGCCTGGATATTTTGGCGCAGAAACGCCGGGAATCCGGGCCTGCGGTCTTCAACTGCCAGTACCAGCAGAATCCGATCGCCCCGGATGGATCGCCGCTGCGCTGGGAATGGTTCAAGACCTATGACGAGGTCATGCATAGGAACTGGTATCAGCTCGTGGTTCAGAGTTGGGATACGGCCGAATCCGCCGACCCGAAATCCGACTTCTCCGTCTGCACTACTTGGGGGTTCCGGGAGCGGGCCTGGTACCTGCTCGATGTCTGGCGCGGGCAGCTTGATTTCCCGGATCTGAAACTCCGTGTGCAGAAGCTGGCCGATCAGTGGAACGCCGATAAGGTCCTGATCGAAGACGCCTCTTCCGGGCGGCCCCTGTTCCAGGAACTTTTCCCGGAGAACCGGCGTACATACAAAAAGATCAGGCCCGAGAAAGACAAGGAGATCCGCTTCAGCGCGGCCTGCGTCCCGGTACGCGAAGGGCTCGTTCACCTGCCCCGCGAGGCACCCTGGCTGCCGGCATTCAAGCGCGAGCTTCAGAGTTTTCCGCGGGGGACAAAGAAGGATCAGGCCGACAGTTTCAGTCAGTTCCTGATCTGGTCACGAGGCACGGGGTTCTGGCGTTCATTGCCGCCAGACGATTCGCTTCGGGAAGAACGACGCGAGCGACACAGAAACCGCCCGAGCCGGCGGAGTTGGCGGGACGACGGCTGATCTGTTCCGAGCCACCGACCCAGTCGAGAAGGAGGTATTGCCCCGCGACGCCGCCTGGCTGCCGGAATTCAAACGCGAACTTCAGGGCTTTCACCGCGGCCGATACGATGACCAGGTCGACAGTTTCAGCCAGTTTCTCAACTGGTCGACCGGTACCGGCTTCCGGCGGGGGCATTGTCAGAGGAACTTTGTTTGATAGACTGTCGTCGGCCGGATTCCTTTTCGCTGCGGCATTCTGAAAGGCGTTTTTCCTTACAGAACAGGTTTTTGCGCCCTCTTGTCGGAAGAGGCGAAGCAGAAGGGTAGTCGGATGCGATTCCTCTGACAATGCCCTTCCGACGCATGCGAAGTTTGCAGAAGTTCGCTTCCGTCCACGCCTCTGTCAGCAACCATTTCAATTCGGAGCGCAGCCTCTCCTCCAGAGCCCATTTCAAGAAGAACCGCGCCGCCGCACTGGCCGAGTGGCGCGATCTCTGCGCAGCATAAGGGACAGCCATCCTGTCCTTGCATAGATGGGGCAATCGGGTTGCGAGTCGCCCAACTGATGACCGTTGGGGCAAAGTCCTTCAGGCTATGCCGGATCAATTGGTCCGTCCGTTCGGAACCGGAAGGAGGAATGGCAATGCAGTATTATGCCGGTCTGGATGTCTCGCTGAAGGAGACGTCGATTTGTGTGGTGGATGGGACCCATCGCGTTGTGAAGGAGGGCAGGGTTGTCTCGGAACCCGAGACGATTGGCGCCTGGTTGCAGAGTCTGGGATTGCCCTTTGAACGTGTCGGCCTTGAGGCAGGGTCGCTGGCGCCTGCCCTCTACGACGGTCTGCGCAAAAGGGCTTGCCGGTTGTCTGCCTGGATGCGCGCCATCTGAAGAATGCCACGACGGCGATGCCGGTGAAGACGGACCGGATCGATGCCCGGAATATTGCCTGGGCCCTGCAGGCTGGTTGGTACCGGACCGTTCACGTGAAGAGCCAGGAAACCCACAAGCTTCGAGCATTGCTGCGCAGCCGCGCCATGCTGGTGAAGACGCGCACGACGCTGGACAATCACCTTCGCGGAATTCTGAAGGCCTTCGGGCTGAAGGTCGGGCGCGTTGCGGTCGGTCGGTTCGAAGACCGGGTGCGCGAGCTGATCTCTGACATCGCGGTTCTCGAAGAGACTGCGGAGGCGGTTCTGCGGGTGCGGTCTGAAGTTGCTGCGCGGTTGGCGGACCTGCATCGGCAGGTGCTGGCCGTGGCGAAGTCGGATCCGGTCTGCCGCCGTCTGATGAGCGTGCCGGGGGTGGGGCCGGTCACGGCACTGGCATACCGGACTGCCGTCGAAGACCCGAGCCGGTTCAGAAAACCGCCTGAAGGACTTCACAGATGCAACCCGATTAGCGAAGACGAGTTCGAATTCGTCTGACAGCACCGACATCCGGCTTGTTCGTGCGGGTACGACCTTGAAAGAAGGGTGCCTCTGCCGGCAGCGGAGCCGAGACATTCACACCGCCATGCTTGAGGGCAGTCGGTTTGAGGGTATGGGTCGTTAAGGCGGGCTCTAGTGCCAACCGGCGAGACGCTTGCGGCAAAGCTCCAGCATTTGATCGGCTTTGGTGGTTAAGGTCTCATCCAGATTGGGGGCGCCGGGCAGAACCGCCTGATCGAGCCCGACTGCTAGAGCCGCTGTCAATTCTTCCATCGCGGCATTGGCATTACGCGCGGCGAGCCCGGCGGTCGCTGCCATACGCAGAAAGTCAGCGCGGCGGAGCTTATCGTCCTTGCCATCCAGTTTCAGGGCCATGCGATCATGTTCGAGGCCGGGAAAGACACGTGTAGTCACAGCATCATAGAGCGGCGCCACCCGAACGCTCGGGAAGGTGATATCGCCGGGATGCGCGATCTTCAGTAGGGCAAGGTTCTTCAAGTGCATATCGCCATCGGCGATGAGCCAGGCGAACAATGCCCGCTTGAGAATGATCAGCAAATCATCCTCCGGCGCTGTTGAAAGGGGACGGACGGCGCGCGCAATGCGCTCGATCGTGCCGTCATATTTCGCTTCGGGCGAGAGATCGATAACGGAGCACATGTCTTCCAGGGCGATCAGACGGTCATCATCGGGAGCACTGCGAATGTCGAAGCGTTCGACAATGAGTGCGGGCGGCATCCCGTCCGGCATACCGGCCAGGGCGACAGCCGGTGTGTCGAGCCCGGCGCTCCGTCCGAGAGACATGGATAGATACTCAATGACAGGGAGTGCCTGAAACCCGCTAGTGCCTGCGGGTTTCAGAATGTGCGTGAAGGGCTCTGTCGTACTGGGAATGAGGTGTCCCCGCGGATCAAGATACATCGGCGCCTTGATCTGCACTCCAGATAGACGGGGCGTTTGCGCACTTGCGAACAGACGCGCGAGATTATCTTCGAAGCTTTGCTCGATATCGCCACGGCCCGGCCCTTCATACTGACCTGTGAAGACACCATCAGAACAAAAGTCGTCCAGCCGGGCGGACAGGACATCCGCCGGCAGAGCTTCAATTTCAGAAGGATCGGAGCTGATGGTGATGTTCGACATGTAGCGCTTGCCGGAGCGTAGCAGCGCGCGCTCATCACTTTTCTTGAGAACGCGCTCCAGCCACCCTTCCGGCAACAAGGAGAGAATGAAGGGCGGCAGTTTGCCGGGGGTACGTTGCTGGACAAGCGGCAGATCAAAGCCCTTTTGGGCCTGCCAGCGCCACTCGAACCCGTCATGACGCAAGGCGCCAATAGGCTTGCCGTGCCAGGCAACCGTAAAGCTCAGCGCGGCTTCGTTGCGCACCTCAATAAGTGAGGGCGACTTGATGAGATAACGCTCAGCGTGTTCGCCCTCGCGATACCATTCGTTTTCACGGGCGAGCGCCCATAGCGCATCGGCGGCAGCCTTCGGATCGCCGTACTCTTCGATAAGCCGTGCAGCGAGTGAGGCGCGCATGTCGTCATCGATCGAGGCCGCGTGTTCGCTGCGCAGCCGAAAGGCTTCCAGAAAGCGATGCCGCAAGGACGAGACATCGATCCGAAACTCGCCGAGTCCGTCCGCAATCAGCGCCGGTGACGTGGACGGATGCGCGGGCGCGGCATTCTGGATAATTTCAAGGCTCCTGATGCGGGTACGCTGGGAGCGCGGCCCGCTGATGTACAGCCGTCCGTCACGTGTGGGCGCAAGCAGCACGGCGCTGGCACTGGACAGATAAGCGCGCGGGTAGAGATAATGGGCAATGCGCACGGCATGGCGCAGCACTGTTCCGTCGATGTCATCATCGGCATCAACATATATGCCGCGCATCAGCTGTACGATCCGGCCTGTTTCAGCCTGATAGTGCGCCCGCGCCTTATCCAGATTCTCGCCTACGAGATACAGCATCTCTTCAACCGTCGCGTATTTCACCTACGGAAAAGTTACATGAACTGCACCAAGAAGTCAAGATTTTATAACTTTTACGTATTTCAAATGCGCGTAAGTTAGAATCTATGGCGTAGAGGGACGCTACAGCTGTTCCTCGCCCCATGCCCTATGTCTCAGGCCTTGAGGATCAAGACCCCGTACTCCCGCGCCCGATCTGCGGAGCCCATGAGCCCGCGCGCGTCGCGGGGATTGCCGCCCGTCCTGAACCCACGACCAGAGAAAGCTACCGCCTTGAATTGATTGCCACTCAGGGTGGCGGAGCTCTAGGGTGAGGCCACGAGCAGAAATTATGGCATTGTCAGGGGAACTTTGTTTGATAGACTGTCGTCGGCTCGTTTCTTGGTCGCGGCGGCATTCTGAAAGGCGTTTTCCCTTACAGAACAGTTTTTTGCGTCCTCTTTTCGGAAGAGGCGAAGCAGAAGGGTAGTCGGATGTGATTCCTCTGACAATTCCCCCGGAACGATTCCTACAACAATATCCTTGCATGCATTCTGCAGGAACGGCGAAGTTTAATCGTTAGGACGTTGACGGCTGGTGACCGACGCCTTGTCATATGCGTAGGGTCGTTTCCGGATCGAACAGGCTGATTGCCTTGGGGCGAATCTTCAGGGACAGAGTGGACTGTACCAGGGGGCGGTCCCTTGCACCCAGCCTTACCGTTACCGGCGTTTCTCCGACGTTCATGACCACCATCGTATCGGGCCCGGTCGGTTCCACCACATCCACGATCCCGGACAGGGTCGAGCCGTTTCCATCCATGGAAACGGCTTCGGGCCGGATGCCCGCGACAATCTTTTGTCCGGTCATGCCCGACAGCAGCGAGCGGTGGTCGGGCGAGGGCTTCAGGGTCTGGCCGTCGGACAGTTCCAGCACCGGGCCTTCGTCGCCACCCACAACCGTCGCATCAAGGAAATTCATTGACGGCGAGCCGATGAAGCCGGCAACAAACATGTTTGCCGGCTCGTCGTAGATGGTCTGAGGATCTGCCAGTTGTTGCAGATAGCCGTCCTTCATGACGGCCACCTTGGTGCCCAACGTCATCGCTTCGACCTGGTCGTGAGTCACGTAAACGATGGTCGTCTTCAGCCGTTCGTGCAGGCGTTTTATTTCGGTGCGCATCTCGACGCGCAGCTTGGCGTCGAGGTTCGACAATGGTTCGTCGAACAGGAACAGTTCCGGGTCGCGGACGATCGCGCGTCCCATCGCGACGCGCTGGCGCTGGCCGCCGGACAGTTGGCCCGGCTTGCGGTCCAGCAGGTGCGATACCTGCAGCAGGTCGGCCGCGCGCTGCACGGCCGCGTTGCGCTCTTTCTCGGGCATACCGCGCATTTCGAGCCCGAACCCGATATTTCGGCGCACCGACATGGTCGGGTACAGTGCGTAGGACTGGAACACCATCGCGATGTTTCGGTCCTTGGGGAACACGTCGTTCACGCGCTTTTCGCCAATGACCACGTCGCCGCCGGATGCCGGTTCAAGCCCCGCGATGATGTTCAGCAGGGTGGATTTGCCGCAGCCCGAGGGGCCGAGAAGGACAAGGAACCCGCCATCGTCCAGGTCGACGTCGATGGAGTGCAGGACATCGAGGGCTCCGAAGCTTTTGCGGACGCCGCGAAGGGAAAGTTGCGACATGGGCTTATCCTTTGACTGCGCCGGCGGTGATCCCGGCGACCATTGCGCGCTGTACGATGGCGAACAGGACGATGACGGGGACAATGGAGATCATGCCCCCCGCGGCCAGCATGCCCCAAGGCAATTGGAACTCGCCCACCATGAGTTGAAGCCCGACCGGCCACGTGCGTGCGCCCTGGCTTGTGGTGAGCATGAGGGCGAAGAGGAATTCGTTCCACGCCGCGATGGCGACGAAGACGGCGGTGGCGACCAGCCCATTGCGGGCGATCGGGATTACGATGCGCCACATCGCTTCCAGCCGGGTACAGCCGTCGATGCGGGCGGCGCTTTCCAGCTCTTTCGGAGCCGCATCGAAAAAGCCTTTCATCATCCAGACGAAAAGCGGCAGCAGGAAGCTGGTGTAAGCCAGCGCAAGGCCCGCCTTGCTGTCCAGCAAGCCGATGTTCCGCATCACGATGAACAGCGGGATGATCATCAGCACCGCGGGGAACATGCGGATCACCAGATATCCCAGCATTAGCTGGGTGCGGCCCCGGAAGTGGAAGCGGGAGAAGCTGTAAGAGGCGACGGTGCCCGCAATCAGACAGATCGCCACCGTCGTCGCGGTGACGACAAGGCTGTTCCAGACCAGCGTGGGATAGTCGGACTGGGTCCAGATCTTCACGTAGTGGTCGAAGGTGAACCGCGTTGGAAAGTAGACGATACGGTCCGTGACGATGTCTTCCGACAGCTTGATCGAGGTCAGGAACGTCCAGATGATCGGTGCGACGCAGAAAAAGGCCAGCAGGATGAGGACGACGTAAGTCAGAATATCCTGCCGTCGGGTGGAACGGGAAATCGTGCGTGCCATGCTCAGTCCTCGTGTGCCCGTGTAATGCGGATGTACGCCCAGGCGAACAGCATCAGCAGGGCGAACATGACGACCGAAAGCGCTGCGGCGTATCCGAAATTGAAGTCGCGATAGGCGGTCTGGAAGGCGTAAAGCGACAGCACCTGCGTCGACCGTCCCGGACCGCCGTTGGTCAGGATCAGCAGCAGGTCGGGAGAGTTTACCAGCCCGATGACACGCAGGATGACCGCCGCGGCAATGACGGTGCGCAGCATCGGAAGCGTGATCAGCCGCAATTGCGCCAACGGACCGGCACCGTCGATGTCGGCGGCCTTGTAAAGGTCCGAGGGGATGCCCTTCAGCCCGGCAAGGATAAGCAGCGCGAAGAAGGGAAACCCGTGCCAGGCTTCCACGAGGATTGCCGCGGCCATTGCCGTCGTCGGGTCGGCGAACCACGCCTTGTAGCTGTCGAGCAGCCCGACCCGGACCAGCAGGTCATTGATGACCCCCAGTCTGGGGTCGAGCAGAAGCGACCACATATGCCCCGCGACGACGTTCGGCAGGAAGAAAGGCAGAAGGATGAGAACCCCCAGAACCTTCGTTCCCGGCAATTCGCGGTTCAAAGCCAGGGCCGCGACGAGGCCCAGCAGGAATTCCAAAACAAGCGCCGAGGTGGCCCAGATCGCGGTGTTCCAAAGCGCAAGCCAGAAGACCGGGTCACCCCAAAGGCGGACATAGTGCTTGAAGCCAACGAAGCCGGTGCCCAGGGCAGGCCGGTTCAGTCGCATTTCGCGCACCGACAGCCCCATGCCGTAGATGGTCGGGTACAGCACGATGGCCAGGATCAGAAGCAGGCTTGGCAAGAGCAGAAGGTACATCCAGTACCGCGTCTCGGACAGCTCTCCGAGGATCGCCAGCGGGTTAATCGACCGCTTGCGCCTGTCCATTCCAGTCATCGTCGTCGCCATGCATTTCTCCTTGGAGCCTGAGGGTCTGTCAGGCAGGCCGGTCAGCCGGGGCGGCACGCCGCCCCGGCCGGCCTTGCGTCGGACCTAGACGTCGTCGAGGCCGCGGATCATTTCGTCGACAGCCTGTTCCGCCGTAGCGGTGCCGATCAGCACCTGCTGGAAGGCGGGCAGGGCGACGCTTTCCGACCAGCCGGCAAGGCCGGGGAAACTGGGCGGCATCTGTCCGAACCCAAGCGTTTCGCCCGCGGGCGCGTAGATCGGGTTGCCGGTGATCGCGTCGTTTTTCGTCAGCGCAAGCGAGGCGGGGAAGTAGCCGGTCACCTCCAGGAAGGCGAGCGCCGCTTCGGGCTGGGCCCAGAACTTGATCCACTCCCACGATGCGTCGGCATTCCGTTCGTTCAACATGCCGTTGTAGGCATAGGCAAGGCGGGCGATGCGCGCCGAGGGGCCTGCGGGCATGAGAGCGGTGCCGAACTGTTCGCCGGGCGTCAGCATGGCGCTGATATCGTTGATCGATCCGGTGTGGTGCCACAGCATCCCGGTCTGCCCGGTCGAGAAGCCCTCGATGATCTGGCGGAAGCCATCGTTCGGCGCCGAGGGGGGCACGACTCCCTCCTTGAACAGCCCGGCGTACCACTCGAGCGCCTCGACCGCGGGCGCCTTGTCCAGCCCGATCTCGCTGTCCTTCACCAGCGGCGCGCCGAAAGCTTCCATCACGTCGATGATGTACTTCTGGCCGCCCGGGCCGCCGCGCAGGCCGAACCCGTACCGGTTCTGCGACGGGTCGGTGATCTTCTTCGCCGCTTCAAGCATTTCGACATACGTGCTGGGCGGCGCGATGCCGGCCTCGTCGAACCAGTCCTTGCGGTAGTACATCCAGTCCACGAACGCGAAGGACGGCACGCCGTAGACCTTGCCGTCGTGCGTGATGCCGGTCCAGCGATCCTCGGGATAGTCAGCTTTGCCTTCCCAGCCGTCGATGCGGTCGGTCAGGTCCACAAGCGCACCCATCGCGGTCAGGTCCGCAACGCGTTCCGCGGTGACCTGGCTGGTGTCGGGCTTGCTGTCCGCCACGACGGCGGCGGTGACCTTGGTCATGAACTCGGGGTTCGGGATGTTCTCCTGCGTCACCTCGATGTCGGGATGCGCTTCGGCGAAGGCAGTCAGAACCGCCTCCAGGCCTGCGAATTCTACCTGGCTGGTAAAGTGGTGCCAGTAGTTGATCCCCGCCTGCTGCGCGAACGCCATCCGGGGCATCGCAGAGGCGGCAAAGGCGGCGCCGGTTCCCTTCAGAAGCGCGCGTCTGTCTAACTTGATCGTCATGTCTTCCATCCTCCCTGATAGTTTAGTTGAAGTGCCGTTCATCCACGTGGGTCTTGGCCACTGCGGTCCGGTCCAACGCGTCCCAATCGTAGTCGTAGCCGACGCCCGGCGTGTCGCTGACGGTCAGCACGCCGTCCTTGATGGCCAGCGGACCAAGCCCGGACAGACCGTCGATCTGCTCGGTGCTCATCACGAGTTGCTCGTAATAGTCGTTGTTGCGGATCGCGGCGCAAAGCTGTGCGTTTTCAAGGCTCATGCCATGAACCTGCGCCCGCATTCCGAAGCTGTCGGACATCTGCGCGATCTTCATGGCGCCGGTGAAGCCGCCCTTGTAGAAAGCGCTGATCCGCGTCATGTCCAGCGCCCGCGCCTCGATCCAGCTTGCCATGTTCCAATGGCAGCCGTCCGAGGTTTCCGCGGCCAGAACCGGAATGGACAGCTTCTCGCACAGCTTGGAATAGGCGCCGAGGTGGAACTCGCGCATCGGTTCCTCATACCACAGGAATCCTTCGTCCTGCAGCGCCTGGCCGACCTTCAGGGCATCGACATAGTCCCAGCCAGCCGAGCCGTCGAACATCAGGTCAGCGTCCGGACCGGTCCACTTCCGCAACGCGCGGGACAGTCCGATATCGGCCTTCACGTCGCCCCAAGCGTGCAGCTTGAAAGCGGTGAAACCGATGTCCATGCAATGCTTTATGTGCCGTTCGTAGTCTTCCAGCGTGTCCCAGGTGACGGTCGAGGCATAGGCGGGCACCTTTGGATCGTAGCCGCCCAGAAGCTGGTACACGGGCAGACCCGCAAGCTTCGACTTCACGTCCCACGCCAGCACGTCGAGGATACCCAGTTCGCGCATGTGGATTTCTTCGACCCGGTCGATTTCCCAGATCAGGTGCCACAGGCATTCCGTCAGAAGCGGGTTCTCTCCGATCAAGGTATGGTAGCGGCGCTGGATCAGGTCGAGGACCGAGGCGCCGCGCGACACTTCCATCGCGCCGTAGACCCCCGCATCGGTGTCCATGCGGACCACGGCCTTCACCGGACGGTTCCCGTCGGCGAGATCGCCGCGAGAGCCGGACAGACCTTTCCGCCACATGAAAGGCGGCCAAGGGTCCGTCTCGATCAGCCAACATGTGAAACCTGTAATCTGCACGCATTCCTCCCTGCGAATTGATTAATCAGATGTCTACCCTTGGTCTTCCAGTTGCCGCGAGGGGTCCTCCGTGTGGGCACCCGGTCTGCCGGTTGCTGTCCACTCCCTCGGGGTACAGTCGCTCTTGTTGCGATTTGCCGCCGTCAGGCCGTGGCAAGCGCCTTTGCCGTGTTGTTTGCTAGCAGGTTGCAGGGGGGCGCCTTCGGCGTGTCCTCGGCCGTCAGGGGATCGGGCTGCGACCACGTCGTCCGCGCGGCATCAGACAGCGTCAGGCCAAGGCCGGGCCGGTCCGGGACATGGATGAAGCCGTCTTCGATATGGAACGGGGTCTCGACCAGCATGTCGTAGTTCTGAAACGAGTATTCCATCCACGGTACCTCGGGCAGGGCGCAGGCGGCATGAACGCCGATCTCCAGCGTCGTGTTGCCAAGCGCAACCGGAATGCCGAGTTCTGCCGCAAGCCAGCCCGTGTGCATCACCTCGGTCACCCGTCCGTGCACGTTGATGATGTCGGTCGAGCGCGTCATGAGAAGGCGGGCGCGGTTCGATACGTCGAGGTATTCGCCCGAGTTGATCTGGGTCCATGGGCAGGCGGCGGACAGTGCGCGCAGCCCTTCGAAATCGTTGCGCAGGATCGGGTCCTCGACCCATATGAAGTCGTGCCCCGCCTTGTGGAACATGGACAATCGCGCCGCAGCTTCCTTTGCCGACCAGCCCTCGTTGGCGTCGATCATGACGCCGGCCTCGGGGCCCACGACATCGCGCAGAAGTTCGATACGGTGAAGGTCCCAAGCCGGGTCCGGGTTGCCGACCTTGATCTTGAAGGCCCGGAACCCAAGCTCGGCGGCGCGGGCAAAGAAGCTGCTGAACTCGGCGTCGCTGAGGTGATAGTCCAGTCCGCTGGCGTAGACCGGCGCGCGGCGGCGGGTGCCGCCCATGAAATCCGCCATCGGCAGCCCGGCCTGCTTCGCCGCAAGATCCCAGAGCGCGATCTGCAATGCCTCTCCGAAGCCGACCGTCGCGTCGCGCTGATTTCCGCCGCGCGGACGCTCGATGCGATGGATCAGGGCGCCAGGCGTCCGGCCATCAAGGTCGGGCCAGACCGCGCGGGCGAAGCGCGCTTCGAGTTCAGCCTGCGGCGCGACGGCTTCCCACATGGAGTGGCCGAAGCCAAGGCCGGTGCGGCCCTCTGCATCCGTCAGTTCCAGAGCGAAGCCATGAAAGGTGTCGAACCGGACCTGGCAGTCCCCGATGACACGGTCCCGTCCGAACTGGAAGCGGGTGAGTCGGAAGTGCTTAAGGGCTGTATTCACTGACTGATCTCTTAAAAAGTGGTGACTGATTTATCAGATGTAGTCTCATGTCTATTGTTGAATTTCAAGATCGGAGTTAATTTCGCTTTCATGAAGACCCGAGATCCACGCCCGCTGCTGTCCGAAGTTGCCTATGAGCGCATCCTTCAGGCGCTGTTCGACGCCCGTCTTCAGATGGGTGCCCAGATCAACCAGGGGGCCCTTGTCGAGATGACGGGCATACCCGTCGGCCCGGTGCGCGACGCCCTGAAGCTGCTCGAGACGGACGGCATCGTCAAAGTCCATCCCCGTTCGGGGATCGAGGTGATCAGCCCGTCGATGGACCTGATGCGTGCGACCTTCCAGTTCCGCTCGATCATCGAACGACCGGCGGCCCGTGCCTTCGCAAGGGTCGCCCCAGAGGAAGATCTGCTTGAGCTTCAGGCCCGCCACAAGGACGTGATCGCCCAGCTGACGGGGCAGGAGCCCTCGGCCAACGTTGGCGATATCCTTGATGGCGTCGAGGTCGACTTTCATCCCCGCATCGTGGCGTCGCTCAACAACGAGCTTGTGGACGCGAGCTATCGGCGGCTTAGCCTCATGGCGCGTATTCTGAAGGTAAAGGCGATGATCTATCCCTCGGCCGCGCTTGTGTCCGTGGGCGAGCATCTCGCTGTCATCGAGGCGTGCCTGCGCCGGGATCCGGATGCGGCTGAGAATGCGATGTCGCAGCATCTGACCAATGCGTTGAACCGGAACCTCGGGCTGACCTGAGCCGGGCCCGCGTCACGACGCGGGCATGTTCTCCCGGAAGATCGCCTGAAGCCGCGGGGGGTATTCCGGTTCCATCTCGCCCCGGATCGCGGCGACAAGGTTGCGGATCACTTCGCGCGCCTCGACGCGGGGGTTCTGGTCAATGATCGCGTCAATGGTGCGGTCTAGAAGCAGGGTCCGCGTCGCCTCGGTGAAGTCGTGCGCGATGAACACCAGATCCTTGGCGCGGCCCATTTCCTTCACCGCCTGCGCGATGCCCTGATTGCCAGAGCCGATGTTGTAGATGCCTACAAGATCGTCCTGCGCCAGAAGCCGCCGCGCTTCGCGGTAGGCGTTGTCGCGGTCGTCCTCGATCACCGCGAAGTCCACGACGAGAAGCTCGGGGAAGTCGCCCGACAGGATGGACCGGAACCCCATCTCTCGTTCCTCGTGGCCGCGGTACGACGGCGAGCCGATAAACAACCCGATCCGGCCAGGCTGACCGGCGGGCAGGAACCGCCCCATAAGCAGGCCCGCAAGACGCCCGGCGGCGCGGTTGTCCACGCCGACGTAGCCGATCTTCGACACGGCGGGGATGTCCGACACCAGCGTGGAAACCTTGATGCCGGCGCACGCCAGCTGGTTGATCTCTTCGCGGATCTCTGGGTGGTCCGGTGCGATGATGCCCACGCCCTCGCAGGTGCCGGACGCGTTGCGCAGCGCCTCGACATAGCCTGCCGGCTCTTTCGCGGGCACGTTGCGGATCTGGATGCTGACGTCCTCGGTCTCTTGCGCCTGCAAAAGTAGATGACGGCGCAGCGACTGCATGAAGCTGTTCTCGCCCTCCGGCAGGATCAGCAGAAGCCGCAGGGATTTCTGCGGCGTGACCTCGACCTCGCCAAAATAGCCAAGCCGTTCCGCCACGCCCAGCACCGCGTCGCGGGTCCGCTGCCGGACACCGGGGCGGTCGTTCAGCACCCTGTCCACGGTGGCGGGCGACACCCCCGCGCGGTCGGCGATTTCCTTGATCGTCGTTTTCATGCCGTCACCGGTAACCTCTTTATGATGTGGCAGATGACATCATTGAGGGCGCCTTTTCAAAGAGAACTTCACTTGAGCCGCCTAAATCGCCTCTGTGATCCATTTTGATGGGAAATGATGGTTTTTGATGATTGGGTCGCCTTTCGCGGCATGGCACCAAACATCAGCGAGCACGCAAGCCGCATCCGGGATCGGATGCCGGAGGAGGCGCGGCGGTCGCTGTGGGAGGAAAGATGGTTCAGCTATATGGCAAGCACCTCAGCCGGGGTGAGTTCGAAGCGTTGAGCGGCGCCAGCGGGCACGCGGCGGGGGTTCGCCTTGTCGAACTGGTCGAGGGTGTCGAGCGCGGCATGCGGATGCTGGAGTTTCGCAGCGGCACCGGCCTGCGGTTCACCGTCCTTGTCGACCGCGCGATGGACATCGCCGAATGCGACTATCGTGGACAGGGCATCGGCTGGCACAGCCCTGCCGGGTTCCGCGCGCCGACCCTGCATGACTATGAAGGCGAAGGCGGCCTTGGCTGGATGCGCAGCTTTTCCGGGCTGATGGTCACCTGCGGGTTGGACCACATCCTGTTCATGAACGAGACGGACACGGCGTCGTACCACTACGGTCCCCGCCAGACCGCCAGCCATTCGCTGCACGGACGGGTCGGCACGATCCCCGCGCGGCTGACCGGCTACGGCGAGCGGTGGGAGGGCGACGAGCTGATCCTGTGGGCCGAGGGCGTTGTTACGCAGGGTGCGGTCTTTGCCGAGCATCTTGAACTGCACCGCCGGATCGAGATCACCGCCGGCACCAACGACATCCGGCTGAGCGATCGCGTGGTCAGCCGCGGCTTCTACCGGACGCCGCACATGCTTTGCTATCACATCAACGTCGGCCACCCGCTGCTGGACGAGGGCGCGCGCTATGTGGCCCCGATCCATGACGTTGTGTGGGCCGCGCATGCCGACAGCTACGACGCGCAGGGCGTCGGCTATCGCGACATGCCCGCGCCGCAGATGAATTTCCACGAACAGGTCTGGCAGCACGACATGGCCGCCGACGCCGAGGGCCGTGTGCCGGTCGCGCTGGTCAACGACCGGCTGGGGCTGGGCTTCATGGTGACCACGCGCAAGGACCAGTTTCCTTGTCAGTACGAATGGCAGAACCTGCAGGCGGGCCAGTACGCGGTCGGCATCGAGCCGTCCTCGCACCACGTTCTTGGCAATCAGGCGGCGCGGGACCGGGGCGAGATGATCTGGCTGGAGCACGGCGACGCGCGGTCCTACGACACCGTGTTCTCGATCCTGCCGGACGCCGATGCGGTGGCCGATGCCGAGGCGCGCATCCGCGCGATCAGCGACCAGCCGGACGCGGCCTATCCGGCCACCAGCGGACATTTTCGGGCACTTGAGGGACGCGAATGACGGGCACGATGGAAGGGCGGCGCGTGGTCTATACCGGCGGCGCCGGGGGACTTGGAACGGGCACCACGCTGGCCATGCTGGCGGAAGGCGCCGAAGTTCACGTGCTGGACCGCGATGCCGCGAAAGGCGCGGCTCTGCTGGCCGAGGTGTCGCAGGACGCGCAGGACCGGGTGTTCGTGCACGACGTCGACCTGCTGGACCGCGCCGCTTTGATGGCGTGCCTTGACGGCCTGGTGGCCGAGAAGGCGATCGACGTGGTGATCAACAACGCCGCGTTGTACCCGTCGAAGCCGTTCGAGGATTTCACTGACGCGGAACTGGACGCCGTTCATCGCGTCAACGTCGAGGCGGCGGCGACCTGCACCCGTGCGGCCCTTCCGGGGATGCGGGCGCAGGGCTGGGGCAGGGTGCTGAACGTCACCTCGATCACGCTGTCGGGGCAGTGGGAAAACCTAGTGCCCTACGTGCAGTCGAAGGGTGCGCTGCTGGGTCTGACACGGGCCTGGGCGCGCGAATTCGGCAAGTGGGGCGTGACCGTCAACGCCATCGCGCCGGGTGCGTTTCCGACCGACGCCGAGAAAATTCATCCCGACCCCGAGGGCTATAACGCGATGGTTCTGGACCGGCAGGCCGTCAAGCGTCGTGGCACGCCGCAGGACATCGCCGCCACGGTCATGTTCCTTGCCTCGGACGCGGCGGGATTCATCACGGGACAATCGCTGGCCGTCAACGGCGGCTGGGTCATGGAGTGACATAATGGGAATTCTGTCTGGATACACGGTGCTGGACTGTTCCATCGCGATGGCCGGGCCCTTCGCGGCGCAGCGGCTGGGCGACCTTGGCGCCGACGTCATCAAGATCGAGCCGGTGTCGGGCGAATGGCAACGCCATGCCCCGGCAGGCGGTATCACGGGAAACGAGATCAACGTCAGTTTCCTGTCCCTGAACCGCAACAAGCGGTCGCTTGCGGTCGACCTTAAATCGGAAGAGGGCCGCGCCGTGGTGCTGCGGCTGGTCGAGAAGGCCGATGTGTTCATCCAGAACTACCGCGCGGGAGTGGCGTCGCGGCTAGGCGTCGACTACGACACCCTGTCCGCGATCAATCCCAAGCTGGTCTATGTGTCGATGTCTGGCTTCGGCGAGGATGGGCCCTACGCAAAACGCCCGGGTCAGGACCTGCTGTTGCAGGCGATGTCGGGCGCGATGATGTCGACCGGCCGTGCCGGAGAGCCGCCGCAGGCTGCCGGGCAGTACCTTGTCGACGCGATCACCGCCTATAATGCGTTCGAAGGGGCGCTGGCCGCGCTGCTGCACCGCGAGCGCACGGGCGAGGGCCAGAAGGTCGAGGTGAACATGCTCGACTCGATCGCCACCATCCAGATGCAGGAGCTGTCGGTCTTCACCGTTGGCGGCAAGCCGCAGCAACGCAGCGCTGAGCCGCACGCGCATGTCTACATCCGCTCGCCCTATGGCACCTTCGCGACGCAGGACGGCTACATCGCGCTGGCGATGCCCAACTTCAAGGGCATGGCGCTGGCGCTGGACGAGCCTCGGTTCGAAGGGCTGGACGAGGAAACCGTCGGATGGGAGGACCGCGACGCGGTCTTCGCGCTGACGCGTGAAGCGGTCGGCAAGTTCACGACCGAAGACGCCCTGAGCCGGCTGGAAGCGCAAGGCATCTGGGTGTCGCCGGTCTATGGATATGCCGACCTCGTGGCGGACCCGCAGGTCGCGCACAACGGCACCTTCATCGAATACGACCACCCGACCGAGGGGCACGTGAAGACGCCTGGTTTCCCGATCCGGTTCTCGCGCACGCCGTCCGAGCTAAAGCGCGGCGCGCCGCGCGTGGGCGAGCATTCGACCGAAGTGCTGGAAGCCGCCGGCTTCAGTCCCGACGACATCGCGGCGATGGTCGCGGGCGGGGCTGTCAGGGTGATGGGTTCATGACCTTTCGCGGTCTGACATGGGATCACCCGCGCGGACGGCTGGCGCTGGAACGCGCCGGTGGGCCGGTGACATGGAACGTGCAGTCGCTGGAAGGCTTTGAAAGCGCGCCGATCCGTGAGACCTGCGCCAACTACGATCTCGTGGTGCTGGACCACCCGCATTTGGGCGAGGCGCTGAACGCGGGCTGCCTGCGGCCCCTGGACGAGCTTTTCACAAGCGCTGATCTGGACGCCATCGGGGCGCGCACCATCGGGCCCTGCCTTGAAAGCTACGAGATGGCGGGCCGGCTGTGGGCGCTGCCGCTGGATGCCGCGACGCAGGTGATGGCTGTGCGCGGGGACATGGTGCAGGACGTGCCCCGGACGTGGGACGCGGTGCTGGACATGGCGCGCGCGGGCGGCAAGGTTGGCCTGTCGCTGGCCGGTCCGCACGCGTTCCTCAGCTTCCTGTCGGTGGCACAGGCGCTGAATCCCGGCATGGATCTGCGCAACGGCGACGTCTGGGTCCCGACCGAGACGGCCACGCGGGCCTTGGCGATCCTTGGCGAACTGGCCCGGCTGACGCCGGAACAGGTCTGGCCGCTGAACCCCATCGGCATTCTCGACCTGATGAGCAATAGCGAAGCGCTAGCGTTGTGTCCGCTGGTCTACGGCTACGTGAACTATGCCGATCAAGCTCTTGATAGGACGATTTATTTTTGCGATGCGCCCAGCATCGGAGATGGCGCGCCCGGCTCGATCCTAGGCGGCACCGGCATCGCCGTCTCGACCCGCTGCGAGGTGACCGAAGACCTGCGCGCGCATCTGCTGTGGCTGATGCGCGAGGACACGCAGACCGGGTTCATCCCGCAGAACGCGGGCCAGCCCTCGGCGCGGGCCGCATGGCGGGATGCCGACGTCAACGCACCGGTGGGCGGGTTCTACGCGCAGACGACGCGGACGCTGGAGACCGCGTCGATCCGGCCCCGGCACGAGGGCTTCATCGCCTTCCAGTCGGACGCCTCGGCCCTTCTGCGCGAAGGGTTCCAGAGCAACTGCCCGGACGGCAGGCTTGCGTCGGACCTGGCGGAATTGTTCTCGCGTTCGCAGAAGACGGTAGGGAGGAAAGCAGGATGAGCCAGCCGCTTACGCTGGACGTGAAAGGCCATGTGGCCACGATTACCTACAACAGGCCCGAAAAGCTGAACGCGATGACGCCTGAAATGGCGGATCTGCTGAAGGCTGCGGTCGCCCGGTGCAACGCCGACGACGCGGTGCGGGTGGTGATCCTGACGGGCACCGGCAAAGCGTTTTGCGCCGGTTCCGACATCGCCCTGCTCGAAACTTACGCAACCCCGTGGGAGTTCCGCAACCGGACCGAGTACTGCGACATCCTGCGGGCTTTGCTCAAGCCGTCGATCGCGGCAATCAACGGGTATGCGTTCGGCGGCGGCCTGGAGATGGCGATGTCCTGCGATATCCGGATCGCGGCCGAGACGGCGAAGCTCGGCGCGCCTGAAATCAAACTGGGCTGGATCGGCGGGGGCGGCATGACCGTGCACCTTGCGCAGTCCATCGGGCCCTCGAACGCGGCGCTTATGGTGATGACCGGCGAGCCGGTGACGGCGGCGCAGGCACAGGCTTGGGGGCTGGTCAGCGACCTGACCGCGCCCGATGCGCTGATGGCGCGCGCCAACGAGATCGCGGGCCAAATCGCCGCCCGCGCCCCGATCGCCGCCGAGACGGCCAAGGCCAACCTCAAGGCCGCCTACAACATGCCGCTGGAACAGGCCGTCGCCTACGAGCGCGACCTGCAGACCATCTGCTTTGCGACCAGCGACGCGGACGAGGGCCGAGCGGCCTTCGCCGAGAAGCGTAGCCCGAATTTCGAGAAACGGCGACGATGATGATGACAACGTTGAAGGCACTGACCAGAAGCCGGGAGTTTTCGGTCTTCGCGATGCTGGTGCTGGTGGCGCTGTACCTCAGTTTCGCCAACGAATACTTCCTGTCGCAGCGCAACCTGATGAACGTGGGGCGGCAGGGCGCCGTCGTCGCCATCGTGGCGCTGGGGCAGGCGCTTGTGATCATCGCGCGGGGCATCGACCTGTCGGTCGGCTCTGTCATCGGGCTGTCTGCGGTCTGTTCCGCGATCACGCTGGACGTCACTGGCTCGAACGCGCTGGCGCTGGCGGCCGGGCTGGGGGCGGGCCTGTTCGCCGGGGCGCTGAACGGGCTGATGGTAACGCAGTTCCGCATCAACCCCTTCATCGCGACGCTGGGCATGCTGTCTATCGCGCGCGGCGTGGCGCTGTTGATGACCGGAGGTATCCCGGTGACCTACATGGGCTGGGCCGAGGTGCTGGGCGCGGGCCGGATCTGGGACATCCCCGTCTCGGTGATCCTGATGATCGTTCTGGCGCTGATCGTGCACCTGATCGCCACACGCACGGTGACGGGGCGCGAGATCTACGCGGTGGGCGACAACCCCAAGGCCGCGCGTCTGGCCGGGATCGACACTAGCCGTATCCGGATGATCGTATTCGCCTTCTGCGGACTGCTGTCCGGCCTTGGCGGCATCATCCTTGCGGGCAACCTTGCCAGTGCCGACCCGAACCTCGGGATGGGCTACGAGCTTGACGTCATCGCCGCCGTGATCCTTGGCGGCACCGCCCTGAGCGGCGGGCGCGGGTCGATCATCGGCGTCTTCATCGGCGCCATGCTGATGGCGCTTCTGAACAACGCCTTCGTGCTGCTGGGCATCTCGGCCTACTGGCAGGTCGTGACCAAGGGACTGATCATCATCCTTGCGGTGGGGATCGACGGTCTGCGGCGCGGCAACGAGGCTGACGACTGACAGACAACCATTTCAAAAGGGAGGAATGACCATGAAGACCACCTATCTTGCCACGATGCTGACCGCCGCAAGCCTGTGGGCCGGCGCAGGCATCGCACAGGACCTGCCCGAGGGCGGCACCGTCGCCGCCGAACAGGCCGCCGAAGAGGAAGTGCGCATCGCCTTCCTGTCGTTCCAGAATAACCCGTTCTGGATCCCGGTGACCGAAGGCGCGATGGCGGCCAAGGATTACCTGGCAGAGTTCAACGGCACCGTGGATTACGTCGATCTGGGCGACGAGCTGTCCGCCGAGGCGGTCGTGTCCGGCATCGAGGCGGCGCTTGCGCAGCAGTATGACGGCATCGTCGTGGTTCCGATCTTCGACGGCACCGCTCGGATCATCAACGAAGCCACCGCCGAAGGCGTGCCGGTATTCTCGATCATCGCCGAGGGCGCCGTGCCGTCGGACCGCCTGTCCTTCATGGGGCAGGATGCCATCGCGGCGGGCGAGCAGATCGGTGAGTTCATCGCCGAGCAGATGGACGGCGCGGGCAAGCTGGGCGTCATCACCGGCTATTTCGGTGCGACGCAGCACCAGATGCGGATGGACGGCGCGCTTGATTACCTTGAAGCGAACGCGCCCGACATCGAGGTGCTGGGTCCGTTCGAGAACCGCGACAAGGCCGAAAGCGCCTATTCGCTAGTGCAGGACATGTACACCGCCAACCCGGATCTGGAGATGGTCTACGTCACCGCAGGCGGCCCCTTCGGCGCGGCGAAAGCGGTGCAGGATCTTGGTCTGACCGGGCAGGTCGGCGTCATCGGCTTCGACCATACGCCGGACAACATGGCGTACCTCGAAACCGGCGAGATGGTCGGTCTGCTTGACCAGGCGCCGTTCCAGCAGGCGTTCGACAGCTCGGTGATGCTGTTCAACCACCTTGTCACCGGTGCCGAGGTTCCCGAACTGATCAAGGCCGACGGCAACCTGATCACCCCGGCAGACGTCGCGAAATGAACCGCGACGACGGACACCACGACACCGCGGGCGGCAGCACTGCCGCCCCGGTTCTTCGGCTGGACGAAGTCGGCAAAAGCTTTGGCCCCGTCAAGGTGCTGGAGAACGTCTCGCTGACCGTCGGCGCGGGCGAGGTCATCGGCCTGCTGGGCGAGAACGGCGCAGGCAAGTCGACGATGATGAATATCGTCTCGGGCGGGCTGCAACCCAATGCCGGTGAAATCACCTATGACGGTGCGCCCGTGCGGTTCGGCTCGATCGCCGAGGGCATCGAGGCGGGCATTGCCTTCGTGCACCAAGAATTGTCGGTCGTCGGCGCGCTGAGCGTGGCCGAGAACCTGTTTCTGGGCCGGATGCCGCGCACCTCGACCGGGCTGATCGACCGCCGTGCGATGCGGGACGGCGCACGCGGCATGCTGGACGCCGTCGGCGCCCGCGGCATCGACCCTGACGCCCTTGCCGGATCGCTACGGGCCGGCGAACAGCAACTTGTCGAGATCGCCCGCGCCGCCGCGCGCAAGCCCAAGCTGCTTATCCTTGACGAACCCACATCGTCGCTGACGCCCTACGAGGTCGAGGGCTTCCTTGATTTCGTCCGTCGCGCGCGGGACGAGGGGACGGCGATCATCTTCATTACGCACCGGCTGGAAGAAGCAATTTCCCTGTGCGACCGGCTTTTGGTGCTGCGCAACGGCGCGGTCGTTTCGGACACGCTTTCGGACAGCGCGACGAAGGACCAGATCATCGCCGATATGACCGGCAAGGCGGGACTTTTCGCCCATGCCGATCGCACGTTGACCTCGACCGAGACTGCGCTGGAATTGAAGGGCGTCACTGTTCCGGGCCTGCTGGACGACGTGTCCCTGTCGGTCCGCAAGGGCGAGATCTTCGGCCTGTTCGGACTTGTTGGCGCGGGCCGTAGCGAGCTTTTGGAAACGATCTGCGGCGCACGCGCGGCGGCGTCGGGCGAGATGCGTCTGCTGGGCGAGCCGCTGAATGTGTCGTCGCCCGCCGAGGCACTGGCGAAGGGCATCGCGTTGGTGCCCGAAGGCCGCAAGACGGCCGGCATCTTCCCGCAGCACTCGGTGCGCCGCAACGCCTCTATTTCGTGGCTGCGCAAGGTTGCGCGGGGCGGGGTCGTCTCGGCCCGCCGCGAGGCAAGCGAAGTTGGCCGCGAACTGGACGCCCTGAGTGTGCGGATGGAGCATGACGAACGGCTGATCACCACTCTGTCGGGGGGCAATCAGCAGAAGGTGGTTTTCGCCCGCACGCTGCTGTCCGACCCGCGTCTGCTGTTGCTGGACGAACCAACGCACGGCGTGGACGTCGGCGCGAAGGCAGAACTGTACGACATCGTTCGCACCGCCGCTGACGAGGGGCTGACGGTCATCGTCGTGTCGTCGGAATTGCCTGAAATCACGGCCCTGTGCGACCGCGTCGGCGTGCTGTCCAAGGGGCGGCTGGCCGGCGTTCTGGACCGGGCCGAGATGGACGAGGCTCGTATGCTGAAACTTGCCTTCAGCGCGTATGAAACTGCGGCCTGAACTTTGGCCAATAGCGGGTCGCACAGCGCTGTCAGGTCCTGTCAAAGGAACTCGGCTTGAGGCGGGGCAGGGGTGCCGCTAGCGTCCGCCTTATGACCTGGCCTTGTCCATTCAAGTATTTCAAGACGTAGCGCGAGATCATCCGTCTCGCGGTGATGATGTACGTGTGGTTCCCGCTTTCCCTGCGGAATGTCGAAGACCTGCTGCACGAACCTGGGATCGATGTCAGCCACGAGGCGGTCCGGTTCTGGTGGCACCGGTTCGGGCCGATGTTTGCCGCCGAGAACCGGAAACGCCGGATCGAGGGGGGCGGTCGAGCCACTGGCGCTGGCATCTCGACGAGATGTTCGTGAAGATCAATGGGGAGCGGTCACTACCTTTGGCGGGCCGTCGATCACGAGGGCGAAGTCTTGGAGAGCTTTGTCACCAGGACACACGATAAGAAGGCGGCCTTGAAATTTCTAATGAAATCATTGAAGCGCTATGGTCGGCCAGACACCCTTGTGACCGATCGGCTCAGGTCCTATGGCGCGGCGCTGAAGGAAATCGGTGCCGTCGATCGCCAGGAGACTGGTCGTTGGCTGAACAATCGCGCTGAGAACTCTCATCTCCCATTCCGACGACGGGAACGGGCCATGCTGCGCTTCCGGCGGATGCGAAGTCTGCAGAAATTCGCTTCCGTCCACGCCTCTGTCAGCAACCATTTCAATTGGGAGCGAACCCTCTCCTCCAGAGCCAATTTCAAGAAGAACCGCGCCGCCGCACTGGCCGAGTGGCGCGATCTCTGCGCAGCATAAGGGACAGCCATCCTGTCCTTGCATGGACGAGTTCGAATTCGTCTGACACCACCATCCTAATACCTGGCTTGACCTTAAATCCATTGAGTGGAATAAATAGGGCTTGCCTTACGCTGCGCAGTGCCAGATTGCAGTCACACAGGACAATGAATGGTTTCGGATGACGGAAGAAACGGCAGTCATCGCAATTGATGTGGGTGGCACCAAGATCCTTGCGGGTTTGGTGGGACGAGACGGGAAAATCCACAGTGTAAGCCGTAGGCCGACCGTCGGGCAGTCGTTGCTCGATGACATCTGCGAACTGTCAAACGACGTCTTCGAACGCGCCCGACCACTGGGACTGCGGGTCGAGGGGATCGGAGTCGCGACGAAAGGCTTTGTCGACCCGGACAGGCGCATGCTGGTGCGGTCGATGTCGATGGGCGTCGAAGGGCTGCGGATCGGTGACGAGGTCGAGGCCCGGACTGGTTTGCCAGTCTTCGTGAACAACGACGTTCATGCGTGCACCAAGGGTGAGATGCTGTTCGGCGTCGGGCGCCGTCACCGCAATTTCCTCGTGTATAATGCCGGGACCGGGGTATCCTCCGGGATCGTCTCGGATGGCCGGCTGCATGTCGGCGCGGGCGGCGTGGCCGGCGAGGTGGGGCATATGGCGATTGCCGCCGGCAACGGAGGTAAGTGCAAGTGCGGACGAAACGGCTGCCTTGAGGATCTTGTGATCCGTGCACGGGACGGCGAGGCAATCGCTCTCGCCGACGACTCGCGGCTTGATCCGCTGCCACTTCCGTACAAGCTGCTGGCGATCGGATTGGCGAACCTCGTCAACGTGTTCAACCCTTCGGCGGTCGCGCTGGTGGGTGGAATGTTCCTAAACAATCTCGAGGTGGCCGAGCGGTTCGGGCCGGTGGTACGCCGCCTTTGCCTGGTTTCGGCGGCGGATTCGCTGGCCGAGATCGGAGTGACTGCGAACGGATACGAGGCCGGGCTGATCGGGGCGGGGACGCTCCCGTTCCTCGCCGGTGCTGGTCGGGATACGGTTCCCGGCTGACAGGGTTTCCTTTTTGGTCACCCGGCCCGAAACTGTGGCCGCGCAATGGACTGAGAGGCGAGGAGGGCCGGAGTGCCGAGACGGAAGCAGTCAGGCGAAGAAATCGCCCATTACAACCAGTTCGTGGTGCTTGAAATCATCCGCAAAATGGCACCACTGTCGCGGGCAGATATCGTGCGCGAGACAGGGCTGGCAGTTCAGACGGTGTCGAACATCGCCGACGCGCTGATACGATCGGATCTGCTCCTTGAGGAACGGCGCAAGGTCAACGGGCGCGGACAGCCTCCGATAGATCTGCGGCTGAACCCGGGCGGGCGCTATGCCGTCGGCGTGGCGCTGGACGGACGCAAGCTGATCGCGGTGCTTTGTGACTTCATCGGCGACGAAGTTGCATGCATCGAGCGCGATGTGGGTTCGATGAATCCCGACGAGGTCCTGCCCGCGATCGCTCGCGCCACCGAGACCCTGATCCGGGACTCTGGCGTCTCGAGGGATCTGCTGCTCGGGCTTGGCCTTGTGATGCCGGGCCTGTCGTCGCACGGCAAGTTCAGCCGTCTCGTGCGGGGCCACCCGTGGCGCGACATGTGGCTGCACCGTGCTTTCGTGGAAGAACTTTCCGAGATGGTCGGGATGCCGGTTCTGACCGACAACGACCGCACGGCTGCGGCACTTAGCGAGCGGCTTAGTGGTCGCGGACAAGAAGCCGAGAACTTCCTGTACGTGTATTTCGGCTCGGGGATTGGCGGCGGGCTGGTGTTCGGGGGCATCCCGTATCGCGGACGAGACGGGCGCGCGGGCGAGATCGGCCACATGGTTGTTGATCCTGGCGGGCGCGAGTGCTCGTGCGGCAACAAGGGCTGTCTGGAGCGTTACGCATCGCTGCAGTCTCTGCAATGCCTCCTGAGCGGGCGGCGGTTCGACGCGGAACCCACCGACACCGTGCGGCTGGCCCGCGCGGTGGCCGAGGCGCACCCGACAGCGCTTGAATGGCTGGACGAGGCGGCAGAGCACTTGAAGACCGCCATCGTAACGCTTGAAAACATTCTGAACTTCGACACCGTGTTCCTTGGCGGGGTGATCCCGGATGCGGTGCTCGAGGCGCTGATGGAGCGGCTGGAGCCGCTGCCACCCAGCATGTCCTCGGGGCGCGAGGATGCGCTTCCACGCCTGTGTCGGGCCGGCATCGGGCGCAACGCCGCCGCGCGAGGTGCGGCGGCGCTGGTTGTGCTGGACTCGACCGTTCCCGACTTCTCGCGCTTTCAGGGCGGGCTGCTGCCGGCCCGCGGGCGCTCGCGCGGTCAGAAGGCGGTGAAGGCGGCCGAATAGGTCGCTGACGCGCCAGGTGACAGCCAGCTGGTGGACGGGCGGTCTCCGAACTGGCCGTCATAGCCCGTCGGGTCGCCGTGACCCGTCCAACCCTCTATCGCGACGAACGGTGCGCCCGAGGGCGCCCACAGCACGATATGCGGGAAGCCGTCGAAGTCGACGGTCAGGCCGTGGCCATCGGCGCCCGTCATGGAGAGCGACCGGCTGGCCGCGTTCAGCAGGCACAGCGATGCGACCCGTTCGAACAGGGCCGGGGACAGCGAAAGCCGTGTGCCCTCGATCTGCGAAGGTTGGCGCATCTCGCTGAACAGGCGCTCGACGACCACCGGGACATCGGCGGATTCGGGATGCTCGAAAGAGATCTCTCCCGTGCCGTCCGCCAGCGTGAAGCCGGGATGGACGCCAAGCGAATAGGGCATCCGTTCGCTGCCGGTGTTGGTGACTGTTAGCGTCTGGGTCAGTGTCGTTTCCGTCAGCGTGTAGCGGATCGTCAATCGGAACGGGTAGGGAAACACCGCTCGGGTGTCTTCGTCATCCGCGAGCGACAGCGTCACGGCGTCGTCCGAGCGGTCTTCGACCGTGAACTCCGCCGCCTTGGCGAACCCGTGAAGCGGCATTTCGATTTCGGCATCGGCGTATCGCACAAGCCCGTTTCGGGGTGCGCCGCAGACCGGGAACAGCACCGGGGCCGAGCCTTGCCACCAGCGGTCATCGCCCGGCCAGAGAATCGCGCGGTCATCGATCGTCCAGCCCACCGTCTCGGCGCCGGTCGTGGTGATGCTTGCGGTGGCAGAGCCCGCACGAAGACCCAAACTCGTCATCTCACGAGAACCTCACAACCTTCGGATCTCACATCATTTTCATAGTACATTCATACACCCCTTGACAGATACTGAACGGCATGTGCTTTAATACATCCAGTAATTGGACTTAATCAGCCGACGCCGCAAGGCCTGCCTTTCCGCCATGGCGGAAAACGCCGGGACACCCAGCTCTGAAGGCGTGCCCGGATGGCTGCTGACGTCCGTGACGACAGAGCCGCATCGCAAGCAGGCGCGGCAAGAGCAACAGGTAGGACAGTAAGTCATGGCATGGCGTATCGGGGTCGATTCAGGGGGCACGTTCACGGATGTGTGCCTGTTTGACGACGTAAGCGGAAGGATGGAGATCTGGAAGGTCCCGTCGACTCCGCACGACCCCTCGGAAGCAATCTCGGCAGGCGTCGAGCAGGGGCTCGAGAACAACGAGATTTCGGTGGGCGATGTCGCCTATTTCGGTCACGGAACGACCGTCGGCACCAACGCGCTGATCCAGCACAAGGGCGCCAAGACCGGTCTGATCACGACCGAGGGTTTCCGCGATCTTCTTGAGATCGGCCGCCAGAAACGTCCGAGCCTCTACGACATCCGCGTCGACAAGCCGGACCTGCTGGTTCAGCGCAGCCTGCGCAAGGACGTGCCCGAGCGCATGCGCCATGACGGCACCGTCGAACATGCGCTGGATGCCGACACCCTGCGCCAGGTGATCCGCGAGATGCGCGAGGCGGGCGTCCAGTCGATCGCCGTGTGCTTCCTGTATGGGTTCATGCACACCGACCACGAGAAGCTGGCGCTTGAAGTGCTGGCCGAGGAATTTCCCGACGGCTTCTATTCCGCCAGCCACAACGTCGCGCCGGAGTTCCGCGAATTCGAGCGGATGACCACCTGCGTCGTGAACGCCTATCTCGGGCCGATCATGCGCACCTACATCAACCGGCTGGCGCAGCGCCTGACCGACCTTGGCGTCGCGGTGCCCGCGCACCTGACCCAGTCGAACGGCGGCGTCATCAGTCTGGAGCAGGCGGCCGAGCTTCCTGTCCGAACGATCCTGTCGGGGCCCGCCACGGGCGTGGTCGCCGCGCAGCAGATCGGTGCGGTGACGGGCATGAACGACCTGATCACCTTCGACATGGGCGGCACGTCTTCGGACGTGGCACTGCTGGAGGGCGGCGTTTGCCGCCTGTCGGGCGAGGCCGAGGTCGAGGGCTATCCGATCAAGGCGCCGATGCTGGACATTCACACGGTTGGTGCCGGTGGCGGCTCCATCGCGTTCATCGACAGCGGCGGCCACCTGAAGGTCGGCCCGCGATCTGCCGGTGCCGATCCCGGGCCGGTCTGCTACAACCGTGGCAACGACGAGCCCACCGTCACGGACGCGAACATCGTCCTGCAGACGCTGAACCCGGAATACCTGCTGTCGGGCCGTCTCAAGGTGCACCAGGAGCTGTCCAAGCAGGCCATCGGCCGGCTGGCCGACCGTCTGGGCCTGGGTGTGACCGAGACCGCCGAGGGCATCCTGTCGGTGGTCGCTGCCAACATGGCGCGCGCGATCCGTGTGATCTCGGTCCAGCGTGGGTACGATCCGCGCGACTATGCGCTGATCGCCTTTGGCGGAGCCGGTCCGCTGCACGCCACCCGGCTTGCGAAAGAGCTGGAAATGCAGCGCGTCATCATCCCGCGCCACCCCGGCATCCTGTGCGCGATGGGCCTGCTGCTGACCGACCTGAAGACCAACTTCTCGGTCACCGCGCTCAGCCCGCTGGACAAGGCCGCCGCGCAGACCATGAAGGACGCCTTCGCCGCGCTCGACGCGCAATGCGGAGACTGGTTCGCCGCCGAGCATGTCGCGCCCGAGGCGCAGGGCATCGCCCGGTCCGTGGACCTTCGCTATGTCGGCCAGAACTACGAGCTAAACATCCCGCTGCCCGCCGGTCCGGTTGGCCCGGACACGGTCGATGCGCTGTACGCGGCCTTCAACGCCGAGCACCAGCGGAACTATGGCTTCGTTTCGGAAGGCGAACCGATCCAGATCGTCACCCTGCGAGTCGAGGCGACCGGCGGCGTGAAGAAGGCCGAGTTCCCGGCGTTCCCGGATGCGGGCCATGACGCTTCCGGCGCAGTGGTCGGCAAGCGGGACGTGTGGATGAGCGAAGTGCAAAGCTTCGTCTCTTGCCCGATCTACGACCGCGCCAAGCTGCAGTCCGGCAACCGCGTCGCGGGACCGGCAATCATCGAACAGTTCGACGCCACCACCGTCGTGCCGCCCGGCATGACCGCCCGTGTCGAGCCTCATCTCAACCTCATCATCGAGGTCCTTCAGTGAGTACCGCAACCGCAACTTCCGCAACCACGGCTGCGCCGATCAACACGATCACCGTCGAAGTGATCGGCAGCGCCCTGTCCTCGATCGTCGAGGAAATGGGCGAGGCGCTGGTGCGCGCGTCCTATTCGACCAACATCAAAGAACGCCGGGACTCGTCGACCGCGCTGTTCGACATGGACGGCACCACGCTGTGCCAGGCCGAACACATCCCGATGCACCTTGGCTCGTTCATCGAGATGATCCCCTGCATCATGCAGCGTTATCCCGCGGACACCCTGTCGCCGGGCGACGTGTTCATCGGCAACGACGCCTATGTCGGCGGCGGCACCCACCTGCCGGACATCGTTCTGGCCGAGCCGATCTTCGTCGACGGCAAGCCCGCGATGTGGGCGGTGAACACCGCGCACCATTCGGATTTCCTTGACCGGGGCCACGACCACATCTTCCAGGAAGGCATCCGGATCCCGCCCATCCGTCTCTACAAGGCGGGCGAGCTGGTGCAGGACGTCGAGGACCTGATCCTGCTGAACTGCCAACTGCCGCACGAACGGCTGCCCGACTTCCGCGCGCAGCTTGCTGCGAACCGGATGGGTGTCCAGCGGGTGCAGACCCTGTGCGCGAAGTACGGGCTGGAAACCGTGCTGCATGCCGGCAAGGCGCTGCAGGACTATGCCGACCGCAAGATGCGGGCCGGGATCGAGCTGATCCCGGACGGCACCTATACCTTCGCGGACACCTTCGACAGCCCCGGCTCTCGCGGCGAAAGCCTGCCGTTCTCGACCGAGATCACGGTCAAGGCCGACGAGATGCATCTGCATTTCGAAAGCCCCGCGCAGCTGCGCGCCGCGATGAACATGAACTACACCTCGTTGCTGGCGACCGTGTACTACGCCGTGAAATCGGTGATCGACCCGACGATCCTGCCCAACGCGGGCCTGTCGCGGGCGCTGACCGTGACCGCGCCGAAGGGCACTATCCTGCACTGCGTCGCGCCCGCCGCCGTCGATGGCCGCATCGGCCCGGCGCAGCGTGTGGTCGACCTGATCCACGGCGCTCTGATCCAGGCGGTGCCCGAGCGAGTGACCGCGGCCGGCAACGGCGGCGTGCCCGCAGTCCAGTTCCTCGGGCAGGGCGTAGACGGCCGGATGTGGGGTTACAACGAGACGATCGGCGGCGGGTCCGGCGCGCGGTACGACAAGGATGGACTGGACGGCGTGCACGTCCACATGACCAACACGTCGAACCTGCCCGTCGAGGCGCTTGAGATCGAGTATCCCATCACGCTTCTGAAGTACGAGCTTGTGCAGGACTCGGGCGGCACCGGTGAATTCCGGGGCGGGATGAGCATCCGCCGCGTCTATCGCGTCGAAGAGGACTGCCACGGCCGCATGGACATCACCCGCGTGCTGTCGCGCCCCTTTGGCGTATCCGGCGGCGGCGAAGGCACATCGGCCTCGATCGACGCCACCGGCGTAGAGTTTGACGGCGAGTACGGCTTCTTCAAGGCGGGCACCATCATCGAGGTCCGCACGGCGGGCGCGGGGGGCTACGGCGATCCGTCGAAGCGTCCGCCCGAACAGGTCGCCCGCGACGTCGAGGACGGCCGCATTTCCCTGGGTATCGCGAGGTCGGTCTACGGTTGGGCCGGCTGAAACTCCCCTACTGGCCGGGATCGCGCCTCAGAACGCGGCCCGGCTGGCTTTTTTGAACGAAAAGAACGACCAACAGGAGAACTGAAATGAACATTACCCGCCGTTCGCTGCTGATGGGTGCAGCCACCGTGCCGTTCCTGAACCTCCGCGCCGCGCTGGCACAGGAACAGGACCGCAAGATCATCTTCGGCCTGTCGACCTATCCCGCGAACATCCACCCGTGGCTGCACGCCGGTACCGCTGCCGCGACGGTGAAATTCACCATTCACCGGTCGCTGCTGGGCTACGACGACGAAGGCCAGATCAAGGGCGAGTTGGCGGAAAGCTGGGAGTACGAGGGCGAGGGCGCCTGGCTGTTCAACCTGCGCCAGAACGCGGTGTGGCACGATGGCTCGCCGGTGACTGCCGAGGACATCAAGTGGAACATCGAGACTGCCGCCGCGCCGGACTCGACCGCCGTGCTGGCTGCGCAGCTGCGTGACATCACCACCATCGAGGTGGTGGGCGACAAGACGATCCGCCTGACGACGGCCGAGCCGATCCGCACCCTGCCGCTGACCTTCGCCTCGACCTACTTCCACATGGTAAAGATGGATTCGATCACCGAGGATCAGCCCGGCATCGGCGCAGGTCCCTACGTGATCGCGGCGGACGAGCGTGGCGTGTCGATTGAGGTCGAACCCTTCGCCGACTACTACGACGACAGCATCCCGCTGAACCCGGGTGTGCGCTTCGTGGCGTACGGTGACGAGAACCTGCGTGTTTCCGCGCTTGAAGCGGGCGATGTGGACCTGATTGAGTTCGTGCCTTGGTCGGCCATGGACCGTCTGGCCGAGAATGACGAGGTCAAGATGGACCACGTCGACACCGGCCAGTTCATGTACCTGGTGTTCAACTCCGACGTCGAGCCGTTCAACGATCCGAAGGTCCGCCTTGCGGTGGCCCACGCGATCCGTCGCCAAGAGATCGTCGACGCCGTGTTCTTCGGGCAGGGCGCTCCGCTGGAAGGCCTTCCGATCCCGCCGTCCTCGCCGATCTACGACGAGAGCCAGGATCACGTTTACAACTACGACCCCGAGCTGGCGAAACAGCTTCTGGCCGAGGCGGGCTACCCGGACGGGTTCAAGACCACGATCCTGTCGACCGCGCAGTACTTCATGCACCGCGACACCGCTCTGGTCGTGCAGCAGCACCTTGCCGAGATCGGGATCGAAGCCGAAGCCGTTCTGCCTGACTGGCCGACCCGCGTGGGCATGGGCGACAAGGGCGAGTACGCCATCGCGGTTGGCGGTCTGGCGTTCTCGTCGAACGATCCGGACGGTCTGTCGGACGGCTATTCCAGCAAGCTCGCACCGTCGAACCTGCGCAGCTTCAACATGGTTGTGCCGGGGCTCGACGAGGCGCTGGAAGCCGGACGTCGCGAGTTCGACGAAGAGAAGCAGGCCGCCATCTACGACGAGTTCAAGACGCTCGCCATCGAGAACGCGCCGATCGTGCCGCTGACCTGGCGCCGCCAGAGCTACGGCATGCGCTCGAACGTCGAAGGGTTCGTGAACCTGCCGGGGTCGCTGACCAACTACTCGGGCATCACGCTCGCCACCACCGTGCTGGAAGACGAGTGATCTTCCGGGAGGACTGAGTTGCCGATGTGGTTGTTGAAGAGGTTCGGGAGTTCGGTCCTCCTGGTATTCCTGATCGTGACGCTGGTCTTTCTTGGCCTGCGTCTCGTACCGGGCGACCCTGCGACGGTTCTGCTGTCGCAGGGGGGCGTCGCGGTTACGCCTGAAGCCGCCGCGGGTCTGCGGCGGCAACTGGGACTCGATCAGCCGATCCTGACCCAGTACGTGCAAAGCATCACGGCGATGCTGCAGGGGGATCTGGGCGTCTCCATGCAGGACGGCGCCTCGGTCGCCGAGCAGATCGCCCGCCGGCTGCCGCGCACGCTGGAACTGGTGGCGATGGCCGCCGTCATGGCGCTGGTGATGGGCGGCCCGTTCGGCCTGTACGCGGCGACACGGGCAGGTGGTTGGCTTGACCGGATCGGTCTGTGGCTGTCGGCGCTGTCGGAATCCGTGCCCAACTTCGTCATCGGCTCGCTTCTGGTGCTGGTCTTCGCCTCGATTCTGCGCTGGGTTCCCACCGGGGGCTTCGTGCCGATCACTGAAAACATCGGCCGCCACTTCGCGCTGGCCGCGATGCCCGCCTTCACAATGTCCGTCACGCTGTTCGCGCTGGTGTTCCGGATGACACGGACTACCTGCCTTGAGGTGATGCAGCGCGACTATGTCCGCACCGCACGCGCCAAGGGCCTGACGCCGCGCCGGGTGCTGTACGCCCACGTGCTGCGCACCGCTCTGATGCCGGTCATGGCCGCCTTCGCGCTGAACCTCGGCATCCTCGTCGGGTCCGCGGTTCTGGTGGAATACGTCTTCAACTATCCCGGCCTCTCCAGCCTGATGATCGACGCGGTGAACGCGCGCGATTACCCGATGGTGCAGGGCTGCGTGCTGGTGATCTCGGTCATCTTCGTGGGTCTGAACCTGCTGGTCGACATCGCCTATGGCTGGCTCGACCCGAGGATGCGCAACGCATGACCTTGCGCCGCTACCTTCCCTTCGTGGCCCTTGGGGCCATCGTGCTGATCGCGCTGGCGACGCCGTTGCTGCCGGTGGCTGATCCGATCAAGATGAACATCGTCGCCCGGTTGCAGGGCATCTCGGCCGAGCAATGGCTGGGCACCGACGAATACGGCCGCGACCTGCTGTCCCGGCTGCTGTGGGGCGCACGCGTCTCGCTTGCGGTGGCCGCCGCGACCGCCGTGGCCGCCTGCGTCATCGGCGGGATGCTGGGGATCATAGCCGGGTACTTCGGCGGCTGGTCGTCGGCCATCATCATGCGGGCGACCGACGTGGTCCTGTGCCTGCCGCACCTGCTGGTCGCGATGATGATCGTCACACTGTTCGGCCCCGGCCTAAGCACGCTGATCCCGGTCCTGACCTTCGTCTACATTCCCGGTTTCGTCCGCGTTGCGCAGGTCTCGACGGCCATGGTCCGTTCGAACGCCTTCGTCGAAGCGGTGGACGCGCTTGGCGTCTCGAAGGTTCGCATCCTGCTGTTGACGATCGTGCCGAACGTCGCGGGTCCGCTGCTGGTGCAGATGAGCCTGACGGCCTCGTCGGCGATCATGCTGGAATCCGGCCTGTCGTTCCTGGGTCTCGGGGTTCAGCCGCCGGCGCCGTCGTGGGGGATGATGATCTCGTCCGCGCGTTCGGTCATGAACAATGCGCCGATGCTGCTGGTCTGGCCCTGCGTCGCGCTGGTGATCACCGTGCTGTCGATCAACTCGGTCTGCGACGCGCTGCGGGACATCCTTGACCCGCAGAAGATTGCCCGCCCGCCGCGCAAGTTCCTCAAGGGGCTGAAGACGCCCGCAAAGGTGACGCCGAAAGAGGGTGCGTTGCTGGACGTGCAGGGGCTGCGGCTGGAACTGGCGGGCGAGAAGCCCGTCGATCTCGTGCGCGGCATCGACCTTCACGTCGCCCCGTCCGAGACGCTGGCCATCGTCGGCGAAAGCGGGTCCGGCAAGTCGCTGACCGGCCTTGCCGTCGCCGGGCTGCTGCCGCCGGCCATCGGTGTCGCCGAGGGCACAGCCACCATCGACGGGCGCAACGTGCTGGCGATGTCCGACAAGGACCTGCGCCGGATGCGGGGCGGCGAGGTGTCGATGGTGTTCCAGGACCCGCTGAGCGCGCTAAACCCGGTCTATACCGTCGGTCATCAGCTGGCCGAGGCGATCCTTGCGCATCGTCCCATGGGCAGGGCCGCCGTCCGCGCCGAGGTCGTCGATCTGTTGCGCCATGTCGGCATCCCCGATCCGGTCGCCCGCGCGAAGAATTACCCGCACGAAATGTCCGGCGGGATGCGCCAGCGGGTGATGATCGCCATGGCAATCGCCAACAAGCCACGGCTGGTGATCGCGGACGAGCCGACCACCGCACTGGACGTGACCGTTCAGGCGCAGGTGCTGGAGCTGCTTAAGGGGCTGAAGGAAGAGCAGGGGCTCGCCCTGATCTTCATCTCGCACTCGCTGCCGGTCGTGGCCGAGATCGCGGACCGCGTGGCGGTGATATATTCGGGCGAGATTGTCGAGGAAGGGCCGGCGGCCGAGATCTTCGCGCGTCCGCTACACCCCTATACCCGTGCACTTCTGGACAGCAGTCCCGAAGGCGACGCCTTGCCCACGGGCATACCCGGTCTCGTTCCCACGCCCGGCGAGCGCCCCGAGGGCTGCGTCTTCGCGACGCGCTGCACGCACGCGACCGACGCCTGCCGTGCGACCCATCCCACGCTTGAAACCGTCTGCCACGAACGCCGCACGCGCTGCCTGCGCTGGAAGGAGGTCGCATGACCGCGCCGCTTCTCACCGCCAACGGACTGGTCAAGGAGTTCGGCAAGGCCTCGCGTCTGACAGGCAGACGCCCGGTCCGCGCGGTTGCAGGTGTCGATCTCGAGATCCGCAGGGGCGAGGCCGTCGGTCTGGTCGGCGAAAGCGGCTCGGGCAAAAGCACCATCGGCCGGATGCTTCTGGGACTGATCCCGCCCACCAGGGGCGAGGTGAAGTTCGACGGGGCCTTCGTTGCGCAAAGCAAGGGTGCGGTACAGAAGGACCTGCGCCGCCGGATGCAGCTGATCTTCCAGGACCCGTATTCCAGCCTCGATCCGCGCCGCCGCATCGGGGCGCAGATCGCGGACGGCATGAAGGTGCACGGCACCGTGGCGGCGTCCGAGATCCCCGCGCGCGTCGACGCGCTGCTGGAACAGGTGGGGCTGGGGCCCGAGGCGGCGGGACGGTATCCGCACGAGTTCTCGGGCGGCCAGCGTCAGCGGCTGTCCATTGCACGCGCGCTGTCGACCGGACCCGAGTTCATCGTCGCGGACGAACCGGTTTCGGCGCTCGACGTTTCGATTCAGGCGCAGATCGTGCGGCTCCTGCACGACCTCGGGCGCGACCTTGATCTGTCGCTGCTGTTCATCAGCCATGACCTTGCCGTGGTGCACTCGCTTTGCGACCGGGTGGTCGTGCTGTATCTGGGCCGCGTGATGGAGGAGGGGCCGGCCGCAGAGGTCTTCGCCCGGCCGCAACACCCCTACACCCGTGCGCTGATATCCTGTGCGCCTAGCTTCGACCCGGAACGGCGCAAGGCGCGCATGTTGCTGAAGGGCGATCCCCCGAGCCCGGCGAACCCGCCTTCGGGCTGCGTGTTCCGCACCCGGTGCCCGCACGCCATCGAGGCCTGCGCCAAGGTGCCGCCGCCGCTGGCGCAGCGGGGCAATGCCCATCGCGCCGCCTGTATCCGGCCCGAGGTCATGGACACCCCGTTTCCCGCCGCCTTCGCAGAGTAGCGGTACGGCCCGAACCTTCCGACACCAGAAAAGGAGATCCCTGTGGAGCAGAGGACATACGGCACGCTAGACGTGCAGATTCACGACACCGACGAGGACATCGGCCCCGCAGCGGCCGAGGCGCTGGCCGAAGCGATCAAGGCCGAGCTGGCCGAGAAGGACGAAATCTCGATCATCATGGCGCTGGGGGCGGCGCAGCCGTACTTTTTCCCCGCGATCATCGCGCGTGACGACATCGAATGGTCGAAGATCACCGTCTTCCACGTCGATACCTACATGGGCGTGGCCGACGAACGCCCCGAAAGCGGCGCGTCGCGGATGCGCAAGCACCTGCTGGATCACGTGAAGCCCAAGGAGTTCTACCCGATGCTGGGCGACGCCGAACCGGTCGAGGACGAGCTGGCGCGCTATACGAAGCTGTATGACGAGCACAAGCCGTGCCTGACCGTGGTGGGCATCGGTGAAAGCGGCCACCTTGCCTTCAACGACCCGCCTGCGGACTTCACCACGACCGAGGTGATCAAGGCGGTCATTCTTGACGAGACCACCCGCAACCAGATCAAGAAGCGCGGCTTCTTCGAGAACCCCGATGACGTGCCCCATTACGGCCTGTCGCTGACCATGCATGCGCTTCTGAAGCCGAAGCGGGTTCTGGCACTTGTGCACGAGGAACCGAAGGCACCCGCCGTGAAGCGGATGCTCGAAGGACCGATCAGCATCATGTGCCCCGCCTCGTTGCTGACGAAGACCGAGGGCGCGACCCTCTACCTTGGGCCGCAGACGGCCTCCTTGCTGGACCCGGTCTGACGATTCGTGTCCGCGCGGCGGAGGGTTGGATGCCTTTCGCCGCGCCGCGCTTCCGAATGGCGCATTATGTCGATTGTGAGAGTCGAGTGATAAACATCGAATAATTATAAATAAATGCACTTCATCGCATGTGATCCCAAGGCCGGTTGGCGCCGGCTGACAATATTTAAATAGCAACTTGTTTTCCATTTGGCTTGAGTTTTAACTCCAGCTTATGGACATAAAGGTCCAACAGGAGAGCAACATGACCAACACCACCAAACGTTTCGGCGGCCTTGCCGCCACCACTGCCGTGCTGGCCCTGACCGCTGGCGCTGCCTTTTCTCAGACCGTCGAGATCACGCAGGACATGCCGGCAACGCCCGACATGATGGAGCATCTGCCTGCCGAAATCGCTGAACGCGGGACGCTCAACGTGGCCACCACCGACGGCAACGCGCCGTGGGTCTATGTCGATGCCGAAAGCGGCGAAGTCATGGGCGTGGACGCAGATCTGGTGAACCAGGCGGCCGAGCGTCTGGGCCTTACCGTCAACTGGGAAGTCATCCAGTTCACCGCCGGCATTCCGGGTGTTCAGTCGGGCCGCTATGACCTGTACCTCTCGGCCATGGCGGACACCAAGGCTCGCGAAGAGATCGTCAACTTCATCTCCTACTCGCAGGAAGGCTCGGGCGTCATCGTTCCCAAGGGCAACCCGCTGGGCATCGAGACGATGGCCGATCTGTGCGGCCACACCGTCGCGATCGTCACCGGCTCGCTGTTCCCCGCGATCATCGAGGACCTGAACGAGACCGAATGCGATGAGCCGGTGACCATCATGGAAACCGCCGACCAGACCGGTCCGTATCTTGCCGTCGCCTCGGGGCAGGCGGATGCCACGATGAACACCTACGGTGTTTCGAACTACGCGCTGACCAAGGCGACCGAGGGCATCCAGACCCAGCTTGAACTGTCGCCGGTCGAACGCTTCGCCCCGGCCAACCAGGGCATCGCCTTCTCGAAGGAAAGCACCGATCTGATGGCCGCCATGGGCGGTGCGATGCAGGCGATGCTGGAAGACGGCAGTTATCAGGCGATTATGGACGAATGGGCGGTCGGCGACGGCGCGGTCGAGACGTTCACTTTCAACTCGCCGCTGTTCTGATCAGGGGCGCGCCATGTCTTCCTTCACAACGGACACCATGGCGGAGGGCCTGCGGTTGCACCGCAGGCCCGGTCCCCGGCTGGTGAACATCGCGATGGCGGTGCTGGCACTGGTGGTCGTCGCCTCGATGGCCAGCGTCGTCATCAACAGCGGACGCATCCGCTGGAACGTGGTCTGGGATTACATGTTCCAGTCCGCCGTTCTGGACGGGGTCAAGATGACCCTGATGCTGACGCTCGTGTCGCTGGCCGGCTCGATCGTGCTGGGCACGATCCTTGCCGCGATGCGGATCTCTGAGAACGTCGTTCTGAAAGCGATTTCCGGCGCTTACATCTGGTTCTTCCGCGGAACGCCGCTGCTGGTGCAGGTGGTGTTCTGGTTCAACCTCGGCCTGTTCATGCCGCGCATCGGCATCTTCGGCGCCTCGATCCCCACCAACGAGCTGATCAGCGCCACCACCGCCGCGCTGCTGGGCCTTCTGCTGAACGTCTCCGCCTTCATGTGCGAGGTGATCCGGGGCGGGTTGATCGCAATCGACAAGGGCCAGACAGAAGCCGCGCTGTCCATCGGGATGACACCGACCAAGGCGCTGTCCAGGATCGTCCTGCCGCAGGCGATCCGTGTCATCGTGCCCGCCGCCGGCAACCTCGCCATCGACCTGCTGAAGGCGACCTCGCTGGTCTACGTGATCGGCACGCGAGAGATCATGGGAGCCACCCAGTCCATCGCGGCGCAGACCTTCTATGTCGTTGAGATGCTGCTGGTCGCGTCCTTCTGGTACCTGATCCTCGTCTCCGTCGCGTCCTACGGACAGGCGAAGCTTGAACAACGACTGGCCCGCGGGATCACGCACGAGACCCGGGCTAAGGCCAAGGCCACGGCAAGCGAATGAGAGACCTTACCATGACCGATATCGCCACCGATGCCGTATCTGATGGCGCTGCAAGCACGGACGAGGTGGTCCGTATTCGCGGGCTGAAGAAGTCCTTTGGCAGTACCCAGGTTCTGAAAGGGGTCGATCTGACCGTGCGCCGGGGCGAGGCCGCCTTCGTGATCGGCCCGTCCGGGTCCGGGAAAAGCACGCTTCTGCGCTGTGTGAACCAGCTGGAGACCTATGACGGCGGCGAGCTGTGGGTTGGTGACTACATGGTCGGGGCCGAGTTCAAACGCGGAAAGTGGTGGGAGGCGTCGCCGAAGACCACGGCGAAACGCCGGGCCGAGATCGGCATGGTCTTCCAGCGCTTCAACCTGTTCCCCAACATGACCGCGCTCGACAACGTCACCGCCGGTCTTCGGATGGTGCAGGGCGTCGGACGGGCCGAGGCGAACGAGCGCGGCCGCGCCACGCTGGACCGCGTCGGCATGCTGCACAAGGCCGACAGCTATCCCGGCCAGCTTTCCGGCGGCCAGCAGCAGCGCGTCGCCATCGCCCGCGCCATCGTCGGGCGTCCCTCGGTCATCCTGTTCGACGAACCGACCTCGGCGCTGGACCCGGAACTTGTGGGCGAGGTGCTTTCGGTGATGGCCGACCTGGCCCGCGACGGCATGACCATGCTGGTGGTGACCCACGAAATCGCCTTCGCCGAGGAAGTCGGCGACACGGTGCATTTCATCGACGAGGGGTGGTCGCGGAATCCGGACCTCCGAAAGAACTGATCCGCAATCCGCAGCATCCCCGCACAATCGAATTCCTCTCAAGGATCAAGTGATGAAAGACGAAAAAGGCGCTTCGAGCCCGTACATCTATATCAACTCGGCGCTTCCGACGTCCTACGTGCCCCCGGCGCCGGTGTCCGAGACGACGCTGGACGCGGCGGGCCTGCGCGCGCTGCTGGCGACGAACGATGTGACCCTGACGCCCGCGTCCGATGGCACGACGGCAGAACGCATCCTGTCGATCTTCGAACTGCCCGACGTGCTGTTCGGTGATCCCTCGTTCATTCCGGCGAACCGCGACAAGTGGATCGAGAAGTTCAACCACTTCATCGCCGACGGCAAGCCGATCCAGTTCGTGGCGATGGCCTTTCCGTACAAGGTGCCGAACCCGCTGAAGAACGAGCGTGCGGCGCCCGATCTCGGCGAAGCGCTGATGCTGCGCCGGTTCCAGGCCGTGATGGACGCGGTGGCGTCGGTCTATACGCCGGGCGGCGTGCTGACGATCCTCGAGGAAGGCATCCTTGGCCGCTGCCAGGGCGTTTCGCCCAAGCGGGTGCAGGCCTATCGCGACGGGATCGAGGGCGTGATGCAGGTGTCGGGCGTCGATCCCGAGCGGATCACCTTCCACAGCCTCGACGACATGGGCGAGAAGATCCCGAACTTCGAGGCGCGATGGATCCACGAGCAGGAGCGCCTGCGCGAGCTGTGGCAGCAGGGCGACCCGGCGATGCGCGCGGCCTACGAGACGACGACGGCGGCGCAGCGCACCTCTGTTCCGACGCTGGACTACGAGGGCGAGGTGCTGGCCAAGGCGTATGACCTGACACAGACCGACAGCGCGCTGCGCTATCCGCGCGACTACATCGACAAGGTCGCGCACCGCCAGTTCTTCGCCTACCGCTCGGTCCTGTCGCTGCGGGACGTCACCGGCTATCTGCACGACCTGCGGCCCAATGCGGTGAAGCTGACGGTGTCGCCGAAGGCCGAGAACCTTGCGGTGCTGCCGGTCAACACGCAGTCCAAGATCCTGCCTTACCACGGCGTTCCCGTGCAGATGGCGGACGGGTCGTGGGAAATCCGCTATCGCGCCGAAGTCGGAACGCTCGGGAAGGTCGAGGCGCTGCGGTACGACGCGGACACCGATGCCGCGCCCATCGGGTACCGGGTGATCGAATGACGCTGTCGCTGGGCGTCGATATCGGCGGGACCAAGATCGGGTTCTGCCGGATCGGCGCAGACTTCACGACCGAGGAGATCGGCAAGGTGCCGACCGCGCTGATGCGGCGCGGGACGAAGCTGTTCGCCGAGGACCTTGCCCGGCTCATCCGCGCCACCGCGCCTCCGGGCACGACGCGGGTGGGGCTGACGCTGAACGGCGTGCTGGATGGCGGCCATGTCGCCTACAGCTCGTTGATGGGCGGGCCGGTCGATTTCCCGCTGGAGGATTTCCTGCGCGAGACGCTCGGGCTGCCGGTCCACGTCGACGACGACATCCACGCGATGACGTTGGCCGAGGCGCATCTCGGGAAGGGCGGTATCGACCGTCCCTTCGCGATGCTGAACATCGGCACCGGGATCGGCGTCGGCTATCACGACGCGAATGGCGTGCTGCGCGGCGTCTACGGGGCCGGGCTGATTTCGGAGATCGAGGTCTATGTCGACGAGCTGGGCGAGTTCCGCTCGCTTGACCGGACAGTTTGCGGTCGTGGCCTTCGTGAGATGGCGCTGCAGGTCACGGGCGAGCCGATGGACGGCGTGACCGTGTTCCAGCGCGCCGCAGCAGGAGACGCGGATGCCGGGCGCATCGTCTCCATCTTCGCGCGTCACCTTGGCGACGTGCTGAAGATGATCAGCCGGTTCTACCACCCGCAGGTCATCGTTCTGAACGGGTCGATCAGCCGGGCGGCGGACCAGTACCTGGATGCGGCGCTGAAGCGATACCATGCGGGGATCGAAAGCGCTTTCCGCGCGGACATCGCCGTCTCCGCGTTGAAACACGCGGCAGAGCTGGGCACATTGGTCGCCGTGTCCGACGAGGTGGGGAGATGAGCGTGGCGGAGATGACAGAGAAGCGCGGCCAGAGCGAAGGGCAGGGACCGCGCGTGTTCGCTCCGATCAAGGTGCACCGAACCTTCGAGACGATCATCGAACGCATCGTCGAGGCGATCGACGCCCAGGGGCTCGGCGAGGGTGACCGGCTTCCGAAAGAGGCCGAGATGGCTGGGATGCTGGAAGTGTCCCGCCCCACGCTGCGGCAGGCGCTGCGCATCCTCGAGACGACGGGCGTTCTGACCGTGAAGGCGGGCCAGTCGGGGGGCATCTTCGTTGCGTCCGAGATGGTGCCGCTGGATATCCTCGGGCGGCACATCGCGTCCGAGGTCGACCACATCGGCGAACTGATCGCCGCGCGCCGGATGCTGGAGCCGATCGTCTACCACATGGCCGCCGACAACGCGCGGCCCGAAGAGCTGGACCGCGTGGCGGACGCGATAGAGCTGATGCACAAGCACCGGAACGAGCCCGCGATGGTGATGCGGGCGGACGGCGTGTTTCACCGCCGGATCGCCCATGCCGCCGGAAACCATGTGCTGCTGCGCACGATGAACGGCATCTATCGCGAGCTGAACCCTCTGCGGGGTGCCTTGACCCATGACGAGGACAGCGCGCTGCACATGATCGACGTGCACAACCGCCAGCTTGCGGCGATCCGCGACCGGGATCACCCCGAGATCGACCGGCTGCTGGAAGAAACCTTCGTGGACCTCGAGGAAGAATTCAGGGTCAGCGCGGCCTTCGCCATGCGGTGGACGCCCCTGACCCGACCGCCGGGCGGCTAGACCGGCCCACTCCAAGATCGACCGCCGGCCGTCTCGGCCGGTTCGACCCAGCCACGACGCGGTGCGCACGGGCCTATCCGCCTGCGCCGTCGTGCGTGGCGCCCACTGGCCGGATGGCCGAATGACAGGAAGAAAGATGGAAGTCAGAAAGTACGGAGAGATGGAGACGTTCATCGCCGACACCGATCCCGAGCTGGGAGAGGCCGCGGCGGAGGATCTTGCCTCCATCATCAAGGCGAACCTCGCCGAAAGGGACGAGATCTGCATCATCATGGCGCTCGGCGCCGCTCAGGACGCGTTCTACACCGCCATTCTCGCGCGGGACGACATCGAGTGGTCGAAGATCACCGTGCTGCATGTGGACACCTATCTTGGCGTGGCCGAGGATGACCCGGCCAGCGGCGCCTCGCGGATGCGCAAGCACCTGCTGGACCACGTGAAGCCCAAGGCGTTCTTCCCGATGAAGGGCGATGCCGAGGATCTCGAGGCCGAGATGGCGCGCTACACCAAGATCTACAATGATCTGCAGCCCTGCCTGACCGTCGTCGGCATCGGCAACAGCGGCCACCTTGCGTTCAACGATCCGCCCGCCGACTTCGACACCAAGGACGTGATCCGCGTCGTGTTCCTGGACGAGACGACCCGCGACCAGGTCCACCGCGCCGGGATCTTCGCCGACCGCGACGCGGTGCCGAAATACGGGCTGTCGCTGACCATGCACTCGCTGCTGGCCACGCCGCGCACCATCGCGCTGGTGCACGAGGCCGACAAGGCGGACACCATGAAGGATGTCTGCGAGGGCCCGGTGACCTTCATGTGCCCGGCATCGCTGATGCAGACCAAGCCGCATGCCAAGCTGTACCTGAACAAGCCTGCGGCCGCGAAGCTGTCGTAAGACACCGGCACCGCAAAGAAGAAGGCCCGCCGCGTGCTGCGCGGCGGGCCTTTTGCGTACCGGCAGGCGCCGGGTCAGGCCGCGGCGGGCTGGCCGATCTTGGTGTCGGACTGGCGGTAGCGGAACTTGGTATCCGTCAGGCCGGCGGCATCCGACAGTGTCGCGGCAAGAAGCTGCGGCACGAAGATGTCGATGATGCCCTGCGCGACGCGGTTCTCGCTAAACGGCACCTTGATGACGGTCAGGACGCCATCGTCCTCGATGCCGTCAGCGGTGGTCACCAGCAGCACCGGGCAGCCGATTTCCTTGAGGTTCTGCGCCAGCGCGATCTCGCGCTCGGCCCCGAACACCACGACGCCGGTGGTGGCGTCCATGGATTCCATCGGGCCGTGCAGATAGTGGCGGGTGTCATAGGCCGCCGCCGGGATGCGCGAGGCTTCACGGATCAGAAGCGAGGCTTCGTCCGCGGTGCCGAATGCGGAACCGGCGCCGACGCAGTCGATCGCGCGGCGGTTCTCGAACATTTTGCCCAGCCGGTCCATTTTCGCCGCAGCAAGCGCCAGCGTTTCCTCGGCAATCGCCGGAATGCCGGCCCAGTCCGTCGCGGGCGCGCCGGTTGCTTTCTCGATGGCCATGCCAAGCGCCAGCAGGGTGGCGGTGTAGCCGGTCGAGGAGGGGGTCGCGTCGTCGCCGTTGTTCAGCTTCAGGTGGATGTCGGACGCCTCGGCCAGCGGGCTTTCGTCGTCCTTGGTGATGGCGAAACGGGTCGCGGTCGGACGCTCGCGGAACGCCTGTACGGTCTCGACGCTTCGGCCACGGTGCGACAGGCCGACCAGCGCGTCGGCAAGGTTCTGGCCCGCGTCGATGTCGCAGGCGCGGATCGCGATGGCGCGGCGGCCCTGACGCTGAAACTCGCCCGCGCCGACGACGGCGGCGGCATAGCTGGCGCCGATCCCGGTGATCCCGATGACGGGCTTGTCCAGCGCTGCAAGATCCTTGCCCGCGATCTCGGCTGTGATGGCGGTGCAGGTGTCACGCAGCGCCGCGGGTTGTCGGGCGACGGTGGAACGGTAGCTCATTGGAGGTCCTTCATGTCTGACGGGAGAGGGCGGCAGAGGGCTGGCGCGTGTCCAGAAGCCCCTCGGCCAGTCGCAGGGCGCCCTCGACGGGCTTGCCCTTGAATAGCGTTGGCGTGATGCGGTCGCCGCAGATGACGTGGAGCGCATCGCGGAACGCGACCCACAGCAGCGGTTGCGCCGCGATGACGGCGCCGCCCGCAACCACGTGGTCGGCGGTCGCGCCGCGCCGTTCCAGCCTGTCGACCAGTTCGGCAAGTCCGCGGCCGCCGTCGCGGATTACCTTCTGCGCAAGCGGCGAGCCCTCGTCGGCGGCGGCGAAGATCTCGGGGGCGGCGGCCCCGGCACCGCTGGCGCGGCCGATGGCGGTGAAGGTGCTGCCGATCCGCGCGGCGCTGGGGATCGACAGCGCGTCGAACAGGCGGCGGATCAGGGGATCCTCGGCGTTCTCGTTCTCGTCGAGCTCCAGCGCGATGGCGCGTACGGCGTCCCGCATCAGCCCCGAGGCGCTGCCCTCGTCACCGATCACCCAGCCCCAGCCGCCCGCGACGCGCATCTGGTCGTGCTCGTCCCGGCAAACGGCGATCGAGCCGGTTCCGGCGACCAGCCCGATGGCATGCGGCTTCCCGGCGGCGAAAGGCATCAGTTCGGCGTCGTTCACGACGGCGACGGGGCCGGTGAATTCGTGCGAGATCGCGCGCTGGAACTGGACGCACTCTTCGGCGTCGTCGCAGCCGTGCGCCCCCACGCCAAGCGCAGAGATCGTCCGGCCACCCGCCAGCGTCATCGCCATGGAGACAAGGGAGCGTGCGTCGATGGTCCAGTTGCGCTTGCGCCATTCGGCGCTTGGCACGATCTGTTCCCAGGTCCTGCCATCGGCCTGTGCGCGCAGATGCGTCTTGGTGCCGCCGATGTCGACACCGATCAGAAGAGGTGAAGTTGTCATGCGGCGGCCCGCGCTTCGGATCGGACGCGATTGCCGTCCGCATCGAACAGAAGGATGTCGGCGGGCGAGATCGCCACGCGCGCGTCGTCTCCGACCCGGCCGCGCAGCCTTTCGCTGCGGATGATCAGGCGGGTGCCGTCGGCGGTCTCGATATGAAGATAGGTCACGTCTCCCAGTTCCTCGGCCAGCACAAGCTTGCCTTCCAGCACCAGCGCTCCGGGCGGCGGCGCTGCATCCGCGGCCAGCGCAAGCAGCTTCTCCGGGCGGACGCCCAGCGTGACCGGCCCGCTTGCACCAAGCCCGGCGGGCAGGGTGAGGCTGCCCGACCCGCAGATCCCGGTGCAGGTCGCGCCGGCTGCGGTGGCGGGAAGAAGGTTCATCTTGGGCGAGCCGACGAAGCCCGCGACGAAAGTGTTGTCCGGGTCGTCGTACAGGTCCAGCGGGCGGCCGACCTGCTGGATGCGGCCACCGTTCATCACCACCATGCGGTCCGCCAGCGTCATCGCCTCGACCTGATCGTGGGTGACGTAGATCATTGTGACGCCAAGCCGGCGATGCAGCTCCATCAGCTCGGCCCGCATCTGCACCCGCAGTTCCGCGTCGAGGTTCGACAGCGGTTCGTCGAACAGGAACACGCGCGGCTCGCGGACAATGGCCCGGCCGATGGCGACCCGTTGCTTCTGACCGCCGGACAGGTTCGCGGGCTTGCGGTCCAGCAGCTTGTCGAGCTGCAGGATGCCCGCGGCGTTCGCGACCTTGGTTTTCACGATCTCTTTCGCGGTCCGCGCCATGCGAAGGCCGAAGGACACGTTCTCGAACGCCGTCATGTGCGGGTAAAGCGCATAGGACTGGAACACCATCGAGATGCCGCGCTTGGAAGGCTCGATCGTGTTCAGCACCTTTCCGTCCAGCGTCATGGTGCCGCCGGTGATTTCCTCGAGGCCCGAGATCATCCGCAGCAGGGTGGACTTGCCGCAGCCAGAGGGGCCGACGAAGACGATGAATTCTCCCGCCTCGATGGCAAGGTTGATGTCCTTCAGCACGCTGTGGGTGCCATAGGACTTGTCGACGGAGTTGATGTTGAGAAATGCCATAACGTCAGCCCTTGGATCCGGACATTGCGATGCCTTCCACGATCTTGCGCTGGAAGATCAGGAAGAAGACGAGCGGGGGGATCGCGGCCAGCAGGTTCGCCGTCATCACGACGTCGACCGTCTGGTGCGAGTAGGGCGCGTTGAACAGGCCGACGACCTGCCCCACGGTATACATCTCGGGGCTGGGCGCGACGATGAGCGGCCACATGAAGTTGCCCCAGGTCTGCATGAAGGTCAGGATTGCCAGAGTCACCAGCGCGTTGCGCGACAGCGGCAGGGCGACGTGCCAGTAGATCGCGAAGTGACCGGCGCCGTCCAGCACCGCCGCCTCGATCATGTCCTTCGGGATCGAGCGCATGAACTGTACCAGCATGAACAGTCCGAACGCCGATGCGAGGCCGGGCGCCACAAGGCCCTGCATCGTGTTCAGCCAGCCCAGATCCGACACCAGCAGATATGTGGGAATGATCGTCACCGCCGTCGGCACCATCAGCGCCAGCATCACGATGCTGAAGAAGATCCGCCGACCGGGGAAGTCGAACAGCGCGAACTCGAACGCGGCCATCGAGCCGAACAGGCAGACGCCGACGATCGTGAGGATCGCGTAGGCCAGCGTGTTGAAGTAGGCGCGCAGGTACTCGGTCTCGGTCAGGATCATCCGGATCTTGTCGAAGCCCTCGCCAAGATGGGTGGGCCACAGGCGCGGGTTGATCGAGACCGGCTCGCCCGGGACGGAGAACACCACGTTCAGCATCCACCACACCGGAAGGACGGCTATCAGCGTAACGAGAAAGGCAAGGGCGAACCGGACGACGGTCCAGCTTGACCAGCCCGCGAGACGGGACGCATGGGGCGCAGAGACGGCGCGGGCGTCGGTCATGTCGGTCATCGACGTTCCCTCCAGGCGCGGATGGTGAACAGGGCGGCGGTGACGGTCATGATCACGACGGTCAGCATGAACCCGTAGGCGGCGGCCTCACCGAACTTCACCTCGCCGAAGCCGCGGCCCATCATGTCCATCACCGGGAACAGCAGGGCCCCGCGGCGTCCGCCGTATTCGGTGAACGAGGACCCGGTCAGTAGCCACGGCACGTCGAACACCTGAAGCGCGGTGATCATGCCGTAGGTGATCACGAAGAACAGCACCGGGCTGAGCATCGGGATGGTCACGTGCACGAACTGCTGCCACCGGCTTGCGCCATCCAGCGAGGCGGCCTCGTACAGCTCTTTGGGGATGTTCTTCAGACCGGCCAGCAGAATGACCATGTTGAACCCGGCGGACACCCAGACGTCCACTGCGATCAACGAATAGAGCATGGTGTCGGTGTCGTTCAGGAAGCGGATCGACTCCATCCCGAACCAGCCGAGGATCATGTTCAGCAGGCCGAAATTCGGGGTGTAGATCCAGCGCCAGATGGTGGCGGCGAGAAAGGCGGGAAGCACCACGGGCATGAAGAAGGTGCTGCGGAAGAAGTTGCCCCATGCGCCGGTGAAACTGTTCACCAGAAGTGCGAGGCCGAGCGCGACAGAGACGCCGACGGGCACGGTGATGACGATGTAATTCCCGAGGTTCCACATGGCGCGCTCGAAGTCGCGCGAGCTGAGGACGTCCTCGTAATTGTCCATCCCGACGAAGACGGCGGGGGTCGAGGCGTTCCATGTGTGGAAGCTGTAATAGAACCCGCTCAGGATCGGGTAGAGGAAGAAGACCGCGAACAGGATCATGAACGGAGCGATCATGAGATAGTGCGGCAGGTAGCGACGCAGCGGCATGGCGTGTCCTTGCGCGGGGCGGCGGTGGCCGGGCCCGAAGGCCCGGCGTTCGAGCTGTTTCAGACGAGTGCGCGGATCAGTCCGCGAGGCACTCGTTCAGTTCCGCGATCATCTCTTCGGCGGCTTCCGCCGGCTCCATGTCACCGTCGGCGGCCGCGGCCGAGTAGTCGATCACGATGGAAGAGTAGCAGTTCGGCACCGCTCCGACGAAGTACGGAGGCTTGGTGTCGAGCGCGTATTTGACCGACTCGACCGACTGCGCGATCAGGGGCAGGTCCGAGACCTCGGGGTCTGCCATGGCGGCTGCGTTCGCGTTGTAGCGCGACAGCAGCTTGGCCCAACGAAGCATCTGGTTCTTCTCGGCGACGTAAGCGGCGAATTCAAAAGCGATTTCCTGGTTCTCGCCGGGCGCGACGCCGATGATCTCGTAGCTTTTGATGCCGCCGTGCTCGCGCTCGCCCACGCCGGGCAGCAGCACGAAGTCGTAGTTCAGGCCGCTGGTCTCGGCAGCTTCGCGATAGGTCGGGTCGACCCAGGGACCGACCGCGTGGAACGCGAGCTGGTCAGAGATGAACATGTCCTTGGTCGCCTGGTCGTTGCGGCTGGTGCCGCTGCCGACTTCCATCATGTCCACGAAGATCTCGAGGGTCTTGGCCATCGCCTCGGGCGTGATCTTGGTGGTGTTGGTGTCAAAGTCGATGCCCCAGTCGTCGATCCCGGCGACCATCGAGTAGGTTGCTGCGATCGAGTTGAACACCAGCGACTGGTCGGGAATCGCGGCGATGCCGGCTTCGTGGACCTTCAGCATCTGGGCGTGCCATTCGTCCCAGGTCGCCGGCACGTCGGCGGGGTCGATGCTGGCTTTTTCCAGAACGGTCAGGTTGCGGAACACCAGCGAGCCGAAGCCGGTGTAGGGGATGCACCACATTTCTTCAGGCGAGGGCTGGCACGAGGCGATCGCGTCCGCGTCGAACTGGTCGCGATATTCCTGCGGCTGCGCCATCCACAGATCGTAAATGTTCGACAGCGCGCCGACTTCAACCAGCTGCGCGCCGACGGCCATGCCGTTCATGAACACGTCGGGCAGGTTGCCCGAGGCGGCACCGGCCACCTGGCCGGCGGTCAGGTCGTCGTCGCCCTTGCCGGAAATGGTAATGGTGACGCCGGGGTGCTCGGCGATGAATTCGTCGATGAACTCTTGCTGCAGGGCAAGCGCGTCGCCCTGCGCGAAGTCGGAATAGACCCAGTATTGTAGGTCCTGGGCGCTGGCCTGCGAGGCAAGCGCGCCGGCGAATGCGGCCGCGCTGGCAAGAAGGCGGGTGCGTTGAGATCCGGGCATGATGTCTCCTGTTGGTGTTTGCGAACGTCTCACGGCGGGTGGGAATCAGGTGCGGGCCGTTTTGGCTCTCATTACATTAGGCAGCTTAACAAACAAAATTGATCGAGCAAGAGGCCAAACGAAAAACCTTGCCTGCAGAGGGTCAGGTTTCGGGAAGAAGGTCTTGCAGTGCCTGATCTATGGCCAGTTTTTCGATCCCCAGCGCAGTGGCGTCCGAGCCAAGCGTGCTTGACCGGACCTCGACCGGGTAGGACAGCCGTGTCGCGGCGGCGCTGACACGTTCGGGCAGAAGCTCCGAGCTGCCCAGACCGCCACCGAGAATCACCAGCCCGGGGTCGACCACCGACACGCAGGTTGCCACGACGGCGGCGATGTCATGTGCCTGCTGCTCGACCTGCGCCAGCGCGACAGGGTCGCTGTTCCCTGCACGGGTCATCAGCTCGTTGGTGTCCTGCGGCGGGGGCCCGGCTTCGGATGGCCAACTGGCACGCACGCGGTCGATCAACCCCTCGGTGCCAAGATAGCGCTCGACCTCGCCGGGGATCGGGGTGGCGCCGGGGGCGAAGGGAAAGCTGATGTGGCCGATCTCGCCCGCCGCACCATTGCGACCGCGCACAAGCTGGCCGGACAGCATGAGCCCCATACCGATCTTCAGGCCGATCTGTACGTAGGCAAAGCTGCCCGTGTCCTTGGCGTTGCCGTAAAGATGCTCGGCCACGGCGGCGCAGTTCACGTTGTTTTCCAATACGACGCGGGCGCATTCGGGGGCGCGGAACTTGCTGAAGATACGCATCTGTCCGGTGGTCTCGGCCGCCGACCCGTCCTTGACGACGCGCGAGGGGATGGCAATTCCGACGGTGCGCAGCGGGCCCCACATCTCGGTCGCGATCTGTTCAAGCTCGGCCATTTCCTGCGCTACGGCCTGGCTGATCTCGTCGCCCAGGGTCTGCTGGCTGGAGGGCAGGGAATAGACCCGGCTGTGCAGCACGCGGCGGTCGAGGGTCGAGACGCGAATGCGTACATGTGTCGAGCCCGCGTCGACCGCGATCACGTGGCCCGCGCCGGGCCCCGCGCGGTACTTTGCGGCCTTCCGGCCAAGCGCGCCCTGTTCGTGCCCCACCGACTCGACATAGCCGAGCTTCTCAAGTTCGCTGATGGCTGCGGACATGGTGGGGCGGGACAGGCCAAGGGCTTCGCCGATCCGGGGGCGGGTGGAGACGCCGTGTTCGACGAGGCTGCGAAACACCGCTCGTGCGCTTGCAGTGCTGACCGGATTTTGGAGTTTCGACGTGATCTTCTGTGTCTCAATTTGTTAGTTAAGTGGCTTGCGTATAATTTGACACCATATTTCTTACGCCGTCGCAACGGAGAGTTTTGGGCCATTGCATCAGCTAGGCAATGCGCCGCGCTGGCATTCGCCGGGGAATTTGGGGGAATTGCTGCACGAATGAGGTCCTGTCAAAGGAACTCGGCTTGCGGTGGGGCAGGGTGCTACGTACCGTCCGCCCCAATGACCCGGCCTTGTCCATTCAAGGGTACTGCCAAAGCAACCCGGCTTGCGGTGGGGCAGGGTGCTGAGTAGCGTCGCCGGATGACGAAACGCTCCCCATTTCGCTACTGCAAGACATCGCCTGAGAGGGCATTGGCAGAGTAACTTTGTTTGATAGACTGTCGTCGGTTTTTTCCTGGTCCCTGCGGCAGTCTGAAAGGCGTTTCCCCTTACAGAACAGCTTTTTGCGTCCTCTCTTCGGAAGAGGCGGAGTATAAGGGCAGTCGGATGAGATTCCTCTGACAATACCGTTGGAGCTAGTCTGCCAGCACGATCTGGCTTGTTCCCAAACGCCATCTGGAGACCGCCATAAGTTTGCCTGTGCGGTGCCCGCCCGGTCTTCATCAGCCTGCAAATAGACCCTCTTCCAGCCAGTCGAGTATGCAATCACGGCGCGCGTTACCCTCCGCGGGACTGAGATTGCGGCGGGATGGGTCGTTGATGCCGAAAAGTCCGATCTCTGCAAAGCGCAAGTAGCCGGAAGGTGGCGCCACCTGCCTTTGAAGGTCGCGGGCGGCGTCACGCAAGCTTTCGCTAAGGCCACCTGTCAGGTCGGTGCATTCGGCCTGCCGCAGCACCGCCAGCCGTTCGAGATCCGCAAGGCCGTAGGCGCCATTTTGGGCAATCGCGCAGGCGGCCTTCTGCTCGTTTCGGAAGTTTACATTTGGCAGGCCATGGCCGGCGAGCTTTTCCAGAAGCTCCACCTGCCGCTCCATCCGCATCATATCAGCTCCGGTCACGCTGCACGGCTTCGCTTCCAGCATAGCGCGGAAATCGGCCACGATAGCGTCATACTCGGCAGCAGGGTCAGGCGCCGTCTCCGCTGCGGGCTCGGCCACAAGCCAACGGCCCATAGGGCGCACCAGCGGGTCAACCCGCAAGTTCCGAGGCTGGATCTGTACGCGCGGCTCACCCTCATGGGTGTACGGCACCGCTGTGCTCGTCGGGAAGCTGAAGCCCTCACGAAGCCGCTTGGCCGTGTCGCCAGAAAGCGTCCTGCGTAGCGCCTGATCCAGCGAAAACAGGGTGCCGCCGAAATGCCCGCCAACGCCGCCAAACCCGAAGGGCGGATCGTCACGCGCCGACCAGACGGCGCCGAATTCACGTATGTCCACGATCTCCAGTACGTCTCGCCCAGCCAACTTCCCGGGGCGCAGGCGCACTCCGAGACCGGGGATCACCGCGGTGCCGTCGTTGAGCAGGATCGGGGCAAAATCGCCAAGCACATGGCGATCCGGGCTTGAGGGCTGGCCAAAACCGGGTTTCTTCCGCCAGTCGTCAAGGGCGATGCTCAGGTTGCGCGGGATCTCGGATGCCGCGAGGGGCGGTGGCATGCTGTCCGGCAGAGCCGTCTCGGCGCCCAGCGGCGCGGGCAGCGCCACAATCAATACTGCAAGAGCCATACGGGCGCAGAGCAAGAAGGATTCGATCATCGGACGCATGCTTGAACGCCCTCCCAGGCTTCAGGTGTCAGGGCTGTCGCCAGCAAAAGACTCTGGCGGTTGAACCTATCCTCGACGGGGGCCATGCGCTCCTCGGGCAGTGCGGTCCAGAGAGCGCTGGCAACGCATCCGCAAACCTCGGATGCTGGTTTTGGGCTGCGCCGCGCCATTCCGGCGAGATCGCTGTCGATGCAAGCTTTCTCCATAAGAGTCATCGCTTCGCCGCGGCGCTGGAGCGAGGGTTCGCCGCGCACGATCGCGGCGAGGTTCCGCTCGAAGATGTCCAACTCCGCAGAGCCACAGCCATTGGCATGGATCACGTCGCGGCTCGTTGTCACGAGTTCCGAGAACAGCGCTCCGAAATTGGCACCGGTGGACAGGAGCAGGGCGGCGGGGTTCGAGGCGAGTTGAAAGCCACTGTTGAAGACGTCGGCGTACTGGCTGCGCACTGTGACGGATGAAGTCTCGCCCGCGTCGCGGTTGACTTCGATGCCGCCCCGGGTTGTGACGGTATCAACACGCAGGGTGAAGACCCTCGACGGCCCGTCGACCTTGCAGATCCCGTCGTAGATATCGTGATAAAAGAACGCCAGCAGGCGCAGCTTCCTATCCATGTAGGCCATGACCTCCTGCTCATTGCGGGTGGCACCCCGAGCGATCTCGAAGCGGCCGAGTCCGATCTGCCGGACCCACTCACCGTCTTTACCCGGCGGCGTAATGAAGATCGCGGTTCGGGCAGCTTCCTCGGCGGCGCGTCGGGCCTCCGTCTCCGCTTTCCTGCGCGCGGCGGCCGCCGCTTCGGCTTGCGCAAGTTGGCGTTCTTCCTCGGCCTTTTTGGCCTTCCACACTGTCAATTCCTCGGTGATACCGTCAAGCTCGGCAGCAAGCGCTTCATAACGGCGGCGAAGGCACTCTACATCTGCGGGACAGCCTTCGTGGATACCTGCAATCACCTCATCGGGGGAGCCGGTGGCCAGATTGGCCAAAGGGGTTCCCGCGGTGTCCTCGCGCACTGCGCGGAGTTGTCGGCGCAGCGCGGCCTCGGCCTTTGCAAGAGTTGGGTCGGTGCAGGCAAGCTGCGACGAGGGGCTGAGTGCGGCGCGGCAAGCCTCAGTCATGGCGGCGTCGAGCCCTTCGGGCGTGTCCTCGCCGAGGGGCCGATAGAGGGCGTCCCAGAAGGCGATGCGCTGGGTCAAGAATTCCTGCAGGCACGCGGCGTCGTTAGAGCATCTTACAAGGGCGTTCAGAAGTGCCGGACGCTCGTTGCCGAGCACATCACGGCGTCGGGGATCGAGGCCCCGGGCGATAGCGGCTGCGGCAGCCTCGATCTGCTGACCTCGCAACGCGAGCACGTCCGGATCGGCGCAGTAGGCGGCGGGATTGCCCGGTGAGCAATTCGCGGAGACTATGATGGAAGTGGCGGCAATCTTGTCCGCCTCGTCGAATTCGCGCTTCGGCAGGGCCTCGGTGCTAAGCGGTTGCGGATCTTCCGCCGGCGCGGCCCCGCAATCTGCAATCACCGCATCGAGAGCTGCGGCGAAACCATCGAGGGAAATCTCGAAACCGAAAGCTTCCCGGCCTTCGGGGAAGATCGTCACTGCCGAGGAGAACCGCATCGCCGAAACCACTTGGCCGGAGGGGTCAAGCGCAATCTCGTAGGCTTCGCCGTCTTCGCTGCCGGAGAGTGAAAGCGTCTCGGACGTCCAGTTTTCGGTTTTGATCTGAAGGTCCTGTGTCAGATGGGGCGACAAACCGGGCCCGCCGAAGAGTGCCGAGCGAAAGCTGACACCGCCGGAGGGATGGCAAGTCAGCGACAAGAGCGGCTGTCCTCCAGGCGCAAAAAGAGCAGCAGGTGCCGGATCTGCTCCGAAAGTCCATTCGTCCTGCGCCAAGGCGGGAGGCGAGTAACCGCAAGCGACCAAGAGGGTGAGAAGTTGAAAACGTCGGAAAGAAAGAACCATAGGCAGCCTCTCAAGCCTGCGGAAAGTGATTGTGTAAATGCGCGCTCATCGCCGAGGCGTGAGGCTCTGCAAACCTTACACCGCATTGGGCTTAAGAATATGGGGTTCTACAGATTTCCATCCAAAAGCTGATTGAGCGAGGGCATGAAGGACTGGGATTGATGTATTACGGGGCATAAGCCCGAGATATTGGCTGAGAAAGACGGGCGGGGCGATATACGCGATAGCGTGCTCCGGGCGAGGATCAGCCGTGAGGAACTGCTTCGGTAGGATATGGTGCCCAAGCGGATCCCACACAGAATTCATCGCCAATTTCGTTGCCAGTCTCTTTTGAACCAACTGGCATTCCGGCCGATGTACGTTCGTATTATTCTCAATGGTATTGTCAGAGAAAACTGATCTGATAGCCTGAATACGGCTCGGTTTTCCTGTCGGCGGCGCTCTGAAAGGCTCATTGCTCTACAGAACGAGGTTTTGTGGCCCTCTCTCAAGCGAGGGAGCTGAAAAGGACGACGTGGAGCGATTCCTCTGACAATACTCGTCGACAGGCATGAAATTGTCCGCGGCGCCGATTTCTGACCCCCGCCATCGCGGCCTTCGGCCAATCTCCAGATGTCCCTGAGTTTTCCGAGGGAGCCCAGACATGAAACGTGAAATGTCCCGGCCAGCGTTGCCGATCGAAGGCCCAACGCGCCACGGCTTCCTGACACGGGATGGCGTCGAGCTGGTCGCCGACATCTGGAAACCGGCCGGGTCCGGGCGCTATCCGGTCATGCTCATGCGTCAACCCTACGGGCGACGGATTGCCTCGACCATCGTGCTCGCCCATCCTGCGTGGTACGCGGCGCAGGGCTATGTCGTGGTGATACAGGATGTGCGCGGCTGCGGCGACAGTGGGGGCCGGTTCTCGGTTCTTTCGAACGAGGCCGAGGACGGCGCCGAGACGCTGGCCTGGGCGGCTGAGTTGCCGTTCGGCACCGGACAGGTCGCCACCTATGGCTTCAGCTATCAGGCGATGACCCAGTATCTTGCTTTGGCTGGCGCGCGCAAGGCGGGGACCAAACTGCCCGACGCCATGGTGCCGGTGATGGGCGGCTGGAATATCGAGACCGACTGGGCCTATGAGGGCGGGGCTTTTCGTATGGCCTTGCATCAGAATTGGGCGCTTCAGATGGCTGCCGAACAGGCGCGTCGCGCCGGCGACATGGACGAATACCAGGATTTCCTCAATGCCGCCGAACAGGGGGTGCATTTCGGACCGCGGCCGGCATATGCCGAGATCCTCGACCGAGCGGATGGCCATATCGGGCACTATGGCGACTGGCGCGAGGGCCGGGCGGAAAGTTTTGCCTCGATTGCGCCCGAGACCGCGCTGTCAGCCGACCCGTTGGATATTCCCGCCCTGCATGTGGCGGGATGGCTCGATTTCATGTTCGATGGCACGCTCGCGGCCTATCGCGCGTTCCAGGCGCGGTCGGCGGCGCCCCAGAGGTTGATCGTCGGCCCCTGGGCCCACCTTCCCTGGGGGCGGCATGTGGGTGTCGATCTGGGCGAGGCGGCGGGCGATGGGGTCGATGCAGATATCGTCGCATTCCTGGATCATCACCTCAAAGGGGTGGAGCAAGAGGGTCCGCCTTGCCGGCTGTTCGACCTCGGCGCCAATTGCTGGCGCGATCTTGCACGCTTCCCAGAGCACTACGACCACAGCCTTTTCCTGTCCTCCGATGGACGTGCCGCTACGACCACCACCGCGGGCACGTTGGCTCGCGCACCGGACGGCGAGGCGCAGGATTTCGTGGTTCACGATCCTTGGCGGCCGGCCCCCGCGGTCGGGTTGCATTGGGCCTTCCCCGGCGTCTATTGCGATCGGCGTGTCGCCGACGATCGCACCGACGTGGCTGTCTATACGACAGCGCCCCTGGAGGCAGAATTGCGTCTTGCTGGCCCGGTTGCCGCCGAGCTCCATGTCGGCTCCGACTGCCCAAGCCACGATCTCAACTGCACTCTGTCCGTCATCCGGCCGGACGGCACGGCGCTGACCTTGACCGGCGGGCATCTTCGGGTTGCTGACAGCGCGGCGCCCGGCGCGCGCCTCGTCGCGATGCGGGCGGTTTGTGCGACGGTGCCAGCCGGGGCGCGATTGCGTCTGTCGATCCAGATGGCGGCATGGCCGACGTTCGCAATCAATCCCGGCACCGGCGTGCGGCCGGAACAGGCTGCACGGGGCGAAGCCGCTGTCACGACGATCGACATCCGAAGTGGCACCGCATCCCCCTCGCGTCTTGTCCTTACGAGAGGGGATTGAGCCGCGGGCGCCGCGGATTGCGTCGAACACGGCTACCGCTGGCGGGCCTTCGATCACGAAGGTGAGGGGTACTGTCAGAGGAAACTGATCCGATAGCCTGAATACGGCTCGGGTTTCCTGTCGGCGGCGCTCTGAAGGGCTCTTTGCTTTACAGAATAGGGTCTTGTGGCCCTCTCTCAAACGAGGGAGCTGAAAAGGACGAGCTGGAACGGTTCCTCTGACAATACCGACCCGCGCTATTGCTGTCGCTGAACCACGCGGCTTCATCGCATCATCGAAGACAGGCGGCCCGCCCTTGTTGAGACCGGATTTGATCGGTCAACCAGCTCTGTGTGCTACGGTGCGGCAGGATCTGCCGCCGCAGGCGAAAAGAATTTCGCTTGCAGATGCAGCAGTCGAAAGTTCACGCGATTAATTTTCGGCATTTGGCCAAAATATGCAAATTCAATTCATCTTTTTTGCTCGAGTATCGACTGAACATGTTGAGACATCGAGAAATGACGCAAAAACCGACCAGTACCGCACAGCGCGGTGCTGACCTTCCCAGATTGGACCTTTTTCGGTCCGCCATTTCAAGTAGTTACGACCCCGTCTCTGACCTCCGCGGTGGTCTGATCGGGGATGGCGTGGTGTTTGATGCGGGGTTTGGGCCGCAGTCGCTTCTGTATGCCGACTACACCGCCTCGGGTCGCGCGTTGCGGCAGGTGGAAGGCTTCGTGTCCGAGCAGGTGCTGCCGTTTTACGCCAACACGCATACCGAGGCCTCGTTCTGCGGCGGGGTGATGACGCGGCTGCGCGAGGCGGGGCGGGCCGAGGTGGCGCGGCTGACCGGCGCGGGGCCGGATTGCCACGTGATCTTCACCGGATCGGGCGCGACCGGCGCGCTGAACCGGATCGTGGCGGGGCTGGACCTGGCGGCGCGGGTGGCGGGCGGCGCGCGCATCGCGGTGCTGACCGGGCCTTACGAGCATCACTCGAACATCCTTCCGTGGCGCGAGAGCGGGGTGGAGGTGATCGAGATCGCCGAAGCCGCGACCGGCGGGCCGGACATGGCGGCGCTGGCCGAGGCGCTGCGGCAGGTCGAAGGCTACGATCTGGTCATCGGCACATTCGCCGCGGCCTCGAACGTCACGGGCATCCTGACCGACACCGACGCGGTGACGCGGGTGCTGAAGGCGGCGGGCGCGCTGGCGGTCTGGGACTATGCCGCCGCCGCGCCCTACATCCCGATCGACATGAGCACGGGCGAGACGGCGAAGGACGCCATCGTGTTCTCGCCGCACAAGTTCCCCGGCGGGCCGGGGGCGACGGGCGTTCTGGTCGTCCGCGACGGCATCGGCTGGCGCGCGACCCCGACCGCGCCCGGCGGCGGCTCGGTGCGGTTCGTCTCGCCCTGGGACCACCTGTATTCCTCCAGCCTCGAGGCGCGCGAGGAAGCGGGCACGCCGAACGTGGTCGGCGACATCCGCGCCGCGCTGGCGCTGCTGGTGAAGGACGCGGTGGGCTGCGACCGGATCGCCGAGCGGGACGAGGCGTTCCGCCTTCGGGCGCTGGACGCGTGGTCGAAGGTCCCCGAGATCGAGATCCTTGGCCAGCGCGCGGGCGCCCGGGCGCTGCCGGTGTTCTCGTTCCGGGTGCGGGACGGGCAGGGCGGGCTGGTGCATCACCAGCTGTTCACCCGCATGCTGAGCGACATGTACGGCATTCAGGCGCGGGGCGGCTGTGCCTGCGCCGGGCCCTACGCGCACCGCCTGCTGGATCTCGACCGGCCCGCCTCGCAGGCGGTGACGGCGCAGCTGGACGCCGGGTGCGAGCTGGACCGGCCGGGCTGGGTGCGGCTGAACTTCAGCTATCTCTTCAGCGACGCGCAGGCGGACCGGGTGATCTTGGCCGTGGCCGAACTGGCGCAGACCGCCGCGGGTGTCGCGGAACGCTATGTCGGGGACCCGGCGACGGCGCGCTTTGCGCCGGCCGCGGTGACCGTGAACGGATAACCAACTGGTGAGGATGACATGACGGACGTGATCGACACGCTGGCGGGGCTGCCGCCCGAGTCGGAGCTGCGCGCGGCGCGGCCCACGGCGCGGGAATACGCGCAAAAGAGCTACGAGGCGCTGTTCGTCTCGGTGCGCGAAGGGCTGATGCCGGTGGGCGAGCGGCTGGCGGTGACGTGTTTCGTGGCCGGGCTGCACGGCGACGCGCCGGCGATGGAGCATTACGCGAGGCTGCTGGCCGAGAGCGACGCCGCCGGCCTGTCGGACGCCATCGCGGCCGCGGTCGCGGCGGGCCGGACCGAAGGGCCCTACGGCGCGTTCCCGGCCGGTCCGCTGAGCGCCGAGGACACGCCGGGCATGGTGTTCAAGGCCGACGCCGACGCCCTGGGCGCGCGCCTCGCCGCCGCTTTCGAGCATGCGCATATGCTGGTGTTCCACCCCCGCGACGCGGGCCGCGACGCCATCGTGGCGCTGACCGGGGCCGGGTGGAGCGCCACCGATATCGTCACCCTGTCGCAGATGATTTCCTTCCTCAGCTTCCAGATCCGCGCCGGCGCCGGCCTGCGGGTTCTGGCGGCGGCCAGCTGACCGGAACCGCACCGATGACCGAGACCGTACTTACGCACGAGAACCCCGACGAGCCCAACGTCTTCACCCAGGACATGCTGGGCTGGGAGCCGTGGCTGCCGCCGATGGACGAGGCCGACCTGACCGAGCGCCACTGGACCGCGCTGGTCCAGAAGGGGCGGTCCAAGATGCCGTACTTCATGCTGCTGGCCCGCGATCCGGATATCCTTGAATATCGGACGCGCACCGACATGGACATCTTCTACAACCCGGACGCGGGCCTGCCGCGCGCCGACCGCGAGATGGCCGCCGCCGCGACCTCGCGCTACAACGGCTGCATCTACTGCGCCTCGGTGCATTCGCGCTTCGCCACGCAGCATTCCAAGCGCAAGGACGAGGTGCAGAAGCTGCTGGACGAGGGTGTTTCCGCCCGCATCGACCCGCGCTGGGACGCGATCACTGACGCCGCCGTGGCCCTGACCTCGATCCCGATGACCTTCGGCCCCGACCACATCGAAGCGCTGCGCGCCACCGGCATGGACGACCAGGCCATCGCCGACGCCATCTACGCCATCTCGTTCTTCAACTGGGCCAACCGGCTGATGCTCTCCCTCGGACCAACCACGCCGGGAGAGGCGAAGT